>NZ_JYKA01000049.1 GCF_001676875.1 Chromobacterium subtsugae | reverse complement strand
AACTCGCTCGGGGTCTGGTCGCCCAGCGAACTGTGCGGCCTGAATTCGTTGTAATCCTGCCGCCAACGCTCGATCTTTTCACGTGCGTCGTCCAGCGATAGAAACCAATGCACATTCAGGCACTCATCGCGCAGACTGCCGTTAAATGACTCGATAAAGGCATTATCCGTGGGTTTTCCTGGTCGTGAGAAGTCCAGCGTGACGCCTTGCTCATAGGCCCACTGGTCCAGCGCCAACGAAATAAACTCGCTGCCGTTGTCGACCTGAATCCGTTGCGGCGTCCCGCGCAAGGCTTGCACATGCTGCATCGTAGCCACCACGTCCGCGGCTTTCAGTGCGAAATCCACCGTGATCGCCAAGCTCTCCCGGCTAAAATTATCCACCACAGTTAAGGCCCGGATTTTCTGGCCGTTGAACAGCTGATCGGCGACGAAATCCATGCTCCAGCACGCGTTCAAATTGGAGACGGCCGGCCGAGCGTGGCGATGCGCCGCTGCCACTCGCCGTTTGGGCCGCTTGCGCCGCAGATTCAAGCCTTCCTCGCAATAGATCCGGTAGGTCTTCTTGTGATGGATCCGCCAGCCTTCGCGCCGCAGTAGGACGTAGATGCGGCGCGCGCCATAACGAATGCGAGTGGCGGCGATCTCG
>NZ_JYKA01000048.1 GCF_001676875.1 Chromobacterium subtsugae | reverse complement strand
GGGGGCGAGCTGTAAGCCCAGCACCAACACACGAGGCCCGCGCGGGCCTCTTTCTTTTTGAGGATGGCATGAATGAGTTGGCACTTTTCGCGGGCGCTGGTGGAGGAATTCTTGGCGGCCACCTCCTCGGATGGAACACCGTTTGCGCCGTCGAATGGGAGCCCTACGCCGCGGCTGTACTTGCAGCCCGACAGAATGACGGCCTTCTCCCGCATTTCCCGATCTGGGATGACGTGCGCACCTTTGACGGACGGCCATGGCGCGGCCTTGTTAACGTGGTTTCTGGCGGATTCCCGTGCCAGGACATCAGCGCCGCCGGCGCCGGCGCAGGCATCGACGGCGCGCGCTCAGGCCTCTGGCGTGAAATGGCCCGAATCATCGGCGAGGTACGACCCAGCCACGTCCTCGTGGAGAACTCACCGCTGCTTGTGGGACGAGGCCTTGCCGTGGTCATCGGTGACCTTGCCGCGCTGGGGTATGACGCGCAGTGGGCTTGTCTTGCGGCATCCGACCTTGGAGCGCCCCATCAGCGGGACCGCATCTGGCTTGTGGCAAACGCCCGTTGCGGACGATGCAGTGAACCGCTCGGCCGGGAAGTGGAACAGCCGCGGCGAGCCGAAGCTGTCGGCCCAGGTGATGGTCTGGCCCACGCCGACCGCCCAGGACTCGCGGCAGGCCGGAGGAAAAGGGTGCATAGCCAGGGGCAAGAGGGGGCTGTCATTGCACCAAGCAACCCAGCTCTGG
>NZ_JYKA01000047.1 GCF_001676875.1 Chromobacterium subtsugae | reverse complement strand
GACGAAGGGGCCACTTACCCCTGACCCATCAACATTTGGCTCAGTTGTTACTGGCTATGATAAATGTTGGACGGTTCCTGGATCTGGAAAATGGGCTGTCTCCCTAAATGGATGGCATCCAATTACAACATATATATCCGGCCCATATGCATCAGGTGTTTATAATTCTGGAACAGTATTTTGCCCTGGCGTCTTTGAGCAGCTTTTTGGATTTTACTGGAAGGTTTCCAATTGATAATCGGATTTTTCAACACGAACCGCCGCAAGGCGGTTTTTTCATTAAATAAAAAATATTCCTATGAAAGGTTATATCATTTTTAAATGACAATTGAATAATTGCAAATAGCCACTGGAAAGCATGAAAAGATATTTAGTAATGATTTTTACCTTTCCAGTCAAAAAAAGCCCGCGGAGCGCGGGCTTTTATAATGGAGGGTAGAGATTAATGATTAATGGGTCTATTTTTTGCTATTTATTGCGAGCTGGCAAAATACGCCATGAAAGCTATGGCGGGTATGGTGTTTTATTTATAGGAAAAGCACACTGCCTGACATTGCACCCAAGAAGAATTGGAATTTGCTGTCAAAAACCAATCCGAACCATTGGATGATACTTGGCATTTTCTATAATTGCTATAATCCTGAGAATAGATTGATAGGCTACAGTAATCTTGAGTGCCCAAGGAAACCTGTCCCCCACCAATAGCAGGGCTGTAGCTTATGATAGGCTTGCTTATGGATTGCTT
>NZ_JYKA01000046.1 GCF_001676875.1 Chromobacterium subtsugae | reverse complement strand
AAGCCGCACGTAAACGTCGGCACCATCGGTCACGTTGACCATGGTAAAACCACTCTGACCGCAGCGATCACCACCATTCTGTCGAAGAAGTTCGGTGGCGAAGCTAAAGACTACTCCCAGATCGATAGCGCGCCGGAAGAAAAGGCTCGTGGTATTACCATCAATACCGCGCACGTTGAATACGAAACCGAATCCCGCCACTACGCTCACGTAGACTGCCCGGGCCACGCCGACTATGTGAAGAACATGATCACCGGCGCAGCCCAGATGGACGGCGCGATTCTGGTTTGCTCGGCCGCTGACGGTCCGATGCCGCAAACCCGCGAACACATCCTGCTGTCCCGTCAGGTTGGCGTACCGTACATCATCGTTTACCTGAACAAGGCTGACCTGGTTGACGACGCCGAGCTGCTGGAACTGGTTGAAATGGAAGTGCGCGATCTGCTGTCTTCCTACGACTTCCCGGGCGACGACACCCCGATCGTAACCGGCTCCGCTCGTCTGGCGCTGGAAGGCGACCAGTCCGAAATGGGCGAGCCGTCGATCTTCCGTCTGGCCGACGCGCTGGACTCCTACATCCCGACTCCGGAGCGCGCGGTTGACAAGCCGTTCCTGCTGCCGATCGAAGACGTGTTCTCGATCTCCGGCCGCGGCACCGTGGTGACCGGTCGTGTTGAGCGCGGCATCGTGAAAGTCGGCGAAGAGCTGGAAATCGTTGGCCTGAAAGAAACCGCCAAGACCACCTGCACCGGCGTGGAAATGTTCCGCAAGCTGCTGGACCAAGGTCAGGCTGGCGACAACGTGGGCGTGCTGCTGCGCGGCACCAAGCGTGAAGAAGTTGAGCGTGGCCAAGTACTGGTGAAGCCGGGCTCGATCAAGCCGCACACCGAGTTCAGCGGTTCGGTATACGTGCTGAGCAAGGAAGAGGGCGGCCGTCACACCCCGTTCTTCGCTAACTACCGTCCGCAGTTCTACTTCCGCACCACCGACGTGACTGGCGCAGTTACGCTGGCCGAAGGCGTGGAAATGGTAATGCCGGGCGACAACGTGGAAATCACTGTTAAGCTGATCGCTCCGATCGCGATGGAAGAGGGTCTGCGTTTCGCGATCCGCGAAGGTGGCCGTACCGTCGGCGCCGGCG
>NZ_JYKA01000045.1 GCF_001676875.1 Chromobacterium subtsugae | reverse complement strand
CCCGCAGGGCCTGTACTACGCCGGCGACGCCGACCAGCTGAGCCACTACGCCCGGCTGCGCCAGCAGGCGCACGACCTGCAGGCCAAACAATTCGAAGGCGGCGGCGCCGTCCGCGGCCTCACCGCCGGCCAATGGTTCCGCCTGGACGACCACCCGGCGCACGAGACCGACAGCCACGAACAACGCGAATTCGTCGTCACCGGCCAGACGCTGCAAGCGCGCAACAACCTGCCCAGCGAGCTGACCCAGCAACTGCGCGCCCTCGCCCCCAGCCTGCTGGCCGACAGCGACAGCCAGGCCGCCCCCTTCGCCAGCCAGATCCAGGCCCAGCGCCGCGGCATCCCGCTGACCCCGGCCTACGCCGGCACCGCCGCGGCCAAGCCCACCAGCCTCGGCGTGCAGACCGCCACCGTGGTCGGCCCCGCCGGCGAAGAAGTCCACACCGACGCCCAGGGCCGCATCAAGGTGCAATTCCACTGGCAGCGCCCCGACGAACACCCGACCATCGGCGCCGGAATGGACGACAAATCCTCCTGCTGGCTGCGCGTCGCCATGCCATCGGCCGGCGCCGGCTGGGGCCACCAGTTCATCCCGCGCATCGGCCAGGAAGTGCTGGTCGACTTCATCGAAGGCGACATCGACCGCCCCGTCATCACCGGCGTGCTGTACAACGGCAGCCACCCGACGCCCGACTTCAGCGGCGCCGGCTCGCTCCCCGCCAACAAGACCCTGTCCGGCATCAAATCCAAGGAACACCAGGGCGGAAACTATAACGAGCTGCTGTTCGACGACACCCCCGGCGAAGTGCGCGCCAAGCTATCCAGCGAAGCGGGCAAGACCCAGCTCAACCAGGGCTACCTCGCCCACCCAAGAAGCAACGGCAAAGCCCAGCCGCGCGGCGACGGCTTCGAACTCAGAACCGACCAGCACGGCGCCATCCGCGCCGCCCACGGTCTGCTGCTGTCCACCGAAGCGCAAAACGGCGCATCCGGCAAACAGCTGGCGCGCGAGCACGCGCAGAGCCAGCTCGACGCCGCCCTCAGCCTCTCCCAGGCGCTGGCCGAAACCGCCACCGGCCAACTGGCCGACAGCATGGAAACCGGCCCCGACGAAATCAGCGCGGACAACGCCAAAACCGGCAAGAAATCCCAAGGCCACCTGCAACACCACGCCGACGCGCTGAAGGCCTGGGAAGCCGGCAGCAACACCGACAAAGACGGCAAAACCGCCCAGGACCAAGCCGGCCAACAGCCGCTGCTGGTGCTGTCCGGCCCGGCCGGCATCGCCGCCCTGACCGAGCAGAGCCAGACGATATCGGCCGGCCAGAACCTCAACCTGGTCGCCCAACGCGACGCCAACCACACGACGGGCCGGCG
>NZ_JYKA01000044.1 GCF_001676875.1 Chromobacterium subtsugae | reverse complement strand
GCAAGCCAGGCCGGTGACGACCGCGAAAGCCTGTTCGCCGCCACCTTCCTCTTGATGAGCGAAGAGCTAGGTGAACTGGTCAGCGCGCTGGTGGAGGCGCTGGGCGGGCTTGAGGAGAGTCAACAACACAAGGAGGCGGCGTGATGGAACACACCTTCAAGCACCTCGTCCTGTACGAGGAGCGCCATAGCGATGGCGCAGTCATCACCGACGAAAACGGCTTCAAAGTCGTGGAAGCCAACAGCATGGCTGTTTTGCTCGACTGGGACACCAAGCTTGGCATCGGCCACTGGGCAGATGATCCGCGTGCCAGCATGGAACTGACCGAAGAGCAGCAGGCTGCCAACGCCCGCCGAATCGTGGCCTGCGTGAATGCGTGCGCCGGCCTGCCCGACGCCCTGGTATCGCATGGACTGGTGCCTGCCAGCCGGCATTCGACGGTGGCGCAACAGCGCGATCAGTTGCTGGCGGCGCTGGAGGCTGTGTGCGACTCGTTCCAGCACGTCCCGCTCGGCCCTGGCGCGCTGCAGGACCTATTCAGAGCACGCGCCGCCATCGCGGCATGCAAGGAGTCGGCCACATGAGCAAGCAGCCCTTAAATGTGAAAAAGCCAGCCCGCCAGAAGCTAGAGCGGTTCAGCCATCAGATCAGCCTCACTCTGTCCGATGGCGAGCGCACGCTGCCGCTGGGCGTGGCCAATATCCAGTGGAAAGCCCCCCCCTGGCAGCACTTTGTCATCCTCGCAGCTTTTCATGGCCGCCGTGCTGGGCGCCCAGCGCCGCTACTCGGCCACCATCAAGGGACTGGGCCTGCGCTACCTCTGGCAGATAGCCGACGACGCCGGCAACCGAGTGACGCTTCTGGAAATCGACCAGCGGCACATGGAGGCCAAGGATAAGAAAGAGCCGCTAACCATCAAGCGGCTGGGCTTCGACTCAGTCGAAATCGTGTAAAAGGCCGCGCGAAGCGGCCATTTTCTTGCCCGGCGCCCGCTCGGCGCCCTGGAGAGCAACATGAACACCCACATCAGCACCATGCGCTACGCGATGCAAATCGCCGTACTGGCGCAGCTCCTGGAGCAACGTGAGCGCCAGATCGCGCAATTGGCGACCGTCATTGCCATCAAGGACGAGCAACTGGCCACCCAGAATGGCGCGGCTATGGAATATGTCGCGCGCTGCGACGAGCTGGAAGCCCGCAATAGTGAGCTGGCGCGCCAGCGCGACTTGCTGGCGCTGGAAGCTCAGGAACGGAGGGCGGCGTGAGCTACCAGACCTACGGCGAGGACTACCACGTCACGCCGCGGCCTGAGCCGCTGCCGGCGGCGGCCGGCCAGGCCGATGAGCCGCGCTACCCCGACGACGGGGTGGAGAGCGAC
>NZ_JYKA01000043.1 GCF_001676875.1 Chromobacterium subtsugae | reverse complement strand
TCGCCCCCAGCAGCTTCTTGGTGTAGCTGTCCTTCGGCTCGCGGTAGATCACGTCCGCATCCGCCTGCTCCACCACCTGACCCTTGTTCATCACCAGCACCTGGTCCGAGATGTGCTTCACCACCGCCAGATCGTGCGAAATGAACAGGTAGGACAGCTTGTACTCGTCCTGCAGGTCCTGCAGCAGGTTCAGCACCTGCGCCTGCACCGACACATCCAGCGCCGATACCGATTCGTCGCAGATCAGCACTTCCGGCTTCAAGGTCAGGCAGCGCGCGATCGCGATCCGCTGCCGCTGGCCGCCGGAGAACTCGTGCGGGTACTTGGCCAGCGCGCCCGCCGGCAGCCCCACCTTGTCCAGCAGGTCCAGCGCCAGCTTGCGGCGCTGCCCGCCGTCCTGGCCGATGCCGTGCAGCAGCATCGGCTCGGTCAGGATCTGCTCGACGGTGAAGCGCGGGTTCAGCGACGCGTACGGGTTCTGGAAGATGATCTGGATCCGCTTCTTGTAGGCGTGGAACGCCTTGGCGCTCATGCCGATCAGGTCCTGGCCGTGGAACAAGGCCTTGCCGCCGGTGGCCTGGTGCAGCCGCACCAGCGTCAGGCCAACGGTGGTCTTGCCCGAGCCGGATTCGCCGACGATGCCCAGCGTCTTGCCGCGCGCCAACTGGAACGACACGTCCTTCACCGCGTGGAACTGGCGCTTGCCGAACAGCCCTTCGCGGATGTCGAAGCTCTTGCACAGCCCTTGCACGTCCAGCACGATTTCGTCGCCGGCGGCGTAGCCACGTGTCCTTTCGGCCGGTTCGACATAGCCGCCCGGCTGGAGGAAGTCGTCGATCACCGCCAGCCGCTCCGGGCGGCGGTCCAGGTGCGGCCGGCACGACAGCAGCGCCTTGGTGTAGGCGTCCTGCGGGTTTTCGAAGATCTGCTTCACCGTGCCTTGCTCGCGGATCACGCCGTGGCGCATCACGATCACTTCGTCGGCGAATTCGCCGACCACCCCCAGGTCGTGGGTGATGAACAGCACCGACATGCCGTGCTTCTTCTGCAGGTCGGCGATCAGTTGCAGGATCTGCTTCTGAATCGTGACGTCGAGCGCGGTGGTCGGCTCGTCGGCGATCAGCAGCTTCGGTTCGCAGGCGATGGCGATGGCGATCATCACCCGCTGCTGCTGGCCGCCGGACAGTTCGTGCGGGTAGGCTTTCACCCGCTTTTCCGGCTCCGGCAGGCCCACTTCGCGCAGCAGCTCCACCGCGCGCTTCCAGGCGGCGGAACGGCTCAAGCCGGCGTGAAGGGTCAGCGTCTCGACGATCTGCTCGCCGACGCTGAACACCGGGTTCAAGGAGCTCATCGGCTCCTGGAAAATCATCGCGATGTCCTTGCCGCGCAGCTTGCGCAGCTCGCCGCGCGACAGCCGCAGCAGGTTGCGGCCCTGGAACAGCAGTTCGGACGCCGGATCGATCTCGCTGGATTGCGGCGGCAGCAGCTGCATGATGGCCATCGACGTCACCGACTTGCCGGAGCCCGATTCGCCGACCAGCGCCACCGTGCGGTGGGCCGGAATGTCGAAGCTGACGCCCTTGAGCGCCTCGAAGCGGCCGCCGTCTTCCTGGCGGAA
>NZ_JYKA01000042.1 GCF_001676875.1 Chromobacterium subtsugae | reverse complement strand
CGTGGTCAAGGTGATCCAGCAGAAAGTGGAAGTGTCGGTGATCAGCGAACCGCCGCCGCCGCCACCGCCGCCGCCGCCGAAGATCGAGAAAGTGGTGCAGCCGACGGCGGCGCCGAAGCCGCAAGCGTATGTGCCGCCGGTCGTGAATCCGCCGCCGGTCGTGCAATCGGCGAACGCGATCCAGTCGGTGACATCGGATCCGAAGCCGCAACCCGCGCCGACGCCGGCGCCGGTGGTGGAAGCGCCGAAAGGGCCGATTTCGGCGAAAGCCAACTGCAGCCACCTGGAAGCGCCGGAGTACCCGAGCAAAGCGCAGGAAGACGAAATCCAGGGCGTGGTGCGGGTGGTGTTCGGCGTAGGCGCGGACGGCAAATTCAGCGGGATCAGCAATATCGGTTTCGACGGCAGCATCCCGCCGCGCTACCGCAGCAGCTTCAAGTCGGCGATCAGCGCCGCATTGCAAGGCTACACCTGCCAGGCCAATTCCCAGCTGACGCAGGAATTCGGCTTCAAACTCGACTCTGGCTCCTAAGACCAGGGCATCTCAAGACACAAAGGAGTAAATACCATGGCTAAATTCACACAAGCTCTGCTGGGCAAGGCACTGGCTGCGGCCGCGGCGCTGAGCGCGCTGCCGGCGATGGCGGCGGAGACGGTGACCACGGACAACCCGTACGGCATCGACGCGCTGTGGTCGCAAGGCGACTTCGTGGCGCGCGGCACGCTGATCATTCTGCTGATCATGTCGGCCTCCACCTGGTACGTGGGCATCGTCAAGCTGCTGGAGCAACGCCGCCTGATCAAGCAGGGTCACGAATTGCTGGGCCACCACGGCGTGGACCTGCAAAAAGCCGCCAGCGAACTGGCGGACGAAGGCATGTACAGCGCGGTAGCGCAAGCCGGCATCGAAGCGGCGAGCGAACACAAGGGCGAACTGTCCAACCGCGTGGACCTGAACACCTGGGTGTCGATGGCGATTTCTGACGCGGTGGACTCCGCCAGCCATCACATGCAAAACGGCCTGTCGGTGATCGCCACCGTAGGTTCGACCGCGCCGTTCGTCGGCCTGTTCGGCACGGTATGGGGCATTTACCACGCGCTGGTGAAGATCGGCACCTCGGGGCAGGCCTCCATCGACAAGGTGGCCGGTCCGGTGGGCGAAGCGCTGATCATGACCGCGATCGGTCTGGCGGTGGCGGTGCCGGCGGTGCTGGGTTACAACTGGCTGGTGCGCCGCAACAAGCTGGTGCTGGACAACGTACGCGTGGTGTCCGGCCGACTGCACGCCAGCCTGCTGAACAACCCGACCCGGTAATTGGCCATGGCCCGTTATAAACGCTTTGGCCACGGCAAGGGAGACGAGGATCAGGTGCTGTCGGCGATCAACACCACGCCATTGGTGGACGTGATGTTGGTGCTGCTGATCATCTTCCTGATCACCGTGCCGGTGGTGACGCAAACGGTGAAGATGACGCTGCCGAAAGAGCAGAACATCCCGACGCAGACGAAGCCGGAAAACATCGTGCTGGGTGTGGACACGCACAACACGATTTACTGGAACACGCTGCCGATGAAGAGCCAGGAAGACCTGCTGGCGCGACTGGTGAAGGAAGCGAAGAAGACGCCGCAGCCGGAAGTGCACATCCGTGGCGACGCGGCGGCGAAGTACGCGCCGATAGGCCGCATCGTGCTGGCGGTGCAGCAGGC
>NZ_JYKA01000041.1 GCF_001676875.1 Chromobacterium subtsugae | reverse complement strand
AGCGAAGCCATTGCCGAGCCGGAAGCGCCGATGCCGGCTGAACTGCCTGCCGCAGAAGCGGCCGAGCAGCTGGAACCGGTGGCGGCATTCGAGCCGGTCGAGGCGGATGTGATGGAGTCCTTCGACATGACGGTGGTCGCCGACGCGCTGGAGCTGGAGCCCGAGCCGGCCGAAGCGGCAGCTGCGCTGGAAGTGGCAGAGGCCGTCATCGAGCCTGAAGCGCCGATGTTGGAAGCGCAGCTTGTCGACGAAGCGGCCGAGTCCGGCGATGCGGCGTTTGGCGTGGTCGAGGATGAGGATTTGCCCGCATTGTCCGGCCTGCTGGGCGGGCGGAGCGGCCATGCCGCGCCCGAGGCGGCTCAGCCGCCAGCTGGCGACGCGTCAGTTTTGCCAGCTCTGGCTGAGCCCAGCCCGGTTGCGGTGGTGAAGATCGCCGCGATGGCGGCGGCGGGCAGCGCCGGCCGGGGGCCGGCCGCTCCCCCGTTCGATGAGCAAGCGCTGTTCAATTCGCTGTATGAGCAGATGCTGCCGCGGATGAAGGTGGAGCTCTCCTTGTGGCTGCAGGAAGCGGTGGAGGTTCAGGCCAAGCAGATGCTGTCGGGCATGATGCACCAACTGAAGGAAGACTATGAAATGCTGTTCGGCGACGCGTTGAAGGAAAGCCTGCGCCAGGCGCTGGGCGATGTCGGCGCATCGATGAAGGATGGAGACGGCCATGGCTGACCGTTTGTCGGATATCGTCACCCGCACCGGGGATGACGGCAGCACCGGGCTAGGCGACGGCAGCCGCGTGGCCAAGGATAGCGCCCGCATTCAGGCGCTGGGCGACGTGGACGAACTCAATTCGGTAATGGGCGTGCTGCTGGCGGAGCCGTTGCCGGAGCCGCTGCCGCAGTGGCTGAGCGAAGTCCAGCATGATCTGTTCGATCTGGGTTCGGAACTGGCCGTGCCGGGCTATCAAGCGATAAGCGATTCCCACGTCCAGGCGCTGGAAGGCCTGGTGTCCTTCATGAATGAGGAGCTGGGGCCGTTGAGGGAGTTCATCCTCCCCGGCGGTTTGCGCAGCGCCGCGCTGGCGCACCAGGCGCGCTCGGTCTGCCGCCGCGCGGAGCGGGCTGTGGTGGCGCTGGCACGCGAGGAAGAGCCGTCCCAGGCGCTGCGCCGCTATCTGAACCGCTTGTCGGATTTCCTGTTTGTGCTGGCGCGTTATCTCAACCGCCAGGGCGGGGTGCCCGATGTGTTGTGGCAGGCGGGCCGCCAGCGCTGATCCTGTTTCGAGCCGCATGCAGACGGCCAGCTGCCTGAGTGCTTCAGGCAGCTGGCCATTTTTATTGTAGGCTGCGCTTTTCCCGATATTTTCAAGCTTTTTTGATAGTGTTTTCCTTGCTTGCCGGTGAATTATGCCTTGCAATGAAAGAGCGGGCATCCGGGGCGAGGACTGGTCTCTGTTGAAGACGGGCGATAGCCGATGCCGAGCCAAGACGTTTCTCCGCGGAGGCGCTATATGGCCAGTACGGTGCTGTTGGATCTGATAGGCGGGGTGGCGCTGTTGTTGTGGGGCTTGCACATGGTGCACAGCGGCATCGTGCGCGCTTTTGGCGCGAACATGCGCCATTGGCTGGGCCGAGCCTTGCGCAACCGCGCATTGGCGTTTCTGGCGGGGTTCGGCATGACTGCGCTGTTGCAGAGCAGCACCGCCACGGCGCTGATGCTGACTTCCTTTTCCGTTTCCGGCATGGTGGAGCTGACGCCGGCGCTGGCAGTGATGCTGGGGGCGAATGTCGGCACCACGCTGATCGTGCAGCTGCTGTCGTTTCATACTTCGTTGTTCTCGCCGGTGCTGCTGATTGGCGGCGTCATCGCCTTCAAGCGTGGATCTGGCACTTTGACCCGCGATATGGGAAGAGTGGCCATCGGTCTGGGCTTGATGCTGCTGTCGCTGCATGCGTTGATGGAAACGCTGGCGCCGGCGGAAAACGCGCCTTTGACGCGCGAGGTGCTGGCGGCGCTCACCCATGATCCCATGCTCAATCTGTTGATAGGCGCTTTTCTCAGCTGGGCCGCTCACTCCAGCGTCGCTACCGTTCTGCTGGTCATGTCGCTGAGCGCTTCGCATTTCATCGCGCCAGGCGCGGCGCTGGCTCTGGTATTGGGCGCCAATCTCGGCAGTGCGATCAATCCGCTGCTGGAAGCGGCCTCTGGCGGCAACTCCGCCGCCCGGCGCTTGCCGCTGGGCAATCTGATCAATCGCGTGGCGGGATGCGCGATCTTTCTACCGGCGCTGGGGCCGGTGGCGGCCTTGCTGGCTACGGTCGATCCCGACCCCTGGCGGCAGCCGGCCGATTTCCACACCGCGTTCAATCTGTTGATGGCGGCGCTGTTCATGCTGCCGTTGAAGCCGCTGGCGGGCTGGCTGGAGCGCCTGCTGCCGGAGCAGAAGGCGGTGGATGACCTGTCCGCGCCGCAGTATCTGGATGCCAGCGCGCTGGAGACGCCGACGGTGGCTCTGGCTTGCGCCGCCCGCGAGACCTTGCATATGGGCGACATCATTGAAGACATGCTGCGCAAGACGATGACGGTGTTGCAGACCGATGATCGCAAATTGATGGCGGACGTGTCTCGGCTGGATGATGCCGTTGACGGCCTGCATGAGGCGGTCAAATTTTATCTGGTGCGGCTTACCAGCAATAGCCTGGAGGAGCAGGAGGGGCGCAAGGCGATGGAAATCATGGCCTTGTCGGTCAACCTGGAGCACATCGGCGACATCATAGACAAGAACCTGATGGAGCTGGCCGGCAAAAAAATCAAGCATAAGCTGCAGTTTTCCCGTGAGGGGGCGGAAGAGCTGGCGGCGATGCACCGTACGCTGATCGGCAATCTCAAACTGGCTTTCAGCCTCTTTCTGTCGGGCGATATCGGTTCGGCGCGGCGTTTGTTGGATGAAAAGGCAAAATTCCGCGAACTGGAATTGGCCATGTCGGAAAGCCACCTGGCGAGGCTGCGGGAAGGGCGATTGGAAAGCCTGGAAAGCAGCTCCTTGCATCTGGACATCCTGCGCGACTTCAAACGCATCCATTCGCACATCTGCGCTACCGCCTACCCCATTCTTGAGGAGGCGCGCGAGTTGCATCCTACCAGATTAAAACCATTGCCCTTGATCGGAACCGATACTTGACC
>NZ_JYKA01000040.1 GCF_001676875.1 Chromobacterium subtsugae | reverse complement strand
CCTTGCGCCAAGCCGGTCACCAGCGCGTAGATCAGCACGGCATGGAATATGATCACCCCAGCCAAGCCGGCGAATCGTCGCCTTGGCGGAGGGCCTCCCACTCCTTTAGCTGTGATACTCGTCATTTGGGTTACCCGTTCGTTCAAAGCCGGCGAGCCGGGCGCTCCGTCCTCATGAGCCGAAACGCCCATGCCCGCCGACGATTACAACATCAAGATGCGGCAAAACCGCATCCCCTTGCTACCTAACACTTGGGTTTGGCACCCATGACAGAATGCTATACCTATCGATTAAATACAATAGGCATAGACTACAGTTTGTACGACGTTTTGATAAAGAAGGCGCGCCCCACCGGATCGGTCAGAACCGGGTCGAAACCATACTGGAACGACTTGGTCTGGTTGCTGAACGGCGGCTGCTGATCGAACAAGTTTTTCACCCCCGCCGTCACCGTCAGTTTCTTCTTCCAGACATAGCTGCCGGACAGGTTCCAGTTCGAGTAGGAGCGCACGCTGTGGTTTTCGTCGTTCGGGTTCATGTCGGTGTAGCCGGACGAATAGTTCTGCACCAGCGAGGCGCTCCAGGCCGACTTCGCCCAGTTGAAGGCCAGGCTATGCTTCCAGCGCAGCGTCGGCAGCAGGATGTTCTGATACCAGCCGCCCAGCGGGCTGTAATACACGCCGTCCTTTTCCAACTGCTGCACGTACTTGGAGGTGTAGGTGCCGTCCAGATTGACGCTGAAATCGCCGATGGCGGTTTTCGGCAGGCGGAATGCCAGGCTGACATCCACGCCGGCCACGCTCAGATTGCCCAGGTTCTCAGTCGGGGTCTTGACGTAGTCCAGCGAGCCATCCGGATTGCGCACGAAGCGGTCGGCGTACTTCGCCGGATCGGCGAAGATGGCGCCCGGATCCAGCGTGCCTATGCTGTTCTGCACCATGGTCCACCAGAAGTCCGCGCTGGCGGTCACCGCCGGCACCGGCTCGATCACCAGGCCTAAGGTCAGCGAAGACGCTTTTTCCGCCGCCAGGGTGCGGCTGCCGCCCTGCATCACCATGAACTGCTGATTGCAATCCTGCGGCTTGTTGCCGCCGTTGGCTGGCACGCCGCCCGGGCAACGCACCGGGTCGTTGAACTTGTCGGCGCTATAGGTTTTGGAGTCCGGCATGAACACGTCGTACAGCGATGGCGCGCGGAAGCCCTTGCTGGCCGAGCCGCGGAACAACACCTGGGAAACCGGCTGGTACTTGAAGGCCACCTTGGGGTTGAACGAGTTGCCGAAATCGTTGTAGTGGTCGAAACGCGTGGCGACCTGGACATCCAGCCCCTTCAGCACCGGGATGTCCGCCTCGGCATACAGCGCGGACACATTGCGCTGGCCCGAAGTGGATTGCGAATTGGCGATGCCCGAGCCGATGGCGTTCCTGGCCGCCGCCTGGATCTGGCTATCCAGCTTCTCGTGGCGCACTTCGGCGCCGATCGCGGTCGCCAGCATGCCGGCGGGCAACTCCAGCACCTCCTTGCTGGCCTTGAAGTCGGCCAGCGCGGTGGTGTACTTGGCGATCCAGCCGTCGCCGGACAACTTCACGCTATCCCACGCGCCCGGATCGGAAGGACCGAAAGGGTTGATGGTGCCGTTCTTGAACGCGTTGCGGATCAAGGTTTCGTTGGCATAGCCGCTCTGGTAATTGATGGTGGTTTTGTTTTCCGAATAGATGGCCCCGGTCCGGTAGTCCCAGCCGCCCAGCAAGCCCTCGGCATTGAAGGCGATCCGCTGCGTGTCGGAGGTGCTCTTGGTGGTGCGCGGCCCCAGCGGCACCGAGCGCGCGTTCAATACCACCGGGCTGCCATCGGTAGGCGTGCCATCCGGCAAGGTGGTTGGATAATATTTGTCGCCCGCCACCAGCGTGGCGATCTTCGCCAGCGGGGTCGGGGATATCCGGGTGGTGCTGATATTGCGCGCGCCCATGTACTGCAGCGACAGGGAATGATCGCCGATCTGCTTGGTGGCCTTGGCGGTGGCTGTCCACTGCTCCACCTCCGGCGTCAGATCCATGAACAGCGTGGACATCTCGCCGCAGGAATTGGCATCCAGCGGCTGCGCATAGGGCGGCTGGCACTTCGGCGCCGCCGGGTTGTAACCAACGCCCTTGTAAATAAAGTTGGCGGGGAAAACCGAGCCACTCAGGTTGTCCGCAGTCAGATTGTTATGCGCGTAGCTGCGCTCCAAGGTGGTGATGCGTTGGGTCTTTTGATAAGCCAGCGAGCCATAGACATTCCAGCCGTCCTCCGCCAGATTGCCGACGCCGCCAATCAGGTTGAAGTTGCCGGTATTGCCGCCGCGGTGCTCGGTGGACAGGATTTCTCCGCCTACGGTCAGGCCGGTAACCGACTTCTTGGTAATGAAGTTGATCACGCCGCCGATGGCGTCGGTGCCGTAAATCGCGGAGGCGCCGTCGCGCAGCACTTCAATGCGTTCGATGGCCGAAAGCGGTATCGCATTCAGGTCGGTGGCGTAGCCGCTGATGGCCTGGCTAGCGACCCTGCGGCCATCCAGCAGCACCAGCGTGTACTGCGAACCCAAGCCTCGCAGGCTGGCATAGGACGCGCCGCCGCTCACGCTTTGGACCGAAGACGCGGACACCATGCCGGACTGGTTGCTGGCCAGCGAATTCACCACCTGCTCCACCGTCGTGAAGCCCTGCTTGGTCGCCTCTTCAGTGCGGATGACGGTAACCGGCAGCGCCTTCTCCTGTTTGATGCTGCGCTTGATGTTGGAGCCGGTCACTTCCACGCGGTCCAGCTCTCCGTTGCCGTCTGCCAACGCCAGAGGAGCATGCGAACCAATGCCTATCAAAGCCAGCGCCAGCGCCAGCTGTGTTCTTTTCATCACGGAACTTCTCCTTCACGCTATTTCCCGAGCCCTGTCTGCCGGTTCTGTGGCCGGCATGGCAGGAGGTACAGACACGCCATGCATGTGCATGTCATGTTTCGAGTGTGTGAAGAGTTCGCACAATGCGTCAATCTCGGTAATAGTCAGTCATAATTTGCAAAGCGCTCCGACATTGGCCGCCCTGCCCGGCTTCCGCCCATGACGACGGTGGCGGCAGGATGCGCGGCGGCAAGCAAATCCAGTGCCGGCTGCACCCTTGTCCTTGTTCGGAGGTTGAGAATCCCCCTCGCTCGCACCGCGTCGCCTTATCAACAATCCATGTCGGATTTTTTCAATAAATGTTGTTTTTTACAAAATAATTCTCTTTATTTGTAAAAAAGAAATTTATTGTTCACTAACAAAGTGAGTAATACTCATATTTACAATCAAAAAAAATCACCTCCCCAATCACAAGCCCCCTGGCAACCGCTCCCTTCCGTGCCGAGGCCATAAAAAAAACCGGCCTCGCGGCCGGTTTGTCTTTCCTTCCCCTGCGCTCAGGCCGGCGCCAGCGCCGCGCTCCACCCCTGCGGAA
>NZ_JYKA01000004.1 GCF_001676875.1 Chromobacterium subtsugae | reverse complement strand
GACCGTCCGTCGCCACGGCGCTTACTTCCGTCGGCAGGCCTTTTCGGCTGGAGCGACGCGTCTCCTATGCTTGCAATGAGGCAAAGCGGCTTTCCTTGTGACCATAGACGGGAGTCCGGGCAATGAGAGGTTGGCGGGCGGCAATGGGCTTCACGATGCTGGAAGTGCTGATCGCGCTGCTGGTGCTGGCCATGGGGGTGTTGGCCGCCATCGCGGTGATGCTCAACGCGGAGCGCGCCAGCGGCTCCGGCTATCTGCGCCAGATGGCGAATCAGTATGCCTACGATATGGTGGACCGGATGCGGGCGAATTCCGCGCAGGTGGCCGCCGGCGCCTATGACGTCGCCTCCGGCGTCAGCGCGTCCACTTTTCAAAGCAATTGCGTGGCCACGGCCTGCACTGCCGCCACCATGGCCACTTTCGACAAATACCAGTGGCTGACCGACTTGCAGAACAATCTGCCGAACGGCACTGGCAGCATTTATCAGCCGGCCAGCGGCGCCACCACCGAGCGGGTGGTGCAGGTGTGGTGGACGGATGGCAACGCGGCGAGCGGCGGTGCGGTGCTCACCGAAATCGTGAGGACCATCATGTGAGGCCGACGCGCGCGCAGACAGGTTTTTCGCTGGTGGAGCTGATGGTGGCGGTCACCATCGGCCTGCTGCTGCTGACCGCGCTGGTGGGTGTGATGGTGGCGGGGCGCAAGGATTATTCGACCGACGCCGGTCAGGGCCAGCTGCAGAACGCCGGCGCCACCGTTTCCAGCCTGATTTCGCAGACGGCGCGCAGCGCCGGTTTCTTCGGCTGTTCCGGGGCGACTACTTCCAACGCGCTGGTGAGCGCCAATGGCCTGCTGGGGAATTTCAGCGCGCCGGTCACCGGCTATGACGCGGTGGTGGCGTCGTCCACGCTGACCTTGTCCAGCCTGAACGGCGCCAACGACAGCGCGCTGACCGACTGGAGCCCGGCGCTGGACAGCAGCCTGCAGGGCAAGGTGCAGCCCGGCAGCGACGTGGTGGTCTTCAGCGGCCAGAGCAACGGCACGGTGCCGGTGTGGGTGAGCGTTTACGCCTCGACCGGCGCGACTTCGTTGCAGACGCTGTCGGCATCGGGCGTGGCGGCCAACAATCTGCTGTCGGTCTCCAATTGCGCGCACTCGTCCATCATGCAGGTCAGCGGGGTGGGCAGCGCCAGCGGCGGCAGCGTCATCAATCTCAACCAGGCGCTGGACAGCGATTTTCCGGTGGGCTCGGTGGCGGCGTTGCTGTCGCAGACAGCTTACTTCGTCGGCCAGGCCTCGGGAACGCAAAGCGCGTTGTACCAGGCGGTGTATGACGGCACCGGCGGAGGCTGGCAGGTGACCCCTATCGTGCCCGGGGTGGACACCATGCAGGTGTGGTACGGCATAGGCAGCGCGCCAGGCGTCACCACCGAATATTTGCCGGCCAACCAGATCAGCAGCTGGAGCCAGGTGAACAGCCTGCGCATCGCGGTGCTGCTGGAAGGGCCGCAAGGCACCGCGCCGCTCAGCAAGGCCGGCAATTGCCTCAACCGGACGCAGTGGACGGTGCTGAGCAATACGGTCAATGTGCCTTGCGACACCCGGCTGCGCCATGTCTACACCATGACGGTATCGTTGAGGAACGCGGGCCTATGAAACCATTGCGCAAAGCCGGCTCGGAGCGCGGCGTGGTATTGATCATCGCCCTTATCTTCATGCTGGTGATCATGATCCTGGGGCTGGCCGGCAGCACCCAATCGCTGAGCCAGCTGCACATGGCCAGCAACAACGTGCAGTACCAGAGCAATCTGGAGCTGGCGGAGGGCACGCTGCGCCAGGCGTACTCGGCCATGCTGCAGGGCGTGTTCGCCAGCCAGACCTACACGGTGGCGGGCAACAACGGCTACTACCAGTTCAACGCCAACACCGTGCCGGCGTGGCAGCAGAATTTATACACACCTTCGTTCTGGACCAATAGCGCGATGACGATTCCCGGCTATACCGGCACGCCGCCCAATTCGGCCGTCACCAGCAGCTATGTGGTGGAAAACATGCCGGCGGCCTGCCGGGCGGGAACCAGCTGCGGCAACCGCGGGATCTATGGGCAGGCGGCCGGCGGCAACAACTACCGGGTGACCGCCCGGGTGGTCACCAGCAACGGCGCGAGCCCGGTGGTGGTCCAGGCAATCTTCACGCAGTGAGGCGGATATGGCTGACTGGAAACCGGCGGTGCGCATCGTGGTCGGCATCCTGCTGCTGGCATGCATTCTGCTGGCGGCCCGGAAGGTGGCCGGCGGCGGCTCCACCGCCACGCTGGCGATCTCGCAGGTGCCGCTGACCATCACCACCCCGGCGCGGCCGCAGGTGGTGATCGCCGTCACCAATTCCGAATCGATGGACGGCAGCACCATCACTTATTGCAACGGCACCGGCAATTCCGGCGCCAACTGCAGCAATGGCTTTTCCACCAGCTATACCGGCCGCGGCGGCGCTTTGCTGACCGGCGCCGGCGCGGTGAGCGGACTGACCGGCTCGTCCTCGCCGATCAACTACCCGGTGCCGGCCAGCTTCACGCCTCCGGTGTCGGGCGGCGCGGCCGGCAGCCTGGTGCCGTACACCTCGACGCTGTCCGGCGGCCAACTGGCCGACAACAGCCCGTCGCGGCTCAATGTCGCCAAGGCCGGCATCCTGTCGATCCTCAACACCTATCTGGCGACGACGGATTTCGCCCTGTTGTCCTACCAGATGAGCAACACCAGGATGTACACCACCTGGGTGTATTACATGGCGCCGACCGGCGGCTTCGCCTTCACCAATACGCCCACCGCCACCAGCAGCACCGACACGGTCTACAACCCCTGCTACAACTACCTGACCTCGTCGTCGACCACCGTGGCCAGCAATTGCGCGTCGATCGCGCTGTCGCTGGGCCTCAGCGGGTCGTCGGTCAGCGGCAGCCAGTACATGACGGTGGCGGCCACCAGCGACGACGCCAACATCAACGACGTGCTGTATTCCTCGTCGCTCAACCCGGTGTTCATGACCTACGGCACGGTCAGCCCCAGCAATCCCTACACCTATTACTCGCTGAGCAGCTACAAGTCCGGCTCGGTGTCGGTGTCCTACAGCACGATGGCACCGGGCGGGCGCACCAACTGGGCCACCAGTCCGACCAATGCCGGCTACGTGCCTTACTCGCCGCAGGTGATGTATGTGCAGCGCGGCTGGGGCTATGGCGGCTCGCAGTCGTACTCCGGCGCCACCACCAATGTGACGATGACCAATCTGGGCAGCCCGTCGGCCAGCCAGCTCACCAGCGCCTACAACAGCTTCTCGCCGTTCCTGCAGCCGGAAACCAATTCCACCAGCACCAGCGAAATCAAGTCGGCGGCCGGGCAGTCGCCGATCTACGCGCTGCTGAAGACCGCGCAAACCTCGTTCACCAGCACGTCGTCCAGCAGCGGCTGCTCGCCGCAAAAATACGTGGTGCTGATCACCGACGGCCTGCCAACCCAGGACAAGAGCGGCAACTTCTGGCCGCCGGCGGGCAGCGCCGCCGCCAGCGGCTATGGCGTGACCGCCAGCTTCAACGCCGACGGCTCGCTCAACACCGGCGCCACCAACGATCAGGCGTTGCTGGACACCATCAGCCAGATCCAGTCGCTGGCCAACAGCGGCATCAAGACATATGTGATAGGCCTGGGCGCCGGGGTGGCGCCGGCTACCAATCCTACGGCGGCGCAGACGCTGACCGCGATGGCGGTGGCGGGCAATACCGGCTCCTATTACCCGGCAGTCAGCGCCACCGCGTTCAGCAACGCGCTCAGCTCCATCCTGGTGCAGATCCAGAAAGGCAGTTACGACCAGGCGTCGGTGGCGCTCAACAGCACCACGCTGAGCACCAATTCGCAGGCTTTCCTCGCCAGCTTCAATCCCAGCGACAGCCCGTACAACGACTGGACCGGCAATCTGTCGGCCTATTCGTTGTCCACCAGCAGCGGGCTGAACGTCGGCACCAGCGCCAACTGGCAGGCGCAGACTCAGGTGGACACCTTCTCCAGCAGCAACGCCTGGCAAAACACGCGCTTGATCGCCACCTGGGACGCGGTCAACAGCAAGGGCGTGCCGTTCGAATGGCCGGCTTCCGGCGTCACCGGCATCAACAGCACCCAGCAGGGCTGGCTGCAGCCATCGGACACCAAGGGCAGCCTGCGGCTCAACTACCTGCGCGGCGACAAGTCGCAGGAGGTGCAGAACGGCGGCGGCTTCCGCAACCGCAGCCACCTGCTGGGCGACATCATAGACAGCGGCCCGGTGTATGTGGCCAAACCGGATGGCCCGTACAGCGACGCCAGCTACCTGAGCTTCATCAACGCCAACGCCAACCGCACGCCGCTGCTCTATGTCGGCGGCAACGACGGTATGCTGCACGCATTCAACGCCAGCACCGGCAACGAGGCTTTCGCCTTCATCCCCAACGGCGTGTTTTCCAACCTGTACCAGCTGACCAGCGCCTCGTACAACAACAACCACATCTATTTCGTCGACGGCTCGCCGCAGGCCGGCGACGTGATGTTCGCCAACGGCGTCTGGCATTCGCTGCTGGTCGGCGGCCTGGGCGGCGGAGGCTCCACCATTTACGCGCTGGACGTGACCACGCCGTCCAATTTCACCAGCGAGACGGCGCTGGCCAATGCCGCGCTGTGGGAATTCAGCGACAGCGGCCTGGGCTATACCTATGGTCGGCCCTCCATCGCCCGGGTCAACGCCACGCCGGGATTCGCGGTGATGTTCGGCAACGGCTACGCCAGCAGCGGCAACCACGCCATCTTCTATGCGGTGAATCCGCAGACCGGCGCCACGCTGGCCAAGATAGATCTGTGCAGCTCGGTGCCGGCGGCCTGCAACAGCAGCGCGCCGCAAGGCTTGTCCGAGGTAGTGGCGATCAACAGCAGCGGCAATGCCGGCGCGGCGGTGGACATGGTTTACGCCGGCGATCTGCAGGGCAATGTCTGGGCGATCAACATCGGCAGCAGCAATCCGGCCAGTTGGAGCGTGCGCCTGCTGTTCACCGCCACCGACAGCAGCGGCAACCACCAGCCGATCACCGCCGCGCCTGCGGCCACGCTGAACGCCAACTTCCCCAAGCAGAAGGGCACGATGGTCTATTTCGGCACCGGCCAGCTGCTGGCCCAATCCGATCTGACCAATACCAATACCCAGGCCTTCTACGCCGTTTACGACAATCTGAGCATCAGCGGCCTGACGCCGTCCAACCTGGTGCAGCAGACCGAGTCGCTGGTCACCTCGGCGCAGTCGGGCTTCACCAACACCACGGTGACTTCGACCACCTACAACTGGCAAAGCCCCAACCCGCCGCTCAGCTGCGTGGTGGGGCGCACTTGCCCGACCCTGTACGGCTGGTACTACACGCTGAGCTTCGCCGGCAGCGGCACCCGGGTGCTGACCAATCCGCAGGTCTTCGCCGGCAATGTGGTGTACACCACCTTCGCGCCGCCCTCCACGCCTTGCACCAGCGGCGGCCTGTCGTTCCTGATGGCGTCGAGCTACGCCACCGGCGGGCCGCCGACGCAGCCCTTCCTCGACGCCAATGGCAACGGGGTGGTCAATAGCCAGGATGTCTATAACCAATTGCCGGTGTCCGGGGTGCAGCTGGGCAGCTTCTTCGCATCGACGCCGGCCTTCGTCACCTCGAATCAGGGCGGCTACAGCGCCAGCATCCTGGTGGGCGGGGGCAATGGCAACAGCAACAATAATTGCGCCAACGGCAAGCTGAGCTGCACCAGCAGCAGCCCGTTGCAGCAATACTATTCCTGGAGCGGCTGGTGGCAGATCATGTGAAGCGGGGGCGGAGCGGGCCGGCGGGGATGCGCGGCATCACCTTGGTTGAAATGATGGTGACGCTGGCGGTGGTCGCGATTCTGGCGTCGATCGCCTACCCGCTGTACACCAGCCATGTGCAGCAATCGCGGCGCGGCGACGCCTGGCAGGCGCTGACCGCCGCGCAGTCGCAGATGGAGCAGTGCTACGCCCAGTATTTCGCTTACAACAACGCCGCCTGCACGGTGTCGGCCAGCTCGCCTGGCGGCTATTACCAGGTGCAGGTGTCTTCCGCCACCACGGCCAGCGGCTATGTGCTGACCGCCACGCCGGCCGCCGGCGGACTGCAGGCGGCCGACACCACCTGCAGCAGCTTCAATGTCAGCAACAGCGGCTTGCGCAGCGCGGCCAACGCGCAGGGCAGCGATACCAGCAGCACCTGCTGGCCGCATTGACTGGGGAATCGCATGTCGGGCAACAGCCGCGGCTTCACCTTGCTGGAGATGATGGTCACCCTGGCGGTGATGGTGATATTGCTGACGGTGGCGATGCCGGCCTGGCAGACGCTGATGCAGAACCAGCGGCTGATCAGCACCCGCGACAATCTGCTCAGCGCGATGAGCCAGGCCAGGGCGTCGGCGGTGAACGACGACAGCGTCGTCACCATCTGTCCGTACAGCGCGGCTTCCAGCACGGCGTGCGGCAGCAGCTGGAGCGCCGGCTGGGTGATAAGCGAGCAACAGTCCGGCAGCGCGGTGTTGCTGAAATCGCAGCCGCTGGTTTCCGGTTCCCCCACCATAGGCACGCTGGCGGCGGGCACCGCCAGCGGCACCATCGCCAGCGTCAGCTTCAATCCGCGCCCGCCCTATGTCGCGGTGGCGCAGACCGGCGACTTCCGCATCTGCGACAGCCGCGGCGCCGCCGTCGCCCTGTCGTTCAATCTGCAGAGCACCGGTTATGCCCAGTCGGCCGCCAGCGCCGGCGCCACGCTGAGCGGCGCCAGCCTGAGCTGTCCCTGAGCGCGGGAGTTGGGCAGGCGCGGGCGACGGTGGTATGCTTCGCGACTCGTCCCATTTGCGGCCGCGGCCTTGTCTGCCGCCTGCGCCGCATGATTCGCGCAAGGAACCGCATGACTTACCCGATGCCGTCGTTTGAAGACAAGATCTGCCCGCCGGAACAGCTGGCGGAGCGTCTGGCCGCGCTGCCGCGCCCGTTGGTGTTCACCAACGGCTGCTTCGACATCCTGCATCGCGGCCATGTCACCTACCTGGCGCAAGCCCGGGCGCTGGGTGCCAGCCTGGTGCTGGGCCTGAATACCGATGCTTCGGTGAAGCGCCAGGGCAAGGGCGAGGACAGGCCGATCAACAACGAGCATAACCGCGCCGCGGTGCTGGCGGCGCTGGAGAGCGTCAGCCTGGTCACCTGGTTCGACGCCGACACCCCGGCCCAGCTGATCGAGCAGGTGCGGCCGGAGGTGCTGGTGAAGGGCGGCGACTGGACGGTGGACAAGATCGTCGGCAGCGCCGAGACGCTGGCGCGCGGCGGCCAGGTGCATTCCATCCCCTTCCTGTTCGATACCTCCACCACCCAGACCTTGAATAAGATCCGCGCCGGCGAGGGCAAGGCGTGAACGAACACGCGTTCGCGGTGCTGCACCACCTGTCGGATGGGCGCTTCCATTCCGGCGAGGACATCGCCCAGGCGCTGGGCTGTTCGCGCACGCTGGTGTGGCAGGCGGTGCATGCGATAGAGGCGGATTTGGGCCTCACCGTGTTCAGCGTGCGCGGCCAGGGCTACAAGCTGGCGCAGCCGTTCGCCTGGCTGGATGTCGCCGGCGTGCGCGCCGGCCTGTCCGAAGCCGCGGCCGAGGTCTATACCTTGGCGGTGGCCGAACGCACCGACTCCACCAACAGCCAGCTGATGGCGCGCGCCGGCAACGGCGGACTGCATGGCCTGGTGCTGGCCTGCGAATTGCAGACCGCCGGCCGCGGCCGACTGGGCAGGCGCTGGCAGGCGCGCTTGGGATCGGGGCTGACGTTCTCGCTGCTGTGGCGCTTCGAACGCGGCGTGTCCGAGTTGGCCGGCTTGTCGCTGGCGGTGGGCGTGGCGCTGGCGCGCGCGCTGCGCGGCCTGGGCGCGCCGGTGCGGCTGAAGTGGCCCAACGATGTGCTGCTGGACGGCAGCAAGCTGGCCGGCATCCTGATCGAGCTGTCCGGCGACGCGCTGGGGCCGGCGGCGGTGGTGATAGGCATAGGCTTGAACGTGGCCGATCCGGGCGAAGTGGACCAGCCGGTGGCGACCTTGCGCCAGGCCGGCGTGGCGGCCGACCGCAACAGCCTGTTGGCCGCGCTGCTCAATGAATTGCAAACGGTGCTGTCGGCGTTCGATCGCGACGGCTTCGCGCCGCTGCGCGACGAGTGGTGCGCGTTGTCCGCGCATCAGCAGGCGCCGGTGCGGCTTAGTTTTTCCCACGGCGAGCCGGTGGACGGCATCGCCTGCGGCGTCGCCGACAACGGCGCCCTGCGGGTGGAGACCGCGCAGGGGATGCGGACCTTCCATGTCGGAGAGGTCAGTCTCAGGGAACGCCAATGAAGTTATTGATAGACGCCGGCAACAGCCGGGTGAAATGGGCCGCCTACCGCGGCGCGGAATGCGTGGCCAAAGGCGCCGCCGAACATGGCGAGCTGGCCAGCCTGGCGCCGGTCTGGAGCCAACTGCCGCTGCAGGGCGCCTGGATGTCGTCGGTGGCGCGGAAGGAAGTGGCCGACGCGCTGGCGGCGGCGCTGGCCTGCCCCTTGCACCGGGTGCATGCCCAGAGCCGCTTCGGCGCGGTGTGTAACCATTATCGCAACACCGCCGAGCAGGGCGCCGACCGCTGGCTGGCGGTGTTGGCCGCGCGCGAACTGTGCGGCGGCGACGTCATCGTCGCCTGCGCCGGCACGGCGTTGACGGTGGAAACGCTGACCGCCGACGGCGATTATCTGGGTGGGCTGATCTTGCCCGGCTATGGCCTGATGCTGCAAAGCCTGGCCCAGGGCACGGCCAATCTCGATCGCGCCGCCGGCGCGGTGGTGGATTTCCCGCAAGGTACGCAGGATGCGTTGGCCAGCGGCGTGATGGCGGCGCTGGTGGGCGCCATCGAAGGGCAACGGCGCAAGCTGGCCGAACGCACCGGCCGCCAGCCTGCCACGGTGATCCTGACCGGGGGCGACGCCGGCCGCATCGCGCCTTGGCTCGCCGCTCCGCTGGAGATCGTGGATAATCTGGTGTTGATGGGTTTACTCAAGGTGGCGAACGCGTGATCAAGTGGCTTGTGGCGCTGGTGGTGGTGCTGAATCTGGTGGTGGCCATGTATGGCTCCTTCAAGCAGCGGCCGCCGATGGATGTGCATGCGCAGGAAGTGAGTCCCGGCCAGGTGAAACTGTTGCCGACAGGCTGGACGCCGGACGCGTCGGCCGGGCAGGCCAGCGCGCCGCATGCGGCGGCGAGCGCTCCCGCGTCCGCCGCCAAGGCGGCGTCGGCGCCGCTGGCGGCAGCCAAGACGGACAAACATGCCAAGCCCGCGGCGAGCGCGCCGCAGGAACAGGCCAAATCGGCCAAGGCGCAGGCGAAGCCGGCGGCCAAGCAAGAGGCGTCCAAACCGGCCGCGGCCAAGTCCGCGGAAGCCGCGCCGCCGGCCGCCAAGGCCTGCTACCGCTGGGCCGGCCTCAGCGACAGCCTGCTGGCCCGGGTGAAGGGCGGCGTGCCGTTGCTGAAGCTGAAGGCTGGCCAATTGCAGGAAGACAGCAAGGAAGAAAGCAAGGGCTCGAGCCGCTTCTGGGTGTACTACCCGCCGCTGGCCACCCAGGCCGAGACCAAGACGCTGTCGGCCGAGCTGAAGGACAAGGGTTTCGACAACTACCTCGTCAGCGGCGACGAGTTCAAGGGCAATCTGTCGCTGGGCCTGTTCGGCCGCGAAGACGCGGCCAAGACGCTGGCGGCGCGCCTGAAGGCGGCCGGCTACGACAAGGCGGTGGTCAAGTCCAAGAACGAAGCGGCCAAGGTGACCACGCTGTCCTTCAAAGACCTGGACGCGGCGCAGGCCGAGCATCTGAAGGCGCTGCAGAAGCGGTTGACGCCGGGCATCGCGCTGAAAGGCTGCTGATTGGACGGCATTTGATCCGACGGCTTGCCAAGCGGGCATGCTGCGGCGCAATATGAAAAACGGCGACGATGGGTCGCCGTTTTGCTTGCCGGATTGCCATGGCCCGACACTTCCACATTACCAGGCTGCTGGACCGCGGCCGCTTCAACGACAAGGTATTGCGCCAGCTGGGCTGGGCGATGGCCTTCATCGCCGGCGCCATCAACGCCGGCGGCTTCCTGGCGGTGCACCGCTATACCTCGCACGTCTCCGGCATCGTGTCCGGCATGGCCGACGCCTGGGGCACCGGTGAGGTGCGGCTGGCGCTTTCGCTGCTGGTGATGCTGTGCTGCTTCATCGGCGGCGCCATGCACAGCACCTGGCTGATCCTGTGGGCGCGCCGGCAACGGCTGCGCGGCGGCTACGGCGTGTCGATGATGGAGGAGGCGCTGCTGCTGCTGGTGTTCGGCTTGCTGGGCGCCGGCTTGTCGTTGCACAAGGGCCTGTTCACGCCGCCGACGGTGATGTTGTTGTGCTTCATCATGGGCATGCACAACACCATCGTCACCAAGCTGTCCGGCGGCCTGCTGCGCAGCACCCACATGACCGGCATCGCCACCGACATCGGCATCGAGCTGGCCAAGATGAGCTACTACAACCGCCAGCAGGGGCCACGGATCCAGGCGGTGCGATCCAACCGCAACAAATTCCGCGTCTACAGCCTGATCCTGTTGTCCTTCTTCGCCGGCGGCGTGGTCGGCGCGCTGGGCTTCAAGCACCTGGGTTTCGGCTTCACGCTGCCGCTGGCCTTGTTCCTGTTCCTGCTGGGTCTCAGGCCCGCCTGGTACGACGTCAGGCTGCGCTGGCGCTGGTGGCGGATCGGCTTGACGGCGGCCAGGGCGCGCGCCGGCGCTTTGCGCCGGACTTGAACGACTTCCCTCATCCCGGCGCGCTGCGGGTTTCCGCGCCACGGGGCGCGGCAGCCTTGAGCCGTCGGCTGTGAAAGATGGGTGACGGGCTATGAAATTGTCATTATGGAAAAGTGCTTGTGTGGTTGTGACGCACTCTCGCTTGGAGAGCGGCACCAGTCCCTGAGTTTGGGCGGGCTTTTTCATGCAAAGGGGCGGCATGGACGTACGAAAAGCGGTTGGTTTGTGGGTTAGCTGGGCTTTGGCGGCGCCGGTTCACGCCGATGTCTGGCAGGGCGAGTTGGGCGGCGCGCCGGTTGTGATGGAGTGGAGCGTCGATAACGAGGGCGAGGTCGACGGCCGTTATTTCTATCGCAAATTCCATAATGACATCGCGCTGACGGGCAAGCGGGATGCGCAGGGCGCGTTGCGCTTGAGCGAGAGCCTGGGCCATGGCGAGGCGCGGGCCGATCTCGCGTTGCGCCCATCCGGAACCGGTTGGGTGGGTGAGTGGCGCGAACCGAAGACGAAGCGCGCGTTGCCGGTCACGCTGACGCCGTTGGCCATGTCGAGCGAGGAGGGTACGGACGAAGCGGATTGGATCGACGACTACAACCGGGCCAGATTGGCTGACCTGCGGTTGCGGCGGGTGGGCGAACAGGTTTTCCTCGGCCATCGGCTGAGCTGGTGGGAGGAGCCGGTCAGCCGGATCCGCTGGTTCCGGTTGGAAAGCGGCTATTCTGCGGACGCCATGGCCCGTCTGAACCGGATTTTTGAGAGGCGGCAATGGCGCGCGGTGGTGGATGCCTTCGAGTGCGTGGCGGCCGCGCAGGGTTCGACTTTAGGCAGGTATCAGCAGGCGGTGACCCCGCGCTTGCTGACGCCGCGCGTGGTGAGCATCAGCATTGAAACCAGCGCGTTTTGCGGCGGCGCCCATCCGGACTCCGGCGACGCGCCGTTGAATATGGAGGTGGCCAGCGGGCGCGTTTTGCATCTGGAGGATGTATTGTGGCTGGGGAGGGGCGAACCACAGGATGCGCGGGGCGAGGATGGCCTGCTGCGAGATGCCGGGTATGAAAGCAAGGTGCTGCAGCCTTGGCTCGCTAGCGTCTTCGGCAAGTTGTATCCGCGGGAGATGGCTGGTGGCGAAGGCGGGGGTTGCGATTACCGCGGTCCCGAGGCCTGGAATGCGTTCAATTGGTATCTGACGCCGAAAGGCATGCAGATCGGCGCCTTCTTCGCGCGCGCGCGGAAGGATTGCGACAACCCGGCCTGGAGCCTGTTGCCGTGGGCATTGGTGCGCCAGCACCCAGGCGTTTTGACGCCGCGTTTGCCGTAAGCCGGCCTCACTTCAACACAGGAAAATACGTCGGCAGAATCAACAGCGCGGCGAGCAGCGCGATCTCGCAAAGCTCAACCCCCGCGCCCAGGCAGTCGCCGGTCATGCCGCCCAGGCGGCGCTTCAGGAAGGCCCACCAGGCCAGGCCGGCCAAGGGGGCCAGCAGCAGCGCCGGCGCCAGCCAGGCCGACAGCGCCAGCAGCGCGGCCAGGTTCAGCCCCATGCCGGCCCAGTCGCGGCGCCAGGCGAAGCGTTCGCCGCTGCCCGGCGCGATGGCCGGCAGCGTCGCAGACCAAGCGATGGCGAAGCCGCGCGCCCAGGCCGGCGCCAGCAGCAGTCCCCAGACCGGCCCGCTCTGGCGCGCGAGCAGCATCAGCAGCACCAGCTTGCAAACCACCGCCAGGATCAGCGAGAGCACGCCGAAGCTGCCCAGATGCGGGTCTTTCAATACCTCGAAGAAGCGTTCGCGCGAGCGGTGGGACGCGCCCAGCGCGTCGGCGAGGTCGGCCAGGCCATCCAGGTGCAGGCCGCCGGTGACACCGGTCCAGACCAGCAGCGCCAGCAGCGCCGCCAGCCAGGGGTCGACCGGCTGGCCCACTTGCAGCGCGCCCAGCAGCAGCGCGCCGACCAGCGCGCCGACGGCGGGAAACCAGCGCGCGCTGGCGGCCAGCCATTCCGGCTTGAATTCCGCCAACTGCGGCGTCGGCAGCCGGGTGAGAAACTGCACCGCCAGGATCAGTCCGCGCATGCAGACTCCAGGCGCAGCAGGTAGGCCGGGTGGCCTTCCAGCATCGACAGCTGGACGAAGCCGCCGCGCTGCACCGTCATCAGCTTGGCGACGGAAAAATCGGTGCCGAGCAATTCCGCCATCAGCACAGTGATCACGCCGCCGTGCGTCACCAGCAGCCGGTGGCTGCCGCGCGCCTCGGTCATCCAGTCGGCCAGGCCGGCCAGCACCCGGGTGCGGAACGCTTCGAAGCTTTCGCCGCCGGGCGGGCTCAGCCTGCCGTCGGCCAGCGCTTCGCCCCAGCCGGGGTGGACGCGCTCCAGGTCGGCCACCGGCTGGCCGTCCCAGCCGCCGAAGTCCATCTCGGCGAAGCGCGGGTCCACTTTCAGCGTCAGCGAGCCGGACAGCGCCTGCTTGACCGCGAATTCGCGGCAGCGCTGCAGCGGCGAGCTGGCGATGGCGGTGACCGGCGCCAGGCTGCTGATGCGCTGCCAGCTGCGACCGAGCTGATGGTGGCCGTGCTCGGTCAGCGGCAGGTCGGTCAGGCCGATC
Organism: Chromobacterium subtsugae; assembly: GCF_001676875.1. Classification (GTDB taxonomy): domain Bacteria; phylum Pseudomonadota; class Gammaproteobacteria; order Burkholderiales; family Chromobacteriaceae; genus Chromobacterium; species Chromobacterium subtsugae. The sequence goes on along the minus strand of NZ_JYKA01000004.1, from coordinate 369,442 downwards.
AGCCGGCCGTCGTGGTCGATTTCGCCGTGGCGCAGCAGGGTGAGCGTGTAGGGATTCATGCCGATTTGCCGCTGACGCCGGCTTCGGCGAAAGTGGCCATCTCGTTGTGCAGCTTCACCGCCATCTGCAGCATCGGCACGCACAGCGCCGCGCCGGAGCCTTCGCCGAGGCGCAGCCCCAGGTCCACCAGCGGGTGCAGCTGCAGCGCCGCCAACGCCAGGTCGTGGCCGGATTCGGCGGAGCGGTGGCTGGCCAGCAGCCAGTCGTGCAGCGTCGGGTCTATCGCTTTGGCGCACAGCGCGGCCGCGCTGGCGATGAAGCCGTCCACCAGCGAAGGCACGCCCAGGCGCGCGCCTTCCAGGAAGAAACCGGCGATCGCGGCGATTTCCAGCCCGCCCAATTCGGCCAGCGTGTCCTCGCCGCTGAGGTTTTCCCAGGCCACCCGCGCCAGCGCGGTTTTCACCACCCGGCGCTTGTTGGAGAGGCCGCTGTCGTCGATGCCGGTGCCGCGCCCGACCACCAGCTCCGGCGCCGCGCCGGTGAGGCGGCAGATCAGCGCGGCGGAGGCGGTGGTGTTGCCTATGCCCATGTCGCCGGCGATCAGCAGATTGGCGCCGGCATCCACCGCGCGGCGCGCGGCGGCGCGGCCGGTTTCCAGCGCGGCGGCGGTTTCCTCGGCGCTCATCGCCGACTGTTTGGCCAGATTGTGGCTGCCGGCGCGCACCTTGGCGTGGATGATGGGCAGCGCCGACACATCGCCCGCCACGCCGACGTCGACGACCTCCAGCCGGGCGTCCAGCGCGCGCGCCAGCACGCAGATGGCCGCGCCGCCGGCGCTGAAGTTGCGCACCATTTCGGTGGTGACCTCGGCCGGGAAGGCCGACACGCCTTCGACGGTGACGCCGTGGTCGCCGGCGAACACGGTGATCGCCGGTTTCAATTCCTCGGGGCAGGCCCGTCCCTGCCAGGCGGCGAAGCGGCAAGCCAGTTCCTCCAGCTGGCCCAGGCTGCCGGGCGGCTTGGTGAGCACGGCCTGGCGGGCGCGGGCGGCGTTGCGGGCGGAGAGATCCAGGGGTTTGCTGCTGTTCATGGTTGAGCCTGCCGGAGTGCGGGGCGCGATGCCCGGGTGATCGAGAAAAAGCCTGCCGCCGGCGCGCGGCCGGTCGGACTCTAAGCATATTACCGCTTGGACGATGCCGCCATAAGCCCGGCGAGGTATAATCCGCCGCTTGCAGGTGCCCGCGGCCGCCGAATTCCGGCGCGCGGGTGAAACGGGAAGCCGGTGGACAAGCCGGCGCTGCCCCCGCAACGGTAAGGCCCGGCGCGCAAGCGCCCAGGCGACGCAGATAGCCACTGTCCTTTGGACGGGAAGGCGCGGCGCCGGCATGGCCCAGCCCGGAGACCGGCCTGCGCGCCTCGGCCGGAAGCCGGGCAGATTGCTGACGAATCGCGGGGAGGCGATCCGACAGGCGTTCCGGTTTTGCCGTGCCGTCCTTTGCTGCTGTTGTCCTCTTCGCACTCAACGTTGACCCTGTCGTGGAGTGTGTTTCATGTTCAAGTTTCAATCCTGCGCGCTGTTCGCGGCGCTGACCGCCGCCGGCGTGGTTCAGGCCGCCGATCTTCCCGAGTTCGCCGGCGACCCGGTGATCGTCACCGCCAGCCGGGTGCCGCAGAAAGTCTCGTCGCTGCCGGCGAACGTCACCGTCATCACCGCCGAGGACATTGCCAACAGCACGGCGACGACGGTGCAGGATGTGCTGTCTAGCTACGCCGGCGTGCATGTGTCGAACAGTTCCGGCTCCGCCAGCACGGCGATGGTGGACTTGCGAGGTTTCGGCGTGACGGGCATGAGCAACACGCTGATCCTGGTCGATGGCGTACGGCAAAACACCAATGATTTGAGCGCGCCTAACCTGGGGGCGGTCACGCTGGCGAGCATCGACCACATCGAGGTGGTGCGCGGCATCGGCGGCGTCGCCTACGGCGGCGGCGCGACCGGCGGGGTGATCAACATCATTACCAAGTCCGGCGCGGCCAACGGGGTGAACGGCAGCGTCATGCTGACCGGCGGCAGTTACGATCTGCGCCAGCTGGATGCCAATCTGCACGCGGGGAACCAGTATGTGGCGCTGGATGGCTATGTCCAGTCGTTGAAGACCGACAATTACCGCCAGAACAATGCCGAGCGCGACGACAACGCCGGCGCCACCTTGACTTTCAAGCATGACGGCGGCGACATCAAGCTGTTCGCCAAAACGGCGAGCCAGGGCTTGCGCCTGCCGGGATCCATCGTCATGGATCCGGCCAACGGCCAGAACCCCTTGCTCAACAATCCGACCGGCACGGCGACGCCGAACAGTCACTCCTCCACCGGCACCAGCAGCGGCGGCGTTTCTTTGAGCCAGGACTTGGGGGCCGGGACGCTGTATGCCGACTGGTCGCGCCGCGTCAAGGATGCGGACTCCTGCGTCCAGTATGCCGGCATCGCCGGATGCTCGCGGGACCAGCGCAATCTGGGCGAAAACGCCGCCAGCGCCCGTTACGAGCTGCCTATCGGCAAGCACACCCTGTCTTTCGGCAGCGACTGGCTCGACAGTTCGATGAGCGTATACAACTCGCTGGGCAATAAGCAGACCTCGCAAAAGCGCGTCGGCTATTTCGTCGACGGCCAGTTCAAGCTGTGGCAGGGCGCGACGCTGTCGGCCGGAGGCCGCCAGCAACTGGTGGACGACAAGGTCAACGCCATGAGCGGCGGGGCCAATCTGTCGACCATCCATACCAGCCTGCATGCCTGGTCCTTGGGCCTGAAGCAGGATTTGCGCGCGGGTTGGAGCGTGTATGCCAGATCCGGCCAGAGCTTCCGCCTGGGCAATGCCGATGAGGTGACTTATACCAACGGCCTGCCGCTGCAGCCGCAGCAGTCGCATGATAGGGAAGTGGGGGCGCAATGGGCGAACGATGCGGCGCATGCCAAGCTGGCGCTGTTCCGCAATGATCTGACCAATGAAATCGCTTACAACCCCTTCGTCGGGCTGTTTGGCGCCAATGCCAACTTGCCGGAGACGCGCCATCAGGGTGTCGAGCTGGAGGGCGGCGCCAAGCTGTCGCAGCGGGTGGGCGTGAACGCCAATCTGACCTGGACTCAGGCGACCTACCGCTCAGGCGCCGGCTTGGCCGGCAACACTATTCCGATGGTGCCGAAGCTGATGGCGAATACCGCAGTGAATTGGAGCATCAGCGACGCCAGCAAGGTGTCGGTGGCGGCGCAATATGTTTCTCAGCAGTATTTCGATAATGACCAGAGCAACGCCTTTGGCCGCAAGTTGCCGGCTTACACGGTTGTCGACGCCAAGTTCAGCCAGGCATTCGGCAAGCATGTGAGCGCCACTTTCAGCGTGAACAACTTGTTCAACAGGCATTATGCGACCTATGGCGGGACGGATGCTTACACCTCGCCTACGGCTTATGATTTGTACCCGGCCAACGCGCGGAATTACCAAGCCGCCGTGACTTACACGTTCTAAACCATGCCCCATCTGATCAGCGGCGGCGCCCGCAGCGGCAAGAGCGCCCATGCAGAAGACCTGGCCCGCCGCCATGCCGGCCCGGTGTGTTATCTCGCCACCGCCGAAGTGCGCGACGCCGAGTTCGCGCGCCGGGTGGAGCGCCACCGCGCGCAGCGGCCGGCGCATTGGCGGGTGGCGGAAGCCGGCCGCGGCCTGGCCGCCGCCATCGCCGCCGCTGACTGCCCGGGCGGGCTGGTGCTGGTGGACTGCCTGGGCATGTGGCTGATGCGCTTTTTCGGTGAACCAGGCTTTGACGAAGCCGGCTACGCCGTCGAGCGCGACGCCCTGCTGGCGGCCTTGGACGGCGCGCGTGGCGAAATCCTGCTGGTCAGCAACGAGGTGGGCTGGGGCGTGGTGGCTGGAGATGCCGAAACCCGGCGCTTCGTCGACGAACTGGGGCGGCTCAACCAGCTGGCGGCGGCGCGCTGCCAGCGGGTGACGCTGGTGGCCTGCGGTTTGCCGCTGGTTTTGAAAGGGGGTCCGGCATGAGGCGCGCATGGGTCTTGGCCGCCCTGTTGCTGGCCGGCGCCGCGCAGGCCGATATCCGTGTGACGGACGGCGATGGCCAGGAAGTGGCGCTGCGGCAGCCGGCGCAGCGCATCGTCAGCCTGGTGCCGCACGCCACCGAGCTCTTGTTCGCCGCCGGCGCCGGCGACAAGGTGGTGGCCACCGTCGAATACAGCGACCATCCGCCGGCGGCGAAGAAGCTGCCGCGGGTCGGCAGCTTCACCGGCTTCAGCCTGGAGGCGGTGCTGCGCCAGCGGCCCGACCTGGTGGTGGCCTGGAAGGATGGCGGCACCCCGCGCGAACTGGCGCGTCTGCGCAGCCTGGGCGTGCCGGTGTTCATCAGCCATCCGCTGCAGCCGGGCGACGTGGCGCTGGAAATCGGCAAGCTGGGCCGGCTGGCCGGCAGCGAGGCGGCGGCCAACCGCGCCGCCGCGCAATACCGGCGGCAAATGGCGGCGCTGCAGCAGCGCTACGGCGGCCGCGCGCCGGTGCGGGTGTTCTACCAGCTGAGCCAGGCGCCGATCTTCACCATCAGCGGCAAAAGCTATATCGATTCGCTGATCCGCACTTGCGGCGGGGTCAATGTGTTCGCCGACCTGCCGCTGCCGGCGCCGCAGGTATCCACCGCCTCGGTCGTGGCGGCGCAGCCACAGGCGATAGTGGCGTCCGACGAGGCGACGCTGGCGATGTGGCGGCGCTGGCGCGGCGTGCCGGCGGTGTCGCATGCCGCGCTGTTCGCGCTGCCGGGTGACGACATCAGCATTCCCGGCCCGCGCCTGGTCGAGGGCGCGGCGGCGCTGTGCGAGCGGCTGGACATGGCGCGCCAGCGGCTGGGTTTGACGCCCAACTAGCCGCCCGTTATCCTCGCCGGCATGGACAATGAACTGGAATATCTGGAATCCCGCGTCGCGGCGCTGATCGCCCGCATCCGGGAGTTGGAAACCCAGAACGGCCGCTTTGCCGAGGCGCTGTCCGAAGCGCTGAAGGAGAATGCCGAGCTGAATTTCCGCGTGAACGAAACCCGCAGCCGGGTGGCGGCCCTGGTGGCGCGCCTGCCGGGCGCGCCGGAGGATGAGCAATGAGCGACGTGGTTCAGGTCGAGATCGAACTGTTGGGCCGTCATTTCACCATCGGCACCCCGCAGGGCGAGCAGGAAACCCTGCTGGAGGCGGTGCGCCTGCTGGAAGGCAAGATTTCCACCATTCAGCAGCACGGCAAGGTGATGGACGCCGACAAGATCGCCATCATGGCCGCGCTCAACATCGCCCACGATCTGCTGAAAACAAAAGTGGGCGAGGGCTTGGAGATGGCGGCGTTTCAGCGTAAGATACGCGACATGGGCGAAGCGGCCGACAACGCGCTTCGCCAGAGCCAGCAACCGCTGTTCTGACAGCCGGTTCCAGGCTCGCACTACAGGTCAGTTTATCCCCTGCGGTGCTCGTGACGGCACACAATTCCTTTGTACCAATGCGTTCGCTTCTGGCTGCCAGCGTGAGACATGGGCGTGCCGCGTTCCATTTGAGAACGCGCCCGAAATGTCTGGCAGGCGGCCCATCCTGGAAACAGGGTACAAGCGAATTTAGCCCGAACGGCACTCGCGGGGGTCTCCCCCTCCCATGACCGATATTCTCCCCATTACAGACAAACCGACGCTGCGCCGCCAGCTGCGCCGCGCCCGCATGGCTTTGCCGCCGGCTTATCGCGCCGCCGCGGCGCAGGCCATCGCCCGCCATGCTTCGCGCCTGTTGAAGCGCGGCAAGCGCGTGGGAGGCTATCTGGCCGCCGGCTCCGAGCTGGACCTGGCCATGCTGCTCAACGCCGCGCTGTGGCGCGGCGCGCGCGTCTATCTGCCGCAGATTCCGCGCCGCGGCCGCCGGCTGTGGTTCACCCGGCTGGCGGCCGCCGACCGCTGGTATCTGCACCCGCGCTACCGCATCCTGGAATACGCCGGCGCCCGGCTGCGCGCCGAGCGGCTGGACGTGGTGTTCGTGCCCTTGCTGGGCGTAGACCGCGAGGGTTACCGGATGGGGCAGGGCGGCGGTTTCTACGACAGCACGCTGGCCTTCCGCCGCCGCGTCGCCGCCGGCGGGCCGCTGCTGGTCGGCGTGGCTTTCGATTGCCAGCTGGTGGACGCGGTGCCGCGCGAGGCCTGGGATGTGCGGCTGGACTGCCTGCTGACCGAGTCCGGCCTGCGGCGGCTGCCGCTGCGGGAGGCGGAAGCATGATTCTGCTGCTGTTGCTGCCCTTGCTGGCTGCCTGCCTGCTGGGGCGGCTGGGCTGGGGCTGGTGGCTGCCTTACGCCGCGCTGGCCTTGCCGACGCTGCTGGCGTATTGGCTGGACAAGCGCGCCGCCCTGCGCGGCGCCTGGCGCATTCCGGAGGCCAGGCTGCAGCTGCTGCACCTGGCCGGCGGCTGGCCGGCCGCGTTTCTCGCGCAGCGCTGGTTCCGCCACAAGACCCGCAAGCAGCCTTTCCTGCTGATCTATTGGCTGGCGGCGCTGGCCAATCTGGCGCCGCCGCTGGCATGGTGGTGGCTTCAACGCCAGCCGTAGTAGCGCGGGCCGTAGTAGTAAGCCGGCGCCACCACCACCGCCGGCCGCACCACTACCGGTGCGATGCCCACTCGCGGCGGTTCCACCACGCAGCCGCTTAGGCTGCCTATCGCGATTACGGCGAGTATCCACGTTTTCATCGGTATTCTCCTGGAACGGCAGGCATGGCAAAAAACCTGTCCTGTTGAAACCAGCATACGAGGCAATCTTTCCAGTAAGATTGAGCAAGTCTTTCCCTTTCCCCTCAGCGATTAACAGATATTGCCCATGCGCTATTGGCTGATGAAGTCCGAACCGGACGAAACCTCGATCGACCACCTGGCCGCCGAACCGGCGCGCCTGTTCGAGTGGACCGGCGTGCGCAACTACCAGGCGCGCAATTTCATGCGCGACGACATGCGTCCCGGCGACCTGCTGCTGTTCTGGCATTCGTCTTGTCCCGAGCCCGGCATCGCCGGCATCGCCGAAGTGGCCGCGCCGGCGCATCCCGACTCCAGCCAGTTCGATCCTGACAGCCCCTATCACGATCCTAAGTCCGACCCGGCCCAGCCGCGCTGGCAGTGCGTGGACGTGCGCTTCGTCAGCAAGACCCGGCTGGTGTCGCCGGCCGAGCTGCGCGGCCATCCGCCGCTGGAGGGCATGACGGTGCTCAAGCGCGGCAACCGCTTGTCGATCACGCCGGTGACGGCGGAAGAGTGGGACTATCTCACGCGCGAGGTGTTGTGATGCTGGCGCCGCCCTTGCTGGTTGCCTTGCTGGGCTGCGGCGCGGTGGCCGGCTTCCTGGCCGGCCTGCTGGGCGTCGGCGGCGGGCTGATCATCGTGCCGGTGGTGCTGGCGGTGTTGGCGGCCGCGCATCTGGGCGGCGAGCACGCGCAGCATCTGGCGGTGGGCACTTCGCTGGCGGTGATGGTGTTCACCAGCGCTTCCAGCGTGCGCGCCCACCACAAGAAAGGCGCGGTGGACTGGCGCATCGTGCGCGGCATGGCGCCGGCGATGGTGCTGGGCACGCTGGCCGGCAGCCTGCTGGCGGGCTGGATTCCCGGCCGCGCGCTGGCCTGGTTTTTCGTGGTCTACGCCTACGCGGTGGCGGCGCAAATGCTGATAGGCAAGCAGCCCAGGGCCGGGCGCGAGATGCCGGGCCGCGCCGGCCAGGGCGCGGCGGGCGGCGCCATCGGCATGATTTCCAGCTGGGTGGGAATCGGCGGCGGCTCGATGAGCGTGCCGTTGATGAGCTGGTGCAATGTGCCGGTGCATACGGCGATAGGGACCAGCGCCGCGCTGGGCTGGCCGATCGCCGTTTCCGGCGCGCTGGGCTATCTGGCCAGCGGCTGGCGCGCGCAAGGCCTGCCCTGGGGCAGCGTCGGCTTTGTTTATTTGCCGGCGATGCTGGCCTTGATGCTGATGACGGTGCTGTGCGCGCCGCTGGGCGCGCGGGCCGCGCACCGGCTGCCGGTGGCCAGGCTGAAAAAGGCGTTTGCCTTGCTGATGGCGGCGATGGCCAGCGAGATGCTGCTCCGGCTGCTATGAACGCCTTGTTTTTGTACGGAAATCGGACAGCCTGTCCGCTCCGCGGCATCCCCTTTTTGCCGCTTTTGCCGATATAATCGATCCATTCGACTCGAATTCCACTGAATAAAAAGACTCCGGACATGCAAGAACACTACTCCCCGCGCGAGCTGGAAAGCGCCGCGCAGCAGAAATGGCAGAAAACCGCCGCCTTCAAGGCGGTTGAAGACGCTTCCCGCCCCAAGTACTACGCGCTGTCGATGTTCCCGTATCCGTCCGGCAAGCTGCACATGGGCCACGTGCGCAACTACACCATCACCGACGTGCTGGCCCGCTTCAAGCGCCTGCAGGGCTTCAACGTGCTGCAACCGATGGGCTGGGACGCCTTCGGCCTGCCGGCCGAGAACGCGGCGATGAAGAACGGCGGCGCGCCGGCGGCGTGGACCTACTCCAACATCGAATACATGAAGACCCAGCTGGACAGCTTGGGCTTCGCGCTGGATTGGGAGCGCGAGCTGGCCACCTGCAAGCCGGACTACTACCGCTGGGAGCAGTGGCTGTTCACCCGCCTGTTCGAGAAGGGCGTGATCTATAAGAAGAACGGCGTGGTCAACTGGGACCCGGTGGACCAGACCGTGCTGGCCAACGAGCAAGTGGTCGACGGCCGCGGCTGGCGCTCCGGCGCGCTGGTGGAAAAGCGCGAAATCCCGATGTACTACTTCCGCATCACCGACTACGCCGAGCAGCTGCTGGCGGACCTGGACCAGCTGGACGGCTGGCCGGAGCAGGTCAAGACCATGCAGCGCAACTGGATAGGCAAGAGCTACGGCTCCGACGTGGTGTTCCCGTACGACGAGGCCAGCATCGGCCATAAGGGCGAGCTGAAGGTCTACACCACCCGTCCGGACACGCTGATGGGCGCCACCTATGTCGCCGTCGCCGCCGAGCATCCGCTGGCTACCCAGGCCGCGGCCGGCAACGCCGAACTGCAGGCCTTCATCGCGGAATGCAAGTCCGGCTCCGTGGCCGAGGCCGACGTGGCCAAGATGGAAAAGAAGGGCATGCCGACCGGCCTGTTCGTGACCCACCCGCTGACCGGCGAACGCTTGCCGGTATGGGTGGCCAACTATGTGCTGTGGGGCTACGGCGAAGGCGCGGTGATGGCCGTGCCGGCGCACGACGAGCGCGACTTCGAATTTGCTAAGAAATACAGGTTGCCGATTAAGCCGGTAGTTCTGAATGAGAAAAATGTTGATGATGTAAACGTCAGTTATGCAGAGGTTGGTGGGGCGTCTAATGGTGAAAATGGTGTCCCGTTTAGATTCCCAGTTATTCGCAGAGCGAATAACCTAGTAGTGGAACACAGAATTTCTTGGGATGAATGGCAGCCTTCTTTTGCTGAGCATGGCAAATTAATCCAATCAGACGAATTTAATGGACTGACTTCTTCTGAAGCTTTCGAGAAAATTTGCTCTAAGTTGCAAGATAAGGGTTTAGGCCAGAAGAAGACCCAATACCGGCTGCGCGACTGGGGCATCAGCCGTCAGCGCTACTGGGGCTGCCCGATCCCGATCATCCACTGCGCCAGCTGCGGCGACGTGCCGGTGCCGGAAAAAGACCTGCCGGTGACGCTGCCGGAAAATGTCATTCCGGACGGCGCCGGCAGCCCGCTGGCCAAGATGCCGGAATTCTACGAAACCGCCTGCCCGAAGTGCGGCGGCGCGGCCAAGCGCGAAACCGACACCATGGATACTTTCGTCGAGTCCAGCTGGTACTACGCCCGCTACGCCTCGCCCAAGTGCGACACCGCGATGGTGGACAAGCAGGCCGCCGATTACTGGCTGCAGGTCGACCAATACGTGGGCGGCATCGAACACGCCATTCTGCACCTGCTGTACGCGCGCTTCTTCCACAAGCTGATGCGCGACGAAGGCCTGGTATCGTCGGACGAGCCGTTCAAGAGCCTGCTGACCCAGGGCATGGTGATCTGCGAAACCTTCTACCGCGACCTGCCCAATGGCTCCAAGGACTGGATCGCGCCGCAGGACGTGATCCTCGAGCGCGACGCCAAGGGCAAGATTGTGGCGGCCACGCACCGCGTGGACGGCCAGCCGGTGGTGGTGGGCGGCATCGAGAAGATGTCCAAGTCCAAGAACAACGGCGTGGACCCGCAGGAGTTCATCGAGAAATACGGCGCCGACACCGCGCGCCTGTTCATGATGTTCGCCGCGCCGCCGGAGCAGAGCCTGGAGTGGTCCGACGCCGGCGTGGAAGGCGCGTTCCGCTTCCTGAAGCGCCTGTGGAAGAGCGCGCGCGAGCACGTCGAGGCCGGCGTGGTCGCTCCGTATAGCGCGGGCGAGCTGAACGCCAGCCAGAAGGAGCTGCGCTTCAAGCTGCACGGCACCATCCAGAAAGTGGCCGACGACTACGGCCGCCGCCAGCAGTTCAACACCGCCATCGCCGCGGTGATGGAGCTGCTCAACGCCTACGACAAGGCCGACACCAGTGGCGACACCGGCCGCGCGGTGGCGCAGGAAGTGCTGGAAGCCGCCACCCTGCTGCTGTCGCCGATCGTGCCGCACGTCTGCGACGGCATCTGGAGCCAGCTGAAGCCGGGCACCGAGCTGCTGGCCCAGTCCTGGCCCAAGGTGGATGAGGCCGCGCTGGTGAAGAGCGAGATCGAACTGATGGTGCAAGTGTGCGGCAAGCTGCGCGGCAGCGTCACCGTGGCTGCCGACGCCGCCAAGGACGCGATCGAGGCCGCCGCGCTGGCGCACGAGAACGTGATCAAGTTCATGGAAGGCAAACCGGCCAAGAAGATCATCGTGGTGCCGGGCCGCCTGGTGAACATCGTCGTTTGATTCGAGCGAAGACGCGGCGCGGGGCGGCGGGGCTGTCCCGCGCCGTTTTTGCCGGCGGAGCATCCGCCATCTGGGGAGTGATATGAAACAAAGCCTGAACTGCCTGCTGTTGGCCGGCTTGGTCCTGCTGCTGAGCGCTTGTGGCTTCCACCTGCGCGGCCTGGGGGGCAGCGTCAAGGAGCTGCCGTTCTCAACCATGTATCTGGAGGCGGCCAATACCGGCATCGAAGCGGACCTGCGCACGGTGCTGGCGCGCAATTCGAAGCTGACGCTGCTGCCGGCTGCCAAGCAGGCGCAGGCGGTGGTTACCGTGCTCAACGAGAACCAGTCCAAGGACATCCTCACCATCAACGCCAGCGGCAAGATCAGCGAGTACCAGCTGACCTACACCGCCACCGTGCGGGTGGTGCTGGGCGGCGTGCCGATCGAGCCGGACATGGAGGTGAGCGTGCGCCGCAGCATGAATTACTCGGATAGCGCGGTGCTGGGCAAAGAGCAGGAAGAGGGCCTGCTGTGGGCCGATGCCCGCCGCGACGCCGCCGAGCAGATCGTGCGCCGTCTGGCCTACCTGAAAGTGCCGGCTGTCTCGCCGGCCGGTCCGCAAAGCTTGAAGCCGGCCAATGCCGTCACTCAGCCCTGACGCGTTGACCGCGGCGCTGGCCAAGGGGCTGGCGCCGTTGTACCTGGTGCACGGGGAAGAGGCGCTGCTGGCGCTGGAGGCCGCCGACGCCGTGCGCGCGGCGGCGCGCGCGGCCGGTTACCTGGAGCGCGAAGTGCTGACGGTGGAGGCGGGTTTCGATTGGTCGCAGCTGTTCGACGCGATGAGCAGCGTGTCGCTGTTCGCCTCGCTGAAGCTGCTGGAAATCCGCATTCCCGGCGGCAAGCCGGGCACCGAGGGCAGCGAGGCGCTGCAGCGGCTGGCGGCCAACCCGCCGGCCGACACCCTCACCCTGATCACGCTGCCCAAGCTGGACAAGACCCAGCAGCAGGGCAAGTGGTTCGCCGCGCTGGAAAAGGCCGGGCTGGCGGTGGAGGCGCGCCCGGTGGGCCGCGCCGAACTGCCGGGCTGGATTTCGCGGCGGCTGAAGGCGCAGGGTCAGCAACTGGGCAGCGAGGCGCTGGCGTTCTTCGTCGAGCGGGTGGAGGGCAACCTGCTGGCCGCGCGCCAGGAGGTCGACAAGCTGGCGCTGCTGTATCCCAAGGGCGAACTCAGCCTAGCGGACCTGCAGGCGGCGGTGGCCAATGTCGCCCGTTTCGACGTGTTCCAGTTGTCGGAATCCTGGCTGGCCGGCGACGCGCCGCGGCTGATGCGGATGCTGGACGGGCTGATGGCCGAAGGCGAGGCGCCGGTGCTGGTGTTGTGGTCGCTGTCCGAGGACGTGCGCATGCTGCTCAGGCTGCGCCAGGGCCTGAAGGACGGCCGCCAGCTGCGCGACATGGCGCGCGAACTGCGGCTGTGGGGCGACAAGCAGCGGCTGGCCGAGCCGGCGCTGCGCCGCATCGGCCCGCGCAAGCTGATGCAGGCGTTGTCCGAGTGCGCGCGCATCGATCGCCAGATCAAGGGCGTGGAGCCGGGCGAGCCCTGGCAGACCATGCGGGCGCTGGCGACCCTGCTGGCCGCCTGATTTTCGCCTCCTCTTGGGACGGGCCGCTGCGCGGCCCGTTTTTTCATGCCCGCGCCAGTGCGACGCGCCGGGCGGTTTCCACGCGTGAAATGAACCGCGCCAGCAGCCAGGTCAGCCCCGCCAGCGCCGCGGCCAACAGGCTGGTTTGCGCCAAGGTTCCGCCATGGTCGAGCAGTCTTCCAGCCAGCCACGCTCCCAAGGCATTGCCCAGGTTAAAGGCGCCGACATTGAGGGCGGATGCCTGCGCGGCGGCCTCTCCCGCCTGGCGAATGGCCAGCGTTTGCAGCAGCATGCATAGGGCGAAAGCCAGGCCGCCCCATAGCGCCATCAGCGCCAGCGCGAAAGGCAGGCGCGCTGCCAGCAAGTAGAACGTCGCCAGCGTGGCGCATAGCAGGATCAGGCATCGCGACAGGGCCTGGTCCAGGTTTCCGTCCGCCAAGCGGCCGCCGAGCCAGCCGCCGATCACCAATCCCGCGCCGCATAGCAACAAGGCCGCGCTGGCGTGCTTCGCCGCCAAGCCGCTGACCTGGCTAAGCGTCGGCACTAGGTAGGTGAAGAAGGCGAACATGCTGGCTGCGGCCAGGACGCTGGCGAGCAGCGCCGGCCAGACGCGTCCAGGCAAGCGCGCCTGCGTTTCGCCGCTGGTATGGTTTCCGATGTGCGTCGGCAGCTGCCAGCGGATCAGCAATAAGGTAAGGAAGCCCAGCGCCGCCACCGCGGCGAAGCTGGCGCGCCAGCCCGCCCACTGGCCGATCAGCGTGCCGGCCGGCACCCCCAGCACATTGGCCAGCGTCATGCCGCTGAACATCAGCGCCATCGCCCGGCCGGCCATGCCGGGCGGAGCCATCCGCGCCGCCATCACCGCCGCCACGCCAATGAAGCTGGCGTGGCAGAAGGCGGTGAACATCCGCGCCAGCAGCAGCGGCCATAGGCCGGGCGCCAGCAGGCAGGCGAGATTGCCTGCGATGAAAATCAGCATCAGCCCGCTTAGCGCGCGCTTTTCGTCCAGGCGGGCGATCAGGCCGGCCAGCAGCGGGCCGCCGGCCACCACGCCCAGCGCATAGCCTGACACCAGATATGCGGCGCGCGGCAAACCGACGCGCAGGTCGGCGGCGATCAGGGGCAGCAAGCCCATGATGATGAATTCAGCGGTGCCGATGGCGAAGGCGGCCACCGCCAGCGTCAATAGCGCGGGGCTCAGCAGACGGGAAGAGGACATGGCGATCTCGATGTGGAAGCAAAGCGTCAGCCTAAGCGCCGGCGGGGGCGGGAAACAGCCAGGCGGCGCTCCGCACTTTGCGGAACCATTTGGCATGAATGACGCTACACTTGCCGCTTGGAAAAGGAGAGCATGTGCTGGCTTCATTGAGCGATCTGGCGGTGTTCATCACCGTGGCAGAGCAGGGCAGCTTTGTCGGCGCCGGGCGGCTGCTGGGGGTGTCGGCGTCGGCGGTGGGCAAGCGGATCAGCCGGCTGGAGGCGGAACTGGGCGTGCGGCTGCTGCAACGCAGCACCCGGTCATTGGCCTTGACGGCGGAGGGCGACGCGGTGTTGGGCCGGGGCCGGCGCATGTTGGAAGAAGCCTCCGCGATGGCGGCGGAGCTGGAGCAGGCGGGCAAGCTGCCAGGCGGCCTGCTGCGGTTGAGCCTGCCCCCGATAGGCGGCGTGATGATGGCGGAGCTGTCGGCTTTCCAGCAGCGCTTTCCCGAGGTGTCGCTGGAGCTGGATTACAGCGAGCGCAACGTCGACATCATCGAGGAAGGTTTCGACGCCGCCATCCGGGTGGGCGAGGGGGATGACGGCAAGCTGCGCAGCCTGGCCTTGCCGGGATTCCGCCGCCTGATCGTCGCCGCGCCGGACTACCTGGCCCGGCATGGCAGTCCGCGGAGTCCGGCGGGCTTGGCGGACCACCGCTTGATCCATTACCGCTCGCCCAATAGCGGCAAGCTGGAGGATTGGCCGCTGGCCGACACATCGCTATCGGCCGCGTTGGTCTGCAATAGCATGCATGCGCGGCTGGAATTCGCGTTGCAGGGACAGGGCATCGCCTGTCTGCCGGACATTTCCATCCGCCGCGAGCTGGACGACGGCCGCTTGCGGCCTTTATTGAACAGCGACAGCGGCGAGCGGGTGCCGTTGCGGCTGCTGTGGCCATCGTCGCGGGGGCTGTCGGCCCGGATGGCGGCGTTCGTGGATTTCATGCGTCAGATGGCGGGGGAGGCGGAGTATGGCTGACCAGATCGAGCCCAGAGCGTCCATTGAGGAGACCTGCCAGTGGATAAAGCTGGCGGATTTGCCAGCGCATTGCTTGCCAGCGGTGGCGGAGTTATATGCCAGCCAAGGTTGGGGAGAGGAGAAAGCTTTCGATCTGCAGGCGATGGAGCGGGCGTTCCGCGCCTGTTTCGGCGTATGCGCGTTGGACAACGGGCGAGTGCTGGGGTTTGCGCGGGGTTTCAGCGATGGTTGGCAAGCGGGCTGGCTGGCCGAGATTGTCGTTCATCGTGATTGCATCGGCTTGGGGCTGGGCACGGCATTGGCGCGGGCATTCATGCTCCGCTGCGGCGCGGAGGTGGTCTATTGCGAGGCGCTGGCCGGCCGCGAGCCGTTTTTCGAGCGGCTGGGATTCAAGGTGCGGCCGCGGCTCAGCGCGATGGCATGGCGCGCGCCGACGGGCTGTGGGTAACTTGAAAAGTCAGCCATCGCTGTGGATAAGCGGGGCGGCAGCCGACGCCGGCGGGATTTGTTGCTAGTCTGAGAAAAGCGTTTTCGTAAGCGACGAGGTGGCGCATGACCCTTCTGAGCGGCTGGAGCCGGGGGCGTTTCCACTATGCCTGGATCGCCGTCGCCGTCACCTTCCTGGTGATGCTGGTCACCGCCGCCATCCGTTCCGCTCCGGGCGTGATGATGGTGCCGCTGGAGCATGAGTTCGGCTGGAGCCGCTCCGCGATTTCCACCGCGCTGGCGATCAACCTGGCGCTGTTCGGCCTGATGGGGCCGTTCGCCGCGGCGGCGATGCTGCGCTTCGGCCTGCGGCGCACGGTGCTGGCGGCGCTGGCCTTGCTGGCGGTTTGCGTGGGCTTGTCCAGCCTGATGCGCAGCAACTGGCAGCTGCAGTTGCTGTGGGGGCTGATGGTGGGCTGCGCCACCGGCGCCACCGCGATGACGCTGGGCGCGTCGGTGGTCAGCCGCTGGTTCGTGCGCCACCGCGGGCTGGCGATGGGCATCCTCACCGCCAGCTCCGCCACCGGCCAGCTGGCCTTCCTGCCGTTGATGGCCTACCTCACCGAATGGCATGGCTGGCGCAGCACGGTCTGGCTGCTGGCCATCGCCGCCGCCTGCGCGATGCCGCTGGTGGCGCTGCTGTTGCCGGAGCGGCCGTCCAGCATAGGCTTGCGCGCGCTGGGCGAAGCGGACGACGCGCCGCCGCCGCCGGTCCTTGGCCACAACCCGATCCGCATCGCCTTCGACGCGCTGGCCCGCGCCGCCCGTTCGCGCGATTTCTGGCTGTTGTTCGCCACTTTCTTCGTCTGCGGCGCCAGCACCAACGGCTATATCGGCACCCATTTCATCGCGATGTGCGGCGATTACGGGTTGACGCCGGTGCGCGGCGCCAGCCTGCTGGCGGCGATGGGCATGTTCGATCTCTTGGGCACCACGCTGTCGGGCTGGCTATCCGACCGCTTTGCGCCGCAAATCCTGCTATTTTGCTATTACGGCCTGCGCGGTTTGGCGCTGATATACCTGCCTTACGCTTTCGGGCTGGAGTATTTCCTCGGCCTGCCGCTGTTCGCGATGTTCTACGGCCTGGATTGGGTGGCCACGGTGCCGCCGACGGTGAAGCTGACCGCCGGCAGTTTCGGCAGCCAGGAGGCGCCGGTGGTGTTCGGCTGGATCGTCGCCGGCCACCAGCTGGGCGCGGCGTTCGCGGCGCTGGGCGCCGGCATGCTGCGCAACAGCCTGGGCAGCTATACGGCGGCGACGATGATTTCGGGGGGGCTATGCCTGTTGGCCGCGGGACTGGTCCTGTTGATCAACCGACCCTCGCGCGTCTGGCGGGCGGCTTGAACCGGGAGCTTGTGGATAAAACCGGATTTCGTGGTTTGTTGTGGATAAAAGATGCGCGCGCCTGTCAGCTCCGCCCAGCGGCGGAGCCCAGGCGGAAAGACGATGCGGTTCGCGTGCTAAAAATGGGCGCCGGCGTGCCGGCGCAGCGTATCGATACACGTTCAATAGCGAAAAAAGGGGGCATGATGAGCACTTGGTATGTCAGGATTTGGGCGTTTGCCGCCATCGCCAGCGCGATCGGCCACTTGCTGGCGCCGCAGTTCATGGCGGCCGGCACGGCCTGGGGCCTATCCAGCGGCTGGCAGTGCGAGATCGCTATCTTCGATCTGGTGCTGGCGACTTATCTGCTGTGCAGGCTGCATGAGGAGCCGCAGTCCGCGCACCGCTTGATGGCGCTGCTGTGCGGGTTGTCGCTGCTGCTGGGGATCAACCATCTGCAGGGCGGTTTGCTCAGCCATTGGAGCTATCTGCACGTGGCCGGCGTCGCCGCCAACGGTCTGGCGGTGCTGGCGGGCGTCAGCTTGCTGTGGCCGTACAGCAGGCGCCGCTTGAGCGCCGGGCTGCGCAAGCATCCGCAGTAGCGCGCGGCGAAGCGGCGCGCAATCCAGCCGCGCTTGGGCGCGGCTTTGTCATTCGCGGTGGTAGGGGTGGTTGTTGAGTATCGAGTAGGCGCGGTAGATCTGCTCGGCCAGCATCACCCGCACCATGCCGTGCGGCAGCGTCATCGCCGACAACTGCAGCAGCACGTCGGCGCGCTGCTTCAGCTCAGCCGACAGGCCGTCGGCGCCGCCGATGATGAAGACCACGTCGTCGCCGCCGGCCATCCATTCTTTCAGGCCTTCGGCCAGCTTGACCGAGGTCCAGTTCTTGCCGCGCTCGTCCATCACCACCAGCCGCGCGCGCGGCGGGATGGCGGCGATCAGCCGTTCGTGCTCGGCGGCGATGCCCTTTTCGGCGGTGACGCCGCCGCCGCGTTTTTCCGGCTTGATCTCTTTCAGTTCCAGCGTGATGTCGCGGCCGAAGCGCTTGGCGTAGTCGGAATAGGCTTCGTCCACCCAGCGCGGCATCTTGGTGCCGACGGCGAGTATGGTGATTTTCATCGGGAAGGGGCTTGTGCGGATGGAAAAACAAAGGGCGGGCCTGATGCCCGCCCTTGTCGGGTCAGCGTGTCAGACCGCCGACCACGGCTTGGCGGCGCCGGCGGCGAAGCTGGGCTTCTGGCCGCCCCACAGCGCCTCGATGTCGTAGTAGTCGCGCACGGCCGGCAGCATCACGTGGATCACCACGTCGCCGGCGTCCACCAGCACCCACTCGCCGCTCTCGTGGCCTTCGCTGCCGACGATGTCCACGCCGGCTTCCTTCAGGGTGACCTGAACATTGTTGGCCAGAGCCTTCACCTGGCGGTTGGAGTCGCCGGTGGCGACGATCATGCGCTGGAACAGCGAGGTGAGCTTGCTGGTGTCCAGCTCGATGATGTCCTTGCCCTTGATGTCTTCCAGGGCCTCGACGGCCAGTTTGCTGATTGCTTGAATTTCCATGATTCCTTTTCCTGTGCCGGTACGTAGCAGGCGCAGGAGCCGGCAAGAGGTACCACAAAAGAGCGAGGGCGGCTTGTCCGCCGCCCGTTCATTGGTATAGCCGCTGCTGGCGGATGTAGGCCAGCACGGCCGGGTCGATCAGGCCCTCGGCCGTTTGCCCGGAGGCCAGCCGGGCCCTCAGGCGGGTGGCGGACAGATCGAGCGGCGGCAGAGCCAGGGAGCGGATTGTACCGGAAGCCGTTCGATTTGAAAAATCATGGACTTGGCGGGCCTGCCACTCGCGCCGCACCTCGGCCGGCAGCGTCTGCCAGTCGAAGCCGGGGCGCATGGCGACGGCCAGGTTGGCCAGCTGGAACAACTGGGTCCAGTCCTTCCAGCTGTCGAGCGTGGCCAGCGAGTCGCCGCCCATCAGGAACCACAGCTCGGCGTCCTGGCCCAGCTCGCCGCGCAATTCGCGCAGCGTCTCCACGGTATAGGCCGGGCGGCCGCGGCGGATTTCGCGGTCGTCCGCCTGCAGCCTGGGGTCGCCGGCGATGGCCAGGCGCACCATTTCCAGCCTTTGCTCGGGGCTGGCGCGCGCGCCGCGCGCGCGGTGGTAGGGTTGGCCGGCGGGAATCAGCAGCACCCGCTCCAGCGCCAGTTCGTCGGCGAAGGCGGCAGCCATCCGGAGGTGGGCCTGGTGGATGGGGTCGAAGGTGCCGCCGAACACCCCGATGCGCGGGCTCATGCGGCCGGCGCGCCCTCTTCGCCGTAGCCGCTGACCACGACTTCCAGGCGGCCGGTGGACGGGTGGATCACCATGCCGTGCACCGGGATGTCTTTCGGCATCAGCGGGTGGTTGCGGATGGTGTTCACCGAGTGGCGCACGCTGTCGGCGACGTTGTCGAAGCCTTTCAGCCAGTTGTCCAGGTCGATGCCGGCGCCGCGCAGCGTGGCGATGGTGTCTTCGCTGACGCCGCGCTCCTGGGCATGGGTGAGGATCTTGTGCGGGTCGATCGCGCGCATGCCGCAGTCGTGGTGGGCCACCACGCAGATTTCCTCGGCGCGCAGCTCGTAGACGGCGACGATCAGGCTGCGCATCACCGAACCCCACTGGTGGGTGATCAGCGCGCCGGCGTTCTTGATCAGCTTGGCGTCGCCGTTCTT
Source organism: Chromobacterium subtsugae (assembly GCF_001676875.1). Lineage (GTDB taxonomy): Bacteria > Pseudomonadota > Gammaproteobacteria > Burkholderiales > Chromobacteriaceae > Chromobacterium > Chromobacterium subtsugae. The sequence goes on along the minus strand of NZ_JYKA01000004.1, from coordinate 350,075 downwards.
CAGGCCCATCGCCTTGGGCAGCAGCTCCACCAGGCGGGCGTCCATGCAGGCCAGGATGGCCAGGCCCTTGCCGGGAAACTTGTCGGTTTTGTATTGCTCGTATTCGCGGTTTTCCACGAAGGCGCGATTGTGTTCGAGCAGGGTATGCAGTCGGTCCATGGGTGCGGTTTCCTGTGCGGATATCGGGACGGATTCACCTGTGCGTCCAGCGGGCGCACAGGTGAATTCGCTCTGGAAGTTTTACTCTATTCCGGGCGGCATGCTACCACCAGTCGGCGGAATCGGACAAAAATTCGCGGCCGACGAATCGCTGGAGATGGAGGCGATGCCGGCGATTGCAAGCGGGGTAAGTCCTTATTCTAATTATACAGAGTTTGACGAATCTCCTTGCCGCGCCGCGTCGGCTTGCCTAGAATCGCGCCTCCTTGAATATTACTGCTTGCTTATTTTGGAGCGCTCCGTGAACGAAAAATTGGCCAACCCGGCCCCGCTGGGCCTGATGGGCTTCGGCATGACCACTGTACTTCTCAATATCCACAACGCCGGCTTCTTCCCGATCAGCTCGATGATCCTGGCGATGGGCCTGTGCTACGGCGGCCTGGCGCAGATCGTCGCCGGCATCATGGAATTCCGCCGCGGCAACACCTTCGGCGTCACCGCCTTTTTGTCCTACGGCCTGTTCTGGCTGAGCCTGGTGCTGCTGATCGTCTTGCCCAAGACCGGCCTGGCCGACGCCACGCCGGTCGGCTACATGGGCTGGTATCTGCTGATGTGGGGCGTGTTCACGCTGTTCATGCTGCTGGGCACTGTCAACTATCCGCGCGCGAAGCAGTTCGTGTTCGCCTCGCTGACCGTGCTGTTCTTCCTGCTGGCGGCGCGCGATTTCACCGGCAGCGCCGTCATCGGCATGATCGCCGGTTTCGAAGGCATTATCTGCGGCGCCAGCGCCATCTACCTGGCGATGGCCACGGTGCTGAACGAGCAGTACGGCCGAACCGTGCTGCCCATCGGCGCGCGCTGAGTCCCGCCCGCGGCTTTCGCAACGCCCCGCAGGCTTTGGCCGCGGGGCGTTTTGCCATCTCAATGATGCCGGCGTCCCAGCCACATCATCAGGATTTGCACCGCGATGGCCAAGCCCAGCGCGGCGCCGAAGGCGGCGGACGCGGGCCAGGCGCTCAGCGCAGCGGCCAGCGCGACGCAAAAGGCGACGAAGGCGTAGAAGCCGCGCACCATGCCGCGTAGCAGCCGTATCGTCGTCGCCGGGCCGGCGCTGAGGTGGCTGAACACCGCCAGCACCGAGCCCAGCACCGGGAATACCGCTAGCAGGCCGCTGAGGCTGGGGCCCAACCGTGCCGACAGGCTGGTGATGGCCAGCACCAGCGCGGCGCCGGCCAGCATCCGCGGCGCCATGCCGGCGCTGCGCGGCGGCGAATCCGGCGTCTGCGGCGGCATGGGAAACAGCTTGCCCGCCACCGGCAGGAAAAGAACGCCGAAAACGGCGCTTTGCCAGCCGGACGGCTGTGCCCAGTGTCCCAGCGCCACCGCCAGCGCGTAGGCCAGCAGGCCCGCCGCCAGGCACGCCGGCCAGCGCGCCTGGCGCGCGGTCCAGCTGTAGGCGATGCCGAACACCAGGTTGGCGCTGGTGCCCAGCGCGGCGGCCAGCGACGCCTCGCGCACGAAGGCGGCGTCTTGTTCCAGGCTCAGGATGAACAGGATGGAGCCGGTGATCACCGGAAAGCCGGCCAGCGCGCCGGCCACGCCCGGCCCCCATCTTTTCGCAGCCAGGCTGATCAAGCCGATCAGCGCCGGCACCAGCAGCAGTTTCAACAACAACAGCATCGCAAGCTTTGCTTTCTTTAAAAGAGTCTACCAGCGCGACAGATGGTCCTCGGTGACGCCGACGAGATCGCGCACCGCGTGGCGCTCGCCGCTGTCCGGGTCGGTCAGCGCGCCGTCGAAGCGGCCTATCGGCTGCACGTAGCGGCTGGCGGCGATGATCAGGTTCTTGTCCTCGCGCCGCGCGCCTTCCGGCGTGAAGACCAGGTCGAGCAGGCCGTCGGCGGTGGCGACGCGCCACGGCGCCAGCGGATCGCCGGGCTGGTAGTCGAAGGCGGCGGCGCCGACGCGGAACAGCCGGCCGTCCAGCCACACCGCGTTTTCCGCGTCGCCCATATAGCCTTGCTGCAGGTTGAAGCCGAAGCGCCGCGAGTGGGCGCTGGCCCAGCGCCAGCCGGTTTCGCGCGCCAAGAGGCCGTTGGAGTAGTCGAGCGAGGCGGTTGCGCCGTCCAGCGAATAGCGGCCGGCCGCGCAGCGCGCCTCGCCGCTCACCGCCAGGCCGCCGCTTTTGTGGGTGCTGTGGGCCATGTAGTTGGCTGGCGCGATCACCGCCAGCACCGGCGGCATGCCGGCCAGCGCGATCGTCGCGTCCAGCTGCAGCGCCCGGCTGTCCAGCCGCAGCCGCAGCGCGTCACCGTCGCGGGTGAATTCGAAGCGCTTGCCGGGCGCGCGGAAGCGGGCGTCACCAAAGGCCCGATCGGCGACGCGGGGGCCGGCGCCGGGCAGCGCGTCGGCGCTGGCAGCGGCCACCACCCGGCCGCTGCGGCGGTCGAACAGGTAGGCGAAGGCGGTGCCGCTCCAGCCCACGTCCACTACCGCCATCGCGATGAAGAAGCGCTCGCCGGCGATGGCGGCGTACTGCCAGCGTTTGTGGCGCAGCCGGCGGCCCAGCCGCTGCCAGCGGCTCATGGCCAGGCCGTCCCAGCTGAGGTCGGACACGGTGCCCTGATAGACGCCGAAGTCGGCGCGGCCGCCGGCGGTCAGCCGGGGCGGGGCGGCGGGAAGGATGGGCATGGCTTGGGTGCGGGAGTCCTCGACAGCGATCGAGTCTAGCTGGAATCCGCCCGTCATGACAGCGCGGCGGACGGGCAACAATTGTTTAGCTTTGATCAAGCTGGCGGGCATGCAACTTTCATCGCTTCGCGGCTATCATAAGCCCCATGATGAAACGCCGCCTGCTGTGCGCGCTGCTGGCCTCGGTGCTGGCGCAGCCGCTGACCGTCCGCGCCGACCTGCCCGACCTGGGCGAGATTTCCGACGCCTCCCTGTCCCTGTCCGACGAGTCCCGCATCGGCCGCGACGCGCTGCGCGCGATGCGCGAGGCCGGCGACGTGCTGGACGACGCCGAGATCAGCGCCTACCTGAACGACATCGGCGGCAGGCTGTCGTCGTCGGTGACGCTGCCCGGCATCCATTTCACCTATTTTTGCGTCGCCGACACCGGCATCAACGCCTTCGCGATGCCCGGCGGCTACATCGGCGTCAACATCGGCCTGATCCTGGCCACCCAGAGCGAGGGCGAGCTGGCGGCGGTGATGGGCCACGAAACCGCCCACGTCGCCCAGCGCCACATCGCGCGGATGCAGGCGGCCAACAGCGCCACCAGCCCGCTGCTGCTGCTGGGCACCATCATCGCCGCCGCGCTGGCGGCCAAAGCCGGCAGCGGCGACGGCGCGATGGGCGCGGTGTCGGCCGGCATGGGCTTGTCGATTTCGCGCCAGCTGGCGTTCTCGCGCGATTTCGAGCGCGAGGCCGACCGCGTCGGCATGCAGTTCATGAGCAACGCCGGCTACGACGTGCGCTACATGGCCACCTTCTTCCAGCGGCTGGAGCAGGCGGGCCGCTACAGCGACACCATGGCCTACGCCTTCCTGCGCACCCACCCGGTGACGGTGGAGCGGATCAGCGAGGCGCAGAACCGCGCGCTCGACTACCCGGTGCGGATGCGCGCCGACAGCATCGACTACCTGCTGGTGCGCGAAAAGCTGCGCACGCTGACCATGACGCCGGAAGAGGCGCTGTTCTACTACAACAGCACGCTGCAGCGCGGCCTGTACCTGAACGAAGGCGCCAGCTGGTACGGCCTGGCGCGCGCCAAGCTGCTGCAGCACGACCGCAAGGGCGCCGAGGAGGCGCTGGCCAAGGCGCGCGCCAAGCTGCTGGACAACCCGATGCTGCACGGGCTGGAAGTGGAGATCGCCCGCGACGGCCGCGACTGGAGCGCGGCGGCGGCGGCGGCCCGCGACGGCCTGGCCGCCTTCCCGCGCAACGTGGCGCTGCAATTGGCGCAGATCGACGTGGCGCTGGACAGCGGCGACCGCGCCGGCGCGCAGAAGCTGCTGCGCCAGCAATTGAACGACCGCAGCGGCGACCCGGCGCTGTACCGGCGCGAGGCCAAGCTCTACGCCGACCGCGACCCGCTGCGCTACCACGAGGCGCTGGGCAACGCTTTCTATTACGAGCAGCGCTATTCGTCGGCGCTGGAGCAGTACCAGCTGGCCAGCAAGGCCAAGGGCGACGACTTCTACCTGCGCTCGATGCTGGAGGCGCGGCTGCGCGAGGTGGAAAAACTGGCCAAGGACGAGCGCAAGGCTGCGCGGAATTGAAACAATTGTTTCAAGTTCGCGCCGTGTTATCGCAAAAAAACAACATGACGCGGCGCAGCATCGGTTTTTTTCACGACTTCCCGCTGTCTTAGTCGCTTCCGGCTATTCCTTTGCGAATCCATCCGGACGTACACTGGCTGGGTCGTAGCGAACACATTCGCAAATGAACATTTTTATTTGCGAATGTGTTCGTTTATAATCTCAAATCAAATATTTGGCTCGATTCCGAGCCAATAGCATAAACGCGGGGCCGGCTTGCAACGACGCGGTCCCCGATGTCACCCGCTGTGAGGACCAGAGATGGCTGCAACTTTCCCTGACGATATCGATCCGTTGGAAACCCAGGAATGGACTGAAGCGCTTGAGTCGGTGCTGGATAACGAAGGCCCGGAACGCGCGCATTACCTGTTGGAAAAGCTGGTGGAGCGCACCCGCCGCCGTGGTGCCCACCTGCCGTTTGACGCGACCACCGCGTACCTGAACACCATCCCGGTCGGCAAGGAAGCCAAGTCGCCGGGCAACCACGAGATGGAACACCGCATCCGCTCGATCAATCGCTGGAACGCCGCCGCCATGGTGCTGCGCGCCGGCAAGAAGGATCTGGAGCTGGGCGGCCACATCGCCTCCTACCAATCCTCCGCCACGTTGTACGACGTCGGCTTCAACCATTTCTGGCGCGCCCAGAATGAAAACCAGGACGGCGACCTGATCTACTTCCAGGGCCACATCGCCCCAGGCGTGTACGCCCGCGCCTTCATGGAAGGCCGCCTCTCCGCCGAGCAGATGGACAACTTCCGCCAGGAAGTGGACGGCAAGGGCCTGTCCTCCTATCCGCACCCGTGGCTGATGAAGGACTTCTGGCAGTTCCCGACCGTATCGATGGGCCTGGGCCCGCTGATGGCCATCTACCAAGCCCGCTTCCTGAAGTACCTGGAAAGCCGCGGCCTGGCCAAGACCATGGGCCGCAAGGTGTGGTGCTTCTGCGGCGACGGCGAGATGGACGAGCCGGAATCGCTGGGCGCCATCGCCATGGCCGCGCGCGAAGGCCTGGACAACCTGGTGTTCGTGATCAACTGCAACCTGCAGCGCCTGGACGGCCCGGTGCGCGGCAACGGCAAGATCATCCAGGAACTGGAAGGCGACTTCCGCGGTTCCGGCTGGAACGTGCTGAAAGTGATCTGGGGCTCCCGTTGGGACCCGCTGCTGGCCATGGACACCAAGGGCCTGTTGAAGAAGCGCATGGACGAGTGCGTGGACGGCGACTACCAGACCTTCAAGTCCAAGGACGGCGGCTACGTGCGCGAGCACTTCTTCGGCAAGTACCCGGAGCTGCGCGAGATGGTGGCCAACATGTCCGACGAAGAGGTGTGGAACCTCAACCGCGGCGGCCATGATCCGCACAAGGTGTACGCGGCCTACCACGAAGCCACCCACAACGCCAACGGCCGTCCGACCGTGATCCTGGCCAAGACCATCAAGGGTTACGGCATGGGCGCGTCCGGCGAAGCCAAGAACATCGCCCACCAGGCCAAGAAGATGGACCTGGAAAGCCTGCGCAACTTCCGCGACCGCTTCGGCATCCCGGTGTCCGACGAGGACCTGCCGAATGTGCCGTATTACCTGCCGGCCGAAGACAGCCCGGAAATGAAGTACATGCGCGAACGCCGCGCGGCGCTGGGCGGCTACCTGCCGGCCCGCAATCCGGTCAACCACCCGCTGGCGGTGCCGGAACTGTCCGCCTTCGACGCGCAGCTGCAAGCGTCGGGCGACCGCGAGTTCTCCACCACGATGGCCTTCGTCCGCATGCTGGGCACCATCATGAAGGACAAGAACATCGGCAAGCGCGTGGTGCCGATCGTGCCGGACGAGTCCCGCACCTTCGGCATGGAAGGCATGTTCCGCCAGTACGGCATCTGGTCCACCCAGGGTCAGAACTACGTGCCGCAGGACCATGACCAGCTGATGTTCTACAAGGAATCCAAGGACGGCCAGATCCTGCAGGAAGGCATCAACGAGCCGGGCGCGATGGCCGACTGGATCGCCGCGGCGACCAGCTACGCCAACAGCAGCCAGCCGATGATCCCGTTCTACATCTACTACTCGATGTTCGGCTTCCAGCGCATCGGCGACCTGGCCTGGGCTGCCGGCGACATGCGCGCCCGCGGCTTCCTGCTGGGCGGCACCGCCGGCCGCACCACGCTGAACGGCGAAGGCCTGCAGCACGAAGACGGCCACAGCCACATCCAGGCCGGCCTGATCCCGAACTGCATCAGCTACGACCCGACCTTCGCCTACGAGCTGGCCGTGATCGTGCAGGACGGCATGCGCCGCATGTACGCGGAACAAGAGGACGTCTTCTACTACCTGACCCTGATGAACGAAAACTACGTTCACCCGGCGATGCCGGCAGGCGCGGAAGAGGGCATCCTGAAGGGCATGTACCTGCTGCAGGACGGCGGCGACGCCAAGGTCAAGGTGCAGCTGATGGGCTCCGGCACCATCCTGCGCGAAGTGATGGCCGCGGCCGACCTGCTGAAGGCCGACTTCGGCATCGGCGCCGACATCTGGAGCGTGACCTCCTTCAACCAGCTGCGCCGCGACGGCATGGAAGCCGAGCGCCACAACCTGCTGAACCCGACCGCCGAGGCCCAGTCCTCCTACGTCGAACAGCAGCTGGCCGGCCGCAACGGCCCGGTGATCGCCGCGACCGACTACATCCGCAACTACGCCGACCAGATCCGCGCCTACGTGCCGGGCCGCTACGTCGTGCTGGGCACCGACGGCTTCGGCCGCTCGGACAGCCGCGCCAACCTGCGCTCCTTCTTCGAGGTGGATCGCTACCACGTGGCGCTGGCGGCCCTGTCCGCCCTGGCCCGCGACGGCAAGATCGACGGCGCCAAGGTGGCGGAAGCCATCGCCAAGTACGGCATCAAGACTGACAAGCTGCCGAGCTGGAAGGTGTGATTCCTGAACGGAAGCCCCGGCCCAGGCCGGGAGCTTCCGTTTTGGCAAGGCAAGCGAATCTGTAGCGGATATCCGGCGGAACGCCCCGAGAGGGGCTTCCGCCCTACGAATGGAAAGCTCATGAGCAATCTGATCGAACTGAAAGTGCCCGACATCGGCGGTCACAGCAACGTAGACATCATCGAAGTATTCATCGCCCCGGGCCAGACCGTGTCCGTGGACGATTCCCTGATCACCCTGGAAACCGACAAGGCCACCATGGAAGTGCCGGCGGAAGCCGCCGGCGTGGTCAAGGAAGTGAAAGCCGTCGTGGGCGGCAAGATTTCCGAAGGCGACGTGATCGCCATCATCGAAGTGGGCGCTACCGCGTCCGCTCCGGCGCCTGCAGCCGCCGCGCCGGCGCCTGCAGCCGCTCCGGTCGCTGCCCCGGCTCCGGTTGCCGCCGCTCCGGCCGACGCGCCGGCAGCGCCCACCGCATCCGGCCGCAGCGAAATCCGCGTGCCGGACATCGGCGGCCATAACGGCGTCGACGTGATCGAAGTGACGGTCAAAGTGGGCGACGAAATCGCCGTCGACGACAGCCTGATCACGCTAGAAACCGACAAGGCCACCATGGAAGTGCCGGCCACCGCCGCCGGCCGTGTGGTGGAAGTGAAAATCAAGGTGGGCGACAAGGTCAGCGAAGGCGACCTGATCGTCGTGGTGGAAGGCGCTGTCGCCGCGTCCGCCCCGGCAGCCGCTGCGCCGGCTCCGGCAGCAGCCCCGGCCGCTCCGACCCCGCTTGCAGCTGCGCCTGCCGCCGCGCCGGCCGTGGCGCCGGTAGCCGCCGCCGTGGCCGCCGCCATCGACGAAATCGCCTTCTCCAAGGCTCACGCCGGTCCGTCCGTGCGCCGTCTGGCGCGCGAACTGGGCGTGGACCTGGGCAAAGTGAAGGGCAACGGCCGCAAGGGCCGCGTCACCGAAGACGACGTCAAGGCCTTCGTCAAGGGCGTGATGCAGAACCCGGCTATTCTGGCCCCGGCCGCCGCGCCGGCGGGCTCCGGCGTGGGTCTGGACCTGCTGCCGTGGCCGAAGGTGGACTTCGCCAAGTTCGGCCCGATCGAAACCAAGCCGCTGTCCCGCATCCAGAAGATTTCCGGCGCCAATCTGTCGCGCAACTGGGTGATGATCCCGCACGTCACGTTCAACGACGAGTGCGACATCACCGAGCTGGAAGACTTCCGCAAGACCGTGGGCAAGGAATGGGAAAAGTCCGGCCTGAAGATCAGCCCGCTGGCCTTCATCATCAAGGCCGCCGCCGAAGCGCTGAAGGCTTTCCCGAACTTCAACGCCTCGCTGGACGGCGACAACCTGGTGCTGAAGCAGTACTACCACATCGGCTTCGCCGCCGACACGCCTAACGGCCTGGTGGTGCCGGTGATCAAGGACGCGGACAAGAAGGGCCTGCGCCAGATCGCCCAGGAACTGACCGACCTGTCCAAGCTGGCCCGCGAAGGCAAGCTGAAGCCGACCGACATGCAAGGCGCGACCTTCACCATCTCGTCGCTGGGCGGCATCGGCGGCACCAGCTTCACGCCTATCGTGAACGCGCCGGAAGTGGCCATCCTCGGCGTCTGCAAATCGCAGATCAAGCCGGTGTGGAACGGCAAGGAATTCGCGCCGCGCCTGATGTGCCCGCTGAGCCTGTCCTTCGATCACCGCGTGATCGACGGCGCGGCCGCCGCGCGCTTCACCGTGCACCTGGGCAAGCTGCTGACCGACGTGCGCCGTCTGATCCTGTAACGGCGGGGCGGAAGCCTCGGCTTGGCCGGGGCGTTCCGCCTTCTTGTCGCAGGATGCGGGGGGAGGTTCCACCCTGCAGAATCAGCCAGACTCGAGGCGGCCGGCTTTGCGCCGGCCTCCCAACATTGCGGATGGAAAACCATGAGCAATCTGATCGAATTGAAAGTCCCGGACATCGGCGGCCACAACAACGTGGACGTGATCGAAGTGTTCGTCAAACCGGGCGACGTGATTGAAAAAGAAGCCAGCCTGATCACGCTGGAAACCGACAAAGCCACCATGGAAGTGCCGGCCGAAGCCGCCGGCACCGTCAAGGAAGTGCGCGTCGCCGTGGGCGGCAAAGTGTCCGAGGGCGACGTGGTCGTCATCCTGGAAGCCGCCGGCGCAGCCGCCGCGGCTCCGGCCGAAGTGAAACCGGTGGAAACCACCGGCGTCGCCTCCGCCACCACCCAGGCCGGCTTCGCGCCGCAAGCCGCGCCGGTCGCCGCCTCCCATAGCGGCGGCGCCGACGTGGAATGCGACGTGATGGTGTTGGGCGGCGGCCCCGGCGGTTACTCCGCCGCCTTCCGCGCGGCCGACCTGGGCCTGAAAGTGGTCATCGTCGAGCGTTACGCCACCCTGGGCGGCGTGTGCCTGAACGTGGGCTGCATCCCGTCCAAGGCGCTGCTGCACAACGCCGCGGTGATCGACGAAGTGAGCCACCTGGCCGCCAACGGCATCAAGTTCGGCAAGCCGGAAGTGGACATCGACATGCTGCGCGGCTACAAGGAAAAGGTCATCGCCAAGCTGACCGGCGGCCTGGGCGGCATGGCCAAGGCGCGCAAGGTGGAAATCGTGCGCGGCAACGGCCACTTCATCGACCCGCACCACATCGAAGTCTCGCTGACCACCGGCCAAGGCCGCGAAGAGTCGGGCGAGAAGAAGATCGTCAAGTTCAAGAACGCCATCATCGCCGCCGGCTCCCGCGTGGTGAAGCTGCCGTTCATCCCGAACGACCCGCGCGTGGTGGACTCCACCGGCGCGCTGGAGCTGAAGGGCGTCGCCAAACGCATGCTGATCATCGGCGGCGGCATCATCGGCCTGGAAATGGGCACTGTCTACTCCACGCTGGGCGCGCGCCTGGACGTGGTGGAAATGCTGGACGGCCTGATGCAGGGCGCAGACCGCGACCTGGTCAAGGTATGGCAGAAGTGGAACGCGCACCGCTTCGACAACATCATGCTGAATACCAAGACCGTGGCCGTGGAGCCGAAGGAAGACGGCGTATGGGTGACTTTCGAGGGCGAGCAAGCCCCGAAGGAAGCGCAACGCTACGACCTGGTGCTGTACGCCACCGGCCGCGCGCCGAACGGCAAGCTGATCGGCGCGGAAAACGCCGGCATCGCGGTGACCGACCGCGGCTTCATCCAGGTGGACAAGCAGCAGCGCACCAACGTGCCGCACATCTTCGCCATCGGCGACATCGTCGGCCAGCCGATGCTGGCGCACAAGGGCGTGCATGAAGGCCACGTGGCGGCGGAAAACTGCGCCGGCCAGAAGGCCTACTTCGACGCCCGCGTGATTCCGGGCGTGGCCTACACCGATCCGGAAGTGGCCTGGGTGGGCGTGACCGAAGACGAGGCCAAGAAGCAAGGCCTGAAGATCGAGAAGGGCGTGTTCCCGTGGGCCGCCTCCGGCCGCGCCATCGCCAACGGCCGCGACGAAGGCTTCACCAAGCTGATCTTCGACGCCGAAAGCCACCAGATCATCGGCGGCGGCATCGTCGGCCCGCATGCCGGCGACATGATCGGCGAGGTGTGCCTGGCGATCGAGATGGGTTGCGACGCGACCGACATCGGCAAGACCATCCACCCGCACCCGACCATGGGCGAGTCCATCGGCATGGCCGCGGAAGTGGCGCACGGCACCTGCACGGACCTGCCGCCGCAACGCAAGAAGTAAGGTTGGATCGGCGGTTTGACCGCCATCAGATGGAGAAAGGGCAAGCCTTGGGGCTTGCCCTTTTTGTTTTGTGGTTGAGTGATATGATGATTGAATTTTTCAGGGTGGAAGACCGCATTGCGGGCATTCCGCCTTTGCCAAGCCCCGCTTCGCTGGCGAGCGCTGGGTGGAATCTCAAAGGAGTGGGCATGCGTAATCATGTAGTGGCAGCGGGGCTGGCGATTGCCATCGCGCTTGCCATTTTGTATCTAGTCATCGTCGGGCTGGCTTACCTGCAGCCTTATCTTTTCCAGGTCAAGCCGCTTCATATGGTGATTTTCTCGACAGCCGTTGTCGCGGCCTCTAGCTTGCTGGTGATTCGCCGCCGTTTGCGCAAGAGGGGATAACGAGGCGATGCGGCAGCGGATGGATACTGTCGTATCTGGTTGGCCGTGTAGCTGAGTGCAGAGCGCTTCCGGGTTGCGAAGCCCCTTTTACCTCGCGGGAGAAGGGGCGACGCTAGATGGCTTGCGTGCAGTCGAAGGTTTTGTGTCCGCTTCGCGAGGGCGCTACCGTCGCCCCGCGTCGAACAGCCGGCGGCTTAAAACCATGGGAATGGCTTCGGAGCCGGCTTGCGCTGATGGGGATGTCGGCGAGTTGGTGCGGTTCTATGTTTCAGATGACCTGGGATTCGTTGGCGTGTAGGTTGGCGCTGAGCGCAGCGAAGCCCAACGTTTACCGCGGGTGTGCTGGAGGCAATCCATGCGTTATCGTCGTTCAATGGCAGAAGGCGGCACATGGTTCTTCACCGTCAACTTGGCGGATCGGCGACAAGATTATCTGACTCGCCATATCGACGTTTTGCGGCAGGTTGTTCGCCAAGTGCGGAACCGCCATCCATTTGAGATCGTCGCCATGGTGGTGTTGCCGGATCATTTCCATGCGGTATGGGCCTTGCCGCAGGGCGACGCGGATTACGCGACAAGAATGGCGCTGATCAAGGCGGCGTTTTCGCGCAGTCTGCCCAAAGTCGAACGCATCCGGGAGAGTCGAGAGCGCAAGCGGGAGCGCGGCATCTGGCAGCGGCGGTATTGGGAGCATCAGATTCGGGATGAGGCGGATTTGCAGGCGCATGTGGATTACATCCATTACAACCCGGTCAAGCATGGCCATGCGGAGCGGGTGGCGGATTGGCCGTATTCCAGCTTCCATCGCTATGTCAGGTTGGGGTGGTTGCCTGCGGATTGGGCAGGGGAAGGTGTTGTGGTGCAGTTGCAGGAGTAGGGCGCGGTGAACGTTGGGCTTCGCTGCGCTCAGCGCCAACCTACGATGGAGCCCAACTTACCGGGTTGATGGGGAATGGTGGCGAGTCGGTTCGGTTTTGTGCTCAAGATGGCCTGGGATTTCGCTGGCGTGTAGGTTGGTGCTGAGCGCAGCGAAGCCCAACGTTTACCGCGCACAGTGTGGTTTGGTGTCCGCTTCGCGGACGGATGATTTTAGTGCCGGTTCCGCCCGGCGAACGGGCCAGGGGCTGTGCGGCCAGCCCCTTGGCAATCCCAGGCCGCCCCAACAGCGCGGCGAAACCCCGTCTCCAAACCCATTCCCAAGGAGCCGCCGGAACTAGCGGGGCGCTAACGTCGCCCCGCGTCGAACAGCCGGCGGCTTAAAACCTTGGGAATGGTTTCGAAGCCGGCTTGCGCTGATGGGGGATGTCGGCGAGCTGGTGCGGTTCTATGTTTCAGATGGCCTAGGATTCGTTGGAGTGTAGGTTGGTGCTGAGCGCAGCGAAGCCCAACGTTTACCGCGCACGGTGTGTGGTTTGGTGTCCGCTTCGCGGACGATGATTTTCATGGCGGGGCTGCCCGCCGGACAGGTCAGGGAGCTGTCTCGCCAGCTCCCCGACACCCCTAGGCGACCCCAACAGCGCGGCGAAACCCCGTCTCCAAAACCATTCCCAAGGAGCCGCCGGAACTAGCGGGGCGCTAACGTCGCCCCGCGTCGAACAACCGGCGGCTTAAAACCTTGGGAATGGCTTCGGAGACGGCTTGCGCTGATGGGGGATGGGGCGCATCGCTTTGGTTTTGTGTTCAAGATGGCCTGGGATTCGTTGGCGTGTAGGTTGGTGCTGAGCGTAGCGAAGCCCAACGTTTACCGCGCACAGTCTGGAGGCAGTCCATGCAATACCGGCGTTCAATAGCAGGTGGCGGCACATGGTTTTTCACCGTCAATTTGGCGGATCGGCGACAAGATTATCTGACGCGCCATATCGACGTTTTGCGGCAGGTTGTTCGCCAAGTGCGAGACCGCCATCCATTTGAGATCGTCGCCATGGTGGTGTTGCCGGATCATTTCCATGCGGTATGGGCCTTGCCGCAGGGCGACGCGGATTACGCGACAAGAATGGCGCTGATCAAGGCGGCGTTTTCGCGCAGTCTGCCCAAAGTCGAACGCATCCGGGAGAGTCGAGAGCGCAAGCGGGAGCGCGGCATCTGGCAGCGGCGGTATTGGGAGCATCAGATCCGGGATGAGGCGGATTTGCAGGCGCATGTGGATTACATCCATTACAACCCGGTCAAGCATGGCGATGCGGAGCGGGTGGCGGATTGGCCGTATTCCAGCTTCCATCGCTATGTCAGGTTGGGGTGGTTGCCTGCGGATTGGGCAGGGGAAGGTGTTGTGGTGCAGTTGCAGGAGTAGGCCTCGGTGAACGTTGGGCTTCGCTGCGCTCAGCGCCAACCTACGATGGAGCCCAACTTACCGGGTTAACGTCGCCCCGCGTCGAACAGCCACCTTGGGAATGGCTTCGAAGCCGGCTTGCGCTGATGGGGACATTGGGCCCAGTAGTTCGTACTCCAACGGTACATCATAGGCCATACCAAATAAATCTAATTGGCTTTACATCATCCTATATGTGTATTAACCAATTTTACACTAATAATCTGTATTTAAATTATACATAATAATATAAAATGTAGTGATATTAATTATTGTTTAAATATTTTTCATTTGACAATTCACATACCATGCGACTGATTTTCAATCACTCAGGCATGCCAGTGTCAACTGGTGTGTTATATTGACTCTTTGTCAAGCGGATGTGAGCCTATATCATGAAATCTATAAACAAAGTAAAGCAAGACCTTACGGTCAAAGGTGAAACAATTGAAAGACTATATATTAATTATGTAGAAGACAAATACACAGTCAATCGTAGATATCAAAGAAAATTAGTATGGGGAATAGAAGAAAAAAAGCTTTCATTGATTCAATTTCTAAAAAATTTCCAGTTCCAATCATACTTCTAGCCGAGAATATAAAATCCCAATCGATAGAAATAATCGATGGAATGCAGCGACTAAATGCTATTTTTTCATTTATTGAAGGTGAAATTACACTTGATAATAGATATTTCGACCTTGAATCAATAGCATCAACAAAGCAATTGTTAGACGCTGGGGTTTTGAAACAAAACCTTCCTAAATTAGACAGGGCAGAATGCGTCAAAATAACTGCTTATGAAGTTCCGATGTCAATTTTTGAATACAGTTCAGATACTGATGTAGATGAAGTATTTAGGAGAATTAACTCTGGTGGTAGGAAGCTCTCAAGACAAGAATTAAGAGCCGCCGGCTCACTTGATGATTTCTCAACAGCAACCAGAAAGATATCTGCAAGTATTAGAGGAGATTCTTCTCACTCCGACATCTTACCTTTAAATAAGATGAAGTTAATTAGTGTCGCAAGTAGAGACTTAGGGTATGGCATTGATGTGGATTCTGTTTTTTGGGTATCACAAGGAGTTCTTTCCAAAGAGGAAGTTCGACAAAGCCTTGATGAGCAAATTATTGCTGATATATTAGCATACGTCATTAGCCACGAAAAACCGGGATCAAGAAGTGAGTATCTTGACGACTACTTTGGTTTACGTGACACAGAAGCATCTATAAAAAGATTCAATGAAGTTAACCTTTTAACCAGAAAGATAGGGATCGAAAATTTAAATGATAATTTTTTAAAAATAATTGACACAATAATTGAGGCATCAAAAAAATCTGGACTTGCATTGACAACTATACTTTTCGGACAAGATGCACAACCTAAAGCACCCAGAGTTTTTCAAATCGTATTTCTTGCACTATACGAAATAATAATAAATAACAACATGCGAGTTAAATCAATAGATGGGCTCATAGAGAAATTAAAAAAACATGGCCCTAAAATACAGCCACAAGAAGGTGGGAGATGGGGGGCAGAACACAGAAAAGATCAAGTAGAAAGATTAAAAAAGTTAATCATAAAAGAATTTATTCACAATGAAGAAAGCGATCCTATAGAATCACACTGGGAAAGTAAGCTAAATAACTTACTTACACAAAGCAAAACAGAACAAGCATCTTACGATTTCAAACAAGGATTCCTAGAACTAGAATCTCCTTACAAATTTGATGTCAAATCTTTAGAAAAAATATTAAAAACTTGTGCTGGGATTGCTAACCTTGATATCAATGCAAAAGGATATGTAATAGTAGGAATATCTGATTCTGAAGAAACAACTAAAAGAATAAGATCAATTCATGGAATTGAATCATATGAGCAAAATGGATTTTATATAAGTGGTATTGATCATGAAGCTACAAAGACCAATAAAACAATTGATCAATATTACCAAAATATAGTTGAAAAAATCAGACAGTCACCTCTTGATAAGACATTAAAAGATCATATTTGCAGAAATATAAAATGTATAAATTACAAAGAAAAGTCCCTCATTATCTTTGAAGTAACTGCTCAAGAAGACCCTTCTCTATATAATGATGAACTGTATATTAGAGAAGGTGCTAGTGTTCGGAAGTTAGCCCAAAATGAGCTTCCGAATATATACAAAAGATTTGCTCGGCAATAAGTTGAAGGTGAGCCCATCTCTGATGGGCTCAAAGAGCAAAAAATGATCGAAATAAAAGCATTTATGAACATTTCCCATATCTAACCATTTAAAAATATTTACAATATAATCCGTTCAAAATAGTACTTGCAACTATAGCAAACAACCGTCATTAGCCTATGCATAAAAAGCATGAACTCTTACAACGATAAAGTTTCGCATGGCCCTTTATCTACCCCGTTGACAGAGTACCAACCTAATAAAATTACATACCAAATCACGCACAAAGAGCAGTACAACACAGCAAAAAGCTATTGATTACGCAGCAATACTTAGCGCATTGACATAAAGCTGAAGGCGGATTAGCTTGGAGGTTCTCTCAAAGCATAAGCTGCACCCGCCCAGTTCTGGCGGTATCATTACGCCTTCTTTCTAGGCGTGCGTTCGCACGTCGCAAGAGATCAAGGGGGGTGTCGGGTATCCGCAAGGACCCGGACGACTTATGCCGTTGAGAGCGCCCCCACCCCGATACGGTGGACTTCTCATCTCAAAGCATAAGGAGGCCATCATGGCCATGATCAATCGTATTGCTGAGGCGCTGCTTGTCCTCAGTTACTCCTTGTCTCTTCCCGCTAGCTCCCGAGTAGCCAATCAGCTTGTGGAGGCCCAGCCATGAACCACCACCTCGACCTCTCCGTAAACCTCCCCCTCCGCCTCGACTACGCCAAAAATTTCCCGCTGCGCGTCCTCCGCCGCGAGGAGGGTTTCTGGTTCGTCGCCGCCGAAATCGCCGCCT
This sequence comes from Chromobacterium subtsugae, assembly GCF_001676875.1. Taxonomy (GTDB): domain Bacteria; phylum Pseudomonadota; class Gammaproteobacteria; order Burkholderiales; family Chromobacteriaceae; genus Chromobacterium; species Chromobacterium subtsugae. The sequence continues at coordinate 333,289 of NZ_JYKA01000004.1, read as the reverse complement.
CGATGAAACAGGAGGTGGAAGACCTGCTACACACGCTGGAACAACCCGCCGGCCGCTTGCTGTTGCTGGCAGGCGAGGACGAGCCGGTGCTGTGCTTGTCCGAAGGCGAGCTGGACGAGGTGGTCAGGAGGATCAAGAAACCGGGCGCGCGGCGGTTGCGACGCTGGTGGCAGGAGGAAACCCGGCCGGCCTTGCTGCATGAGGGCGGGCCGGCCACCACGGCGGAGAGTCTGCATCTGGCGCTGGCCTTGGCCGCCGAGGCGGCGCAGCAAGTGGGGCGGGCGGTGATGGAGGCGGTGCTGCGCGGCCCCAGGCCGTGGCAGCATTCGCGCTGGGTGGTGGCCCTGGATTACGAGCGCCACAACAAGCAGCGCTGGCCGCATGGCAAGCTGATCGGCTTGACCAGCTCCGTCGCCACGCTGGAAGGCTTGGCGGAGTTGATCGCCGAACCGGGCAGGATGCCGGTGAACAATACCGACTTGGTCAAACTGGCTTCCGCCTGCCATTTGCGGCTGGCGGAGCGGATGGGGCGGATTGCCGGCTGAGCGCAAAGCGGGTTGGATGACGCGGGGCAGGCTGATGGCTGCCCCGTCTTCTTTGGCGCGGAACAATTTCCGCATAGCGAAAGGAAAGGTTGAACATGGATGAGTTGTGGGGGCAATTCGAGGCGTACTTCGCCGATTTTGTGTCCGGCGCGCGGGATGGCCGCTATGTGTATTCGGCGGAGTACGGCGGCCTGGCGAGCGCGGAGGATGTGGCATGACGCTGCCCCAAGCCGTTTTCTTCGATCTGGACAACACCCTGGTGCACCGGAACGACAGCATCGATCTTTACGCCCTTCAGTTCTGGCGCGATTTCGGCCACGCCATCGGTTCCGGCGGGGCAGAGCGGGTGGCAGAGGTGATCAAGCGTTGCGACAACGGCGGCTATTTGCCCGCCGGCTCGCCGCATGGTTCGATCAAGCAGGCGGTTTCCCATGGCTTGAAAACGCAGATCGTCTGGCGGCAAGCGGTGGAGCAGGAGGCGCTGCTGGATCATTGGGAGCGCTACAACGCGGTTTGCACCGCGGCGATGCCGGGCGCGGCGGAGGCGGTTGCCGCTCTTCTGGCGCGGGGCGTCCGCATCGGGGTGATTTCCAATGGCAGCCATCGCACCCGGCTGGAGAAAGTGGCGCGGCTGCCGTTCGCATCGGCCATCGAGCTGACGGTCAGCTCCGAATCGGCAGGGGTAGGCAAGCCGGACGCGGCGATTTTCCGGCTGGCGGCCGAGGCGCTGGGGGTGGCGCCGGCGGAGTGCTGGTATGTCGGCGACCATCCGCTCAATGACGTGATCGGCGCCGCAGGGGCGGGGATGGCGCCGGTGTGGCTGAGCGGCTTTCACGCTTGGCCGGCGGAGAGGCCGCGGCCGGCGCGCGGCATCTTTGCGCTGGGGCAATTGGCCGAAGGGCTGGTTTAGCTGGCCGCCTAGCGCCCTTCGATTCTGCCCCCGGGCGGCTCCACCCCCACCACCCGGTCGCGGCCGCCGTCCTTGGCCTGGTACAGCGCCTTGTCCGCCCGCGCCAGGGTATTGTGGATGCGCTCGCCCTCCGCCCACAGCGTGACGCCCACCGAGAAGGTCTGGTTGTCCGGCAGGTTGCGGCGCAGCGAGTCGATGCGGGTCACCGCCTGCGGCAGGTCGCAGTCCATCAGCGCCAGCACGAACTCCTCGCCGCCGAAGCGGGCGAACAGGTCCGATTGCCGCATCCGCGACTTGATCAGGATGGACACTTCCCGCAGCAGGCGGTCGCCTTCCGGGTGGCCGTGGCTGTCGTTGAACTGCTTGAAGTGGTCCAGATCGAACAGCGCCACCGCGATGGGCTGGCGGTAGCGCTTGGCGGCGGCCAGCATCATTTCGATCTGGATGTCCCAGGTGCGGCGGTTGGGCAGCTGGGTCAGTTCGTCGGTGCCGGCCAGCGATTCCAGCTTTTGCATCAGGCTGCGCATTTGGCCCAGCCACTTGTGCAGCAGCCGCACCAGCAGAATGCCCATCGCGCTGGCGATGATCCACATCACCAGCATCATCCAGCGGGCGACGATGCCGTAGGAGTTGGATTGCGCCACTTTCTTCATCAGGTCCAGCGTGATGGATACCGCCAGCGCGTTGGTGTTCTGCGAGATGTGGTTGAAGATCTGGATTTCCTCGCCCATCACCAGGTTGGACGCCTTGTCGCGGGTGGCGGGCGCGCCGCCGCGGTACATGGCGATGATGCGGGCATCCAGCGCCATGAAGCTGTCGAAATCCTGCTGCACCTCGTCCAGCAGGTTGCGCTGGTCGGCGGCCAGCGGCATCGCGCGCAGCGCCTGGATGTCGCGGCGGAAATTGCCGGCCGAGCGCAGGAATTCGGCGCGGGACACGGCATCGTTGCGGCTGGCGCCGTCGACATGGCGGATGATGTCGAAGGCGTAGCCGGTTTGCCAGCCGTTGAGGTCGGCGGCGTCGAATTTCACCTCCATCGCCGCCTGGGCGATGGCGATGTAGTCGACGATTTCGGCGCGGCCGTTTTCCTCCAGTTTTTCGATGTAAAACGACAGCACCGGCAGCAGGCCCATGCAGATCAGGATGGGGGCGGCCACCATGATGGTTTTCAGAATGATGCTTTTGTCGCTTTTGTCGAACATGGCGGCCTCGCCGGGTGGCTACGGACATTCACAAGCTTTGCGGGCGAGGCGATGCCGGCCCGGCCGCAAGGCGCGGCGGGCCGGGGCCTGCCTGATTCACGATAGATGGTTTTGCCGCGGCCGCGGGCCGGCGCGCGGAAATGTCCCGCTATCGGTAAACCATTGGCCGCGGCTATTCCAAACGGCAATGGCCACGGCATGATTGAGCGGAAAGTTACGGCGCGGCGCGGCCTTGCCGCCGGCGTTCCGGCTCGGCGCGGTGCAGGTGAACGGCGTAGGTGTCCCACGGCAGCTCGCCGCGCAGCGGGGCGCGGTCGTTCGCCTGGCGCAGCAGCCGTCCGGCCTCGCCGCGGTGATAACCGTTGTGGGTGACCACGTGGGCGAGGATGTCCTCGTGGCTCATGAAGCCCGGATCGCCGTCGGTGAAGGTGAACGGCAGCGGCTGGGCCAGCAGATCCGGGGTGGCGGCTTCGGCGTAGTCCAGATACCAGCGGTCGACGGCTGCCAGCTCGCGCCGCAGCGCTTCTGGGGCCGGGGTATCGGGCGTGTTGTCGGCGGCGAAGCCGTGGCTGCGGCCGGCGAGATGGGCGGCGAAGATCTGGTTCACCACCAGGCAGTGGTTCATCAGCCGCAGGCCGAGCTGGCGTTCCTCGGCGTGCCGGCCGGGGTCCAGTGCCGCCAGCGCCCGCAGCATGTCATCGTTCGCCCACGCCTGGTAGCGGAACAGCCGCGCCAATAGTCTGCTTGCGCTCATGATGCTAACCTTTCCATGTGAGTAATAGGATGCCGCATCATTGATATTGTTCGCGGAGGAGGCCGGCATGTCCATTCGCATTTCCGGGCCGCGGCTGGCGATGCGCAAAGCCCCGCGCCAGGCCCGTTCCCGGGCCACGGTGGACGTCATTGTCGAGGCCGGGGCTCGCGTTCTGGGCGCGCGCGGCTGGGGCGGGTTCACCACCAGCGAGGTCGCTGGCGTGGCCGGGGTCAGCATCGGTTCGCTGTATCAGTATTTCCCGAACAAGATCGTGCTGGTCGACGCCATCCGCCGCCGCCATTTCGACGAGGTGCTGGCCGCTTTGCAGCGGGTCTGCGATGGCCTGGGGCGGCCGGAGTGTCCGCTGGAGCGCCTGGTGGACGGCATGATCGCCGTCCACGGCGGCTGCCCGGCCCTGCACCGGGCGTTGCTGGACGTGCCGGTGCCGGACGAGATGCGCGCCGCCGGCGACGCTTTCCAGGCGGAATACCTGCGGCGCTACCGCGCGATCGTCGCCGGTTGCCGCGGCGTGGCGCGGGACGAGGATGACGAGCTGGCGGCGCAGACGATATCCTCCGCCATCGAAGGCGTGGTCCACAATGCGGCCAGGCGCGGCAGGCTGGCGGAGGCCGGCGTGCGGCGGGAGCTGGTCCGCCTGCTGCGGGCTTATCTGGGAGACTGCCGCGAAGGCCGGTGAATGGCGCGCCGCCCACGGATTGACATGCATGATGGAAACGAAATGAAATCGTTGATTTGGCTTGCTTGTCTTTTATCGCCGTTTGCGGCCACGGCCCAGCCGATCGCCATCGCGGCGCCCGATGCCGGCTGGCAGGTGCGTTTCGACGCGCCGGAATGGAAGCCGTTGCGCAGCCAGACCGCTTTGTTTACGCGGCCGCAGCGGGCAAGTTGAACGTTTCACTGTTTGTCGAGCCGCCTTCTTGCGAGGGGCGGAGTCCAACGAGCCGATCTGCCGCTGCTTCCTGCGCAAGCTGCGGTCATCGCCTCTGGTGGCGGCGTCCAGCGTCCGCGCCAATGCGCTGCCGGCGGGCGTGCAAGTCTCCTGCCTGGTCCGCGCCGAGCGGGACGGAGAGCCCGCGCAGGCGCGCAACGTCCATCTGCTGTTCCGGCGCGATGGCAAGGCTGGCGATTTTCATGCCCCCGCGTTCCAGCCGGACGCCGATGATGTCCAGGCCTTGTTCGCGCTGGTTGGATCGGTCAGCGTCACCGACCGCTAACGGCGCGGGCAGGCCCGGTTTTCCAGTTTTCCATCATATTGTCCGCCATTGAACTACCTGGCGCGCGCGCTTGTCTGACACCCCTTGTTCGACAATCGTTTGCCGTCGCCAGTCCGGCCGACTTCCGTTACCATGCAGCATTCCCCAATGAACCGGACCATGCCAAGCGCTTCCCTCGTTTTCGCTCGCTCGCATCGCCGCCGCCGTATACCAGGCCGGCGGCTGTTGGCGTTGGCGGCCATTTTGCTGGCCGGCCAGGCCCAGGCCGCGCTCGACTACATGGTGGAGATAGACGCGCCGTCCAATCTGGCGCAATTGCTGCGCGACAACCTGGAGCTGGTGGAAAACCAGCGCGATCCGGACATCGACCAGAGCTGGCTGGAGGCGCTGGTGAAGAGCACGCCGGACGACGCCAAAAAACTGCTGGAAACCGAGGGCTATTTCGGCGCCAAGGTGGAGGCGGCGCTGGAAGGCGGCAATCGGGTGAAGGTGAAGGTTTCCCCAGGCGAGCCGGTGCTGATCGACGACGTGGTGATCCGGCTGGACGGCGCGGTCCGCCAGGAAAGCGACTACCAGCAGCGTTTCGCCCAGGTGCTGGAAGCCTGGACGCTGCCGATGGGCGCGCCCTACCGCCAGGCCGACTGGGACGCCGGCAAGCGCGCGGTGCTGCGCCGGGTGCAGGCCGACCGCTTTCCCAAGGCGCGCATCGTCAAGAGCGAAGCCAGGATAGACCCGGCCACCCGCCGCGCCACGCTCGACGTGGCGGTGGACAGCGGCCCGCTGATCCGCTTCGGCGCGATCAAGGTCAACGGCCTAAAGCGCTACCCGGAAAAACTGGCCACCGGCATGGCCGATTTCAACCCCGGCTCGCCCTACCACCAGGACAAGGTGCTGGCCTTCCAGTCGGCGCTGGAGCAGTCGCCGCAGTTCTCCTCGGTGATCGTCAGCGCCGATTTCGACCACATCGTCGACAACCAGGTGCCGGTGACGGTGGACGTGGTGGAGCTGCCGAAGAAAAAGCTGGAGCTGGGCCTTACTTACGATTCCGACGTCGGCCCCGGCGTGCGGGTGGGTTACGACCACTACAATCTGTTCCAGCAGGGCTGGACCGGCTCGGCGCTGGTGGACTGGAAGCGCGAGCAGCAGTCGCTGAGCTTCGGCCTGGGCTTCCCGCGCGAGTCCGACGGCTATTCGCACTCGCTGACCAGCGCCTTCAAGTCGGAAAACGTGCAGGGGGTGAAGACCAATACCATGGACGCCGGTGCCTGGCGCCTGCGCAGCCGCGGCAATATCGAGGCGCGGCTGGGGGTGGAATTCCTCAAGGAAAGCGCCGAGGCCGGCGGCGTCACGTCGAGCGACACCCACGTCACCCAGCTGGTGTACGGCTGGACCCAGCGCGCGGTGGACGACCTGATGCGGCCGCGCAGCGGCTATCTGCTGGACGGTCAGCTGTCCGGCTCGCTGGGCGCGCTGGCGTCGTCCACATCCATGGTGCGCGCCTATGGCCGCGCGGTCGGTTACTGGTCGCCCTTCCCCAAGTACGGCACCTTCGTCGCCCGGCTGGAGCTGGGCCAGGTCTGGGCCAAGGAGGGCGCGCAAGTGCCTTCGGCGCTGCTGTTCCGCGCCGGCGGCGCCAACAGCGTGCGCGGCTACGACTACCAGAGCCTGGGCCTGCCCGGCCCCAACGGCTCGGTGCTGGGCGGCAGGGTGGTGGCCACCGGCAGCGTCGAATACCAGATTCCGGTGAAGCCGGACTGGTATCTGGCGCTGTTCAGCGACGCCGGCAACGCCGCCGACAGCTGGAAAGGCTTCCAGACCATGCGCGCCAACGGCGTCGGCGTGCGCTGGATGAGCCCGGTGGCGCCGCTGTCTTTTGATATCGCCAAGGCGGAGGGGGACGGCAAGATACGCTGGAACCTCAGCCTGGGCCTGGCTTTCTAAACCGCCGCAAGCATGAGCGAACATCACGATCTTCCCCCCGAAACGCCGCAGGCGCCGCCCGCCGCGCCGCCGCGCCCGCGCCGCTGGCGGCTGGCGTTTTCCTGCCTGGCCTTGACGCTGGCGCTGTTGCTGGCCGGCCTGGGCTGGATCAGCGCCAGCCCGGCCGGCTTCGCCTGGGCGCTGGGCAAACTGGACTGGCTCAGCGGCCAGCGGCTGAGCGTGGGCGCGACCCAGGGCACGCTGTGGCGCGGCTTCGCGCTGCGCGACATCCGCCTGCGCGGCGGCGCCGACGATGTCGACATCGAATCGCTGCGGCTGGACTGGCAGCCGGCGGCGCTGTCGCGCGGCGAGCTGCGCATCAGCCGGCTGGACGTCGGCCATGTGCGGGTGTTGAGCCGGCCCGCGCCCGAACAGAAAAGCGCGCCGCTGGCCGCGCCGCGCACGCTGGCCTTGCCGCTGCGGCTGAAGGTGGACCAGCTGAACCTGGCCAGCCTGACGCTGGAGCCGGCGCATTTCAGCCTGTACCGGCTGCAGGCCGCCTACGATTACGACGGCGCGCGCCACCGCCTGCAATTGCAGCGGCTGGATTCGCCCTGGGGCGAGGCCCGCGCCGGCCTGACGCTGTCGGCGGCCTCGCCGTTTGCGCTGTCCGGCCAGTTGTCCGCCAAGGGCGAGCTGGAGCAGGTGCCGGTGAAGGCCAGGCTCGACCTGTCCGGCGACCTGCTCAAGCCGGCCTTCTCCGGCGAAATGGACGGCAAGGGCGTCAGCGTCGACATCGCCGGCGCGCTGCGGCCGTTCGACGCCAATCCGTTCAACCGGCTGGTCCGGCTGGATGCCCGCGTCGGCAACATCAATCCGCAAGCCATCCTGCCCGATTGGCCGAAGGCGCGGCTCAGCTTCGCGGTGTTCGCCGAGCCCGACGCCGGCCAGCGGGTGAAAGGCGGCCTGACGCTGGTCAACACCGAGCCGGGCGCGCTGTCGGCGCAACGGCTGCCGCTGTCGCTGCTGGCCGGCGAATTCCGCGCCGACGAGCAGGCGCTGGAGCTGTTCAACAGCCACGCCGAGCTGGGCGGCGGCAAGCTGGGCCTGGTGGGCGAGGTCAAGCCCGACCGGATGAAGCTGGCGCTGGACCTGAGCCAGCTGTCGCTGCGTCAGCTGCACGCGTCGGCGCCGGACGACGTGATCAGCGGCCGGCTGACCGCCGAGGGCGCGTTCGCCGCGCCGCGCTTCGCCGCGCAGCTGAAAGGCAAATGGCTGCAGGCGAGCGCGCTGGCCGAGCTGTCGGGCGGCCAGCAGCCGGCCTTGCTGCTGAAAAAACTGGAATTGGGCGCGGGCAGCGGCGCGGCCAGCGTCAACGGCAAGCTGGGCCTGTCCGGCAAGCGGCTATTCGAATTGAACGGCAAGCTGGTGCACGCCGACCCAGCGCGGCTGCGCGACGGCCTGCCCAGCGGCGATCTCAACGCCACGCTGAAGATGGCCGGCCAGCTGGCCGAGCCGATGGAAGTGGGCGCCAAGCTGCAACTGGCGCCCAGCCGGCTGTCGGGCGCGCCGCTGTCCGGCAACGCCAGCGTATTGCTGGGCGAGGCGCGGCTGAAACAGCTGTTGCTGGATCTGAAGCTGGCGGACAACCGCCTGCAGGCCAGCGGCAGCTACGGCGTGCTGGGCGACAAGCTCAAGCTGGCGGTCAACGCGCCCAATCTGTCCTTGCTGGGCCCCGGCTTCGCCGGCGTCGTGCAAGGCCAGGGCGAGCTGGCCGGCGTGCCGAAGATACCGGTGCTGAGCGCCAAGCTGCAGGCGCAGCGGCTGCGCCTGCCGGGCGGCGTGGCGCTGCAGTCGATGCAGTTCGCCGGCAACATCAAGGCCGACCAGGCCAGCCCCTTCCAGCTGAGCCTGGACGTGGCGGCGCTGCAGGCCGGCGGCGTCAGCGCCGAGCAGCTGCGCGCGCGCGCGTCGGGCACCCGCGCCCGCCACAGCCTGCAATTGGATGGCCGTTTCCAGCTGGAGCAACAGAATTACGCGCTGCAGCTGGCGGCGGCGGGCGGCTTGAGCCTGGACAACCGCTGGCAGGGCAGCCTGCAAAAATTGGAGCTGGCCGGCAAGCCCGGCCTCAGCCTGCAGGCGCCGGCAGATCTGACACTGGGCGCAGACGGCCAGGCGCGACTGGGCGCGGCGCGGCTGGCCTTGCTGGGCGGCAGCCTGAATCTGGCGGAATTGACGCGCCAGGCGAACGGCGCGCTCAGCGGCGGCGGCAGCGCGCGCGGCCTGCGCCTGAGCGAATTGGGGCCATGGCTGAAGCTGCCGCTGGAGCAGAACCTGCAATTCGACGCCGATTGGAGCCTCAGCCCTGCCGGCATCGGCAAGCTGGCGCTGTGGCGCAGCGGCGGCGACGTGCAGCTGCCGCTGGACAAGGGCCGGCATGTCGCGCTGGGCCTGAAGACGGCGCGGGCGGAACTGGACCTGGACGGCAGGCAGCTGGCCTTCAATGTCAGCGTGGACAGCCGCTTCGCCCAGGCGCAGGGCCAGGGCAGCCTGCCGTGGAACGGCGGCCGCATCGACGGCCACACGCCGCTGTCCGGCAATCTACGCGCCAGCCTGCCGTCGCTGGCGGCGCTGGCCGAGCTGTCCGGCCCGGGGCTGGAGCTGGGCGGACAGCTGGCGGCCAATCTCGATCTGGGCGGCCCGCTGCAGATGCCGCAGGCGCAGGGGCAGATCCGCGGCGACAAGCTGAAGCTGGCCGACCGCCGCACCGGGGTGTCGTTATCCGACGGCAGCCTGCTGGCGCGGGTGGACGGCCGCCAGCTGACGCTGCAGCAGCTGCGCTTCGTCAGCGGCAAGGGCGAAGTCAACGCCAGCGGCTCGCTTGATTTCAGCGACGCCCAGCCGGATGCGCGGGTCAAGGTGTCGCTGCAGAAGTTCAGCGTGTTCGACCGCCCCAACCGCCGGCTGGTGGTATCCGGCCAGAGCGAGCTGGCCTTCGTCGGCGGCCGGCTGTCGTTGAGCGGCCGCATCCGCGCCGACCAGGGCCGGGTGGGCCTGCCCAAGCTGGGCGCGCCCGACCTGGGCGCCGACGTGGTGGTGGTGGGGCGGCCGGCGGCCGAGCCTTCGGCCTTCGCCACCATGCCGCTGACGGTGGCGCTGGATCTGGATCTGGGCGAGCGCTTCCGCTTCTCCGGCCAGGGGCTGGACGTGGAGCTGTCGGGCCTGGTGCACGTCAGCGCCAATCCGGGCGAGGCACCGGCGGCCAGGGGCCAGGTCAAGGTGGACAAGGGCCGCTACAAGGCTTACGGCCAGGACCTGGACATCACCTTCGGCGCCATCACCTTCAATGGCCCGCTGGACAATCCGCTGCTCAATGTGCAGGCCAAGCGCCGGCTGTCGCCGGTGGGGGCTGGGGTGGAGGTGACCGGTTCGGTGGCGGCACCCAAGGTGCGGCTGATCACCGACGACCCGATGGCGGACAAGGACAAGCTGGCCTGGCTGGTGTTGGGCCGCGCCGCCAGCGGCGACCGCGATAACAACGACCTGGCGGCCTCGGCCGGCATGATGCTGGCCGGTTCGATCAACGACCACATCGGCCTGTTCGACGATCTGGGCGTTTCCAGCCGCAAGGAAAAGACGCTGTCCAACGGCACGGTGAGCCCGGCCGAGCAGGTGGTGACGGTAGGCCGCCAGCTGACGCGCGAGCTGTACCTGGGCTATGAATACGGCATCAGCAGCGCCGACCAGGCGGTGAAGCTCGCTTACCAGCTGTCCAAGGGCTGGTCGGTGGTGCTGCGCGCCGGCACCGCGATGTCGGCCGAGTCGCGCTATACGCTGCGTTTCGATTAGAAAATGTCTAACAGTTTGACGCTGTTGTCATGCGCAGGTGCTAAAATGGCCGGAGATAGTACAAGCTAGCAGGCCGCCGTCGGCTGGCGCCGACTGCCGCTGGAATCGGGGCCGCCGGCATATCGCCGGCGGCCTTTCATTTTGCGTTTGGCCATTGGTGCGATAGATGCAGCGGTTCTACACGGTATGGATTGCGGGTTTGGCCTTGCTGGCGGCGGGTTGCGCCGATCCGGGCGCCGGCGGGCCGCAGTCGCGGCTGCTGGACGCCGATAGCCTCAGCGCCGGCAAGCGGATACAGGAGGCGGCGGCCAAGGCGGGCTGGCCGCAGGCCGACTGGTGGCATCAGCTGCACGACGCGCAGCTGGACCAGCTGGTGACGGCCGCCCTGGCCGGCAATCCCGGCCTGCGCGCCGCCGCGGCGCGGCTGCGCCAGGCCCAGGCGCTGGCCGGCGTGGCCGAATCCGCCACCCGGCCGCAAGCGGCCGGCGAGGCCTCGTTCACCCGCCAGCGCTATTCCGAGCAGGACTTCATCCCGCCGCCCGAAGCCGGCAACTATTCCTGGTACAACCACGCCGCCCTCAACGCCAGCTACGACCTCGACTTATGGGGCCGGCAGCGCGCCGCGTTGTCCGCGGCGCTGGACGAGGCGCAGGTGCTGGCGGCCGAAGCGCAGCTGGCGCGCCTGAACCTCAGCGCCGCGGTGGTGCGCGCCTATGTGCAGCTGGCGCTGCAGTACGCCGAGAAAGACCTGCTGCAGGACAATCTGGCGCAGCGCGAACGCAGCTGGCAGCTGGCGAAGAAGCGCAAGGCCGCCGGCCTGGCCGCCGAAGCCGAAGTGGTGTTGCTGGAGTCGCGGCTGCCGGCCGCGCGCAACCAGATCGAGCAAGTGGACGAAGCCATCGAGCTGCTGCGCAACCAGTTGGCCGCGCTGTGCGGCCAGGGGCCGGCCGCCGGCGAGGCGCTGCGGCGGCCGACGCTGAAGCTGGACGACGCCGCGCCGCGGCTGCCCAGCGCGCTGCCGGCCGAACTGGTGGGCCGCCGGCCCGACGTGTCCGCCCAGCGCTGGAAAGTGGAGGCGGAGGCCCGCAAGATAGACGCGGCCAAGGCGGCTTTCTACCCGAACATCAATCTGATGGCCTTCGCCGGCTTCCAGGCGATAGGCTTCGACAATTTCCCGTCGGCCTCCACCGCGGTGCGCGGCATCGGCCCGGCGATCAGCCTGCCCATCTTCGAGGGCGGCCGGCTGCGCAGCGCGTTGTCGGCTCAAACCGCCGCCTACGATGCGGCGGTGGACAGCTATAACGCCAGCGTGGTGCGCGCGCTGAACGAGGTGGCCGGCGCCATCGCCAAGGTGGAGTCGCAAGCCGGGCAGCAGAAACAGACCGAACTGGCGCTGGCCTCGGCGCAGAAGGCGTTCCGGCTGGCGCAGCAAGGCTACCGCGCCGGCCTGTCCGACCAGGACAATGTGATCGCCGCGCGCCTGGCGCTGCTGGCGGCGAAGCAGCAGCTGGCGCGGATACGCAGCGAGCGGCTGGACAGCTTCGCCGCGCTGATGAGCGCGCTGGGCGGCGGCGTGGCGGTGAGCCAGCCGCCGGCCGAGGGCAAGCCGCAATGAGCGCCGGCCTGCTGGCGGCCGGCAGGCGCGTCGGCCGCGACTGGCTGGCCAGCGAGGGCGAAAACTGGAGCTTCGTCGCCAAGACGCTGCTGGCGGCTTTCGCCTCGCTGTGGATCGCCTTCCGCCTCGGCTTCGATTCGCCGAGCTCGGCGATGACCACGGTGTTCATCGTCACCTTCCCGCGCAGCGGCGCGGTGCTGGAGAAAAGCGCCTACCGGATTCTGGGCACGCTGGTGGGCAGCGCCGCGGCGCTGGGCTTCGTCGGCCTGTTCGACGGCCAGGCGGCGCTGTTGCTGATCAGCCTGGCGCTGTGGGTAGGCGTCTGCACCGGCGGGGCCACGCTGTACCGCGACTCGCGCTCCTACGCTTTCGTGCTGTCGGGCTACACCGCCTGCATGATCGCGCTGCCGGCGCTGAACCATCCGCTGGCGGTGTTCAACCTGGCGGTGACGCGGGTGTCGGAAATCTCGCTGGGCATCTTCTGCTGCGCGGTGATCAACGATTTCATCTTCCCGCGCCATCAGGCCGACCTGGTGGTGCGCACCGTGCGCGGCCGCTACCACGGCTTCGTGCTGCTGTGCCAGGAGGCGCTGACGCAAAGGCTGGACGCGGCGACGCTGGAGGCCACCCAGCTGCGCTTCGCTTCCGACATCGCCGCGCTGGAGGCGGGCCGCGCCGCCGCGTTCTTCGAGGCCGGCAACGTGCGCGCGCGCAGCAACCAGCTGCACGCCTTCAACGCCACCTTCATGGCGGCGCTGACCACCTTTCATACATTGCACCGGCAGATGGAGCGGCTGCGCCGCGATCCGGCGTCGCCGCTGCCCAGTCTGTTCTACCCGCTGTTCCAGCGGGCGGCGGCGGCGCTGAGCAATGACGACGGCCCGGCGCGCACCGCGCTGGAGGCCGGGCCGACGCTGGCGCGGCTGGATGCCGTCCGCCCGGGGCTGCGCCAGGATCTGGCCGCGGCGCGCGAGCAGCTGCTGGCGCAGCCGCACGACGAAAGCCTGCGCATCGAGTTCGACACCGCCAGCGAGCTGCTGCTGCGCTTCGTCGAAGAAATGCACACCTTCACCGCGGTGTACCACGGCTTTCGCCAGCGCAACCCGCTGCAAGTGGAGGCGCTGGCCTATTCGGCGCGCACCCCGGCCGCCATCGCGCTGGCCAGCGGCGCGCGGGCGGCGCTGACGCTGTTGACGCTGTCCGTCGCCTGGTACTGGCTGGCCTGGCCCAGCGCGCTGGGCGCGGTGCTGCTGGCCACCATCTTCTGCGGCCTGGCCTCGTCGTCGCCGCGGCCCTTGCTGATGGTGAAGCAGATCCTGGTCGGCTTCGCGCTGGCCACGCCGCTGGCCTACGTCTGCACCTTCAAGCTCTTGAACCAGGCCGACAGCTTTGCGCTGTTGGCGCTGGCGATGTCGCCCTTCCTGGTTTTGGGCTGCTACCTGAAATGCTGGCCGAAAACCGCCGGCGTCGGCACCGGCATCACCCTGTTGATGGCGCAGGCGGTGAACCCGGAAAACATGATGAGCTACGACGTGGTGGCCTTTCTCAACGACGGCATCGCCCGCCTGCTGGGCCTGGCGCTGGCGGGGATGTTCTTCGTGCTGGTGCTGCCGGAGCACACCATGGGCTCGCGCCGCCACATCGCCGCGGCGCTGTGGCGCGAGGCGCTGAACGCCTGCCGCGCCGGCCTGCCGCACCTGAAGCAGCGCTACGGCAACCGCGTGCGCGACCTGCTGAACCAATTGAACGCCGCGCCGGGCGAGGCCGGCGATCCGGCGCGCCAGGCCACCATCAGCCAGGCGATCACCTTGCTCGAATTGGGGCTGGCCATCATCGATCTGCGCCAGCTGGCCCGCGACGCCGGGCAGGAGCCGGTGCGGCGCGCGCTCGATGCCAGCGTGGCGGCGCTGGCCGACTATTTCGCCGCGCCGCAGCCGCCGCAATTGCGGCGGGCGATGGCGGCGCTGCTGGCGGCGGGGCCGCCGATACGCGCGCAGCTGGCGGTGGCGCTGCCGGAGGCCGCGGCCAGCCTGAACCGGGCGCTGGCCACGCTGCATCTGATCCATACTTCGCTGCTGGACGCCATGCCGCAGCCGGAAGCCGGCGCGCCGGCGGGAGACGGCCATGCCGCATGAAATCGCCGTATTCGGCATCCTGATGCCGACCTTGCTGCCCTTGTTCGTGTTGGGCATGCTGCTGCAGATCGGCCTGGACTGGGCGCTGGGCCGGCTGGGGGTATATGAGAAGGTGTGGCATCCGGCGCTGTTCCGCTGGTGCCTGCTGATCGTGATTTTCAGCGCGCTGGCGCTGCCGCTTTACCGTTGACAATGCCTACCGGATTCTTTTCCATGATCGCCAAATCGATTACCCGCTACCTGATCACCCTGCTGTTGCTGGCCGCCGCCGTCTGGGCCGGAAAAACGCTGTGGGACCACTACATGCTGTCGCCGTGGACCCGCGACGGCAGGGTGAAGGCCGACGTGGTCACCATCGCCGCCGACGTGTCCGGCATCGTCACCCAGGTGGCGGTGAAGGACAACCAGCCGGTGCGCCGCGGTGACGTGCTGTTCGTCATCGACCCCAGCCGCTACCGCGCGGCGCTGGCGCAGGCCGAGGCGACGCTGGCCGGCCACCAGGCCGACAAGAGCCGCCGCGGCAAGGAGGCGGCGCGCCGCGCCAGCCTGGACAGCGCCATCGTCTCCACCGAAAGCCGCGAAAGCGCCGATTTCGCCGCCGCCGCCGCGGTGTCGCAGTACCAGGCGGCGGTGGCCGCGCGCGAGCTGGCCGCGCTGAACCTGCAGCGCACGGTGGTGCGCGCGCCGACCGACGGCTATGTCACCAACCTCAACGTCCATGTCGGCGACTTCGCAGCCACCGGCGCGCCCCGGCTGGCGCTGATCGACGGCGGCTCTTTCTATGTCGACGGCTATTTCGAGGAAACCAAGCTGCCGATGCTGAAGGTGGGCGCCAAGGCCGAGGTGACGCTGATGAGCAGCGGCCAGCGCCTGCGCGGCCATATCGCCAGCATCGCCCGCGGCATCACCGATCGCGACGCCGGCACCGGCCGCGAGCTGCTGGCCGACGTCAACCCCACGTTCAACTGGGTGCGGCTGGCGCAGCGGGTGCCGGTGCGCATCCAGCTGGACGAGCAGCCGCAGGGCCAGCCGCTGATCGCCGGGCAGACTTGCACGGTGGTGATAGTCGGCAAATAAGCGGCTTGGGCATCGCCACCCTGGATTCATGATGATAGGCTTGTCGGTAGTTCGTCTTTACGACGGAGTAATGAATCGGCGGGAGGCGAAATGAGGGATGGAATGAAACGATTGCTGGCGGGGATGCTGCTGGCCTGGTCCGGCGCGGCGATGGCCTCGCCCGCCGATGTCATGCTGACGGTCAGGGGCGGAGCAGGCATGTTCAACGACGCCGGCCGCAGCGAATACCGCTTCACCGAAAGCGAGCTGTTGCGCTTGCCGCAGCGCACCATCACCACGCGAACCACCTGGACGCCGAGGTCGGTGTTTTCCGGCCCAGGGCTCAGCGACATTCTGCGCGCGGTCGGCGCGCGCGGTTCGAAGATAGAACTGGTCACTTACGATGAATACAAAGTGATCCTGCCGCTGAGCGATCTGGACAAATACCATCCCATCATGGCCAGGTTCATCAATGGCAAGCCGTTGGAGAGGCGGGATTTCGGCCCGCTGTGGATGATGTATCCGGTCAGCGATTTCGCCGAATTGCAGAAAGTCAAAGCCGACGCCAAGCTTGCCTGGCAAATCAAGACCATCGTGGTGCGTTGATGAGAATTCCGCTTCCGGTGCAGCAGGGGCGGCAGTGGCTGATGTTTTTCTGCCTGGCGGTCTTGTTGCCGATGTTGTGCTTCTTTTACGTGCAAAGCACGCTGTTTTCCAAGCAGGCGCTGGAGCAGGCCGCGGGCCCAGGGGAGGGCTATTACTGGGCGGCATCGCAATATCGGTACGCGGTGCAGCGCCTGTATGGCGAGATCAACGCTTATGCGCTGCATATCGAAACCTTTGAAGATTTGCAGGTCGCCTACGATGTGCTGGAATCAAAATACCTGGTGCTGAACCGCTCGGTTTCTCCGCAATTGCGCAAGAACGCCGATTACGCGGCCTTGCTGGAGCAGATCGCCGGCTTCATGCGGCGCGGCAAGATCCTGTTTCCGGCGACGCGGAGCGATGCCGCCGCCCTGGCCGCGCTGCAGCAGGAGTTGAACGACATGTCGCCGGTGATCGCCGATTTGGTGATAGCCGCTCATCACGAAGAGGTCCGGCTGCGCGATGCATCGATCGAACAGACGCTGAGGCTGCGCAATTTCGCCTTGGTCAGCCTGATCATCTGGGCGGTGCTGGTGGTGTTTCTGGCGCGGGAGCTATGGAAGGCGATACGGCGCCAGGAGATCATTGAGCTGCAGCGCGAGATGATCGCCGCAGCCAAGCAGGCCCAGGAAGAGGCGGTGCAGACGGCGCTGGCGCGCTCCACCATGTTGTCTACCGTCAGCCACGAAATCCTGACGCCGCTGCACACGATACAGGGCGGGGTCGAGTTGTTGTCCGACATGGAGCGGGAGCCCAGGGTGTTGCGGACGATCGCCAATGTCAGGACTGCCGCCGACTACCTGTCCAAGCTGATGCAGGATTTGCTGGATATGGGACGGCTGGACGCGGGAAGGATGATTTTGCGGCCGACGCGGTTCGAGCCCGGCCAGCTGCTGGGCAGCGTGGTGGGGGAGTTTCGCCAGGTCGCCGCGGCCAAGGGGGTGGCGCTGTCTTTTGCCGCGGCGGGCGTGGCCGGGGTCGAGGCGCATGCCGACATGACCAGAATCCGCCAAGTGGCCAGCAATTTGATCTCCAACGCCTTGCGCTATACCGACGCCGGCGAGGTGCGGGTGGCGTTGGAATTGGAGGGCGTCGCGCCGCGAGCCTGTCTGACGCTAACGGTCAGTGATACCGGCATCGGGATCCCCGAGAGCGAGCAGGCTTGTCTGTTCGAGGCTTTTACCCAAGCCAAGGGCGCCAATCGCGGCGGCGCGGGCATGGGTTTGGCGATTGTCCGCAAGATCGCCGTACTGATGCAGGGCGAGGTGTTTCTCGCCGGCAGCGAAGTGGGCAAGGGGTCTACCTTCATCGCCAGACTGCCGGTTGAGCTGGTCTGATCGGTTTCAAGCCAATTCGCGCAAATCCTTTTTCAACTGGGCGATGATGGGCTTGAACAGCCCGGTTTTCTGAAAGTAGCGCACGCCGTGGCGGTCGATGGCGCGTTCTATCTCCAGTTCGCTGGCTTCGCCGGTGATCAGGATGATTGGCGTGTCGGCGGCATGGTTCTGGCGGATGTCTTCCATCAGCGATTCGGTGGTTTCGCCGCGGCCCATCGACCAGTCCAGCACGAAAGCGTCGTAGCGGGTCTGCCGCAGCGCTTTGGCCAGCTCGTCTGTCCGGGTGTAGGTGTCGGCGATGTACCCGGCCTGTTCCAGAAAGCCTTGCATCACTTCCGCCGTTTCGGCCCTATCATCCAGCACCGCGATCCGGTAGGCGCTGATGGCGGGATCCAGCGCGAGGCGCGCGTATACCCGGTGCAAGGTCGCATCGGAAGGCGCGTCCGCGCGTTCCGCCATTTTCCAGCCGCTGCCGCCGACAGGCTTCCAGGCGACAACTTGTGCGTTTAGCGCACTCTCATTGCGCGATATCCAGGCAATCAACGCTTTTTCATCAGGGTCGCCAAGGTGGCGAGCCGCGACAGTCATGGTGTCCTGCGCGGGCAACCGGTCGCAGTCCAGCGTGGCGCGCACGCCAAGGCCATCGAAGGCATGGCCGGGCGGACGGGTAGCGGAGGCTTCGTCTTTCAGGCCAAGCAAGTAATCGCTGGAGCAACTCACCGCCCGGGATACCTTGGCCAGTTCTTCGATATTGAAGGCGATTCCGCCCTTCAATTTGCGATTCGCACTGGATAGGTCGATGCCCAGCAGGGTCTTCAGCCACAGCGTGCGTTCGCGCTCCGCAATGCCGCGCGACTCTAGCAGCTGGGCCAGGCGGCCCAGGAAATATGACTTGAAGTCGTCGATCATGTCGGCATTTTCGTCTGCGGTTGGCGGGTCGAAATGCTATCAGCAAATCATTGATGCTACAAATTTGCCATGACATGGCTTGGTTGCCGATTGCGTAAAGCGCACATTTTTATTTTTTTGTGTGCGTAAATTGCAAATTTTATGGCATTGAGATTAATTTGCCTGATATCGTATGCCTGTCGAGCGAAGGTCGGGATGGCCAAGCCGCGAGACGCCATTTTGGTCATGACTGGGCTGTCTATTGCAGAGACAAGTAGGTAGTGTTGGAATTGTCTTAGTATTGATTGACATTGGCATGTTTGACGGTGGTTGAGTATCGCGTGTGTAAGCAATCGGATGCCGCGCCGGGTGGATGTTTGGCCTGGCGCGGCGTCTGCTCCGATGAGTTATCGAGTTGAGGTGGCATTAGATGGCATCAACACATCTGGTTCAGAGAATAGAGGACGATGATTTCGCCTTGGACACGATACAGGGCAAGCGCGTCCTGGTGACTTGTCCATCCATCTTGGGCGAGAAGGGGTCGGACTGGGAGGGCGCGGCCATTTTCGGACGCGATTATCTGGTTGAGTTGCTGGCGCTGGGCCTGGCTTACAGGGTATTGAATTTCGCCGATGTGAAGATCGCGATGCTGAAGGCCGGCGAGCACGTGGCGACGCAGAGGGCATGATGGGTACGGACCGTCTGCCGGCGGCGTGACGGTCCGCTGGGCAATCGGCCTGGGCCTGGCTTCCTCGGGGCCTTTTTCGGCAAAATTGCTATAATTGAATAGCTATGTAATAGTAGATAAATGATGAAAGACAATAGCGCCCACATCGCCGCGGCGACCCGGCTGCGGATGCAGCTGATGACGATGACGCGCCGGCTGCGCCAGCAGGCGAGCCAGGATGTGCTGCCTTTCGGCTTGCTGGCGGTGCTGGGCGCGATAGACCGCGCCGGCGGAGAGGCGACGCCCACCGAGCTGGCGCGCGGCGAAAGCCTGCGCTCGTCCAATCTGGCCGGGCTGCTGCGCGAGTTGGAGGGCGGCGGGCTGATTCGCCGCCTGCCTGATCCGGAGGATGGCCGGCGGGTGCGCGTGCAGTTGTCGGCGGCAGGCGCCGCGGCCTTGCAGCGCAATCGCCAGCTGCGCGATGGCTGGCTGCAGGCGCGGCTGGATGGACTGGGCGACGCCGACCGCGCGCTGCTGTTGCGCGCCGGCGCCTTGCTGGAGCGGCTGGCGCGCGAGGATTGACAGGGCGGCGGCCCTTCGCCGCCGCGATCGAGAGTATTCGGAGAGTGAACCATGAAAACCGCGCTGCTGACGCTGGACTACATCATCGACATCATGCACCCGACGGGCAAGACGGCGCGCTGCGCCGGCCATGCCGCCGAGCGCGGCGTGATCGCGGCGGCCAACTGCGCCATCGCGCTGGCGCGCCGGCAGGGCTGGCCGATCATCCATGTCAAGGTGGGGTTTTCGCCGAATTACGCCGAAATGCCGGAGGGATCGGCCATCTTCAGCCGCGCCCAGGCGCTGCAGGCGCTGAACCTGGCCGGGCCGGGCACCGATTTCCATCCGGAGCTGGATGTGGCGCTGGAAGACGCGGTGGTGGTGAAGCACCGCATCAGCCCGTTTTACGCCACCGGCCTGGAGGCGGTGCTGCGGGCGCAGCGCGTCGAGCGGCTGGTGATCGCCGGCGTCAGCAGCACCTGGGCGGTGCAGGCGGCGGCGCGCGACGCGCACGACCGCGACTACCGGGTGCTGGTGCTGGAGCCGGCCTGCGCGGCGGCCAATGAGGACGAACACCAGATGTCGATGAAGCAGCTGGCGGCCATCGCCGGCATCATTGACCAGGCGCAGCTGGAAGCGCTGTGACGCCTGCCGGCGGCTAGGCCGGCTGCAGCGGTTGCTGGGCCTCCAGCCGCCGCGTCATCAATTCTTCGGCCAGCGGGGTGCCCAGCAGGTAGCCCTGCATCGCCTCGCAGCCCAGCGTTTCCAGGAAGTGCTGCTGGGTTTCGTTTTCCACGCCTTCCGCCAGCGTTTCCATGCCCAGCGCGCCGGCCAGGTGGATGATGGCGCTGACGATGGCGGCGTTTTCCTCGTCGCCGGGCAGGTCGGTGATGAAGGAGCGGTCTATCTTCACCGTGTCCGGCGCGAAGCGCTTCAGGTAGGCCAGGCTGGAATAGCCGGTGCCGAAGTCGTCCACCGACAGCCGCACCCCCATCGCCTTGATCACCGCCAGCTGGCGCGAGGCCAGGTCGGCGTCGGCCATCAGCGTGCTTTCCGTCACCTCCAGCTCCAGGCAGTGGCCGGGCAGGCTGTTCTTCTGCAGCGCGTCGCGCACGTCGTCGATGAAGTCGTGGCGCATCAGCTGGTGGGCGGACACGTTGACCGCCACCCGGATCGGCCCCAGGCCGTCGCGCAGCCACTGGCTGGCCTGGCGGCAGGCTTCGTTCAGCACCCAGCGCCCCAGCGGCACGATCAGGCCGGTGTCTTCCGCCACCGGGATGAAGCGGCCGGGCATGATCAGGCCCTCGTCCGGATCGCGCCAGCGCAGCAGCGCTTCGCAGCCCAGCAGGCGGTTGCCGGCCATGTCGTATTGCGGCTGGTACACCAGGTACAGCTGCTGCTGCTCCATCGCCCGCCGCAGCCGGTTTTCCATCAACAGCCGCTCCGCCACCTGGGTGTTCATCTCGCGGGTGTAGAAGCGGAAGGTGTTCCGGCCGTGCGCCTTGGCGTGGTACATCGCCAGGTCGGCGTTCATCAGCAGGTTCTGGATGTCGCTGCCGTCGTCCGGCATCAGGCTGATGCCTATGCTGCAACTGACCACCAGCGAGTGCTCGCCGATCTGGAACGGCTGCTGTAGCGTGCGCAGGATGCGTTCGGCGATCTGCGCCGCCTCGCTCGGCTGATTGATCGCCGGCAGGATCAGCACGAATTCGTCGCCGCCGGTGCGGCCGACGGTGTCGAGGCCGCGCACCGCGCCGGCCAGCCGCCGCGCCACTTCCTTCAGCAGTTCGTCGCCGGCGCTGTGGCCCAGCGTGTCGTTGATGTTCTTGAAGTGGTCGAGGTCGACGAACAGCACCGCCAGCTGGTTGTGCTGCAGCTCGGCCTGGCGTATCGCCTGGTGCAGGCGGTCGTTGACCAGCACGCGGTTGGGCAGGTCGGTCAGCGCGTCGTATTCCGCCATGTGCTGCACCCGGGCCTCCTGCTCCTTGCGTTCGGAAATGTCGGTGAA
The DNA here is from genome assembly GCF_001676875.1 of Chromobacterium subtsugae. Lineage (GTDB taxonomy): Bacteria > Pseudomonadota > Gammaproteobacteria > Burkholderiales > Chromobacteriaceae > Chromobacterium > Chromobacterium subtsugae. Next base: position 311,962 of record NZ_JYKA01000004.1, on the reverse strand, counting down.
CAGCGCGACGAAGTGGCTGATCGCGCCCTGCGCGTCCTGCAGCACGCTGATGTTGACCCAGCAGGGGAAGTGTTCGCCGTTCTTGCGCTGGTTCCAGATTTCCCCGGCCCATTGGCCGCGCTGGCGCAGGGTCTGCCACAGCTGCTGGAAGAAGGCGGGCTCGTGGCGGCCGGAGAACAGCAGCGATGGTTTGCGGCCCAGCACTTCGTCCTCGCTGTAGCCGGTGATGTGGCAGAAGGCGCGGTTGACGGTGAGGATGCGGTTGTCCGGGTCGGAGATCAGGATGGCTTCGTTGCTGGATTCGAACACCTGGGCGGCCAGCCTCAGCTGGCGCTCGGTCTGGCGGCGGCCGCTGATGTCGCGCGCGGTGGCGCACAGATAGCTGTCGCCCTGATAGCGCAGCTGGTTGACGGTGATTTCCAGGAACAGCTCGCCGTCGTCGCCGTCGTGGCGGGTTTCGAAAGTCAGCGGGAAGGCGCCGGGCGGATGGCGGAACAGGTCGTCCACCAGCTGCGGCAGGCGGCGCAGCGCCAGGTTGCAGTACACCACCTCGCCCTGGCTGCTTTGCAGCGCCACCAGGTCGGTGGCGTTGTCGATCATGAAGTGGCTGAGCTTCAGTTCGCGCGCCTGCTCCTTCAGCGACAGGTGGCTTTGCGCCAGATCGTGCTGGTAGCGCCGCACCAGCGCGCTGACCCAGCGCACGAAATACCAGCACAGCAGGCCGGCGCACAGCATCGCCACCAGCGTCATGCCCAGCGTGGCGATGATGCGCTCGGCCAGCCTGCTTTTCAGCCGCTGCGCGGCGCGCAGGCCGTCGTCCTGTATCGTCTGCACCCGCAGGCTGGTGACCAGGGTCCAGTCCCAGCCCGGCAGCTGGCGGGTGTAGGCGAGATAGGATTCGGCGGCGGCGCCGGCCTCGTCCTGGCGGCTGTATTCGAGGAAGCCGCCGTGCTTGCCGCGCTGGATCAGTTGCAGCGCGCGGTCGCGCTCGGCCGCCGGCAGCGTCTGGTAGGATTTGCCGACCAGCGACGGCCGGGTCGGATAGAGGCGGATCACGCCCTGGCGGTCGATGATCATCAATTCGCCGCCGTCCTGGCCGAAGCGCATCCGCGCCAGCGTGTCCAGGCCCTGCTGCTGCAGCGCGGCTTCCACATTGCTGATGTATTCGCCGCTGCCTATCAGCCAGTTGTAAGGCGGGAAGCGGCGGGCATAGGTGATCTTGTCGTCCATGCGGTTGCCGCCGGGCAGATACCAGCGGTAGGCGGAGAAGCCGCGGCCGTCTGGGTTGGCCACCGAGTCGATCAGGCCGCGCATGATGTAGCGGCCGCGGTCGTCGCGGTTGGCCAGCAGCGAGGTGCCTTCGCGCGCCGGCGCGGTGGGCAGCAGCACGCAGCGGCCGTCCAGGGTGTCGATGAAGAAGTAGCCGCGGCCGTTGAAGTAGCGCAGCGGGCGCAGCGCCTCGACGATCAGCCGCTGCGCGTCCTGTTCGCCGCGGCGGCCGTGTTCTCGGCGCCAGATGGCGTCGGCCAGGCTCCAGGCCTGGTCCACCTGCTCCTGCAGCTGGTGGCGGACGGTGTCGTTGGTGCGTTCGCGCAGCGCCGACAGCAGCAGCGCGGCGTGGTCGGTATAGGCCCGCAGGTTGTCGCGCGCGCGCGCGGAGGCCTCTTGCTCTATGTTTTGCCGTCCGGATTGGAAATCGTGCCAGCTCATCATCAGGAAATAGCTGGTCAGGGTGAGGGCCAGCGCAAACACGATGGCCAGGGTGCCGAACAGCTGCAAGCGCGACAGCCTGGCTTGGTTCAACTCCATCACGGTCTCGGGACTTCGAAAAGGGATGGTCAGTATACGGGATTATCCTGAATGTCATGAAAGATTGTCGGGCGGCGCCGGCGGATTTCCGTTAGAATCGCGGCCGGAAGTCAGTCAGACAGTCGCCGCGCCCGCAAGGGCGGGGAGGAAAGTCCGGGCTCCATAGAGCAGGATGCCGGTTAACGACCGGGCGCCGCGAGGCGACGGAAAGTGGAACAGAGAGCTGAACCGCCGATGGCCGGACTTGTCGACCGCAAGGTCGACAAAGTCTTTTTGGAGGGCTTGTCCCGACAAAAACCCGCAAGGGCGGATCAGGCAAGGGTGAAAAGGTGTACCGGGAGGCGCAAGCCGGCCCGGACGGGCGGGGCAACCCGCTCGCGGTAAGAGCGCACCGCGGACGTGGCGACACGGACGGCAGGCTAAACCCCATCCGGAGCAAGACCAAATAGGGGGGCGCTAACGCGGCTCGCGTTGTCCCCGGGTAGGTTGCTTGAACCTGTCGGCAACGGCAGGTCTAGAGGAATGACTGTCCAACGACAGAACCCGGCTTATCGACTGACTTCCACCCCATTCCCGCAGCCGATTACTCGCGGCTATCGACTCTGCCTAAAAAATAAGCAAAAATTTTTCCCGCCCCGGGCGAAACGCTATACAATACCGACCCTTCCCAGCCCTTACCCGTATTGAAACTGTCATGCAGATAGGTCCCTACCAACTGAAAAACCGGCTGATCGTGGCACCGATGGCCGGGGTGACGGACAGGCCTTTCCGCATGTTGTGCAAACGGCTGGGCGCCGGCATGGCGGTGTCTGAGATGATCACCGCCAACAAGGCCCTGTGGACCACCGCGAAAACGCTGCGCCGCGCCGATCACGAAGGCGAGGTCGAGCCCATCGTGGTGCAGATCGCCGGCGGCGATCCGCAGATGCTGGCCGAGGCGGCGCGCCTGAATGTCGAGCACGGCGCGCAGATCATCGACATCAATATGGGATGCCCGGCGAAGAAAGTGTGCAATGTGGCGGCCGGCTCGGCGTTGCTGCGCGATCTGGACAATGTCGGCCGCATCCTGGAGGCGGTGGTGAAGGCGGTGGACGTGCCGGTGACGCTGAAAACCCGCACCGGCTGGAGCCGCGAGGCGAAGACCGCGCTGCAGGTGGCGCGGATGGCGGAGAACGCCGGCATCGCGGCGCTGGCGCTGCATGGCCGCACCCGCGAGGACATGTACCGCGGCGACGCCGAGTACGACACGATACGCGCGGTCAAGCAGGCGGTGTCGATCCCGGTGGTGGCCAACGGCGACATCGATTCGCCGGAGAAGGCGCGCCGGGTGCTGGACTACACTGGCGCCGACGCCATCATGATAGGCCGCGCCGCGCAGGGGCGGCCGTGGATCTTCCGCGAGATCCAGCATTACCTGGACACCGGCGCGACGCTGCCGGCGCCGGAGGTGGAGGAAATCCGCCACTTGCTGCTGGGCCATCTGGACGAGCTATACCGGTTTTACGGCGAATATTCGGGCTGCCGCATCGCCCGCAAGCACATCGCCTGGTACACCAAGGGCCTGGCCGGCAGCAACGAGTTCCGCCAGCAGATGTACCGGCTGGAGAGCACGGACGAGCAGCGTCTGGCGGTGGCGGACTATTTTGCACGGCTGGGCGAGCAATCCGATCGCCTGGTTTACCTGGCCGAGGATGCAGACAGGATGGACCACGACCGGGAAGCCGGCGTGGAGGGAGAGGCCTGCGGCTATGCTGACTGAAACCGAGGCATGGCGGCACGGGCTTCCTGGGGACCCCGAAATCTGGACACCAATAATAAACATGCAAAACAACGAACATATCGCGCAGTCGGTACGGATTGCGATGGAGCAGTATTTCCGCGATCTCGACGGCGAGGCGCCGTCCGCCATCTACGACATGGTGCTCGCCTGTGTCGAGAAGCCGCTGCTGGAGGTGGTGCTGATACACACCCAGGGCAATCAGACGCGAGCGGCGGAGTTGCTGGGCTTGAACCGCAACACGCTGCGCAAGAAGATGAAGTCGTATGATTTGATTTGAAGATAACCGGCCATGCCTACCCAGGAATGGCCGGTTTTTTTTGTCCGGCCCCGGCGCGGGGCCGGGCCAGCGGGACGGGTTGCGCGGCAGCCCGACCAAACCGGTTTTTTCGTGTTTATCCATAGCCAAAGCGGTAGAGAATCATGACCAAGATCGAACGAGCGCTGATCAGCGTGTCCGACAAGAGCGGTGTTCTGGAATTTGCCCGCGAGCTGGCAAGCCTGGGCGTGCACATCCTGTCCACCGGCGGCACCGCCAAGCTGCTGCTGGACGCCGGCCTGCCGGTGACCGAGGTGTCCGACTACACCGGCTTTCCGGAAATGCTGGACGGCCGGGTGAAGACCCTGCATCCCAAGGTGCATGGCGGCATCCTGGGCCGCCGCGACCTGCCCGAGCACGTGTCCACCATGGCTGAGCACGGCATCGGCAACATCGACCTGGTGTGCGTGAATCTCTACCCGTTCGAAGCCACCATCGCCAATCCGGACTGTTCGCTGGAGGACGCGATCGAAAACATCGACATCGGCGGCCCGACCATGGTGCGCTCCGCTGCCAAGAACTGGGCGCACGTCGCCATCGTCACCGACAGCGCCGACTACCCGGCGCTGGCGGCCGAGATGAAGGCCAACGACGGCCGGCTGGCCAAGGCCACCCGCTTCGAGCTGGCGAAGAAGGCGTTCACCCACACCGCCGCCTACGACGGGGCCATCTCCAACTACCTGACCAGCCTGGCCGACGGCGTGGTGGCGGGCAAGCCGGAGCGCGTCGCCTTCCCGAACCGCCTGAACGCCCAGTTCATCAAGGTGCAGGACATGCGCTACGGCGAAAACCCGCACCAGGCCGCCGCCTTCTACCGCGACCTGGACCCGGCCGCCGGCAGCATCGCCCACTACCGGCAGCTGCAGGGCAAGGAGCTGTCGTACAACAATATCGCCGATGCCGACGCCGCCTGGGAGGCGGTGAAGACTTTCGACGACACCGCCTGCGTCATCGTCAAGCACGCCAACCCGTGCGGCGTGGCGGTCGCCCCGGATACGCTGGCAGCCTACAAGCTGGCCTTCGCCACCGACACCACCAGCGCCTTCGGCGGCATCATCGCCTTCAACCGCCCGGTGGACGCAGCCACGGTGGAAGCCGTGACCGGCCAGTTCCTGGAGGTGCTGATCGCGCCGTCCTTCACCGCAGAAGCCAAGGCCATCATCGCCGCCAAGAAAAACGTGCGGGTGCTGGAAATCCCGCTGGAGACCGGCGCCAACCGCTTCGAACTGAAGCGGGTCGGCGGCGGCGTGCTGGTGCAGACGCCGGACATCCGCAACGTGACGCCGGAAGAGCTGCGCGTGGTCAGCAAGCGCCAGCCGACGCCGCAGGAGATGTCGGACCTGCTGTTCGCTTGGCGCGTGGCCAAGTACGTCAAGTCCAACGCCATCGTGTTTTGCAAGAACGGCCAGACCGCCGGCATCGGCGCCGGCCAGATGAGCCGCGTCGACTCCACCCGCATCGCCGCCCGCAAGGCGCAGGACGCCGGTTTGAGCCTGGCCGGCGCGGTGGCGGCGTCTGACGCCTTCTTCCCGTTCCGCGACGGCATAGACGTGATCGCCGAACAGGGCATCAAGGCCATCATCCAGCCGGGCGGCTCGATGCGCGACGACGAAGTGTTCGCCGCCGCCGACGAGCACGGCATCGCGCTGGTGTTGACCGGCGTGCGCCATTTCCGCCACTGAGCAGGCCGCGGCCGCCGTGGCCGCGACGGAAACGGCGGCAATGAAACAAGCTTGGCGTTATGCTATTCAGGTAATGCCGAGTGATGGCGTAGACGGGCGGCCAGCAGGCCGCCGTCCGCCCAAAATAGGATCTCACCCATGAAAGTTCTCGTGATCGGCTCCGGCGGCCGCGAACACGCGCTGGCCTGGCGCATCGCCAAATCCAGGCGCGTGTCCAAGGTGTTTGTCGCGCCGGGCAATGCCGGAACCGCGCTTGACCCCAATCTGACCAATGTCGATCTCAACAGCGTCGACGCCTGGCTGGCTTTCGCCAAACAGGAAAAGGTGGACCTCACCGTGGTGGGGCCGGAAGCGCCGCTGGCGGCCGGCGTGGTGGACGCCTTCCGCAGCGAGGGGCTGAAGATTTTCGGCCCCAGCCAGTACTGCGCGCAGCTGGAAAGCTCCAAGGATTTCGCCAAGGCCTTCATGCAGCGCCACGGCATCCCCACCGCCGCTTACCGCACCTTCGCCAGCGCCACCGAGGCGCACGCCTATGTCAACGACAAGGGCGCGCCCATCGTGATCAAGGCCGACGGCCTGGCCGCCGGCAAGGGCGTGGTGGTGGCGATGACGCTGGACGAGGCGCACGCCGCCATCGACGACATGCTGCTGGGCAACAAGATGGGCTCGGCCGGCAGCCGCGTGGTGATAGAGGACTTCCTGCAGGGCGAGGAGGCCAGCTTCATCGTGATGGTGGACGGCGAGCATGTGCTGCCGATGGCCACCAGCCAGGACCACAAGCGCTTGCTGGACCACGACATGGGCCCGAACACCGGCGGCATGGGCGCCTACAGCCCGGCGCCGGTGGTGACGCCGGCGGTGCATAACCGCGTGATGCGCGAAATCATCAACCCCACCGTGCTGGGCATGAAGAAGGACGGCCATCCGTATACCGGCTTCCTGTACGCCGGCCTGATGATAGACGCCGACGGCAAGCCGCACACCATCGAGTTCAACTGCCGTTTCGGGGATCCGGAAACCCAGCCCATCATGGCGCGGCTGAAAACCGACTTCACCATGCTGCTGGAAGCCGGCGTCAACGGCCGGCTGGACAAGGTGGAGGCCGAATGGGACCGCCGCGTGGCGCTGGGGGTGGTGCTGGCCGCCGCCGGCTATCCGGACGCGCCGCGCAAGGGCGACGCCATCCACGGCATTCCGCATGAGACCGACGACGGCGTGGTGTTCCATGCCGGCACCGCGCTGGATGGCGAGCAGCAGCTGCGCAGCCACGGCGGCCGGGTGCTGTGCGCGGTGGGGCTGGGCGACAGCGTCAAGATGGCGCAGGGCAAGGCCTATCTGTTGGCCGACGCCATCGATTTCGCCGGCAAGCAGTATCGCCGCGACATCGGCGCGCGGGCGATAGGCCGCAAGGTCTGAGCGTCTCGCCGCCGTAGGGAAAACAGCGCCATCAGGCGCTGTTTTCTTTCGCGCCGGCTGGTTTTTATGCGATTTTGATGCGCTGGCGCGCGATTTAGATGAAGGATTGATGTCCGGCGACATACATTGACAGCATGCCCATCCGGCATTTCGCAAGGGGTGTCGCCATGTATGTTCCCGACAATGAAGCCAGCCTGCCGGCAGAACCGGAGCCTGGAAGTCGCAGCCGCTTGATGCATTTCCTGACGCACGAGCGCCGTTGCTGGCGCCGCCTGGCCTACTGGCTGAAGCAGTTCAACACCGAAGCCGGCCCGCCGCCGCGCTGTTATGCCTGGCGCGCCGCGCCGGAAGATGTCCCCGAAGACCACGAGGATTTGCTGTTGCATTGAGGCATGGTTCGACACCGGAGTCGGACGATGGCCTGTAGTCGATTCCGGTGTTCCTTCCCCGTCTGTTCGCGCTCAATTCCCGCCTGTGCTTTTCCTCCGTTGCCGGTACAATGGCGGCTTCCCGTTTTCGTTCCGATCCGATCAATCATGAAGTCCGGTTCCAGCCCCTTGCCGCGTCTGCCAGGCAGACGCCTGCAGCAAAGGGCGCGCGCGCAATTGCGCCATGGCGGCGTGATCGCCTATTCCACCGAATCCTGCTACGGCCTCGGCTGCCATCCGCTCGACGTCCGCGCGATACGCCGGGTGCTGGCGATCAAGGCGCGGCCCAATCACAAGGGCCTGATCGTCATCGCCGCCGATTTCGAGCAGATCCGCCATCTGGTCAAGCCGCTGAATGCCGCGCAGCGCGCGGAACTGGAACGCCATTGGCCGGGTCCATATACCTTTTTGCTGCCGGCGTCGCGGCGGGTGCCGCCGGCGCTGCGCGGCCGGCACGACAAGATAGCGGTGCGGGTGACCGCCCACGGCGAGGCGGCGGCGCTGTGCCGCAGCCTGGGGACGGCGCTGGTGTCGACTTCGGCCAACCGCGCCGGGCAGAAATCGCTGAAGCGGGCGCGCGCCTGTCGCATGGCCTTCAAGGACAGGGTGCTGACCTTGCCGGGCCGCATCGGCAAGCGTCGCAAACCGTCCACCATCATCGATCTGGAAAGCGGCCGCGTGTTACGCTAGGCCGCATGTGAATTGAGGAAAACGCCGTGCAACAGATTTCATTTATTAGCCTGATCCTGAACGCCAGCCTGATGGTGCAGCTGGTGATGGCGGGACTGGCGCTGACTTCCCTGCTGTCGTGGGCGCTGATTTTCAGCAAGATCGCGGCGTTGAGCGCCGCCAAGCGCCACAGCGAGGAGTTCGAGCGCAACTTCTGGAGCGGGGCGGATCTGAACCGCCTGTACGAAGACGTGTGCCGCCGCAGCGACACCGCCGGCATGGAGCGCATCTTCCAGTCCGGCTTCGCCGAATTTCTCAAGCAGCGCGGCCGCGGCGGCGCCGAGCTGTCCGACATCATGGACGGTTCGCGCCGGGCGATGCGGGCGGCGGCGCAGCGCGAGCTGGACACGCTGGACAGCCACACCTCCTTCCTGGCGACGGTCGGCTCGGTCAGCCCCTATGTCGGCCTGTTCGGCACGGTGTGGGGCATCATGCATGCCTTCATCGGCCTGGGCAACGCCGGCCAGGCCACGCTGAGCACCGTGGCGCCCGGCATCGCCGAGGCGCTGGTGGCCACCGCCATCGGCCTGTTCGCGGCCATTCCGGCGGTGGTGGCCTACAACCGCTTCGCTACCGACGTCGACCGCCTGGCCACCCGCTTCGACACCTATATGGAAGAGTTCTCCAACATCCTGCAGCGGCTGGCGACGCGTTAAGACCCTTGCCGTTTCGGCTTGCATCCGGCATGGTTTGATCTTGGAATTTACGGATCGAACCATGCCTTTTTCACGTCTCGCGCCGCTGACGCTGGCCGCTTTCCTCGCCCTTTACCTGGTCTGGGGCTCCACCTATCTGGTCATCCGCATCGGCGTCGAATCCTGGCCGCCGCTGTTGATGGCCGGCATCCGCTTTTTGCTGGCCGGCAGCCTGGTGCTGGGGTATCTGGCGTGGAAGCGGACGCCGTGGCCGGACGCGCGCCAGCTGGGCGGCGCGGCGCTGCTGGGGGTGCTGATGCCGGCGATAGGCAACGGCCTGGTGACGGTGGCCGAACGCGAGGTGTCGTCGGGCGTGGCGGCGCTGGTGATCGCCACGGTGCCGCTGTTCACGCTGCTGTTCGCCCGCTTGTTCGGCCACCGCTCGCGGCCGCTGGAGTGGGCCGGCATGGGCTTGGGCGTATGCGGCATCGTGCTGTTGAACCTGGGCTCCAGCCTCAGCGCCAGCCCGCGCGGCGCGGCGCTGCTGATCCTGGCCTCGGCCGGCTGGGCGCTGGGCTCGGCCTGGAGCAAGAAGCTGCCGCAGCCGGCCGGCGCGATGGGCAGCGCCTGGACCATGATTTTCGGCGGCCTGGCGTTGCTGGCGTCGAGCTGCGCCGTCGGCGAGCGCCTCGCCGCCTGGCCCGGCGTGGAAGGCTGGGGGGCGCTGCTGTACCTGACGGTGTTCGGTTCGATGATCGCCTACAGCGCCTACCTCTACCTGCTGAAGACGGTATCGGCGGCGGCGGCCACCAGCTACGCCTATGTCAATCCGGTGATCGCGGTGCTGCTGGGCGCGCTGTTCCTCGGCGAGCGGGTCGGCGTCCACGAGATGCTGGCGATGGTGGTGATCGTCACCGCGGTGGTGCTGATCAGCTGGCGCAAATGACGAAAAAACGCCGCTCTTCGGAGCGGCGTTTTTCATGGACGGAGCGTCAGAGCGCCTGCCACAGCGTGGCCTGGGTGGACGGCGTCCAGCCGGCGCCGGCCCAGGCGGTGTGGGCCTGCAGGCAGCGGTACTGGCGGCCCTGGTAGCTGACGACCTGGCCGGTCGCGTATTTGCCGCCTTCCTGCCAGGCGTTGGCGGCGGGCGGCGTCGCGCCGCCGTCGCCCTTCTTCAGATCGACCGCGAAGCTGTAGCCCTTGTAGCTGTCGTTCAGGTAGACGCGGTTGGCGGTGGCATCCTTCACCGGCACGATGGATACGGCGCGCTGCTGCGATTTCAGCACGCCGATGCGGATGGCCGGCGAGGCGGCGTTGACCTTGAGCGCCAGCGCGTACGGCCAGTTGGCGGCCTGGCCGCTGGCGGCGTTCAGCGCCACCGTGTGCTTCTCGGCGTCGCGGCCCTGGCTGTCGAACACCCGCAGCGTGGCGCTGCTGCCGGCCGGCAGGTTTTCGCGCGCGGCGACGTTGCCGATTTCCTTCCACGGATTGGCGGCCGGCGGCGCGGCGTCGCCGAAGCTGACGTCGGAGCACGAGTAGAAGGCCTCCTCGCTGTCGGAACGCTTCCAGACGTTGAAGATGATGTGCTGGCCGGTCTTGCCCTGCGGCAGCTTCAGCGTCATGTGGTAGCGCTTGGCGGCGTCCTGCTGCGGATTGCCGTTGACGGTGCCGAACAGTTCCAGGTCCGACCATTTCAGCGGCAGGTCCGGATTCCAGCCGTTCTTGGTGATGTAGAACTTGAAGTACTTGGTGGCGTGCGGCGCGGTGGCCTTGTAGATGAATTCGTAATTGCCGTTGGCGTCCGGCACGATGCTGGTGGCGCGCCAGTCGCGGCGGGCCAGGTTGAAGCCTTTGAATTCGGCCTTGCCGCCGCCGCACAGCGTGCCGTCCGGCACCGCCGCCTGGTGGTTGTCGCCCTGCGGATTCTGGTTGATGCCGTTCCAGTCGTACATCGCCTGGGTGCCGCCGACTTGCCTGGCCGCCTGGCAGGCGGCGGTCTTCGGCGCTTCCGGGCCTTCCAGGAAGCAGCTGTAAGTGCGGTTGATCGGAACTTCCATGGTGCCATGCGCCCATAGCGGCGCGCTCAGGCAGCTTAGCGTCATCACGGCGGGGAGTTGCCAATGCAGTTTCATTACAAGCTCCTTGTTGTAGTGGTATGCAAATGCACAGTCATCAGCGGGACTGATCCAGTACGCCAAAACAAGTTGGCGATTTAAAATTTGATGCAAATTTTAAATGCAAGTTTACAAACTGGTATTAATGACGGCCAACTGGCCGTGAGGCCACGCTGGCTTGATTCTTGCAAAGATCGCGCCGCGCCAGTCCTGCGTTCCCGCCTCTCCCTGGCCAAATTTCCACTTTTCCCCGCCATGAATCCGCGCGCTGTCGTTTTGTTGCCATGCGGCCGATATTAAGCGGCGATGATCTGACAAATGGTATTGACGTGGTATTAATGTGGTATTAACTTCCGCAGGGTAAGCCAGCCATTGCGGCGGCTGCGGGATACCGGAGGCGGAAGACTAGGCTTACACTGCAATTTTCAGACCACTTGCAGACGACCATGGAAAACCGCTGGCTGGCATTGAAACCCGATGAAAACCTGAGCACCCCGCTGTACCTGCAGCTGTCGCGCAAACTGGCCGATGCGATCAACGCCGGCTGGTGGCAGGCGGACGAGGCGCTGCCGTCGGAACGGACGTTTTCGGAAGAGCTGGGCATTTCGCGCGTCACGGCGCGCAAGGCGATGGATGTGCTGCTGGAGCAGGGCATGATCCGCCGGCGCCAGGGCTCGGGCACCTTCATCACGCCCAGGCTGGAGCAGCCGCTGTCGCGCTTGACCGGCTTTACCGAGCAGCTGCGGCTGCGCGGCTTCGTGCCGTCGTCGGTGTGGCTGGAGCGCGGCGTGTTCCCGCCCAGCAACGAGGAAGTGATCCGCCTGGGGCTGTCGCCGACCTCGATGGTGGCGCGGCTGAAGCGGCAGCGGCTGGCAGACGGCGTGGTGATGGCGATTGAAATGAGCACGATGCCGGTGGCGTATCTGCCGGATCCGCAGGCGGTGGGCACGTCTTTATACGCCCACCTGGACGCGGCGGGACATTCGGTGGTGCGCGCGCTGCAGCACATCCGGGCGGTGAACGCCTCGGGCGACGTCGCCACGCTGGCCGGCATCCGGCCCGGCGAGGCGATGCTGCTGATCACCCGGATCGGCTTCAATGCCGACAATGTGGCGATCGAGCTCACCGACACTTACTGCCGCAACGATTATTACGATTTTGTAGCCGAACTGAAACGATGACCCAGAACCTGACCTTGCAGGGCCGCATCCTCACCGCCTCCGGGTGGATGGACGGCGTCGTGCGCCTGGCGGCCGATGGCCGCATCGCAGAGATAGACGCCAAGCTGGCGTCTGGCCGGCAGCCGGAACGCTATATCCTGCCCGGCTTCATCGACCTGCACGTGCACGGCGGCGGCGGGGTGGACATCATGGAGGGCGGCAACGCCATCTCCCATGTCGCCCGGCTGCATGCCCGCTTCGGCACCACCTCCTTGCTTGCCACCACCATGACGGCGCCGCCGGAGGAAATCAGCCGCGTGCTGGCCGATCTGGGCCGCAACTGCAAGGAAAGGGCGCCGGCGGGCAGCCGGGTGCTGGGCGTGCACCTGGAAGGCCCGTACATCAACCCGGGCAAGCTGGGCGCGCAGCCCGACGACGCCTGTCAGGCGGCGATGGCGCAAATCGACGCCTACCGCGCGCTGGCCCCGATCTCGCTGATCACGCTGGCGCCGGAAATCCCCGGCCATCTCGACATCATCCGCACGTTGTCCGCGCAAGGCGTGCGGGTGCAGATGGGCCACACCCTGGGCAGCTACGAGCAGGCGGTGGAGGCGCTGGAGCAGGGCGCGTCCGGCTTCACCCACCTGTTCAACGCGATGACCGGCCTGCATCACCGCGAGCCCGGCGTGGTGGGCGCCGCGCTGGCGCACGCCGAATACGCCGAGCTGATCCCCGACTTGCTCCACGTGCATCCGGGCGCGATCCGCACCGCGCTGCGCGCCATTCCGCGCCTCTACTGCGTGACCGATTCCACCGCCGCCGCCGGCATGCCGGACGGCGAGTACAAGCTGGGCTCCCACTCCGTGACCAAATGCATGGGCGGGGTGAGGCTGGCCGACGGCACCTTGGCCGGCAGCACGCTGACCATGGACCAGGCGCTGCGCAACCTGGTGAAGATCGGCCTGCCGCTGGCCGACGCCAGCCACCGCCTGTCGCTGTACCCGGCCGACTACCTGGGCTTGTCCGAGCGCGGCCGCCTGGCCCCCGGCGCCTGGGCCGACATCGTGGCGCTGGATGCCGACCTGAATTTGCAGCAAGTCTACGTAGAGGGAGAAGAGATTGGCCTCGTTGATGCTTGAAGAAGCGCTGTACGCCGCCGAGGCGGTGTCCGCGCAACATATGTACGCCGATGAAGGCCTGGCCGCGCTGGGGCGCGAGCTGGCCCGCATCGCGCCTAAGCTCGCGCTGACGGTGGCGCGCGGCAGTTCCGACCACGCGGCCAACTACTTCGCCTACCTGGTGATGCAGCGCCTCGGCATTCCGGTGGTGTCGCTGCCGATGTCGCTGGTGACGCTGCACCGCGCGCCGCTGGCGGTGGAAGGGCAATTGGCGGTCGCCGTGTCGCAGTCGGGCCAAAGCCCGGACCTGGTGGACACCGTCAAGGCGCTGTCCGCGGCCGGCGCGCACACCGTGGCGCTGGTCAACAAGCAGCAGTCGCCGCTGGCCGAGGCCAGCGACTGGGCGGTGCCGCTGTGTGCCGGCGAGGAAAAAAGCGTCGCCGCCACCAAGAGCTACATCACCGCGCTGTCCGCCGTCGCCCGCCTGGTGGCGCACTGGCATGCCGACGAGGCGCTGCTGGCCGCGCTGGAAAATCTGCCGCAGCGTCTGACCGAAGCCGCCGTCCAGGACTGGTCCGCCGCCATCGAAGTGCTGCAGCCGGCCGAACGCATCATGGTGGTCGGCCGCGGCCTGGGCTTCGCGGTGGCGCTGGAGGCGGCGCTGAAATTCAAGGAAACCTGCGCGATCCAGGCCGAGGCTTTCTCCGGCGCCGAGATCAAGCACGGCCCGATGGCGCTGATCGACGACGGCTACCCGCTGCTGATCTTCGCGCCGCGCGGCCCGGAACAGCAGGGCCTGATCGATCTGGCGGCCGAGATGCGCGGCCGCGGCGCCAAGGTGTTGCTGGCGGCGCCGGCCGAAGTCGCCAGCCGCGACCTGACGCTGGCGCTGGCCGACGACGAGGCGCTGGATCCGCTGCTGGCGATCCAGAGCTTCTACTTGATGGCGGCGCGCTTGTCCGAGGCGCGCGGCCTGAATCCGGACCTGCCGCGCCATCTGTCCAAAGTCACCTGCACCCGCTGAGCGGGGCGGGTTTTCCGCCGGGACGCCGCGGTGTCCCGGAATAAAAAGAATGGAACAAGGAATCGCGATGACCACCACGCTAGATCTGCTGGCGCCGTTCACCGGCCCGGCCGTGCCGCTGTCCCAAGTGCCCGATCCGGTGTTCGCCGGCCTGATGGCGGGCGACGGCCTGGCGCTGGAGCCGCTGTCGTCCACGCTGCTCGCGCCCTGTAGCGGGACGGTCAGCCAGTTGGCCCGTACCGGCCACGCGTTGACGCTGACCGCCGACAACGGCGCCGAGGTGCTGATCCACATCGGCATCGACACCGTCAAGCTGGAGGGCCAGGGTTTCCAGCCACTGGTGCGGGCCGGCGAGCGCGTGGTTCAAGGCCAGCCGCTGATCGAGGTGGACCTGGACGCGGTGGCGCGCCGCGCGCCGTCGCTGCAGACCATGGTGGTGATCGCCAATTCCGAGCAGTTTGATTTTCCCCTCCGCGCCGAAGGCTTGGTCGAAGCCGGCCGGACGCGCTTCCTGACCCTGGCGGCCCGCGGGGATGTCTCCCCCCGCGGCGCCGCCGGCGGCCCGGAACGCCGCGGCGAGGCGGTGGTGCGCCATGAGGGCGGCCTGCACGCGCGGCCGTCGGCGCGGGTGCAGCAGGCAGCCAAGGCATTCGCCGCCGACATCGTCATCGAATTCAACGGCAAGCAGGCCAACGCGCGCAGCGTGGTGGCGCTGATGAGCCTGGGGGTGGCCGAAAACGACGTGGTGGCGGTAGCCGCCAGCGGCGCCGACGCCGACGCCGCGCTGGCGGCGGTGGTGGGCGTGTTGCAAACCCATAGCGGCGCCGGCCACGCGCCGGCCGCTAGCGCCGCTGTCGTCCAGGTGGCGGGCCGCATCGCCGGCGTCGCCGCCGCGCCGGGCCTGGCCATCGGCCAGGCGGTGCGGCTGGATGCTTTCGACATGCCGCTGCCGGAGCGCGGCGCCGGCGCGCAGGCGGAACGCGCCGCGCTGCTGGACGCGCAGGCGGCGGTGCGCGCCGACATTCAGCGCGGCATAGACGAGGCGCTGCGCCGCGGCGCCACCGCCGAGAGCGACATCTTCGCCGCCCATCTGGCTCTGCTGGACGATCCGGAGCTGCTGGCGGCGGCCGGGCGCGGCATCGACGCCGGCCTGAGCGCCGGCTTGGCCGCGCGCCAATCCATCCGCGCGCAATGCGAGGTGCTGGCCGGCCTGGGCAACCAGCTGTTGGCCGAGCGGGTGGCCGATCTGAAAGACATCGAGCGGCAGCTGCTGCGCGCGCTGTACGGCGACGCCGGCTCCGCGCCCGAGCTGTTCGACGCGTCCATCCTGGTGGCCGACGATCTGGCGCCGTCCGAATTGACCCGCCTGCCGCGCGGCAAGGTGGCCGGCATCGTCACCGCCGCCGGCGGCGCCAGCGGCCACGTCGCCATCCTGGCGCGGGCGATGGGCATTCCGGCGCTGGTGGCCTGCGGCCCCGCCGCGCTGACGCTGCGCCACGGCCAGCAACTGATCCTGGACGCGCGCGCCGGCCTCGCCAATCCGCAGCCGGACGCGGCCGAGCTGGCCGCCGCGCGCGCGCAAATCGAGCAGCTGGCGGCGCGCCTGCGCTCGATGCAGGCGTCGGCCAGCGCGCCGGCCATCACCCAGGACGGCGTGGCGATCGAAGTGGCGGTCAACATCGCCAACGCCGACGACGCCCGCGAAGGCGTGGCGCACGGCGCCGACGCGGTGGGCCTGCTGCGCACCGAATTCCTGTTCATCGACCGCCGCGACGCGCCGACCGAGGCCGAGCAGACCGCCGCCTATCAGGCGGTGCTGGACGCGCTGGACGGCCGCAACGCCATCATCCGCACGCTGGATGTCGGCGGCGACAAGGACGTGCCTTACCTGCAATTGCCGCCGGAGCCGAATCCGGCGCTGGGCCTAAGAGGCATCCGCGCCGGCTTCGCCTATCCGGAGATGCTGGACACCCAATTGCGCGCGCTGTTGGCGGTGAAGCCGCTGGCGCGGCTGCGCATCCTGGTACCGATGATCGCCGACGTCGGCGAACTGATCCGGCTGCGCGAGCGCATCGAGCAGCTGGCGGTGGAAATGCAGTTGGCCGAACGGCCGCAGCTGGGGGTGATGGTGGAGGTGCCGTCGGCGGCGCTGCTGGCCGACCAGTTGGCCAAGCACGCCGATTTCCTGTCGATAGGCAGCAACGACCTGACCCAGTACACGCTGGCGATGGACCGTTGCAACGCCACGCTGGCCGCCCGCATCGATTCGCTGCATCCGGGCCTGCTGCGCCTGATCGCCATCGCGGTGGAAGGCGCCAAACGGCACGGCAAATGGGTGGGGGTGTGCGGCGCGATGGCGTCCGATCCGCAGGCGGTGCCGGTATTGCTGGGGCTGGGCGTGGCCGAGCTGTCGGTCAGCCCGCGGCTGGTGCCGGAGGTGAAGAGCCTGGTGCGCGGCTTGTCGCAACGGCAATGCCAGAGCGAGGCCGAGCGCCTGCTGGGATTGAGCTCCGCGCAGGAAGTGCGCGGCAGGATAGTGGAGTTGTGGCCCGCCGCCTGAGGCGGGGGTGAGGAGCGTTGCGTGATGTGCTGGTGAGCCGCCGCGAGACAAGACGGCGCCAGATTAACCTGGGAGATATGTTGTGAGTACTCTGAACAAGTTTGCCGGCATCCAGCAATTGGGGCGCGCCCTGATGCTGCCGATCGCCGTGTTGCCGGTGGCCGGCCTGCTGCTGCGGCTGGGTCAGCCCGACCTCTTGGACATCAAGATGATGGCCCAGGCCGGCGACGCCATTTTCGGCAATCTGGCGCTGATCTTCGCCATCGGCGTGGCGGTCGGCTTCGCCAAGGACAATAACGGCACCTCCGGCCTGGCCGGCGCCATCGGCTATCTGGTGATCACCGCGGTGCTGAAGACGATAGACGCCAAGATCAATATGGGCGTGCTGTCCGGCATTCTGTCCGGCCTGGTGGCCGGCGCGCTGTACAACCGCTACAAGGACATCGCGCTGCCCAGCTACCTGGCCTTCTTCGGCGGCAAGCGCTTCGTGCCCATCGCCACCGGCTTCGCCGCGCTGATCCTGGGCGCGGCGCTCGGCTACATCTGGATGCCGGTGCAGAACGCCATCGACAACACCGGCCACTGGATGATAGGCCTGGGCGAAGTCGGCGCCTTCGTGTTCGGCGTGCTCAACCGCCTGCTGATCGTCACCGGCCTGCACCATATCCTCAACAACATCTTCTGGTTCCAGCTGGGCGACTTCACCGACGCCACCGGCAAGGTGGTGCACGGCGACCTGACCCGCTTCTTCGCCGGCGACAAGACGGCCGGCATGTTCATGGCCGGCTTCTTCCCGGTGATGATGTTCGGCCTGCCGGCGGCCTGCCTGGCGATGTACCGCACCGCCAAGCCGGAAAACAAGGCGGCGGTCGGCGGCCTGCTGTTTTCGCTGGCGCTGACCGCGATGCTGACCGGCGTCACCGAGCCGGTCGAATTCGCCTTCATGTTCCTGGCGCCGGCGCTGTACGCGATCCACGCGCTGCTGACCGGCCTGTCGATGGCCATCATGCACGCGCTCGACGTCAAGCTTGGCTTCGGCTTCTCCGCCGGCCTGTTCGACTACGTGCTGGGCTTCGGCATTTCCACCCATCCGTGGTATCTGCTGCCGGTGGGCGCGGTCTACTTCGTGGTGTACTACGGCCTGTTCGTGTTCTTCATCAAGAAGTTCGACCTGAAGACCCCGGGCCGCGAGGACGGCGCGGTGGCCGTCGCCGCCGGCGTCAAGGGCACCGAGCGCGCGCGCGGCTTCATCACCGCGCTGGGCGGCGCCGCCAACCTGAAGAACGTCGACGCCTGCACCACCCGGCTGCGCCTGCTGGTGGTCAGCAATGACAAGGTGGACGAGGCCGCGCTGAAGGCGCTGGGCTCGCGCGGGCTGATCCGCCCGGCCGCCGGCAGCGTGCAGGTGGTGCTGGGGCCGGAGGCCGACCTGATCGCCGACGAGATCCGCAACGCGCTGGGCGCGGCCGCCGCCGCGCCGCAAGCCGCCGCCGAGACGCTGGTGTCCACCGCAGCCGCCAACGGGGCCAGCATAGACAAGGTGCGCTGGCTGGCCGCGCTGGGCGGCGCCGACAATGTGCGCAAGGTGGAGGCGGTGGCCGGCAGCCGGCTGCGGGTGGAGGTGGCCGACAGCGGCCGCGTCGACCAGGACGCGCTGCGCCAGCTGGGCGCCAGCGGCGTCACCGCAGTTTCGGCCACGCTGCTGCATATCATTCTGCAGGGCGACGCAAGCCCCTACGCCGCTGTTTTGCAAGGATGAAACGGCAATTTCGCCAACTCTTGATGTAGCGAGTTGATTACAAGGTGAAATGGGTGGAAAGTGACAGCGCAAGGAACGAGATGGCCTTGCGCTGTTTTGTTTTCCGGGCGCCGCGGCGCGGCCGGCGGCCACAGTCCGCCGCCTGGCGGCAAGGGCGCCCGCCCACGGAATCGGCATTCTCGGCGGCCGCGGCACGGATCGCCGCCGGGTCGTTCATTGAGCATTACAAGGTGATAAGGAGACTTCCTCATGACTATCAAAGTCGGTATCAACGGTTTCGGTCGTATCGGTCGCATGGCGTTCCGCGCAATCGCCAAGGATTTTCCTGAAATCGAAGTAGTCGGCATCAACGATCTGCTCGACCCGGAATACCTGGCCTACATGCTGAAGTACGATTCGGTGCACGGCCGCTTCAACGGCGAGGTCAAGGTGGAAGGCAATAGCCTGATCGTCAACGGCAAGACCATCCGCCTGACCGCCGAAAAAGACCCGGCCAACCTGAAATGGAACGAGATCGGCGCCGACATCGTCATCGAATGCACCGGCTTCTTCCTGACCCAGGAAAGCTGCCAGAAGCACATCGAAGCCGGCGCCAGGAAAGTGGTGCAGTCGGCGCCGTCCAAGGACGACACCCCGATGTTCGTCTACGGCGTCAACCACGAAAAATACGCCGGCGAGGCAATCGTCTCCGCCGCGTCCTGCACCACCAACTGTCTGGCTCCGGTGGCCAAGGTGCTGCACGACAACTGGGGCATCAAGCGCGGCCTGATGAGCACCGTGCACGCCGCCACCGCCACCCAGAAGACCGTTGACGGCCCGTCCAGCAAGGACTGGCGCGGCGGCCGCGGCATCCTGGAAAACATCATCCCCTCGTCCACCGGCGCCGCCAAGGCGGTGGGCAAGGTGATCCCGGAGCTGAACAAGAAGCTGACCGGCATGGCCTTCCGCGTGCCGACCTCCGACGTGTCGGTGGTGGACCTGACGGTGGAGCTGGAGAAGGAAGCCGACTACGCCGACATCTGCAAGGCGATGAAAGAGGCGTCCCAGGGCGCGCTGAAGGGCGTGCTGGGCTACACCGACGAAAAAGTGGTGTCCACCGACTTCGTCGGCAACACCGCGCCGTCCACCTTCGACGCCGACGCCGGCATCGCGCTGGACAAGACCTTCATCAAGGTGGTGGCCTGGTACGACAACGAATACGGCTACACCTGCAATATGCTGCGCTTCGTGCGGCACGTGGCGGGTTGAGAAGTATGTAAGGGAGAGTTGTACTCTGTTCCGGCCGGCGCCCGTGAGGGCCCCGGCCTTTTTTATCGCCTAGTCGTCCTGCTGCAGCGCCGGCATCCGCGGCGCCACCGGCATGTCGATGATGATGGAGGTCTTGGTGTCGCCGAACTGCATCAGCCGGGCGATCAATGCCTGCAGCGAGGCCATGGTGTCCACCGCCACCTTGATCATCAGGCCGCTGGTGCCGGTGATGGACGCGCACTCGATCACCTCGGGAGTGTTGCGGATCTGCTCGATCACCAGGTAGTACTCCAGATGCTTGACTGTCAGTTCGATCAGGCAGGAAATCGGCAGGCCGACCCGGCCGGGATCGATCTGGGCGCGGTAGCCGGTGATCACGCCGGCTTGCTCCAGTTTGGCCACCCGGTCGGCCACCGCGGGGGCGGAAAGGTTTACCCGGCGCGCCAGTTCGGCGAAGCTGATTCTGGCATTTTCGTGCAGTGCAGCGAGGATTTTGCGATCAAATCTGTCCATGTTTCGATTCTAATGAAATATGACAAAATAAACATCAAAAAAAAGGCGGAAAAAGAAAAAATCCAATGAATGAATGGGTATGGCCCGGCATTTGCTACGTAGAATGCAGCCCGTATCAAGGAGAAAGCGGCACGTCCCGCCGCGGTCTCCGTCCAAGATTGGTTGCGGATGAGCGAGTCGCTCGACCCCCTCATTTGAGACTGTCCTGGTGATCTCTTTGTCCCTGGTCTCTTGTCAGATCAAACGTTTTTGACGACGACCATTCCGGGTCTGCCCATCTGGCAGGCCCGTTTTTTTTGTCTGGCGGCGGCGGGCCGGATCGCGGACAATCCGGGCGCGGGAACTGACCAAGACATGTCATATTACTGTCATCAAGCGTTTGTATCCTTGCCACACAATCAAACGAGGATAGCCGACCATGGCCGCCAATATCTTGCTTGTCGAAGACGAACCGGCGATTCAGGAGCTGATCGCCTTCAACCTGGCCCAGGCTGGCCACCACGTGCTGCGCGCCGGCACCGCCGAAGCCGCGCTGACCCTGGTCAGAAACGCGCTGCCCGACCTGGTGCTGCTGGACTGGATGCTGCCGGGCGCCAGCGGCGTCGACGTGGCCAAGCGCCTGCGCGCCGACGAGCGCACCCGCCACATTCCCATCATCATGCTGACCGCCCGCTCCGATGAGCAGGACAAGATCGTCGGCCTGGAAACCGGCGCCGACGACTACATCACCAAGCCGTTCTCGCCGCGCGAGCTGTTGGCACGCATCAAGGCGGTGCTGCGCCGCCGCGCGCCGCAGATGACCGACGACGCGGTGGACGTGCAGGGCCTGCGGCTGGACCCGGTGACCCACCGCGTCACCGGCAACGGCAGCGTGATCGACCTCGGGCCGACAGAATTCCGCCTGCTGCATTTCTTCATGACCCACCCGGAGCGCGTGCACTCGCGCGCCCAGCTGCTGGACCAAGTGTGGGGCGATCATGTCTTTGTCGAGGAGCGCACCGTGGACGTGCACATCCGCCGGCTACGCAGCGCGCTGGAGGGCACTCAGCACGACGGCCTGATCCAGACCGTGCGCGGCACCGGCTACCGCTTCTCCGTGCAACAGTGAGGCTTGATGCGCGAATTTCTGCAACGGACCCTGCTGTGGCTGACGGGCATCGTCGTCGTCAGCGGCGGCTTCTGGGCGCTGTCCTCGGCCACTGACGCGCTGCTGGCGCTGGCGATCACGCTGGGCGCCTGGCTGGCCTTCAACCTCTACCACATCGCGCTGCTGCTGCGCTGGCTGCGCCATCCGGTGCCGGAGCGGGTGCCGGACGGCTTCGGCGTCTGGCATTCGGTGTTCATGACGCTGTACCGCACCATGCGCAACCAGAGCCAGAGCAAGAAGAAGCTGACTCACGTGCTGGAGCGCTTCATCAACGCCGGCGAGGCGATGCCGGATGGCGTGGTGGTGTTGGACGAGCATGACCGCATCGAATGGGTGAATCCGATGGCGGTGGAGCACCTGGGGTTGGACCGCAAGCGCGACGTCGGCAACCAGATCCTCAACCTGATCCGCCAGCCATCGTTCCACAGCTATATGAAGAACGCCAGCTTCAGCCAGCCGCTGGTGCTGAACTTCGTCCAGCCGCGCGAACTGGTGATTTCGCTGCAGCTGGTGCCGTTCGACTCCACCCGCAAGCTGCTGCTGACCCGCGACATCACCCAGCTGGAGCGGGTGCAAACGGTGCACCGCGATTTCGTCGCCAACGTCTCGCACGAGCTGCGCACGCCGCTGACGGTGGTGGGCGGCTTCCTGGAGACGCTAGGCGACATGCCTGAGGTGGACGACCGCACCTTCCGCCAGTTCCTGCCGATGATGCTGGAGCAGTCGCGGCGGATGCAAAGCCTGGTGGAAGATCTGCTGGCGCTGTCGCGGCTGGAGAACAGCCCCAAGGCGGCGAGTTCGGAAAAAGTGGACATGCGCGACATGCTGGACACGCTGATGGTGGAGGCCGAGGGCCTGTCCCAGGGGCGGCATCAGGTCAAGCTGTCCGGCTGTTGCGACGCCGGCCTGTGGGGCAGCGGCCAGGAGCTGCATTCGGCCTTCGGCAACCTGGTGTCCAACGCGGTGCGCTACACGCCGGAAGGCGGCAGCATCACGCTGGCCTGGCAGGAGGAGGGCGAGCAGCTGCGCTTCTCGGTCAGCGACACTGGGATCGGCATCCCGCGCGAGCATATCCCGCGGCTGACCGAGCGCTTCTACCGGGTGGACCGCGGCCGTTCGCGCGGCAGCGGCGGCACCGGCCTCGGCCTCGCCATCGTCAAGCACGTGCTGGCGCGCCATCACGCCCGGCTGGAAATCAAGAGCGAGCCCGACAAGGGCAGCACCTTCAGCGTGGTGTTCCCGCGCGAACGCCGCAACGACAGCCAGGCCGCCTGAGCGGTCTTCGATCCAGCGCAAGCCGCCGCGACAATTTTCTTGGCGCGGCGGTTGCGGCGCGCTACGATGTCTGTCTTTACCTCAAGCAATTCCCGGACGCCTCACCATGAACCGTTTGCAAGCCATCCGTCCGTTCGGCCAGCGTATCTGGCTGGACAATCTGTCCCGTGAACTGATCGCCTCCGGCGAACTGGCCCGCCTGCTGGCCGACGACGGCATCGCCGGCGTCACCTCCAATCCGGCCATCTTCTACAAGGCGATCAGCTCCGACGCGAGCTATCAGGGCGAGCTGGCCGTGCTGAAACAAGACGCGGCGCTGTCCGCCGAAGCGCGCTACGAAACGCTGGTGGTGGCCGACATCCAGGCCGCCTGCGATCTGCTGCTGGCGCAATACGAAGCCAGCCAGGGCAACGACGGCTACGTCAGCCTGGAAGTGTCGCCGGAACTGTCGCGCGACGAAGCCGGCACCTTGGCGGCCGCGCGCCGGCTGTGGGCCGAGATCGGCCGCGCCAATGCGATGATCAAGATTCCGGCCACCGCCGAGGGCATCCGCGCCTTCCAGACGCTGACCCGCGAAGGCGTCAACGTCAACATCACGCTGCTGTTCTCGCTGCCGCAAGTGGAAGCGGTATGGGACGCCTACATCGCCGGCCTGTCCGCGCGCCTGGCCGACGGCCAGCCGGTGGCCGGCGTCAAGGCGGTGGCCAGCTTCTTCCTGTCGCGCGTCGACAGCCTGCTGGACCCGCAAGTGGCCGAGCAGCACAAGGGCAAGGTGGCGATCGCGCTGTCCAAGGCAGCCTACGCCCGCTACCAGCAACGCTTCCACGGCGAGGAGTTCGCCAAGCTGCGCGCCGCCGGCGCCCGTCCGCAATTCCTGCTGTGGGCGTCCACCGGCACCAAGAACCCGGCTTACCGCGACGTGCTGTACGTGGAGAGCCTGATCGGCGACGAAACCGTCAACACCGTGCCGGACGCGACGATGGCCGCCTTCCGCGACCACGGCGACGCCGCGCTGACGCTGCCGCAGGGCATGGACGCGGCCCAGGCGCTGCTTGCCGAAGTGGAAGCCGCCGGCGTCGATCTGGCCGCTGTCGGCGAAAAACTGCAGCAGGACGGCCTGAAACTGTTCGAGGACGCTTTCGCCCAGTTGCTGAAACTGACGGCCTAAGCGGCCGCCCTGGCGGGAAAGAACGGGTTGCCGGCGCGAGCGGGCAACCCGTTTTGCGTTAGCGCGCCGGCTCAGCCGCCGGTTTGGCGGCGCTGGGCCATGCGGGCGCCGGCGGCGCGCAGCTCTTCCGCGCTCAGCGCGCTGGCGGCGGCGGGGAAGAGCCAGGCCTCCTCGGCGGCGGCGTGCTCGCGGTACTGGCGGGCGAATTCCTGCAGCTCGTTCTTGCTGATCTGGCGGATGCGGCCGTCGCGCAGCGACAGCAGGTCGTCGCGGATGGCGTTCCAGCACGAGTGAAGGTAGCCGTGCTCGGCCGCCAGCTGCTCCAGCCTGGATGCGGCGGCGGGCACGCGCGCCTCGATCAGCGGGAACAGCTCTTCTTCCTCGTCGGTATGGTGGGCGGGGCCGGCGACGTCGAAGTAGCGCACCACGTCGTTGATCGCGTTGCGGGCCGCTTCGTCGACGCCGTGCTCTTCGATGTAGGGCGGCAGCTTGTCCAGGGTGTCGCAGAAGCGGCGGATCTTGTCGTGACAGGCCTGCAGCATTTCCAGCGGCTGTTCGAAGCTGGGCGCCGCGGCGCCGCCAAGGGTGTCGAGCGTAAGCATGAGGGTGGTCTCCTGCGTGGGTTCTGGCATGATTGTGACGCCATGCCGAAACCGTGGACATGATGCGCCTCAAGCGTAAACTCGATGCGGCGGAAAAGACGGCCGCTTACGCGATGCGCGACGCAAGTTCTTGATACCGCTTTGCGCGGTGGAACACAAGCCGGATTTGTACGATGCCGTCCGGGGCATAGACGATCGAGGAGCAGAATGGATTTGCCGTTTGAAGTGAAGGAGTTGGACCGCGGCGACGCGGAGCTGGCGCAGCGGGCGCTGCGGCTGCAGCTGGCCGCCCACCGCGTCGAGGTGGAATGGCTGGACTATCCGGCGCTGCCGCTGCTGTGGCCGGACCTGGCGGCGTTGCTTTCTTGCCGCGACCGCATCCTGGCGGCGTTCGAGGGCGGCGAGCTGCGCGGGCTGGTGGTGGCGTCGCGCCGGCTGGACGGCGGCCTGCACATCGAACGCACGGTGGTGGACCCTGCGCATTTCGGCTGCGGCTGGGGCTACCGGCTGCTCAACCGGGCGTTGCACGGCGAGACGCGCGCCAGCGTCGACACCGCCGAAGTCAACCAGGCGGCGATCGCGCTCTACCACAAGGCGGGCTTCGTGCTGGAGCGGCGCTGGAGCGTGCCGGACGGGCTGGCGCTGTGGCGGATGGACTACCGGCCGGCCGCGCCGCCGGTCCTGTCGCTGGCCCCGGACGGCTGGATGCGCGGCGCGCTGCAGCAGGCCTCGCCCAATTGCGACGAGCGCAGCCCGGGCTGCGCGCCGGAGCTGCTGGTGATACACAATATCAGCCTGCCGCCTTACCGCTATGGCGGCCCCGGCGTGCAGCAGCTGTTCGGCAACAGCCTGGACCCGGACGAAGACCCGTATTACCGCGGCATCCACCAGCTGCGGGTGTCGTCGCACTTCTTCATCCGCCGCGACGGCCAATTGCTGCAGTTCGTGCCGGTGGGGCAGCGCGCCTGGCATGCCGGGGTGTCCTGCTGGCGCGGCCGCGAGAAGTGCAATGACTTTTCCATAGGCGTGGAGCTGGAGGGCTGCGATTTCGAGCCGTTCAGCGAGGCGCAATACCGCACGCTGGCGGCGCTGGGCGCGGAATTGCGCCGCCACCTGCCGCTATCGGCGTTGGCCGGCCACGAGCACATCGCGCCCGGCCGCAAGACCGACCCCGGCCCCTGGTTCGATTGGGCGCGCGCGCAGGCGGACTGCGGCCTGGCGCTGTAGCGGCGCTATTTCAGCGTCAGGTAGGGACGGGGGTGATCCTGGAAGGTCAGCTCCTCGTCCGGCAGCGTGAAGGCGGCGTACAGGAAGCCGATGTAGAAGGCCAGCTCGTCGGACAGCTTGCCGATCACGTCCAGATTGCTGGGCAGGTCGCGGTAGGGAATGGCGATCCTGGCGTTTTCGTCGGCGACGAAGGCCACATTCTGGTCGAAAATGACGCTTTGCAGCCGGAAGTCGCCGGCTATGGCGACCTGGCTGAAGTCGTACTGCGCCAGCAGCGCGGCATTGCCGCGCGCCACTTTGCCGGCCACCACGCCGGCCAGCAGAATCTCGTCCTTGGCCAGCCCGCGGATATCCTGCAGCCGCACCGGCCGGTCCAGTCCGACCCGGTAGGTTTTGGCGGTGTTCACCAGCCGGATGGTGATGGCCTCGCCGCTGATGTCCTCTATCGTCAGCGCTTTCATAGCACGCCCAGGATCAGCGCCGCCTTGGCTTCCAGTTCCCTTTGTTCGGCCGGCGCGCTGGAGTGGCGGGTCAGGGTGCTGCCGACTCGGGTGGTGGCGACGCCGTCGCGGAGCAGCGCGCTGCGGATGATGGTGCCCAGGTCGACTTCGCCGGCGGCGGTCAGATAGCCGAAGGCGCCGCCGTACCAGTGGCGGCTTTCATGCTCGGCCAGCAGCCGCGCGGCGGCGGCGGTCGGCGTGCCCAGGATGGTGGCCGGCCACAGGTGATCGGCTATGGCGTCGGCCGCCGTGCATCCTTCCCGCAGCGTGGCCGCCACGTGCGCCGAAGTGTGGAACACGTTGGCGAATTTCTCTATTTCCTTGGCCGCCAGCAGCGTCGCGTCGCGGCAGCTGGCCTGTTTGGCCGCCAGGTCGGCGCGCACGCATTCCGCCAGTTCGAAATCGTCTTTCTCCGAAGCCAGCAGTTTGGCGATCTGCGCGCGGTCTTCCGTTTCGTCGCGGCCCCGGGCGACGGTGCCGCAGATCGGGCTGGTCTCCACCCGGCCACCGCGGATGCGCAGGAACATCGCCGGCGACGCGCCGGCCAGCTGGAAGGGGCCGGCGTCGAAAAACAGATTGTACGGCGCCAGGTTTTTCGCCTGCAGCGCCTGGTAAATCTGGTAGGCGTTGCGGGCGGTGGGGCGGCGGATGGCGAAGCTGGGGTTGACCGAGCGTACTTGGCCGTCGGCGATTTGCTGGCTGGCGGCGCGGTACATCGGCCCATGCTCGGCGTTGCGGCCGGCGGCGAAGCGGTCCAGATCGATGAAGCGCGCCAGGTCGGGCGGCGGCGCCGGGCCGTCGTCGGCCTCGGGGTCGACAAAGTATCCATGCGGCTGGCCGTCTACGCTTAACTGCTCCGGCAGGTGGAACAGGCCGAGCAAATCGCAGGGCAGGCCCAGTTCGGCATGGAGCAGCTCGTAGGTGAAGAAACCGTATAGGCCGAAGCAGGCATCGGCCTGGAACGGCTGCAGCAGCCCCAGCAGCTGCGCCAGCCGCCGCCGCAACGGCGCGCTGGCGTCCAGCGCCAGGCTGAAGGCGTCGCCGTCGCCGTCGCGCCGCAGCGGCAACCGCTCCGCCAGCGCCCGCAGCATGGCCAGGCCGTTGGCGCTGCGCGGCAGCAGCATGACGCGGTCGGCGAAAAACAGCAGCGTCAGCGACGCCCGCTCCACCCGCCGCGATTGGCGGCGGTATTTGCGGGTGTAGTCGTAATTGCTTTCCAGCGCGAACAATGGCGCGGCGGCGGTTTGGCCGGCGCGGGGCCGGTGATGAAGGACGATGGGTTTCATACTTGCAGGTAGCGCGAGGAGAATTTGATTTTCTTGCTGGACGGCGCCGGCTCCAGCCAGGCCTGGTAGCGGTACAGCAACTGGACGATGTATTGAGAAATCCAGGACAGCAGCACGGTGGACGAGAATTTGAACATCAGGCTGAAGGCGAAGATCTTGACGATGGTGGCGAAGGGGAACACGCCGTAAAAGGCGATCATGAAGCAGATGGCGGTGTAGACCACCTCGCCTATCACCGAGGAGAAGACGTCGCGGACGAAGTAGAAGCGGCTGGACCACAGCCGTTTCAGGTAAAGCAGGAAACGGGTGTTGAACTGGCTGCCTATCAGGCAGCCCAGCGCGAACGAGATCGAGCCCCTGACGATATGTTCGCTGATCAGCACATAACTTTGGTTCAGCGCCGCGCAGTGGTCGCGTTCGGCCAGCGGCAGCAGTCCGCAGTCGCGCTGCGACTGGCTGAGCGCGGTAAAGGAGACCGCGAAGACGATCTCGGCGAGGCAGGTGGCGAACAGGATCTGGTTGGAGCGGTTCTTGCCGTAGACCTCGGCGATGGGGTTGAGCAGCATCAGGATGATGGGCATGGTGAAGGTGCCCAGGCTGGCTTCCGTGCCGAAAATCTGGATGACCTTGTATGAGGTCAGATTGGACACAATCGCGGAAATCAGGATCAAAAAGGACAGGATGACGATGGGGTCGACCGCGGCCAGCGATTTGCCGGCCAGTTCTCTGATGGTTCTCATTGGTTTTTCCTGAAGGTGATGCCGATGATTCTGCCCAGCGGCGGCTTGCCGTTGTCGCCAAGGCAAAGCGCGTCGTGGTGCGGGTACACCAGGTTTGCCCCGTCGCGCTCTCCGGTTTGCACCAGCACGACGGCGCGGGCCGGAAACAGCGCGGGGCGGAACAGCGAGCGGTCTATCGCCAGAACGGCTTCGCCCGGCGCATGCTGCAGCAGCACGTATTCATCCCATATCGGCAGGCCCGGGCCGCGCAAGGACGGCAGCTGGCTCAAATGGGTCAATACCGGCGCCATCCGGCCCGGCGCGGCGCCATGGCCGGACAGGCTGATGTCCAGCGCGTTGCCGATGGCGTGGGCATTGCTGAACGACAATTCCCTTTCTTCGAACAAGCCCTTGTGCAAAGTGGACTGCTTGATGCCGGTCATTCGGGCCAGCGCGCTGATGGTGAGTTTTTGATCGTGAATTTTCTTGATGGCCTTCAGCTTGAATTCATTCAGCGAAGTATTGTTTTTAGGGAGGTCTTTTGCGTGCATGACACGAATCCTCATCAAGAATAGGTTTTAATTTCGATATTACGAATTTAGAAATTCACGTTAATTGAAGCGTCGCGAATATCCTGCCCGGAATGGCACTGGAAAATCAGTTCGGCGCTGTGCTAAATTTCGGGTTTATGACTGGTGTCATAGCAAGTTTCTGTTTTATTAGTCTTTCTTAGAACATATTCGGCATCCGTCGCCATTCTTCCTGAATGTTTTACGTCGGCGGAACACCGGAGTTCATTCCAATGGAGGCTTTATCGCCAGCGTGGTTGCATGAATGGCGCTGGCGATTCGGTTATTTGGGGCGAACCGATTCTATTCTATTGGAATTAATTATTTCAATTATTAAATCAAAATAAATTTCGTCGCCGCGCCGCGTGGCCGGCCGAGGCGGAATGGCGCTCATGCGGGCATCGGCGGCGCGGCCGGGCGCGGGAATGGGCGTGAAGCAGGCCTGCCTGCCGGCGGGCCGAGTCAATGGAGCGGTTGATGAGAAATGCATTTATTCAGACGGTGTCCGGCCGCTATCTCAATGTGCTGGACCCGCGGCCCGACGATATCGACATCGCCGACATCGCCCATCATCTGGCGCATCTGTGCCGCTTCGGAGGCGCTTGCCGCCAGTTCTACAGCGAGGCCGAGCATGCGATCCGGATGGCGGAGATCCTGCCGCCGCGGCTGCAACTGGCCGGCTTGCTGTACGGCGCGGCCAAGGCCTACGCCGGCGAGGTGGTGAGGGCGGACACCTACGAACGCTCGCCGCTGCAGGGCCGGGTGGGCGCGGCGGTGGAAGCCCGTTTCGGCCTCAGCCTGTCGGGAGAGGACCGGGCGATGCTGGCGATGGCCGACGCCAGGCTGCTGGCGACCGAACGCCGCGACCTGATGCCGCCGGACAATGTGGAATGGCCGATATTGATGGGGGTGCAGCCGTTGCCGGAGAGGATCTGGCCGATGACCATCGCGCAGGTGCTGGCCGCCTTCTGCACGGCGTACGAGCAATATCTGTGCTGGGGCGCGCGGCGGGAGAGCCCGCTGCGCCGGGTGGCCAGGCGCTAGCAGCGGGCAAGCGGGCGACGCGCCGGAAGCGGCGCGTCGCGGCAAACAGCCTGGCGATGGCCGCCGGGCTTACAGTTCGACCTGGGCGCCCAACTCCACCACCCGGTTGGTGGGCACCTGGAAGAAGTCGGTGGCGCGCATCGCGTTCTTGCTCATCCAGACGAACAACTTTTCGCGCCAGCGGGCCATGCCCGGCCGCTCGGTGGGGACGATGGTTTCGCGCGACAGGAAGAACGAGGTGTCCATCAGCTCCAGCTCGAAGCCTTCCTTCGCGCACATTTCCATCACCTGCAGCACGTTCGGATCTTCCTTGAAGCCGTAGCGCGCCACCACCCGCCAGAACGACGCCGACATCTGCACCACTTCCAGCCGCTCGTCTTCGGCCACATAGGGCACGTCCTCGGTGCGCACCGTCATCAGCACTACCCGCTCATGCAGCACCTTGTTGTGCTTCAGGTTGTGCAGCAGCGCGTGGGGCACGCCGTGCAGCGTGCTGGTCAGGAACACCGCGGTGCCTTCCACCCGCGCCGGCGGGTAGGCTTCCAGGTTCTGGATGAAACCGTCCAGCGGCAGCGCCTGTTCGCGCAGGCGCTTGAACAGCAGCTCGCGGCCCAGCTTCCAGGTGCTCATCAGCGTGAAGATGGCCATGCCCATCACCAGCGGCAGCCAGCCGCCGTCGGCCACTTTGTGGATGTTGGCGGCGAAGAAGGCGGTGTCGATCACGCCGAACAGCAGCGTGATGCCCAGCGCCAGCGGCAGCGGCCAGCGCCAGTTGACCCGCGCCACCACGAAGAACAGCATGGTGGTGATCAGCATGGTGCCGGTGACGGCGATGCCGTAGGCGGCGGCCAGGCTGGACGAGCTCTTGAAGGTCAGCACCACCACCAGCACCGCGATCAGCAGCGCCCAGTTGATGAAGGGCATGTAGATCTGGCCGATTTCCTTCTCCGAGGTGTGGTTCACCTCCAGCCGCGGGCAGTAGCCCAGCAGGATGGCTTGGCGCGTCAGCGAGTATGCGCCGGAAATCACCGCCTGCGACGCGATCACCGTGGCCAGCGTGGCCAGCACGATCATCGGCAGCAGCGCCCAGTCCGGCGCCAGCAGGAAGAACGGGTTCTTGATGGCGGCCGGATCGCGCATCAACAGCGCGCCCTGGCCGAAGTAGTTGAGCGCGAGGCCGGGCAGCACCAGCGCGAACCAGGCGCGGCGGATCGGCGTTTTGCCGAAGTGGCCCATGTCGGCGTACAGCGCCTCGGCGCCGGTCAGCGCCAGCACCACCGAGCCCAGCGTCAGGAAGGCGTGGAAGCCGTGCTGGTGCAGGAAGGCGAACGCGTGCCAGGGGTTCAGCGCCTGCAGCACCGCCGGCTGCTGCAGGATCTGGTTGAGGCCGAGGATGCCGAGGATGGCGAACCACACCATCATCACCGGACCGAACAGCAGGCCGACGCTGGCGGTGCCGTGCTTTTGCAGCAGGAACAGCCCCACCAGCACGCCGACCGCCACCGGCAGCACGTAGGCCTCCATGCCGGAGGAGATGACTTCCATGCCCTCGGCGGCGGACAGCACCGACACCGCCGGGGTGATGATGGCGTCGCCGTAGAACAGCGCCGCGCCGAACAGCCCCAGCATGACGATCTTCCAGCGCGCGGCATGGGTGGTGTAATGGCGGGCCAGCGCCATCAGCGCCATGATGCCGCCTTCGCCGCGATTGTCGGCGCGCAGCACGAAGGCCACGTACTTGATCGACACGACGAAGATCAGCGACCAGAAGATCAGCGACAGGATGCCGAAGATGTTGTCCGGGGTGGTGGGGATGCTCTGGCTGACGAAACACTCGCGCAAGGTATAGAGCGGGCTGGTGCCGATGTCGCCGTAGACGACGCCGAGCGCGGCCAGGGTCAGGCCAGCCATCGCCTGTTTATTGTGATCCTGCATAAGCTTCCATAACGGTTATGCGTCGCTGCTGGCGCTGCCGCAGCGGCGTGGGGACCCGGAGGGGCGTCGATGGCTGCCGCCATCCCCTCATTGTTGATGATGGAGGCGGAATAAAAAAGCCATAAACGGTCCGGCTGCGCGCAGGTTACTCCAGACGCCGGGGCGAGCCAAGCGCAGGCGTCCGCGGTGCGCGCACGATTGTTGTACTGCAACAACTGGCCAAAAGCGGTGCGAGCCGGCGCGCGCCGCCGCCGAGGCTTGGCCGCCAGCCCCTGTCAACGCTACAATCGAAGCCATTTAGCCGAATTCCAAGGACGCACCATGCGCGCATCGCAGTTTTTCATCTCCACGCTGAAAGAAGCCCCCGCCGACGCCGACATCACCAGCCAGAAGCTGATGATGCGCGCCGGCTTCATCCGCAAGCAGGCAGCCGGCATCTACTCGTGGATGCCGATGGGCCTGCGCGTGGTGCGCAAGGTGGAAGCCATCATCCGCGAGGAAATGAACCGCGCCGGCGGCATCGAAGTGAGCCTGCCGGTGGTGCAGCCGGCCGAGCTGTGGCAGGAGACCGGCCGCTGGGATGCGATGGGCGCCGAGCTGCTGCGCTTCCAGGACCGCCACGAGCGCGATTTCGCGCTGCAGCCGACCGCCGAGGAAGTGATCACCGACATCGCCCGCCGCGAGCTGCGCAGTTACCGCGCGCTGCCGAAGAACTTCTACCAGATCCAGACCAAGTTCCGCGACGAGCGCCGTCCGCGTTTCGGCGTGATGCGCGGCCGCGAATTCACCATGAAGGACGCGTACTCGTTCGACCGCAGCGCCGAAGACGCCGGCAAGAGCTACGACAATATGTACGCCGCCTACCGCCGCATCTTTGACCGCTTCGGCCTGACCTACCGCGCGGTGGCGGCCGATACCGGCGCCATCGGCGGCGACCGCTCGCATGAGTTTCAGGTGATCGCCGATACCGGCGAAGACGCCATCGTCTACTGCCCCGCTTCCGAATACGCGGCCAACATCGAGCTGGCCGAGGCGGTGGCCCCGGCCGGCGAGCGCGCCGCGGCCGCGGCCGCGCTGGCCAAGGTGCATACGCCCAAGGTCAAGACCATCGCCGAGTTGGTCGATTTCCTCAAGATCGACATCGAACAGACCGTCAAGGCGGTGGTGGTGGAAGGCGAAGAGGACGAGGCCGTGCTGATGCTGGTGCGCGGCGACCACGAACTGAACGAGGTGAAGGCGCAGAAGATCGCCGGCATCAAGAACCCGCTGGCGTTCGCCAGCCCGGCCGCCATCCGCGACGCCTTCGGCGCCAACCCCGGCTCGCTGGGCCCGGTGGGCTTCAAGGGCCGAGTGATCGCCGACCGCACCGTCGCCAAGATGGCCGATTTCGTCATCGGCGCCAACGAGGACGACCAGCACTACACCGGCGCCAACTTCGGCCGCGACTGCGCCGAGCCGGAAGTGTTCGACATCCGCAACGTGGTGGAAGGCGACCCGTCGCCGGACGGCCAGGGCGTGCTGGCGATCCAGCGCGGCATCGAAGTCGGCCACGTGTTCTACCTGGGCACCAAGTACTCGGTGGCGATGAACGCCACCTTCCTGGACGAAGACGGCAAGCCGAAACCGTTCGAGATGGGTTGCTACGGCATCGGCGTCACCCGCATCCTGGGCGCCGCCATCGAGCAGAACTACGACGACAAGGGCATGATCTGGCCGGATGCCATCGCCCCGTTCGCGGTGGTGATCTGCCCGGTCGGCTATGACCGCTCCGAAGCAGTGAAGGAAGCTGCCGACAAGCTGCTGGCCGACCTGCTGGCCCGCGGCGTCGACGCGATCCTGGACGACCGCGGCGAGCGCCCGGGCGCGATGTTCGCCGACTGGGAGCTGATCGGCGCGCCGCACCGCGTCACCATCGGCGACCGCGGCCTATCGGCAGGCAAGGTCGAGTACCAGCACCGCCGCGACAGCGAAGCCACCGCCGTCGCCGCCGATGCTATTCTGGAGCATGTCCTCTCCAAGCTGGCCTGATGAAGACGAGCCTCCTCCTCCCGCTGTTCTGCTGCCTGGCGCTTCTGCACGCGCCGGCGCGGGCCGGCGCGCAGAAGGAGGAGGCCCTGTCGGCCAATGTCGCCTCGGCGATGAGCCGTTCGATTTCCGACGTCAACGCGCCCAGGCTGGTGTTCGACGATCCCCGCGTCGGCCAGGCCTGGCTCGCCGAGATGTCGGCGCGGCTGCAAAAGCGCATTCCCGACGCCTGGATGCGCGAGCGCCTGCTCACCGCGGTCCAGTACGAGGCGACCCGCGCCGGCCTGGATCCGCAGATGGTGCTGGGACTGATCCAGGTGGAGAGCGGCTTCAACAAATACGCGCTCTCCAGCCCCGGCGCGCGCGGCCTGATGCAGGTGATGCCGTTCTGGGTGCGCCACATCGGCGATCCGCGCCACAATCTGTTCGACCTGACCACCAACCTGCGTTACGGCTGCACCATCCTGCGCCACTATCTCGACATCGAGCACGGCAATCTTTACCGCGCGCTTGGCCGCTACAACGGCAGCCTGGGCAAGCCGGAATATCCGGGGCAGGTGATGGGCGCCTGGAAGCGCCAGTGGTCCTGGAGCGCGCCGCCGGCGTTGCAGGCGGTCGGCGACAATCTGCCGCGCGCCCGCTGATCCGCGTTATGCTGGCGGGGAACTGAACTCTCCCCGCGGCCCCCATGTTCTCCCTCCCCACCACCGCCACCGCGCCGTTCTGCCCGGCCGAGGTCAACGGCAGCATACGCATAGACGCGCGCGCCTCGTTCAGCCAGCGCCTGCGCCGCTTCGCCGGCCCCGGCCTGCTGGTGGCGGTCGGCTATATGGACCCGGGCAACTGGGCGACCGACATCGAGGCCGGCTCGCGCTTCGGCTACCAGCTGCTGTGGGTGGTGATGCTGTCCGGCATCGCCGCGATGCTGTTGCAGATGCTGGCGGCCGGGCTGGGGCTGGTGACCGGCATGGACCTGGCGCAGGCCAGCGCCGCGCGCTACGGCCGCGCCGGCCGCCTGCTTCACTGGCTGAGCGCCGAAGTCTCCATCGTCGCCTGCGACGTCGCCGAAGTGCTGGGCTGCGCGCTGGCGTTCAAACTGCTGTTCGGCGTGCCGCTGCTGTGGGGCGTGGCGCTGACCGCGTTCGACACGCTGATCGTGCTGGGGCTGAAGGGACGGGGCTTTCGCCAGCTGGAGGCCATCGTGCTGGGGCTGATCGCCACCATCACCCTGTGCTTTCTGGCGCAACTGGCGCTGCTGGATACCCATTGGCCGGCGGTGGCGGCCGGCCTGGCGCCCAGCTTGCCGGCGCACGACATGGACAAGGCCGTGGTGCTGGCGCTGGGCATCGTCGGCGCCACCATCATGCCGCACAATCTGTACCTGCATTCGTCGGTGGTGCAGACCCGGCGGGTGGAGGGGGGAGACGGCGCGTTGCGGCAGACGCTGCTGCTGTGCCGGATCGACACCATCGCCTCGCTGCTGCTGGCGATGCTGGTCAACGGCGCCATCCTGGTGCTTGCGGGCAGCGCCTTTCATGCCGCCGGCCATACCGCGGTGGCCGACATCGCCGACGCCCACGAACTGATCCGCCCGCTGGCCGGCTCGCTGGCGGCGTTGCTGTTCGGCGTCGCCTTGCTGGCCGCCGGCCAAAGCGCCACCTTGACCGGCACCGTCGCCGGCCAGGTGATCATGGACGGCTTCCTCAAGATCCGCATTCCGTGCTACCAGCGGCGGCTGATCACCCGCGCGCTGGCCTTGCTGCCGGCGGCGGGAGGCATCGGCTGGTGGGGGGAGAGTGCCGTCGGCCCGCTGCTGGTGTGGAGCCAGGTGGTGCTGAGCCTGCAGCTGCCGCTGGCGATGTGGCCGCTGCTGCGGATGACCGGGGACCGGGCGCTGATGGGCGCGCACGCCGCCCTGCGTTGGGTAGTCGTCTGCGGCTGGGGTCTGTTCTGGCTGATATTGGCCGCCAACTGCGCGCTGCTCTTGGGGTGAGCGGCGTGGCGTCGCCTTGCCGGGCGAAGGGCGAAATCAAGGCCGCCCGGGGGCGGCCTGTTCGCGGAATCAGTCTTCCTGCGCCTGCAGCATCTTCTTCAGCAGCCGCGCCAGCGTGTCGCGCTCGTCGGCGTCCAGCATTTCCATCAGCTCCGCCTCCGCCGCCAGGTGGTGGCCGGCGGCGTCTTCTATCACCTGCAGGCCTTTGGCGGTGAGGGTGACGATCACGCCGCGGCGGTCGTCCGGATCGGGCGAGCGGCTGACCAGCGCGGCTTCTTCCAGCCGGTTGATGCGGTTGGTCAGCGCGCCGGATGAAATCAGCACCATGCCTTGCAGCTGGTTGGGCGACAGCTGGTAGGGCTCGCCGCCGCGGCGCAGCGCCGCCAGCACGTCGAATTCGCCTACATTTAAATTGTGCCGGGACAAGTCCTGCAGCACCCGGCGGGTGATGAAGTATTCCATCCGCACGATGCGGCCGATGACTTGGGTGGACGAGGTGTCCAGGTCGGGGCGGACCTCGTTCCACAGGGCGACGATACGGTCAATCTGGTCTGGTACTTGCTGCATGCTGCTGGTTCCTGATCCAAAGGTAAACGCGGCAAACGGGTTCGGGCGCAAGAGTATCACGACTTGAAAATATACTATCTTCATCTAAAGACAAGTTGTTGAAGATCAGCGCTTTGGCGCTTGCGCCGCGGCGGCGGATTTGCCAGAGGCGTGAAACGCGGCTATATTTATACATGAAGATTCTTTATGTGAAGATAAATGCGCCGCGGCTTCCGCACCGGCGCGACAAGGCCGCCTGACGCGGCGGGAGCGAAGCTTGAAAACAGCGGTACGCGGCGATGTGCTGACTTTCCGGGGCAACCCGTTCCGGGAGGCCGAGCAGGACAGCCTGGCATTCCAGCGCGACGCGCTGGTGGTGATGGAAAACGGCCGCATCGCGGCATGCGGCCCGGCGGCCAAGCTGTTGCCGACGCTGACGCCGGATGTCCGGCTGACGCATTACCCCGAGCACCTGATCCTGCCGGGCTTCATCGACTGCCACGTCCATTATCCGCAGACCGAGATGATGGCGGCCTTCGGCGAGCAGCTGCTGGACTGGCTGCATCACTACACCTTCGTCACCGAGCAGGGCTTCGCCGATGAAGTGCACGCGCGCGAAGTGGCGCAGGTGTTCTTGTCCGAGCAGCTGCGCAACGGCGTCACCACCGGCTGCGTGTTCGGCACCGTGCACTCCGCCTCGGTGGAGATCCTGTTGCAGGAAGCGGCGCGGATAGACCTGCGCATCCTGGCCGGCAAGGTGTGCATGGACCGCCACGCGCCGGACGCCCTGCTGGACACGCCGCTGACCGCGTATGAGGATTCGCGCGCGCTGATCCAGCGCTGGCACGGCCGGGGCCGCGCCGAATACGTGATCACCCCGCGCTTCGCGCCGACGTCCAGCCATGGCCAATTGGAAATGCTGGGCGCGCTGGCGGCGGAGTTTCCCGACGTGCCGATCCAGTCGCACATCTCGGAAAACCTCGACGAGATCGCCTGGGTCAAAGCGCTGTTCCCCGGCTGCCGCGATTACGCCAGCGTCTATCAGCGCTACGGCTTGCTGCGGCCGCGCGCGGTCTATGGCCATGGCATTCATTTGTCCGACGCCGAGCTGGAGATGTTCCACGCCAGCGGCGCCTCGCTGGCGCATTGCCCGACCTCCAATTTCTTCCTCGGCTCCGGCAGCCTGGACCTGCGCCGCTGCGTGCTGGGCGACCGGCCGGTGGCGGTGGGGCTGGGCACCGACCTGGGCGCCGGCACCAGCTTCTCGATGCTGCAGACGATGAACGCCGCTTATATGGCGGCGCAAAGCCACGGCAAGCCACTGTCGGCCGCGCAGGCTTTCTATCTGGCCACCCGCGGCGGCGCCGAGGCGCTGGGCATCGCCGACAAGGTGGGCAGCGTGGCGGTCGGCATGGAGGCCGACCTGGCGGTGCTGAACCTGCGCTCCACCCCG
The DNA here is from genome assembly GCF_001676875.1 of Chromobacterium subtsugae. Classification (GTDB taxonomy): domain Bacteria; phylum Pseudomonadota; class Gammaproteobacteria; order Burkholderiales; family Chromobacteriaceae; genus Chromobacterium; species Chromobacterium subtsugae. The sequence continues at coordinate 274,182 of NZ_JYKA01000004.1, read as the reverse complement.
CTGCTGGATTTCCGCATGCGCTACGCGCGCGACTTGTCGGAGGCTCTGTTCGTGCAGATGATGCTGGGCGACGACCGCGCGGTGGCGGCCACCTATGTCGCCGGCCGCGAGGTGTACCGCCGCGCGGCGTAAATCGGGCTGGGGCGCGGGGCCAGGCGAGGCGGCTGCGCCTTTTTGTGGATAAGTCCGCGCCATGGCCAAAGCTGTGGATAAGCGCCGCGCATCGTGTTTGCACGTATTTCGCCTGGCCGCGCGCGGCCTTATACCAAGCGGAGGCGGCGCGGCCATCCGGGCCTGCCGCCTTCCGCATGGAGGCCGCATGCCTTTTCCCTGGTTCTGGATTTTCGCGCCGCAGATCAATCTGCCCTTCAGCGGCAATGTGCTGCAGGACATCGACCCGGCCACTTACTGGCTGAACCTGTTCGCGCCGTGGCAGGGCGGCCGCTGGCAATGGCATGATCTGGGCGATTGCCGCAAGGCGCTGGACTTGCTGGCGTTGTCTCCGGCGGCTGCCGAAGACGCGGCCCGGCAACAGGCCTTGCTGACGCTGCGGGCATGGCTGCCGGCGGCGAACCGGGTGCTGGTGTGGCACCCGGCCCATTCAGGCTGAAGCTTACTGCCGCACCGCCACCGCGACGCGGGTGAAGGCGTTCATCAGCGCGATGGCCAGCGTCAGGTCGGAAATCTCCGCGTCGCTGAAGTGTTCGCGCAGCGGCAGGTAGACGCTGTCCGGCGCGCGGCTTTCGCCTATGCGGGTGACTGCCTCGGTCCAGGTGATGGCGGCTCTTTCGCGCGGCGTGAACAGCTTTTCTTCCGCCACATCCCATCCGGCCAGCGCGTCGAGCTTCTCCTGGCTTTCTCCCCTGCGGCGCAGCGCATGGCTGTGCAGTTTCAGGCAGAACACGCAGCCGTTGAGCTGGGCGATCCGCAAATACGCCAATTCGATCAAGGGCAGGCCCAGCGGGCTTTCCGCCAGCGCGTTCTTGCAGGCCAGCAGGCCTTGGTAAGCCTTGGGCGACAGTTGGGTGTAATCGACTCTCATGGTCTTGCTCCTGTTGCGTGATGGGCCGAAGCGCCGTCGGCGGATGGATCGAAGCGCCCCGGCAGCGGCCAGGCCCAGCGGCATCCGCGTCGAAAGGGGCAGGCGTGGGCGCGGCGTCGGGTTCATGGTTTGGCTGGTTTCGATTGGATGAACGCAGTCTAGCCAAACATGGATTATGAAAATAGAATCAAAAAATCAATCTCAAATTCCGTTTTTGCAATCATGCTGGATGATCTGGAACTATTCGTGGCGATCGTGGATGCCGGCAGCCTGAACGCGGCGGCCAAGCGGCTGGGGATGCCGGCGCCGACCCTGACCCGCCGCCTGCAGGCCTTGGAGGCGGGCCTGGACTGCAAGCTGCTGAACCGCAGCGCGCGCCGGCTGGCGCCGACCAACGAGGGCTGGCAATACTACGAGCGCTGCAAGCCGCTATTGGCGGCGCTGCGGCGGGAAACGGCCGCGCTGGATGGAATGCTGAACCGGGTGGAGGGCGTGGTGAGGCTGCTGGCGCCGCTGAGCATGGCCAACGACATGCTGCTGCCGGTGTGGACGCGCCTGCTGCGCGAGCATCCGCGGCTCAAGCTGGAATTGAAGCTGAACAACAGCCTGGATGATTTATACAGCGGCATGGCCGATCTGGCCCTGCGGGTGGGGGAGCAATCGGACGCCGCGCTGCGGCAGCGCAAGGTCGGCATGGTGCGCACCATGCTGGTGGCGGCGCCGGACTATCAGGCTGCGCACGGCAAGTTGGAGCGGCCGGCCGATCTGGCGGCGCACCGCTTGCTGCTGGCCGAGCCGTTTGAGCGTTGGCGGCTGCGGCATGCGGAAACCGGCGAGGAGGCCGCCTGGCCGGCGGAGCCCGATTTGCAGGCCAACGACATGCTGCTGACGCGCCGCCTGGCGGAGGCGGGGGCCGGCATCGCGGTCAGCCCGCTCAGCATCTGCCACCGGCAATTGGCGGAAGGGCGGCTGGTGCGCGTGCTGGAGCAGTGGGAGATCGCCGCCCGGCCGGTTTACGCGGTGTGGCCGCAGCGGCGCGCGCTGCCGGCGCGGGTGCGGGCGGTGCTGGACGCGCTGCTGGACTTCGCGGCCGACGCGCCGCAATTGCGGGGATGACTAGCGGCGCGGCGGCTTGGGCAGCACCAGCAGGCGGGTGCCGGCCAGGCGGTCGTGCAGATGGCGCTTGTCCTTGTCGTAGTAGCGCGCGAGGAAAGGCAGCAGCCACCAGATCAGCGCCAGCCATTTGACGGCGGGATGGTCGCCGTAGCTGCGTTGCCAGCCCAGGTAGGACACCACCGGCAGGCCGACGAACAGCATGGCGGCGATGGCGAAGCGCATCAGCGCCTGCTGCCAGCCAAGCAGCCGGCCATCGGCCGCCACCAGGCGGATATGCCAGGTTTTCATCGCCACGGTCTGGCCGCTGCGGGTCCAGCAGTAGCCGAAATAGGCGAACAGCGCGGCGGCCACGCCCAGCTGGATCAGCGCGTGCAGCAGCGCCGAATCCTGGCCCAGCACCAACTGCAGCGGCGTGAGCGCGGCGCCGACCAGCAGCATGATGGCGACCAGCACCAGCGTTTCGTAGCACAGGCTGGCCAGGCAGCGGAGCAGGCTGGGGACGGGAAAGTCGTTCATCTTATTGCGGGGTTTCCGGTTTGGCGCCGCCCTCGCGCAGGCGCCGCATCACGCGCTCGCGCTGCTCGGGCGGCAGCTGCTGCAATTTTTTCCAGTTGGCGCGGATCTCGTCGCGTTGCGGCTGGCTGAGCTCCGACCAGGCCTTGAGCCGCTGCCGCACTCTTTGCTGCTGCTTGGGCGGCAGGTCGATGAAGCGGGGGACGATGGCGAGCAGGTTCTGCTTCTTGTTGGGCGCGTAACGGTTCCATTCCGCCGCCAGCGGCGACAGCACCTGCTGCTGTTCGCTGTTCAATTGATCCCAGCGGGGATCCGCCAGGGGAGAAGCTTGCGCCAAGGCGGCGGCGAAGAGGCTGGCCAGGCCCAGCGAGCAGGCCAGGCGTCTGGTCTTACTCATGCAGCCCCCGGCTGAAATTGGGCTCCAGCAGGGAGTTGAGCGGCAGGTCCTGCGACAGCACCGCGGCGTCGACCGCTTCGCTCTCCACCAGCAGGCCGTCCAGCAGCATCAGGCCGGCCCCGGTGACCACGGCGAAGCCCAGCGCGGCGCCGCCGCGCTTGAGCAGCAGCGTATGGCGCTGTGCCCAGATCGCCAGTCTTTCCTGCAGGCTGATGTGTTCGGCGGCGCGCTGGTCGAAGCGCTGCAGCGCGCGGGCGCGGGCGACTTTCAGGCGCTCCATCTGGGCGTGGGTGGGTTCGGCGGTGGGGGTGTCCAGAATGCGGGTGATGTGGGACGGCAAATGGTCGCCTTGGCTATCGTTGGCGTGATTCATAGCAGTACTCCCTTTTGCGCAAGAATGGCGGCCAGGGTGTGGTTGGCGCGCGAGCAATGCGTCTTCACGCTGCCCTCCGAGCACCCCATCACCTGGGCGGTTTCGGCAACATCCAGTCCTTCCCAGTAACGCAGCAGGAAGGCCTCGCGTTGACGGGCGGGCAGGAGCTGCAGGGAGGCGTCTATCATCTGCGCCACTTCCTTGCGCTGGTACCACTGCTCAGGATTGGTGTGCGCCTCGTCGGCGGCCACGTCCAGGGTTTCCAGCGGATCCGGGCTGTCGTCCTCGGCATGGGTGGGGATCAGCGAGGACAATAGGGTGCTGACGAAGCTGCGCACCTTGCTGCGTCGGTAGTGGTCGCGGATGGTGTTCTGCAGGATGCGCTGGAAGATCAGCGGCAGTTCGTCGGCAGGCGCGTGCGCGTAGCGGTCGGCCAGCTTCATCATCGAGTCCTGCACGATGTCCAGCGCATTGTCTTCCTGGCGCACCGCGTACAGCGCCTGCTTGAAGGCGCGTTTTTCCACCGACTGCAGAAAGTCGGCCATTTCCTTGCGGCTTGCCATCTGTGCGTTTCAGGTTGATGCCAACCTGCGATGGTAACAGAGCAGGAATCGCTAGGCTAGTACGAGTTTTTCTCCTGAAATAACCGTGATTTAGCGCTTTTTTGCACCTGCACAAAATCGCTTGACCATGGTTTGAGCAATACGCTAAGGTCTTTGAGCAAACGGGATGAAATCAACATGAAATAGAGGCGATATGCAGATATCGGGCGCCGAAATAGTAGTCCGCTGCCTGCAGGAAGAGGGGGCCGAATTCGTATTCGGCTATCCGGGCGGCGCGGTACTGGAAATCTACGATGCCATCTTCCGGCAAGACAAGTTCAAACACGTGCTGGTCAGGCACGAGCAGGCCGCGGTGCATGCCGCCGACGCCTACTCGCGCTCCAGCGACAAGGTGGGCGTGGCGCTGGTGACCTCCGGTCCCGGCGCGACCAATGCCGTCACCGGCATCGCCACCGCGTATATGGACTCCATCCCGATGGTGGTGATCTCCGGCCAGGTGCCGTCGCCGGCCATCGGCCTGGACGCGTTCCAGGAAGTGGACATGGTGGGCATCACTCGTCCCTGTGTGAAGCACAACTTCCTGATCAAGGACGTGAACGAGATCGCCGCCACCATCAAGAAGGCGTTCTACATCGCCAAGAGCGGCCGGCCTGGCCCGGTGGTGGTGGACATCCCGAAGGACATCACCCAGCAGCGCGCGGAATTCCATTACCCGGAAAGCGTGCACATCCGCTCCTACGTGCCGGCCACCCGCGGGCACAGCGGACAAATCAAGAAGGCAGTCAACCTGCTGCTTGAGGCCAAGCGTCCCTTCATTTATGTCGGCGGCGGCGCGGTGCAGGGCCGCGCCGAGGCCGAGGTGACCGAGCTGGTGCGCTCCTTGAACCTGCCGTGCACCAACACGCTGATGGGCCTGGGCGCCTATCCGGGCTCGGACCGCCAGTTCCTCGGCATGCTGGGCATGCATGGCACCTACGAAGCCAATATGGCGATGCAGCATTGCGACGTGCTGGTAGCCATCGGCGCGCGTTTCGACGACCGCGTGATCAGCGTGCCGTCGCATTTCCTCGGCCGTCCCAAGAAGATCATCCACATCGACGTCGACCCGTCGTCGATCTCCAAGCGCGTGCGCGCCGACATACCCATCGTCGGCGACGTCAAGCTGGTGCTGAAGGAAATGCTGGAGCAGCTGAAGCAGTCCGGCCAGAAGCCGGATGGCTCGGCGCTGAACCAGTGGTGGAAGCAGATTGAGGAATGGCGCGGCCACGACTGTCTGCTGTATACGCCGTCCAGCGAGCTGATCAAGCCGCAGATGGTGGTGCAGCAGCTGTACGAGATCACCGGCGGCCAGGCCATCATCACCTCCGACGTCGGCCAGCACCAGATGTGGGCGGCGCAGTACTACAAGTTCGACCGCCCCAAGCAATGGCTGAACTCCGGCGGCCTCGGCACCATGGGCTTCGGCCTGCCGGCGGCGATCGGCGCGCAACTGGCCAACCCCAACGCCCAGGTGGCCTGCATCACCGGCGAGGGCTCGATCCAGATGAACATCCAGGAGCTGTCCACCGCCAAGCAGTACCACACCCCGGTGAAGGTGGTGGCGCTGAACAACCGCTACCTGGGCATGGTGCGGCAGTGGCAGGAGTTCTTCTACGGCACCCGCTACTCCGAGTCCTACATGGACGCGTTGCCGGACTTCGTCAAGATCGCCGAGGCCTACGGCCACGTCGGCTTCAAGGTGGAGAACCCGGCCGACGTCGAGCCGGTGCTGCGCGAGGCGTTCAGCGACAAGCTGAAGGAGCGTCTGGTGTTCCTGGATTTCCGCACCGACCAGTCGGAAAACGTGTTCCCGATGATCCAGAACGGCAAGGGGCTGGATGAGATGGACCTGCCGCCGCACATGCGCGACATCCAGCAGGTGCCTTTCGAGAACAACCGTGACTACGGCAATATGTGCTAAGGCGGCCGGCATGCGACACATCTTATCCATACTTCTGGAAAACGAAGCGGGCGCCTTGTCCCGCGTGGTGGGGCTGTTTTCGGCCCGCGCCTACAACATCGATTCGCTGACAGTGTCCACCACCGAGGACCCGACGCTGTCGCGGATGACCATCGTCACCCACGGTTCCGACGAAGTCATCGAGCAGATCACCAAGCAGCTCAACAAGCTGATCGAGGTGGTCAAGGTGATAGACCTCAACGAATCCGAACACATCGAACGCGAGATGATGCTGATCAAGGTCCGCGCCGTAGGCAAGGACCGCGAGGAGATGAAGCGGATGGCCGACATCTTCCGCGGCCGCATCATCGACGTGACGGAAAAGACCTACACCATCGAGCTGACTGGTACGAGCGACAAGCTCGGCGCCTTTATCGAGGCGGTGGACCGCACAGTGATCCTGGAAACGGTCCGTACCGGCGCATCCGGCATCGGTCGAGGCGAACGGGTTCTGAAAATTTAAGCAGGGGGCTGCAAGCCCCTTGGCAAACCAATACCAAGGACAAAGAAATGAAAGTTTATTACGACAAAGACGCCGACCTCTCCATCATCAAGGGCAAGAAAGTGGCCATCATCGGCTACGGCTCGCAGGGCCATGCCCACGCGCAGAACCTGAAGGAATCGGGCGTCGACGTCATCGTAGGCCTGCGCAAGGACGGCGCGTCGTGGAAGAAGGCCGAAGCGGCCGGCCACAAGGTCAAGGAAGTGGCCGAGGCGGTGAAGAAGGCCGACGTGGTGATGATCCTGCTGCCGGACGAATCGCAGCCGGACGTCTACCACAAGGACATCGCCCCCAACCTGAAGAAGGGCGCGGCGCTGGCCTTCGCCCACGGCTTCAACATCCACTACAACCAGATCGTGCCGCCGGCCGATGTCGACGTGATCATGGTGGCGCCGAAAGGCCCGGGCCACACCGTGCGTTCCGAATACCTGAAGGGCGGCGGCGTGCCGACCTTGATCGCCGTCTACCAGGATAAATCCGGCAAGGCGCGCGACGTGGCGCTGTCCTACGCCGCGGCCAACGGCGGCACCAAGGGCGGCGTGATCGAAACCAACTTCCGCGAGGAAACCGAGACCGACCTGTTCGGCGAGCAGGCCGTGCTCTGCGGCGGCGCCGTCGAGCTGGTGAAGGCCGGCTTCGAGACGCTGGTGGAAGCCGGCTACGCGCCGGAAATGGCCTACTTCGAGTGCCTGCATGAACTGAAGCTGATCGTCGACCTGATGTACGAAGGCGGCATCGCCAACATGAACTACTCGATCTCCAACAACGCGGAGTATGGCGAGTACGTGACCGGTCCGGAAGTGGTGACCTCCGCCACCAAGGAAGCGATGAAGAAGGCGCTGTACCGCATCCAGAGCGGCGAATACGCGAAGATGTTCATCCTGGAAGGCAAGACCAACTACCCGTCCATGACCGCCCGCCGCCGTCTGACCGCCGCCCACCCGATCGAGAAGGTCGGCGCCGAGCTGCGCGCGATGATGCCGTGGATCGCCAATAACAAGCTGGTGGACCAGTCCAAGAACTGACCCATCGGTTTACGGGTTGGCAAACAGAAAGCCGGGCGATGCCCGGCTTTTTTCATGGCGGCGGCTGGCCGGCTCACTCGCTGGGAAAGGCCGGCACCGCGCCGGTTTGCCAGACCGCGGTGATCAGGTTCTGCAGATTGAACATGCTGTTGTAGAAGCTGCCCGGCATTTGCTGATTGGGCTGCGCGGTGTTGAAGCCGGTTTGCAGTTGCGCCATGAAGGCGCGGAAGCCGGCCTGCAATTGGCGCTGGGCCATTTCCTGCTCCGCCAGTTGTTGCTTGTCGGGGCGGGGAATCAGCGGGTAGACGGCGGGAATCCAGGGGGTGAGCCCCAGGCGCAGGATGTCGAGGATTTCATTGAATTTCAGGAAATGGCTCTGCGCCGGATCGAAATCGCTGGGGTCGTAATTGGCCGGATTTTCCGCCGGCGGCTGGTCGCGCAGCGGGATTTCCGCGGTGGCGCGGTTGCCTTCGCCTTGTTTGACGATGGCCTGCATCGCCGCCAGCGCCTGCTCCAGGCTGTTGATGGTCTGGCTGAAACCGGCGCCGTGCTGGTTTTTCTGCGCGTAGTCGGTGAAGTTGGCCTGTTGCTTGGTGTTGGCGGCCGCGCCGACGTACAGGTCTTTCCACTGCACCTTGACGGCGATTTCCAGCGCCTGGTACAGCTCGCCTATCGAGTTGTAGCGGGTTTGCTTGTTCCAGTCCGGCTTGCCGGGCGGCTCGGGCAACTCGATCACACAGAACAGCTTGAGCTGGTTGATGTCCAGCGGCCCCAGCTTGACTTGATAGCCGGCGTATTGCGGCGGCACGTCGGGTTTGAGGAAGGGAATGCCCTCGGTTTCTTCATTGCTGGGGAATGGATATCGCGGCGCGTAGCCCAGCGCGTTGCACAGATTGGAAATCAGCTCCAGGTGCAGCATTTCCTGGATCACCACGCTTTCGATCAGCTTGGCCACGCCCGGATAGGCCTGCTGATCGTCGGCGTTCAAGCCCTGCATCGAATACAGGGTGGTCAGGTACAGCGGGATGGTCCACAGCTCCACGTCCACCGCGGCCTGCAGATTGTCGTACAGCTCCTGCTGACTCCAGGTGGCGGGGTTGTGGATGGTTTTGCGCAAAACATCGGTGATGTGCATGGCTGCCTCCGGCGTTGATCGATTGCCGACCCGGCGGCATGAGCCGGGCGTGCCTTGTCATTTTTGGATAGGCAATCAAGTATTCCTACTTGATAGTTATTTTTACGTAAGCAGGGCCGCAGTTCGCGGATGACAGGGACGTGGCAGGGCTGCCGGGCGCAAAAAAACGGCGCTGGCGCGCCGTTGTGGAGTTGGCTCAGTCGGCCATTTTCTCGCCCAGCCGCACCGGGCTGGCGGGCTGCCATTGCGGGTTGAAGCGCAGCGGGCCGGCCGGGTACAGCAGCACCACGGTGGAGCCGAGCAGGAAGCGGCCCATTTCCTCGCCCTTGGCCAGGCGGATGTCCTGGCTGCGGTAATCCCATTTCTCCAGCGCCGGCCGGCGCGGCGGATTGACCACGCCGTGCCAGACGGTGGCCATGCTGCCGACGATGGTGGCGCCCACCAGCACCATCACGAACGGCTGCCCCTGCTCGTCCTCGAACAGGCACACCACGCGCTCGTTGCGCGCGAACAGCCTATCCACGCCGCGGGCGGTGGCCGGGTTCACCGAGTACAGCTCGCCCGGCACGTAAGTCATTTCCAGCAGCCGGCCGGCGCAGGGCATGTGGATGCGGTGGTAGTCGCGCGGGCTGAGGTAGATGGTGGCGAAGTGGCCGTCGGCGAAGCGGGCGGCCAGCTCGGCGTCGCCGGCCAAGAGCGCGGTGGCGCTGTAGTCGCGGCCCTTGGCCTGGAAGATGCGGCCGTTGTCTATCGCCCCCAACTGGCTGACCGCGCCGTCCACCGGGCAGACCTGTCGCGCGTCGGCGAGCGGGCGGACGCCGGGCTTGAGCGCGCGGGTGAAGAAATCGTTGAAGCTGGCGTAGGACGCCGGGTCGCTGTTTTGCGCTTCGCTCATGTCCACGTTGTAACGGGCGATGAAGCGGCGGATCAGCGCGGTGGTCAGGCTGCCGCCCTTCCAGCCGGCGACGCATCCCGCGAAACGGGTGAGGGCCAGCTTGGGCATCACGTGCTGGGACAATACAAACAGGCGCTCGGACACGGGCGTTCTCAAAATATTTAATGTAAACGGCGGATTATAACGCATGGCGTTGCGCATTGCCGGTTTGAGGCGGGGCGCGGCCGCAGTCCGGACTGGCGCCGGGCTGCGGCCGGTAGCGGGTCAGAAGCGGTAGCCGATGCCGACGTTGAGCGCGCGGGCCTGGGCGTCGAAGAAGCTGATGTCGGAATTGGACTGGCCATACACGCCGCTGACGAAGGCCGACCAGGCCTTGGCGCCGAACAGCTGCTTGCGGGTGTAGGTGGCGGTCAGCAGGTAGTCGTCGCTGTCGGCCTTGCGTCCGGCGAAAATCGGATTGCCGGCCTGGTAGCCGGTGCGGGCGATGGCCAGCGCGGCGCTCAGCTCATTGAGGTCGCCCTTGTAGGCATAGGCCAGTTGCAGGCCGCTGCGGGTGGTGCTCATCGCCTTGCCGTCCAGATCGTTGCGGACATAAATCAACGCCGGACTCAGGCTTTGCTGTCCGGCCGGATCCAGTTTCAGCGTGTAAGCGAGCTGCGCGCCGTATTGCTTGCCGTTGCGGTCGAGCAGGGCCTGGTTCGCCGCCGACAGCCCCAGGTTCTGCCCGCTTTGCTCCTGGTTCATCTTGACCTTGCCGTAGCTGAAGCTGGCGCTGAACGGCGTTTCCATGATGCCGTGCCAGCCGAACGCGAAGCCGTAGGTTTTCAGCTTGTCGTCGCTGCGCTCGGTATTCAGCGCGTAGGGGTCGCGCCAGACGCTGGCCTGGTCGTATTTCAGCGCGGCAGATAGGGTGCCGGCGCCCGGCAGCGTCTGGCGCACGCCGGCTTGCAGGCCGCCGCCCTCGCCCAGCGTAGCCAGCGGCTCCACGCTCAGGAACAGCTGGGTGCCGCTGCCGGGCAGCGCGTAGCGCAGGTTGGCGGACGGCACGCCGGTGACGTAATGCTGCGTCGCCGGGGATGAATTCAGGCTGGAAATCGAACGCTGGTCATCGCTGGGGGTTTTGAAGAAATTGGTTTCCACCCGGTAATAGCCGACGCCCAAGCCCAGCGATCCGGAAAAACCGCCGCCGGTCTGGCCGTCGTTTCCTTCCGCGCAGGCCATCAGCGGCATTCCCATCAGTACAAGGCAGGCAAGCTTTCGCATCGATCAGTCTCTATGAGTTGGTATGGGCGGCGCAGCATCCGGCGGGCCGGCTGCTACCAGTCGTTAAACATAATGTTTTTGATAATCAAATGCTAATTGAATTCATGTTGCGGCGCAATTGTCGAGACGGCATGGCGCGCGGCGCCAGTCGAATCGGCTGTCCACGGGCGGAAGCGCTAACGGAGGCGGTGGTTTTCGATAGCTAATTGCCGATTTATTCTACTAAATGTCTAATTTGTGTAGTTTGGACATTGGGTGTGACGAATTTTACACAGAAATCTGGCATTAAATTTGACGACATGTCCTTCTCTGGTTAGTGTGGTGTAAAACATGCTGCAGGAGCACATCGATGCAAGTGGATATAGAACGACTGGTGGCGGACTTCGGCGGGCCGGGGCGGCTGGCGGATGAATTGAACCGGTTGTTCCCAGACGAGCAGGTGAGCCGGGCGGCGATATACAAATGGAGGGAACGCGGCAGCCTGCCGCTGGCGCAGCTGAGCCGACTGGCGCAGCTGGCCGCCGGCCAGGGCAGGCGCTTTGATTTCAACGACTATCTGGTCGGCGAGCCGGCACAGGGAGCAGGGAGAGCTATCAATATGGGCGATCGTCTTTACATCTTCGACACCACCTTGCGCGACGGCGAGCAGTCGCCGGGCGCATCGATGACCAAGGAAGAGAAAATCCGCATCGCGCGCCAGCTGGAGCGGCTGGGCGTGGACATCATCGAGGCCGGCTTCGCCGCCGCCAGCCCGGGCGACTTCGACGCCATCCATGCGATCGCCGAGGTGATCAAGGAATCCACCGTCTGTAGCCTGGCCCGCGCCAACGAGCGCGACGTGCGCGCCGCCGGCGAAGCCATCAAGCCGGCCGCGCGCGGCCGCATCCATACTTTCATCGCCACTAGCCCCATCCACATGGAAAAGAAGCTGCGGATGAGTCCGGACGAGGTGGTGGACGCGGCGGTGAAGGCGGTGAAGATCGCCCGCGAATACACCGACGACGTCGAGTTCTCCGCCGAGGACGCGCTGCGCTCCGACATCGACTTCCTGGCCCGCATCTTCGGCGAAGTGATCAAGGCCGGCGCCACCACGCTGAATGTGCCGGACACCGTCGGCTACGCTGTGCCGCGCCTGACCGAGGCTTTCTTCCGCGAGCTGATCGCCCGCACGCCGGGCGGCGACCGGGTGGTGTGGTCGGCGCATTGCCACAACGATCTGGGCATGGCGGTGGCCAACAGCCTGGCCGCGGTGCTGGGCGGCGCGCGCCAGGTGGAGTGCACCATCAACGGCCTGGGCGAGCGCGCCGGCAACGCCAGCCTGGAAGAAATCGTGATGGCGGTGAAGACCCGCCGCGACGTGTTCGGCGTCGACAGCGCGGTCGATGCCACCCAGATCGTGCCGGCATCCAAGCTGGTGTCGACTGTCACCGGCTACCCGGTGCAGCCGAATAAGGCCATCGTCGGCGCCAACGCCTTCGCCCACGAGTCCGGCATCCACCAGGACGGCGTGCTCAAGCACCGCGAAACCTATGAAATCATGTCGGCCGAGTCGGTGGGCTGGAGCGCCAACCGCCTGACGCTGGGCAAGTTGTCCGGCCGCAACGCCTTCAAGACCAAGCTGGCCGAGCTGGGCATCGTGCTGGACAGCGAAGAGGCGCTGAACGCCGCCTTCGCCCGCTTCAAGGAGCTGGCCGACAAGAAGCGCGAGATCTTCGACGAAGACCTGCACGCGCTGGTGTCGGACGAAATGGTGGCGATCGAGCAGGAGCATTACAAGTTCGTGTCGCTGCGCATCGCCACCGAAACCGGCGAGGCGCCGCAGGCCAGCATCGTGTTCGCCGAGAGCGGCCAGGAGCGCCATGCCGAATCCAGCGGCTCCGGCCCGGTGGACGCCGCGTTCAAGGCGATAGAAAGCATCGCCCACAGCGGCGCCGAGCTGCAGCTGTATTCGGTCAACGCCATCACCAAGGGCACCGAGTCGCAAGGCGAGGTCACCGTGCGCCTGCAGCAGGACGGCCGCATCGTCAACGGCCAGGGCGCCGACACCGACATCATCGTCGCCAGCGCCAAGGCCTATCTGTCGGCGCTGAACAAGCTCTCCAGCGAAGTGAAGGTGCACGCCCAGGCCATAGTCTGATTTTTCGATTTCCCGGCGCGGCAGCGCGGACCGGGGGAGGCGGCAAGGTTTTCCATCCCGTTCTTGTCGTTGCGCCCGCCGGCCCGCCCTGCCAGACCGAACAGGCTTTCACTCCATCCCGCGTGAAATCCGCAGGCCTATCCGGCCAACCTATTGCGCCACGGCTCACAAGGCAGACGGCACAGCGCCGACCCACGAGGTCGGCGTTGCCATGCCGCCGGCGCTGCCATCAGGTCGCCAATGCCGGCTGCGCCGCCTGCAGCAGCTTGCGGTAGCCGGCCATCCTCGCCCAGTGGATCACCCACAGCGCGATGGCGGGAATCACCGCGATCAGGTTGGCGTAGGGCACGAAGCACAGCGCCAGCAGGATGGCCAGAGCCAGGCTGACGCCGGCGGCGCCGTCGCCGGGCAGGCCGCGTTGCGCCGCCTCCCGTTTCAGCGCGTTGGACAGCAGGATGATGTAGACCATGTACCAGATCACGCCGACGAAGGGGATCAGCGCCAGCCAGACCAGGCCGCCGGCCAGCGGCCGGTTGACCTCGCTGATCGCGTTCATCGTCTGGTGCAGCGTCAGGTAGTAGAAGATGCTGACCGCCAGCGCCAGCGCGCCCGCGACCACCAGCATCATGATGCCCATGCCGGCCAGCGTCGCGAAGGCTTCGTTTTCGTTCATATCCGGCTCCTCTCTGTCATAGATTAGTTGTGGAGCTTGATTCTTGCATGACGTTCGGGTTATTGCTTGTGGCTAGACCTAGGATTTATGCCACTATCCGGAGACAGCGCGATGCGTCATTTGCAGCCGGGCGATATGCTCGCCTGTTTCAGTCCTTCTTTTCCCATCACGGCGAGGCAGCCGGCGCGTTACCGGCGCGCGGTGGAGTTTGTCGGCAGGCAGGGATTGCGTTTCCTGCCCGGCGCGTTGACCGGCGCCGACGACGGCTACCGTTCCGGCAGCGCCCGCGAGCGGGCGGCGGAGTTCAATGCCTTGCTGCGCAACCCCGAGGTGCGTTGCATCATGTCCACCATTGGCGGCAGCAACAGCAATGCGATGCTGCCTTATCTGGACTATGACGCCTTCCGCCGCGATCCCAAGATCGTGGTCGGCTATTCCGACGCCACCGCGATCCTGCTGGCCCTGTATGCGAAAACCGGAGTCCCGACTTTTTATGGCCCTGCGCTGGTCGCGTCGCTGGGCGAGTTTCCGCCGCTGGTGGAGGAGACCTGGCGGGCTTTTGCAGCATTGGCGATGGGGGAGCCGTCCTATCCATACGCATTGCGGATGCCCGCGCATTGGAGCGATGAACGTCTGCCGTGGGAGAGCCAGGATCGGCCCAAGACGCTGCAAGCCAACCAGTGGCGCTGCATTCAACCTGGCCGCGCTGAGGGCCGCCTGATAGGCGGCAATCTCAATACGCTGTACGGCTTTCTCGCCAGCGAATATTTTCCGCCTATCCGCCAAGGGGACATCCTGTTGTTGGAGGATGGCCTGAAAGATGCGGCCACGGTGGAGAAGAACCTCGCCATGCTGAAGCTGGCCGGGATATTCGACAAAGCCGGCGCGGTTTTGCTGGGCAAGCATGAGGGTTTCGATGATTGCGGCACTGGCCGCAGACCGTCCTACATTCTGCTGGAGGTGCTGGATGGCCTGCCGCTGCCCATACTCGCCGACTTCGACTGCTGCCATACCCACCCGATGCTCACCCTGCCGCTGGGGGTGAATGTCAGGGTGGATGCGGGCGAATCGATGGTGGAAATACTGGAAGACTGGCGCGCGCTGGTGTAGAACTGCCGCTGTTTCGCCGTTTTCCGGCGGTTTCACCACAGGACATACCGCAATGAGCCAGGGCTATTTCATCACCGGCACCGATACCGAGATCGGCAAAACCCATTCCGCAGTCGAGCTGATCCGCCATTACCGGGGGCAAGGCAGATCGGTGCTGGCGATGAAGCCGGTGGCGTCCGGTTGCGAGATTTTGCCGGATGGCCGCTGGCATAACGACGATGTGGCGCGTTTGACCGCCGCCACTGGGCAAACCGATCTGGAGCTGATGAATCCCTACCGCTTTTTGCCGCCGGTGTCGCCGCACATCGCCGCGCGCCAGGCGGGAGTGGAGATCGACTTGGCGCGCATCCGCCAGCATTATGAGCAACTGGCGGCGCAGGCCGACATCGTGCTGGTCGAAGGCGCGGGCGGTTGGCTGGCGCCATTGACCGATGCGCTGTTCATGGAGGATTTGGCGCGGGATTTGGCCCTGCCGGTGATCCTGGTGGTGGGCATGCGGCTGGGATGCATCAACCACGCGTTGCTGACGGCGCGCGCCATCCAGGGCAGCGGCCTGGCGCTGGCCGGCTGGGTGGCCAATTGTCCGCAGCCGCGGCAGGCCGCGTATGACGAGAATCTGGAAACCCTCAAGCGCCATATCCCGGCGCCGATGCTGCTGGAAATCCCGTACCAGCCATGATTCGCCGCGGCGTCGGGAACATCCGCGCCGGCTGGCTGACAGATATCTACTCTGATCATCCGGACAAGGAAATTCAATGAAGCACCCGATCGCGCTGGCGGCAGGCTGGCTGGCAGCCGTCTGCGCCCTCGCGCCAGCCCAGGCCAAGACGATTTGCACGGCGGTGGCCGATGGCCACAGCGGCGCCATCCTGCTGCAGCAGGGCGATTGCCGCGATCGCGTCTCGCCGGCGTCCACATTCAAGATCCCGCTGGCGGTGATGGGATACGATGCCGGCTTTCTCAAGAGCGAGCATGCGCCGGCGCTGCCCTACCGCCAGGGTTATGTCGACTGGGGCGGCGAGGCGTGGCGGCAGGACACCGATCCGACGCGCTGGCTGAAATATTCGGTAGTGTGGTATTCGCAGCAGATTACCCACCGCCTGGGCGCCGAGGCGCTGGGCCGCTACGTGCGGGCATTCGGCTACGGCAATGCCGATTTCTCCGGCGATCCCGGCAAGAACAATGGCCTGGAGCGGGCTTGGATCGGCTCTTCGCTGAAAGTGTCGCCGTTGGAGCAAGTGGCTTTCCTCGACAATCTGCTGCACGACCGGCTGCCGGCCTCGCCAGAGGCGCAACGGTTGGCGCGCAGCATCGTCGAACAAACCGCGCTGCCCGGCGGCTGGAACGTGCGCGGCAAAACCGGCATGGCTTACCCCTGGCTGCGGAACGGCAAGCAGGATCTGGCGCACCCGTATGGCTGGTTCGTCGGCTGGGCCGAGCAGGGAGAGCGCCGGCTGATATTCGCCCGCCTGATCCAGGACGATGGCAAACTGCCGGGCACCCCAGGCGTGCGCTCGCGCGAGGCCTTTCTCAAGGAACTGCCCGCGCTGGCGGATGGGCTGGCCGACGGCAAGCGCCGCTGACCCCATGGCTAGGCGATGACGGCCGCTGTGCGACTCGCATCCGGCCTGTCACTCCGGCCAGCAGGCGCATGTTGGCGGGCCGCGTCCAAACGCGCCGCCGGATGGCCCGAGGCCTGGCATGCCGACGCGGCGGCGCGCGCCGCCCGGCGAATGGCTGTGCCGCAACGGGCCCGATCGGCTGCGGCGGCAGCGTTCAGGCCGCGGCTTATCCTCTTGTCCCGCGGCATTGCGCCGCGTCATGACAGCTTCTTGTTTTTCCTGACTTAGCTCCTACGATGAAAGCATGCCGGGCCTAACCGGCGGCTGTGCATGCATTTCATTGTGTCGGTCATTTGACCACCAGGGGGGCGACATGTCTTGTTTGCGCATTCTGTGCTGTTTGCTGCTGGCCGCGCAAAGCGCGGCGGCGGCGGAATTCAACCTGCAGGCGCCGGTCACCCCGCTGGCGCGCACCGAATACCATCTGCACACCCTGCTGCTGATCATCACCGGCGTCATCTTCGCCGTGGTGTTCCTGGTGATGCTGTACTCCATCATCCGCCACCGCAAGTCGGCCGGGCACCAGGCCAAGCAGTTCCACGAAAACACCACGGTGGAAATCATCTGGACCGTGGTGCCGCTGCTGATCCTGGTACTGATCGCCCTGCCCGCCACCCGGGCGGTGCTGGCCCAGAAAGGCACTCGCAACGAGGACATGACCATCAAGGTCACCGGCTACCAGTGGAAGTGGCGCTACGACTATCTGGATGACAACTTCGGCTTCGTCAGCCACTTGTCCACGCCGCGCGAGGCGATAGAGGGCAAGATCCCGCGGCCGGCCAATTACCTGCTGGAGGTGGACGAGCCGCTGGTGGTGCCGACCAACCGCAAGATCCGCCTGCTGCTGACCGCCAACGACGTCATCCACTCCTGGTGGGTGCCGCAGCTGGGCGTCAAGCAGGACGCGGTGCCCGGCTTCCTGCGCGACAGCTGGATGCTGATAGAACAGCCGGGCACCTACCGCGGCCAGTGTTCGGAACTGTGCGGCAAGGACCACGGCTTCATGCCCATCGTGGTGGTGGCCAAGTCGCCGGACGACTACGCCAAGTGGCGCGAGGCCAAGATCAAGCAGATGGCGGCCAGCGCCGACGATCCCAACAAGGTGTGGAAGCTGGAGGACCTGAAGGCCCGCGGCGAGAAGATCTACACCCAGAACTGCATTCCTTGCCATCAGGCCAACGGCAAGGGCATTCCCGGCACTTTCCCCGCGCTGGACGGCTCGCCCATCGCCACCGGCGACAAGGCCGCCCATATCGAGATCGTGCTGTTCGGCGGCAAGAAGAACCCGGCGATGGCGGCCTGGGGCAAGCAGCTGTCCGATACCGACATCGCGGCGGTGATCACCTACGAGCGCAACAGCTGGGGCAACCATACCGGCCAGGCGGTGCAGCCCAAAGAAGTGAAGGCCGCGCGCGGCAAAGCGGCATAAGGAGACGTCATGGCAATCGCAGAAACCACCCACGCCGGCGGCGCCCACCACGGCAAGCCGCACGGCATCGCACGCTGGCTGATGGCCACCAACCACAAGGACATCGGCACGATGTACCTGTGGTTCTCCTTCACCATGTTCCTGTCCGGCGGCGTGCTGGCGCTGTGCATACGCGCCGAGTTGTTCAGCCCCGGCCTGCGCTTCTTCCAGCCGGAGCTGTTCAACCAGCTGACCACGCTGCACGGCCTGATCATGGTGTTCGGCGCCATCATGCCGGCCTTCACCGGCATGGCCAACTGGATGCTGCCGCTGATGATAGGCGCGCCGGACATGGCTTTCGCGCGGATGAACAACTGGAGCTTCTGGCTGCTGCCGCCGGCGGCGCTGCTGCTGTTGCTGTCGTTCGCGGTGCCGGGCGGCGCGGCGGCGGCCGGCTGGACGCTGTACGCGCCCCTGTCCACCCAGATGGGCGTGGGGATGGACATGACCATCTTCGCCATCCACATTCTGGGTATCAGCTCCATCATGGGCTCGATCAACATCATCGTCACCATCCTCAACCTGCGGGCGCCGGGCATGACGATGATGAAGATGCCGATGTTCGCCTGGGCCAGCCTGATCACCGCCTATCTGATCATCGCGGTGATGCCGGTGCTGGCCGGGGTGGTGACCATGGTGCTGGCCGACCGCCACTTCGGCAGCCACTTCTTCAACGCCGCCGGCGGCGGCGACCCCATTCTCTACCAGCATGTGTTCTGGTTCTTCGGCCACCCCGAGGTCTACATCATGGCGCTGCCGGCCTTCGGCATCGTCAGCCAGGTGATTCCGACCTTCGCGCGCAAGCCCCTGTTCGGCTACACCTCGATGGTTTACGCCACCAGCTCCATCGGCGTGCTGTCGTTCATGGTGTGGGCGCACCACATGTTCGCCACCGGCATGCCGGCCACCGCCCAGCTGTTCTTCATGTACGCGACGATGCTGATCGCGGTGCCCACCGGGGTAAAGGTGTTCAACTGGATCGCCACCATGTGGGAAGGCAGCATGACGTTCGAGACGCCGATGCTGTTCTCCATCGGCTTCATCCTGCTGTTCACCATCGGCGGGCTGTCCGGCATCACCCTCAGCGTGGCGGCGGTGGACATCCAGCTGCACGCCAGCTACTACGTGGTGGCGCATTTCCACTATGTGCTGGTGGCCGGCGCGCTGTTCAGCCTGTTCTCCGCCATCTATTACTGGTTTCCCAAGATGAGCGGCCGGATGTACAGCGAGAGGCTGGGCAAGCTGCATTTCTGGTGGTCGATGATCTGGTTCAACGTCACCTTCTTCCCGATGCACTTCCTCGGGCTGGCGGGCATGCCGCGGCGGATTCCCGACTACGCGCTGCAGTTCACCGAATTCAACCAGATCGCCAGCGTCGGCGCCTTCATGTTCGGCCTGGGCCAGCTGATCTTCCTGTACAACATCCTGCATTCGCTGCGGCACGGCGCGGTCGCGCCGCAAAGGCCGTGGGAGGGCGCCAACACGCTGGAGTGGGAGCTGCCGACCCCGGCGCCCTACCACAGCTTCGAGCAGGCGCCCAAGCTCGAGGTCGGGGAGAACGGCGTGATCCTGTCCCACCTGCCAGGCGAGCCGCGCGCGCATTGAGGATGACGCAATGGACACGGCCGCCAGGACGCAGCGCCGCAACTTCCGCCTGATGGGGCGGTTGATGGTGATCGCCGCGCTGATGTTCGGCTTCGCCTGGGGCATGATTCCGCTGTACCGGATCGTCTGCGAGCAGACCGGCCTGAACGATGTGGTGAAGGCGGACGAGCTGTCCAGCGGCGACCTGGCGGCCGGCGGCGCCGAAGTCGACATGACCTTCGACGCCACGGTGCAGGCGGGCTTGCCATGGCAGGTCAGACCGCTGACCAGGCATCTGAAGGTCAAACCCGGCACCTTCGTCCAGGTGCAGTACCAGATCACCAATGCCAGCCCGCACGAGGTGGTCGGCCAGGCGCTGCCGCGCTACCTGCCCGGCGAGGCCGCGCAGTATGTGAAGAAACTGGAGTGCTTCTGCTTCACCCAGCAGCGTTTCCTGCCGGGACAGACCCGCACCTTTCCGGTGGTGTTCGTGATCGACCGCAAGCTGCCGGCCTCGATCGCCAGCATCACGCTGGCTTACACCGTGTTCGATGTGCCGGGGCAGGGAGGCAAGTCATGAGCTGGGTGCAAGGAGTGCGGGCGGTGCTGGGCGCTTTCATCGGCGTGCGCAAGGGTTCCGCGGCCAGGGTGGATCAGATCTTGAAGCCGTGGCAGTTGATCGCGACGGCCCTGCTGCTGATGGCGGGGCTGATCGCGCTGTTGCTGTTGGTGGTGTCCTGGGTGACCAGCTAGGAGGAAGACATGTCAACTGAGCAAATGGCGTCCGTCGCCGAGCAGGACCGATATTTCGTGCCGCCGCCATCGCGCTGGCCCATGGTGGGGGCGGTGGCGCTGTTCTTCATCGGGCTGGGCGCGGCTTTCGCGGTCAACGGCCTGCTGTTGGGCAAGCTGTCGCTGGGGCTGGGCTTCCTGATCCTAGTGTTCATGCTGGTGGGCTGGTTCGGCGATGTGATCCGCGAAAGCCGCCATGGCGTTTACCTAGGGCGCGAGGACATGTCCTTCCGCTGGGGGATGGGCTGGTTCATCTTTTCCGAGGTGATGTTCTTCGGCGCCTTCTTCGGCGCGCTGTTCTGGGTGCGTACGGTGTCGGTGCCGCTGCTGGGCTCGCTGGACTACAAGATGCTGTACCCGGACTTCCAGGCGTCGTGGCCGCTGGCCACCGGGCCGGGCATCACCGAGGCTTACCAGGCGATGGAGGCCTGGGGGCTGCCGGCGTTCAATACGCTGATCCTGCTCAGCTCCGGCGCCACCGTCACCTGGGCGCACTGGGGGCTGCTGCAAGGCAAGCGCGAGCAATTCAAGCTGGGATTGCTGCTGACGGTGCTGCTGGGCTTCTCTTTTCTGACGCTGCAGCTGCACGAGTACGGCCATGCGTTTTCCACGCTGCATCTGACGCTGGCTTCCGGCGCCTACGGCATGACCTTCTTCATGCTGACCGGCTTCCACGGCCTGCACGTGCTGCTGGGTTCCATCATCTTGCTGGTGGTGTGGTTGCGCGCGTTGAACGGGCATTTCGACGCCAGCCAGCATTTCGCCTTCGAGGCGGCCAGCTGGTACTGGCACTTCGTCGATGTGGTATGGCTGCTGCTGTTCATCTTCGTTTACTGGCTATGAACGGGGGGCGGCAGTCAAACCTGGTGCGGGCGCCACCAGCCGAACAGCGCGCCCAGCAGCAATAACAGGAACAGGCCGATGGAGAGCCCGACCCGCAGGGTCAGCGATCTGACCAGACGTTGGGAGCCATGCTCGGCTTTGAGCAGTCCGGTCAGCCCCCAGAACAACGCCAGGACGATGCAGACAAGCAAGAACAGGATGACGAGTTTCATGACCGTATCCTCCACACATTCCGATTCGGAAAAGAAGCAGCGCCGGCCAGGGTGGCAGCGGACGCTATGGCTGCTGCTCCTGCTGATCACCTTATTGCCTTATGCATTGGCAGTATGGCAGTGGCAGCGGGGTCAAGACAAGGAAGTGCTGATGCGCTCGCTGACCAGCGCGATGAGCACCGCGCCGGTTGGCTTGGTGTACCGGGAGGCGGAGCCGCCGCCGGCCTTCACCCGGGTGCGGCTGGCGCAGGGCGAGCCGGCCGGACCGGTCATCGAGCTGCGCAACAGCTATCTGGGCGGCCAGAGCGGCCGCCGCATCCTGCAGCCCTGGCGGCAGGGGCCGGACCGTTCACTGGTGTTGCTGGATTTGGGATGGCTGGTGGACGGCGCCAAAATGCCTGACTTTCCGCCGGAACAGATTCAGCCGCAGGGCTACCGGATGCCGACGCCCCATCATTTCGTCCTGTCCGGCGCGGCCAAGGGTACGGCGGGACCGGTGGACGAGGTGGACGAGGCGGCGCTGCGCCGCCGTTATCCCGGGCATTGGTTCCAGGGCGTGGTGGTGCTGGAGAACTCTCCCGACCCGCTGCTGCACTGGCCGGTGGTGCCGGAGTTCATGCCGGATCGACATTACGCCTACGCCATCCAGTGGCTGTTGTTGGGATTTTGCCTGACCGGCTTGAGCTGGCTGATGTGGAGACGCCGACATGAAGTCCATTAAGCGCGGACAAAGAGCGCTGATCGCGATGGCCCTGCTATGCCTGGCGCCGGTGGTGGCGGCGTGGCTGGCCTATGCGCTGCTGCCGCCGGGAGGCGGACGCAGCTACGGCCAGTTGTTGCCCACCCATCCCTTCGCCGCGTCCGGCCAGCCGGAGTGGCCGCGCGGCAAGTGGGTGCTGGCCTCGGTGCTGGGCGCGGACTGCCATAACCGCTGCCGGCAGCGCTGGTATGCGATGCGGCAGATTGAACGGGCGCAAGGAGAGGCGGCATCCCGGCTGACCCGGGTGGCGCTGCTGGTGTCGCCGCGGGCGGCGGCGATGGACGATGTTCCGCACAGGCTGCCTCATATTTCCGCTCAGGCGCTGCCGGCGGGCAACCAGGGCTTTTACCTGGTGGACCCGCTGGGCAATCAGGTGATGTTCTACCAGGACGGCGCCGACCCGCGGCGGATCATCGATGAAGTGGCGAAGGTGCTGAAGGTGAACAACGGCTTGGGCTGAGCCGGCGGCTGGCCGGCGGACGCGTTGCGCGATAGGGGACTTTTGCCATGCGAAAACTGGTTTGGCTGGCCTTGCTGCTGGCCGCGGTCGTGGTGCCGTTCGGCGCCTATGTCAGATTGTCCCATGCCGGCCTCGGCTGTCCCGACTGGCCCGGATGCTACGGCCAGTTGTCGCCGTCGCACGCGGCGCTTGCCATCCAGCAGGCCCAGGCGCTGGCGCCGGATGGGCCGGTCAGCCTGGACAAGGCCTGGAAGGAGATGCTGCACCGCTACCTGGCCGGCAGCCTGGGCGCGCTGATCGTATTGATCGCCTGGCAGGCCTGGCGCACCGGCCGGCAGCGGCTGCCGGCTGCGTTGTTGCTGGGTGTGGTGCTGACGCAGGGCCTGCTGGGCATGCTGACGGTCACCCTGTTGTTGAAGCCGGCCATCGTCACCTCGCATCTGCTGGGCGGCATGGGCGTGCTGCAGATCCTGGCGTGGATGGCAGCATCGCCGCGGCTGGCCGCGGTGACAGCGCCGCCGCTGCTGGGCCGTCTGTCCGGCCTGCTGGCGTCGGCGCTGGCGCTGCAGCTGGCGCTAGGCGGCTGGGTGTCCAGCAATTACGCGGCGCTGGCTTGCCAGGGGTTTCCCGGCTGCAACGGCGACGCCTGGCCGGCCCTGCGGTTCGATCATGCCTTCCATCTGCTGCGCGAGCTGGGCGAGGCGCCGGACGGCAGCCTGCTGGATTTCGCCAGTCTGGTGACCATCCATTGGCTGCACCGGCTGGGCGCGCTGCTGGTGTCGCTGCTGTTGCTGTCGGTGCTGGCGCTGGGCTGGCGGCTGCCGCCGCTGCGGCGCCATCTGGCCTGGCTGGCCGCGGCTTGGCTGCTGCAGGTGGGCCTGGGCATCGCCAACGTGTTGCTGCAGCTGCCTTTGCCGCTGGCGGTGGCGCATAACGCCGGCGCGGCGCTGCTGCTGATGGCCGCTTTATTGCTGCTGTCGCGGCTGCGGCCGCGCGCGGCTGAACTCAGGCCGGCGGCGCGGGTGACGCCGGCCGTCATGACCGGCGTCACCAGACCGGGAGAGGGCAGATGAGCGAATTGAGTTTGCCGCTGTGGCGGCAGCACGCGCAGGCCTTGTGGCAGCTGTCCAAGCCCAGGGTGGTGGCGCTGATCGTGTTCTGCGCGGTGATCGGCATGTTTCTCGCCAGCCCGGGGCTGCCCGACCCCGCGGTGCTGGCGGCGGCGACTCTGGGCATCGCGCTGGTGGCGGCGGCGGCGGCGATGATCAACTGCCTGGTGGAGCGCGGCGTCGACGCCCGCATGCGCCGCACCGCCTGGCGCGCCACCGTCACCGGCGAGATCGGCGGCCTGGAAACCCTGCTGGCGGCGCTGGCGCTGGGCGGCATGGGCCTGCTGCTGCTGTTTGCCGGCTGCAACGCGCTGACGGCCTGGCTGACGCTGGCCACCTTTGTCGGCTACGCCATCGTCTACACCCTGCTGCTCAAGCCGAACACGCCGCAGAACATCGTGATCGGCGGCGCCAGCGGCGCCATGCCGCCAGTGCTGGGCTGGGCGGCGGTCAGCGGCGAGATCAGCGCCTTCGCGCTGGTGCTGTTCCTGATCATCTACGCCTGGACGCCGCCGCATTTCTGGGCGCTGGCGCTGTACCGCCGCGACGACTACGCCCGCGCCAATCTGCCGATGCTGCCGGTCACCCACGGCCAGCGCTACACCACCTTGTCCATCGTGCTGTACACGCTGCTGCTGTCGGCGATCACCTTGCTGCCAGTGGCTTTGGGTGAGTCGGGCCGGATTTACATGGCAGCGGTATTGCTGCTGGACGCCAGGCTGCTGTTTCTTGCTGTCAGCCTGCATCGCCAGTATGCTGACGCTCTGGCGCGCCGCACGTTCCGCTGGTCGATCTGGTATCTGACCTGGCTGTTCGCGGCTTTACTGATCGACCACTACTGTCTGATACCGCTTACCTGATGTCCAAATTCCTGCAGTTGTTGCTTGGCCTGCTGACGGCGTTCGCGCTGTCGGCCTGTGCGCCCGCCGTCAATTTCAAAGGCACGGCGATCGATGACGATTCCATGGGCGGCAATTTCACGCTGACCGATTTCCACGGCAAGCCGCTTGGCCTGGAGGCTTTCCATGGCAAGGTGGTGGCGCTGTTCTTCGGCTACACCAATTGTCCGGATGTGTGCCCGACCACCATGCTGGAATACGCGTCGGTGATGAAGCAGCTGGGCGCCGACGCCGACAAGGTGCAGGTGCTGTTCGTCAGCGTCGACCCGGAGCGCGACACGCCCAAGGTGCTGGCCGGCTACGTGCCGCACTTCGACAAGCGCTTCATCGGCTTGACCGGCACGCCGGAGCAGATCGAAAAAGTGAAGAAGCAATACAAGGTGGTGGCGCAGAAAGTGCCGACGCCGGGTGGCGGCTACAGCGTGGACCACAGCGCGGGTTCCTATCTGCTGGACCAGAAAGGCAAGCTGAGGGTGTTTCAGGCCTATGGCACGCCGGCAGCCAACCTTGCTTATGATATCCAGCAGTTGTTACGCTAAACTGGGCGTATCACTCTCATTCGCAGACATGAAGGTCGGAACATCGTGAGCAACGACACCTCTCCCGGCAGCCCGACAGGCTCGCATCAGCCGCTGGATCTGGCCAAGTTCACCCTGGCCACGCCGGCGGAGATCGCGCAGCACCTGGCGAGCATCGCCAAGCACGGCCACATGGTGACGGTTTTCGCCAACAAGGGGAAAAGCTTCATCCTGACGCGCCTGCTCGATGTCGACTTCCAGACAGGTCTGTTCACGTTTGACTGGGGCGCGGAAGAGGATACCAATGCCCAGGTGCTGAACAGCGAGCGCAATGTCTTCGTCTGCTCGCCGGAAGGAGTGAAAACCCAGTTCGTCACGGGCCAGGTGAGCAAGGTGATGCTGGAGGGCCGGCCGGCCTTCCTCAGC
The DNA here is from genome assembly GCF_001676875.1 of Chromobacterium subtsugae. Lineage (GTDB taxonomy): Bacteria > Pseudomonadota > Gammaproteobacteria > Burkholderiales > Chromobacteriaceae > Chromobacterium > Chromobacterium subtsugae. The sequence continues at coordinate 248,746 of NZ_JYKA01000004.1, read as the reverse complement.
AAGCTGCCCGAACAGGTGATCAAGCTGCAGCGGCGCGAGTTTTTCCGCATCCAGACCCCGCTGGGCACCCCGGTGTTCTGCCATATCGCCGACTTCGGCCAGCGCGCCATCGACCTGGCGCTGTTCGACATCAGCCTGGGCGGCATGAGTCTGTGGCTGCCCGGCGTGTCCACCACCGGTTTCGAAATCGGCCAGCAGTACCGCCAATGCACGATAGACCTGAAGCCGTTCGGCACGCTCAACCTCGGCATCGAGGTGCGCCACCGGTTGACCGCGCGCATGCGCAACGGCAACGAGGCGATGCGGATAGGCTGCTCCTATCTCAACCTCACGCCGCAGATGGAAACCCTGATCCAGCGCTATGTCGGCTTCCTGGAGCGCGAACGCCGCGCGCTGGTCGGCTGATTCCACACGATCCACATACTTTTACCGCAGTAGAACATCATGAAGCTGACCATCGCCCTGTCCAAGGGCCGCATTTTTGAAGAAACGCTGCCGCTGCTGGCGGCTGCCGGCATCGTGCCGGCGGAGAATCCCGAATCCTCGCGCAAGCTGATCATCGGCACCAATCATCCGGACGTGCAGCTGGTGATCGTGCGCGCCTCCGACGTGCCCACCTATGTGCAGTACGGCGCGGCCGACCTCGGCATCGCCGGCCGCGACGTGCTGATCGAGCACGGCGGCGCCGGCCTGTACCAGCCGCTTGACCTGAACATCGCCAAGTGCAAGATGATGGTGGCGGTGCAGGAAGGCTTCGATTACGACGCCGCCGTGCGCCAGGGCGCGCGGCTGAAGATCGCCACCAAATACCCGCAGATCGCCCGCGAGCACTTCGCCAAGAAGGGCGTGCACGTCGACATCATCAAGCTGTACGGCTCGATGGAGCTGGCGCCGCTGGTCGGCCTGGCCGACGCCATCGTCGACCTGGTGTCCACCGGCGGCACGCTGCGCGCCAACAAGCTGGCGGCGGTCGAACACATCATCGACATTAGCTCGCGCCTGGTGGTGAACCAGGCCGCGCTCAAGCTGAAATACGACGCGATCCAGCCGGTGCTGGACGCTTTCGCCGGCGCTGTGCCGGCCTGATTCATCCGCATGCCGGCTGGGTAGCGGTCAACCGTATGCCTGCGGCCGGCGTTGCCAACTGTTCAGACTCCAAGCATCAGAGAATCATCATGTTGAAACTGTCCTCCTCCCAGCCCGACTTCGCCGCGCGCCTCCAAGCGCTGCTGGCCTTCGAAACCGCGCAGGACCCCGCAGTGGACGCCGCCGTGGCGGCCATCTGCGCCGATGTCCATCATCGCGGCGACGCGGCGCTGGTGGAGTACACCAACCGTTTCGACCGCATGCAGGCGGCCTCCATGGCCGACCTGACATTGTCGCGCGAGCAGCTGGAGGCGGCGTTCGCGCGGCTGCCGGCCGACGTGCGCGACGCGCTGACCGCCGCCGCCGAACGCGTGCGCCGCTACCATGAAAAGCAGCTTGCTCACTCCTGGAGTTATGAAGACGAAGACGGCACCCTGCTGGGCCAGCAGGTGACGCCGCTGGACCGCGTCGGCATCTACGTGCCGGGCGGCAAGGCGGCTTATCCCAGCTCGGTGCTGATGAACGCGCTGCCGGCCAAGGTGGCCGGCGTAGGCGAAATCATCATGGTAGTGCCGACGCCGGGCGGCGAGCGCAATGATCTGGTGCTGGCCGCGGCCTATATCGCCGGCGTCGACAAGGTCTTTACCTGTGGCGGCGCCCAGGCGGTGGCGGCCCTGGCCTATGGTACCGAAACCATCCCTCAGGTGGACAAGATCACCGGCCCCGGCAACGCCTATGTCGCCGCCGCCAAGCGCCGCGTGTTCGGCGTGGTGGGCATCGATATGGTGGCCGGCCCGTCGGAAATCCTGGTGATCTGCGATGGCGACACCGATCCGGACTGGGTGGCGATGGACCTGTTCAGCCAGGCCGAGCACGACGAGATCGCCCAAGCCATCCTGCTGTGCCCGTCGGCCGATTACATCGCGCGGGTGGAAGCCAGCATCCAGAAGCTCATGCCGGCCATGCCGCGCCGCGCCATCATCGAGGCCAGCCTCGGCAACCGCGGCGCGCTGATCCAGGTGGCCGACCTGGCCGAAGCCTGCGAGATCAGCAACTACATCGCGCCGGAGCACCTGGAGCTGTCGGTGGCCGATCCGGACGCGCTGCTGCCGCAGCTGCGCCACGCCGGCGCCATCTTCATGGGCCGCTTCACCTCGGAAAGCCTGGGCGACTACTGCGCCGGCCCCAACCACGTGCTGCCGACCAGCCGCACCGCGCGGTTCGCCAGCCCGCTGGGCGTGTACGATTTCCAGAAACGCAGCAGCCTGATCCGCGTGTCGCAGGCCGGCGCGCAGAAGCTCGGCCGCATCGCCAGCCTGCTGGCGCATGGCGAGGGCCTGACCGCCCACGCCCGCGCCGCCGAACTGCGGCTGGACAAGTAAGCGCCGTGCCCGCGCCGCAACAGGCGCGGCTTCCTGGCCGCGCGGCGGTAGCCCGCCGCGCGCCGACGCGTTACGATGTTTTTTTGCCCGCCCGCGGGCTCATGACGGCGCGCCGCGCCGCAGACACACGATGACGACCAAACTGACCGCCAAGCAACTCGTCCGCGACGAGATCGCCGCCATCGGCGCCTACCATGTGGCGCCGGCCGCCGGCTTGATCAAGCTGGACGCGATGGAAAACCCGTGGCCGCTGCCGATCGAATTGCAGCACGCGCTGGCCGCCGAACTGGCCCAGGTGGCGCTGAACCGCTATCCGGACGCCAACGGCGGCGGCCTGAAGGACGATCTGCGCGCCGCCTTCGCTATTCCGGCCGGCGCCGACATCGTGCTCGGCAACGGCTCGGATGAGCTGATCACGCTGGTCACCCAGGCGTTGGCGCGTCCCGGTGCCAAATTGCTGGCGCTGGAGCCGTCGTTCGTGATGTACAAGATGAACGCGCTGTTTTCCGGCCTGCAGTATGTCGGCGTGCCGCTGAACGGCGATTTCACGCTGAACCTGCCGGCCACGCTGGCCGCCATCGAGCGCGAACAGCCGGCGGTGGTGTTCGTGTCCTATCCCAACAACCCGACCGGTCCGCGCTACGCCCGCGACGAGGTGCTGGCGATCTGCCGCGCCGCGCCGGGGCTGGTGGTGGTGGACGAGGCTTACCAGAGCTTCGCCTCCGACAGCTTCATGGATCTGGCCTGCGAGCTGGACAACCTGTTGGTGATGCGCACCCTGTCCAAGCTGGGCCTGGCCGGCATCCGCCTCGGCTACGCCGCGGCCAGCCCGGCCTGGATCGAGCAGCTGAACAAGGTGCGGCCGCCGTACAACGTCAACGTGCTGACCCTCGCCGCCGCGAAGTTCGCGCTGAAGCACCTGGACGTGTTCAACCGCCAGGCCGCCGAATTGCGCGCCGAACGCGCCCGCCTGAGCGATGCGCTGTCGGCGTTGCCGCAGTTGGCGGTGTTCGCGTCCGAGGCCAACTTCCTCACCGTCCGCGCGCCGGACGCGCCGGCGCTGTTCCAGCACCTGAAGGCGTCCGGCATCCTGATCAAGCAGCTGCACGGCAGCCACCCGTTGCTGGACCACTGCCTGCGCCTGACCGTGGGCAGTCCGGATGAGAACGCCGCGCTGCTGTCCGCCATCCAACGTTTTTTCGCCTGAAGCCATGAGAACCGCAACCGTCACCCGCAACACGCTGGAAACCCAGATCACCGTCATGCTGAATCTGGACGGCACAGGCCAGGGCCGCTTTGAAACCGGCGTGCCCTTCCTCGACCACATGATGGACCAGATCGCCCGCCACGGCCTGATCGACCTCGACGTCAAGGCGGTGGGCGACCTGCACATCGACGCCCACCACACGGTGGAAGACATCGGCATCACGCTGGGCCAGGCCTTCGCCCGCGCCATCGGCGACAAGAAGGGCATCCGCCGCTATGGCCACGCCTACGTGCCGCTGGACGAGGCGCTGAGCCGGGTGGTGATCGACCTGTCCGGCCGCCCGGGCCTGGTCTACCACGTCGACTACACCCGCGCCAGCATCGGCCAGTTCGATGTCGACCTGTTCTCCGAGTTTTTCCACGGCTTCGTCAACCACAGCATGGTCACGCTGCACATCGACAATCTGCGCGGCCACAACAGCCACCACCAGGCCGAAACCATCTTCAAGGCATTCGGCCGCGCGCTGCGGATGGCCTGCGAGCACGACGAGCGGATGGCCGGCATCACGCCGTCCACCAAGGGCACGCTGAGCATATGAGCCGCGCCGCGGAGTGGTTCCAACCCGAATATGAGCAGGTAGCAAGATGAAAGTCGCAGTCATCGACTACGGCATGGGCAATCTGCACTCGGTGCTGAAGTCCCTGCAGGCCGTCAACGAAACCGGCGCCGATATTTTCCTCACCCGCGACCCGGAAGCGGTGGTGAAGGCCGATAAGGTAGTCTTCCCCGGCCAGGGCGCGATGCCCGACTGCATGCGCGAATTGAACCGCCACGGCCTGGCCGACGCGGTCCGTGAAACCACGCAGAGCAAGCCGTTTTTTGGAATCTGCGTCGGCGCGCAGCTATTGTTCGATCATAGCGAGGAAGGCGACACCGCCGGCCTGGGCCTGTTTGCGGGCAAGGTGGTGCGCTTCGCCGACGGCCTGGTCGCCGGCGGCGAGCGCCTGAAGGTGCCGCACATGGGCTGGAACCAGGTTTACCAGCGCCGCGCCCACCCGATGTTCGCCGGCATCGCCGATGGCGAGCGCTTCTATTTTGTGCATAGTTACCACTTTGCGCCCGGCGACGCGTCGCTGAGCCTGGCGGAAAGTGATTATCCCGAGCGTTTTTCCTGTATCGTCGGGCGTGGCAATATATTCGCCACACAGTTTCACACCGAGAAGAGCCACCGGGCCGGACTTCAGATGATGAAGAACTTCCTGGCCTGGGACGGCAATGTTTAACTTACGTTTCGACTTAGCACCATGCTGCTGATACCCGCGATAGACCTGAAAGACGGTCAATGCGTGCGCCTGAGACAGGGCGCGATGGACGATGCCACCATTTTCTCCGACGATCCGGTCAAGGTTGCCGCCCACTGGCGCGACCAGGGCGCGCGCCGGTTGCATCTGGTGGACCTCAACGGCGCCTTCGCCGGCAAACCCAAAAACCTGGCGGTGATCCGCGACATCCTCGGCGAGGTCGGCGAGGACATGCCGGTGCAGCTGGGGGGCGGCATCCGCGATCTGGACACCATCGAGGCCTACCTCGACATGGGCCTGTCCTATGTGATCATCGGCACCGCCGCCGTCAAGACGCCGGGCTTCCTGCATGACGCCTGCGACGCCTTCCCCGGCCAAGTCATCGTCGGCCTGGACGCCAAGGACGGCATGGTGGCGATCGATGGCTGGGCCAAGATCACCAATCACAATGTGATCGATCTGGCCAAGCGCTTCCAGGATTACGGCGTCAACTCGGTGATCTACACCGACATCGGCCGCGACGGCATGATGAACGGCGTCAACATCGAAGCCACCGTCAAGCTGGCGCAGGCGCTGACCATCCCGGTGATCGCCTCCGGCGGCCTGACCAACCTCGACGACATCCGCGCGCTGTGCGCGGTGGAGGAAGAGGGCATCGAAGGCGCCATCACCGGCCGCGCGATCTACGAGGGCAGCATTGATTTCGCCGCCGCGCAGACGCTGGCGGACGAACTGGCCGAATAAAAACGGCTGCAGGCGGCGCGTCCGCCGCCGGGAGCGTTCCCGGCGTCGGCGCGCTGCCGGTTTTGCGGATACTCACATGCTTGCCAAACGCATCATTCCCTGTCTTGACGTGACCGCCGGCCGGGTGGTCAAAGGCGTCAACTTCGTCGGCCTGCGCGACGCGGGCGACCCGGTGGAAATCGCCCGCCGCTACAACGAGCAGGGCGCCGATGAACTCACCTTCCTCGACATCACCGCAAGCTCAGACCAGCGCGACATCATCCTGCACGTGATCGAGGCGGTGGCCGACCAGGTCTTCATCCCGCTGACGGTGGGCGGCGGCGTGCGCACGCTGGCAGATATCCGCCGCCTGCTCAACGCTGGCGCCGACAAGGTCAGCATCAACACCGCCGCGGTCACCCATCCCGAATTCGTGCAGGAGGCGGCCGACCATTTCGGCAACCAATGCATCGTGGTGGCGCTGGACGCCAAGGCGGTGACGCCGGAGAACGACCGCTGGGAAGTGTTCACCCACGGCGGCCGCAACCGCACCGGGCTGGACGCCGTCGAGTGGGCGCGCAAGATGCAAGAGCTGGGCGCCGGCGAAATCCTGCTCACCAGCATGGACCGCGACGGCACCAAGTCCGGCTTCAACCTGCCGCTGACGCGCGCGGTGTCCGACGCGGTGGGCATTCCGGTGATCGCCTCCGGCGGCGTCGGCAATCTGCAGCACCTGGTGGACGGGGTGAAGGAAGGCCACGCCGACGCGGTGCTGGCCGCCAGCATCTTCCACTTCGGCGAATACACGGTGGCCCAGGCCAAAGAGGCGATGCGCGCCGCCGGCATCGAGGTGCGGCTATGAGCTGGCTGGATGAAGTGAAGTGGGACGACAAGGGCCTGGTGACCGCCATCGCCCAGGACGCGGCCAGCGGCCGGGTGCTGATGGTGGCGTGGATGAACCGCGAAAGCCTGCAGCTGACCGCCGACACCGGCATCGCGCATTATTTCAGCCGCTCGCGGCAGAAACTATGGAAAAAAGGCGAGGAGTCCGGCCACCGGCAGACGGTGAAGGAGTTGCGGTTGGACTGCGACGGCGACGTCATCGTGATGCAGATAGAACAAATCGGCGGCATCGCCTGTCATACCGGACGGGAAAGCTGTTTTTACCGCCGTTTCGAGAATGGCGGCTGGACCATCGTCGACGCCGTGCTGAAGGATCCGCACAGCATCTATCACGGCTGAGTTGCCGCCGATCAACGCCGCGGCAGGCGGACGGGTTAGAATGGCTGGCCGGGCCGCGCTGTCATCAGCGCGCCATGCCGGGCCCGCATAATCGCCGGATTTCGGCGCAAAGGATATCGATATGACCCCGGATGTGTTGAAAAACATCGCCGATACGCTGGAGGCGCGGCGCGAGGCCGCTCCGCAATCGTCCTACGTGGCTTCGCTGTTCCACAAGGGCGAGGACGCCATCCTGAAGAAGGTGGCGGAAGAGGCCGCGGAAACGCTGATGGCCTCCAAGGACAAGGATAAACTGCACCTGGTGCGCGAAGTCGCCGATCTGTGGTTCCATACCATGGTGCTGTTGACATATCATGGCCTGCGTCCGGAAGACGTGGTGATGGAGCTGCATCGCCGCGAAGGCATTTCCGGGCTGGACGAGAAAGCCTCGCGCAAACCCTCCGCCTGATACGGGATACAAGATGAGCGACTGCCTTTTCTGCAAGATCGTGGCGGGACAGATTCCCGCCAACAAGGTTTACGAAGACGACGACGTGCTGGCCTTTCACGACATTCGTCCGATCGCGCCGGTGCATTTCATGATCATTCCCAAGCTGCACGTCGATTCGCTGGCCCATTGCGGTCCCGAGCATGAGGCGGTGCTGGGCCGGATTCTGACGCTGGCGCCGAAGCTGGCCAAGGAGCAGGGCCTGGAGTCCGGCTTCAAGACCGGCATCAACACCGGCCGCGGCGGCGGCCAGGAAGTGTTCCACCTGCATGTGCACGTGTTCGGCCACAAAGGCTGAGCGCGCCTGGGCGTCGCGCGGCGCCGCCCGTTTCTGAAATAAGGAAAGTGAAAATGGGTTCTCTCAGCATCTGGCACTGGCTGATCGTGCTGCTGATCGTGGTACTGGTGTTCGGCACCAAGAAGCTGCCCAATATCGGCAAGGATCTGGGCAATGCGGTCAAGGGTTTCAAGGAAGGCATGAACGAAGGCAAGGGCGGCGCGCAGCAGCCTCCCGAGCAGACCGGCCGCATCATCGACGGCGAAGCCGACAAGAAATAAGCACGGTGACGCGGCGTGCTTGACATCAGTTTCGGCGAATTCGTCCTGATCGGCGTGGTGGCGCTGGTGGTGCTGGGGCCGGAGCGCCTGCCCACCGTGGCCCGCACCGTGGGGGCGCTGGTGGCGCGCGCGCAGCGTTTCGTCGCCACGGTGAAGGCCGACATCCACCAGCAGGCCAACCTGAGCGGGCTGGACAGCCTGCGCCAGGACTTGCAGGATGCCGCCCATACCTTCCGCGGCCAGCTGGAAGCGGAAGTGAATGAAGTGCGGCAGGCGGTGGATGGCCATGCCGCCGAAGCGCGCGCGCTGGCTGACGAGGCCGCCGGCCCGCTGTTCGAGGCCGAGCGCACGATACACCAGAGCCTGCATCCCGAAGCGGAAGCGGCCGAGGCGCCGGCCGCGGCCGAAGCCGCCGCGCCGCGCGACGAAAACCAGCTCGACCTGTTCGACGATCTGCCGCCGCACCATCCGCCCGCTTCCCAACCCTCCGCCTCCCAAGCCCGCGAATGAACGAACAACCGCTGCTCGCGCACCTGATCGAGCTGCGCACCCGGCTGGTGCGCGCCCTGTTGGGCATCGCCCTGGTCTTCCTCGGCCTGTTCCATTGGTCGTCCGACATCTACCATCTGCTGGCCAAGCCTTTGCTGGACGCGCTGCCGCAGGGCGGCAGCATGATCGCCACCGAAGTCACGTCCACCTTCTTCGTGCCGATGAAGGTGACCATGCTGGTGGCCTTCCTGGTGTCGCTGCCCAACACGCTGTACCAGGTGTGGGCCTTTGTCGCGCCCGGGCTTTACAGCCATGAGAAAAAGCTGGTCCTGCCCTTGGTGCTGGCCAGCCTGCTGCTGTTCCTCCTGGGGATGAGCTTCGCTTATTTCCTGGTGTTTCCGGTGGTGTTCCACTTCATGTCGGCGGTGACGCCGGCGGGGGTGAGCATGATGACCGACATCGACAAATACCTGTCCTTCGTGCTCGGCATGTTCCTCGCCTTCGGCACCACCTTCGAGGTGCCGGTGATCGTGATCCTGCTGACGCGGATGGGCGTGGTGACGGTGGCCAAGCTGCGCGAGGCGCGGCCTTACGTGATCGTCGGCGCCTTCGTGGTGGCCGCCATCGTCACGCCGCCGGACGTGCTGTCGCAGACCATGCTGGCGGTGCCGCTGTGGCTGCTGTTCGAAGTGGGGGTCCTGGCGGCGGCGCTGATGGAGCGCAAGGCGCGCGCGCGCGAACAGGCCGAATCGGCGCCATGAGCCGCGACTTCTTCCGCCGCGGCGCGTCGGCGGCGCTGATCGCGCTGATCCTGCTGACGCTGGCCTGGGAGCTGTCGCTGGCGCCGCTGCGTCCGGGCGGCTCCTTCCTGGCGTTCAAGGCCTTGCTGCTGTTGCTGCCGCTGCGCGGCATCCTGGCCGGCCGGCTCTATACCTATCAATGGTCCAGCATGTTCATCCTGGCTTTTTTCAGCGAAGGGGTGATGCGCGGCTGGGCGGACCCCGGCCTCGCCGGACGCTTTGCCTTGGGTGAAGTTCTGCTTAGTACACTATTCTTTATCTGTGTATTGGGATTTGCCAGGAGCTTCAAGCGCAGAGCTTGAGCTGCGACACGCGCGCGAAAAAGCCGGCGGCCCATGCTGCCGGCTTTTTTTTGAGCTTTTTGATACTGCGACGGCGTGAATTTAACCGTTGGGGATGTTGTAACTGGTTTGTAACGACAGTCGTCAACTAGAATCGCAGCACTAAAACGGATCGGGCTCAGCCCGGCCAGGTTCAATCTCATCGGGTATGGGGAAATACCATGCGGAATTTGTCTATCGCGGCCAGGATCACCCTGGGCTTCGGGCTATTGTTGGCGGCCCTGATCTTGACCGGTTGTCTGACCCAGCTGGGTCTGAACAAGATCTCCAAGCGGGTGGAGGAGGTCAGCTCGCATGACCTGCTGTTCTACACGGACATCGTCGAATTGCAGCGCAATATGGGCAATCTGCGCCGCTTCGAAAAAGACTACTTCATCAATATCGCCGACGACGCCAAGCGCGCCGAATACCTGGGCAAGTGGAAGAGCGCGCAGGCGGGCGCGCAGAAGGCCATCCAGCAGGCCGGCGGCCATCCGCTCAACGACGACGCCGCTCAGCAGCTGAACAAGCTGTCGACGCTGCTGGCCGGCTACGCCGACGGCGTCGGCAAGGTGTCCGGCATGGTGGAAGGCAAGCAGGTCACCGCCACCGCCGACGCCAACAAGCAGCTGGATCAGTACAAGGACAACATCCATCAGATGGAAAGCGTCAGCGAGGCGCTGGGCAAGGTGGCGGCCGATGCGGTGGGCCAGCTGGACGACCAGATCGACGCCACCGCCGCCAGCGTGCGCAACCAGCTGCTGGTGGAAATCGCCGTGGCGCTGGCGGCCGGCGCGCTGGTGGCCTGGATCATCATCGCCTCCATCCGCCAGCCGCTGCTGCAGATGCGCGATAGCAGCCATGAGCTGGCCGACCAGCGCAACCTCAGGCTGCAACTGCCCGATTTCGGCCAGAACGAGCTGGGCAACGTCGCCGGCTCGCTGACCAAACTGGTGGACACGGTGCGGGCGGTGGTGGTGGAGTCGCAGGGCCACTCGACCAGCCTGGCCCAGGCCGCCGGCCAGCTCAGCCAGGTCAGCGAGCACGTGTCGTCGGCGTCGGCGCGGCAATCCGAGGCCGCCGCCAGCGGCGCCGCGGCGATCGAGCAGATGTCGGTCAGCATCAATCTGGTGGCAGACAGCACCCAGGACGTGGAGCGCCAGGCGCGCCTGACGATGGAGCAGGCGTCGGCGGGCAACGAGCTGGCGCAGAAGGCGGCCGGCGAAATCCGCCAGATCGCCAGCAGCATCACCGAAACCGCCGCGGTGATGGAAGGCCTGAACCAGCGCTCGGCCGATATCGGCGACATCGTGCGGGTGATCCACGACATCGCCGACCAGACCAATCTGTTGGCGCTGAACGCGGCGATCGAGGCGGCGCGCGCCGGCGAGATGGGGCGCGGCTTCGCCGTCGTCGCCGACGAAGTGCGCAAGCTGGCCGAACGCACCAGCCAGGCCACCACCGAGATCTCCAGCCATATCGACGGCGTGCTGGCCGATACCCAGCGCGCCTACCAGAGCATGCAGCAGGCCAACAGCCGCATCGAAACCGGCGTGGTCAGCGCCTCCAGCGTCGCAGACGCGCTGGGCCAGATCCGCGAGCTGGCCGAGCATTCGGTGGAGCGCATCACCGACATCGCCAGCGCCATCACCGAGCAAAGCCACGCCAGCCAGGAAGTGGCGCGCAACGTCGAGCAGATCGCGCAGATGAACGGCCAGACCAACCAGGCCGCCGGCGAAGCCAGCACGCTGGCGTCGCGGCTGCAGACGCTGTCGCACGAACTGGACGGCTGCCTGCAGCGTTTCCGCACCTGAGCGGCCGCGGCTGCGCCCGTCGCAAAAAAGCCCCGGCAGGTCCGGGGCTTTTCGCTGGGCCGGCGCTCAGCGCAAGGCCAGCGCCGCCAGGGTGTTTTCGCGCAGCGCCCGCCGCAGCGGCGCGGCCGCCATGCCGCGCAATTCGGCCAGCACCTCGACGAAGCGGGCCAGCTGGAACGGCTCGTTCGGCGTGTCCTGCGCGTATTCCGGCCGGATGTCGGGCGCGTCGGTTTCCAATGCCAGGCTGGAGAGCGGCAGGGTGGCGGCCAGCGCGCGGATGCGGCGCGAGCCGCTGTAGGTCATCGCGCCGCCGAAGCCCAGCTTGAAGCCCTGGCGGATGAAGGCCTGCGCCTGTTGTTCGCTGCCGTTGAAGGCGTGGGCGATGCCGCATTCCACCTTCTGTTCGCGCAGGTGTTTCAGCACCCGGTCCACCGAGCGCCGCACGTGCAGCACCACCGGCAGGCCGTGCTTGCGCGCCAGCTTCAATTGCTCGACCAAGAGTTTTTCCTGCCGCGCCGGCTCCAGCTCGGGCAAGTAGAAATCCAGTCCGATCTCGCCGACGGCGACCGGCGCGTGCTCTGCCAGCGCGGCGTCCAGCAGCGCCAAGTGCTCGTCCAGATGCTGGTCCAGATAGATGGGGTGCAGGCCGAAGGCGATCCAGCAGCCGTAGCGTTCGCGCATCGCCAGCACGTCGGCGAAAGTGCCGGCCGTCACCGCCGGCACCAGCAGTTGGCCGACGCCGGCCGCGCGCGCGCGCGCCACCACGCCGTCCACGTCCGCCGCCAGCTCCGGCGCGTCCAGGTGGCAGTGGCTGTCTATCAGGCAGTCCTCCGGCGGCAGCGGATCGAAGCGCATCACAGTTTCCAGGTGAAACCCAGCAGCGTCTGCCAGCCGGCGGTATGGCTGCCGGTGTTTTCCGCCGCCCAGCGGCTGCCGGCGCCCAGGTCCAGCGTCCAGTGGCGGGAGAGCGGGTGCGACATCACCAGCATCAGATTGCTTTGCTCCAGCTGCCAGCCGGCGCCGTCGTCATGGTGATTCAAACCCAGCCGGCGCTCCTGGTTGGCCAGGCTGGCCCAGCCCAGCACCGAGAATTTTTGCCCGCGCCAATCGCCCAGCGGCGCGTCCAGGCTGGCCACCAGCAGTTGGCCGGGGTGACTGTCGCCGATGCGGCTGGCGTAGCCGAAGGACAGGCTGCCGTCGCGCGGCAGGTCGAAGCCGTAGCGGGCGATGGCCAGGCTCTGCGACACGCCGCCGCCCAGGCTCCAGGCCGGCTCGCTGGCCACGCCCAGCGACACCCAGCCGGCCGGCGCCGGCAGCGCCCAGCCGCCTTCGCCATCCTGGATGTACAAGGCGCCGAAGCGGGTGCGGTACTGCATGTCCACGCTGGGCTGCAGCCGCGAGGAATTGCCGTAAGCGGTCTGCCGGGTCATCAGCTCGGTGCTGATCGACAGGTCGAGGTCCTTGCCGTCGTCGGCGCGGCAGGAGAGGGAGGCCAGCGACAGCAAGAGCAGGCTGGCGAGGAAGTGCAGGCGGGACATGGGGGCTCCGGTAGTGTGAAAGGGCCAGGGCCCGCGTTCAGGCGTCTATCTTAGCCAGTTTGGCGGCAAAGCGCGCGAGATGCGGCTCGCTGGCGGGAGGCATCTGGTCGAAATCAAACCAGCGCGCTTCGCGGAATTCTTCCTGGCCATGGCGCAGCGGCAGGGAGCGCGAAATCGGCAGCGCATACCATAGCGTCACATCGGTATGGCCGCCGGCGACTTTGGTGCAAGTGAGAAACGAGGCGGCTGGCACCGGCAAGCCTTTCACGCCCAGTTCTTCGAACAGCTCGCGGACCACCGTATCGCGCGGGTGCTCGCCGGGCTCGGCGTGGCCGCCGGCGGGCAGCCACAAGCCGGCGATGCGATGGTCCACCAGCAGCAGGCCGGCATCGTCCTTCAGCGCGAAATAGGTCGACAAATGCACCAGCGGCGTGGCCGGCTTCGCTCGCCGCCACAATTCCGCGCCGGAGTCTATCCAATCCAGCGCGGCCTGGCGGTGTTGGGCCTCCAGCGCGTCCAGCGGCGTAATGGCGGCCACCTCGGCGCGGATGGCCGCGCACGCATCCAGGCTCACGCCTCGTCCTCGGTCTGCATCTGCTGCAGCAGGTACAGCCGCTGGTAGATGCCGCCCAGCTGCATCAGCTGCTCGTGGTCGCCGGTTTCGGCGATGCGGCCGTGGTTCAGCACGATGATGGCGTCGGCGTCGCGGATGGTGGACAGGCGGTGGGCGATGGAGATCAGCGTGATCTTGCCGGCCAGCTTGGCCAGCGCCTGCTGCACCAGTCGCTCGGTCTCGCTGTCGATGTGCGAGGTGGCCTCGTCCAGCAGCAGGATGCGCGGCTTGCCGGCCAGCGCGCGGGCGATGGCGATCAGCTGCTTCTGGCCGCTGGACAGCCGCGCCCCGCTCTCGCCCATATCGCTGTCGTAGCCGTTCTCCAGCGACAGGATCAGCTCGTGCACGCCGGCGGCGCGGGCGGCTTCCTCGATTTCGCTCTGCGGCAGGTTGCGGCCCATGTCGATGTTTTCGCGGGCGCTGGCGGCCAGCAGGAACGGGTCTTGCGGCACCAGGCCGACGCCGGCGCGGAAGGCGGCGTCGCCGATATCGTCCAGCGGCTGGCCGTCGATCAGGATTTGCCCCTGCTGCGGCCGGTAGAAGCGCAGCAGCAGCGACAGCAGCGTCGATTTGCCGCTGCCGGTGTGGCCGACGATGCCGACGAAGCCGCCGGCCGGAATCTCCAGGCTCAGCTCGTGCAGCACCGGGTGTTCCGGCTGGTAGCCGAAGCGCAGGCCGCGGAAGCTGACCGCGCCGGCGGCGATGGCGCCGTCGGCGGCCGACTGCGGCGCGGCGGTTTCCCGCAGCAGGTGGCTGACGCGGCTGGCCGCCACCACCGCCTGTTGCAGCTGGCCGAACTGCAAGGTGATCTGGATCAGCGGCTCCACCACCCGGCCGATGTAGCCGACGAAGGCGTACAGCACGCCGATTTCCACCCCGCCCAGCTCGCGCTGGCCGTAGCTGTAGATCACCGCGATCAACAGCAGCACGTTCAACAGGTCCAGCGCCGGGCGCAGCAGCCAGGCGTTGGCGTTCAATTCGCGCAGCCGCGCCTGGTAATAACGCTGGTTGGTGTCGTCGAAGCGGGAGACGAAGCGGCTCTCGGCGTTGCTGGCCTGCAGCACGGCGATGCCGGCTATCGATTCCGCCATCTGCGCGTTGATGTCGCTGCGCAGCGCGCGGGCGCGCGCCACCGACGGCGCGCTCAGCCGCTGGTACAGCCAGACGATGAAGAAAGTGGCCGGGAACAGCAGCAGCGTCACCAGCATCAGCCGCCAGTCCAGCCAGGCCATCGCCGCCAGCGCGCCCAGCACCACGATGCTGCTGTTGAGGATGACGAACAGCGCCTGCACGTACAGCGCTTTGACCGACTCGGTGTCGTTGGTGACGCGGCTGACCAGCTGGCCGGTGATGGCCTGGTCGAAGAAGGCCATCGGCAGCCGGATCACATGGCCGTACACCCGCTCGCGCAGGCGCAGCACCGCGCGCATGGCCACGCCGGCCAGCCGCACCAGCTGCCGGTAGCGCAGCACGGCGGCGATGACGCCCAGCGCCAGGCTGCCGGCCAGCAGGCCGACGACGGGCGACCATTCCAGCCGGTGCGGCAGCAGGTAGCTGTCGATGAAGATCTTGCCCAGCAGCGGCGCGGCCGCTTCCAGCAGGGCGGCGATCAGCAGCCAGCCGCCGCCCAGCCACAGATGGCGCAGGTCGGGGCGGGCGGCGTCGGTCAGCAGGGCGACGGCCTCGCGGCTTTGGGTGCGGGTGGCGTCAGATTTCATCCAGGCTGGCCTCCAGTTGTTGATAGCGCCATTGGCTGGCGTACCAGCCGTCGCGTTGCAGCAGTTGCTCGTGGCTGCCTTGTTCGGCGATGCGGCCGTGGTGCAGCGCCACGATGTGGTCGGCGTCGGCCACCGCCGACAGCCGGTGGCTGACGATGATCACGCTGCGGCCGCGCCGCGCTTCGCGCAGGTGCTGCAGGATTTGCGTCTCGGTTTGGGTGTCCACCGCCGACAAGGCGTCGTCCAGTAGCAATAGCGGCGCGTCGGCCAGCAGCGCGCGGGCGATGGCGACGCGCTGGCGCTGGCCGCCGGACAGCGCCACGCCCTTTTCGCCCACCGGGGTGGCGTAGCCCTGGGGCAGGCGCAGGATGTCGTCGTGCACCGCCGCCAGGCGCGCCACGCGCTCGATGTCGGCCTGGCTGGCGTCGGGCCGCGCCAGCGCGATGTTTTCCGCCACGCTGGCGGAAAACAGAAAGGCCTCTTGCGGCACCCAGCTGATGGCGGCGCGCAAGGCGGCCAGCCGGTAGTCGGCGATGTCGGCGCCGTCCCAGCGGATGGCGCCCTGCTGCAGCGGGTATTGCCGCAGCAACAGCTTCAGCAGCGTGGACTTGCCGCTGCCGGTGGGGCCGACCACCCCCAGCGTGCGCCCCGGCGGCAGGTCGATCGAAACCTGGCTCAGCGCGGCGGCGGCCTCGGGCGCGTAATGGAAGGTCAGACTGTCGAAATGCAGCGCGCCGGGGACGAGCTCGGCGCGGCCGCCGGCGTCGGCCACGTCCGGCTCGGCCTCCAGCGCCGGCTGCAGCCGCTGCCAGGCGGCCGAGCCGCGCTGCAGCAGCGACAGCACCCAGCCGGCGGCGAACATCGGCCAGATCAGCTGTACCAGATACATATTGAAGCTGGTCAGCGCGCCTATGGTCAGCTGGCCATGCCATACCAGGTAGCCGCCGACCGACAGCGCGATGACCGAGGCGCTGACCAGCGACACGCCGACAGCCGGCTCGAACGCCGCCTCCCAGCGCTGCGCTTCGAAACTGCTGTCGGCGGCGGCGGCGGCCAGCCGCGACAATTCGGCGTCGTTGCGCGCCTCCAGCCCCAGCGAGCGCAGCGTGCGCACGCCGCTCAATGTTTCCTGCACGTGGTCGTTCAGCCGACCGAAGCGCGACAGCGCCTCGCCCCATTCGCGGTGGATGTGGTTGGAAATGCGGGAGAAAGCCCAGGCCATGAAGGGGAAGGGCAGCAAGGCCGCCAGCGCCAGCCGCCAATCCACGCTCAGCGTCATCATCGCCAGCACCAGCACCAGGGTCAGCAGGCCGTCGAAGCCGGCCAGTATCGCCTCGCCGGCGGCCATTTCCACCGAATCGATGTCATTGGTGGCGCGCGCCATCAGGTCGCCGGTGCGCTGGCGCTGGAAAAACGCCGGCCCCTGGCGCGACAGCTGGCGGTACAGCCGGGTGCGCAGCTCCACGCCCAACTGGTAGGAGGTGGAAAACAGCTGCAGCCGCCAGCCCACGCGCAGAAAATAGATGGCCAGGCCCATGGCCAGCAGCTTGGCCAGCTCCCGCAGCAGATCGCCGCCGGCCAGCCGGTGCGCCACCAGCGCGTCGACGATGCGGCCGACTTCGCGCGGGATCATCACGGTCAGCGCCGCCACCGCCGCCAGCATCAGCGCGGCCAGACAGTAGGGGCGCAGATGGCGCAGGACGAAGGAAAACAGCAGGCGGGGCAGGCTCATGGGCGGGTCTTGGCGGCGCGGCGGTTTGAGAGTGCACATTCTATGCAAAGGCCATTGTCATGGCCAGCGGCGCGATGGCGTCCGGCAGATTTCGGTATAGCCGATAGGCGTTCAGACCGGCCGCTCCAGTTGCTCGCGGAACAGCGCGGCGATCAGGTCGCCCTGGCCCACCAGGCCCAGCAGCCGGCCATCGGCGTCCACCACCATGCTGCGCGCCACGCCGCGGTCGGCGAACGGGTGGATCAGCCGCTCGATCGGGTCGTCCGGGCTTGAGGTGTGCGGACGCGGGTCCATCCATTGCCCGACGCGGGCGTCGGGACGGACGGCTTCGGCCAGCAGCCCGCGCAGGGTGATTTCGCCCAGCAGCCTGCCGTCGGACGCGGTGACCGGCAGCGCTTCGAAACGGTGGGCTCGCAGCAAAGCCAGCGCGTCGGCGCAGCGGGCGTCGGCGCCTACGCTCAGCACCTCGCGCGCCATGAAGTCGGCGCAGCGCAGCGCGCCGAAGCGGCGCTGGTGCAGCCTTTCCTCCGCGCGCTGCAGGATGTCCTCCAGATCGTCCTCGCTGACGTCCACCACTTCGCCGCGCTCCGCCAGCGCGGCGTGCAGGTCGGCGCGGCTGACGCCGACGCGCTCGCTGGGGGTGGGCGCCGCGGACTGGTTATGCGGGTAACGGCGGCCGGCCAGGCGGTTGAACAGCAGCGCCGCCGCGGCCAGCAGCAGCGAATTGAGCAGCACAGGATGCCAGACGAAGCCGTAGCCCAGCCTGGCCACCGCCGGGCCGCCCAGCACCGCGGTCAGCGCCACCGCGCCGCTGGGCGGATGCAGGCAGCGCAGCGGGAACATCAGCGCGATGGCGAGGGCGGCGGCTGCGCCGGCGGCCAGCGCCGGGTCGCCGATCAGCCGCGCGCAGCTCACCCCCACCAGCGACGCGCACAGATTGCCGCCGATGATGGACCAGGGCTGGGCTAGCGGGCTGGCCGGCACCGCGAACAGCAGCACCGCCGACGCGCCCATCGGCGCGATGAACCAGGGATTGGCTTCGCCCAGCGCGTGGCGGCTGAGCCAGGCGGCGGCGATCAGGCCGAAAGCCGCGCCCAGGCTGCCGGCCAGCCGGTCACGCGGGCTGGCTGCGATGGCTTGCGGCCAGAAGCCGCGCAGCCAGTCGCCGCAGTGTCGTTTCAGATGTCGCATCGTGGTGTGGTTCCATGCCGTTTGCGGCCGTGACCGGCATATATATCATATTGTGATGCATATTGCAGGCTAAGGCGCGGTCGGGTATAAATATCATATTATGATATATGTGGAGCGTGGAAACGCCATGGAACACACCGCCGCGCCGGCTGTCGGCATGGGCAAGCAGCAATACGAGGCCTTGTCGGAATTCCGCTATCAGCTGCGCCGCTTCCTGCATTTCAGCGAAGAGGCGGCCAAAAGCGAGGGACTGACGCCGCAGCAATACCTGCTATTGCTGCATGTGCGCGGGGTGCCGGGGCGCGATTGGGCGACGGTGGGCGAACTGGCCGAGCGGCTGCAGATCCTGCATCACGGCGCGGTGGCGCTGCTGACCCGCTGCGAGGAACTGGGCCTGGTGGCGCGGCGCAAGAGCGAGCACGACCGCCGCCAGGTGGAGGTGCATCTGACCGCGGCCGGCGAAGGCCATCTCGCGCGGCTGGCGGCGCGGCACGAGGCGGAGCTGCGCTCGCTGCGCGACGTGTTCCGGGTGTCGCGCATCACCGCCTTCAACGACGGGGACGGCGGCAAATGAGCGCGGCGCGGCGCGATTATTCGGTGGACCGGCGGCTGCTGTTGCTGTCCGGACTGGCCTTGCTGGCCGGCGCGGTCAGCACGCTGGCGGCGGCGGCGCTGCTGGACCTGATCCGGCTGTGCACCAATCTGTTCTATTACCAGACGCTGTCGCTGGCCGATCGCGGGCCGGCCGGCCACGCGCTGGGTGCCTGGGCCATCGCCGCGCCGGTGGCGGGCGGGCTGCTGGTGGGCTTGATCGCGCGCTACGGCAGCGACAAGATCCGCGGCCACGGCATTCCGGAGGCGATGGAGGCCATCCTGTTCGGCCAGAGCCGGATGTCGCCCAAGGTGGCGCTGCTCAAGCCCTTGTCGTCCGGCATCGTCATCGGCAGCGGCGGGCCGTTCGGCGCCGAAGGCCCCATCATCATGACCGGCGGCTCCTTGGGCTCGCTGCTGGCGCAGCGCCTGCACCTGACCGCGGCGGAGCGCAAGACGCTGCTGGTGGCCGGCGCCTGCGCCGGCATGACCGCCGTGTTCGGCACGCCGGTGGCGGCGGTGCTGCTGCTGTTCGAACTGCGGCCGCGCAGCCTGCTGCCGGTGGCGCTGGCTTGCGCCTGCGCCGGCTTTCTGCGCGGGCTGTGCTTCGCCGCCGGGCCGCTGTTTCCGCTGAGCACGCCGCCGGCCACGCTGGCGGCGCTGGGCTCCTGCCTGTTGGCCGGCCTGGCCTGCGGCGCCCTGGCGGCCTTGCTGACCTGGGGGCTGTACCGGGTGGAGGACGGCTTCGGCAAGCTGCGCCTGCACTGGATGTGGTGGCCGGCGCTGGGCGGGCTGGCGGTCGGCATCGGCGGCAGGCTGCAGCCGCGCGCGCTGGGGGTGGGCTACGACGTGATCGGCGACCTGCTGCACAACCGGCTGCTGCTGGGCGCGCTGCTGGCGCTGTTGGCGGTGAAAGCCGTGATCTGGCTGCTGGCGCTGGGCTCGGGCACCTCGGGCGGCGTGCTGGCGCCCTTGCTGATGCTGGGGGCCGGCCTGGGCGCGGCGCTGGCGCCGGCCTTGCCGGGCGGTTCGCCGGAATTATGGGCGCTGGCCTGCATGGCGGGGGTATTGGGCAGCGTGCTGGGCGCGCCGCTCGCCGCCATCGTGTTCGCCTTCGGCCTGACCGGCGACGCCACGGCGCTGTTGCCGCTGACGCTGACCACCGCCGTCGCCTGCGCGGTGACGGCGCTGGCGCTGAAACGGTCGATCATGACCGAGAAGATCGCCCGCCGCGGTCTGCACATCCACCGCGAGTACAGCGTCGACCCCTTGGAGCGGCTGAACGTGGCCGACGTGATGACGCGCGCGGCGGTGGCGATAGACGGCGCGCTGCCGGCGGCGGACGCCTGGCGCCAATTCTTCGGCCCGCGCGGCCATAACGGCTATCCGGTGCTGCGCGACGGCAAGGTGGTGGGGGTGCTGCTGCGCCGGCGGCTGCAGGAGGCGGCGGCCAGCCGCCAGCCCTGCGTGGTGTGGGCGGAGCCGCTATCCGGCGATCAGGCGCTGCTGGCCGGCATGAGCGCGCGCCACGCGGCCGGGCGGATGGCGCAATTGGGCGTCGGCCGGCTGCCGGTGGTGGACGGCCCGGACAGCATGCGGCTGGTCGGCATCGTGTCGCTGGCCGATCTGCTGGCCAATAGCCACTTGCTGCTGCGCGAGGAAACGGTGCGCGAACGCCTGCGCTGACCGGCTTACTGCAGGTAAATGCCCTGGCGCGGGGCAGGCTCGTCCAGCAGCGGCAGGCCTTGCATCTCGCGCAGCGACGACTCGATGCCGTGGCACAGCGCGGCCAGCGGCAGGTCGTTGCCTTCGAAGCCGAACGGGTCTTCCAGCTCTTCCGCGATCTGCTCCAGCGCGAAATAGGTGTAGGAGATGAACACCGCGATCGGCGGCGTCAGCCAGCCTATGCTGCTGACCAGCCCCGCCGGCAGCAGCAGGCAGTACAGGGTGACGGTGCGGTTGAGCAGCACTCGGTAGGTGAAGGGAATGGGCGTGGTGGCGATGCGCTCGCAGCCGCCCAGCACTTCCGACAGCGTATTCAGGCTGCGGTCCAGCGCCTGCCATTGCCGCTCGCTGAGCGCGCCTTCGCGCTGCAGGCGGGCGGCTTCCTCGCCCAGCCACAGCAGAATCAAAGCCGGGCGATAGCGGCCGGCGCGCACCCGCTGGAACACGTCGGCCGGCAGCAGCCTTTCCAGCGGCGCGTCGTCCTGCTGGCCGCGCACCTGTTCCTTCAAGGCGTAGGCGAAGGCGCAGCAGCCGTCGGCCACGCGCCGGCTGTCCGGCCCGGCGCCGGTCAGCGAAATCATCTGCCGCGCCAGCGAGCGGCTGGCGATCACCAGGCTGCCCCACAGCTTGCGCGCTTCCCAGAAGCGGTCGTAACTCACCGAATTGCGAAAGCCCAGGAAGATGGCCAGCGACACCCCCAGCAGTGTGAAGGTGGGGATGCTCAGCGCCGAATCGGCCAGGCTGGTCAGCCACCAGTGGCGGATGGAGGAGGCGAGGATGGCCAGCGCGAAAACCAGCAGCAACCGCGGCAGGATGCGCGGCAGCACCGAACCGTGCCAGACGAACAGCAGACGGAACCAGGAAGAGGTGTTGCGGACGATCATGGCGCGGGCTGCGGGGGGATGATGCTGAATGTTACACAATTATCCGCGTATTGACTGTATCGGCGCGTCCACGCCGCGTCAGGATTTGGCGGCGTCGCCGAAGGTCACCAGCGTGTCGTCCGGCCACTCGACCGCGTCCAGCGGCAGCGAATACAGGTATTCGCGCGGGTATGGCCAGGGAGCGCCGTTTTGCGCGCCGCCGCCGTGCAGCCAGCCGGCTGGCAGCGTCAGCCTATGCTCGCCGTGCGCCAGCTGGATGGCGGCCAGCGGATGCTTGGCGATGAACAGGTAGCGCGCCGGCTGCGGCTGGCCGGTGGCGCGGGCCCATTGCAGCCGGTGCATCGCGTGCCATTGCGCCAGCAGGGCCAGCGAGGCGCCGCGCAGGCAATCGCCCATCTGTTCCAGGCAGTCGGCCTGGCGCGCCGGCGGCAGGCAATTGGCGCGCGGCTCCTGCGGATTGAGGCCGCTTTGCTGGTCCACCAGGCATTCCAGCCTCAAATCGCCCAGCCGGCGGCTGTGCGGCGGCAGGCCGGGGCTGCGGATGTCCGGCCGCCAGGCCAGCGGCCCGGCATGGTTGTCCGGCGCCGCCACGATGCTTTGGCCGTCGGACAGCGCGGTGGGGTTGAAGGTGGAGTCCGGCGTCAGCGGCAAGGGCATCTGGCCGGCCGGGCTTTTCAGCCACAGCGTCAACGCGCCGCCGCCGCCGTGCAGCACGCGAAAGCGCAGGCTGGCGCGCGGCGCCAGCTCGCGCTGCTGCTCGAACACCGCCACGCCGTGGTTGAACACCGCGGCGGGGCGGTTGG
Source organism: Chromobacterium subtsugae (assembly GCF_001676875.1). Taxonomy (GTDB): domain Bacteria; phylum Pseudomonadota; class Gammaproteobacteria; order Burkholderiales; family Chromobacteriaceae; genus Chromobacterium; species Chromobacterium subtsugae. Next base: position 226,542 of record NZ_JYKA01000004.1, on the reverse strand, counting down.
CGGCATGGGCGGCGTCGCTAGCGTCGGCGGCGCGAAGCGGCGCGCAGGCGAACGACAGCAGGGCGGCCGCCATCAGGATAAGGTTGGCGCGAGCGATGGGTTTCACGGAGCGTGTGCCATTCGGACATGGCTTGTAGTGGTGTGGCGCCATGATATCACAGCGGAATGACAGTTGATTTTCCGCTTGCCGAGCATGGCGAGCGGCAAGTTTGCGGCGTATGGTTATTTATTTGAAATAAAGAATGGATATGAAAAATGGCGAGCCTCATCGCCATGGCATGGCTGAATAAAGAGGGGGCATATAATATCCGCCCATTAAATAAGAGAAATGTAAAACCACCATTACAAAGTTTGATTCGAATTAATAGCTGGTTTATAGTTTGCGCCATTATCCACAAAGCAAAGGTTCATCGTGAACAACGACGGCAGTAGTCGATCTTCGATCGCCACGCCGCTTTGCCGGATCCCGCAGAACTGATTTCTTCTGCCGCATCCTGCAAAGCCAGGATGCGGTTGCCCTTGGCCATCGGCCAACTCGCGCCCTTCCCGATTCCGCCCCAGCGGCGGCGACGCGTCCAGGCCTCACTGCGCCTGTCTTGTGTTGTTATCTCGTTGTTCCTGAACATTAAATAATTTCCCTCGCCCCGGGCGCAGCGCCCGCGGCAGGGTTTCATTTCTACGCCACACGGAGGCAGCGATGCCAGAAGAGCCAGAACCTCGACCGTGTCGGCCCGCGCGCCCAGCCGCCTGATCCCGCCTTTTCAGCGGCCGGCGCAGCGCCCGGCCGACCCCGCCCATTCAGTTTGCGCAATGCCTGATGCATGGCTGATTTTGAATTTCCATTCAATGGCCAGGCATGGATTTTTAATTGGCGCGCCGACTGATAAAACCACCCCGTATTCAATATTGCGGAAGAAATAAACATCGCCAGCGCGAATAGGCGATGCGGCTTGTCGCGCCTGCATTCATTGCGGCAAGCATTTCTTCCCCCGGCGCGCCGGTGTTATCGGCCGCGCCGCGGACATTCGCACAGGACCAAGCGATGAACCAGGAACAACTGCAAGTATCGATCCGCGCCCAGCTGCGCGCTTTTGACGACCAGGCTTTCGACCGGCTGACCCGCGCGCTGCCGCTGGCCGACGTGGTGGAGGCGCTGGCGGCCCATCCGCCGGAGGCGGTGTCGCGCTTGCTGCAGGCGATGCGGCCCAAGCTGGCCGCCGACGTGCTGGCGCTGTTGCCGGCCGAGCAGCAGGACGAGCTGCTGCAGCGGCTGCCGCAGCCGGCGGTGGTGGCGGTGTTCGAGCGCCTGCCGTCTGACCTGCGCGCCGACCTCTACAAGCGGCTGAGCCAGAACGAGCAAAGCCGGCTGCTGCCGGCGCTGGGGCGGATGGTGCGCGACGACATCCTCAAGCTGGCCAGCTATGGCGAGGATACGGTGGGTTCGGTCACCAGTTCCGACTACGCCGCCATCTCGCCGCAGCTGACCGCGGCGGAGGCGATGGCCGCGCTGCGCGCCGGCGACCGGCAGCAGATCGAGGTGATCTACATCGTCGGCCACGAGCACCAGCTGCTGGGCACGCTGCCGCTGCGCGAGCTGGTGCTGGCGCCGCTGGAAACCAGCGTGGCCGAGCTGATGCAGCACAATCCGGCCTACGCCGAGGCCGGCTGGGCGCGCCACCGCGCCGCCGACCTGATCCGCCATTACGAGCTGCTGGCGCTGCCGGTGCTGGACGAGGCGCAGCGGATGATAGGCATCGTCACCATCGACGACGCGATGGACATCGAGCGCGAGGACGACACCGGCCGGCTGGCCAGCTTCGGCGGCGCCGCGCCGCTGGACAAGGGCAATCTGGACGTGGTGCATTCCAGCGTCCGTCGCATGTTCTCGGTGCGGGTGTTCTGGCTGCTGATCCTGACGGTGTTCGGCGCCATCACCAGCACCTTCGTCGCCCAGCAGGAAGAGCTGCTGAGCAATGTGGTGATTCTGGCCGCCTTCATCGCGCCCATCGTCGACATGGGCGGCAACGCCGGCAGCCAGTCGGCCACGCTGGTGATCCGCTCGATGGCGCTGGGCCAGCTCAAGCTGAACTGGCGCGACGTCGCCTTCGTCATCCGGCGCGAACTGCCGGTGGCGGCGGCGCTGGGCGTGGCGGTGGCGCTGCTGGACATGGTGCTGTCGCACTTCAGCAAGGGCGTCGGCGCCGACATCCTGCTGGTGGTGGGCCTGAGCATGATGCTGTGCACGCTGGCCGGCGGCGTGATCGGCGCGATGCTGCCCTTCCTGGCCAAGCGCCTGGGCACCGACCCGGCCACGCTCAGCTCGCCGCTGATCACCTCCATCATGGACATGCTGGGCGTGTTCATCTACTTCGGCCTGGCCTACGCCTTCCTGGGCCACCTGCTGGCCTGATAAACCGGGCTCCAGGCCATCCCGCCCCGGATGGCCTCTTTGGCGCGCTCAATCCCAATTGAGCGCGCCCTTTTTCCATTCGTAGACAAAGCCCACGGTGAGGATGGCGAGGAACACCGCCATCGCGCCCAGGCCGAACAGGCCCAGCCCGTCTTTCAGCGTCACCGCCCACGGAATCATGAAGGCCACTTCCAGATCGAACAGGATGAACAGGATGGCCACCAGGTAGTAGCGGACGTCGAAGCGCATCCGCGCGTCCTCAAACGCGGCAAAGCCGCATTCGTACGGCGACAATTTTTCCGCATCCGGCCGGTTGGGGCCCAGCAGCTTGCCCAGCAGCAGCGGCACGACGCCGACCAGCAGGCCGATCAGAATGAACAACAGGATGGGGAAGTAGTTTTGCAGCATGTGGCGGCTTTCCTGCGCAAGATGGCGAAACAGGAATAGACCGCCGCCGGCCGCCGAGTGCCGGCGCAAACGGTAAAAGTTTGGTAAAACCCGCGGGGCATGGCCCGCCTGGCCATAACAAAGGCCATCCTGCTGGGATGGCCTGAGTTGATGTTGTCGCGCAGAGCGCTGGCAATCTGGCGTCGCTGCCGCCTGTCGTCTCGCAGTGTGACCGTTGCCGGAGTCCTGGCCGGAATAGCGGTCTGGTGGGTGCTGCGGATGGCGGTGTGGCGCGGCGCAACCAATCAAAGTGCGGGATCGGAAGGTTCGCCTGAGTTTGCCGCTATGCATCGCTCCATGGTGAGATGATCGGGACTGCTTGTGCCTTATATCGGTCTTTTATAGCTGGCCTAAATAGCTGTTTTCGTTATTTTTTGTTACGGCTGGTACGCTTCTTGTCTGGCCGCTTGGCCTTTGTCCAGCTGGCCATGCTGCCACGCCGCCATCCTTCCGGTTTCCCTGCGCTGCTGTTACGGTTATGCCGTCGTCAAAATGCGAATGGGAGCGAATGTGAAATCGATACTGGCTTTGGCCTGCCTGCAACTGTCGCTGGCGCTGCTGCCGCTGGGCGCGCGGGCGGAAGCGCCGCTGGGCGCGGCGCAGCAAAAGACGAATTACCAGGCGGCGCGCGCTTATTACCAGCAGCTGCTGGCCGACAAGGGACGGGTGGCCGAACTGGGCATGCTGATGAACATGCTGCCCAAGGGCGGCGATCTGCATCACCACTACACCGGCGCGCTGTACGCCGAAACCTATCTGGACTGGGTGGACAGGCAGAAGTACTGCGTCTATCAGGCCACGCTGAGAATAGAAACCAAGCCGGAGCAGGCGCAGCCGGGCGCGGCGTGCCTGAGCGGCAGCCAGATCAAGGACGACAACGCGCTGTACCGCAAGCTGCTGACGCTGTGGTCGGACAAGGATTTCGACAACCACAGCCATGACCAGCCGCCGCCGGACAAGCAGTTTTTCGATACCTTCGGCTATTTCGGCGGCGTTTCCGGCTATTCGCCGCGCGAAGGCCTGCAGCTGCTGAAAACCCGGGCCAAGGCGGAAAACCTGCAATACCTGGAAACCATGCTGCGCGGCGCGCCGTCCGGCAACAGCGCGCTGGCCGCCAATCTGGACAGCCTGGCCCCGGACGCCGCTCCGGCCGCCATCGAGCAGGCGCTGGGCCAGGCCGCATCGGCGCTGGCGGCGGACGCCTCCACCGCCGAGCAAGTCCAGCGTTACCGGCAGGATCTGGCCGGCTTCGCCCAGGGCATGGACGACGACGACTTCACGCTGCGCTTCCAGACCTATGTCTCGCGCAATAACAAGCCATCCATCACCTTCGCCGGGCTGTACGCCGGCTTCGCCGCCGCGCACGACAACCCGCTGGTGGTGGGGCTGAACATCGTCGGCCCGGAAAACGGCATTGTGGCGATGCGCGATTACGCGCTGCACATGCGCATGATCCATTTCCTCAAGCAGCGCTTTCCCGATGTGAAGTTGGCGCTGCACGCCGGCGAGCTGGTGCTGGGCATGGTGCCGCCGGAGGGCCTGCGCGACCATATCCGGCTGGCGGTGGAGCTGGCCGGCGCGCAGCGGATAGGCCACGGCATAGACGTCGGCCATGAAAGCCGGCCGGACAGCCTGCTGAACGAAATGCGCCGCCGCGACGTGGCGGTGGAAATCAACCTCACCAGCAACCAGTTCATCCTGGGCGTGCAGGGCGCCGCGCATCCCATCCTGCTGTACCGCAAGTACGGCGTGCCGTTCGTGATCTCCACCGACGATGAAGGCGTGTCGCGCAGCGACATCAGCAATGAATACCTGCTGTACGTCAGCCGCTACCAGCCCTCGTACGACGAACTGAAGCGCACCGTCTACAACAGCATCCGCTATTCTTTCCTCAGCCCGGCGGACAAGGCGCGGCAACGGCAGCGGCTGGACCAGCGCTTCGCTCAGTTCGAGGCGCGGGCGGCGGCGCTGCGCAAGATGGGGCGTTAACGTGGGTAGGGTGCAAGACCTGGCAGAAATGTGTCGCTGTAGCTGCCTTTCAGCCGGGCATTGCACCGTTGTGGTGTATCACCAAGTCCAAAAATACGAAGGAGGAAGAATGCTCATCCCTTCAGCGTCTGAAAAACAAGCTGCAATGCCCCAACAGCAGGTTGCGAGTGGAAGGGCATCAAACTTTTCCCAGGTACTGGAGCAAGCCAAGTCCGATGTCGCAACACAAACCTCCACAGCATCCGGCAAGGTTGATCTCTCCAATCTTACGACCGAGCAAGCATCGGACTTGTTGATTGGCATGCTCAGGAATGGAACGCTGAGTCTTGAGGAATATCAGACCATCTCGCCCACTGTTATGCTTCGCGATATCAACGAGCAGTTGGGATATTCGCAGCCTGCCCGTTTCGATCTGTTTTCTGGTGTGCAAAGCTTGATAGAGAACAGCAAGATGATTGGCCGATATGATCAAGTCCGCGCCCAAGCCCATGGGCTTCAGATTTTAAAAGCGTATCAGACCAACCAGTAACAAAGGGCGGCAACAGCCGCCCTTTTCAGTCACATATCAAGCCATCATGACCTTCTTCCAATTCGTCCTCCCCTAGTCGGGTCGCATTGGTCAACACCTGGCGCCGGAGACCCGCCAAATATCGCCCGATCTGCCAGGAGCCCGTCATGTTCGCCAGCGCGCTTGCGATCTGCGCGGGGAAGGGGGGTAGGTTGGGATGAGTAACAGGAAGCCCGATGTTTACCGAGAAAACTTTCAAGCACAGTGATTGATGCTTCCACTGAGAGTGTGATTTTCCACAGAGTGTTAGGGTGCAATACCCGGCTAGAAACCCGCCGATGCCGCCGCCTTTCCCGCCGGGCATTGCGCCGCTTTTCACGATCGCCAAATCCAAAACCGTCAGCAGCGCAGGGCATAGCCTGGCCAGAAACACGCCGCTGCGGCTGCCTTCGCGGTGGGCATGACGCCGTCCGCCATGTCGCAAAACCAAAGCGCGGCTGTTTCGTACCGCCAATCGCCCTCATGCCCGGCGTATGGATTCGGCAGAGGCCGGGTATCGCGCCCGGCCAGGCAGCGCAGCGTCAGAATCCTGTATGCGAGAGCTGGTAGAAATACGTAAAATGCACTTGACATTTCTCGAGCAGAAAAGGAAATTGCATGCGCCTCGCCATCCTCGCCCTCGCCGCAGCATTGGCATTTCAGCCTGTTTTCGCCAAGAAGCCCAGCCAGTCCTATAGCGACAAGCCTAACGAGTCCCAATTGCTAGAGCATGGCAGTTACCAAAACTCGGATGGACAGACCGTGCATAGCCCGGCGCATTCGAAAACCGGCAAGGCTCCGGCCGGCGCATCCGCCCGGTGCGGCGACGGCACCTACAGCTTCAGCACGCATCGCAGAGGCACCTGTTCACACCATGGCGGCGTTGCATCCTGGCTCTAAAGATCGTGACGGCTTCCGCACCGTAGGGTGCAATACCCGGCTAGAAACCTGTCGATGCAGCCGCCTTTCCCGCCGGGCATTGCGCCGTCTCCAAGCATCGCCAAAACCAAAACAGCCAGCCCATTGAAGCGGGCTGGCTGTTGTGTTTACGAGGCGGGGTTTAGAGCACGCGGGTAAGCAGCGTCAGCGACTCATTCATGCGCTTGTCCAGCGGCGACAGCAACTCCGTGATGCGGCTAGATGGCAGGCGCACGTCATCTCCCAGGCAAGCCAGCAAATCGATCACGGATTGCAAGCCCAACTGGCCATGGGACAGGTGGCAGATGGACTCCACTACCGCCTGCTCGATGTCGTGGCACAAATGCGCGACGCGCGCGGCCGGCTCTCTAACCATGGATTGATCCTGGCTGGCCAATTGCGCCTGCAAGGCGGCAAAGGCTTCGTGCAGCCGGGTCATCGCCAGCAGGCTGGGCGGATGCGTGGGGGCTTGGTTGTGCAGCAGCCAGCGGCTGCGGGCGGGATGACGGTTCTTCAGGGAAAGCGCGAGGTGCGACGGACTGCGGGTGATGCAAGGCATGGCAAAACCCTCCTGGATAGGTGCTTAACCCTGCCAACCCCAACGCCAAGTAGGGGTGGCAGGCACATGGCGGGATTGGCGTACCGATCCAGGAGCGGCGCATCATAGATGCTCCCACCATGGCCCGCCATAGAGGACGTGCAATGGTGTACGGACGCGACAAGGCCCAGCCTTGCACAGAAGTCCGCCTGAATGCGGGACGCCAATCCCGGTGCCGCTATTGAACGGCACGATTGAGATTATCCGGCTGGAAGGCTTGCCAGGCAAGCAGTTGGGGCAGGAATAGGGCTGTGCTTTGAGGCAGTACGTAGAGTCCGCTGCGCGGATGATGATTTTCATAGCCGGGACTGCCCGGCGGCAGGGAGGGATATTTACCCGGATGTGCCACCGCCAAATATCCTAGTCTGGCTTTGGGCGCCCGTGGGGGCCGTCAGGCCCGAGGCGAGGCTGGACTCGCCCTGCGCAAACATCGAGGACAGAGTCACTCTCGAAAACATCAATCAATGCATTGAAATTATTGAAGTATTTTTTATTTTGAAAATTAAATACCAACAAATGTACCAACATTGATGCGTCTTTGGTCAAAGTCAGCTCGGCCGGATGGCGCTGTTGCATAAGTCTTGGGTAAGGATAGTTTCCCTTCTCACCAAACAGATTTATGTCACAGCTATCGTACATGGACGGGCCAGCATACTGAAACGGTTCAAGTTTGATACCGTGTATCGACTGACAGATGCAACGCGTTAGAGTACTTTTGATAGGGAATGCTGATTTTTAGCGTTTGCTAACTCTGAGACTAGGAGTGGTCTCCAGCCGAAGCCTGTCATTGAGTAGGCTTTGTATGAAACCGATGGTTTGCTTTCAGTCTAAACAGGCTCTTGATGATAACGCAGAATTGAATGGCGGCCTCACCATAGATCTGTGTTCGTTTACGTTTAGCCCCATTGAATTGTTTGCCATCGCCTTCATGCTGATATCTTATCAAGTCGTGCGAGGATGGATTTGCGCAACAAAGCCAGATGGAGTACATGGCTAATTCAAATAGAATCAATGATATTTGCGTACGAAATGTGAGATTTTACTTTATTTATATCATCCGCACGAATTCTTTCATTACTCAGAAGATGTTTGTACGCACGAATACGATTTCGATACCCTTTAGTCAACCTAGGCTTATCTCCATGCACTAATAGTCCATGCACTTTCAGACGATGAGGGAGCTGGGATATTTCTGTTTTATCTTCGGCAAGTACCCAGCGCTCTTGCTCGAGTAATTCTTTGACCTCTTTTTCTATTATTGGATCGAATTCATTTTTCCCAGAAAAAACAATATCATCGGCATATCTACTAAACCGACATTTAAATTTAGAGGCTATTAAATTCAGTTTCTCATCTGTTTCTTGAAAAGCCAAATTCGATAAAAATGGACTGGCAGGAGAACCTTGAGGTAGCTTGTCATCTAACAAACAAAGTTGGCATATTAGGTCAGCTCCTGATTCAGGATAACCTAAGGCAACTAGTTTGTTGTGAATTCGTGCCCTCGACACTTGGCCGAAGAAGTCACGGAGATCAACGGAGAAAACCCATTTCGCATTACAGTGTCTTTTTGCTGCTTCGGTGACGCCATTGATTCCGGGGACGAAGCCACAAACATACTCAGGAAATACCAATGCGCTAGAAGCATGTTGAGCAAACCACCGTTGAATTAGCTTCAGTGCAATGCGTGGAGAGCTAATTTCACGATTTTTTTTGCCCTTTCGAATCTTGAATTTTCTGTAATTTTTCTCAGGGTGCCGGGCTAAAGCATGAATAAAGTTGAGGCTGATACCAAACATAGTGCTCAACGCCAAAGTTGAGGTCACCGGTGGCAAACTCTTCCTGTGAAGAGCTTCGATCTGCGTTTTTCGTTCATGATCCTCTTCCTCAAGCTGTAGAGCTAAGAGGAGGTCTGGAAGTGACGAAAAAGTAACAAGAAGGGGGAGTGGTGGTGTGTTCAAGGTAGCAAAGTCTAAAAAGATACTTTCGTCAATGTAGCCTGTCTAACGGCAGCTGATTCGAAGGAGCAGCTGCCGTTAGACAGGCTGCACTTCTGTGCCCGGTCGTCACTCATGGGCATGATACACACCCACACGACTACACCACCACGTAAGGATTCTATCATACATGAACTTTTCCAAGAAACAACATTCGCTCCACGTCTGAACTCTTCCTATCTGTGCCGTATGGTGTTACTAGCAGTCCGCGTGCAGATAGGGCATAGGTACCATTTTCCAGGCGTACAACGAGTCTCTTTTTTCGCAACAGATCGAGCTTGGAGGCTAACCATCGTTCTGATGGGCAATACAAGTTTTGTCCGTTGATACGAGCCATAAGGTTGTCCAATGTAACTGGCGCAGTAATTTTCACCAACCTTAATATCTGAATATTGCTTGGCTCAAGCCATTTATTTAAAACAAAATCAAAGCCTACGCTTTTTACCTCAACTAATTCAAGCTGGGCTTTAATATGCCTCTCAATGTCTTCGCATGCATCTTTGCTTAGTTGTGCTGCAGGAAATACTATAACGTACGCATCCGTTGAAGTCTTAAATGAAAGGCTTACGCTTTCTACAAGATTCGGGTATTTTTTCTTGACCTCATACCTAATGTCCTCCTCTATCTGAGTCGATAATTCGGACTGTTTCAAAACCACCTCAACGCGAAAGTCGAATAATTTTCTCAGCTTACGTTTTAGAAATTCAATCTGCCCTGGTGATATGGAATTATGCTCCCTTTTATTTGATACGTTATTATCAAATAAATCCAGTAAAATAATTTTATTCTGTTCGTCGACTCGGATTTCAGTAATGATGTCGACAAACTGCCCAAGGTGTTCTTTTATTGTCTCTTCATTAATCAAGGCCTACCTCCTTGGTTATTTTCTTAATCTGACCTATCCTCTCCTGAATTCTACGTTCCCAATTCTTAGCTTCTGCGCTACTAGTGCTCTTGATTGAAAATTGAGAATTGGAAAATTCTATCGGAACCTCCGGCTCATAGTCAGATATGCATCTTATGCTATAGGCGGATTTCATTATTCCGGCGATATCTTTTGTCGCGTCTCTTGATATTCTAATTATTCTGGAATATTCTGATTCCGATAACGAATTGTGTTTCTTCAGCTTGTCAGCTTCTCTTTTTATTTTCTTGGCAAGATTAAATTCGACAATCTCAGGAACTTTAGCATGGGTAGTACGTTTCCAATCCGTTTCGAATTCGCCAATAAATTCGCGCACTGCCAAATAAACCGCATAATAGTACCGATTGAATGCGGTGCGTGCAAATGCATCAGCAGGAGGAGTTCCTGTTTTTTTTCCAGCTTCGGAAGAAAGGTGATCTGCTACAAGATGAAATGTCATAAATAACTAATTCGCCTATACACAGTTTTTTGGCAACCTAGAGATAAAGATTGTTCGTGTGATACGGCAGCACTAGCAGTCTTCATTTATACCTATTTTCTGTGTGATTAGTGCAATGAAACGATTGTCAAGTCGATGTAGACCATTTCTTGCTGCTGGTTAATTCTGACGGAAATTAACTATGCAAGCACAATCGTTTTTAGTCACTTTGCGTGAGTCGTATTTGTAGGTTCGCCGTGGGGTTTGCAAGAGCGCTCTGCAATCATACTAGGGTAGCCTTCCTGAAGGGAGGGGCTGATCGCTCGAAACTAGGCCTTGTTTATTTTCTTACGTATGTAGCAAAAACCGCTGCCAACGCTGCCAACACTGCCAACTCGTCGGTAAGTGGCTGATTAGTATGGGTTTAGTTGTTGGCAGTGGCGGCTAAAGCACTGCCAACAGGAGGGGGCAAACTGCCAACTGGGCGGGATGGGGTGGGTGAACTGCCAATTGACTGCCAACACTGCCAACTCACTGCCAACAGATAAAGTCATATAAATCAGTTAATTAGATAGGTGTTGGCAGTGTTGGCAGTGGGTTTGGCCTCACGTGAGAAATTTTTCGCTTACTCTTCCGCTTCGCCGTCGTGCGGATGCAACTGCATGCGGTAGACCTGGCCCACGCCTTTGCCGCCATGCACGGTCCAACCGGCGCGCCCCCCTTTGGCCGTTGCAGCATCCCCGCCCGGTACAGCACTTCGCAGGCATGCCGCACTTCATAGCCGGCGATGACTTCGCCCTTGAACGCGCCCGGCGTCACCAGAAACACCGCTTCGCCTTCCAGCGTGTAGCGCTTGTAGCCCATCAGGTTGGGGACCAGCGGGTCGCTGTCATTCATCGGCAGCAATACGAAGCGGGCGTACTGGCTGGCTTGCAGCACGGCGGCGGCCTGGTCGATCAAGCGCGCGTCGTCGCGGTCTTCGATGCCGAAAGCTTGCATCCAGCGCTGCCAGGTGGTTTCTACGCCCTGAATCGCCTGTTCCACCGTCCATCCGGTCAGGCCGGCATGACTGGCCATCTCGGCCGCCGCCGACAGAATGGCGAATTTGCGCGTCGCGCGGCGGACTGTGGGTGCGGCGCCTTCGGGCACGGCCGCCAGCATGCGCTGTTGCGATTGCTCCACCCACTGCACCGCCGCCGCCCGGTTGTCCTGCAGCCAGGCGACGAAGGCGCGGCCGACCGTGCCGTAATGGCTGCGCGCATGGCGGGTCAGCTCGTCGGCGAACACTTCGCCATTGCTGCGGCCGTGGATGTGGTCGAAGGCGCGATAGGGGCCGGTGTCGGCCGGGATGTCGAGCAAGCGGATTTCCTGCCCGCCGCGCGGCGTCTGGCCGCCTTCGGTCAGATACTGGCTCATGGCCACTTCGCCGGTGGAAAGCATGGTCAGCTTCCACGAACGGGCGGCGCGGTTGCCGCCTTCCTTCGCGCCTTGCAGTTTGGACACGCCGTTCAGCATGCTGTAGATGGCCGGGCCGATCTTGCGGGCGTCGCCGGAGCCGACTTCATCCAGATAGATCATCATGTCGTTGCTGGCTTCGGCCTCGTTGGTCAGCCCTAGTGCGGTGCCGGACCAGGTGTGCAAGGTGCGCTGCGGGTCGCCCCACACGCTGGCGGCGGTATCGGCGCAGGTGCTCTTGCCCGAGGAGGAATTGGTGTACAGATGCAGGCCGATGCCATCCCGCGCCCCGCACAAGGCCAAGAGCGGGCCGGCCAGCGCGCAAGCGATGGTGGTCATCGCCAGCGGGTTGCCCAGCGCCAGCGCGCCGACCGTGCTTTGCCAGTCGGCCAGGCTGCCGGCCGGATGGTAGGCGCTGGCATCCTTGGGCCGGCCGTTGAAATGCATCTTGCGGTTGGGGCGGCCGATGATGTCGCCGTTCGGCAGCACAAACGCGCCATGCTGCCAGCCCGACATATTGACGATGTCGTGCCACTCGGTGGAGCCTTCGCGCTGCAGCCAGTGAGCCAGCCGCGCCTGGCCGCCGCGGTCGGTGGTCAGCGTCAGGCCGCCTTTGCGCAGCAGCGCCCAGCCGGCGCGCTCGCCGATGTCGGCGCTGGGCAAGGCGGTGGTCATGACTTCCCCATTGCCCTGGCGCTGCCATTTGACGATGCGGTGATGGTTCCCGTCCGCATCCGTCCCGCAGCCCAGCAGCTCCATCTTGTCGCTGAGCCATTCCGGCGGCTGCTCCAACAGCTCGCCGGTATCGCGGTCGCGTTTGACGGCGATGTAATGCACGCCATCGCGGTTCACTTCATAACGCGGGCCGATGGCCAGCGCCGGGGCCTTCGCGGCCATCTTCAAAGCCTGCTTGTCAGCGCTGCCCATTCGGTTCTCCTTGTTCGTTCAACACATCCAGCCAATCGCTATCCGGCCGCTCGGGAATCAGCAGATGGACGGGCCGGCCGTCCTCCTGCATCCGCCGCGCCAAGCGCCGGGCGGCGTTCTGGCCGGCCTGGTTGGCGTCGTTGTCGGCCATCACAAACAGCGCGCTCACTTCATCCGGCAATACCGCATGCGACAGCCCCCAGGCCGACAGCGCCGCCCAGCACGGCAGCCCGCTGCCCTCGCGCACCGCCAGCGCGGTTTCGATGCCCTCGGCCAGCGCTAGCCGGCCGTCTGTGGGCGGATAGAGCCGAACGGCTGCGCCGGACAGGTCGCCGGAACGGCCCAAGGCCAGTTTCTTCGCCGGCAGCGCTTCGCCGCTGACGGGGTGACGCAGCGCGGCCTTGTGGCCGTCGAGGGTCAGCCAGGTGCGATGCAAACCCACGTTGATGCCTTGCGGCGACGTCACCAGCGCCAGCATGGCGGGGAAGTGGCCCAGCAGCTGCGGCCGGCCGTGCAAGGTGATCCAGTAGGCCAAGGCTGGGTGATAGCGCAGCGCGCGGGGGTAAGCGGTCAGGCTCAAGCCTCGGCGCAGCAGATAGCGGCCCACCGGGTCATCAGCCTTCACTGGCCGCGCCGCGCGCCACAGCTGCGCCAGGCGCTCGCGTTGGTCTCGTTGCGGATGTGTGGTCGCGGGTGCGGCCGACACGCGCGCCGGCTCCCCCTTCGCCCCGTTCAAGACCTGGGCGACGGCTTGCGCCGCGTGGAAGAAGTCGCCGCCTAGCCAATGTTGCGCCAATACGAAGCCGTCGCCGCCCTGGCTATCCAGGGCGCGGCAGACGAAACGGCCGCTGCCCTTGTCGATCCATTCGAAGCGGTCGCTGCCGCCGCAAGCCGGGCAAGGCTGGTTGCGGCGCTGGGTAAAGACCTCGGCAGGAATGCCCAGCGCCATCAGGATGTCCGGCCAGCGGTCGCGGGCCTGCAGACGCAATTGCGCGAGATCGAGCCTCATGATTGGGCCTCCCATTGGATGACGCCAGACAAGCCGGGGGCGTCTCGCCCGGTGCGCGGGAGAGGGTTTCTAGCATGCATGGGTGGCTCCTTAGAGCAGTTGGCCGATGTCGGCGCTGGCGTCGATGACTTGCTGCTGCAGCGGAGCCAGCAGCCCGGCCAGGCGCTGCGCCGGCAACGGTTGGTCCTCGGCGCAATCCAGCAGCTCGACCAAGCCTTGCAGACCGTCGCCGGTGCGCGCCAGGCGCGACACGCCGGCGCTGACGGTGTGTTCGATGCCCTGGCACAAGCTGGCCAACTGGCTCAAGGGGTCGCGCAAGGCGGCGTGTTCGGGCGAGTTGGCCAGCAATTGCAGCTGGGCCAATTGGTGATGGACGGCGGACAACGCCAGCGGGGCAATCAGCGGCAGGGCGTTCATGCGATCACCTCCACAGCGAAGCCGGCGGCGGTGCGATGAATCAAGGCGCGTTGCCCCTGGGCGACCAGCAAAGCGGCGAGCGCGCGGGCTTGGGCCTCGTTGGGCAGCGTGGAAACGGGACGGGTACTTTGAGGGAATAGGGCGCGGAAAGTGCGCAGGGCGATATTGGGCATGTTGTGCCTCCCTACTGAGCGTTAAGCCCGTCCCTCGTCGCCAAACGGGGGAGGCGGGCGCATGGCAGGGTTGGCGAACCGGCAGTAAGGAACCGGCATACCCGAAGGTATCCCCACCACGGCCCGCCATAGAAAAGGACGCACCAATGGTGTGTGACGGACGTAAAAATAGCCGCAAAAGGCGGCTGTCCGCCTTACTGTTCAGGTCGCCAAACCCGGTCGCGCTATTGAACACGACGCGGTAATGGTGCGGGAATCGTGCGGGGCTGTCAAGCATGTGATTCACATATTGCGTTTGAGCGGTGCATTTCATATGGGTACAATTGCGTGGGATTCGATTTTTGTTTTCTATACAGGCCCTGGCAGGGGCCTTGTTCTAAAGGCATTGCATTGAAAGTTAATAAAAAAGACCAGCGTACTTGCCACGATTTTCCTCCGCCAAATGTTTGCAATGTTCTATGTCCGGCATGTGAAAAAGAAATCATGTTTATCCGCACAAGCCGGGAGGTTTACGCGTATCACAAAGCATATTTTTTGCAATGCAAAGAGTGCGGGCATACAGAAACCAGAATAGAAAAGGTGTTGTGGAGTGTCTCGGATGAGAATATCCGCGCGGACGAAATTCTCGATCTTTTCACCCCTGGTGAGATATCTAATGATTTGTATGTTCATGCAAGTAATCTCATGCTGATGGATTTGATTATTCGATCCAGTATTTCTTCGTGCAAACAGGAAATGAAGCGATTAAAAAGGGAGCTTGAGTCTGTTCATGAAAAATATGAAGCGGTTTTAGATATTGCTTATGATAATGACTTGACTGATGATGAAATCAATCGGCAATTGGAAATGGCATCGGAAATATCTCATGCCGGTGTAAGAGGATGGCTTGCCAAGCATCGTGAAAAATTAAAGGTTGTATCCAAATGATAGAAATGGCCCGCCCTCCAGCGGGCCATTTTCATTACTTCAAGACTTTGTGCTGAATCCGGCCGGGCGTAACGGTCAGCGCTGGCGGCGGCGCGGGTTTGGCCAAGCTAGACAGCGCGCGCAGCCGCTCGGGCGGTATCAGCGCGCCGCCCTTGATCGGCTGGGCGACGGTACGCGGCTCGCTTTCCATCGTCTTGTACTGGTGGCAGCAGTCGTCATTGCTGCAGTTGTAGTAAATCTCCTTGGCGGTGGCGGTCAGCATGCGGCTGGTCCGCACTCTCGACACCGCGCCGCACAGCGGGCAGGGAAAGGCCATCTTCGGTCTCCTCAGTCCACGATCTCGACGTCTTCAATCAGCGCGCAGGCGGCCAGGTTCTCGACTACATAGGCATCTTCGCTGGAGTGGTAGAACAGCACGCTGTTGATGGCGGGGTCTTCCTGATAGCGGTAGCGCACGGCGTTTTGGTTGAAGTACAGCGACAGGTTGTCCAGGCGGGTAATCAGGATGCTGTCGCCGGGGAAGAAGGCGGCTGTCGCGGCTTGCAGGCCGCCCAGGCGCTGCTTGTGGAATACCAGATCGTCGACGGGCGCGGCTTGGCCGTTTGACTCGCACACCGCATCCGGCAGCAGGTCCGCGCCCACCAGCGCCACCAGCAGCGGATCGTCGCGCCAGGCCGGCGCAAGCAGGTGGTTGACCGCATGGCGCACCAGGCGATGCAGGTTGTGGAAACGCTGGCCTTCGCCGACGCGCACGCGCTCCAGGCAGGCTTTCGGCGCTTGCTCGCGAATTTGCTGCAGCCAGCCGACATTGACGTCTTGCAGCTGCGGATGTTTGGCCCGGTCGGAGTCTGCGGCGCGCATCAGGCCACGGAAGCCGATCATCACCCGGTCCAGCAAGATGCGGCGCTCCAGCGTGTGCCGCGCGCGGGCCTCGAACAGGGCTTGGTCTTGCGTCTCGCTCATCCAGGCGTCCAGCATCTCGTAATCAAACGCCGCGTCGAAGTTGGTCTGCCGGCAGAAGTATTGCGCCGGCTGCCAGGTCTTTTGCGCCGGCTGGCACGCATGGCGGTTGGTGTCCACCGTGGCGGCCAGCGTGCCGGCGAGGTCGAAGTTTTGCGAACGGCCTTTGATGTTCGCCACGCCGAGGATGTTGATGGCGGACAGCAGCCGGCTATGGGTCTTCAGCGCATTGATGCGGGCCTGCGCAGCTTGCGGCTCCGGGGCGGCGTGGCAACTGTCCTGAGTTTGATGCGCGTCCATATGGCTGAAATAGCGGCCGATGAAGTGGTCCAGGGCTTGGCGGGTCGTGTTTTGCATGGGGTTGTTCTCGCTTAGCGGTTGATCAGGGCTTGGTATTGCGCGTCGCGTTCGGCTTGATAGCGCATGCGGGCCAGCGGGTTGTGCTGCATCGAGGCGGGTTCAGCCAGCGGCGGCAGCGGATGGTTGAGCAGAGTCAGCAATTCATCCGGCTCCGCCTGCGGCGCGGCTTGTAGCGCCTGTTGCAGCTCGCCGGGCAGCTGCGCGGCATAGAACTCATCTTGATTTCTGCGCAGCTCGGCGCGGCCGAACAGCCGCTCGATGCAAGCCCTGGGCGCTTGGTCCAGCAGCAGCGCCAGCACCGGCAGCTGTTGCCCCCATTGGGCGATTTGGTCGTCCAGCACCGCGTTCCAATACTGGTGGCGCAGCGCCTCGCGCTCCTTGGCCAGGGCTTGGCGCTGCTCGAACAGCGCTTCCTGCTGCACTTCCGCCTGAATCTTTTCTTCTGCGGCGATCTTCAGCGTCTCCTCGGCCAATTCCAGATTGGCCATCTCCTTGCTCTTCAGCTCGCGCACAGCCTTGGTGGGAATGCCCAGGGTTGCGCGCATCGCCTGGCGGCAGTCCTTGCGCGTCTGCTCGGCTTCATTGCGCAGAGCTTCGGCGGTTTGGATGCGGCGGGCGGCGCTGTCGGCCAGGGTCTGCCAGGCGTTGAGGTCTTGCTCGAAGGTGGCCAGGCGTTCGGTCAGGCCGGCGACGGCGAAAGCGACGGTTTCTTGGGTGTTGGGGTTCTGGATATGCATGTTCTGAGTCCGGGTGCGTTTATTGGGGGGTTAGGCGTGGCGGGCAGCGATGCGTCCAGCCATCCAGACATCGATTTCAGACGACAGCCAGGCCACGCTTTTACCGCCCAACGGCACCGGGGCCGGAAAGCTGCCGCGCTTGATGGCGTCGTATACCGACGAGCGGGACAGGCCGCACGTAGAGATGACTTCCGGCAAGCGCAGAAAGCGCAGCGGCTGGGCGGTGAGCGAAGGGGCAATGGCGGTCATTGGATTTGTCCTTATCGTTTTGTCTGAATATCGGTGGATGCAATCGGATACGCCGATCAGCGAATGCAGTATTTCAGAAATTTCAAATCGAGTTTGGCGGGCTTGTTGTGTGGAATCGCCACACAACAACGAAACTTGAAAAGCCGGAAAAACACGGATTTGGCTATTGACGACAGACGAGGAAACGGAAATCAGCAGGGCAATTACTGAATAACTGGACCATATCGGACGAATACGGATCGCACCGGACACACTCGGCGGCAGATTTAGGCGGGAAGCGAGAGGAAAGGGCGAAAAGGTCAGTCAGCGAAAAGCGCGAATGCATGCATAGAGTGCATGAGAACGCATGAATTTTGGCAGGGAGAAAACAGCGAGCCAAGCCATACGGTGCGGGCCTGGAGCGGGTTCATGCAGGTGCATGATTAGCGGCACATGAAGCGCGGGGGCGAGGCGGGGCTTCGATGGCGCGCGCTGGGGGCTGGAGGCAAAGAGAGGCCATTAATGCCCGGCAGTGCTGCCAGGCATGGCAGACGTGCGTCATGCGAACGTAGCTCATTGGAGAGCAGCATTCAGCAGCGGTTATTTATGGGACAGGTAGATGGGCCAATTGAGCATTAAAACGCATGCTGTGGCAGGAATCGATCCAAAGAAGAGGTTAGAACTCAATCTGTTAATATCTTCCCATTTGTCCGGAGTTGTCAGTCTACCAATCGATAACAAAAGACTGATTAACACATAAACTTGGACACGTTTCCTACGCATTGTCGATTGGTACGCAACTCGATTTCATCAAAAAATTATCGAATATGCAACTGGCCCCAAAACTGGTTATTTTGACGGATCTCCTCGACCAATACATCCATTTTCAAAGTTAGCTGTCTTGATGGCTGAGCAACGATCAGCATTTGCACGTAGTAAGGAAAATAGCTGTTCGGAATCTAATGAAATTGCTTGGACTGCAAAACGTCCATCAGACTGCAAAACATGAAAGCGAATTTCAGTTCGTGGTGCGGATTTTTTATTAATTGCAACACCTAGCATTTCCAAGGAGTCACGGTAAGATTCGCCTTCGTTCAGAAGCGGAATAATATCAAATGTAATTAACTGACTGCCTGGGTTTATGATGGCTTCAGAATCATTTCTCAATTTAACTTTAGTCGCAGGTGCTAGGTATTGACTGTCTACCCACGCTTTTATAAGAGAGGCTGGTGCATCGCCACGATTAATTGCAACGACTCTAAGAGTTGTGCCATCTACTGATGGCATCATGAGTGCCGCCTCTGAGTGAGGCTTGTGAACAATTTTATAAATTGGAGGTACTACAATTCCAATAACGGAAATAAGTGCAGTCAGTAGGGCGACTGCTGTACTGGAAAAGGGAACGAATTGGCGCCAGTCTTGATAGGACTTGCACACTGAGCACATCTTCGCCCCTGCTGGTATTTTGCTTTTGCACTGATTGCATAGAATCAATTTTTTTCGAATGCTAGGCACCGAATCTCCTAAGGTAATTTTTAGCATCAAGCCCATTTCAGGTAGTCGCTTTTCAGAAAGATATTAACTCTGATTTAAATTTGGTGCCAAGAATTGCATGCAATTTGTGCATGTGTTAGAAAATTTAAATTAGCCAAAATTTGTGGGTGTAACACTAAAAATCTTGTACAGTTAGCTTATTCGTGGAAGCTAGTAATGCGTGCGATGAAAAATGAGTGACGATCTTGGACGAGAATTTGATCTCAAATCACCGGCATATACAACGAAAGCTCTGGTTAAATGTCGACTGTAGTTAATGAAAGAAAACAACTCGAAGCGGCCCTTCGCCTTCGAAAAAGCAGACCTTCATGTTTTTCTTTGACTGCGCCAGATTTTTAGCATTAAGACATGATAGTATCCGCTAATGAGAGTGCTTTGTCTGGTGACGGACCTTCCAGAGAAAGTAGTGTTGGAATTCTTTTAATTGACTTTGTTCTTTTAGCTCATCAATCTTATCTGCTACCATTTTTACTCCGGCAGCAGCTAGGCCGGATACGAGGAAAAGCTCAGGCGCCCCTAAGTACGCTGCCGCATTCAATCCAAGTAGGCCGATAACCATCCCTTTTTTGCGTAACGATGAAAGATTTTCGATTTTCTTGAAAGTCTTTTCTACATCACTTACACCCGCATCAATCATGTTGCGTTGAACGTTGCGCACTTCTGCGGCGAACTGTTCGGTATTGACAGCTGCCTTGACGGTATTGAGTGAGTTCAGCATTAGGCGGCTAAAGGTCTCGAATTCTTCGTGGTAGTCGTATTTTATTTTTGCCAGAGTATCTAGATCGAGGCCATCCAAGCAGGGGAACTGCAATGAAAACAAAACATCGAGCTGCTCCTTGGTTAGCCAATCTACAGAGTGATGGAAGCAAGGCGAGGTATTGAAGTATGCAGAAAGATCCACTCTCTGACGGAGGAACTCATGCTCCATTTCAAGTGAAGGAATAAATGGAGCATACGCAAGCCGCCCTGACTCAAGAAGCGGCCTACCGGGACCGGATATCCACTGTACAATCTCTCTTGGAGTACCTCTATCCATATCCATGGCGTAAGCGGCGTGTAGCCCATTTTTCAAGGTCTTGGCGGTGGATGTCCAGAACGGTGCAGGGCTCATTAAGGTTAGGGGAGAGGGTTGTAACTTCTCTAGCTGAGAAACGATTTCGTCAGCATAGCCAGGTTTGTAACTCCCTGTTGGCGCTAAATATTCGGGCTCGAGGAGCTCTAGGTTACGGGGAGGTTCTGGTAACAATCCACGCAAGACAATGGTGTCGGCAAGAAGAAATAATTTTTGCGACATCTGCTCAAGCGCGCGAACACTCGGAGCATCAATAATCAGCTTCAGCCCAGGCTGTGCAGTGAGAGCCGCAGAAAGTGCAGGGGTGTTTGCGCGATACCAGAAGTTCAAGAGAGGACCGAAGTCCTCAGGGTCTTCTTGGCATGTGAAGTCAAATAAATCGCGTTGGATTCGGGCTAACAGCATTGCTATCACACCTCTCGTATTGCCATCGAAGGTCTCATCGAGCCATAAACATAATCCAGGCGCGCTGAAATGTCTGCAATTGAGATATCACCTTGATTGATGGCTGTCTAAGAATTCTGCGTACCACTGCATCATTTTCCTGCGCTCTTCTAAATACTCAGCTCGATGGTAGGCGGCGCGTATTTTATTGCGCTCGGCGTGAGCGAGCTGCTTCTCTATGATATCTGGATCAAAGCCTTCTTCGTTAAGAACTGTGGAAGCAAGGGCACGGAAGCCGTGAGGGGTTGCCGTGCCTTTGTAGCCCATGCGTCCCATGGCATAGCCCAGCGTGTTCTCGGACATCGGTTTCTTGAGGTCAGTCACGGCGGGGAAGAGCAGCGCGCTTTTGCCGGTCAGCGGGCGTAGTTCTTTCAGCAGCTCCAGCGCCTGGCGCGATAGAGGTACAAGGTGGGGCTCGCGCATTTTCATGCGTTCGGCTGGAATACGCCATTCGGCGCGTTCTTCATCAAACTCTTCCCAGCGCGCGGCGCGCAGTTCGCCAGGACGGACGAAGGTCAGCATCAGCAGATGCATGGCAATGCGTGTCGGAATGTAGAGAGGTTCGGTCGCCAGGCGGCGGTAGAACTCGCGCAGCTCGCCGCGTGGCAGTGCTGGGCGGTGTTCCACCTTCTTTGCGCGTATCGCCCCTACTAGGTTGACTGCTGGGTTATCGGTGGCCCTGCCGGTTTGGATCGCAAAGCGGATAATGGCGCTGATGCGCTGCAAAACCCGTTGCGCGGTTTCAACTGCGCCGCGTTTTTCGATTTTGAGAATGGTGTTCAGGATGAGAGGGGCGGTCAGGTCGGGTACGGGCAGCTTGCCTAGGTCGGGGAAGGCGTCTATCTCCAGCGAGTCCATCACTCGCCTCGCATGATCTGGCGTCCAGCGGTCGAGCTGCTTTTCATGCCACTCTCTGGCCACCAATTCGAAAGCGTTGGTTGCCGCGATCTGGGCGACAACCTTGGCTTCTTTCTTGGCCTGGCTGGGATTGATGCCTTGGGCGAGCTGTACTCGCGCCTCGTGGGCTTTCTGGCGCGCATCGCTCAAGCCGACAGCGGGGTACTTGCCTAGGGCCAGGATGCCGGCCTTGCCTTGAAAGCGGAAACGGAAGCGCCAGAGCTTGCCCCCGGATGGGGACACTTCGAGATAGAGGCTTTCGCCGTCGGCGAGTTGGTAGGGCTTGTCTTGGGGTTTGGCTTGCCGGATGGCAAGGTCGGTCAGGGCCATGTGCATAGATTCCTGTGTATAGATTCGCTCTTGGTGGCGATGGGCGCGCAGCCTTGAGCTGCGGGCCTCTGAGGAGGGTGTGTATAGATTTTAGCCCTGCGTTGGCATCTATACACGGTTCTATACACAAAAATGCTGGATCTGGCCGGATGAGTCCGGACGGAAATGGACAACAAAAAACCCGCAAAGCCTTGTGCTGTGCGGGTTTCCTGGTACTTCTCGGACTCTCTCGGAGTTGTCGCTGGTGCCCAGAGTCGGACTCGAACCGACACGCCTTGCGGCGGGGGATTTTGAATCCCCTGCGTCTACCAATTTCGCCATCCGGGCGACACCTGCGAGACACGGATATTAACCTTGCGCCAACGGCTTGTAAATAGTTGGCGCTCAGTCTTTTTTCAGTTTTAGCGCGTGGTCGTACAGCTGCTTGCGGTTGGCGCCGGTGATCTGGGCGGCCAGGGTGGCGGCCTGCTTGGTGGGCAGCTCCGCCGCCAGCAGCTGCAGCACGCGCAGCGCTTCGGCCGGCATGTCGTCTGCGCCGGGGGCTGCGGCCGGCGCGGCGTCCAGGATCAGCGCGATTTCGCCGCGCTGCTGGTTGCTGTCGGCCTTCACCCATTCCAGCAGTTCCGCCGCCGGCAGCGCGTGGAAGGTTTCAAAGGTTTTGGTCAGCTCGCGGGCTATCATCACCCGGCGTTCGCCGCCCAGTTCCGCCACGATGTCCTGCAGCGCGTCGACGATGCGGTGCGGCGCTTCGTAGCAGATGGTGAGGTGGGGCGCGTCCAGCCATTGCTGCAGCGTCTTGCGGCGCTCGCCGCTTTTGGGCGGCAAAAAGCCGTGAAACAGGAAGGTGGGGGCGGTGAAGCCGCTGGCGGACAGCGCGGCGATCACGGCGCTGGCGCCGGGCAGCGGGCGCACCGGGTGGCCGGCGGCGCGCACGGCTTCCACCAGCCGCGCGCCGGGGTCGGACACCGCCGGGGTGCCGGCGTCGGACACCTGGGCCACAATCTGGCCTTCGCCCAACCAGCGCACCACTTGTTCGGCCATGCCGCGCTCGTTGTGTTCGCGCAGGCTGACCAGGCGCTTGGCGCGGATGCCATATGCGGATAGCAACTGGCCGGTAACCCGCGTATCCTCGGCGCAGACGACGTCGGCCGCTTCGAAGACCGCCAGGGCGCGGGCGCTGATGTCGGCCAGATTTCCAATGGGCGTGGCCACCACATATAATGTGCCGCGACAGAAACTTTCCCTGGCAGCATCAAGCAGGTGGGCGAACGACGTATGCAAAGACTGACTCCGCTGTTGGTTGGCGTCTTGTTGACTTGGTTGGCGCCGGCGATGGCGCAAACCCCCGACTATATCATTCAAAGCAATAGCGCGCCGATCCGCGCGCTGAGCGCGCCGCCGGGCCAGACGCCGCGGCTGGCGCCGGCCCAACCCGTGGCGGCCGCGCCATTGGCGGCGCTAGCCAGCGCGCCGGCGGCCAGGAGCGCGGCCCGCGCCCGGGTGCGCATAGGCGTGATCTTGCCGGTGGAATCGTCGGCGCTGGGCGAGGCCGCGGCGGTGGTGCGCAGCGGCGTGGAGGCAGCGGCGCAGGTGGAGCAGAACGCCGAGCTGGTGAGCGTGGACGCCACCACCGACAACGTGGTGCAGCGCTACCGCGCCGCGGTGGCCGACGGCGTCAACGTGGTGATCGGCCCGCTGTCGCGCGAGGCCATCGCCCAATTGGCGCCGGCGGTGACGGTGCCCACCATCGCGCTCAATTCGATCGACCGCCAGGCGGCGGCCAATCCCAAGCTGTTTTCGCTGTCGCTGGTGGTGGAGGGCGAAGCCCGCCAGCTGGCGCGGCTGATGCGCGACGACGGCCGCGTCAATCCGCTCCTGGTGGAGGGCGGCGACGCGTTGTCGCAGCGGCTGGCCAAGGCGTTTGCCGACGAATGGCGCGCGCTGACCGGCAAGGACGCGCAGCGCCGGCCGTTTGACGGCGGCAACCTGCCGGCGCTGCTGGAGGCCAGCGGCCAGGCCGATGCGCTGGCGCTGGCGCTGGACGCCGCCCAGGCGGCGAAGCTGAAGGCGGCGCTGACGCCGGACATGCCGGTGTACGGCACCTCGCAATTGAATATCGGCGGCAATCAGCCGGAGCTGGCCGGCGTGCGCTTCATCGACATGCCGTGGTTCCTGATGCCGGACCATCCGGCGGTGAAGCGCTACCCGCGCCCGGCCGCCGCGCTGACGCCGCAAACCGAGCGGCTGTACGCGCTGGGTATCGACGCTTACCGGCTGGCGGTGCAGATGGCGGCCAGCCGCCCCGGCGCGGCGGTGCGGCTGGACGGCGTGACCGGGGACTTGAAGCTGGGCCGCGACCGGGTGTTCGAGCGCCAGCTGCCGGCCGGCGTGATGGGCGGCAACGCGCTGCGATGAACCAGGCGGGCCGCGAAGCCGAAGACCGCGCGCTGGCGCTGCTGCAGGCCCAGGGCCTGAAGCTGGTGGCGCGCAACTGGCATTGCCGCGGCGGCGAGATCGACCTGATCATGCGCGAGGGCGCGTGCCTGGTGTTCATCGAAGTCCGCCATCGCGGCGGCAGCCGCTTCGGCAGCGCCGCCGACAGCATTACCCAGGCCAAGCAGCGGAAACTGCTGCTGGCCGCCGAGGTCTATCTAGCCAGCCACAAGATCGACGCGTCCTGCCGCTTTGACGCGGTGGTGAGCGTGGGCGGCGCCAAGCCGCAGTGGCTGAAGAACATTTTCACGCAGTAAGTTTGAGAGAAGGGGATCCCCCAATGGATCTGATTGACCGGGTCAACGGCCATTTCCTGGAAAGCATCGCCGCCAAGCAGGAGGCGATGGAGCTGCTGTCGCCTGGCGTGGCGGCCGCCGCGGAGCGGATGGTGGCCTGCCTGATGAACGAAGGCAAGATTCTGGCCTGCGGCAACGGCGGTTCCGCCGCCGACGCCCAACATTTCGCCGCCGAGATGGTGGGCCGTTTCGAGAAGGAGCGTCCGGGCCTGGCGGCCATTTCGCTGGCCACCGACACCTCGGCGCTCACCGCCATCGGCAACGATTACGATTTCGACATGGTGTTCTCCAAGCAGGTGCGGGCGCTGGGCCATACCAACGACCTGCTGCTGGCGATCTCCACTTCCGGCAACTCCGCCAACGTGATCGAGGCGATTTACGCCGCCCACGAGCGCGGCATGAGCGTGATCGCGCTCACCGGCAAGGACGGCGGCAAGATCACGGAAATCCTGTCGCCGGAAGATATTCATTTGAACGTGCCGTCGCTGCGCACCTGCCGGATCCAGGAAGTGCACATCCTGCTGATCCACGCGCTGTGCGACGCCATCGACTGCATGCTGTTGGGAGGGGAATGAGAATGAAGCGTAGTGTATTCGCATTGTTGCTGGCCGCCGGTTGCGCCAGCGTGTTGAGCGGCTGCGTCGGCCTGGTGGCCGCGGGCGCAGCCGGCGGGGCGCTGGTGGCGTCCGACCGCCGCACCAGCGGCGCGTATGTCGACGATCAGGCGATCGAGCTGAAATCCGGCGAGCAGATTGCCAACCGCCTGCCGTCCTCCCACGTCAACCGCACCAGCTTCAACCGCGCGGTGCTGCTCACCGGCGAAGTGCCCAGCGACGAGGCGCGCCAGCAGGCCGAGCTGATCGCGCGCGGCATTCCCAATGTGCGCCGCGTCTACAACTACACGGTGGTGGCGCCGGTGTCCGGTTTTTCCGAGCGCAGCAACGATACCTGGCTCACCAGCAAGGTGCGCGCGCGGCTGCTGGATGGCAAGGGCGTCAATCCCAACAACGTCAAGGTGGTGAGCGAGGCGGGCGTGGTTTACCTGCTGGGCCTGGTGACCCAGGGTGAAGGCGCCGAGGCGGCGCGGGTGGCCAGCGAAACCGCCGGCGTGCAGAAGGTGGTGACGCTGTTCGAATACATCCAGGATGTGACCCCGGCGCAGTAAGGCTGGGAGAGAGAAGCGGCGGTCCATGCGGGCCGCCGTTTTTTTTGCGGGGCGCATCGGCCCTGCTGCGTGATGAAACGAGAGAGAAAAATGAAAAACAAGCTGTTGTTGCCGCTGGCCTTGCTGCCGGTTTTGGCGTGGGCGGACTGCGGAGCCGGGGCGAAGACGGTGTTCGCCTGCACGACCAAGGCTGGCAAGAAGGTGGAGCTGTGCGATGCGGGCAAAACCATCCGCTATGCCTTCGGCAAGCCAGGCGCGCCGGAAATCGCGCTGAGCGTGGAGCGCAAGCGCGCGAGCACGGGGCAGTGGACTGGCGTGGGTTCGCCGTCCTATACCGTGAATGTGCCGAACGGCGATACGGTTTACACCGTTTTCTGGGGTGTTGACAGGAATGTCGAAAGCCTGCCGGTCGAGGCCGGCGTGCATGTGTATGTGAAAGAGAAGTGGGCGGCTACGGTGTATTGTTCCGGCAAAAAGCCGATTTTGCAGGAAATGGAAGACATCAAGCTGCCGGCTGAGGTGATCTAGCCGGACGGCAGGGCGGCCCGGAGGCCGCCCTTTTTCATACGGTGCTGGCCTGCGGCACCAGCAGGTCGGCGCACAGCACGTGCATGTATTCGTCGATCTCTATCGCCATCGACATCGTCACGCAGGAGCGCGGGTCGGTCATCGACAGGTAGGGCTCGCTCATGTACAGCACGCCGGGCTGGTCCACCGCGTGCTGGAAATAGCTGCGGCGCGACCACACCGCGCCGGTGGTGTCGGCCAGCGGCGCGTAGCGCGGGTCGGTGGCGGCGGTGGACTGGCGGCTGTTGAGGTTGCGGCCTATCTGCCGGCCCTCGCTGTCCAGCAGGAAGCAGCGGATCACGTCCGGCAGGCTGAGCATCGGTTTGGCGGCCAGGTCGAACGGGGTGCCCTGCATCAGCGAGATGGCGCTTTGCACGAAGCATTGCCGCGCCAGCTCGATCTGGCGGCGGGTGAGCTTGCGCTTGAGCAGCGCGTGCGCCATCAATTCGTCCCAG
Source organism: Chromobacterium subtsugae (assembly GCF_001676875.1). GTDB lineage: Bacteria > Pseudomonadota > Gammaproteobacteria > Burkholderiales > Chromobacteriaceae > Chromobacterium > Chromobacterium subtsugae. The sequence continues at coordinate 199,830 of NZ_JYKA01000004.1, read as the reverse complement.
CGTTCGTCCAGCTTGGGGGTGATGATCTCGTCGCTGGTAGGCTGCTCGGCCGGGTGGGCGATGAAGTAGCCCTGGATCAGGTCGCAGCCGGAATCCATCGCCACCAGCACGTCGCGTTCGGTTTCTATGCCTTCCACCACCACCATCGCACCAATCTCGTGCATCAGCCGCACCAGCCTGGTCAGCAGGCTGCGGCTGCGCGGCTGCTGGATGGCGTTGCGCAGCAGCTGGCGGTCGAATTTCACCAGGCTGGGCTCCAGCTGGCATACCCGCTCCAGGTTGGAGTGGCCGACGCCGAAGTCGTCGATGGCGATCATGAAGCCGTTGTTCTTCAGGATGTTGACGCCTTCGATCAGCGCCTCGTCCACTTCCAGCACGTGCTCCAGCACTTCCAGCACCACCTTGTGCGGCTCCAGGCCGGCCTGGCGGATGTTGTTGACCAGCGCCATCGCGCGGTCGGGGCGCGACAGCGAGGCGGCGTCGAGGTTGAGAAACAGCCAGCGCGGCTGATCGGACGGCAGCTGCAGAAAGCGCTGGATGTGCGCCTGGCAGACGGCCAGGTCCAGCTGGTGGCGCTTTTCCGGCGAGACGGCGGTGTAGAAGGCCTCGGCGGGGCTGAGCGCGACATCGCCCTGCTCGGCACGCAACAGCGCCTCCACGCCTATGCTGCGCCGATGCGCCAGGCTGTAGATGGGCTGAAAGTGGCTGCCGATTTTCAGGCCGGCGTGCTCGAATGCTGTCATGGCGATACTGCCTCCTTGTGTCCGGGCTCTGTTGGTCCGTATCCCCGCTGCTCAAGCAATCGGCATTCCAGTTTAGTGCATGGCCGTTAAAATAAAAAACGGGCCCCAGGGCCCGTCGTCAACGAGTGTTAAGCCGGCGGGAAAAACCACATCCCGCCGGGCCAGCCTCAGTCTTGCTGGATGCCTGCCACCAGCCACTTGCCGCCGGTGTTGCCATCCTTGATGTAGTGCCAGGTTTCGCCAAACGGCGCCAGCGGGGCGTTCACTTCTTCGCTGACCTGGCCGGAGAAGCGCACGCTGGCGATGTAGCGGCCGTTCTCGACGCTGGCGTCGGACAGCTGGCAGTCCAGCTGCGGGAAGTCGGCCACGGCGCCGTTGTCGGCGATGTCGCCGCGCAGCGCTTCGAACAGTTCCGGCGTCAAGTACTTGCGCACTTCCTCCAGGCTTTCCGGCGTGTTCAGGCTTTGCAGGTGCAGGAAGGTAGCCTTGGCCTGGCGCAGGAAGTTGGGGGTTTCGGTGCCGTCGGGCAGGCGCGCAGGCGCGCCGCCGGCCGGCGCCGCGCTGTTGAAGCCGCCGCCGAAGCCGCTGTTGCCGTTGTCAAGGCCGGAGCCGATCTTGGGCACGGCGTCGAAACCGCCGGCCTGGCTGTTCATGCCCTGCGGCATGCCGGCCGGTTGCGGCGCGTTGGCGGCCGGATTGCCCGCTTTGCGGCGGAAGAACATCATGCCGCCGACCAGGGCCAGGCCCAGCAGCGCCAGCATGCCCCAGGGCATGCCGCCTTTTTCCTGTTGGGCCGGGGCCGATTGCGCGGCCTGCTGGGCGGGTTGTTCGACCGGCGCGGCGTTTTGCTGCGCCGGAGCCGCCTGTTTCTCATTGCCGGAAGAGCCGATCATGTAGCCGGCCGCGGCGCCGACGGCGCCGGCTGCCAGCGCGGTGCCGATGCCCGGGCCGGATTTCTGCGGCGCGGCCTGGGCCGGCGCGCCCGGACGCGGAGCCGGCGCGGCCATCGGTTGCGGCGCCGGGGTGCTGGGTTGATAGGTGCGGGTGGGGGCGGAGCGCTGCATGCCTGCGCTCTTGCCCTTGCCGAGGCGCGCGGCTTCGGCAAAGGGAGTGGCCAACACGGAAACCATGGTGAAGGCGAGTACGATCGTCTTCGCGCGAGTGGTCATGTTTTATTTTCCTGAGTGGTTTGAGTTGCCCGGGTATGACCGGGGAGATGCGATTTAGTTTTGGTTTTATTCAAGAATTTCAAGCACCGTGGCGATGTCTTCGCGGATGCCGAAGCGGATATTGTAGCAATACAGCGACACGCCGTAGACGCGACCGGGGTCGTCCTGGTAAGCCGGGCGCGGGTCCTGCGCCAGCACCTGCTCCACCAGCAGCGCCAGATCGGGCGGCGCGGCCAGCGTGGCCAGCTGCCGCAAGGCCTGTTCGCTCCATCGCACCGTCAGCTGCGGCGGCGGGCCGTCGACGAAGCCGCCGCGGGCTTGTGGCCGCGATTCCACGAACGGAATATAAGGCTTGATGTCCACCACCGGCGTGCCGTCCAGTAGGTCGGCGCCGGCCAGATGCAGCCGCACGCCGTTGTCGCACTCCACGCCGGCCAGCTCCACCAGCGACAAGCCCAACGGATTGGGCCGATGGGTGGCGCGGCTGGCGAACACCCCCACCTTGGCGTTGCCGCCCAGGCGGGGCGGGCGCACCAGCGGTTGCCAGCCGCGCGCCATGGTCTGGTGGAAGATGAAGCTGATCCAGACATGGGAAAACTCGGACAAGCCGCGCACGCAGTCGGGGTGGTTGTAGGGCGGCAGCAATTCCAGGGTGACGCGGGCGGCGTTGACCAGCGACGGCTGGCGCGGGATGCCGAATTTTTCGCGGTAGGGCGAGCGGATCACGCCCACCGCTTCGAAAGCGTAAGTCATGCCCGGATTGTAGCATCCGCGGGCCGCGGCGCGGGGCGCGCGCCCCGCGGACTCAACCGATGAAGTGCTTGTTGTAGCGCGCGTTCAGCCGGCTCATCGGCAGCAGCATGAAGAAGTCGGCGCAGTTGAAGTCCGGGTCCCAGGCCGGCTCGCCGCAGACGTGGGCGCCGGCGCGCAGATAGCCCTTGATCAGCGGCGGCAGCGGCACCGGCGCGGTGTCGTCCACCACTCGGTCCAGCGGCAGCGGCAAGTGCGGAAACACCCGCCATTCCGCCGGCGCCAGGTATTGGCCCTCCAGCTGGCGATACAGGCTGACCGCCTGGTGGCCACCGTCGGTCAGCGACACGCTGGCGCAGCCGGCCAGGTATTCGCCGCCTCGCTGGCTCACGTAGTCGGCCAGGCCCGACCACAGCAGCGCGATCACCGCGCCGGAGCGGAAGTCGCGGTGCACGCAGGAACGTCCCATTTCAATCAAGCCATCGCGCAGATGGGAAAGGCGGGACAGGTCGAATTCATGCTCGGAGTACAGGCGCGGCGCGCGGCGCGCGTTGGCGGGGGACAGCATTCGGTAGGTGCCGACCACCATGCCGCTGTTGTGGTCCTCGACGATCAGGTGGTCGCACAGCTCGTCGTATTCGTCGCAATCTATGCCCAAATCCCGCGACGCCAGTTCCGCGCCCATTTCGCCGGCGAAAATGTCGTAGCGCAGCTTCTGCGCGCGGCGGATGTCTTCGGCGCCGGCGGCCAGGCGCACGGCCAGCCGCGGTTTGCTTCTGCCTGCAAGCTGTTCATTTAGCAGCATGTTTTGCCCCCTGTGGTGATGAGCCACATGCTAGGGGGGCTGTTTGACGCGCTAATGTCCGCGCGATGACCTTGTGATGACCGTGGCTTGACGATAGCGTTACGCGCTTGGATTTATTGAAATCAAGGACTTATCAGCTAAACCGTTTTGGCGTAGAATAGGCCGTTTTTCCGCCAGATTTGCTCTTTCAGCCATGATTTATCCGACAAGCTTCGACGTGATAGTGGTGGGCGGCGGTCACGCCGGCACCGAGGCCGCGCTGGCCGCGGCGCGCATGGGGTGCGCCACCCTCCTTCTGACGCACAATATCGAGACCCTGGGTCAGATGTCGTGCAACCCGTCGATCGGCGGCATCGGCAAGGGCCATCTGGTGAAAGAGGTGGACGCGCTGGGCGGCGCGATGGCGCTGGCCACCGACATCGGCGGCATCCAGTTCCGCACGCTCAACGCCTCCAAAGGCCCGGCGGTGCGCGCCACCCGCGCGCAGGCCGACCGCATCCTGTACAAGGCCGCCATCCGCGAGATGCTGGAAAACCAGCCCAACCTGACGCTGTTCCAGCAGCCGGTGGACGACCTGTTGATGGACGGCGACCGCGTCGCCGGCGCCATCACCGCCATCGGCATCACCTTCCGCGCCAAGACCGTGGTGCTGACCGCCGGCACCTTCCTGTCCGGCAAGATCCACGTCGGCCTGGAAAACTACACCGGCGGCCGCGCCGGCGACCAGGCGGCCAGCACGCTGGGCGCGCGCCTGCGCGAATTGAACCTGCCGGTGGGCCGGCTCAAAACCGGCACGCCGCCGCGCATCGACGGCCGCAGCGTCGATTTTTCCGTGATGGAAGAGCAGCCGGGCGACACGCCGGAGCCGGTGTTCTCCTACCGCGGCAAGCGCGACATGCACCCCAAGCAGTTGCCGTGCTGGATCACCCACACCAACGAGCGCACCCACGACATCATCCGCAGCGGCTTCGACCGCAGCCCGATGTTCACCGGCGTGATCGAAGGCGTCGGCCCGCGCTATTGCCCGTCGATCGAAGACAAGATCAACCGTTTCGCCGACAAGGACAGCCACCAGGTGTTCCTGGAACCGGAAGGCCTGACCACCCACGAATTCTATCCGAACGGCATCTCCACCAGTCTGCCGTTCGACATCCAGCTGGCCGCCGTGCGCTCGATCCGCGGCATGGAAAACGCCCACATCCTGCGCCCCGGCTACGCCATCGAGTACGACTACTTCGACCCGCGCGGCCTGAAGGCCTCGCTGGAGACCAAGGCCATTCAGGGCCTGTTCTTCGCTGGCCAGATCAACGGCACCACCGGCTATGAAGAAGCCGCCGCCCAGGGCCTGCTGGCTGGCCTCAATGCCGGCTTGTACGTGCGTGAGCAAGCCGCCTGGTGCCCGCGCCGCGACGAGGGCTACCTCGGCGTGCTGGTCGACGACCTGATCACCAAGGGCGTGTCCGAGCCGTACCGCATGTTCACCAGCCGCGCCGAATTCCGCCTGCAGCTGCGCGAAGACAACGCCGACCTGCGCCTGACCGAAATGGGCCGCAAGCTGGGCCTGGTCGGCGATGCGCAATGGGACGCCTTCTGCCGCAAGCGCGATGCCGTGGAGGCGGAAAAGGCGCGGCTGGCGGCCACCTGGCTGCATCCGTCCAAACTGCAGGCCCCGGACGCGCTGGCGAACGTGTTGGGCAAGCCCATCGAACGCGAATACACGCTGTCCGACCTGCTCAAGCGCCCCAATGTCGCCTACCGCGACCTGATGTCGGTGCCGGACGCCGCGGCCGGCGCGCCGGAGCTTGACGAGGTGGTTGCCGAGCAGGTGGAAATTCAGGTCAAATACCAGGGATACATCAACCGCCAGAACGAAGAGCTGGCGCGCCGCGACAATCTGGAAGACATCCGTCTGCCGGGCGACATCGACTACAGTCTGGTGAAGGGCCTGTCCAAGGAAGTGCAGCAGAAGCTGAACCAGCAGCGCCCGGAAACCATGGGCCAGGCTTCGCGCATTCAGGGCATCACCCCGGCCGCCGTCGCCCTGTTGATGGTGCACTTGAAGCGCGGCTTCACCGACGCCACGAAAACCGCATGACACAACATATCGCAGAATTGCAGCAAGGGCTGGCCGCGCTGGCCCTGGACTTCACTGAATCGCAGCAGGTTTTGCTGCAGCGCTACCTAGCGCTGCTAGTGAAATGGAACCAGACTTACAATCTCACCGCCATCCGCCAGGAAGAGCGGATGGTCAGCTATCATCTGCTGGACAGCCTGAGCCTGGTGCCGCACCTGGCCGGCGGCGCGCGCATGCTGGACGTCGGCTCCGGCGGCGGCATGCCGGGCATTCCCACCGCCATCGCGCGGCCGGATATGCAGGTGGTGCTGTTGGACTCTAACCACAAGAAAACCACCTTCCTGCGCCAGGTGGTGGTGGAATTGGGCCTGGCCAACGTCCAGGTGGTGACCGACCGCGTCGAGGCCTATCAGCCGGAGCAGAAGTTCGATCGCATCACCAGCCGCGCGTTCTCGGAACTGGCCGAGTTCGTCAAGCTGACCCGCCACCTGATGGCTGAAGACGGCCAGTACGTGGCGATGAAGGGCGTGTATCCGTATGAGGAAATCGCCTTGCTGCCGCAAGGCGTGGCGGTTTCGGAGGTGCTGCCGGTAACGGTGCCGGGGCTGGACGCCGAACGCCATCTGGTGAGGATGGTGCTGCAATGAATCCACGCGTGATCGCGGTGGCCAATCAGAAGGGCGGGGTGGGCAAGACCACCACCGTCGTCAATCTGGCGGCCGGACTGGCCGAGCTGGGCAAGCGGGTGCTGATCGTCGATCTGGACCCGCAGGGCAACGCCACCATGGGCAGCGGCATCGCCAAGCAGTCGCTGGAGAAATCCGGCTATGACGTGCTGTTGGGCGAGGCCAGCGTGGAGGAGGCGCGCCAGGACGCCAAGGCGGGCGGCTACCATGTGCTGCCGGCCAATCGCGATCTGGGCGGCGCCGAGCTGGAGCTGGTCAACGAGCTGGCGCGCGAGGCGCGGCTGAAGAGCGCGCTGGCTGAGGTGGAAGACCAGTACGACTACGTGCTGATCGACTGCCCGCCGTCGCTGAACCTGCTGACCCTGAACGGCCTGGTGGCCGCGCACAGCGTGCTGATTCCGATGGTGTGCGAATACTACGCGCTGGAAGGCTTGTCCGACCTGGTGTCCACGCTGCGCAAGGTGCGGCTGGCGGTCAACCCCAAGATCGAGATCATGGGCTTGCTGCGCACCATGTTCGACGCCCGCAACAATCTGTCGCAACAAGTGTCGGCGCAGCTGGCGCGCCACTTCGGCGACAAGGTGTTCCAGACCGTCATCCCGCGCAATGTGCGCCTGGCCGAGGCGCCCAGCCACGGCTTGCCGGGGCTGGTCTACGATCGCAACTCGCGCGGCGCGCAGGCTTACCTGACGCTGGCGCAAGAGCTGATCGAACGACTAGAACCCGCAACCGCAACTCCCACCGTCTGACAATATGGCCAAACTCAAAGGATTGGGGCGCGGACTCGACGCGCTCCTGTCCACCGTCGACACGGTGGACGACAGACTGACTTCCCTTCCCATCGACAGCATCCGCCCCGGCAAATACCAGCCGCGCAGTTTCATGGACGAAACCGCGCTGGAGGAGCTGGCGGCTTCCATCCGCGTGCAGGGCATCATCCAGCCGCTGATCGTCCGCGATCTGGGCCTGGGCGACTACGAACTGATCGCCGGCGAGCGCCGCTGGCGCGCGTCGCGCAAGGCCGGTCTCGTCGAAGTGCCGGTGGTGATCAAGAGCGTGCCCGACGAAGCGGCGCTGGCGATGGCGCTGATCGAGAACATCCAGCGCCAGGAGCTGGATCCGATCGAAGAGGCGCAGGGCATCAAGCGCCTGATCGACGAATTCGGCCTCACCCACGAGTCCGCCGCCGACGCGGTCGGCCGTTCGCGCAGCGCGGTGTCCAACCTGCTGCGCCTGTTGGTGCTGCCGCAACCGCTGCAGCAGATGATGCACGAAGGCCAACTGGAGATGGGCCACGCCCGCGCTTTGCTGTCTCTGCCCACCGTCGCGCAGCTGGAGCTGGCGCAGGAGGTGGTGCGCAAGGGGATGTCGGTGCGCGAGGTGGAGCGCCGAGTGCAACAGCATGATGCGCAAAAAACCACAGTTGCCGCGCAACAAAATCGCGTCGATCCCGATGTCGAGCGGCTGGAAAACCAGGTGTCGGAAGCGATAGGCGCCAAGGTCAGCATTCGTCATGCAAACGGCGGAAACGGCAGGCTGGTCATAGAATATGCCAGCCTGGACGAGCTGGACGCGCTGCTGGAGAAACTGCAGAAAAAACCTCAAAAATGAAAATGTTGCGCCGCAAAATAGGCCTGGCGGCGAAGTTGACGCAACTCAAGCGCAAAGCCTATAATCCAGCGGTTTTTTTGCACTGGCAGTCATGGTAAATCCGGAAGTGAGGCGCGTGCTGCGCCTGCAGGCCAGCCTGGTCGGGCTGGCAGTGCTGATTTCGCTGCTTGTCGGCGCCGGCAGCCTGGTGGTGGCAGTGTCCACCTTGCTGGGCGGGATCGTGGTGCTGGTGCCGGCCCTGGTGTACGCCAGGATCGCCTATGCCAAGCGGCATGTTCCTCCCGCGGCGTTGATCAAGGCGCATTTTCTGGCCGAAGCGGTAAAGTTTTGCCTGACCGTACTACTAAGTGGCGCGGTTTTGGCTGGTTTCAAGGATTTGTCCGTAGTCGGCTTTCTCGGTGGGTTCTTTGCCGCCATCTCCGGCTACGGTTTCGGGCTTCTAATCAAAAATTGAGAAAAGAGCGATGGCAAGCAACGCAACTGATTACATCAAGCACCACCTCACGTTCTGGAACTCGGACCCGTCGGCCGGCTTCTGGAGCCTGCACGTCGACACCTTCTCCATCTCCCTGCTGCTCGGCTTCCTGTTCGTAGGCGTGTTCGCCATGGTGGCGCGCCGCGCCAGCATCGAAGCGCCGGGCCGTCTGCAATTGTTCGTCGAGATGATCATCGAGCTGGTGCAGACCCAGGTGCGCGAAGTGTTCCACGGCAAGAGCAAGATGATCGCCCCGCTGGCGCTGACCATCTTCTGCTGGGTGTTCCTGATGAACTTCATGGACCTGTTCCCGGTGGATCTGTTCCCGATGGCCGCGCAATGGATCGGCTACACCTTCTTCGGCCTGGAGCCGCATCACGTGTACTTCCGCGTGGTGCCGTCCGCCGACGTGAACTCCACTTTCGCCATGTCGCTGTCGGTGCTGATCCTGATCGTCGGCTTCTCGATCAAGGCCAAGGGCCTGGGCGGCTGGGGCAAGGAACTGTTGACCGCGCCGTTCCACAGCTCCCACCCGGTGGGCGCCGTGATCCTGGCCCCGCTGAACTTCGCGTTCCAGCTGGTAGAGCTGGCCGCCAAGCCGATTTCGCTGTCTCTTCGTCTGTTCGGTAACCTGTACGCCGGCGAATTGATCTTCATCCTGATCGCGCTGCTGCCCTGGGGCCTGCAGTGGGTGCTGGGCGCGCCGTGGGCGATCTTCCACATCCTGATCATCACCCTGCAGGCCTTCGTGTTCATGATGCTGACCATCGTGTACCTGAGCCTGGCAGTGGAAGCGCACTGATTTACCTGTAGATTCACCATACTTTTTTACCAACCATCCTTGCTTTAAGTCTTAGGAGATACACAATGGAAGCACTCGTTTCTCAGATCCAGTCGATGACCGCTATCGCTGCAGCCCTGATCATTGGTCTGGGCGCTCTGGGCACCGCTATCGGTTTCGCCATTCTGGGCGGCAAGTTCCTCGAGTCCTCCGCTCGTCAGCCGGAAATGATCCCGGTTCTGCAAACCAAGCTGTTCATCATCGCCGGTCTGCTTGACGCGATCTCCATGATTGGTGTCGGTGTTGCCATGCTGTTCACCTTCAACAACCCGTTCCTGGCTGCCGCTCTGGCCGTTGTCAAGGCTGCCCACTAATCCGTCTGCCGACGGATACGTGTAAACGGTTGTTGTAGTCATACTCTGGAGGAAAACAAGCGTGGAATTCAACGTAACACTACTGGGCCAGGCGATCACGTTCGCCATCCTGGTATGGTTCACCATGAAGTTTGTTTGGCCTCCGCTTACCAACATGATGGATGAGCGGGCCAAGCGTATCGCTGATGGCTTGGCCGCTGCGGAACGCGGCAAGCAGGATCTGGAAGCGGCTGAAAAGCGCGTTGCGGACGAAATCCGCAAGGCCAAGCAGCAAGCTACCGAGATCGTGGTTGCAGCCGAGAAGCGCGCCAACCAGATCGTGGACGAAGCCAAGGACGCGGCCCGCACCGAAGGTGCCCGCATCGTGGCCGACGCCAAGTCGGAAATCGATCAGGAAGTGCTGCGCGCCAAGGAATCCCTGCGCGCGCAGGTGGCCGAACTGGCCGTCGCCGGCGCAGAGAAGATCCTGCGCAAGGAAATCGACGCCGCCAAGCACGCCGACCTGCTTGCCTCCATCAAAGCGGAGTTTTAATTAACTCATGGCAGAACTCATTACCGTCGCAAGGCCCTACGCCGAAGCGGTATACAGCCTGGCCACCGAACAGCGTAGCCTCGATCAGTGGTCGGATGCGCTGTCGTGGCTGGCTGCCATGGTGAACAACCCGGATCTGGCGCAGGTAGTCACCAATCCGAAACATACCGCACAAGAGGTTGAGGCGCTGATGCTGGATGTGCTCGGCGGCCGCGGCAACGAAGACGTGAAACGCTTCATCGCCGCGCTGATCGAGAACGCCCGTTTGACGCTGCTGCCGGAAATCGCCGCGCAGTTTGAACTGCTGAAGGCGCAATCGGAAGACATAGTGGACGCCCAGGTGGAGTCCGCTTTTGCCATGTCCGATGCACAACAAGCCGAACTGACCACCACGCTTTCCAAGAAGTACGGCAAGACCGTGCGTCTTGACGTGCGTGAAAACCCCGACCTGATTGGCGGGGTGCGTGTGCTGGTTGGCGACGATGTCATCGACGCTTCCGTGCGCGGCAAACTGCAAGCAATGGCAGCAAGCCTCAAGAATTAGGAGAGATCATGCAGTTGAACCCCTCTGAAATCAGCGATCTGATCAAGGCCAAGATCCAGAATCTGGCTGAAGGCGCTGAAGTTCGCACCAAGGGCACGGTTATCTCCGTGACCGACGGTATCGTCCGCATCCACGGCCTGGCCGACGTGATGCAGGGCGAAATGCTCGAATTTCCGGGCAACACCTTTGGCCTCGCGATGAACCTGGAGCGCGACTCTGTCGGCGCCGTGGTTCTGGGCGAGTACGAGCACATCTCCGAAGGCGACGAAGTCAAGTGCACCGGCCGCATTCTGGAAGTGCCGGTGGGTCCGGAGCTGATTGGCCGCGTGGTCAACGCTCTGGGTCAGCCTATCGACGGCAAAGGCCCGGTCAACGCCACGAAATCGTCCCCGATCGAAAAGATCGCTCCGGGCGTGATCGCGCGTCAATCGGTATCGCAGCCGATGCAGACCGGCCTGAAGTCGATCGACTCCATGGTTCCGGTTGGCCGCGGCCAGCGTGAGCTGATCATTGGCGACCGTCAGACCGGCAAGACCGCCGTGGCGCTGGACGCCATCATCAACCAGAAGGGCAATGGCGTCATCTGCATCTACGTAGCCGTAGGTCAGAAGGCTTCCTCCATCGCCAACGTGGTTCGCAAGCTGGAAGAGCACGGCGCGATGGGTCACACCATCATCGTGGCCGCCACCGCTTCCGAAGCCGCCGCCCTGCAGTTCATCGCTCCGTACTCCGGCTGCGCGATGGGCGAATACTTCCGCGACATCGGCGAAGACGCGCTGATCGTGTACGACGACCTGTCCAAGCAAGCCGTCGCCTACCGTCAGATCTCGCTGCTGCTGCGCCGTCCGCCGGGCCGCGAAGCCTATCCGGGCGACGTGTTCTACCTCCACTCCCGTCTGCTGGAGCGCGCCGCGCGCATCAACGAAGACGAAGTGGAAAAGCTGACTGGCGGCGCCGTTAAGGGCAAAACCGGTTCGCTGACCGCTCTGCCTATCATCGAAACCCAGGCCGGCGACGTTTCCGCGTTCGTTCCGACCAACGTGATTTCGATTACCGACGGCCAGATCTTCCTGGAAACCGACCTGTTCAACGCGGGCATCCGTCCGGCCATCAACGCCGGTATCTCGGTATCGCGCGTGGGCGGCGCCGCTCAGACCAAGGTGATCAAGAAGCTCGGCGGCGGTATCCGTCTGGCTCTGGCCCAGTACCGCGAGCTGGCTGCGTTCGCGCAGTTCGCTTCCGATCTGGACGAAGCCACCCGCAAGCAGCTGTCGCACGGCGAAGTGGTGACCGAACTGATGAAGCAGAAGCAGTTCTCCACCCTGTCGACCGCGGAAATGGCGCTGACCCTGTGGGCGGTGAACAAGGGCTCGTACGAAGACGTTCCGGTGAAGAAGGCCCTGGCCTTCGAAGCCGAGTTCCTGGCCAACGTGCGTGCCAACCACGCCGAAGTGCTGCAGGCCGTGAACGCTTCCGGTGATCTGTCTGCCGACAACGAGAAGGTACTGGCCAAGGCGATGGAATCGTTCAAGGCTGGCTACAGCTTCAACTGAGCCTTAGACGATAAGTCGTTGCTAAAGAAAGGTTCAGGATATGGCAGTCGGTAAAGAGATTCTCACCAAGATCCGCAGCGTGCAAAACACGCAGAAGATCACCCGCGCTATGCAGATGGTGTCGACCTCGAAGATGCGCAAAACGCAAGAGCGTATGCGCGCTGCCCGTCCTTACGCCGAGAAGGTGCGCACGGTTATGGCGCACCTCGCTCAGGCGAACGCGGAACTTGGTCACCCCTTGCTTGCCCGTCGCGAGACGATCAAGCGCGCCGGCATCATCCTGGTTTCCTCCGACAAGGGCCTATGCGGCGGCTTGAACGTGAACTCGTTCAAGCGCTTCTTCGCCAAGGTCAAGGAACTGCAGGATCAGAACGTCGAAATCGACGTTTGCTGCCTGGGCCAAAAAGGCCTGGGAGCTGCCCAGCGCGCTCGTCTGAACGTGGTGGCAAGCGCGGTTCATCTCGGCGATACGCCGAAGATGGAAAAACTGATTGGCCCGCTTACGGTTCTGTTCAAGCAGTACGCCGAAGGCGAACTGGACGCGGTCTACATCGTCTACTCCAGCTTCGTGAATACCATGAAGCAGGAGCCGGCACTCGAACAGCTGCTTCCGCTGACCCCGCACCACATGGTGGTGGAGCATTCGCACTCGTGGGATTACCTGTACGAGCCGGATGCGCCGACGCTGATGGAGTTCCTGGTGCGCCGTTATCTGGAATCGGTGGTGTACCAGGCTCTGGCCGAGAACATGGCTTCCGAGCAGGCCGCGCGGATGGTGGCGATGAAAGCCGCCACCGACAACGCGGGCAACACCATCAAGCAGCTGCGCCTGGTGTACAACAAGGCGCGTCAAGCGGCGATTACGACCGAGCTGTCGGAAATCGTGGCCGGTGCCGCGGCGGTGTAACCGTCAACGGAACTGTAAAAGTTTATTTTTAGGAAGCGATAATGAGCCAAGGCAAAATCGTACAAATCATTGGCGCGGTGATCGACGTGGAATTTCCGCGCGACGCCATGCCGAAGGTTTATGATGCCCTGAAGCTGGTAGACGCCGACCTGACGCTCGAAGTTCAGCAACAGCTGGGCGACGGCGTGGTCCGTACCATTGCGATGGGCAGCTCCGACGGTCTGAAGCGTGGCATGGCCGTAGCCAGCACCGGCGCACCGATTTCGGTGCCGGTTGGCGCCGCCACCCTCGGCCGCATCATGGACGTACTGGGCAACCCGGTGGACGAAGCCGGTCCGGTAGCGACCGAAGCGCGTCGCGCCATTCACCAAGCTGCGCCGAAGTTCGACGAACTGTCGGCCGCCTCCGACATCCTGGAAACCGGCATCAAGGTAATCGACCTGCTGTGCCCGTTCGCCAAGGGTGGCAAGGTAGGCCTGTTCGGCGGCGCCGGTGTGGGCAAGACCGTCAACATGATGGAATTGATCAACAACATCGCCAAGGCCCACTCGGGTCTGTCCGTGTTCGCTGGCGTGGGTGAGCGTACCCGTGAAGGTAACGACTTCTACCACGAAATGAAGGACTCCAACGTTCTGGACAAGGTAGCGATGGTGTACGGTCAGATGAACGAGCCGCCGGGCAACCGTCTGCGCGTGGCCCTGACCGGCCTGACCATGGCCGAGCATTTCCGCGATGAGAAGGACGAAAACGGCAAGGGCCGCGACGTTCTGTTGTTCGTGGACAACATCTACCGCTACACCCTGGCCGGTACCGAAGTGTCCGCTCTGCTGGGCCGTATGCCGTCCGCGGTGGGTTACCAGCCGACGCTGGCCGAGGAAATGGGCCGTCTGCAAGAACGTATTACCTCGACCAAGGATGGTTCCATTACCTCCATCCAGGCCGTATACGTACCTGCGGATGACTTGACCGACCCGTCTCCGGCGACCACCTTCGCCCACTTGGACGCAACCGTGGTTCTGTCGCGCGACATCGCCTCGCTGGGTATCTACCCGGCCGTGGACCCGCTCGACTCCACCTCGCGCCAGCTGGACCCGCTGGTCGTAGGCGACGAGCACTACACCATCGCCCGCGGCGTGCAGTCCACCCTGCAGCGCTACAAGGAACTGCGCGACATCATCGCGATTCTGGGTATGGACGAACTGTCCGAGGAAGACAAACTGGTCGTGGCTCGCGCCCGTAAGATCCAGCGCTTCCTGTCCCAGCCGTTCCACGTAGCCGAAGTGTTTACCGGTTCCCCGGGCAAATACGTGCCGCTGCGCGAAACCATCAAGGGCTTCAAGGCCATTCTCGCTGGCGAATACGACCACCTGCCGGAACAAGCGTTCTACATGGTGGGTTCGATCGAAGAAGCTGCCGAGAAAGCCAAGACCCTTAACTAAGGAGAGGGCGGATGTCCAAGATGCGTGTGGAAGTGGTTAGCACCGAGCAACTCATCTTCTCCGGCGAGGCGGAATTCGTCGTCGCGCCGGCTACCGAAGGCGAGATCGGCGTCTACCCGCAACACGTGCCGCTCCTGACCCGTATCAAGCCTGGTGTCCTGCGCCTTCGCGTGCCGGACAGCAAGGAAGAAGTACTGGTGGCGGTGTCCGGCGGCATGATGGAAGTGCAGCCGAGCCTGATCACCGTGCTCGCCGATACGGCGATCCGCGGCGAGGATCTCGATGAGGCCCGCGCCAATGAGGCGAAACGCGCTGCCGAGGACGCCCTCAAGCACGCGACCGACGACATGAGCACGGCCAAAGCCCACGCCGCACTGGCGGTGGCGATTGCCGAGCTCAAGACGCTGGACTACCTCAAGAAGCGCGCTCACTGAATGCGCGAGATGTAATCGTGTATAGTGCAGGCTGCCACGCAAGTGGCAGCCTTTTTCCGTTTTTGGCCCAAGCAAAAAAATCATCATGGATAGTCTCAGCATCGTTATTCTTGCCGCCGGCAAAGGCAAGCGCATGTATTCCACTATGCCGAAAGTGCTGCACCCGATAGCGGGCGAGCCGATGCTGGCGCGGGTGATCCGCACCGCGCGCGGCCTCAATCCTTCCCGCCTGGTGGTGGTGTACGGCCACGGCGGCGACCAGGTGCGCGCCCGGATTCCGGACGCCGATATCGTCTGGGCCGAACAAACCGAACAACTCGGCACCGGCCATGCGTTGAAAATGGCCTTGCCCCACCTGCCGCAAGACGGCAAAACCCTGGTGTTGTACGGCGACGTGCCGCTGACCCGCGCCTCCACGCTGCAACGGCTGATCGACGCCGCCGGCAGCGGCATGGCGGTGCTGACCGACGTGCTGGCCGACGCCAGCGGCTACGGCCGCATGCTGCGCGGCGCCGACGGCAAGCTCAAAGCCATCGTCGAGCACAAGGACTGCACGGCGGAGCAACTGGCCATCCGCGAGATCAACACCGGCATGATGGCGCTGCCGAACGCGCAATTGGCCGGCTGGCTGAACGCGCTGAACAACGGCAACGCCCAGGGCGAATACTATCTGACCGACGTGCTGGAGCTGGCGGTGAAAGACGGCGTGGCGGTGGAAAGCGCCAGCGTCGATGCCAGCTGGGAAGCCGCCGGCGTCAACAACAAGCTGCAGCTGGCCGAGCTGGAGCGCATCCTGCAGACCAATCAGGCGCGCGCCTTGCTGGAAGCCGGCGTCACGCTGGCCGATCCGGCGCGCATCGACATCCGCGGCGAGCTGAAACACGGCATGGACGTCAGCATCGACGTGGGCTGCGTGTTCGAAGGCGTGGTGGAGCTGGGCGACAAGGTGCTTATCGGCGCCAACTGCGTGTTGAAAAACGTCAAGATCGCCGCCGGCAGCCAGATCGCGCCGTTCTCGCATCTGGAAGACGCCATGGTAGGCGAGGAATGCCGGATCGGGCCGTACGCCCGCCTGCGTCCAGGCGCCGACCTGGCCGGCCATGTGCACATCGGCAACTTCGTCGAAGTGAAGAAGAGCAAGATCGGCGATGGCTCCAAGGTTAACCATCTGACCTATATCGGCGACGCGGAAATCGGCCGCAAGGTGAACGTCGGCGCCGGTTCCGTCACCTGCAACTACGATGGCGTCAACAAGTTCAAGACCGTGATCGGCGACGATGTATTCGTCGGCTCCGGCACCTTGATGGTGGCCCCTGTGACGCTGGAAGACGGCGCGACCATCGCCGCCGGCTCGGTGATCAACAAGACCGCCCCGGCCGGCGAGCTGACCGTGGCGCGCGCGCGCCAGGTGACGATTCCGGGCTGGAAGCGGCCGCAGAAAAAGTCCTGAGGCCTGACAGCGGCAATTGCCGCCATTCACTCACGCCGCCGCGCCCTGTTTCCCTCTCCCGGAACAGGGCGTTTTTCTTTGGGCGCGATGCTCATGCTCGCTTGTGGGCGGCAAGAGGCGATGCGAGCGCTTCCCATGTTGGCAGCCGGTATTTGCGGCGGCCATATGCGTAATAAAGCGCCATGCTCAAGCCAAACAGCGCGCCGATGACCAGTGCGGCGACGGACAAAATCGGCAGGCTTGGCTGCGGCCACGCCAGTAGATGGCTCAACAGCCACATCAATCCGGCCCAGCTTGGGCCCAGAAATAAGCCTAACAGCAGAGCTGCCTGCCAGAACGGCAGGAAATGCGGCGGCGGGCAGTTCGCCTGCAACCGCCATAGCAGCCGGAATAATGGCGGCGCATAGTTGGCTTTGCCGATCCCGGTTCGGGCCAGGATTTGCAGGGCCTGCTCTCGTTGGGATGGTGTGGACGAAGCGGGCTGGCCGAACATGGCGGGCTCCCTTTGCATGAGGTGAATAGGCAGGATTTTGATTTTGCGATGACGAATGAATTATGTCCAGATAGCTGAGACCGAGGAGGCAAGGTCTTGGAGAGCGGGCTTTAGGGACATCTTGTCTTTCATGCGATTGAGCGTTATCATGCAAAAACTTTCGAAACGAAACTTAATATGACGAAACGAAACACCCAACAACGCCGCCATGCCATCGCCACCCTGGTGCAGGAGCGCGGCGAGGTCAGCGTGGAAGAGCTGACCCAGCGTTTCGCCACCTCCGAGGTCACCATCCGCAAGGACCTGGCGCTGCTGGAAACCGGCGGCCTGCTGCTGCGCCGCTATGGCGGCGCTGTGTCGCTGCCCAGCGAAATGGCGGCCGAGCCGGATGTCGGCCAGGTTTCGAAACGAAAGCAGGCGATCGCCCGCGCGGCGGCGGAACGCATCCGCGACCACAACCGCGTGATCGTCGACAGCGGCACCACCACCAGCGCGATGATTCCGCTGCTGGGCAGCAAGCGCGGCCTGGTGGTGATGACCAACTCGCTGAATGTGGCCGGCCAACTGCGCGAGCTGGAGAACGAACCCATCCTGCTGATGACCGGCGGCACCTGGGACCCGCATTCGGAATCGTTCCAGGGCCAGATCGCCGAGCAGGCGCTGCGGTCCTACGATTTCGACCAGCTGTTCATCGGCGCCGACGGCATAGATCTGGAGCGCGGCACCACCACCTTCAACGAACTGGTGGGCCTGTCGCGGGTGATGGCCGAAGTGGCGCGCGAAGTGATCGTGATGGTGGAGTCGGAAAAGATAGGCCGCCGCATTCCCAATCTGGAGTTGCCGTGGGACAAGATCCACACCCTGGTGACCGACGACGGCCTGGCGCAGGACGCCAGAGACAAGATTCAAGCGAAGGGCGTGACGCTGATTTGCGCGCCCGCAGTTCAAGACAGCAGTGCAAGGAGAAAATAATGTGTGGCATCGTTGGCGCCATCGCCAAGCGTAATATCGTTCCCATCCTGGTGGATGGCCTGAAGCGTCTGGAATACCGCGGCTACGATTCGGCCGGCGTGGCCGTGCTGGCCGGCGACGAAATCCGCCGGGTGCGCCGCGTCGGCCGCGTCGCCGAAATGGAAAGCGCCGCCGCCGAGGAAAGCCTGCAAGGCCAGCTCGGCATCGGCCACACCCGCTGGGCCACCCACGGCGGCGTGACCGAATACAACGCCCACCCGCACATCTCCTTCGGCAAGATCGCCGTGGTGCACAACGGCATCATCGAAAACCACGAAGAGCAGCGCCAGCGCCTGAAGGATCTGGGCTACGCCTTCGAATCGCAAACCGACACCGAAGTGATCGCCCACCTGGTGCATCACTATTACCAGTCCGGCGACAGCCTGTTCGACGCGGTGAAAAAGGCCACCCGCGAGCTGACCGGCGCTTACGCCATCGGCGTGATCGCGCTGGACCGCCCGGACGAACTGGTGTGCGCCCGCATGGGCTGCCCGCTGCTGGTGGGCCTGGGCGAAGGCGAAAACTTCATCGCCTCCGATGTCTCCGCCATCCTGTCCGCCACCCGCCGCGTGATCTTCCTGGAAGAGGGCGACATCGGCCACCTCACCCGCGACGGCGTCAAACTGATGGACAAGCACGACCAGGCCATCGAGCGCCCGGTGCATCTGTCCGACGTCTCGCTGGCATCCCTTGAACTGGGCCCGTACAGCCACTTCATGCAGAAAGAAATCCACGAGCAGCCGAAGGCGCTGTCCGACACCATCGAAGCGGTGCAGGACTACGGCTTCAACCCCGAGCTGTTCGGCGACGCCGCCGCCGGCATCCTGCCGCAACTGGAAGGCGTGAAGATCCTGGCCTGCGGCACCAGCTACTACGCCGGCCTCACCGCCAAATACTGGATCGAAAGCATCGCCGGCCTGCCGTGCGATGTGGAAATCGCCAGCGAATACCGCTACCGCGACGCCTTCGCCAACCCCAAGCACCTGATCGTCACCATCTCCCAGTCCGGCGAAACGCTGGACACCATGGAGGCGCTGAAGTACGCCAAGGAGCTGGGCCACCAGTACGCGCTGTCCATCTGCAATGTGCGCGAATCCGCCATCCCGCGCGCCAGCGATCTGGTGTTCTACACCCGCGCCGGCGCCGAAATCGGCGTGGCCTCCACCAAGGCCTTCACCACCCAACTGGTGGGCCTGTTCGCGCTGGCCGCCACCCTGGGCAAGGCGCGCGGCCGCGTATCGGCTGAAATGGAAGCGCAATACCTGGACGAATTGCGCCACCTGCCGGGCAGCGTGCAGCACGCGCTGAATCTGGAGCCGCAGATCAAGGCCTGGTCCGAGCGCTTCGCCGCCAAGGACGACGCGCTATTCCTCGGCCGCGGCCTGCATTACCCGATCGCGCTGGAAGGCGCGCTGAAACTGAAGGAAATCTCCTACATCCACGCCGAGGCCTACCCGGCCGGCGAGCTGAAGCACGGCCCGCTGGCGCTGGTGGACGAGAACATGCCGGTGGTGGTGATCGCCCCCAACGACGCGTTGCTGGAAAAGGTGAAGTCGAACATGCAGGAAGTGCGCGCCCGCGGCGGCGAGCTGTTCGTGTTCGCCGACGCCGACAGCCATTTCAGCGAGTCCGACGGCGTGCACGTGATCCGCACCCCGCGCCACGTCGGCATCCTCAGCCCCATCGTCCACACCATCCCGGTGCAGATGCTGGCCTACCATGTCGCGCTGTCGCGTGGCACGGATGTCGACAAGCCGCGGAATTTGGCCAAATCGGTGACGGTGGAGTAATGGGCATTCGCGAACGTGACTAGAGCGAATAAAGTCCGTCGGATCCGAATAAAGTTCGTCGGAGTCTGACAACAGAGAAGGGGCCGTTGGCCCCTTCTTCTTTAGTGATGTCGTATCAATTCTTCAGATGTCCGCTTTTCGGCTAAAGCTGTCCTTCGCGTGCCAGATAAAAGACGGCTGTTTTCGTATTGGAAGCAGTCATAAAAGTATCTAGCAAATGAGCGGTAATCCATACTGACATGGGTTACGGCGGGCTCTGATCGCTCAGATTGACATCTAGCTTACCACCGAGATAATCCGCATCGCTGACCGCCTCCTGCCAGGTGGCAGACTTGCCATCTAGCGCCTCCTGAATGGCGATGTGGTTCATGCTGCTATCCGATGCGGCGCCATGCCAGTGTTTTACCTCAGGCGGAATGCGCACCACATCTCCCGACCTGATCGGTTGCAGCGGTCCGCCTGCCCGTTGCACATAACCCGTGCCTGCGGTCACTACCAGGGTCTGTCCCAGCGGATGGCTGTGCCAGTGGGTGCGAGCGCCAGCAGGAAAAGTGACTAGACCTGCCGAAGTGCGATCAGGCCCCGCCGGTGTAAACAGCATTTCAAGTTTGACGCTGCCGGTAAAAAACTCGGCAGGCGCATACACGGTGTCGCGGCCAGAGGCGGGCGTAATCATCAAGCTTTGCTCCGAGGGCTGACTCGTATTCTGGCTCAGGGCGTTCATATGGACTCTTTCAAGGTGTTCATGTCAATCACAAAGCGGTATTTCACATCAGCCTTAAGCATGCGTTCGAAGGCCTGGTTGATGTCCTGGATGGCGATCAGCTCGATATCGGAGTGAATGCCGTGCAGGCCGCAGAAATCCAACATTTCCTGAGTTTCGGCAATGCCGCCGATCAGCGAACCGGCCAATGCCTTGCGGCGGAATACCAGCGGTCCGGTATTGAAGTTATCCAGCGGCCCCAGATAGCCCACCATCACCATGGTGCCGCCGGAGGCCAGCGTCGGAATGTAGGGGTTGACATCATGCTTGTAGGGCACCGTGTTGATGATGAGGTCGAAGCGGCCCGCAATGGCGGCCATCTGCTGTACATCGGTGGAAATGACGATATGGTCAGCCCCCAGCCTGCGCGCGTCACGCTCCTTGCCCGGCGAACGGCTGAACAATGTCACCTCCGCCCCCATGGCCTTGGCCAACTTCAATCCCATGTGTCCGAGCCCCCCCAGGCCGACAATCGCCACCTTGCTGCTCTTGTCCACTTTCCAGTGGCGCAGTGGGGAATAAGTGGTGATGCCTGCGCACAGCAAGGGTGCCGCACCGGCCAGGTCCAGCGTATTCGGTACTTTCAGGACAAAGTCTTCCGCCACCACGATCTTTTCGCTATAACCGCCAAAAGTGCGCGTGCCGTCTATCGGGTCGGTGTGGTTATAGGTGTAGGTAGCGCCATTCTGGCAGTACTGCTCGTGGCCATGGTCACAGGCGTCGCAGCGCTGGCAGGAGGCCACCAGGCAGCCAACACCGACGTGATCGCCCTCCTTGAAACGAGTAACGCCAGCTCCGGTGGCAATGACCCTGCCGATGATTTCATGACCGGGAACCATGGGATAATTGGCATTGCCCCAATCGTTACGTACATTGTGGACATCGGAATGGCAGACGCCGCAATACAGAATCTCGATCACCACATCGTCTGCACGGGGAATGCGGCGTTCAAACTGAAACGGGGCCAGCGGACTGCTGGAGGATTGTGCCGCATAACTTTTAACGCGGTAGCTCATTGTTCGGTTCTTTCTGAATGGTTCAATCGTTAATCTTGTCTCGCATCAGCTGATCGCCGCGCAATCAGGCTCCTCCCTGCGCGACCGGCTGTGCAATGTCCCCAAAACGGAAGGCTGAGGTCACGCCGCCATCCATCAGAATGTCGCTGCCTGTGATAAAAGTGCCATCCGGCCCCATCAGCAGGGCCGCGACATGGCCTACTTCGTCGGGGGTTCCGGCACGTCCCACCGGGCTGGCGCTAATCATGCTGCGATAGCCGGCGCCACGCGGGCCGTTCAACTCGTCGTTGGCCAACGGGGTGATGATGATGCCGGGGCTGATGGTATTCACCCGCGCTCCACGCGGGCCCCAGCGTACCGCCTCGGCCATCACCCGCAGTGAGTTGGCACGTTTGGACAACTGGTAGGCATGCAGGGTGTCAAGCACTTGCCCAGGTTGCAGAAAATCCAGTTGCAGCAGTTCTTCCGTTGGTGTCAGCGCCAGTAACCGATCCTGCTGCTGACTCAGTGCCGGCAGGCGGTGGCCAGACTGCGAGGCGATGACCACGGCAGAGCCCCCGGAGGCCATGACATTGCCAAACAGCTCCAACACCAGCGCCGTACCATACAGATCCACCCGCAAAATGGCGGCAACCGGCGCTTGAGAGGGCGATACGCCGGCGGCGTGGATCAGCCCGGTGATCGGCCCCAACTGGCAGGCCTGTTCCACCAATGCGCTGACAGAAGCGCGCGAGCTCACGTCCACACTGGCTGCGGTGGCGCTGAAACCGGCATGGCGAAACAGTTCCACCGCCTGTTCGGCCTCTTCTATTCGTAGCGAAGCCAGCATGATCTGTTTGCCAACGCCAATTCGGCGCGCGATGGCCTGGCCGATCTGCCCGGCTCCGACGACGACAAGGGTTTCTTTCATATGATTCACCTCTAGCGCAAATTGATGAGGTGACTATAAGTCGTTAAATATCAATCGAGTAGCCGATAAAACCTTGCATCAGTGGCAATTTTTTATTGATAATTCGGCAGACACAGCAGGTACTCTCATGCCCATCAATGAATTGCGCTCTATCTCCATGTTTGCCAAAGCGGTAGAGCTTGGCAGCATCCGCAAGGCGGCGCAGGCCCAAGGCGTATCACCGCAAGCGGCGACTCAGACCATTGCTTTGCTGGAAAAACATCTGGGGGTGCGTCTGCTGCACCGGACTACGCGCAGCTTGGCACTGACTGAAGAAGGCCTGCAGTTTTTGGAGGATGCGCAGCCGGCACTGGCTACATTGGAGCGCGCAGTAAGTACCGCCCGTGCGGGTAGGGAGGGGATTAGCGGTCCGCTGCGCATTGTCGGGCCCAAGTCATCCTTTGCCAGCATCCTGATGCCCTTGCTGGACACTTTTTGCCGCGAGCACCCTGGCGTTCGTCCTGATGTCCAGCTGGACGACGGCATTGGCAACTGGGTGCTGGAACGGGTGGATGTGGGCTTTCGGATCGGGGCGTCGGCACAAGATGGGGTGATCAGCCGCCGCCTATTCCCCATCCAGCTAATCGTTTGCGCTGCCTCTGATTATCTGGCAAGGCATGGCATGCCAGATACGCTGGAAGAGCTGGCAGCGCACCGTTGCAGTATTTTCCGCCACCCCAGTAGCGGCAAGGTTTCACCCTGGTATCTAACTATCGACGGCAGCGTGGTGCAGCGCCACTTTTCACCTGCTTTTTACAGCAACGATACCGAGTTGGAGCTGCAGGCCATGCTGGCCGGTCAGGTGATCGGACAAGTTGCTAATCTGTCGGCAGCGCCGCATATCCGTGCAGGCCGTCTGATTCCGGTACTGTTGCCTTTTATGAGCGCACCCATTGCCCTCCATGTCTACTATGGCAGCCGGGCGGCACAACCCAGCCGAGTGCGGTCATTTCTCGATCTGGCCATATCGAAGTTATCTGACAGCCCAGACTATGTGCTGTCTTCAATCGAGCTGGCTGCCGCTCACGCCGCATTTGCCGCGCGACGGTATCCGCTATGAGTACGGATGCCGGATTTGCCACAAAAAATACTGCCGAAATCCATTGTTATTCAAATTAGTGATTTCTTGCGTTTGAACGTGTCCGGGTTTTTGTGCATACCTGCCATTGTTAGATAGTCAGCTTGTCGACCGCTTCGGCCGAGAACCAGTCGCCAGCCCTCCTTGGGCATCCTCCTTGTGCGGGGAGATTTGTGTTTGGGAGACGCGGGGAGTCCATTTAGAGCGTTTCAAGGCAGAGGAAACTGAAGAACTCTTGCGGCGTTACGCTACGATGGATCTTACCGATGAGGCGAAAGAGGCCATCCGCTCCTTGTTGCAGTCCAGAGGCCTGGATGAGTCGATATTGCCGCCATTGGCTCTCGCGGCGCGCAAGGCGGCTTATCGTCAAACCAAGGGCTGGATGGAGTGCGACTTCTGCGGCAGCTGGGCTGGGCGCTCGGCGGTGGTGGATGGGGGGCAGCGGTTTTGTCGCCAGGCTTGCCTGAGGGAGGCGCGGTTACTTGAGATCTCGGAAGATATCCCGACGGACATGATCTTCCAGCATGCATGCCGCATCAAACAAGGTTCCTGCTCCTTGTGCAAGAAGGCATCCTCCACGACGGAGGTCCGCCCTTACTATCGGGTCTGGTCAATCGGCATCCTTACGCGATGGACCAAACGAACGCATATTTGTTGCCATTCTTGTGGCCGGAAGACCAACTTCGCATGCCTCATCTTCTCCTTCGCATTCGGTTGGTGGGGCATGCCGTGGGGCTTGATCATCACGCCTGCGCAAATCATTTCCAACCTTGCGGAAATGTTCCGATCCAGAGCGGATGCCACGCCATCCGATGCGTTGCTTCGGGCGGCAAGGCTGGATTTAGCTTCAAAGCTGCATCAGCATGGCACTGCGCAATCCGATAGCTAATTCCTCGCTTCTGCGGGCGCCCCCGGCATTTTCGCGTTGGGCAATATCCTCTTGAGAACCGGCGTCGTCCAGTTGACACTCCCGCGTTGAGCTGCCAACCTTCCCGCTTCCATTTTTCCGCCGTCACCCTGCGCATGAAAGTCACAGACAGCAGGGTCTGGTTTACGACGATGGCAAGCACCCCGTCTCTTACCTGCACGGCGATTACGACAATCTTTTCCCCAAGCTGGAAGCCGCGCTTGAAGGCCAGGAGTCCGGTTTTCAAATCACTGTGGCGCTGGCTGCCGAAGACGCCTTCGGCGAACGCGACGAAGCGCTGGTCACCACCATGTCCAAGGCTGATTTCCCGCCCGGCATCAAGGTAGGCGGCCAATTGCAGCGTCCCGGCCCGGATGGCCAGCCGCTCTACTATTTCGTCACCAAGATCAAAGGCCCGACGGTATTGCTGGACGGCAACCACCCGCTGTGCGGCCAAGACCTGCGTTTCGCCCTCAAAGTCATCGATGTGCGTGAGGCGACCGCCGAGGAAATCGCTCACCAGCATGTGCATGGCGAGCATGGGCATCAACACTGATCGCACCGGTTCCGCATGAACAAAGCCCTCCCGTTTCGGGAGGGCTTTGTTTTGTCCGGCAGCGGGGCGTGGCCGGACTGCTCCGCCGCTAGTCTTCCACGCTTTCCCGTTTTAGGCTTGGCCGCGCTGCGCGCGGCTAGCGTTGGGCGGGTTCCGCGGCCTGCCGCCGTCGATAGCGGCCCGGGCTATGCCCGACGATGCGCTTGAAGGCGGTGTGGAAGGCGGCTTCGGAGCCATAGCCTATGCTTTGGGCGACGGCGGCGAGGCTTTGCCCGGCTCTCAGCGCGGCGCCGGCTTTGGCGATGCGCCAGCGGGTCAGGTAGTCGATGGGCGCCATGCCGACCCGCGCCCGGAAGCGCTCGGCAAAGCTGGTGCGCGACATCGCCACTGCCGACGCCAGCTCCTCCACTTTCCAATGCCGGGCCACGTCGGCATGCATCAGGCCCAAGGCCTTGCCGATTCTGGGGTCGGCCAGCGCGCCCAGCCAGCCCGGTGTATGCGCGCCGGAAGCCAGGTGGGCGCGCAGCACCTGCACCAGCACCATATTGGCCAGGCTGGCGGCGGCCATCGACGCGCCGGGGCGGGATGCCTCCGTTTCCAAGCGCAGCAGCTCCAGTGTGGCGCGCAAGGCCTGCGCGCTTGCCGACGCCGCCGGAATATGGATCAGCGGCGGCAGCGCTTGCAGCAGCAAGGCGCTGGAGTGGGGCTCGAAGACGAAGCGGCCGCCTGCCGCGCTGACCGTCTCCCCGCCCTGGCCATAACGTACAATGCCATCCGCGCACAGGTTTGCGGCAAGCACCTCGCGGCCGTCGACAGGAGCGAGCGCCGGATCGCTGCCGGCGCAATACGGCTGTCCTTGGGTCAGCAGGTAGAAGTCGCCTGGCTTCAGCCGGAGCGGCGGCGCGCCATCTTCAAACCACAGCCAGAAGGAGCCTGCCAGCACGCCGCCGAATTTGATGTGCTGGTAGGCGGAAAACCGCAGCGACCAAGCGCCATGCGCCTCGATCCGCGCCGACAGCACGCTTTCGACTTTGAGCAGGTGGAAGATATCGGAAAGCGGGTCCATGGAGATTTGTACGATCAATTAATAATTTTGCCTGATTGATTATAGATTGAACGACGGGGTTGGATGAATATGGCGCTTCTGGACACGCGGAAAGGAGAACATCATGGCGGCAATCCAAGACAAGGTGGTGGCCATTACCGGCGCGAGCAGCGGAATCGGCGCGGCGACCGCGCTGCTGTTGGCGGAGCGCGGAGCGAAGGTGGTGCTGGCGGCCCGCGGCGAGCGGCGCTTGCGCGGCCTGGCCGAGCGGATAGCGCAAGCAGGCGGACATTGCGCCTGGACTTGCGCGGATGTCCGGCGGCGGGAGGACGCGTCGCGGCTGGTGCGGCTGGCGTGCGAACGCTACGGCAGGCTGGATGCGTTGATCAACAATGCCGGCGTCGGCCCGATCTCCCCTCTCGACGAATTGCGCGTCGACGATTGGGAGCAGATGGTGGACGTCAACATCAAAGGCGTGCTGTATGGAATTTACGCTGCTTTGCCGGTGTTTCGCGCGCAGGGTTTCGGCCATTTCATCAATACCGCGTCCACCGCCGCGCAGCGCATCCTGCCGAACATGGCGGTGTATGCGGCCAGCAAGGCCGCGGTGCGCGCGATTTCGGAAGGCCTGCGGCAGGAGGCCGGCGACAAGCTGCGGGTCACTGTGATCTCCCCTGGCTTCACGCGCACCAACTTCGCCGAATCGATGACCAATCGGGCGGTGAAAGCGCACATCGCCGCCAGCATGCAGGCATTCGCGCTGCCGCCGGAAGCGGTGGCCCGCGCGATAGCCTTCGCCATCGAACAGCCGGCTGATGTCGATGTGGGCGAAATCATCATCCGGCCGACGGCGCAGGCTTAGGCCGGCGCCGCGTCGAAAGCCTCTGGGGCTGGATCTGGCTTGCCGCCGTCCGGGAGGACGGCGGCGGGCGAGGGGGTTAGGCCTGGTGGAGCCGGTGCACGTCGTGGGTGGTGAAGGGCCGCTCCGGCGGCGGCATCTGCAGCCAGTCGGGGTGGCTGAGGCTGCGGCGGATATCGGACAGCCCGCTCTGCCAGTGTTCGCGCATGGTGCTGGCGCTGAACTGGTAGTCCTTGTAGTGGCCTTCGCAGGGTTTGTCCTGATAGATCAGGTGGATGACGTTGAACAGCCGGTCGCAGGCTTGCTGGGCGGCGCGTCGGTAGGCCGGCGCCTGCCGCTTCTCCTCCGGCACCAGTTCCAGCACTTCGCGCAGCATCTGGCGAAACTGCTGGGCTTCCTGCATATAGCCGGTGATCATCCGGGTGCGGCTGGAGAACTGGATGTCCTTCTGCCGCAGCGCCACCTTGGACAAGTCTTCCGGCAGCGCGCCGCGCGCGTTCCACAGGTCCACCTGGAACACCAGCGAATGCTTGCGCGGCTGGGCCGTCAGCACCTGCTGCAGCGGGGTGTTGGACACCATGCCGCCGTCCCAGTAGTGCTCGCCGTCTATCTCCACCGCTGGAAAGCCCGGCGGCAGCGCGCCGGAGGCCATGAAGTGCTCGGCGCGCAGCCTTTCGCGGGTGTTGTCGAAGTAGACGAAGTTGCCGCTTCTCACGTTCACCGCGCCCACCGACACCCGCATTTCGCCGCTGTCGTTGAGGCGGTCGAAATCCACCAGCTTTTCCAGCGTGCTCTTCAGCGGCGAGGTGTCGTAGAAACTGGCGTTGCCGGGGCGCAGCAGGCTGCCGGCGCCGACCAGCTTGCGCGGCACGAAGAAGCCGTTCTGGCCTTCGGTCAGCGCGCGCCAGGCTTCCCAGCCGTTGAACAGGCCCTGCAGCGACGGCGGCAGCGTCTGCCCCAGGTCCAGCAGATTGTGCGGGCTGGGCGGCAGCAGCGGCTGGCGGCTGATGGTGTTCCAGAACTGCTCCAGCTTGTCGGCGCGCGTTTCGGGCGGGTTGCCGGCGATGATGGCGGCGTTGAGGGCGCCGATGGAGATGCCGGCCACCCAGTTGGGGTGCAGGTTCGCCTCGGCCAGCCCCTGGTAGACGCCGGCCTGATAAGCGCCCAGCGCGCCGCCGCCTTGCAGCACCAGCGCCACCACCTGGTAGCGGTGGCCGGCGGGCAGGGCGGGGCTGTGGTGGATGCCGGCGTCGACGTGGCAGGCCGGGTTGAGCTTGGTTTGCGCCATGCCGGCCCCTTATTGCATGAACCAGCCGTGGCTGACCACGAAAGATTGTCCGGTCAGCGCGGCGCTGGGGAAGGCGGCCAGGAACAGCGCGGTCTGCGCCACATCGTCCACCGTGGTGAACACGCCGTCGACGGTATTGCCCAGCATCACGCGCTTGACGACTTCGTCCTCGCTGATGCCCAGCTCCTTCGCCTGTTCCGGAATCTGCTTGTCCACCAGCGGCGTGCGCACGAAGCCGGGGCAGATCACGTGCGAGCGCACATTGTAGGGCGCGCCTTCCTTGGCCAGCACCCGGGCCAGGCCCAAGAGCGCGTGCTTGGCGGCGACGTAGGCCGATTTCAGCGGCGAGGCCTCGTGCGAGTGCACCGATCCCATGTAGATCACCACGCCGCCTTGCTTGTCCTTGTACATGTGCTGCAGCGCGGCCTTGGTGGTGAGGAAGGCGCCGTCCACGTGGATGGCCTGCATCTTTTTCCAGTCGGCGAAGCTGTAGTTGACGATGGGATTGACGATCTGGATGCCGGCGTTGGACACCAGGATGTCCAGCCGGCCGAAGGCGTCCACCACCTGCTGGGTGCCCTGGTTGACCGCGTCCTCGTTGGTGACGTCCATCGCCACGCCGATTGCCTTGCCGCCGGCGGAGGCGATTTCGTCGGCGGTCTTGCGGGCGGCGTCCAGATTGATGTCGGCGATGGCCACCGCCGCGCCGGCCTTGGCGTACACAATGGCGATTTCCTTGCCTATGCCGCTGGCGGCTCCGGTGATCAGGGCGACTTTTCCGTTCAATTGCATGGCGTTTCTCCAGTGGATTCCGGGATGGATGCGGTATGGCGATACGGTGCTGCTGATGGCGCGCTTATTGCTAGGAAGTGCGTTCTCCGGCGAAGTTCCCGCGGACAAAGATAGGGAGATTTATGCTTTTGGTATTGTAGTGCAGGGGAGAGAGCTTAGCGGCAATGACGGCTGGTGGAGCCGCGCGGGAGATGAGCCGTCTGTAGCATGCGGGGTGGGGCGACTGGCAGAATGATGGCTATGCGTGTCGGCGCAAGCGCGCGGATGGCATCAGCCGTCAGTAGGTTTGGCGTGATATCATATTTCACAATGCATACTATTTTAAGTACCTATTATTGAATGCCGCCATAGAGGGAACGATGGCTGGTTTCTGATGTAACATATTGAATAAGTGTAACTATTTTTGTTTTTCCAGCACGGGCCAGGCTGTGTCGAGGCGTCGTTCGACTGTCATGGCGGGGCCCCAGGTAGTGTATGCGAATGAAGATTTTCATCTTGTTGAGCTTGTTGATTGCGCTGGTGGCGTATCTTTCCGGCAACAGTGTTTGGTGGGGGCTGGCGCCTATTGGCGTGGCAGCCATCCTGCTGCTGTTGCTGATCGTGATGGCGTTGGTGCAGCTTAAGCAGCGCAGGTAAATTCCGCCTCATATCCTTCATATCCGCCTGTTGGCGTTTGGCTGTTCGCTGGCCTGCGAGCGGCGTTTGCTGTTGTTTGTTCTAATTTTCCCAGGTTCGCTATCGCCCGCGGCGCCGTCGCGCCGGCGTGTTTTTCATCCCGGCGGGCAGTGTTATCGCTCCGCTGACCGAATATCGCCCCGTTTCAGCGCTTGTCGTCCAGATAAGCGGCGATGCGCTGCCGCAGCAATTCGTCGCGATTGGCGGCGATGGCTTGCCAGACGCACTGCATCTGCCTGGGCTGCGTGGCGGCGTAGCGGCGCGAAAACGGCAGGAAGTAGGGCTTGGTGCTGATAGGCGGCGACAGCTTGCGCGCCGGCAGCGCCGGATGGCGCGCCAGGTACGCGTCGCCCAGCGATTCGTGCACCGCGTAGCCGTCGATATGGCGGCTGAGCAGCTTGTCGAAATTCTGTTCGACGCTGTTGGCGGCCTCGGCCGGAATCCCCATGCGCTGCAGATCCAGGTTGATGGACCAGCCGGCGTTGGTGCCGATGGCGCGTTTTTGATTGGACAGATGATGGCCATCCCAGGCCAGCCGGCTGCCCTTGAGCGCGTACAGCACGTAGCTGAGCGTCGCTAGCCGGCGGGCTTCGTCCGGCAGCCCGCTGCGCAGCGGATAGACGGCGAAGCGGGCGCGTTCAGGCGTGTAGGAAAGCATCATCACCGCGTCGACATTGCCGTTTTCCAATTCCTTCAACAGCCGGGCGCCGGGCAGTAGCCGGAAATCGGCCTGCAGTCCGCAGCTTTGGCTGGCGAGGCGAACCAGCTCCACCGACAGGCCCGGGCGGCGCGGGTCCAGCGTCTGGTTGCCCAGCTTGTATGGCGGAAACGCCTGGTCGCCGACGCCCACCACCACCGAGGCTGCAGTGGCGCTGACGGCCCAACAGGCCAGCAACAGGGGAGGCAGCCGTTTCATGTTGGATGGGCGGGGGAAGGGTTGGCGGCCGCGGCGGCGTGCTGGCTTGCGGGCGGGGAGCCGCCGGCCGGCTCCGCCAGCGCCGCCGCCAGGTAGTCCACCAGGCAGGCGACGCGCGGTTGCGGCCGGCCCTGTTTGTAGAACACCGCCCAGATCGGCTGTTTCCAGTCCTGCTGTTCCGGCAAGCGGATGTCCGCCAAGCGGCCGGCGGCGATGTCCGGCCCCACCAGAAAGTCCGCCAGGCAGGCGATGCCGCAGCCTTGCAGCGCCAGCGCGCGCAGCGTGGCGCCGCTGGAGGCGGCCGGCGACGGCGACACTTTCAGGCCGCGCGCGCCCAGCGGCCACAGGTTCAGCGTGGCCGGGCTGGTGAAGCCGAGCAGGCGGTGGCCCGGCAAGTCCGCCGCGCTTCGGGGATGGCCGCGTTGCCGCAGATAGCCGGGCGCGGCGACGATGCGCAGCGGGCTTTCGCACAGCAGCCGCGCGTTCAGCGTCGAGTCGGCCAGCGGGCCGACGCGTATCGCCAGGTCCGCGCGTTCCTCTATCAAATCCACCACGGCTTCGGCGCCGGTCAGCTCCAGCCGGATGTCGGGATAGCGCGCCTGGAAACCGGCCAGCAGCGGCGCCAGCAGATGATTCAGCACCGGGATGGCGGCGTTGACGCGCACCAGGCCGGACGGGCGCGCCGCCGCGGCCTGCAGCTGCTGTTCGGCGTCGTCCAGGCTTTGCGCGATGGCGCGGGCGCGCTCCAGCAGCCAGGCGCCTTCCTCGGTCAGCTCCAGCCGCCGCGTGGTGCGGGTGAGCAGGCGCACGCCCAGCTGCTTTTCCAGCTGCGCCAGGCTGCGGCTGACATTGGACGCGGTGACGCCCAGTTGCTCGGCGGCGGCGGTGAACGAGCCGCAATCCATGATGGCGATAAAGGTAATCAGGCTTTCCGTGCTCAGCATTATCAATTTTTACGCAAAAGACCTTGTCACTACAGCCCATTTTTCCGCGGAAGGCAAGCGCGGACAATCGGCGTCCTGATTCCCAACCGGAGCGCATCATGCCTCTCGCACTTTGGGCGCTGACGCTCAGCGCCTTCGCCATCGGCACGACGGAATTCGTCATCGTCGGCCTGATTCCCACCATCTCCGCCAGCCTCGGCGTGTCGCTGCCGTCGGCCGGCCTGTTGGTCAGCCTGTACGCGCTGGGCGTGGCCGTCGGCGCGCCGCTGCTGACCGCGCTGACCGGCCGCCTGCCGCGCAAATGGCTGTTGATCGGGCTGATGGCCTTGTTCACCATCGGCAATCTGGTGGCCTGGCAGGCGCCGGGCTACCAGGCGCTGATTGCCGCCCGGCTGCTGACCGGCCTGGCGCACGGCGTGTTCTTCTCGATAGGTTCGACGCTGGCCACCGGCCTGGTGCCCAAGGACAAGGGCGCCAGCGCCATCGCGCTGATGTTCTCCGGCCTGACCGTGGCGCTGGTGACCGGCGTGCCGCTGGGCACCTTCATCGGCCAGCATTTCGGCTGGCAGGCCACCTTTCTGGCGGTGTCGCTGCTGGGTGTTGTGGCGCTGCTGGGCAGCCTGGCGCTGGTGCCGTCCAATCTGCCCAAGCCGGCGCCGGCTTCGCTGTCCAGCCAGCTGGCGGTGCTGGCGCAGCCGCGGCTGCTGCTGGTGTACGCGATGACGGCGCTGGGCTACGGCGGCTCCTTCACCGCTTTCACTTTCCTTGCGCCGATGCTGGAGACTGTGAGCGGCTTCGCGCCGGGCGCGGTGGCGCTGATCATGCTGCTGTACGGCGTGTCGGTAGCCATCGGCAATATCTGGGGCGGCCGCCTGGCCGACCGCAAGGGGCCGGTGGCCGCGCTGAAGATCATTTTCGCGGGCTTGGCGCTGGTGCTGCTGGCCCTGACCTTCACCGCCGGCTCCAAGTGGCTGGTGGCGCTGACGGTGCTGGCCTGGGGCGCGGTGGCCTTCGGCAACGTGGCCGGACTGCAGCTGTACGTGGTGTCGCAGGCCAGGGCGCGGGTGCCGCAGGCGGTGGACGTGGCCTCCGGCCTCAATATCGCGGCTTTCAATGTCGGCATAGCCGGCGGCGCCTGGCTGGGCGGCCACGTGGTGGCCAGCCTGGGGCTGATGGCCACGCCTTGGATAGGCGCATTGATCGTGCTGGGGGCCTGGCTGTTGACCGCCTGGTCGGGTAGGCTGGATGCCGGCCATGCTTCGGGCATGACGGTTGCCGCCGGCCGCATCTGATTCTCTCGCCGGGCGCGCGCCGCTCGGCCTCACATCGCAAAAGGAAACGCATGATGAAAATGCCGAAACTGGGCGTGGGCACCTTCCGCCTGAAGGATCAACAAGCCGAAGAATCGGTGGCGATGGGCCTGGAGCTGGGCTACCGCCACATCGACACCGCGCAGATCTACCGCAACGAGGCCGACGTCGGCCGCGCCATCGCCAAGGGCGGCGTGCCGCGCGGCGAACTCTACGTCACCACCAAGATCTGGACCGACAAGTTCGGCCCCGGCCTGCTGATCCCCAGCCTGCGCGAGAGCCTGGACAAGCTGGGCCTGGACAGCGTGGACATGGCGCTGATCCATTGGCCGTCGCCCAAGGACGAAGTGCCGGTGGCGGTGTACATGGAACAGCTGGCGGAGGCGAAGCAACTGGGCCTGACCCGCGACATCGGCGTGTCCAACTTCACCATCGCCCACCTGAAGCAGGCGATGGACGCCGTCGGCGCCGACGCCATCGGCACCCACCAGCTGGAAGTGCATCCCTACCTGCAAAACCTGAAGGTGCGCGATTTTTGCCGCGAGCACGGCATCGCGCTGACCGGCTACATGCCGCTGGCCTACGGTCGCGTTGTCAGCGATCCGGTTCTGCAAGCCATCGGCCAGAAGCATGGCGCGACGGCGGCGCAGGTGGCCTTGGCCTGGCAGCTGCGGCAGGACATCGCGGTGATTCCGTCGTCGACCAAACGCGCCAATCTGGCGGCCAATCTGGACGCGCTGACGCTGCGCCTGGACGAGGACGACATGGCGCGCATCGCCAAGCTGGAAGACGGCGGCCGCATCGCCGATCCGGATTTCGCCCCGGCCTGGGACGCCTGATCCATCGCTCGCCGCGCGGAGTACAATAGCGGTTTGCGCCCGCGCGGCGTTGGTGGATGAAGAGCAATGAGCGAAGAATTGAAGATGGAAGACCTGGTGGTGGGCGAGGGCAAGGAAGCCGTGCGCGGCGCTCTGATCACCACCCATTACACCGGCTGGCTGGAGGATGGGACCCAGTTCGACTCCTCCATCGACAAGGGCCGGCCGTTCCAGTGCGTGATCGGCACCGGCCGCGTGATCAAGGGCTGGGACCAGGGGATGATGGGCATGAGAGTGGGCGGCAAGCGCAAGCTGTGGGTGCCGGCGCACCTGGCCTATGGCGAGCGCCAGATCGGCGACCGCATTCCGGCCCATTCCAATCTGGTGTTCGAGATCGAGTTGCTGGAAGTGCTGACGCGCGATGAATAAGCCGGAGTTTTTTGTCGATACCTCGATGGGCGAGCTGCTGGCGCAAACCCGGCGCAATTTCGCCAAGCGTCCCAGATGGTGGCACGGCGTGTGCGGGCGCCTGCTGCACACCCATCCGCCAACCTTCATCGCGGCAGAGGACGGCCTGCAGGAAATCTATCGCCAGCAGAGGCTGCTGTTCAACCACGGCAGCGTGCGCTGGGCCGCGCTGGTGCAGGCCAACCGCTTGCTGTTCGAGGTTGGCGGCTATGATCACCCGCTGTTGCTGCTGCATTCCGGCGACCCGTATTTCGATCGCCAGCCGCAAGCGCTGGCGGTGTTGGCCAGCGATTTGTACCAGTTGAAGAACACTGAGCAGGCGGACGAGGAGCGGGCGCGGCTGGCCCAGCTGGTGACGGACGAAATGGGCCGCTGCCTGAGCATGACCTTGCCGCAGGCCTGGTCCGAGCGTCCCGTCGAGGCGTCCACCGCGATGTTCTTCCGCCGTTACGCGCCGAATGCGCGCATCACCGGGCGCTGGTATCCGATTCTGACCCATCCGTCGACGCCGGCGGTGCTGCAGTTGCCCAAGCTGTTCTGGCCGGAGCGGCTGGCGCAGATGTGGGAAAACGGAGACTTGCACTGAGGCGCGCGCCGTTTTGAACGCGAAAGAGGCCCGTTTGGGCCTCTTATCATTTCATTTCAAACATCCATCAATAGCCGATGTTCTTCACCGCCTGCGGCCCCAGCCGCTGGCACAGCTGCATCAGGTACAGGCTGTCCGGACCGACGCGGACGTTGACCGAGTCGACTGTCCCCAGCTTGGGCGGCACCGGCACGCCCTGGGCGTCCGGCACATTGGGCGTCAGCGCGCCGCTGCTGCCGATCGCCCAGTTGGTGGCGCCGGGCGGCGCGGCGATGGCCAGCTGGTCGGCCTTGGCATTCCACGCCACGCCCCAGCCCATGCTCCAGCCGTGGCCGCTGCCATCGGCGCCGCGGTTGCCCAGCGCGATCGCGCCGCTGATGTCGGCGTTGTCCACCAACAGGCCGGTGGCCCAGCGCTGGTGCGGTTCGATATTGCCGCAGGCTTCGGCGCGGCCGCTGAAGTGCAGCAGCACGTTGGGGCCGCCGGCCTGGGCCTGAGTGGCGTAGTAGAACGACTTCTTGCTGCCGGTGGACGCGCTGCGGTCCACCAGCACTTGGCTGCCGGCGATGCTGAATTCGAAGGCCTTGGCGCCCTTGCAATCGACGTTGTTGTGGTCGTGATTCAGCGCGATGCTTTCCAGGGTGAGGCGGCGCGCCTGCTTGCCGACCACCACGCCGTTGGTGAAGTTGTGCGCCTGGATGTCGTTGAGCCAGCCGTCGGCCAGATTGTCCAGGTTGGCGACGCCGTAGTCGGTGCCGCTGCCGTTGGGCAGGCCTTCCAGCGCCAGGTGCTCGGCGCCGATCTGGGCGGCGATGCCGCTGGCCTGGTATTTCTGCACGCTGCCGCCGTTCGTTCCCAGGTAGCCGCTGTCGAAGGAGTCGGACAGCGGGATGTCCAGCGTCAGCTGGTTGCCGCTGACGGCGGCGACGGTGCGCAGCCAGATTTCGTTGTTGTTGCCGGCGTTGATCCAGGTCTGGGCCTGGCCATCGCGGACCAGCTGGTCCATGTCCATGAAGTGGATCCATTCGGCGCTGGCGCGGCGGCGCACCATCACCGCGTCGCCGGGCTGGAAGCCGGAGGCGCTGGCCACGTGGATGACGCGGCTGCCGGACGGCACATAGCTGTCGCTGATGATGGCGGTGGAACCGACCGGCGTCAGGCGGGCGCTGGCGCCGCCCAGGCTCAGCATCGCGTGGCCGCTGCCTTGCGCCTTCAGCACGGTGCCGCCGGCGCCGGAGCCGCTGCCGCGCAGCACCACCCCATCCTGATTCAGTTGAATCGGCCCATTCAGCAGGAAGGTGCCGGACGCCAGCAGCACCGCGCCGCGCACGCCGTTCACCGCCGGCAAGGCGGCCACCTTGGCGATGGCGGCCTGGATGTTGGCGAGGTCGCCGGCCGCGTTGCCGCTGGGCTTCACCGTCGCCTTCACCGGCGCGGCCGGCAGCGCCACGCCGCCGCCCATGTAGCCGGCGCTGGAGAAGTCCATGATGCGGTCGCCGTCGCCGTTCAGCGGCGCGTAGGCGAGGCCGCCCTGGCCGTCGTCCTTCACCCAATGGCTGCGGGCGTTTGCGCTGCCCCATAGCGCCTGGCAGGCCTGGGCGAAGGCGTCGTGGCGGATGGGCTGCAGCGGCGCGGCGGCGGCGGCCTGGCAGGCGAGCGCGGCGGCGGCGGCGAGCGCCAGCCGCTGGATCGAATGTTTCATTGCTGGGGGTTTCCTGTCTGCGTTGAATGAAAGGCGGAGGCGCCGCCGGCAGCGCCGGCATGAGTTATTGTGTCGGCATATTGATAGCACGCTGTATATGTAAAAGTCTGTTACAAGATGGTGGCCGTATGTAAAGACTGGCCTTCGATACAGGACGAAAAAAAGCCCCGGCCACAAGGGCGCGGGGCAAGCTGGTGAAAACGGGATGGCTCAGTGGGCCTGGCTGGTGTCGGCGACGCGGCTGGGCCGGGGCGCCAGCCAGATCGCGCAGGCGGCGACGATGAAGGACAGGCCGGCCAGCCAGAAGATCTGGTTGGTGGACAGCATGATGCTTTGCGCCTGCAGCGCTTGCTCGATGGTGCCCCAGGCCGTGCTGTCGGACAGGCCGCTGCCGGTCAGCGCGCGCAGCGCGTCGCCGCCGCCGTCCACCATGCCGACCAGCTCGGCATGGTTGTAATTGGCCTTGTCGTCCCAGGCGGTGGTCACCAGCGAGGTGGCGAAGGCGCCGGACAGCGTGCGCATGAAGCTCATCAGGCCGGCCGCCGAGGCCACTTCCGCCGGCTCGACGCTGGCCAGCGCCAGGCCGGTCAGCGGCACGAAGAAGAACGGCATGCCCAGGCCCTGGAACAGCAGCGGCAGCGCCACCTGCCAGAAACCCATGTCGGTGGTGGAGAAACTGCGGTACAGCGTGACGCAGCCCAGCCACATCACGCCGCAGAACACCAGCTTGCGCGGGTCGAGCTTGGTGGACAGCTTGGCGGCGACCGGCGCCACCATCACCGCAAGGATGCCGCTCATCGCGGTGGCGTAGCCGGCCTGGGTGGCGGTGTAGCCCATATAGGCCTGCAGCCACTGCGGCGTCAGCACCGTGGCGCCGAAGAAGGAGCCGAAGGCCAGGGAGATGGTCAGCACGCTGGCCCAGAAGCCGCGGTGGCGGAACACCCTGAGGTCCACGATGGGCTGCGCCTCGGTCAGCTCCCAGATCAGGAAGGCGGCGAAGCCGACCAGCGCGGCGATGGCCAGGCCGACGATGATGGGGGAGCCGAACCAATCCAGCTCCTTGCCCTTGTCCAGCATCAGCTGCAGCGAAGCCACCCACACCATCAGCAGCGCCAGGCCCACCACGTCTATCCGCAGCTTGAGCACCTGGCTCTGGTAGCGCTTGAGCAGGCTCCAGCCCAGAAAGCCGCAACCCAGCGCGATCGGCACGTTGATGTAGAAGATCCACGGCCAGCTGGCCTGGTCGCACAGCGTGCCGCCGAGGATGGGGCCCATGATGGGCGCCACCAGCGTGGTCATGCTCCACAGGCCTATCGCCGCGCCGGCCTTGTGCTTGGGGAAGATCTGCAGCAGCAGCGTCTGCGACATCGGCATCAGCGGGCCGCCGGCCAGGCCTTGCAGCACGCGGAACAGCACCAGCGTCTCCAGCGAGCCGGCCAGGCCGCACAGCATGGAGAACAGGCCGAACAGCAGCATCGAGCCGACGAACAGCCGCACGGTGCCGAGGCGCGCCGCCAGCCAGCCGGTCAGCGGCACGATGATGGCCTCGGCCACCGCGTAGGAGGTGATCACATAGGTGCCCTGGCTGGACGACACCGCCAGGCCGCCGGCGATATTCGGCACCGACACGTTGGCGATGGTGGTGTCCAGCACCACCATGAAGTTGGCGGCGGCCAGCACCAGCGCCGCCAGCCACAGCATATTGCCGGTCAGCGGCTGCTGGACGGCGGGATTCGCGCTAGACATGGGGGCCTCACTCGCTGACGTCTATGGTGGCTTCCATCGACAAGCCCACCTGCAGCGGATGGGCCTTCAGCTCGGCCGGGTCCAGCGCGACGCGCACCGGCAGCCGCTGCACCACCTTGATCCAGTTGCCGGTGGCGTTCTGCGCCGGAATCATCGCGAAGGCGGCGCCGGAGCCGCCGGACAGGCCGGCCACCTTGCCGTGGTAGACCACCTTGCCGCCGTAGAGGTCGGCGGTCAGCTCCACCGGTTGGCCGACACGCACCTTGTTCAGCTGCACTTCCTTGAAATTGGCGTCGACGTGGGCGTTCTGCAGCGGCACCAACGACATCAGCGGCGTGCCGGACTGCACCCGCTGCCCCACCTGGGCCTGGCGCTTGGCCACCACGCCGTCCACCTGGGCGCGGATCACCGTGCGCGCCAGGTCCAGCCGTGCCTGGTCGCGCTTGGCGCGCGCCAGCGTCACTTCCGGGTTGTCTGCCACCGTGGTGTCGGCGGTCAGCGTCTGGTTGGCTTTCAGGCTGCCGACGGCGGCGCGGTAGTTGGCCGCGCTTTGCTGGCTGGCGGCTTCGGCGGCTTTCAGGCTGGCCGCGGCGGTGGCGTAGGCGTTTTGCGCGTTGCTCAGTTCCTCGCCGGACACCGAGCCGCTTTTCGCCAGCGCCTGGCGGCGCTGCAGGTCGAGTTTCGCGCGCTCCAGGTCGGCGCGGGCCGAGGCCAGCTGCGCGGCGGAGCGGGCCTCGTCGGCGCTGCGCGCCTGGGCCTGGGCGCTCAGGCCCTCGTCATTGGCGAAGTAGCCCTTCACCCGGCGCTCGGCGCGGGCGAGGTCGGCTTCGGCCTGGGCCAGCGCCAGCTTGGCGTCGCTGTCGTTCAGCACCACCAGCACGTCGCCGGCTTTCACCGGCTGGGTGTCGACCACCTTCACCTGCTGGATGGTGCCGGCCACTTCGGGCGTCACTTGGGCGATCTCGGCGGCGACATAGGCGTTGTCGGTGCTGACATGGCGGGAGCCGACCAGCGTCCAGTAGCCGCCGTAGCCGACGGCGGCGGCGGCCACCGCGCCGAACAGCAGCGTGAACAGCTTCTTGCGTTGCAGGGGACGGCCTGCGGCAGCGGGCGCTTCGGAGGCCGGCAGGGCTTGTACGTTTTCGCTCATGATGGGGATTCCTTGTGTGGGATTGCCGGCGGCCTCAGCGGGCGGCCTGTGGTTCGGTTTGTTGGTAGCCGCCGCCCAGGGCTTTGATCAGGGCGACGTCCAGCGCGAAGCGGCGCGCGTCCAGCGCGGCCAGGCTGCGGCGGCTGGCGATGACGCCGTCTTCGGCGTTCAGCACGTCCAGGTAGTTGGCCAGCCCGCCCTGATAGCGGTTCTGGCTGACGCGGTAGGCTTCGTCGGCGGTTTGCAGCGCCAGCCGGCGCTGCTCCAGCTGCGGCGTGAGCGCGGCCTGGCTGGCCACGGCGTCGGCGGTTTCGCGCAAGGCCTGGCTCAGCGCGGCGTCGTAGCTGGCGACGGCGGCGTCGTAGTCGCCGCGCGCGGCGCGGTATTGGCCCTGCAACTGGCCGCCGCGGAAGATAGGCAGATTGATCGCCGGGCCGACGCCGGCTATGCCGGAACCGGCCTTGTCGAACAGTCCCAGTCCCAAAGACTGGGCGCCGACGAAGGCGGTGAGATTGACGTTGGGGTAGAACTGGGCCTCGGCGGCATCGATGCGCTTGGCCGCGGCTTCGGCGCGGAGACGGGCGGCCGCCAGATCCGGTCGGCGGCCCAGCAGTTCCGCCGCCAGCGTGTCGGGGAGCCGCTGTTCGCGAAACAAGCCGGCGGCGGGGCGGGCGATGGCCAGGCCGCGGTCCGGCCCGGCGCCGATCAGCGCCGCCAGGCTATGGCGCTGCAGGACGATGTTTTCGTCGGCGGCGGCCAGGTCGGCGCGGGCGGCCGCCTCGCGCGACTCTGCCTGGCGCGCGCTGCCCAGCGTTTCCATGCCCTGGCGCTGGCGTTCGCTCATCAGCTGCGCGGTGTGGCTGCGCACGTCCAACGCCTGGGCGGCGGCGTCGCGCTCGGCGAACAGCCGCGCCAGCTCGGCGTAGCCGGCGGCCAGCGAGGTGGTCAGCATCAGCCGCGCCTGGGCGGAGTCGGCGCGGGCCGCGGTCAGCTCGGAAGTGGCGGCGGCGACCGACGCGCGGTTCTTGCCCCAGAAGTCCAGCTCGTAGCTGAAGTCCAGCGTGGCGCGGCCGCTGCTGTTGAAGCCTATCGGCGCCGGCATGCCGTTGTTGTAGCTTTGCTTGTCGCGGTTGATCGCCGCGTTCAGGTCCGCGCTGGGCAGCCGCGCGGCGCCGGCCTGCTGCGCCAGGCCCTCGGCGCGCTCGACGCGGGCGCGGGCGGCGGCGAGGTCGGGCGCCTGGCTCAGCGCTTCGTCCATCAGCTTGTTCAGCTGCGCATCGCCGTATTTGCGCCACCATTGGCCAGCGGCCCATTGACCCTGTTCAGAAGGCAGGCTTTGCGTATTCTGGTATGGTTGCAGCGGTTTGATCTGCGGCGCCGGACCCATGTCCGGCACGGCGGCGCAGCCGCCCAGCAGCGCCAGCGCGGCCAATAGGCCGATGGACAGCGGCCGCGGCGGGAAAAATTTAGCGGTTCTCATGGTCTCGATCTGTTTGCTGTTGGTTTTAACTGTACGGTACGGTATAGTTATATTTCCAAGCTAGCGGCGATGTCAAGGAAAATTGAACCGTACGGTTCAGTATTAAGGTGGGTATGCGCACAAAAAGCGAAAGCAAGCGTCAGGCGATCATCGCCGCGGCGACCGAGGTGTTTCTGGAGCGCGGCTACGAGGCGGCGTCGATGTCGGAAATCTCCACCCGGGCCGGCGGCTCCAAGGCCACGCTGTACAACTATTTTTCGTCCAAGGAAGAGCTGTTCCTGGAGGTGATGGCTTGCCTGGCCGGGGAAATGTCCAAGGTCTACGTCAAGCTGGTGCCCGGCGGCGATCTGGCGGCGGTGCTGCAGGATTTCGGCGAGGCCTACCTGGACAATCTGTTCAGTCCTGAATTGCGCGCGCTGCGCGCCATCGTGATGGGCAGCGGCAGCCGCTCCGAGGTGGGGCTGTTGTTTTATGAAAACGGGCCGAAGGTCGGCTGGGGCAATCTGGCCGAGTTCATGGCCGCCGAGATGCAGGCCGGCCGCCTGCGCGAAGCCTCGCCGTGGACCGCGGCGATGCATTTCCACGGCCTGGTGCATGCCGAATGCCAGGTGGCGCTGATCACCGGCCTGGTGGATCAACTGGCGCCCAAGGAGAGCCGGCCGGCCTGGGTGGCGTCGGCGGTGGAGGTGTTCCTGATCGCCTACGGCGCGCGATGACATCGGAAAGTCCGCTGTGAGACAATGGGAAACTTGTCCCACCCCAGCGCCGCCCGGCGCGAAAGGCCGCAAGATGAGTTTCCCCGAGCTGTTTCCCTCCTTGTTCCGTTACAAGGCCTGGGCCGATGAAGAGCTGCATGCGGAGGCGGCGCGGCTGGATGGCGCGGCCCATCCGGACAAGCGCCATCTCGCCATCCGCATCCTCAACCACATCCACGTTGTGGACCGGATCTTCCGCGGCAACCTGACGCGGCAGCCGCACGGCTACGCCGCCACCAACACCCCGGACACGCCCGAATTGGCGGCGCTGCTGGCCGCGGTGCGCGAAACCGATGCCTGGTATGTGGAATACTCATCCTCGCTGAGCGCGGCCGAGCTGGCCGAGGCCATCGATTTCACCTTCACCGATGGCGGCCATGGCCGGATGAGCCGGGCGGAGATGCTGCTGCAGGTGATCACCCACGGCGGCTACCATCGCGGCGCGGCGGGCCGCGTGCTGGCCGAATGCGGCCTGCAGCCGCCACGCGACATCTACACCCGCTTCCTGCACGACAGCGAGCCGGCGCGCCGCGCTTGAGGCGGTGTTGCGCCAATCCCTCAATCTGAAGAAGTTTTGCCGCAAATATTCATATTGAACATAGGCGGGCTTGTTACAATTGCCGCCGATATTCCGCAGGCGTGGCTTCAAGCTGGCTGTGCCTGCCGATGCGGCGCAGCGCCGCATTCTTCCGGCTGGCGCGGTCCGCTTGGGTGGCAAACCCAAGGGCCGCGGCCGGCCGCTGTTGTGTCCGGGCCTGGCGCCGGACGGTTTCAGTCCTTTTTCGGGTAAGCCGCAAGCATGTTCAAGAACTGGTCGGTCAAACAGAAAATCCTGGTCAGCGTCGCGCTGATCCTGCTCATCGCGCTGGCCATCGCCGGCGCGGTCTCCACCCGCATGTTCCAGGCGGCGCTGACCGAGCGCCTGGAGCAGCATGAGCTGAAGGCGACGGTGGAGGGCATACGCAACGAGCTGGACGCCTCCATCGCGCTGCCCTTGAGCCAGACCCGCCAGTTGGCGGCCAACACCTATCTGCTGGACTGGACCGCGGCCGGCGAGCCCGAATCCGGCGTCGGCCCCTGGCAGCGCTACGCCAAGGCGCTGATGCAGACCTCGGGCGCGTCCATCATCTCCTGGACTTCCGAAGCCACGCTCAACATCTACATCGACCACGCCACGGTCAAGGCCGACCCCAAGGGCAACGACAAGTGGCTGGCCGACTTCCTGGCCTCCGGCCGCGACAGCCAGTTCACGCTGGGCTCGGAAACCGGCAAGCAGCAGGTGATGATGTTCGTCAACGTGCTGGCCAACAAGGGCCAGGCCGGCCACCGCGCGGTGGCGGCATTAGGCTTCGACGTCACCCAGATGGCCGAGCGCGTGCGCAAGATGGCGGTGGGCGAGCGCGGCCAGGTCTACGTGGTGGACGCCGCCGGCCAGGTGCGGCTGCACCGCGATCCGGCGGCGATGCAGAAGAAAACCATGCTGGCAGAGCTGCCTGGCCTGTCGGCGATCGCGCCGCAGCTGCTGAACAAGTCCGGCTTCAACCTGGCGCATTTCGACGGCCCCAATGGCCCGACCATCGCCGCCTCCAGCTATATGCCCAACGCCGACTGGTTCGTGGTGGTGGAAATGGACGCCGGCGAAGTCTACGGCGCGGTGACGCGCACCATCTGGTGGGTGGCGGCGATTGACGCGGTGGTGCTGCTGCTGTCGCTGCTGGTGATCTGGCAGGTGTCCGGCTTCATCAGCCGGCCGCTGGTGCAACTGCGCGACGCGATGCGCGCGCTCAGCTCCGGCCACGGCGACCTGACCATGCGCCTGCCGGCCGACAGCCGCGATGAAACCGGCCAGGTTGCGGCGGCGTTCAACCAGTTCATGGAGCAGCTGCGCGCGATGTTCCTGCAGGTGCGCGAACAAAGCGGCCAGCTGCACCGCAGCGCCGGCGAGCTGGCGCGGATGACCGAGCGCCTGTCCGCCGGCTCGCGCCACAACGCCGACCTCAGCGAAACCACCGCCGCCACCATCGAGCAGCTGTCGGTCAGCGTCAGCCACATCGCCGGCAATTGCCACGGCACCGCCGAGGCGGTGCAGCAGGCCGGCGCGCTGTCGGAACAGAGCGCGCAGGCGGTGGGCAAGGTCAGCGTCGAGATCGGCTCTGTCGCTTCGTCGATGGACGAGGTGAAGACGGTGATGGAAGAGCTGGAGCGCCGCTCCGCCCAGGTGGGCAGCATCGCCGGCGTGATCAAGGACATCGCCGACCAGACCAATCTGCTGGCGTTGAACGCGGCGATCGAGGCGGCGCGAGCCGGCGAGCAGGGCCGCGGCTTCGCGGTGGTGGCGGACGAGGTGAGGAAGCTCGCCGAGCGCACCAGCCAGGCCACGGTGGAGATCGACGACATGGTCGGCGGCATGCAGCAGGGCTCGGGCCAGGCGCGCGAGCGGGTGGCGAAGACTTATGGCGCGGTGCAGGGCGGCGTGGAGCTGGCCGAAGAAGCGCAGCGCCAGATCGCCGAGATCCGTTCCAGCATGCAGCTGGTGGTGCGCCAGGCGGCGGAAATCCGCGACGCCGCCAGCGAGCAGTCCAAGGCCACCGAAGACATGGCGCGCACCGCCGAGCAGATGTCGTCGCAGGCGCTGCAATCTGACGCCGAAATCGGCCGCGCCGGCCAGGTGGTGGCCGATCTGGAGCGCTTGTCGCAGTCGCTGGAGGGCGTGGTGTCGCGCTTCAAGCTGTAAGAATCTGCTAACGATCTTCTGCCCGTTTTTTAGGCTTGGCTGGTCAGAAACCGCGTATTGGGTGCGCCACCGGCCCCTTCAAGCCTGCCGCCGGGTGGCAGGCCCGGCTATGAAAAGCATTATCCGCGTAGCGGATTCACAACCATGACCGGTTGCAGGAAGGGGGAAGGCTCAGCCTTCCCCTTGCCGCGGCGCGAGGTAGTCGGCGAAAAAGTCGATGAAGGCGCGCACTTTTTCCGGCAGGTGGCGGGTGTCCGGGTAGACCGCGTACACGCCTTGGCGTGGAAATGCCCAATCCGGCAGCAGGCGCGCCAGCGCACCGGCGGCCACATCGTCTGTTACCTGCCAGTCCGGCAGCAGCGCCACGCCGCAGCCCTGGCGCGCGAAGTCCAGCAATGCGCCCGAGGTGTCGGCGACGATGCGCGGCGCGTCGCCCGCGTCCAGCATCGCTTCCCCGTCTTTTCCCGTCAGTTTCCAGCGCAGCGGCGCCGCCAGCCGGCTGTGCGCCAGCCAGTCGGCGCGGGCGAGCCCGTCCACGCTTTCCACTTGCTTGTCCGGCTGCGCCAGA
The DNA here is from genome assembly GCF_001676875.1 of Chromobacterium subtsugae. Taxonomy (GTDB): domain Bacteria; phylum Pseudomonadota; class Gammaproteobacteria; order Burkholderiales; family Chromobacteriaceae; genus Chromobacterium; species Chromobacterium subtsugae. Next base: position 155,104 of record NZ_JYKA01000004.1, on the reverse strand, counting down.
TAGCCGGGCGAGGCCACCGGCCAGATGTCGAATTCCTCCAGCAGCCGCGCGCGGTAGCTGGAGTCGCTCAGCGAGCCCAGCCGGATCGCCACGTCCACTTGCTGCGAAATCAGGTCGGCATGCCGCGACGACGACTCCAGCCGCACCGCCAGCCGCGGATGCAGCAGGGAGAAGGCCGCCAGCGCCGGTATCACCCGGCGGCGGCCGTATTCCGGTGTGGTGCTCACGCTCAGCGTGCCCTGCAGGCCGCCGTGGCCGCGGCGCGCATCGTCCATCGCCGTCTGCGCCATGCGCAGCACATGCAGGCAGTCCTGGTAGAAGCGCCGGCCGGTTTCGGTCAACTGCAGCCGGCGCGTGCTGCGGGTCAGCAGCGCCACGCCCAGCTCGGCCTCCAGCTGTTTCAGGTTGAAGCTGACCACCGCCTTGCTGTGGCCCAGCGCCTCGGCGGCGGCGGTCAGCGAGCCGCTTTCCACGATGGCGGCGAAGATGCGGAAGCGTTGCAGGCTCATGTCCAGAAGGACCTTATTGTCAAAATTATTTTGACAGTTTAATCGATTGCCAGTGGTTTTTCCGGCCATCGGGCGAGACTAAGCTGGCCTCCGTCAAGCAAGGAGGTTGGATGCATGGAGTATCGCAAACGCGTGGCCGCAGTGTACCTGTTGGGGTTTTTCATCGATCTGGCCAATCTTTTCGTCGGCAATGTCGCCTTTCCCGACATCGCCCGCACCTTTCATCGCGATGTGGCGGAGCTGGCCTGGGTGGGCACCGCCTACATTCTGGGGCTGACCGCGGTGATTCCGCTGGGCAACTGGCTGGCGGCGCGCTGGGGCGGCAAGCGGGTGTTCGTCGCCTCGCTGCTGCTGTTCATGGCGGGCTCGGCCGGCGCGGCGCAGGCCGGCTCGCTCGGCGCGCTGATCGCCTGGCGCGCGCTGCAGGGCTTGGGCGGCGGCTTGCTGATTCCGCTGGGCCAGACCATGACCTATCGCTTGTACCGGCCGGCGGAGCGGCCGGGCCTGACCGCGATGATTTTGCTGGTGGGCCAGCTGGCGCCGGCCTTGTCGCCGACGCTGGGCGGGCTGGCGCTGGACGCGTTGGGCTGGCGCTGGATTTTCTGGCTCAACCTGCCGCTGGCCATCGTGCCGCTGGTGCTGGCGCTGCGCTGGCTGCGGGACGAGCGCGAGCCGGAGCCGGCCGCCGGCCTGGATTGGCTCGGCCTGCTGCTGGGCAGCCTGGCATTGTTGCTGGCCTTGCAAGGGCTGGGCGATCTGGCGCAGCCGTCCACCTGGGCGCGCGGCGGCGCGCTGCTGGCTGCGGGCCTGGCGTTGGGCGCGGCTTACGCGCGGCATAGCCGCCGGCATCCGCGGCCCATCCTGCGGCTGGAATTGCTGCGCGATCCGCTGCTGCGGATGTCGATGCTGATGTATCTGCTGGTGCCGGGCGCCTTCATGGGCGTCAGCCTGGTGGCGATGCTGTATCTGCAGCAGGTGCTGGGCGTGTCGGCTTCCGCGGCCGGGCTGTTGATGCTGCCGTGGTCGTTGGGCGCGTTCGCCGCGATCGCGCTGACCGGGCGCGGTTACCGCCGCCTGGGGCCGAGACCGCTGCTGATGGCCGGCGCGCTGGCGCAGGGCATCGGTTTCCTGAGCTTGCTGGCGATAGACCGCTCCGGGCAACTGCCTTGGCTGGCCGGCAGCTACGCGTTGATGGGCCTGGGCGGCACCTTGTGCAGCAGCGCCAGCCAGAGCACGGCCTTCCTGGGAGTGGCGCCGGCGCGGATGGGCGAGGCCAGCGCCTTGTGGAACATCAACCGCCAGGTGAGCTTCTGCGTCGGCATGGCGTTGGCTTGCGTGTTGCTGAATCTGCTGCTTGCCGGGCAAGGCATCGCCGATCCGGCGGCGCCCGCGGCGCGGGAGTTGGCGGCGCGGGCCTTCCATCTGTGTTTTCTGGCCGCCGCCTTGGCCATGTTGCCGCCCTTGTGGCTGGGCAGCCGGATAGGCAATGCGGAGGTATTGCGTTTATTGAATCGTCCTCAAATGGGAGAAGCGTGATGAAGAATGAAGAATTGGCGGTATGGGCGCAGGTTCGCGACACTTTGGCGCAGATCGCGCGCTGGCTGGGCGACGGGCCGCATGGCGAGGAGGCGCTGGCCGCGCTGATGATGGATTTCGACGCCGGCTTCGCCATGGTGGCGCCAAACGGCGCGCGGCTGGACTGGCAGGGGCTGCGGGCCTTCTTCCAGGGCGCGGCAGGTAGCCGGCCGGGGCTGGAAATCACGCTGGAGCGGATGACGCTGCTGATGGGAGATGGCGACGCCGCAACGGTGGCCTACTACGAAACGCAGGCCTTGGGCGACGGCAGCGGCAACGGCCGCCACGCGACCGCCGTGCTGTTCCGGGATGGCGCCAACTGGCGCTGGCGCCATCTGCAGGAAACCGGGGAGGCTGTCTGGCCTCCCCGTTGATGGGCGATCAGTAGCCGACGGTGAAGCGGCTGCGCTGATGCTCGCCTTTTTCCAGCTCGTCGATCATGGCGACGGCGTAGTCCTCCACCGAGATGTGGCTGTTGCCTGCGGCGTCGACCAGCAGCTGGTCCTTGCCCAGGCGGAACTGGCCGGTGCGTTGGCCCGGCTGCAGCATCGCCGACGGGCTCAGCAGCGTCCAGTTCAGCTCGGTTTCGGCGCGCAGCAGGTTCAGCGCTTCGCGGGCGCCCAGCGCCGAGGCCTTCCATTGCTCAGGGAATTCCGGGGTGTCCACCAGCTGCACGCCGGGGGCCACTTCCAGGCTGCCGGCGCCGCCGACCACCAGCAGGCGCGGAGCCTGGGCGGCCTTGGCCGCGGCGATGATGGAGCGGATGCCCTTGACGAAGTAGTCGAACTGCTCTGCCTGGGCGTGGCCGCTGAAGGCGCTGAGCACGGCGTCGAAGCCCTTCAGTTGTTCCGCCAGCTGGGCGCTGTCCTGCACGTCGACTTTGGCGGCGGCCAGGTTGGCTTGCGCTTCGATGCGTTCCGGACGGGAAACCAGCGCGGTGACGTGGTGGCCGCGGGACAGGGCTTCTTGCAACAGGGCGGAACCGACATAGCCGCTGGCGCCGATCAGTGCGATTTTCATGGTGAGACTCCTTAGTTTGCTATCGGATGGGGGCGCCGCGTCGCAGCGCTGATGGAATGCATCATGCGCTTTTCGATTGATTCGATAAACGGCTGAAACCATAATTGATTGTTATCGAAAAATTGACAGTTGATATGGCGCGAGGCGTAGAGAACAATCTGGAAGGACTGCAGATCTTCGTGGCGGTGGCCGAAGCCGGCGGCTTCACCGCCGCCGCCGAGCGGCTGGGGATGACCAAGGCCAACGTCAGCCTGCAGGTGGGGCGGCTGGAGACGCAGCTGGGAGCCACGCTGTTCAACCGCACCACGCGGCGGGTAAAGCTGACCGAGGCCGGGCAGGCGCTGTACCTGGACGCGCAGCCGGCGCTGGCAACCTTGCGCGACGCGCTGCTGCAGGCCGGCCACGGCGCGGCGGCGCTGTCCGGCACGCTGCGGCTGACCGCGCCGGTCAGCCACATGGCGGAATCGGTGGCGCCGGCGGCCACCCAGTTCATCCGCCAGCACCCTGGCCTGCAGCTGGAGCTGCACGCCAGCGACCATATGGTGGATCTGGTGGCGTCCGGCATGGACCTGGCCATCCGCCTGGGCATGCTGCGAGACTCTTCGCTCAGGGCGCTGAAGCTGGGGGAATTCGCTCAGTTGCCGGTGGCGTCGCCGGCGTATCTGCAAGCGCGCGGCCATCCCGAGCGGCCGCAGGATCTGGCCGAGCACGACTGGGTGGCGCTGACGCTGCTGAAAACGCCGCTGAGCTGGCCGTTTGCCGGGCCGGGCGGCGAGGAGCAGGCGGTGCGGATGAAGGCGCGGATCAAGGTGGATTCGGCCGCTTCGCTGCGCGCCTTGCTGCTGGCCGGCGCCGGCGTGTCGGTGCTGGATTCGTTCAGCGTGCAGGAGGACATCCGCCAGGGCAGGCTGGTCCACCTATTGCCGCAGTGGACCTTGCCAAAAGGCGGCGTTTACGCGGTGTTTCCGCCTGGCCGCCACGCGCCGGCGGCGGCGCGCGCCTTCGTCGAGTTTTACCGGGTGCTGCTGGCGCGGCCGTCGCTGCCCGCCTGAGCGCGGTTGTCCGGCAATGCCGCCGCCACCCGCGGCAAGACGAAGTCGATGAAGGTCTGGTATTTGCAGGTGAGCGGGGTGCGGAACGGATGCACCAGGTAGATGGGCCAGTAGTCGCAATGCCATTCCGGCAGCACTCGAACCAGCTCGCCGCGCGCCAGATGCCGCTCTACGGTGTAGTCGGCGAGCAGGGTGATGCCCTGGCTGGCCAGCGCCAGCTCCGCCCGCAGCGGGTAATGATCCAGATACAGCTGCGCCGCGATGGGTTGGCGCAACAGCTGCTCCCCCTTTTTCAACAGCAGCCCATCGCGCTGTTCCGACTCCATCACCAACAAACGGTGCCGGGACAGGTCGGCCGGCTGCCGCAGCGGCGGGTGGCGCGCCAGATAGCCGGGGGACGCGTACAGGTTTTCGCTGGCGTAGCCCGCCAGCCTGGCCACCAGGTTTTCATCGTGCACCTTGTGCGAGCGCGCCGAGCGCAGGCAGAAGTCCAGCACATCGGCCACCGGGTCTTGCAGCCGGTTGTTCACCCGCAGCGACAGGGTCAAATCGGGATAGCGGGTGGCCAGTTCGCTCAATACCGGCCCCAGCACGTATTGCGCCAGCGACGAGGTGGTGCTGATTGCCAGCGGCCCGGCCAGGCCGCTTTGGGTCTGGTCCACCGCCATCCGCGCCTGCGCCATCGTTTCCCTAAGCCGCGCCGCGTGGGGCCGCAGCCGCTCGCCGGCCTCGGTCAGCGCCATTTTGCGCGTGCTGCGCAGCACCAGCACCGCGCCCAGCTCGCGTTCCAGTTCCTTGACGCGGGCGCTGATCAGGCTCTTGTGGCAGCCCTGCAGGTCGGCGGCGGCGGTGAAACTGCCGGCGCGCGCCAGCGCGTCGAAGGCCAGCAGGTTGTCGGGGGAGGGCATTGTTTTCATATCTGGACAATTGGTTCTGGATTGCGCGTTTATTTGGAACATTGTAGCGGCTATTCTGACATCCATCATCAACATGTCATGAAGGGCGCGGCCAAAGATGCGCTATCTATACCGTTTGTACCCGTGGTTGTTTCAACGCGAACGCGCCGTCGGCTGCCGCCTTGGCCTGCGCCGGCAATGGGAGGCGGCGGCGAGGCGCGTCATCTTGTGACGGGGCTGGGCGCGGCCGCCTCCAGGCCGCGCAGGCCGTCGGGACGGGGAATCCGTCCGGCCGCCAGCGCGCCGCTCAGCGAGAGCAGCGCCGCCAGCGCCATGCCGTACAGCAGCGCCTGGCCCAGGTCCGCGCAGCGGCCGGCGACCAGCGCCGCGCCGGCGGTGCCTACCAGAGCCCCGGCCTGGCGGATGGCGTTGAGCACGGCGGACGCGGTGCTGCCCATTTGCGGCGGCGCGCTCTCCAGCACTGTCGCCGTCATCGGCGCGATGGCCAGCGCGGTGCCCAGCGCCAGCGGCAGCATCGCCGCCAGCAGCCAGGGCAGGCCGAGGCGGCTGGCCAGCGCCAGCAGCAGGTAGCCGGCGGCGGCCAGCAGCAGGCCGTCGCGGATCTGGCGGCGCGCGCCCATCCTGGGCAGCAACCGCCCGGCGGCGATATTGCCGGCGGTCAGGCACAGCGCCAGCGGCAGCAGCGCCAGTCCCGCCCGCAGCGCGTCCATCCGCAAGCCTTGCTGCAGATACAGGCTGAGCAGCAGCAGGCTGCCGAAGTAAGCGGCACCGATGGCGAAGCCCACCCAGTTGGCGGCGGCGAAAGCCGGATGGCGGAACAGTTGCGGCGGCACCATCGCCTGCGGATTGCCGCGTTCAAGCAGGCAGAACAAGCAGGCCGAGGCGGCGCTGGCGGCCAGCAGCGCCGGCAGCTGCCAGCCGCCGGCCAGGCGCGGGCCTTCTATCAGCGCGCAGCTGGCCAAGAGCAGCGTCAGCATGCCGGACAGCTGGCCGGGAACATCAGGTCGGCGTCCGGGCGCGGGCGGCTGGGCCGGCACCGCGCGCGCGGTGGCCAAGAGCGCGGCCAGGCCCACCGGCACATTGACCAGAAACGCGCCGCGCCAGCCCAATGGCCCCAGGATCAGCCCGCCCAGCACCGGCCCGGCGGCGGCCGCGGTGGCCACCAGCCCGCCGAAGACGCCCACCGCGCGCGCGCGTTCGGCCGGTTGCGGGAAGGCATGGCGCAGCAGGCCCAGCGAACTGGGCATGAATAGCGCCGCCGCCATGCCCTGCAGCAGGCGGGCGCCGATCAGCAGCTCCACATTGGCGGCCAGGCCGCACAGCAGCGAGGTCAGCACGAACAGCCCCAGTCCCCAGGCGAACACCTTGCGCGCGCCCAGGCGGTCGGCCAGCCAGCCGGCGCTGAGCATCAGGCCGGCGAAGGTCAGCACGTAAGCGTCTACTACCCAGGTGAGCTGGCTGAGGCTGGCGTGCAGGCCGCGCTGCAGCTCGGGCAGCGCCAGGTTGACGATATTGGTGTCCAGTATCGCCATGAACATGCCGGCGCTGAGCGTCAGCAGGGCCGGCAAGCCGGCTTGCGGGTGGGAACGGTGGGGCATGGGAGGATCCGCGCAAAGTCAAGACAGGCAGATGCTAGGCGATAACGTGATGCGAAAAAATAGACAATTATGATGAATGGTGATGCAATTTTGCATTTTCTTACTGGGGCGGGATCCGCATGAATTGGGACAACGCGCGTTACTTCCTGGCGCTGGCGCGCGCCGGCACCTTGCGTTCCGCCGCCTTGCGCCTGGACGTCGACCAAGCCACCGTGGGGCGGCGCTTGCAGGCTTTCGAAGAGGAAATCGGCAGCCGGCTGTTCCTGCGCATGCCGCAGGGCTACCAATTGAGCGAATCCGGCGCGATGCTGCTGGCCGACGCCGAACGGATGGAGGCCGCCGCCGACGCCTTCAGCCGCAAGGCCGCGCACAGCGACCGCCAACTGGCCGGGCCGGTGCGCATCGCCGCCACCGACACCGTGGCCGGAGCCTTTGTCATTCCGGCGCTGGCGGAGCTGTCGCGGCGGCACCCGGAGCTGGAGTTCACGCTGCTGACCGGCTTGTCGCTCAGCGATGTGGCGGCCGGCGAGGTGGATTTCGCCATCCGCAGCCTGCGGCCGGACAAGGGCGAGGTGCTGGTGCGCAAGCTGGCCGCCATCGACATGAGCCTGTATGCGTCGCCGGATTACCTGGCGCGGCGCGGGCGGCCGCTGCCCGGCGACGGCTTCGCCGGCCACGAGCTGCTGATGTTCCCGCGCGACACCGTGCCGCGCCACTGGCAGCGGCTGTGCGGCGAAAGCGTGGACCAGGCGCGCATCGCGCTGCAAGCCAATTCGCAGCTGGCCCTGCGGCAGGCGGCGCTGGCCGGCATGGGCATCGCCATGCTGTCCTGCTTCCTCGCCGATCAGGACGCCGGGCTGGAGCGGGTGTGGCCGGAGCGGACCGATCCGGTGGACATGTGGCTGGTGCTGCATCCCGATTTGCAGCGGGTGGCGCGGGTGCGGGCGGCGGTGGAAGCGATCGCGGCGGTGTTTGCCAGGCGGTGAGGCCCGCAAAAAAAGCGCCCCGCGAGCGGGGCGAAATGCTAGGGCAGGGTAAAGCCGGCGCTCAGCGGTTCCGGAAGCTTTGCAGCACCGTCAGCAAGCTGGTCAGGTTGTCGGCGATGCCGCCCTGCGCCACTTTTTCCGTGGCGGCCGCGCCGGCCATGGTGTTCATGCTGTAGATCTGCATTACGCCCATGTTGGCGGCAGCCTGGGCCAGCGTGTTCTGCTGCTGCTGCGCAGACACGGCGTTCTGGAACAGGATGCTGGTGGAGTGCGCCATGCTCTGGTAGATCGAGCCCATCGCCATCGCGGGCGATTCTGCCAGCACCTTGACATTGGCCTGGGTGACGGCGTCGGTGATCTGGTTGTTGACTGCGGTCGGGAATGCCATTGAATGCCTCCTGCTTTATTGAGTGTGGAAAATCAGCGCTGGAACGATTGCAACACGGTCATCAGGCTGGACAGGTTGTCCGCCACGCCGCCTTGCGACACCTTTTCGGTGGCGGCGGCGTCGGCCATGGTGTCCACGCTGTAGACCTGCATCACGCCGGTGTTGGCGGCGGCCTGGGACAGCGTGTTCTGCTGCTGCTGGGCCGAGGTGGCGTTCTCGAGCAGAATGCCAGTCGAATGTGCCATGGTCTGGAACAGCGAGCCCATCGCCATGGCGGGGGCTTCAGCCAGCACCTTGACGTTGGCCTGGGTGACGGCGTCGGTGATCTGATCGTTTACGGCGGTGTTGTTCGCCATGCCTTAATCTCCGGTCGGCGCGCGCTTAGCGGCGGAAGGATTGCAGCACCGTCATCAGGCTGCTGAGGTTGTCGGCGATGCCTGCCTGGGACACTTTCTCGGTGCCGGCGGCATCGGCCATGGTGTCGACGCTGTAGATCTGCATCACGCCCATGTTGGCGGCGGCCTGGGACAGCGTGTTCTGCTGCTGCTGGGCCGAGGTGGCGTTTTCGAACAGGATGCCGGTGGAGTGGGAGGCGGTCTGGAACAACGAGCCCATCGCCATGGCGGGGGCTTCGGCCAGCACCTTGACGTTGGTCTGGGTGACGGCGTCGGTGATCTGATCGTTTACGGCGGTGTTGTTAGCCATTTTCTAGCTCCTATCGTGGATGAGGCGGGAATCAGCGGAACGACTGCAGCACGGTGAGCAGGCTGGTCAGGTTGTCGGCGATGCCGCCTTGGCTGACTTTCTCGGTGGCGGCGGCGCCGGACATGGTGTCCATGCTGTAAATCTGCATCACGCCCATATTGGCGGCAGCCTGGGCCAGCGTATTCTGCTGCTGCTGAGCCGAGACGGCGTTCTGGAACAGGATGCCGGTGGAGTGGGCCATGCTCTGGTAGATCGAGCCCATCGCCATGGCCGGCGACTCGGCCAGCACCTTGACGTTGGCCTGGGTGACAGCATCGGTGATCTGATCGTTTACGGTGGTCGGGAAGGACATGCTTGGCTCCTGGAGTGCGGTGTGTTGGTCAGGCGCACCGTCGGACATGGCGACCGGCGTGGACGCCATGTCCCGGTGCTACTGCTTGGACGGTGGGGCATCGTCGCTGTGAATGTCGTTTTCCGCCGCGGCCGCCTCGGTGGAGGCTTGCGCGGCCTCCTGCGCCTGCAGCTTCCGCACCACTTCCTGCAACTGCGCGGATAGCGGACCGAAGTACTGGTTGAAGCACTTCTCCACTTCCTGGCGAGCCAGGTTGGACAGATGCTCGGCGATCTGGCCGAGCGCCAGCTGGCTGCCCGGCTGCAGGCTTGCCATCGCCGGCTGCAGCGCGGAGGGGCGAAGCTCGGCGAGGTCCTGCGTGCCTTCCAACAACTTGAGAATCGCCTGCTCCTCGGCCTCCTGAATCTGCAGCGCCTGGCTGGAGCTGGCCTGGATGGAGGCCAGGATGTCGCGCACGCCGGCGCCGGCGCGGCTCTGGCTCTGGGCGATGGCTTGCTGTGTCTGCTGCCGGGCTTGCTGGATGGGCGCGAGCTGAGGAGAGGGGCTTTGCGTGTTTTGTTGGAACGCCATCAGGGTTTGCGCTTCCTGCAGTTGCAACGGCCGGCCCAGGTATTGTTCCGCCACCTGGCGCAGGGCGGGATTCAGCGGCGCCTCAGCCATGACTGGCATCCTGCTGTTCGCCGCCCAGCAGCGGCGCCAGCGCATCGCGGGTGGCCAGCAGCGCTCGCAGCTTGGTAAGGCGGCGGCTGTCGTCCTCTCCCGCCGCGCCGTTCATCAGTTCGCCGGCCCAGTCAATCAGGTGCTGGCTCAGCAGTTGGGAAACATGGGCGTGCAGAGTGCTCAGTTCGTCTTGCATGACGTATCTCCGGAGATTGAATGCGAAAACAGCCCGCGGCAGAGCCGGGGGGGCTGTTGTCAGGACGGAGGATGAAGCGGCTTGTGAAGCTCAGCAGGGGGCGGGCGTCAGGAACAGCGCCTGTTCGGCTTGGCGGCGGCGCAGCAGGCCCGGCACGACTTGGCCGCCGGCCCGATCCCAGCGCGGAAACTGCGCGGCGGCGCCGGCGTAGTCGCCCTTGTTCAGCAGGCGCAGCAGCGTGGAACTGCGCAGGTTTCCCAGACCCAGGTTGTAGCTGAAGCTGACCAGCGCGGAAAACTGGTTTTCGTTCAGCGGCACGGTCACGGCTTTGCCGACGCCGGTTTCGAATGTCTGCAGATCCTCGGCCAGCAACTGGTCTGCCTGTTGCTGGGTGATGGCCATGCCTTTTTTCACATCCGGACCGGTATGGCCGTAGCCTATGGTCCAGACCCCCACCATGTCCTGGTAGGCGGCGAGGCGGACGCCCTCGAATTGTTTGATCAGGCTGATGCCGGCTGCGTTGGTTTTCATGGCGGTTTCTCCATTTCGGTTGAGGAATTCAGGCGGCGGGCGCGTCCGCGGGCGGCGGCGCCAGCCATTGCTGCAGGTTTTGCGCCAGCGCCGGCGACAGTTCGCTCAGCGTCTGCTGCAACATCTCCAGTTTTTCGTCCCAGTCTTTTCGTCCGCCCTGGACGGCGGCGTTGAGCGCCAGCAGCGCGTCGCCTTCGCCCCGCGTCTGCAGCAGAGAGCCCGCCAACTCGCCGGCCTGGCGCCGCAGCCCGGCGCTCCACTCCAGCTGCCAGAGCAGGTTTTGCCGGACGAATTCGGTGCAGACTTCGTCGCATTGGCGGTAGAAGGCCAGCAACGAGTCCGCGCCCGCGCGCGCGCGCCAGTCTTCGGTCCATTGCCGCTGCGCTTCCTGCTGCCATTCCGACAGCCGCTGGCCGCTGTCCAGCCAAGCCTTGAGCGCGCCTTTCCACTCCCGCTCATCGGGCAGGCCGGTTTGAGCCAGCCGCTGCCAGCTGTCATTCACGTTCTGGAGCCAGGCGGACAGGAATTGGGGATCCATGGCTTTCTCCTTCATTTGCGGGGGCTGTTCAGGCGGTCCACCATCGCGCGGACGGCAGACATCTGCGGCGCGCTCTTGGCGTAGTAGTCGGGGTTGCTTGGGTCTTTGCTGCTGTAGCCCCAGAAATCCCAGCAGCCCTGCGGGTTGCGCTTGGGATCGGTGCGGATCTGCGGGTACAGCACCACGATGCGGTTGCTGTCGGCGATCTCGTTGTAACCGGTGGTGGCGTAGAAGCGGTTGCCGATGCGGCTGTCTTCCTGGGTGCAGCCATGGAAGGCCACATGCACGCGGCAGCTGTCCTTGGCGCAGGCGGCCGGGATGTAAACGTGGCCGATGTCGGACAGCCCTGTATACCCTTTCTTGGAGAACTCGGTCTGGTCGAAATCCTTCAGTTGGCCGGACAGTTTGGCGGCGGGCGGCTTCAACTGGCCGTACAGCTGGCGCAGGATGTCCTGCGACTGGACGAAGCCGCAGTTGTTGAGATTGGGCGCGGCGTTGGCCGGGCATTTCAGGTCGGTGGCGTTGGCGGTGATCAGCGCGTGGCCGGCGTTGACGTTGTCCACGTATCGGACCTGGGCGTCCGGCACCCCGGCGCTCTGGTAGAAGGCGCGGGTTTGCGCCACCACCTTGGGCAGCACGATGCTGTCCGACGCGCCGGTGAAGATGTACAGCCGCTGGCGCTTGATGTTGTCCACCGGGTCGATCAGGCCCTGGCCGGCGAATTTCTGTGCTGCCTGCCAGGCCGCCGCGCCGGAGGGGGCCGCGCCCAGCGGGCGCATGCACTGGGTAGTGGCGGTGGTGAGGAAGCGTTCGGGGCCATTGAGGCCGCCCAAGCCGGCGCAGTAGAACGGGCCGCCGGCGACGATGCCGGCGCCAGCCACGCGGGCCGAGTTGGCGACGCTGAACTGAGCCGCCATGAAGGCGCCGGACGACAGGCCGGAGACGGTGTTCTGCTTGGGATCGGCGCCCAGCGCGGGCAGCGGCGCGGCGGCGGCCGACGCCTGGCCGCAGGCGGCGAGAAGCAGGGCGGCCAGATGGCTGCGGGAGGTGAGGGTGACGCGCATTGCGGGTTCTCCTTGGGTGAGTGAACGGTTTATTTCTCCAGCTTCTGCAGCTCGTTGATGCCGGACCAGCCGATGAACAGCAGCCCCAGCTCGGTTGAGCCGAACGAGTACGGCAGCCCGGCCAGAATCCCCATCGCCAGTCCCTTGGCCAGCGCCATGCCCGGATCGTCCTTGTCCACCCAGAGTTGGGTCATCGAGGCGCTGAGGGCGGTGAAGCCCAGCAGCAGCAGGCCGGCGCACAGCAAGAAGCGGGTTTTTTCCTGCAGCGGCATCGTCTTCGCCATGTCCAGCAGCATCACGTCCCACAGCTTGTCCGCGGCCAGCGTGACGATGGCCGACAGCAGGTGCACCGGGCTCTTGCTCAATTCCGGGATGCTGCCGCGCAGCAACCCGCCGCGCGGCGCGGCGTCGTTGGCGTCTTGGTCGGGTGTGTCCATGGCGTGTTGAGCTGGCTTCGCTATCGGGACTGTCTTGATGGGGACGGCGGGGGAGAGAGGGTGTGAAGGAAATAGCGATCTGGGGAAGCGGGGACTGGGCTAAGAGTGGCTAACAAAAATCAGTTTCACGGCTGAGGCAAGGCGCGCCGACGCAGGCAGTACTTGAGTACGACAAGCCGGCGCAACGCCGCATCAGGAATTTTGTTAGCCGCCCTAAACGAGCGAGAATGGCAGGGAGGAGTAAATGGATCGCGGTATGGTCCGATGGACCATACCTGCGTGGCAGTTTTGATTAAATATTTTCCATTATGTTTTTTTGAATTGTTCTGGTGCACCATCCTAGGTTTATTAAAGTTTTTAGATTGTATTCTGATTCGCCTTCTAGGTGGTTGTGGACATGAAAATCATCTTGTCTTAATTGTCTCTCAAGGAGTAGGTCTATATAAAAGTCAGGTGTTTCTGATCGTAAGAGATTTTCGGTCTTCTTTAGAGCATCATTACCATAGAATTGTTGGAATTTTTCGCGGCCATGTTTTTTATAATCGACTGCCCAATCGCTGTATTGCCATATTTGTGGGCCGAGCTGTGTGTTGATGAAATCAATTATGCTGCCTAGGCCAGAGACTGGGTATGCTCCAGCCCCTACTCTGACTGCATAATATTTCCCATCTTTTTGAAAGATACTATGGGCTAGATAGCCATTGAATGCATGGTTGGATGTGGTTTTTGCAACGATGCCACTGATGATAGACTGGTCCCTTTGTGCTGATGAGAAAGTTTTCCACTCTATTTGGTCGCCCTGTGGAAAGATAGCAGTGTTTTCTGAATCGGTAGATTCAATCATTTTAGTTTTCCCACCCATGAAATTTCTAATCGATTCTTTTGTTCTGTCAATAGCATCGGCCTCTTGTGGAAGGAAATTATTTCCAGTAAAAGGCATGATGAGGTTTGCCATGCAATAGGCATGCCCTTTGGGCCAGAATGTTTTTTCAATAATCATTTGTTGGTCGGTTTTGGTTGGCAGCCTTGGTTCGATAAGTGAGATTAATTCATGGATCCTTTCGCTAACCTGCAATGTTAGTAAAGAAATGGTTGGAGTTTCCAATGGTACAATGTCTTTGATGTGGTTGATAATTTCGCACATGAAATTGCTCTCTTTCAGTTTGGTTTTCAATTTGTTCGCTAGAAAATCGAATAAAATCGCTAATTAGTTTTTTTATCCAGAAACTGTTGATACTTGCTCAGGCTCTGATCGATCTTGTCCAGGGCGAAGTGCGCGGCCTCGCCCTCCATCGCGCCGGCGGCCGCCGCCACCGCCGCGGCGGTGCCGACCAGCAGGTCGGTGATCAGAATGCCCAGCGCGTCCTCGGCCGCGCCCTTGAGGTCCTCCTTGGCGAATTTCTCGGTCATGTTCTTCAGCAGCACGCTCTTGCTGGCCAGCGCCAGCTTGCTCGCGCTGTCGAAGTAGTTGGCGCCGGCCTGCGCCACCAGGCCGCCGGCCTGGCTGATCATCATATTGGGCGCGACCGCGATCTGGCTGCCGGCGTAGGCGGCGGTTTCGCTGTTGGAAAGCTGTACCGCCTGCACGATCTGGCTGTTGAGCGCGCTGGTGTCCGGGCTGGCATCCGGCGCGGTTTTCAACTGATTGGTGAAGCCGCGCATCGGGCTGGGCGGCGGCGGGGCGGGCGGCGGTCCAGGGGGCTGGGCCGGCTCGTTTTTGGCGGCGGATGCGGCCGGCTGGTCCGGTTTGGGCTGGGCGCTGTCCTGGCCGGCGGGCGGCTTGGCGCCGAACAGGTTCTTGAAGTTGGGGAAGGGCATGATCTAGCTCTCCGTGAGAGATGGCGGCTCAGCTGCTTTTCTCGCCGATCGACAGGATCATCGACACCGCTTTGGAAATCACCGCGCTGGAAATCTGGTTCAGCGCTTGCTGGCTGTGGACCGAGTTCTGCAGCGCCAAGCCGGCGGAATGGCTGGCCAGCTGGTACAGCGAGGCCATCGCCTGGGCCGGCGCTTCCGCCACCACCTTGACATTGGTTTGGGTGACGGCGTCGGTGATCTGTCCGTTGACTGCGGTGTTGTCTGCCATGATTTCTCCTGGATCGCGAATGGGATGAAGAGGGCGCTGCTGCGCGCTTGCCCTATGGACGCGGCGGAGGCCGGCGCGTGAACGGGGCTGGCGTTTATCGCGGCTCAGCCGTCCAGGCTGTCGGCGCGGATGGCATGCAGCACCTTGCGGTACGGCTCCGGCGACACGCTGATGTCGCCGTAGAACGGGGTGTCGTAGATCAGGATGATGGCCAGCACGATGGAGATGGAGGCGGCCATCGCGCAGGTGAGGAAGAAGTGCACGCCCTTGCTCGGCACGTGCATCAGCCAGGCGAAGAAAATCAGCAGCACTTCGCCGATCAGGCTGACCGACCAGATGTCCCAGGGAATGGTCATCGCCTGGTCGGACAGCCGCGCGTGGCGGCTGGCGTAGAGGCCGTTCAGCTGGCTCTGCGCCAGATTCAGATATTCAGCCTCCCGCCGGTCGGCCGGGCGGACGCCGGCCAGCGCGCGGCTCAACCGGCCTAGTTCGGGCGAGCCGGATGGCACTTCTTCCCCGCCTTGTTGGCGCGGCCACTCCCGGGCGACGACGGCGTCCAGATAGGCCAGCAGATTGTCCTTCACCGTTTGACGCGCCGAAGGCAGGCCCTGGGCGCTCATCCGGTAGAGCGAGCCGGCCAGCTCGGCTTCGCGCTCTACGATGTCGGTCGAGGCGTCGAAGTGGTTGATCGCCCGAACCAGCAATGCGGCGATGATCAGGCCATAGAAGATGCCGACCACGGCGATGATGACGCCGACCTCGTCACTCTGCTTCTGGGTGACATGGTCGGGCGCCAGCTTGCGCAGCAGCAGATGGACGAGCGTGGCGCATAGGCAGCCGGACGCAGCCCAGGCGGCGATCTGCGCCGATGAGGGCAGGGAGATGAAATGGAGCAGCATGGCGTTCATCCTGTGACGGCCTCCGGAAGGGGCGCGGCGGCGAATCGCCGGCCGCCGCGCCGCGGGGTCAGCTCTTGGCGCCGGCCGGCGGCGGGACGGCCGGCGCGTCGGCCGGCGCCTGCGCCATGTCCATGTTTTTGCCGAAGGCCTGCAGCAGCAGCCTCAGTCCTTCCGGCACCGGTTGCTGCTCGGCCTTCACCTCCACGTGGTAGCGCGCGTCGTTGCTCTTGCTGACGCCCTGTTTGTCGTCGCGGGAGTGGGAGGAGTCGTAGGAGACCGAACCCTTGAGCTCGACGCCGAAGGCGCCCCAGCCGGCGCGGGCATCCCAGGCTGCGCCGGCTTCCAGCTTGGACGCCGACTGCTCGTCGGTTTCCCGGGTGAAGCTGGACTTCACCTCCATGTCGAAGGCGATGTCCACCGAGCTGATGGCCAGCGACGGGATGTGCATCAAGGTCAGCACCGGCAGATTGAGCGTCAGCGCCGACGAGGCTTGGCCGGCGGGGCCGGGGCGGCTGGACGCCATCTCGATGACGGCAGTCAGCGGCTTGTAGCCGGTCAGCTTGCCGTTGCGGTCACCGAGGCGGATGAAGCCGGTTTCCAGGATGGCCTGGGTCTGCGTCATCGCCAGGCTCTGCTGCGCCTGGGCGGCGGCCTGCAGCGGTCCGCCGATCAGCGATTTCATCGGCAGGCCGGAAAACTGCTGGGCCATGCTCAACAGGTTGTTGTCCGAGGTATCGGCCATGGTGTTTCCTTTCTTTTAAGAGGGGGGCCGCGGCGCTTAGGTGGGCAGCTGCGCGTTCAACAGTTTCTCGTAGGCCGCCACCACGCGCTGGTAGCCGGCTGGAGGCTCCAGACCCTGGATGACGATCTTGATTTCGGCGGTCTGTTCGTCCTGCCTGCGCATGGAAACCAGCACGTCGGCGGCCTCGTCATCCGCGTCCGGCTGGCCGTCGGGCGGCTCGGTCAGCGACAGGCTGAGCGTGGTCAGCACCTCCACTTTTTCAATGGCGAAGCTTTTCAGCGGCAGCAGCGTGATCAGCGGCACCTGAACCTCGTGGTGCTCCATCGTGACCACGCCGTTGCGGCTCACTTCGCGCGGCACGTTCATGCCTACCATGCGGGCGGTCCAGGCGCCCTCGGGGAAGCTTTGCGCCGGGTTCTGCTCTTGGTCCGGAACGAAGAATTGCTGCAATTCCTCGATGTGCTGGTGGCAGACGCTGCGTTGCGCCTCGATCACGGCGCGTTTCAGGCCGCTGATCAGGCTGCCCAGTTTGGCGGTCATGTCCGGCCCTCCTCGTCGGAAGAGGTCAGGGTGAGGCGGGACAGGCGGTCCAGCCGGCTTCGGCGTTCATAGCGCGCGGCAGGCGGCGGGGGCGTTGTCTCGGGCCGTCGGGGGAGGATATGCCGGAGGCGAAGCCACCGGCGCAGCCGGAGCGGCATGGCGTGGAGAAGGGATTTCATGCTGCTTTGTCCTTGTCGTCGGCGCAGGGGGCGCAGAGCGGGCCATTGGCGGCGGACTGCCGCTGGCGCTTCTGCTGATATGGACGGCTGCCATCGGAGAGCGTGAAACCCGGGTTCAGCTGCTTGCGCAGCGCCTTGCGCAGCAGTTCCACCCGCTTGCGGGCCAGCGCTTCGTTGATGCCGAGCCGCGCGGCGATCTGGCAATAGGACAGGTCCTCTTCGAATTTCAGCTGGAACAGCTGCTGCTGGTCCGGGTTCAGCGCGGCGAATGCGCATTCCAGTTCGGCCAGCTGTTGCCGCAGGGATAATTGCTGCTCGGGGGTGGGGCCATGGCCGGTGCAGGACAGCGCCTGATCGCCGTCGGGATCGGAGTCGGGATCGATGACCTTGATTTCCCGGCGCTGGCGCCGCTTCAAGTCCAGAAAGGCGTGGTTGAGCGCCAGGAACATGAAACCGGCCAGGTTTTGCACCCGGGCGGAAGAGTGCTGCAGGTAGAGATGCACCTTGAACGCGGTGTCGGACAGCAACTCGTCGGCGCGGTGGATATCGCCCTTGCACAGATGCCGCGCGCGACGCTGCAGTTTGGCGTGTATTTCCCGCCATACCATGGAGAAGCTGGAGTCAGTGGATTCCGATGCTGCCTGGGAAAAGCTTTGCATGATGGCCATCCTTTATGACGTTTGGGATTGCAGGATGGCGGAACAGGCATAACGGAACTGTCTCTTTGGTGACAAATGAATGTTATTTTTATTAAAAATATTCCTTTGTCTTCATGGCTGAAGCTGGCGAGCGATGCGGGACAGCTTATCGGGATCCAGTATCCGCAGCGTCTGGCGGGAGAGCTGGATCAGGCCGTCGCGCTGCCATTGCTTGAGTTGGGCGTTCAGCCGCGGGCGGCTGGCATTGAGCATGGCGGCCAGCGTGCCCTGGTTGGCCGGCATCGGCAGTGTCACGCCATCGGGGCCGGGGCGGCCGCTTTGCTCCATTTCCGCCAGCAGGTGGCGGGCCAGCCGGGCTTCCAGCCGGTACAGGCATACGGTTTCAACGAAGCTGCTGATGCGCTGCAGCCGCGCGCACAATTGCTGCTGCACTCGGTTCATCAGCTGCGCGCAGTCCTGCAACGGCGCGAAGTGCTGCTGATGCAGCAGCAGCAGCTGGCTGTTGCTGCCTAGCAGCGCGTTGCTGCTGCGGCGTCCGGATTGCAGCAAGGCGCTTTCGCCCACCATTTCCCCGGGCTGAGTGCGGTCCATGATCACCTCGTGTCCATCCGGCTCCTGCAGCGAGTGATAGACGCCGCCCCGCAGCACCAGGCCGATGAAATTCTCCGGGTCGCCGCGCAGGAACAGCAGTTTGCGCTGTTTGCCGTCAACCGGAGTGGTGTGCCGCGCCAGATGGGTGATCAGCGCCTCGGGCGCGTCCCGCAGCAGCGGCAGGGCGGCGAGGTCGGTATGGGCGCGGGAGGAGATCAGACTGCAAACCGGGCGATGGGTGGAGAGAGGCATCGTTTTTCCGTAAGCAGGTTGAGTGGTGGCGCGGGCGCGCCTGCAAGAGGAAAACGGCTGCGGGAAGGGCTTGTGAATCGGGATGGAGCGAGCAAAAAACGGCGCCGGCAAGGTTGACAGTCCGGGGGCGAGCCGATAAGATGCGCCGCTCTGGAGGGGTTACCCCAGCGGTCAACGGGTCCGGACTGTAAATCCGGCGGCTCAGCCTTCGAAGGTTCGAATCCTTCTCCCTCCACCAGATACGAAAAAAAGCCAGGCGCGATGCCTGGCTTTTTTGCGTTTTCCGTCCGGCTCAGGTCGGGAACAGATGGCGGGCGTGGAAGCGCAGCTGCGCCTCGATGAAGCTGGCGACGAAGTAGTAGCTGTGGTCGTAGCCGGCGTGGCGGTTCAGCTCCAGCCGGCAGCCGCTGGCCTGGGCCGCGAGTTCCAGCGCTTCCGGCTGCAGCTGTTCGGCGAGGAAGGGGTCGGCCAGGCCCACGTCCACTCGCAGCGGCAGGCTGCAGCCGCGTTCGGCCAGCAGATGGCTGGCATCCCATTCCTTCCACCGGCTTTCATCGGCGCCCAGGTAGGCGGCGAAGGCCTTGCGGCCCCAAGGCGCCGCCGTCGGGCGGCAGATCGGGCTGAAGGCCGACGCCGACACGTAGTCCTGCGGCCGCTTCAGCGCGCAGATCAGCGCGCCGTGGCCGCCCATCGAGTGGCCGGCGACGGCGCGGCGGCCGTTGAGCGGGAACTGCGCTTCCAGCAACGCCGGCAGCTCGTCGGCCACGTAGTCGTACATCCGGTAGTGGCGGCTCCACGGCGCTTGCGTCGCGTTGAGGTAGAAGCCGGCGCCCTGGCCCAGATCATAGGCCGCGTCATCGGCCACGCCTTCGCCGCGCGGGCTGGTGTCGGGCATCGCCAGCGCGATGCCCAGCTCCGCCGCCACTCTTTGCGCGCCGGCCTTGTGGCTGAAGTTTTCGTCAGTGCAGGTGAGGCCGGACAGCCACAGCAGCAGCGGCACCTTGCCGTACCGCGCCGCCGGCGGCAGGTAGATGCCGAAGCGCATGTCGCAATCCAGCATGGCGGAACGATGCCGCCACTGTTGTTGCCAGCCGCCGAAGGCCTGGTTCTCGCTGATTTTCTCCAGCATCAGACCGCGTCCTGGCCGGCCGGGCGGTAATGGATCACCGAACGGATGCTCTTGCCCTCGTGCATCAGCTCGAACGCTTCGTTGACGTGCTCCAGCGGCATGGTGTGGGTGATGAAGTCGTCCAGGCGGAATTCGCCTTGCAGATAGCGTTCCACGTATTCCGGCAGCTCGGTGCGGCCGCGCACGCCGCCGAAGGCGCTGCCGCGCCACACCCGGCCGGTGACCAGCTGGAACGGGCGGGTGGCGATTTCCTGGCCGGCGCCGGCCACGCCGATGATTACCGACTCGCCCCAGCCCTTGTGGCAGCACTCCAGCGCCGCGCGCATCACCTTGACGTTGCCTATGCATTCGAAGGAGAAGTCGACGCCGCCGTCGGTCATCTCCACGATCACGTCCTGGATAGGCTTGTCGAAATGACCGGGGTTGACGCAGTCGGTGGCGCCCAGCTTCTTCGCCAGCTCGAACTTGCCCTCGTTGATGTCGATGCCGATGATGCGGCCGGCGCCGGCCATGCGCGCGCCGATGATGGCGGACAGGCCGATGCCACCCAGGCCGAAGATGGCCACGCTGTCGCCGGCCTTGACCTTGGCGGTATTGACCACCGCGCCCATGCCGGTGGTGACGCCGCAGCCCAACAGGCACACTTCCTCCAGCGGCGCGGCCGGGTTCACCTTGGCCAGCGAGATTTCCGGCAGCACCGTGTATTCGCTGAAAGTGGAGGTGCCCATGTAGTGGTAGATGGGTTGGCCGTTCTTGGAGAAGCGGGTGGTGCCGTCCGGCATCAGGCCCTTGCCTTGGGTGGCGCGGATCTTCTGGCACAGATTGGTTTTGCCGGACAGACAGAACTTGCACTCGCGGCATTCCGGCGTGTAGAGCGGGATCACGTGGTCGCCCACCGCCACGCTGCTGACGCCGGGGCCGATCGATTCGACGATGCCGCCGCCCTCATGGCCGAGGACGCAGGGGAAGATGCCTTCCGGATCGGCGCCGGACAGGGTGAAGGCGTCGGTATGGCAGACGCCGGTGGCCACCATTCTCACGCGCACCTCGCCGGCCTGGGGCGGCTGCACTTCGATTTCTTCGATGCTCAAGGGCTGGCCGGCGGCCCAGGCCACGGCGGCTTTGCAACGGATGACGGACGGGCTCATGCGGGATTCCTTTTTTCTAGCGGGATGTCGGGCGGCCTGCGCCGCGCAATCGGCCATTGTATTTTTCTCTTCGGCATTCATAATCGGGCCAATCGGTAAATGATTTTTTCCATGGGGAAATAATGGCGGCTTGGGAAGGCATCCAGGAATTCGTGGCGGTGGCCGACAGCGGCAGCTTCACCCAGGCGGCGCGGTTGCTGGGGATCTCGGTGGCGCAGGTCAGCCGCCAGGTCAGCCAGTTGGAGGCGCGGCTGGGCGCGCGTCTGCTGTACCGCACCACCCGCCAGCTCAGCCTGACCGAGGCCGGCGGGCTGTATCTGACGCACTGCCGCCAGCTACTGGAATCGTTGGCCGAGGCCGAGCAGGCGGTGTCGCGGCTGCAGGCGGCGCCGCAGGGCAAATTGAAGCTGACCGCGCCGCTGGCTTACGGCCAAAGCCATATCGCGCCGCTGCTGCTGGATTTCATGCAGCGCTACCCGCAGCTGGAGGTCGGCCTCAATCTGTCCAACCAACTGCAGGACCTGGTGCACGACGGCTACGACCTGGCGATACGGATAGGGCATCTGACCGATTCTTCCTTGATGGCGCGCCGGCTGTCGCAGCGCCGCCACCACATTTGCGCGGCGCCGGCCTATCTCGCGCGCCGCGGCGCGCCGGCGCGGCCGCAGGATTTGGCCGGCCACGACTGCCTGCTGCTGGGCCAGGATAGCTGGCATCTGCAGGCGGGCGGCAAGCGCCAGGCGGTGCGGGTGCGCGGGCCGCTGCGCTGCAACAACGCCCAGGTGCTGGCCGACGCCGCGCTGCGCGGCATGGGGCTGGCGCAGTTGCCTGACTATTATGTGGCGGCGCATCTGGCCAGCGGCGCGCTGGTGGAGGTGCTGGCCGATTACGCCGAACCGGAGGAGGGCATCTGGGCGCTGTATCCGCACAACCGCCAGCTCAGCCCCAAGGTGAGGCTGCTGGTGGATTTCCTGGCGGCGGCGCTGGCGCCGGCCTGGCCATAGAGTCCTTGCCAAGGCGGCGAGCGGCGACAATAATCGCGCATTCTTTTGCGGAGCGATGGCGATGGTGATAGCGGAATCCAGGGTGGAATGCATGGTGGTGCATCGGGTGGGCAACCCGACGCGCGGCGAGCCGCTGCAATTGTCTGAGCGCACCACTTCGGTCGACGAGGCGGTGTCGGGCATGCTGCTGGACGGCTATCTGAAGGGCATCGTCTCCGATCGCAAGAAACATCAGTTCGTCCATGAGACCGATCTCAACCTGAACGAGATCTACCACTACACGCGGCAGTTCTTCCGCGGCGAGATCGATTTCCTGGCGGTGTCGCAGCGCATCGCCAAGCATTTGTACGGCCGCTCGCAGCACCCCAACATCAGCGCCGGCGACCTGCTGATCATCGAATTCTCCGGCCTGTCCGACGGCGACCGCGACATGCGCGCGCTGGGGGTGTTCAAGTCGGAAATCCGCGACGATTTCCTCACCATCATCGACGGCGCCGGCGTGTTCGACATCAGCCACGCCTCCGGCATCAATCCGCGGCTGATAGACAAGGGCGCGCTGATCCTGGAGCACGGCCCGACGGTGTACGCAGTGGACCGCCTCAGCCGCGAGGCCAAGTTCTGGCTGGACGATTTCCTGAAGGCGCTGCGGGTGCCGGACAAGGCGTCCAGCAGCAAGATGCTGGCTAGCGTGGTGGAGCAGCTGAGCGGCGAGATCGAGGACCCGATGGAGCAGGCGCGCTTCAAGGACGAGCTGTTGACGCTGGTGGAGAGCCAGCAGGAGGAGGTGGCGGCCAAGTCGCTGACCGACGCCGCCGAGCGCTTCGTGCCGCGCGCGCAGGTGGAAGAGGCGCTGGGCAGCGCCGCCGAATCCTATGGCTTCGAGCTGGACGACGAGGCGAAGCTGCCGGCCAAGGGCATGGCAAAGCAGCTGGAAAAAACGCTGTCGCGCTACGGCGTCGGCCACGGCATCAGCGTGTTGTTGCCCTCCGGCATCACGCTGAAGAACATCCAGTCGGTCAACGACGGCGAAGGCGGACTCAGCCTGACGCTATTCCTCAACAAGCGCGAAGGCTGAAGCGACGCGTCGCATGCCGGACGGCGGCGGTCATTCGACCGCCGCCGTTTTGTTTTCAGGACCCGGTCAGCCACAGCGCCAAGAGCGGCGCCAGGTTGAACACCAGAACCAGGATTTTATAGAGGCCGATGCCGCCGTAGTTCAGCAGGTCGAAGGCCGGTTCGGACAAGCGGAACCAGCGGCTGTGCAGCCGGTACAGCCAGCCGTGGAAGCAATGAAAAACGCCAAACCAGAGGATCAGGATGGCGTAATGAAAGGCCAGGTTGATCAGCAGTAGGCGTTCGATTTGGGCGATCTCCACGGTGAGGCTCCTGGATGGTTCGAGAGCATAGGATGCTCATTTACATGGCATTAGCATGCTTGTAGCATGCAAAGGCATGTCTTGAAATGGAGTCCTGCGGCGCGGCATCAGCATGCGTGCCTGTCCGCGAATCTGAAAAGCGAATCACGATGCATTGGTATTTCTCAGTTTTGTCCAAGTACGCGGTGTTCCGCGGCCGCGCGCGACGTCAGGAGTATTGGTATTTCGTGCTGACCAATCTGATCATCAGCCTCATGCTGCTGGTTGTTCAGCATGATGTGTTCGGCGATCACAATCGGTGGCTGACGAATCTTTATTCGCTGGCGCTAGTGTTGCCTACCATAGGCGTGTCGATGCGCCGTTTGCACGATATCGGCCGCAGCGGCTGGTGGATGTGGATCTTGTTCATTCCTGTGGTCGGCGCCATCGTTTTGCTGGTGTTTCATTGCCAGGATAGCCAAGCGGGCGACAATCAGTATGGCCCTTCGCCAAAAGACGCGTGAGTGGCTAGCCCAATATGCGAAAACCCGCCAATTGGCGGGTTTTGTCTTGAGGGCGATGCGCGGCTTATGCCTGCAGCGCCAGCGTGCCGCTGCGGCCGGGGATTTCTCCCATCGCCACCCGGCCGTTGGGCAGCGCGGCGCGGTCCAGGCTGTTGAAGAGGTCCAGGCAGCTGACCAGCTGGTAGCCTTGCTCCTGCCAGCCTTGCAGCAGGCGCTCGAAGGTTTCGGCCAGACGCATGCCTTCCAGCTCGGCATGCAGCGTGTAGACGTGGCCGGTGTCCGGCGCGGTTTCGGTCAGCCGCAGCAGGTGTTCGTGGACATTGTCGTTGGTCAGGCCGTTCAGGCCGATCAGCTCGTCCAGCGTCGGCAGCGTGGTGGGCAGCTGCGGCACGCCCAGGTTGCGGCCGGCGGCGTCCACCGGCTGGAACGGGTGGGTGCCGCGGCCGTCGGACGCGTACAGCATGCCCAGTTCCTGCTGGTAAGCCAGCGCGGCGTCGTTGATCTGCCAGCCGGCGGCGCCGTGGGTGCGCGGCGGCTCGCCGAAGATTTCCTGAAAGCGGCGCGCCGCCTTATGCATTTCGGCGCGGGTCCACACCGCGTCTTCGCCGGCGACATGGTCTTGCCACTTGATGTGGTCCCAGCAATGAATGCCCACTTCGAAGCCGGCGTCGCGCACGCTTCTGAGCAGCGCGGCCTCGCGCTTGCCGATGTCGGGGCCCGGCAGCACGGTGCCGTACAGCAGGGTGCGGATGCCGTAGTGTTCGACGACCGAAGTGCGCGACACCTTGGACAGGAAGCCGGGGCGGAACACGCGCTTGATGGCGCGGCCGGTGTGGTCCGGGCCCAGGCTGAACAGGAAGGTGGCGTTCGCCTGGCGACGTTTGAGCATGTCCACCAGCAGCGGCACGCCTTCGCGGGTGCCGCGCCAGGTATCGACGTCTATCTTCAGGGCGAGTTTTTTCATTGTTGTGGCAGGTTCAAGTATTCGGAATCGCCGGCGAGTTTACCGTGTTGCGGACTTGCCGTGCGGTTTTCCGGCTGTCATCGCCAACACGGAGGCGATAAAGCCGCTCTTGGCATCGGTGTAGGCGGCGCGGTCGCCGCCGTGGGTGACCGCCAGCCGCCGTTTCAAATCGGCATAGTGTTCCGCAAGATGGCCGTCGGCGCGCAGCGCGTCGCGGAAGGCTAGCTTGTCGCGCCAAAAGTCCGAATCCAGCGCCACGGCATGCAGGTGAGCCTGACGCGGCGGCAGGACGGGCTGGGTGAAATAATGCCGGTCCGGCATGGCGGCGGCCATTTGCGGCTGGCGGTGGAAGCCGGCGGCGGCCAGCGCTGGGAAATACGGTTCGAGATCGTTTAGCTTCGGCAGCCCCAGCATGATGTCGATGACGGGTTTGGCGGCGAGGCCGGGCACCGCGGTGCTGCCGATGTGTTCGATCCGGCAGGCGCAGGCCAGCGGGCCCAGCGCGGCCAGTATCCGCAGCCGTTCCACCTGGAAGCGGGGAGGCCAGGCTGGGTTGTAGGCGCAGATGTCTATATGGGTAGTCATGGCGGACTATCGATGCTTTTCGTCAGGATTGCCTGCAGGGATCGAATGTAGCGAATGGTTTGTCGGGAGCTGCCATTATCCCCTTCTGCCCGTGCCGGTAAAACAGCCTGAGGCCAGGGGCTTTTAAGCCGCCGTTTTTTTGATCGGCGGCACCTGGGCTCGGGCTGTTTTGCCGGGGTTTCTCGGGCTGAGGGGTCGCCTGGGGGGGTCGGGGAGCTGGCGAGACAGCTCCCTGACCTGCCCGGCGGGCAGCCTCCGCCATGCAAATATCTGTCCGCGCAGCGGACACCATAGGGTTTCAGGCATGAAAAATGCCGCCCACCCCTTGCGGGAATGAGCGGCACTGCGAGGGGCCGAAGTTCGGCCTGCGCCGATATTACTCCGACAGGTCGCGGCTGGCGGCGACTTGGTCGCGGTAGTAGTCGTAGATGCCTTTGAGCGCGTCGGCCATGGTGACGGTCGGCTTCCAGTCCAGGTCGGCCATGGTGTTGCTGATCTTGGGCACGCGGTTCTGCACGTCCTGGTAGCCCTTGCCGTAGTAGGCGCCGGAGGTGGTTTCCTCCACCTTCACCTGATCGGCGTTGAGCTGGTATTCCGGGTAGACGCGGGCCAGGTCCAGCATCATTTGCGACAGTTCGCGGATCGAGTAGTTGTTGGCCGGGTTGCCGATGTTGTAGATCTGGCCGGAAGCCTTGCCGTCCTTGTTCTCGATGATCTTCATCAGCGCGGCGATGCCGTCGTCGACATAGGTGAACGCGCGCTTCTGGTGGCCGCCGTCAACCAGCTTGATGGTTTCGCCGCGCACGATGTGGCCCAGGAACTGGGTGATCACGCGGCTGGAGCCTTCCTTCGGCGTGTTGATGTTGTCCAGGCCGCCGCCGATCCAGTTGAACGGGCGGAACAGCGTGTAGTTCAGGCCTTCCTGCATGCCGTAGGCGTGGATCACGCGGTCCATCAGCTGCTTGGAGCAGGAGTAGATCCAGCGCGGCTTGCTGATCGGGCCGCAGATCAGTTCGGAGTTTTCCGGGTCGAACTCGTCGTCGTGGCACATGCCGTAGACTTCGGAGGTGGACGGGAATACCAGATGCTTCTTGTACTGCACGCACTGGCGGACGATGGGCAGGTTGGCCTCGAAGTCCAGTTCGAACACGCGCAGCGGGTTGTTGACGTAGGTGGACGGGGTGGCGATGGCCACCAGCGGCAGCACCACGTCGCACTTCTTCACGTGGTATTCGATCCACTCCTTGTTGATGGTGATGTCGCCTTCGAAGAAGTGGAAGCGCGGGTGGTCTTTCCATTCGGCCACGCGGTCATCGTGCATGTCCATGCCGTAGATGTGCCAGTCGGTGGTCTCGATGATGCGTTTGGTCAGGTGGTGGCCGATGAAGCCGTTCACGCCCAGGATCAGTACTTTTTTCATTGGGTTTTCCTCGTTCGCCCGCAGGCGGAATAGTCGAATTCTGTTTAGCCGCCCAGGGGCAGCGCGTCGCCGCCGGCCAGCGCGGCGAAATTGCCGGCGTCCAGCGCCTGTCCGGCCAGTTCGGCGCGCAGCACCGCCAGGCGGCCGCCGTCGGCGCAGCGCAGCCACAGGCGGCCGTCTTCGCGGTACAGCTCGGCGGCTCCAGCCGGCGCGGCCTGGCCGGCCGGCAGGGTTTTCCACAACAGCAGGCGGCCGGCGCGGGTGTCGGCAAAGGCACCGGGGAAGGGCAGGGTCAGCGCGCGCACGAAATCATGCAGCCGCCGGGCCGGCGCCTGCGCGTCGATGCGGCCGTCTTCCGGCTTGCGGCCGCCGAAGTAGCCGCCCAGGCTCAGGTCTTGCTGAACATGCGGCGCGCTGCCGTCCATCAAACCGGGCAGGCTGCGCCACAGCACCATCTCCGCCGCCACCGTCACCTTGGAGAACACTTCGTCGGCGCTGTCGTCGGGCAGGATGGGCACCGCCATCTGGTCGACGATGGGGCCATTGTCCGGCTTCACGTTCATTTGATGCAGCGTGGCGCCGGTTTCGGTTTCGCCGTGGATGACGGCCCAGTTGATCGGCACCCGGCCGCGGTACTTGGGCAGCAGCGAGCCGTGCATATTGTACGCGCCGCGCTTGACGGCCTCCAGCAGCGGCGCCTTCAGCATGTGGCGGTAGTAGAAGGAGAACAGGAAGTCGGCCCGGCAGGCTTCAACCTGCGCCGCCACTTCCGGCGTGTTCGGATCGTCCGGCGTGATCACCGGGATGCCATGCTCGCGCGCGGTTTGCGCCACGCTCTGGAACCAGATGTTTTCGTTGGGGTTGTCCTGGTGGGTCACCACCAGCGCTACTTCCACGCCGCGGCCGATCAGCGCTTTCAGGCAGCGCACGCCGACATTGTGGTAGGCGAAGACGACGGCGCGGCTCATCGCTTGTCCCCTTGCTCCAGCACCGCCTGGATCACGTAGCGCGGGCGGGCGCGGACTTCCTGGTAGATGCGGCCGATGTATTCGCCCAGCAGGCCGATGCCGAACAGCGCGATGCCGATCAGGAAGAAGGCGATGGCGAACAGCGTGAACAGGCCGCCTTCTTCCGGACCCAGGAACAGGCGGCGCAGCAGCATGTAGGCCACCAGCAGGCCGGAGCCGGCGGAAATGGCCATGCCCATCAGCGAGAACCACTGCAGCGGCACCAGCGAGAAGCCGGTCATCAGGTCGAAGTTCAGGCGGATCAGGCTGTACAGCGAGTATTTGGATTCGCCGGCGAAGCGCTCCTCGTGGCCGACCGTCACCTCGGTGGGGTTCTGCGCGAACTGGTAGGCCAGCGCCGGGATGAAGGTGTGCAGCTCGTTGCACTGGTTGATGGTGTCGATGATGCGGCGGCTGTAGGCGCGCATCATGCAGCCCTGGTCGGTCATCTTGATGCGGGTGAGCTTCTCGCGCAGGCGGTTCATCGCCCGGCTGGCCAGGTGGCGCCACAGGCTGTCGTTGCGTTGGCGGCGGATGGAGCCGACGTAGTCGTGGCCCTTGTCCATTTCGGCCAGCAGCACGGCGATGTCTTCCGGCGGGTTTTGCAGGTCGGCGTCCAGCGTCACCACCCGTTCGCCGCGGCTGTGCTCGAAGCCGGCCAGGATGGCCCGGTGCTGGCCGAAGTTGCCGTTGAACAGCACCACCCGGGTGACATCGGGGCGCAGGTTGAATTGCTCGGACAGCATGGCCACGCTCTTGTCGCGGCTGCCGTCGTTGATGAACACGATCTCGTAGCGCACGTTCAGCGCGTCCAGCGCCGGGTACAGGCGGTCGAACAGCGCCTGCAGCACGTCCTGCTCGTTGTAGACCGGGATGACGACGGAAAGATGGATGCTTGTATTCATGGGTCTCAGCTTAAAACAGGACGCAGCACGCGGCTGAAGGCGGCGCAGACGCGCGCCACGTCGTCGTCGCGCATCGCCGGGAACAGCGGCAGAGTGACGGTGCGCGCGCCGATGTCTTCGGCTGCCGGGTAGTCGCCCTCGGCGTAGCCTTTGGCGCGGAACAGGGTGAACAAGTGCATGGCTGGGTAATGCACGCCGACGCCGATCTGTTCGGCCTTCATCCGGGCGATGAACTCGCCGCGGCTGATGCTCATGCGGGCCAGCGGCAGCAGCGGCTGGAACATGTGCCAGTTGCTCTGCTCGAAGTCGGCCGGCGGCAGCTCGCAGCCCAGTTCACGGTCGAAATGCGCAAAATACAGCTTGGCCAGCTCGCGGCGGCGGGCGTTGAAGCCGTCCAGTTTTTTCAATTGGCCGAGGCCGATGGCGGCGGCGATGTCGGTGAGGTTGGCCTTGCCGCCCAGCACGTCCACGTCCATGGTGCCGTCCGGCAGCCGGGTGACGCCCTGCAGCCGCAGCTTTTCGAACAGCCGCGCCTCGTCGGCGTTGTTCAGCACCAGGCAGCCGCCTTCGCCGCTGGTCATGTTCTTGTTGGCGTGGAAGCTGAACGACACCAGGTCGCCTTCCATGCCGATGCGCTTGCCCTGCCAGCTGGCGCCCATGGATTGGGCGGCGTCTTCCACCACGCGCAAGCCATGGCGGCGGGCGATGTCGTACAGGCGCTCGCGGTCCACCGGCAGGCCGGCCAGGTCCACCGGGATGATGGCGCGGGTGCGCGGGGTGATCGCGGCTTCAACCTTGGCCAGGTCGATGTTGCGGCTGGTCGGGTCGGCGTCGACGAATACCGGCGTGGCGCCGACTTTCAAAATCACGTTGGCGGTGGCCACCCAGCTCAGCGGGCAGGTGATCACTTCGTCGCCGGGGCCGACGCCGGCGATTTGCAGCGCCATCTCCAGCGCGGCGGTGGCGGAGGAGACCAGCCGCACCGGGCGGCCGCCGCAAAAGGCCGACAGCTCGGCTTCCAGTTGCTGGCAGCGCGGGCCGGTGGTGATCCAGCCGGAGCGCAGCACCTCGCCGACGGCGGCGATGGTGTCCTCGTCTATCGCGGGACGGGTGAAGGGCAGAAATTCCATGTCTAACCTCTATGTCAGCTGCGGGCGACCAGCACCACGCCGACGATGATCACGGCGATGCCGATGAGTTTTTGCGCGGCCAGCGCTTCGCCGAACATCCAGTAGGCGAGCAGCGCGTTGACCACGTAGCCGATGGACAGCATCGGGTAGGCCACGCTGACTTCCACCCGCGACAGCGCCATGATCCATACCACCACGCTGACCGCGTAGCAGGACAGGCCGCCGATGATGGGCAGGTTGGTGGCCAGCGACCAGCCTATCGGCAGCGCGTTGGCGGCGGAAAAGTCGAAGTGGCCGATCTGGCGCACGCCGGCTTTCAAACACAGCTGCGCGGCGGCGTTGAGCAGCACGCCGAACAGTATCAATCCGAATTCAATCAGTTTCATGCATTCCTATCCAAAACGTACTCCCCTCTCCCCTGGGGGGAAAGGGGCTGGGGGAGAGGGGGCTAAGGCTTCGCCACCACCATCCGCCGCGGGTCCTGATAAATCACTTTCATCGGCAGGCCTTGCTTTTGCAATTCCTGGAAGGTGCCGTCGGTCAGCATCGCCACTGCCTTGGGCGCGGCGCGCCAGGCGGCGGTGAACTGCTCCAGCCGCGGCATCCAGCGCTGCGGCTCCTGTCCCTCGCCGAACTCGAACTCATCGACGAAATCCACCAGTTTGACCGGCCTGCCCACGTAATAGGGGAAGGTTTGATCGTAGTAGCGCACCGAGTAGACTTCGCTGTCCGCCGTCAGGTAGGGCTGGATTTGCTTGACGATTTCCTTGCTGCCCTTGAGCCGGCCGTAGCTGTCGTGGCCGCTGGCGGCCAAGGTGACGGCGATCAGGCTGCCGAAGGACAACGCGGCGATGGCGGCCAGCATCCGCTGTTGCCCCAGCGCGCGCCAGGCGTAAATCGAGCCGAGCAAAAACACCGCCGCGCCGGCGGCGATGAAGTGCGCGAAGGGCTGGATCACGTCCAGCGGCGAATCCTGGTTGGCGAAGCGGCCGGCGAACGGCCAGGCGGCCAGCAGCGCCAGCCACAGCAGCGCGGGCAGGAGGATATGCTTTTTCAGCTCTGCCGGCCGCATCCGGCCGAAGCTATAGGCCAGCATCAGCGCCAGCGCCGGGAACATCGGCAGGATGTAGGACGGCAGCTTGGAGCTGGACTTGCTGAAGAAGGCGAAGATGAACACGCACCAGATCAACAGCAGGCGGCCGATGCGCAGGCCGGCGGCGCGATCGGCCCAGGCATCCTTGACGAGGCGCGGTAGCAAGGTGGTCCACGGCAACAGGCCCAGAATCAGGTAGGGCACGAAATACCAGGGCGCGCCGGTGCGCTTGTGCTCGGTGGTGAGGAAGCGCTCGAAGTGCTCGCGGATGAAGAAGAAATGGGCGAAATCGGCGTTGCGTTCCGAAACCAGCACGAACCACGGCGCGGTGAGAGCGAAGAACAGCGACAGGCCGCTGAGCCAGTGCATCCGTTTCCAGAACGCCCATTGCCAGTTGATCAGGCTGTACAGCACCAGCGTGGCGCCGGGGATCAACAGGCCGATCAGGCCTTTGCTCAGCGTGGCGCCGGCCATCGCCGCCCAGGTGATCCACATCGCCCAGCGGGTTTGCGCGCGGCTGGCGTTATCTTGTTGCGCCAGCAGGAAACCGCACAGCGCGGCGGTGAGGAAGAAGCTGACGCCCATGTCCAGCGACAGGAAGTGGCTGTTGGCGACGATCCAGGCCATGCCGCCGGCGGCCAACGCGGCGTGGCGGCCGGCGGCCGCGCCCCACAAACGGCGCGCGGTCAGCGACACCGCGGCCACGCTCAGGAAGCCGGTCAGGCCGGGCCAGAAGCGGGCGGCGAACTCGTTGACGCCGAAAATGGCGAAGCTGAGCGCGCCCATCCAGTATTGCAGGATGGGTTTTTCGAAATACAACAGCCCGTTCAGGCGCGGGGTGACCCAGTCGCCGCTGTGCAGCATGAACAGCGAGATCGTCGCGTAGCGGCCTTCATCGGCGTGGATCAGGCCGCGATAACCCAGGCTGCCGAACCAGATCAGCGCGAACAGCAGCCATAGGGCGGGTTCCAGGGCCCGGTGCGGGGCGGTGGCGGAGCCGGAGGTGGTATGCATCGGAAGTCGGGCTTCAGGGTTGTTCGTTTAAGCCAACTGGCTAGCATAACCGATCTGGCCGGCCTTGTACGTTGATGCTTTGTAACCGGCCGGCCGCGTCACAGCCAGTCGCGCGGCGGGAGGAAGTCGGCATAGAGCTTCGCTTCGGGGCTGCCGGGTTCCGGCTGGTAGCCGTATTCCCAACGCGCCAGCGGCGGCATCGACATCAGGATGGATTCGGTGCGGCCGCCCGACTGCAGGCCGAATAGCGTGCCGCGGTCCCACACCAGGTTGAATTCGACGTAGCGGCCGCGGCGGTATAACTGGAATTGGCGCTCGCGGTCGCCCCAGGCCTGGTCCTTGCGCCGCGCGACGATGGGCAGGTAGGCGCCCAGGAAGCCGTCGCCGACCGCTCGCATGAAGTCGAAGCTCCGCTCGAAGCCCCAGTCGTTGAGGTCGTCGAAGAACAGGCCGCCGATGCCGCGCGCCTCGTTCCTGTGCTTCAGGTAGAAGTATTCGTCGCACCATTTCTTGTAGCGCGGGTAGACCTCGGCGCCGAACGGCGCGCACAGGTCGCGCGCCACCGTATGCCAGTGCACGGCGTCTTCTTCTCGCGGGTAGAACGGCGTCAGGTCGAAGCCGCCGCCGAACCACCACACCGGCGCCTCGCCGTCTTTTTCGGCGATGAAGAAGCGCACATTGGCGTGGCTGGTGGGCACGTGCGGATTGGACGGGTGGATCACCAGCGACACGCCCATCGCCTCGAAGCGGCGGCCGGCCAGTTCCGGCCGGTGCGCGGTGGCGGAAGCCGGTAACGCGTCGCCGTGGACGTGGGAGAAGTTGACGCCGGCTTGCTCGAATACCTCGCCATCTTTCAGCACCCGGCTGCGTCCGCCGCCGCCGGCTTCGCGCCGCCAGGCGTCCTCGGCGAACTGGCCGGCGCCGTCGGCCTGCTCCAGCGCCGCGCAGATGCGGTCTTGCAGATCCAGCAGGAAGGATTTGACGGCGTCGCTATGCGGGTGGCTCATGGTGGGATCTGTCTCGCAAGGAAGTTGGGGCAGATTGTAGCAGAGGCGACATCGCGGCGATGAGGCGGAGGGGCAATGAAAATTGCCCGCCGGGCGGCGGGCAATCGGGAGCGGGCTTAGAACTGGTAGCTCAGGCCGGCTTTCAGCGCGCTTTGGCCGGAGGTCTTGACCAGCGAGTAGCCGTTGTATTGCAGGTCCATGGCGCCCGCCAGATATTCGAACTCACCGCGCAGCGCCAGTTGCTTGCTCAGCGCGTAGTGGGCGCCGAAACCGAAGCCGGCGCGGGTGCGGTTGAAGTCCTGGCTGTCGCTGCCGAGGCTGACCTTGGTCTGCACGCGGTTCAGGCTGAGGCGGCCGAACAGCTCCACCTTGTCGTTGATCGGCAGGAAGGTCAGCAGCGACGCGCGCACCGCGGTGGTGGCGGCGCTGAGATTGCCGTTGACGCAGGACAGGAACCCGCAGAAGTTGAAGTTGGCGTCGCTCTTGCCGAAATCGGCATAGCTGACTTCGACGGCCAGGCTGCGGTCAAAGCGATAGCCGGCGCCCATTTCCCAGGCGGCGTCGGTTTGCTTGCCAGAGTTGACGCTGGCGCTGCTCGGCAGGTTGTCGCCGCGCTCGATGGTGGAATACGATGCGCCGGCAGTGCCGAATGCGTAGGCGCCAAGATCGGCGGCGTGGGCGCTCAGGGCGCTCAGGGCCATTACGGAAGCAGCGAGTGGTTTTTTCATTTCCAGTGCCAAATGTTGCTGAAGTGTTAACGAGGGCGGCGATTATGATTCAAACGCCGCTTGGTTGCAAACTATTGCAAGCTATTGTTTTTGATTTGATTTTTTGAATGGAATTTGCAATTCCAAAGGAATGTTCGATACGGGCGGCGAATAAAAAAAGCCCGCCGGCCAGGGGCGGGCGGGTTGCGCGGCAGCGCGCGGCGGGGCCGGTGTCAGGCGGCGGCGAAGGCCGTCCAGCCGCAGGGTTGCTCGGCGCTTTGCTGGCGGGCGTGGCTGTTGAAGAACTTCAGGCTGCGCTGCAGCACCTCGGCGCGCTCGTTGTCCACCATCACCATGTGGTAGCTGTTGGACAGCGGCATGAAGTCCACCGGGCCGCCCAGGTATTGCAGCAGGTAGTGGGCGGAGCGCGGGCTGGTGATGTCGTCCTCGTCGGCGTGGACGATCAGCGTCGGACAGGTGATTTCGGCCAGACGCGGCATCAGCTGGCGGCGCAGGCGGTCCACTTCGCGGATGCACATCAGCGGAATGTAGGCGTAGTGGAAGCGGTCGCCGCGCTCGAAGCGCTGCTGGATGGCTTTGCGGATGCGGGCGTTCTTGATGCCGAACGGGGAGACTTCCGGCACGCGCATCTTCTTGGCCAGCTGCGGCAGGCAGTACACCGCGTGGCGCAGCCAGGTCAGCTTGGGCAGGCTCCAGCCATCGAGGAACATCGGCGGCGCGTACAGCGCCAGCTTGTCCTGATGCTTTTCCCGGCGCGCCACTTCCAGCGCCACCAGGCCGCCCAGACAAACGCCGGCCAGGTGCACCACCTTGTGCTTGGCCTTCAACGCGCGGTATTCGCTGCGAATGCTTTCCACCCACTCTTCCCAGCCGACGCCGAGAAGATCTTCCGGGCTGCCACCGTGTCCGGGCAGTACCGGAGAGTGGGTGACAATGTCGGCGTCTTCCAGTGTGCGGCCGAGCGCGCCCAGATCGTAGGCGGTGCCACCCAGGCCGTGCACCAGCAATGCCGCCGGTCTTGAGGAAACCATTCGCAATAATCCTTAACGTTTTAGATGTGTGAATTATCCGCAAGGCGGCGCAAGTGGTCTGTTGGCTTCCTGTCGGCGGATTGTGACAGTGAGTGACTTATGGCTGGCGCGCGTCCGGTTGCGCAATGATCATGCGGAAACGGGCGCCGCCCAGCTCGCTGGCGCCGGCGCTGGCGTGGCCCAGATGGTGTTCGGCGATCAGCCGCACGAAGGACAGGCCCAGGCCGTGGCCGCCGGTGGCGCGGTCGCGGCTGCGGTCCAAGCGCAGGAAGGGTTCGAAAACCTTCTCGCGGTCGGCCTCCGGAATGCCGCAGCCGTCGTCGTCCACTTCGATGATCAATTGCGACCCCTGGTGGTAGACCCGCATCCTGACCTGTTGCTGCGCGTACTTGAAGGCGTTCAGCAGCAGGTTGCGGGTGGCGATGTACATCAGCTTGCGGTCGAAGGCGCCTTCTTCGCGCGCGCAGTCCAGCGTCAATTCCAGGCCGGGCGGCTTCAGCGGGGTGACCAGGTCGATCAGGTCGTCGAACCAGTCGAACAGGTCTATCGTCTCCAGGTGCAGCGGCACTTCACTGCGCTTGAGTTTGGCGAACTCCATGCTGGTGCTGATCAGCTCTTCCAGTTCCTGCAGATCGCGCTCCATGCCGTCGCGGTAGCGCTGCCATTCGGCCGCATCCTCTTCTTCCTCCAGCATGGTCAGACCGAAGCGCAGCCGGGCGATCGGGGTGCGGATTTCGTGGGCGATGGCGTGCGACAGCGCCTGGCGCGTCTCCAGCTGGCGCTCCAGCCGCGAGGCCATGCTGTTGAAGGCCAGCGGCAGCGGCGCGAACAGCCGGCTCTTGGCGGTGCGGGCGCGGGCGCTGAAGTCGCCCTCGGCGAACACTTCGGCGGTGCGGCGCACTTCCAGCAGGTCTTTCCACAAGGGCTGCAGGCTGAAATAGAGCAGGGTGCCCAGCGTGGCGCCGGACAGCAGCATCCAGATCAGCAGCACTTCGATGTCTTCGCTGATCCAGTTGCTGTCGCTGGACTGCACGTCCAGCGGCCCCAGCGCCAGCAGGCGCGGGCTGCCGGGCAGGGTGGCGTACAGCAGCTGGTTGTCGCCGTCGAGGTAAGGCTTGCCTTGCCGCAGCTGCGGGCGGGCGTCGCGCTCCAGTTCGGCCGGCAGCTGGTCGACCAGCTTCAGCGGGTAGCTGAAGCGGCTGGCCATCGCCGCCAGCTGGGTGTCCCAATCCTGCGGCGGCTGCGCCTGCAGGCGGTCGCGCAGCAGCGCGATGGTGCCGTTCATGAATTCGAGCTTGCTGACCTGGTCGCTCTTCTCGTACAGCTTGGTCACCAGGAAGCCGAAGCCGATGATGATCAACAGCTGCACCAGCATGGTGGCCAGGAAGTAGCGGGCGAACAAGGTCCCCAGCGATGGCTTGAGCCAGCTGCGCAGGTTCTTCGACGGCATGCCTATTCCCAATCGCTGCGCGAGAACAGATAGCCTTTGCCGCGCACGGTCTTGATCCGCGCCGGCGCGTCGGGGTTGTCGCCCAGCTTGCGGCGCAGCCGCGAGATGCGGGCGTCGATCGAGCGGTCGAGGCCGTCGAAGCCGATGCCGCGCAATTCGCTCATGATGTCGTCGCGCGACAGCACCTGGCCGGCGTGGGTGGCCAGCAGCCACAAGAGGTCGAATTCGGCGGTGGTCAGCTCGATCTGCTCATCGCCCAATAGCGCCTCGCGGGTGGCCTGGCTGATGTTGAACTGGCCGAAGGCGATGCAATCGTTCTCCACCGCCACGCCGCCGCCGTCCTGGCGGGCGGCGCCGCTGCGCCTGAGCAGCGCGCGGATGCGCGCCAGCAGCCGGCGCGGCTCCACCGGCTTGGCCAGGTAGTCGTCGGCGCCCAGCTCCAGGCCCAGGATTTCGTCCACATCCTCGTCGCGCGCGGTCATCATCAGGATGCGGCCGCCGTAGTGCGGGCGCACGTCGCGGCAGACGTCGAAGCCTTCCTTGCCCGGCAGCATCACGTCCAGCACCACCAGATCGGGACGCGTGTCCAGGATGGCCGCCGGCGCGGTGTCGCCGCGGCCGTGCAGGCTGACCTGGTAGCCGTGCTTGGTCAGATAGGCGGCGATCAGCTCGGCCAGCCTGGCATCGTCTTCCACGATGAGAATGTGTTGTGCCATTGCGTACGTATTCCGCGTCATCGAACAAAAATAGTAACACGCGTTTGAATGCCTGACAGGCTTGTGTTTCACCTATCATGACGACAGAATCAATAATGTAGAACCACACCCGGATGCAGACCGGCAGATGGGCTGCCGATCGCGTGAGCTGGGGGAGAGAGAGAACAGGACTTCCTTATGCAACAACTCAAGCAGTGCGTCGTCTGGCTGCTGGTGGCGCTGGCGGGGGCCACGGCCTTCGCGATGGTGGCGCTGAACCGGGGCGAGACGATCAACGCGGTCTGGCTGGTGGTGGCGGCCTTGTCGGTTTATGCCATCGCCTATCGCTTCTACAGCCGCTTCATCGCCGACAAGGTGCTGGAGCTGGACGCGCGCCGGCTGACGCCGGCCGAGAAGTTCAACGACGGGCTCGACTACGTGCCCACCAACAAATGGGTGGTGTTCGGCCACCACTTCGCCGCCATCGCCGGCGCCGGCCCGCTGGTGGGCCCGGTGCTGGCCGCGCAGATGGGCTATCTGCCCGGCACCTTGTGGATTCTGGTCGGGGTGATGCTGGCCGGCGCGGTGCAGGACTTCATGATCC
This sequence comes from Chromobacterium subtsugae, assembly GCF_001676875.1. Classification (GTDB taxonomy): domain Bacteria; phylum Pseudomonadota; class Gammaproteobacteria; order Burkholderiales; family Chromobacteriaceae; genus Chromobacterium; species Chromobacterium subtsugae. The sequence continues at coordinate 117,835 of NZ_JYKA01000004.1, read as the reverse complement.
TGTTCCTGTCGATGCGCCGCGACGGCAAGTCGCTGGGCGAGATGATACGCCAGGAGCTGGGCGACATTCCCGGCGTCATCGCCTCCATCGGCGTGCTGATGATCATGGTGATCCTGCTGGCGGTATTGGCGCTGGTGGTGGTCAAGGCGCTGGCCGACAGCCCGTGGGGCACCTTCACCATCGCCTGCACCATTCCGATCGCGCTGTTCATGGGCGTGTACACCCGCTTCATCCGGCCGGGCAAGATCGGCGAGGTGTCGGTGCTTGGCTTCATCCTGCTGATGCTGGCCATCGTCTACGGCGGCGACGTCGCCAAGAGCGCCACGCTGGCGCCGCTGTTCACGCTGAAGGGCACCACGCTCGCCTGGACGCTGATCGGCTACGGCTTCATCGCTTCGGTGCTGCCGGTATGGCTGCTGCTGGCGCCGCGCGATTACCTGTCCACCTTCCTCAAGATCGGCACCATCGTCGGCCTGGCCATCGGCATCCTGATCGTGGCGCCGCAGCTGCACATGCCGTCGGTCACCAAGTTCATCGACGGCAGCGGCCCGGTGTTCGCCGGCAATCTGTTCCCCTTCTTGTTCATCACCATCGCCTGCGGCTCGGTGTCGGGCTTCCACGCGCTGGTGGCCTCCGGCACCACGCCCAAGCTGGTGGAGAGCGAAACCCAGGCGCGGATGATAGGCTACGGCGCGATGCTGGTGGAAAGCTTCGTCGCTATCATGGCGCTGATCGCCGCCTGCGTGCTGGACCCGGGCGTCTACTTCGCGATGAACAGCCCGGCGGCGCTGATCGGCAAGACCGCGGCCGACGCCGCCCAGGCGATTTCCGGCTGGGGCTTCATCGTCACGCCGGACATGCTGACCCAGCTGGCCGCCGACGTCGGCGAGCACACCATCCTGTCGCGGGCCGGCGGCGCGCCGACGCTGGCGGTGGGCATGGCCCACATCCTGTCCGGGGCGATAGGCGGCAAGGCGATGATGGCGTTCTGGTACCACTTCGCCATCCTGTTCGAGGCGCTGTTCATCCTCACCACCGTCGACGCCGGCACCCGGGTGCTGCGCTTCATGATCCAGGACCTGTTGGGCTTCTTCATCAAGCCGATGGCCAACACCGAGTCCTGGGGCGCCAACCTGGTGGCCACCGGCCTGGCGGTGGGCGCCTGGGGCTACTTCCTGTACCAGGGCGTGGTCGACCCGCTGGGCGGCATCAACACGCTGTGGCCGCTGTTCGGCATCGCCAACCAGATGCTGGCGGGCATCGCGCTGATGCTGGCCACGGTGGTGCTGGTGAAAATGCAGAAGACCCGCTACGTGTGGGTGACGGCCATTCCCACCGCCTGGCTGCTGCTGGCCACTCTGGTGGCGGGCTGGCAGAAGCTGTTCCATGAAAGCCCCAAGATCAGCTTCCTGACCCATGCCGACAAATTCTCCGCCGCCGCGGCCAAGGGCCAGCTGCTGGCGCCGGCGAAAAGCATGGCGCAGATGCAGCAGATCATCTTCAATGATTATGTGGACGCCGCGTTGACCGCGATGTTCATGGCGGTGGTGTTGTCGATGCTGGTGTTCGGCATCCATGTGATCCGCAAGTCGCTGGCGGTGAAGTGGGCGACGGCCAAGGAAGTGCCGGCGGTTTACCGGCAAGGAGGCGTAGATGGCTGAGGTATGGCGGGCGATGGTGCAGACCGCCCGGTTGATGGTGGGGCAGCGCGACTACGATCTGTACGTCGGCCGCCGCCGCCGTTTCGACCCGGACGCCCAGGTGATGAGCCGCGAAGAGTTCTTCCGCTACTGCCAGGAGCAGCGCTACGGCGGCAAGAGCATGAAGAAATGCCCGTGCTGAGTTAGCGCGGTTGCTTTGGAGAACGCCCGGCTTGAGCCGGGCGTTCTCATTTCTGCCGTGGGTTTTGGCCAGCGGGCTCGCGGATCAGGCGGCAACCGATCCGGCCGGGCGGGAGACGGCGAGACGAGGATGGCCGCGCGTCAGGATGACCGGCGGCGCGGGTCACGGCCTATCCTGTTCCGGCTGGTGGGCGCGCGGCGGCAGCGGCGACAGATAGCCGATCAGCAGGAACAGCAGGCCGACGCCGATGAAGCTGACGATGCGGGCGATGCTGCCCACCGAAGCCAGGTCCACCGCGAACAGCTTGGCCACCACCAGCATCAGCAAGGCGCCGCCGCACAGCCAGGGCAGGCGCTGGCCGCGGCGGGTGGCGGCCACCATCAGGCCCAGCGCCGCCAGCGTCCAGCCCAGCGACAGCGTCGCCTGGGCGAGGGTGGAGTGCAGCAGCGCGCCGAAGCGGTAAGGGATGTCCAGCCAATGGTGCAGGCTGCGCAGCGCCACGGCGTTGCCGAACAGGAACAGCCAGCCGCCGGCCAGCCAGCGCAGCCAGGGCTCCAGCGGCGCGCAGCGCAGCAGGCCGCGTTTCCAGTTCAGCCAGCAGGCGGCGAATACGGCCAGTTGGGACAGATCCATCAAGTTCAGCAGCGGCAGGTGCGGCAAGGGCAGCAGCCGCTCGCCCTGCAGGTTGGCCAGCACGCTCCACAGCAGCAGCACCGGGCTGAGCAGGCGCAGCAGGCTGGCGGTCACCGCGGCCGCTCCCTCGCGGCCGGCCGCCAGCCGCGGCGCGGCCAGGGCCAGCAGCGCCCAGCACAGCATCAGCACAGTCAGCGGCAGCGGCGAGCGCAAGGCGGCGTCCAGCCGGTAGTCGACGCCCTGCCAGTGATGGAAGGCGCGCATCACGATGGCGCAGCCGAAGGCGAGCAGCCAGGCCGCGATCGCGTAGTCCAGCCAAGGCAAGGAGCGGGGGCGGGGGAAGCCGGCGCGGCGCCAGTTGAGCCAGACGCAGGCCAGCACCGCCAGTTGCGCCAGCTCCAGCGGGTTGAGCAAGGGCAGCCACGGCAGCAGCAGCGGCGAGCCGGTTTCCAAATTGGCCAGCAGCATCCACAGCAGCAGGACGGCGCCGGCGGCCGCGCTCCACCAGGCGACGACGCGGCCGCTCTCGCGGCCGGCCGCCAGCCGCGGCGCCAGCAGCGCCAGCGCGCACCAGCCCAGCGCCAGAACGATGCGGCTGTCGGAAGCGCTCCACAGCATGTCCAGCGAATAGGGCAGGCCGGCCCAGTGATGGAAGGCGCGCAGCACATCGGCGCTGACCGCCAGCAGGATGGCCGGGCACAGCAGCCAGGCGGCCGCGGCGCGCGGCTGCGTCGGCCAGTGCCGGTTCAGGCGCAGCAGCCAGGCGCACAGCGCCAGCAGGCTGAAGCCGACGGCGAGGTCCAGCGGATTGAGCAGCGGCAGCCACGGCAGCGGGGCTGGATTGCCATCGGACAGCAGCGACCATAGCATCCAGCCCGCCAGCGCCGGGAAGAGCGGCGCTGGGCCGTAGCCTAGGTAGGCGGCGCGGTGGCGGCGCACCGGCCATTCCAGCCGGCTCAGCGGTCCGCCCAGCAACAGCAGCGCGCTGGCCGCGAACGGGAAGGCCACGTGGCGCCAGACGCCGTCCGGCAGCCATTGCCACAGCCAGCCGCCGGCTTCGCGCGCCAGCAGCGCGACCAGCGCCCATTGCCAGCAGGCGTGCAGCCAGCCGGCGTCGGCGGTTTCCTCTTCGTGGCGGCGCAGCAGCCATAGCGAAGCGGCCAGCGCGGCGGGCGCCGCCAGCCAACCCAGTTCCGACAGCCGCTGCAGGTAAGGCAAGGCGCCGAGCAGGCTCCAGCCCAGCGTCAGCGCCGGCAGCGCCAGCGCCGGATAGGCGAGCAGCTTCCAGTCCAGCCGGCGCCGCAGTAGGCCGCAAGCCAGCGCGCTGGCGCAGAGCAGCAGCATGACGCCATCGGCCAGGTAACCGGCCGGCAGGTACAGCTTCAATTCGCGGATGCCGCCGCCCAGCCACCACAGGCCGGCCCAGACGGCCAGCCAGGACGGCGGCACGGCGGCGTTTCCGCCGCGGCGTTGCAACTGCCAGCCGCTGAACAGCCCGGAGGCTGCCAGCAGCAGGCAGGCGATCAACGAAGCGTTCAGCACCGGCCAGCCAGCGGCCTGGGCGGGCAGATGGCTCAGGCAGGCGGCGCCGGCGCACAGCTGCAGGCCTAGGGCGAACCAGAGGCCGAGGCGGCGATTCTGGCGCAGGCTGACCCACAGCAGGCCGGCGCCTTCCACCGCCCACAGCGCGGTGGTGACGCGGCCATCGAAGGCCAGCGGCACCGCCAGCGTGGCGAAGATCACGCCCAACGCCAGGAAGCATTCCGCCAGCAGCGGCAAGGCGGCGCGGCGGCGCAGCCAGAAGGTCAGCAGCAGATAGACCGCGGCCAACGCCAGCGCGAACCAGGCCATGCCGAAATCGGTATGGCGCAGCAGGCCGGCCGCCAGCCCGGCGGTGACCAGCGGCGTGCCGAATACCAGTGTGCCGTCGACGTAATGGCGCAGGGCCAGGCCCTGGCGCAGCCCGTACAGCACGGCGATGCCGAGGTAGAAGCCGAAGAACAGTGCCAGGAAGGGCAGCGTGCTGGCCAGCTGCTCCGGCTGGTACTGCAACACGCCCCAGGCGGTGGCGATGACGAAGGTGAAGGAGAATCCCAGCAGGTTCAGGCTGCGCCAGGACCTGCGCCAGGCGATGCCGAAGATGCCGGCGTTGAGCAGCGCGTAGTAGCTGAACAGCAGCACGTGGCTGCCGCCGCCGGTCGAGGTGAGGATCGGGGCGAGGAAGCCGCCGGTGATGCCCATCCCGGCCAACGACGGCGCGTCCTGGCGTATCGCCAGCCAGGCGCTGGCGGCGCCGAGCAGCACCAGGAAGGCCAACGTCAGGCCCGGCGGCAACAGCTGGAAGAACTTCAGCGTGACGAAGGCGGTGATGTACAGCGTGCCGACTCCGCCGCCTTGCAGGATCAGCGCGTAGCCGCGGCGCTTCAGCCGTAGCCGCCAGCCGGCGGCCAGCAGCGCGCAACCGCCCAGCGCCACGCCGGCCAGGCGCAGTTCTATCGGCAGCAGGCTGTTGTCGGCCGCGTATTTGAGCAGGAAGGCGAAGCCGAAGAACAGCAGCAGCATGCCGACCCGCACCACGCTATTGCCGCCCAGCAGCCAGGCGCGCGCGTACTGCCAGCCGCGCTCCAGCAGGGTGGGAGCGGAGGGTCTTGCGGGCGCGATGTCCGGCGCGGCGCGGACGGGTTGAGGCGCCGGCGGGGTCTGGGCATGAGGCGGCCCGACCTCTTCCCACTCGATCTCGAGCGGCGGCTCCTGGGGAGGAGGTTCTGGCGCGGGGAGCGGCGGAGGTTCCTGCGGGGCAGGCGGCGGCGCTTCGTCCGGCTCCACGGGCCGCCAGCTGTAGTCGGGAGCGGCCGGGGCGGCGTCTGAGCGGGCGCGCGCTTGCTCGCGCAGCAACTCCACTTCTATCTCCAGCGCCTCCAGCCGCTGCTGCATCTGCCATAAGGTCAGGGCGCGGGAAGGCGGTTGGCCGGGAATGATTTCGCTATTGCCGCCGGCGCCGGCGGATTTGCCGAAGGCCAGGCTGACGATGCCGGCGATGGCTGCCAGGCTCAGCCCCAGCTCGATGCCGTCGGCGGCCGTGCCCAGCAGCAGGGCCAGCAGGGCGATGATCCAGTGTCGCATGCGGGGAATCTATGTCAATAAATTGGCAATATCTTATATGACGATAGTGTCCCGGTAAAACGACCCGGCGCGACGCGCCGGCAAAGGCTTCAGCGGATCAGCATGGCCACGCCGGCATTGATCAGCCCGCCGCCGACGATCAGCCAGCCGAACAGCATGCTGGCGAGCAGCAGCGGCTTGCTGCCGGCCTGGCGGATGGCCGACAGGTGGGTGGTGATGCCCAGCGCGCCCATCGCGGCGGCCAAGAGCAGGTTGTCCAGCGCGATGATCTGTCGCAGCAGCGCGTGCGGCAGCAGGTTGAAGGAGTTGAGTCCGGCCACGGCGAGGAAGGCGACGGCGAACCAGGGGATGGTGATGCCGGTCTTCTCGTGGCTGTTGCCGCGGTGCCGCTTCGCCAGCCAGGCGGACAGGCCGATCAGGAACGGCGCCAGCATCATCACCCGTATCATCTTGGTGATGACGGCGGTGTTCATCGCCGCGTCGCTGACCGACTTGCCGGCGGCGACCGCCTGGGCGACTTCATGGATGGTGGAGCCGGCGAACAGGCCGTAGCTGAATTCGGAAATGCCCAGATAGCGCACCGCCTCGTACATCAGCGGCCACAGGAACATCGCCGCGGTGCCGAACACCACCACGGTGGCCACCGCTACCGCCACTTTCTCGGCGTGCGCCTTCAGCACCGGCTCGGTGGCCAGCACCGCCGCCGCGCCGCAGATCGAGCTGCCGGCGCCGATCAGGATCACGCTCTGCTCGTCCAGGCCCAGCTTGTTGCGGCCGACCCAAAACGCCAGCAGGAAGGTGGAAGTCAGCACCAGCGCGTCGATCAGCACGCCGGAGAAGCCGACGGCGGCGATGTCCTGAAAGGTCAGCTTGAAGCCGAACAGGATGATGCCGGCGCGCAGCAGCTTTTGCTTGGAAAAGGCGATGCCGTGGTGGCTGGGGCCGGCGATGAAGCGGTAAACGGTGTTGCCGATCACCATGCCGCCGACGATGGCGAGGGTGAGGGCGGACAGGCCCAGGCTTTTCATCGCCGGCAGCTCGGCGGCCCAGATGGCGGCGGCGGCCAGGCCCAGCGCCAGCAGCAGGCCGGGCAGGATGTTTGAATGTTTGGTCATAAGTTAATGCCTCTTTGCTATATGACCAAGATACACCGCTGTATATCAGTAGAAAAACAGATAAAATTAATAGATATCAGTAGAAAAATCGATTAATTGATGGCGGAGACACGGATGAGCCTGCATATCAGCCTGCGCGAGCTGGAGGTATTCGTGGCGGTGGCGGAGCTGGACACGGTGACGCGCGCCGCCGACCGGGTGGCGCTGACGCAATCGGCCGCCAGCCAGGCGCTGTGCAAGCTGGAACAGGGGCTCGGCGCGCAGCTGTTCGACCGGGTGGGGCGCCGGCTGCTGCTCAACGAGCATGGCCGGCTGCTGCTGCCGCGCGCGCGCGCCTTGCTGGACGCGGCCGCCGATGTGCAGGGCCTGTTCGACGGCGACGCGCTGGCGCTGCGCGTCGGCGCCAGCACCACCATCGCCAATTACCTGCTGCCGCCGCTGCTGGCGGCCTTCCGCCGCGACTGGCCGCGGGCGCGGCTGGAGCTGGAGGTGGCCAATACCCGCGACATCGTCGAGGCGGTGGCGGCTTTCCGCGTGGACTTCGGCCTGATAGAAGGCCCGTGCCACCATCCGGAACTGCTGGCCAGCCCGTGGCGGCAGGACGAGCTGATCGTGTTCGCCGCCGCCGGCCATCCGCTGGCCGGGCGCAAGGTGGCGGCGGCGGAATTGGCGCAGGCGGAATGGATACTGCGCGAGGCCGGCTCCGGCACCCGCGAGGAGGTCGAGCGGGTGCTGCTGCCGCATTTGAGCCGGCTGGCGATCAGCATGGAGCTGGGCCACTCCGAGGCGATCAAGCACGCGGTGGCGGCGGGGCTGGGCGTCAGCTGCCTGTCGCGCCATGTGATCGCCGATCTGCTGGCCGCCGGCGCGGTGGCGGCGGTGGACGCCGACCTGCCGCCGCTGACGCGCACGCTGTACCGGGTGCAGCACCGCGACAAGTCGGCCAGCCGCGGCATGGCGGCCTTCGGCGGCCATCTGCAATGAAAAACGGGCAAAGCCGCGAAGCTTTGCCCGTTTCCTTGGCGCTGGCGCTCAGTGCGCGCCGCTGTCGCCGCCGGCGGCGGTGAACGGCGGCTTGGCGAGCCACACCAGCGCGATCAGCAGCACGAACAGGATGCCGGAGACCCAGAAGATCTCGTTGGCGGCCATGATGTAGCCCTGCTTGGTGACCTGCAGCTGGGTCAGCGCCTGCTGTTGGCCGGGGTTCAGGCCCAGCTTGCTCATGGCGCCGAACCAAGACACCGACTCCGGATCGTATTGCGTCACGTGTTCGGTCAGCTTGGAGTGGTGCAGCGCCTCGCGGCGGTCCCACATCGTGGTGGTGATCGAGGTGCCGATGCTGCCCGCCAGGATGCGCAGGAAATTCGACAGGCTGGACGCGCTGGCGATCCGCGACGGATGCAGGCCGGACAGCGTGATGGTGGTCAGCGGCATGAAGAAGCAGGCCACGCCTATGCCTTGCACCACCTGCGGCCACACCACGTAGGAGAAGTCCATGTCGGTGTTGAAGTTGCTGCGCCAGAAGAAGCAGATCGCGTAGACGCTGAAGCTGACCGTCACCACCCAGCGCATGTCCCAGCGGTGCGCGTTCTTACCGATGATGGGCGACAGCACCACCGGGATCAGGCCGATCGGCGCGGCGGCGAGGCCGGCCCAGGTGGCGGTGTAGCCCAGCTGGGTCTGCAGCATCAAGGGCAGCAGCACCACGGCGCCGAAGTACAGCATGAAGCCCAGGCTGATGGCGACGGTGCCGACGGTGAAGTTGCGCTGGCTGAACAGCGACAGGTCGACGATGGGGTGTTCCTCGCCCAGCTCCCAGATCACCAGGTAGACCAGCGCCAGCGCGGCGACCACCGCCAGGGTGACGACCTCGGCGGAGTTGAACCAGTCCAGCTCCTTGCCGCGGTCCAGCACCATCTGCAGCGAGCCGACGCCGATCACCAGCAAGGCCAGGCCGATCTTGTCGATCGGCAGGTCGACGGTGTCGGTTTCGCGCGGCTTCAGGATGCGCCAGGAAATGAAGGCGGCGGCGAGGCCCACCGGCACGTTGATGAAGAAGATCCAGCCCCAGTGCCAGTTGTCGCTGATGACGCCGCCCAGAATCGGGCCGAACACCGGCGCGACGATCACCGTCATCGCCCATAGCGCCAGTGCCATGCCTTTCTTCGCCGGTGGATAGCACGACAGCAGCAGGCTCTGCGACAGCGGAATCATCGGGCCGGCCACCGCGCCTTGCAGCACGCGGAACAGGATCAGCATTTCCAGGCTGCTGGACATGCCGCACAGCCAGGAGGTCAGCACGAACAGCAAGGTGGAGGCGGTGAACAGCTTCACCTCGCCGAAGCGCTTGGCCAGCCAGCCGGTCAACGGCACCGAGATGGCGTTGGCCACGCCGAACGAGGTGATCACCCAGGTGCCCTGGCTGGTGGCGGCGCCCAGGTTGCCCGAAATGGTGGGCAGCGCCACGTTGGCGATGGTGGTGTCCAGCACCTGCATGAACACCGACATCGACAGCGCCAGCGTGATCCAGACCAGTTTCGAGCCGGTCAGTGGCGGATGGTTCATGGCGACGGATTCCTTACTTGCCGGCAGCGGCGTTGGCGGCCAGGATCTCGGCCACCAGCTTGTCCGCCTGCTTCAGGTCGGGCAACGTGTTGTTGTTTTCGCTGGCGGCGGCGGCCGGCGCGGCTTCGGCCAGTGATTTGCCGTCCTGGTTGCTGGTGTCCACTACCGCGTCTATCGACAGGCCGACGCGCAGCGGGTGGTCTTTCAGTTCCTGCGGGTCCAGCGCGATGCGCACCGGCACGCGCTGCACCACCTTGATCCAGTTGCCGGTGGCGTTTTGCGGCGGCAGTAGCGAGAAGGCGCTGCCGCTGCCGGCGGACAGGCCTTGCACCTTGCCGTGGTAGACCACCTTGCCGCCGTAGAGATCTGACTTGATCTCCACCGGCTGGCCGACGCGGATCTTGGCCAGCTGGCCTTCCTTGAAGTTGGCGTCCACCCACAGGTTTTCCAGCGGCACCACCGCCATCAGCGGCGTGCCGGCGGCGATGCGCTGGCCCACTTGCACGTTGCGGCGCGCGATGGTGCCGGCCAGCGGCGCCTTGATCTCGGTGCGCTGCAGATTGAGCCAGGCTTCCTTCAGGCGGCTGGCGGCGGCCTTCACCGCCGGCTGCTGCGCCAGCGCGTCCTTGCCCACCAGCGCCAGGCCGGCCTTGGCCTGTTCCTGGGCGGCGGTCAGCGCGGCCTGGGCGGCGGCGACGGCGTCGCCGGCGTGGCCCAGCTCTTCAGCCGACATCGCTTCGCTGCCGGCCAGCAGCTTGCGGCGCTTCAGGTCGGCTTCGGCGCGGGATAGCTCGGCCTGGCGCAGCGCCACCTGGGCGTCCAGCTGCTGGGTATTGGCCATCAGCTGGCGGGTCTGGCGCACGGTCTGGGCGAATTCGTTGCGGGCGCGCTCGAAGGCCAGCTCGGCGTCGCTGTTGTCGTAGCTGACCAGCACCTGGCCGGCCTTGACTGCCTGGGTGTCGTCCACCAGCACCTTGGCGACGGTGCCGCCGACTTCCGGGGTGACCTGCACCAGATGGCCGGCGACATAGGCGTCGTCGGTGTTTTCCTGGTGGCTGAGCACCAGGCTCCAGTAAGCGCCGTAGCCGATGGCGATGGCGGCGAACAGGGTGGTGGCGACCAGCAGATTGCGTTTGCGGCTTTGCGCGGTTTCTAGTTTCTGATCCATTGCGATGATGTCCTTAGTGGCTGGCGGGCTGGGCTTGGAAGCCGCCGCCGAGCGCGGTGTTCAGGGAGGCCCAGGCCAGACGGTTGGCGGCCTTGGCGTCGATGTAGGCGGATTGCTGGCCGAGCAGCGCGTCTTGCGCGTCCAGCAGCGACAGCTTGTTGACCAGGCCGGCGCGCAGGCGCGATGCCATCGCGTCGTTGGCCTTGAGGCTGCTGGCCAGCGCGCGTTCGGCCTGCTTCAGCTGGCGCTGGCTGTTCTGCCAGCCGGACACCGAGTCGGCGGCGTCGCGCAGCGCGTCCAGCACGGTCTGGTTGTACTGCTGCACCGCCATGTCGTAGCCGGCCTGCTGTTTGGACAGGTTGGATTGCAACTGGCCGGAGTGGAACAGCGGCAGGTTGATCGCCGGCATGAAGCCCCACAGCGAGGAGCCGCTCTTGAACAGTTGGTCCATTTCCAGCGAGGTCTGGCCGGCGAACACCGTCAGCTTCACATTGGGGTAGAACTCGGCGCGGGCTTCCTTGACCGAGCTGTCCATCGCCTCGACGCGCGCGCGCTGGGCGGCGATGTCGGGACGGCGGCCCAGCAGGTTGGCGTCCAGGCTGTCCAGCTGCGGCGCCGGCGCCGGATCGAGTTTGCCCGGCTGCGGCGCGGCTTGCGCTTGCGGCCCCTGGCCGGTCAGCGCGGCCAGCGCGTGGCGGCTGCGCTCGATGTCGTTGGCGAACGCGCTTTGCTGCTGCAGCAGTTTTTCGATCGACACTTCGTTGCCGCGCTGATTGTCGCCGGGCAGGAGGCCGGCGTTGATGCGGGCCTGGGTCAGCTTCTCGCGGCTTTGCGCGATGGCCAGCCGCTGGGCCAGCAGATCGGCCTGGGCCTGGCTGCGCTGCAGCTGGGTGTATTGGGCGATCACCGCCTGGGTCAGCATCAGCCGGGTTTGCTCGCCTTCGAAAGCGATGGCCTGCTGCTGGCCCAGCGCGGCGCTGACCGCGGCGTGGTTCTTGCCCCAGAAATCGAATTCCCAGCTGCCGACCAGCGCCGCGGTGTAGGCGGTGACGTAGTCTTCATGCAGCAGCGGCTTGAGCTGGTCGGTGTGGATTTGCGCGACATTGGCGGTGGCGTCCAGCTGCGGGCCATCCTTGCTTTCCACGATGCCGACGGCGGCGCGGGCCTGGCGCAGGCGCGCGGCGGCCAGCTTCAGCGACGGCGCGTCTTTCAGCGCGCTGTCCACCAGCTGGTTCAGCGCCGGGTCGTTCAGTTGCTGCCACCAGTTGCCGCTCAGGTTCTGTTTGCCGGGGGCGGCCAGCTTCAGCTGTTCGGCGCTCAGCGCCTGATCGGGGGTGACATCGGGGCCGAAGCTGGCGCAGCCGCCGAGCACGGCGCTGATCAGCAGCACCCCGGCGGTCTGTGGCCAAGATTTCTTGTTCACCTTGTCGGTCTCCATCAATGATGTATGCGATGCAGTGATATATCTGATGATAATCACACTGGTTATTATTTGAGCGAAAAAAGTGCTTGCGGATTCAGCCGCCGAGTTTGCTCAGCAGCTTGCGCATCAGTCGTTCCAGCAGCGCTTTCTCCTCGCTGTCGAAGTCGGCCCACAGGGTTTTGTGGACTTCGCGCGAGTAGGGCAGCAGGCTTTCCACCAGCGCCACGCCGGCGGCGGTGAGTTCCAGCACGATCTTGCGGCGGTCTTCGGAACTGGCGGAGCGCGCGGCCCAGCCGTTCTTCACCAGCTCGTCGGCGATGCGGGTGGCATTGGTGCGGGAGGAGTCCAGCGTCTCGCTGATGTCGCTGGGATTGAGCGCCTGGTTCGGGCAGGCGTACAGCGCCAACAGCGCCATCCAGACGGTTTCGTTCAGGCCGTGCTGCTTCAGGCTCTCGCACATGTGGGCGCTCAGCCGCGGCACGATATGGAAAATCAGCCGGGTGAGGATCACTTCCTGGCGCGGCACGCCGGGGAAGCGGGCCTCGACATGGTTGATCGCCTGTTCCAGTTGGGCAAAGGACTTGTTTGGGCTCATGTGGATATTTTAGTAACGCGCGGTATTATTTTGCAAGAAATAATAACCTCACTAATGACTTGCCAGCTTAGACTGTTGCGTCAATGTCGTTGGCATGATTGGCGGATGGGGAACGGAATGCGAAACGGCCTGCCGGAGGGCAGGCCGCAGGGGGAAAGCGGGAAACTTAGCGGGACAGCAGGAGCAGCACCTGCTCCGGCGGCCGGCCGACGACGGCGCGGCCGTCGCCCACCGCGATCGGGCGCTCGATCAGATTCGGGTTGTCCACCATCGCGGCGATCAGGTGTTTGCGTTCCAGCGTGATGTCGTCAAGGTAGAGGTCGGCGTATTCTTCCTCTTTCTGGCGCATCAGCTCGCGCGGCTCCATGCCCAACAGCTGCAGCAGTCGGTCCAGCTCTTCGGCGCTGGGGGGGTGCTTCAGGTATTCGACGACTTCGACTTCGGCGCCCGCTTCTTCCAGCAGGGCCAGCGCCGCGCGCGATTTCGAACACTTGGGATTGTGGTAAAGACGGATCATCGGGCTTCTCCCTTGTTATGGCGGCGGAATCCGCTCGCTGCGCGTGTGGAAGGTAGCGGCATCGTGGCATGAAAGGCCGAGCCTGCCAAGCTTTGCGGCTGGTGTTTGGCAAGCGGGGTGCTTATCGTTAACATGACAATATTATCTATGATTATTTTTCCATGTCCTCATCCGCGCGCAGCCATTTCGGCCTGGTTTTCCTGCTGGCAGCTCTATCCACCATCGGTCCCTTCTCCATCGATACCTTCCTGCCCGCGATGCGGGCCATCGGCGACAGCCTGGCGGCCTCGCCGCTGCAGATGCAGCAGGCGCTGACGGTTTATCTGTTCTGTTACGCGTTGATGATGCTGTGGCACGGGTCCATTTCCGACGCGATAGGGCGCCGGCCGGTAGTGCTGGCCACCACGCTGCTGTTCGGCCTGGCTTCGCTTGGCTGCGCGCTGTCTGACAGCCTGGGCATGCTGCTGCTGTTCCGTGGCTTGCAGGGCTTGTGCGGCGGCGCCGGCCTGGTGGTCGGCCGGGCGATTATCCGCGACAAGCTGGACGGCGCCGAGGCGCAGCGGCTGATGTCGCATGTGACCATGCTGTTTTCCTTGTCGCCGGCGATTGCGCCGGTGGTGGGCGGCTGGTTGTTCGGCGCCTTCGGCTGGCACTCCATCTTCGTGTTCATGGCCTTGGTCGGCTTCGCCTTGTTCGCCTTGTGCTGGTTCGGCCTGGAGGAAAGCCACCATCGCGAGGCGCGGCAGCCGCTGAAGGTCCGTTATCTGCTGGCCAATTACTGGCAGGTGGGCAAAAAGCGCGATTTCCAGCTGCTGACGGCGGCGGTGTCGTTCAACTTCGCCGGTTTCTTCCTGTATGTGCCGTCGGCGCCGGTATTCCTGATGCAGCACCTGCACCTGGGGCCCAGCCAGTTTCTGTGGATGTTCGGCCCGGTGGTGTCCGGCATCATGTTCGGCGCCTACCTGTCCGGCAGAATGGCGGGCCATGCCTCTCAGCGCGAAATCGTGTCGCGCGGCTATTGGCTGATGTTCGCCGCGGCGCTGGCCAATCTGGCCTACAACCTGGCGGCGGATCAGCTGACGCTGCCGTGGGCGGTGCTGCCGCTGGCGCTGTACACCACCGGCATGTCGCTGGCGGCGCCGTCCATCACGCTCAATCTGATGGACCAGTTTCCTTCGTTGCGCGGCACGGTGTCTTCGCTGCAAGGGTTCTGCCAGACCATGATGTCCAGCCTGGTGGCGGGGGCGCTGGCGCCGCTGGCCTGGGGCAGCCCGCTGCGGCTGGCCTGCGCGATGTGCGTGCTGTTGGCGCTGGGTTTTGTCTGCCGGATGGGCTACCGCTTGCGGATGCGGGCGATAGGACGCTGAAGGGCGCGGCCAGCCGCGTGGGCGGGCCGCGCGCCGCTCAGCCGTTGTTCTTCAGCGCGAACGCGGGTTCGGCCTGGGATGGGCCGCGCCGCGCGCCGCGCTCGTCCAGCCGGGCCCGCAGCAGAGCGGCCAGGGTGCCGACCAGCAAGCCGGCGAACAGGCCAAGCGCCAGCACCAGGCTGCGTTTCGGCTTGCTTCTCAGCTCCGGCGGCACGGCGGCGTCCAACACCTGGATCAGCGAGGAGTCCTTGGCCTCGTCTATCCGCGCCAGCTCGTATTGCTTGGACAGCAGTTCGAAAATGGTTTCCTGATATTTGACTTCGCGCAGCCGGCGCAGGTATTCCAGCCCGCTTTGCGCTACCTTGCCGGTTGGCACCAGCATGTCCCGGCCGTTGCCGTCGCCGGTTTCCAGTTTGGCGAGCTGCTCGCGCAGGCCGGCCAGCTCCTGCTCGGCGCGGATGTAGAGCGGGTTCTGCGCGGTGGCGAAGCTCTTCATCGCTTCCAGCTGCACTTCTTTGGCGGCGATATTGGTGCGCAGCTGGGTGACCGAGCCGACGATCGCCGGCAGTTGGCCTTCCGGCAATACCATGCCGGTTTTTTCCTGGGTTTTGCGCAGTTCGCTTTCGGCTTCGGTCAGCAGGTCTTTGGTTTGCTTCAGCTGCTGTTCGAAGAACAGGCGGCGTTTGGCGGCGTCGGTCACCGCCAGCGACTGGTTCACCGCCTTCAGCTCCTCGACGTAGCCATTCGCCAGCGCCGCGGCGAATTTGGGGTCGCCGTCGTCGACGCTGATGCTGATCAGTCCGTCCTTGCCGTTGGCGAAGCTGCTCAGGCTTTGCAGCGCCTTGCGCGTCGCGTCCATGGTGTCCTGCTGGTAGCGCTGTTTCAACTGGTAGCGTTGGATCAGCTTGTCGGCCACGCTGCGGCTTTGCAGCATGCCGATATAGAGGTCGTTCGGGCTTTTCAGGCCGGTAAGGCCGCCGGCGGCGCCGGCCAGCCCGCCCAGCTGGCCCAGCAGCGCGCTCATGCCGTTGTTTTGCTGCTGCGGGGGCATGATGCTGGTGGTGGCGGTGAAAACCGGTTTCGCCAGCAGGCAATAGGCCAGCGCCGCCGCGCCGAACAGCAAGGTGCTGGAGGCGATCCAGCGCTTGTGGCGCGCCAGCTGCGCCAGCAGGGTCGGCAGGTCGACTTCGTCCTTGGCGCGCCCATCGGTTGCGGTTTGCATCTGCGTCTCCTTCGCTGTCGGGTTCATGCTCACTTCAGCACTTTCAGGCCTGCGGCGCCGAGGCCGAACTGATACAGGATGGAGGTCCACTCCTTCAACGACTGGGTCCAGCTGCCGGCGTTCAGTTCTTCCGGCACGACGATGGTATCGCCCGGATTGATGCGTTTGCCGCCGACTCCGGAGAACCAGCTGCCATTGTTGCTGCTGGCCACGGTGCCGTCGGCGCGTAGCACGTAGATCGACGACTTGTCGCCGCTGTCCACCACGCCGCCGGCCAGCGTCAGGTAGTCGCTGACCGAGCGTTGCGGCCGGTAGATGAAGGCGTTGCTCTGGTAGACCGCGCCCAGCACGTTGACCGTGCCGGGCCGGCGCGGGATTTCCACCTGGTCGCCATCCTGCAGCTCCAGATCCGGCAGGTCCTTGACCTGGGCGTTGGCATCTTTCATCTCCAGCACCACGCGTCCTTCGGCCTTGATTTCGCGCATTTTGGCGGCGATCTGGCGCTGGCGCTCCACCTCGGCCGTCACCGAGGCGATCGCGTCCTTGTCGGTCAGCTTGCCGAGGCGGCCGGCGGCGTTTTGCTCCAGCTCCTTCTCGAAGCGGGCGGACACTTCGTCCAGTTTTTGCTGTTGCATCTGGCGTATGCTTTCGCGTTTGAACTGGGTGGCGAACACATAGCCGTCATCGTTGACGCCGCCGAGGCGCATGATCAGCTGGCGCAAGGTTTCGCCTTTCTGGATCTGGAAGGTGCCGGTGTGGCCGACTTCGCCGCCGACGCTGACGAATTCGTCGTTCTTCTGCACGCTTACCGGCTGCGCGCCTGGCACGTGCAGACGGAAGATGTCGCCGGCCTTCAGCGCGATGCCGGACAGCTGCCGATCGTCGTTCTGCACATGCGCCAGATTGAGGAAGCGGTTGTTCACGCTCTTTTCTATCCACAACTCCTTGCCTTCGGCGGCGGACTCCAGGCCGCCGGCCCAGTGCAGCAGGTTGCCGACGTTGTCGCCATCGCGGAATTCGTAGATGGCCGGAATCTTGACGTCGCCGAGCAGGGCCACGCGCGGGCCGGCGGCGGGAATCTGGATCACGTCGCCATCGCGCAGGGTTTGATCCTCTGACTTGTCGCCATCCACCAGGATCGCGTACAGGTCGACCTTGGCGACCTCCTTGCCGCCGCGCATCAGCGCGACGCGGCGCAGGCTGCCGCTGTCGTCCGGCCCGCCGGCCTTCAGCAGGGCGTTCAGCAGCGTGCTCATCGCGTTGAGGGTATAGCTGCCGGGCTGGCGGGCATGGCCCACCACATACACCTGCACCGAGCGGCTTTGCACCAGGCTGACGCTGAGGTCGAAATTGTTGAATACCCGGCTGACGCTTTTCTTCAGCACGCCTTGCAGATCGCGGTAGCGCACCCCGGCGACGGCGACGCTGCCGACGCGCGGCAGGTAGATCGCGCCGTTGCGGTCCACCGTCATGGTCAGATCGATGTCCACCATGCCCCAGCCCTTGATTTGCAGCTGGTCGCCGTTGCCGATCACGTAGTCGGGATTGACCTGCACGCCGTCCGCCGACTCGAAATTGTTGTACGGGTTGCGGAACAGCTTGCTACCGAAAATCGGCAGGGTCTGCTCGGTGGCTTTCTGGACATAGTCGGCGAACGGCGGCAGCTTGGGTTTGCCGTTCAACGGGTTCAGTTCGTAGCCGTTGTCGTCGAGATAAGGCTGGTTGCGCTGCGGATAAGCCTGGTTGCTCCGGCCGTTCTGTTGTTGTAGTTGCGGGAATGGCTTGTCGAATGCCTGCTGGCCGGTGGGCAGGCTGTTGATCGCGGGGAGCCCGTTGTTGTTGTCGGTTTCATAGCCGGGCATGGTGGTGCTGGGGTAGCTGACGTTGCCGCCGCCGGCGGCCTGCGGGCAGCTGCTGATCGCCAGCAGGCATAGCGCCAATAGGGTTTTTCCGCTCGATTTCAAGATGCTTGCAGTCATGGCTTGGCTTCCCGCTATTGAGACTTATTGGATGGGTATCTGAAGCTGCACCCCTACCTGCTTGGGGCTGACGATCACATTGCTGCGGTAACGGCTGTCGTCGCGCTGGGCCTGCCACAGCCAGTTGCCCACCAGGTAGCCGAGGAAGCCGCCGACGGTGACGTCGGACAGCCAGTGGTCGCGGCTGGCCAGCCGGCCGACCGAGCCGAAGGCGGCGACGCCGTACAGCCAGGGCTGGTCGTATTCTTTGGCGAACGGGGTGACGGCGGCGAACAGCACGGCGGCGTGGTTCGAGGTGAAGCTGCTTTGCAGCCGGGATTCTCCCGACGGCTGGGTGCTCCAGGGACCGGCGCCGGCGTCGGGCCGCGCGCGGTTGACCAAGCCTTTGAGCAGCTCGCTGCCTGCCACTGCCGCGGCGCTGGATTCCAGCGCGATCAAGCCAGTGTTGCTCAGCCTGTCGTCGCCCAATGCGAACGCCGCGCCGGACAGGGCCGCCGCGGCGTAGGGCAGGTCCTTGCCGAGCTTGCCCCAGTCCTTCACCAGGCGGTTCTGCTCATGCTGTTGGAAAGCGCGATTGACCGACCGGTCCAGCGCCATCGCGGTCAGGGTGGCGAAGCCGATGGTGCCCAGCGCGGCGGCCTTGTCGTCCATTTGCAGCCACTGAGTGCCGGAATCTTCCAGCCGCATCCGGATCATCGGCCACGGGTGGTAGCTGGGCTGCGGCGGATTGACCGCGGGCAGGTTCTGCTCGTCGGGGCGTTCGGCGAAATTGCCCAGGCCGTCGTAGGCGTTGATGTCGCGCTTCGGGTCGCTGAGGATTTCGTACAAGTCGCCAGGCGTCATCACCATCTGGCCGACGTCGCGGGTCCACGGCGACAGCGAGAAGTCGCCGGCGGTGCGGCTGTCGAAGGTCAGCAGGCTGTTGAGCGGAATGGTGAAGAACATCCCCTTGTCGTTGTATGGCTTGGACGGCGTGCCGGGGCTGGTGATGTCGTTGCCGTTGGTCTTGGTGTACCAGAAGCCGGCCTCTATGCCCGAGTGGAAGCGGCGCTTCAACTCCAGCCGCGCGCCGTCGTCCTTGGCCAGGAAGCGGCCGGCGCGCACGGTGGCGGTGACGCCCAGCGGCAGTTGGTAGTGCATGGCGGCGAGCGCGGTGATGGTCTGGTAGTCGCGCTTGCCGAACCAGCCCTGGACGTCGCGTTGCTGCAGCGCGTCCACGGTCAAGTCCACCGCCCAGTTCTTCACGCCGGGGTAGTAGAGGATCTGGCCGCCGGCGCCGCGGTACATTTCCTCGTAGATGCCGACGGAAGCCCGGGCATAGGTATTGGGCGACAGCGTCATGTACTGGTTGAGCATGAAGCGGTTCAGCTTGGGCGCCTTGACGCGCTTGTAGTCGGCGATATCGGAGCGCACGTGCGGCAGCAGGCTGTTGGACGGTTGCGTCACGGCGGTGATGGTGTTGTAGAGGTCGGCGCTCAGCGCGCTGTCCAGATACAGGCCCTTGGCGAGCCGGCGCTTGTAGGTGGCCTCGGCCATGATGTCGTAGTGGAAGGCGCCGCTGGGGTCGTTGAAATAGACGCCGAATTTCGGCGCCATGTGGAAATGGTTGTCTTCGGCGTCGTTGCTGGTGACTTGAACCAGGTCGCCCTCCTGGTTGGTCAGCAGGTTGAGCTGGATGCTTTCCTTCAGGCCTTGGGCCAGCGACTGGCTGGCCAGCGGCTGGGTTTCCTCGTCGCGGCCCGGACGGATGTTGACGGTTTCCAGGAAGCGGGCGCGGTTGGCCTTGCCCAGCAAGTAGTCGTTGAGCGTGGGCATGTCGTAAAAGCTGTATGTGGCGACCGGCTGCTCGAACTCGGTGTAAACCACCTTGATTTCGCGCGTTTCCAGCGGCGCGAAATAGAGCGCGGTGCGCACGGCGCGGCCTACAGCGCGGCCGACATTGGAGATGCGGCTGTTGCTCAGCTCCAGCACCAGCGCGTCGCGCTGCATGGCGATGCGGATGTTCTTGAAGTCCTGCTTGGCGAGCGCGGTCGCCAGCTGGCTGGCGTAGTCGCCGCTGTCCTTCCATTGCGCCAGCGTGGGGCGTGAAGGCAGGTCGGGGCCGCCGCGGAAGTAGTCAGGCTCCTGGATCTTGGGCACGAACTCCTTCACGTTCAGCGGGATGTCGATGTGGGCATTGACGCTGTTGAGGGTTTTCTGCCGGGCGACTTGCAGGCCCAGCCAGCCCCATTGGTATTCGATGCCGACCACCGGGCCTTTTTTCCGGTCGGCGGCCAGCGTGCTGGATTCGTAGGGATCCTGCCGGTAGTTGTTGGCGTCGTACTCGGCGACCAGCGACCAGTTGGGCAGCGCTTGCGGCGTATAGCGCAGGCCGCCGAATGCGCCTTGTATGCGGTCCTTGCCATAGCCCAGCGAAGCCTCCAGGCCGGGCAGCAGATTCTTGCTGGCGACCAGATAGGTGCTTTTCCATAGCCGGTTGCCGACGATGTCGGTCGTGCCCAGCGAGATTTCCGGCATCAGCGCGGATTCGTCCCACAGCTTGAATTTCAAGTCTATGGCCTTGTCTTTGTACCTGCCGTAATTGCCGCCATATTGCGGATTGTCGAAACCGGGAATGCCGGAGATGGACGTGTAGCGTCCCGACACTTCCAGCCAGGGCAGCACCGTGGTGGAAGTCCATAGCACGCCGTACGGCTTGTCATAGCCGTAGCCAAGGCTGAAGGTGCCGTCTTCGCCGACGCGGGCCGACGGCATGTTGACATAGCCCATCTGCCCGGTCAGCGATGGTTGGGCGATGGCGCTGCAGGCGAAAAGCAGCGGCAAGCCCCCTTGTAACACCCCCGAAGCCAGATAGCGTCTGGATTTGTTCTGCATTGCTGCGGCCTGGATTTATTCGATGCAGCCATCGCTGCTTATTGCCGGCCTGAAAGGCGGCCCCCTTGTATCCATCGCCAACGGGCCAGGGGAAGCGGAAAACCAAGAGGATGATCCTGTGCGCGCCCGCCGCCGCGGCGCATTTTCTGACGGCGCGCGGTTGGCGGAGATGCGGAATGGATCAAGTTTTCAGAACAGCCCCTTGAGTCGCGTCAATCATACGGCCTTGCTGGCGGCAGATTTTTGCTGCGTTTCATATCACGCAAACGACACTATGCGATGCTTTGCTATTTTTTAGTTTTGAGAGTCAAAGCCGGCAGGCGTGATGACAGCCATCCGCCTGCCTGGCGAGGAGCCGCGTAATCACGGCGCTCCGGCGCTTAGTGGTGCGTGGCGGCGGAGTGGGAGGACGAGGAGTTGCTGTTGCTGGAGACTGCGACGGCGGCGGCGACGGCTGCGCCGATGGCGGCGATGGTGCCGACGCTGAGGCCCGCGATGCCGGCGGTGGTGCCGGCGATGCCTGCGGTGCCGGCGGTGGCGGTGCCGGCCGTGCCTGCGGTTCCGGCAGTGCCGCCGACGGTTTCTTCGCCGGCGGCGAACGCCGGGCTAGCGAGCATGACGGCCAGGGTAACGGTGATGATTTTTTTTAGCAGCATGATGAATCCTTTGCTCAGGTTGAACTACGGGAATCCGGAAAACAGCTACTACTCATCACTGATGTTAAGTGAATTTTCACACTTTTCAAGTGGAATCCGATGACAACATTGTGAACATGGCAATGCGGCCATCGGAAAAGGCGGTCAATCCAGCCAGAAGACCGTGCGTTGGCCGTGGTCTCGCAACAGTTGCCGGAAAACCGCGGGGTCCTTGGTATAGGTCAGTTCTCCGCTGGCCGGCTGGTAAAGATCCTGCAGCCGCGAAACCCAGAAGCGCAGCGCGGCGGCGCGCAGCATCACCGGCCAGCTGGCGCGCTCGTCCGGATTCAGCTGCCGCTCCGACTGGTAGCCGTCCAGCAGCGCTTTCGCCAGCGCGTCGTCCAGGCTGCCGTCGTCGCGGCGCGCCCAGTCGTTGACCGCGATCGCCACGTCGTACAGCAGGATGTCGTTGCAGGCGTAGTAGAAGTCGATGAAGCCGGCGATCTGCTCGCCGTTCATCAGCACGTTGTCGCGGAACAGGTCGGCGTGGATCACGCCGGACGGCAGATGGTCGAAGCGGTGCCCGTCCTGAAACTGGATTTCGGCGCGCAGCAAGTCCGCTTCCTCGGCCGGCAGCTGCGGGTATAGCTGCTGCGCGACGCGGCTCCACCAGCGCGGTCCGCGCGGGTTCTGCATTTTCAGCGGGAAGGTGGCGGAGGCTTTGTGCATCTGCGCCAGCATTTCGCCGACTGCGCGGCAATGGGCGGCCGTGGGCGCGCTGACGTCCGCGCCCTGCAGGCAGGTGACCAGGCAGGCCGGTTTGCCGGCCAGCGTCGAAGCGAAGCGGTCGGTGTGGTCGGCGATGGGGGCGGGGCAGGCCACGCCGTGCCTGGCCAGATGGCTCATCAGCGACAGGTAGAACGGCAGTTCGTCCAGTTGCAGGGTTTCGAACAGCGTCAGCACATAGCGGCCGTGCGTGGTGGTGACGAAATAATTGGTATTGGTGATGCCCGCCGCGATGCCTTGCAGCTCCAGCAGCTGGCCCAGCGCATAGCCCTGCAGCCATTGCTGCAGGCTTTCGCGGCTGACCGTGGTGTAAACCGACATGCCTGCTCCTCAGAAACGAACCAGCACCCAGCGCGGGATCATGATGCGGGTGGCGGGGTCGACCTGCTTCATGGTGCCGGAGCCGTTGTCGTCGATCAGGTAATACGGCACGCCGTGCCCTGGCGTCACCTTCACCATGTACAACTGGCCGTTCAGCCGGTATTCCTCGATCTTCTCGTCGCCTTTCTGGATCAGCCGCACTTCCGGCTCGGGTTCTGCGGAGTTGTCCTGGCTGATGATGGGGGGCGGAGGCACCACCGCCTTGGCCGGCGCGGAGGCGTCGGCGGCGAAGGCGGGGGCCAGCGGCAGGAGTAGAAGCAGGGCGGTGAGGCGGCGCATGGTTTGTCCTTATTGATTGGTATGCGGTGGTTACAGGTTGAGCAGCTGCTCGCGCTCTTCGGGCAAGGCGTCGAAGCCGCGGGTCTCGTAGTGTTTGAAAATGGTGTCGACGATCTGCTGCGGGTCGTCGATCAGCTGGATCAGGTTGAGGTCGTCCGGGTTGATCATGCCTTCGCTGACCAGGCGGTCTTTCACCCAGTCCAAGAGGCCGGTCCAGAATTCGCTGCAGCACAGGATGATGGGAATCTTGCGGCTCTTGCCGGTCTGGATCAGCGTCAGCGCCTCGAACATCTCGTCCAGCGTGCCGAAGCCGCCGGGCATCACTACGTAGGCGATCGCGTGCTTGACGAACATCACCTTGCGGCTGAAGAAGTGGTTGAACTTGACCGACAGGTCCTGGTAATCGTTGGGTTTTTGTTCGTGTGGCAGCACGATGTTGAGCGCCACCGACGGACTTCTGCCGTAAAATGCCCCCTTGTTGGCGGCCTCCATGATGCCGGGGCCGCCGCCGGATATCACCGAGAAGCCGGAATCGGACAGACGCCGCGCCACGTCCTCGGTCAATTTGTAGTATTTGTGATCGCGCGGCGTGCGCGCGCTGCCGAATATGCTCACCGCCGGGGTAATGCCTTGCAGTTCCTCGGCCGACTCGACAAACTCCGACAATATCTTCATCACGTGCCAGGCCTCGCGGGAACGGAAGCGCTGCATCATGGCGTGACGGTCACTGGTCTGCGGCAACTTATCGGACAAGCTCATACTTCTGCCTCTTTATGAAAACATTGTTATTGATCGACGGCTCTTCTTACTTGTACCGCGCCTTTCACGCGATGCCCGATTTGCGTTCCCCGGATGGCCGCCCGGTGGGGGCTGTCTATGGCATGGTGAACATGCTCAGGCGGCTGGAGAAGGAGGTTGAATTCGATTATAGCGCCTGCGTCTTCGACGCGAAGGGCAAGACCTTCCGCGACGACCTGTACCCCGAATACAAGGCCAATCGCCCGTCGATGCCCGAGGAGCTTGCCTCCCAGATTACGGCGGTCCACGACGTGGTGCAAGCCTCCGGCTGGCCGATGCTGGTGGTGCCGGGGGTGGAGGCGGACGACGTGATCGGCACGCTGGCGCGCCTGGGCGCGGCGGCCGGCATGAAGGTGATCGTCTCCACTGGCGACAAGGACATGGCGCAGCTGGTGACGCCAGATGTCACCCTGGTCAACACCATGACCAACGAGCTGCTGGACGAAGCCGGGGTGAAGGAGAAGTTCGGCGTGCCGCCGAACCGGATCATCGACTACCTGACCCTGATCGGCGACAAGGTCGACAATGTGCCCGGCGTCGACAAGTGCGGGCCGAAGACCGCGGTGAAGTGGCTGGAGGAATACGGCAGCCTGGACGCCATCGTCGCCCAGGCCGATAGCGTCGGCGGCAAGGTGGGCGAGAACCTGCGCGCCGCGCTGGACTGGCTGCCGATGGGCAAGCGGCTGATCACCATCGATTGCGAGGTGAACCTGGCGACGGACTTGCCGCACGGCCTGCCGGGCCTGCAGCACGGCCGGAAGGACAAGCCGCGGCTGGCCGAGCTGTTCCAGGATCTGGGCTTCCGCACCTTCTACCGCGAGGTGACCGAGGGGGCGGAGATGCCGGCTGTCGCCCAGCGCGGCGAGGACGCGCCCGCCGCGCCGCGCGGCGATCAGGCCCAGGGCGACATGTTCGCCGAACCGGCCGCAGCGCCGGCGGCCCAAGCCGCCCCGGCCGAAGCCGCGCTGACGCGCCATTACGAAACGATATTGACCGAAGCCCAGCTGGACGCCTGGCTGGAAAAACTGGCGGCGGCCAGGGTGGTGTCGTTCGACACCGAAACCACCAGCCTCGATCCGATGCAGGCGCGCATCGTCGGCGTCAGTTTCTCGGTGGAGGCCGGCCATGCCGCCTACCTGCCGCTGGACCACCACTACGCCGGCGCGCCGGAGCAGCTGGGGCTGGATGCCGCGCTGGCCAAGCTCAAGCCGTGGCTGGAGGACGCCAGCCAGAAAAAGTGCGGACAGAACCTGAAGTACGACTGCCACGTGCTGGCCAACCACGGCATCGCCCTGCGCGGCATCGCCGATGATTCGATGCTGGCCTCCTACGTGCTGGAAAGCCACCAGCGCCACAATATGGACGATCTGGCGCGCCGCCATCTGGGCGAGAACACCGTCAGCTACGAGGACATCTGCGGCAAGGGCGCCAAGCAGATCGGTTTCGGCGAGGTGGACGTCGACATCGCCGCCAATTATTCGGCGGAGGACGCCGACATCACGCTCAGGCTCAACCAGTATTTCGCCGGCGAGCTGTCCGGCGATCTGGAAAAGGTCTACCGCGACATCGAGCTGCCGGTGGCCGAAGTGCTGTTCAAGATGGAACGCCACGGCGTGCTGATCGACCGCGACAAGCTGGCGGCGCAGAGCCACCAACTGGGCAGCCAGATGCTGGAACTGGAGCAGCAAGCTTACGAGCTGGCCGGCCAGCCATTCAATCTGAACTCGCCCAAACAGCTGCAGGAGATCCTGTTCGGCAAGCTGGCGATCCCGACCAAGGGCGTCAAGAAGACGCCGAGCGGCGGCTATTCCACCGACGAGTCGGTACTGGAGCAACTGGCGCTGGACCATCCGCTGCCGAAGTGCATTCTGGAGTATCGCGGCCTGGCCAAGCTGAAGTCCACCTACACCGACAAGCTGCCGACGCTGATTTATCCACAGACCGGCCGCGTGCATACGACTTATGCACAGGCGGTGGCGATCACCGGCCGCCTGGCCAGCAACGATCCCAATCTGCAGAACATCCCGGTGCGCACCGCCGAGGGCCGCCGCGTGCGCGAAGCCTTCATCGCGCCGGCCGGCTGGCAGATCGTGTCGGCCGACTATTCGCAGATCGAGCTGCGCATCATGGCCCATCTGTCCGACGACGAGGGCATGCTGAAGGCCTTCGCCAGCGGCGAGGACATCCACCGCGCCACCGCGGCCGAGGTGTTCGGCGTCGATCTCGGCGCGGTCACGTCCGACCAGCGCCGCGCGGCCAAGGCGATCAACTTCGGCCTGATCTACGGCATGAGCGCGTTTGGTTTGGCCGCCCAGTTGGATATCGAGCGCAGCGCCGCCCAGCAGTACATCGACCGCTACTTCATGCGCTATCCGGGCGTGGCCGAGTACATGCAGACCACCCGCGAGAAGGCGCGCGAGCAGGGCTATGTCGAAACGGTGTTCGGCCGCCGCCTGTACCTGCCCGACATCAAGCTGTCCAATCCTGGCCGCCGCGCCGGCGCCGAGCGCGCGGCGATCAACGCGCCGATGCAGGGCACCGCCGCCGATCTGATCAAGCTGGCGATGATCGCGGTGCAGGCTTGGCTGGAGCGCGACGGCTTGCAGAGCAAGCTGATCATGCAGGTGCATGACGAACTGGTGCTGGAGGTGCCGCAGGCCGAGCTGGAGTTGGTCAAGCGGCGTTTGCCGGAAATCATGGCCGGCGCGGCGGCGCTGAAAGTGCCGCTGCTGGCCGAGGTCGGCGCTGGCGACAGCTGGGAGGCGGCGCACTGAGCGCCAGCGGCAAATCATCATAACGGCGTCTGCGGACGCCGTTTTTTCGTCCAGCGGTTCCGCCGGGGATTTTCCTTTTCGCATCACTTCCAACCTGAACTTTGGTCTGGCCGACCATGGCCGTTTTCCGGCTTTGGGACAGGGGAGGCGGCGGAGTTCGCGATGTTTTTCCAGACTGTGGGCTGTTCCGTCATTCGCGGAGAAAGCATGGGCATAGCCAAGCAGGCCGGGATTTCATTGCTGGAATGGATGACCGTGCTGGCCATCGTCGCCATCGGCAGCGGCAGCGCGCTGCCTTTGCTCGACCGCTCGCTGGAGCGGCAGCGGCTGCGCGGCCATGGCCTGGCCTTGCTGGGCAGCCTGCAATACGCGCGCGCCCAGGCCTTGCGGCGCAATCAGCCGGTTTATCTGTGCGCGGCCAATCTGAAACGCAACCGCGAGCTGCAGGGCTGCCTGCCGCCTCAGGCGGGGCCGCAGGCGGTTTGGCCGGAGGGCGCGCTGGTCTACGCCGACCGCGGCGCCGGCAATGGCTATTACGACAGCGGCGAACGCTTGAAGCTGGCGATGTTCGACGGCGCCCGAGTGGCCGTGCGCGCGCCGGCGCGGCAATTGACGCTGACGGCGGAGGGACGCTTGCGCGAGGCCGGCGCCATGGTGTTCCGTCTGTCCGGCGGCCGCCAGTGCCTGGCGCTGACGCTGGCTGAGGATGGGCGGGCCAGGCTGGGAGAGGTGTCCGATGATTGCGGCTAGGCGGCGCCAGGCCGGCTTCGGCCTGCTGGAAACCATGGTGGCGCTGCTGGCGTGGATGCTGGCCTTGCTGGCGCTGGCCGGCATGCTGGCGCGTTCGCTGCAGCATGTGCGCGACGCCGAGCTGCGCGGCCGCATCGACGACGCGGTGGCCGACCTGGCCAGCGCCATCCAGTCCCGGCCGGACAGCTTGTGGCCGCATTATCTGGAAAGCGGCTATGACGATCATCTGACGGCTGGCGAGTGCGCGGGGCCGTGCACTTCCGCGCAGCTGGCGGCCGCCGATCTCGGCCATTTCAAGCAGGCGCTGCGCGCGGGCAGCAGCCGCGCCGAACAGGTGAGGGCGGTGGTGTGCCGCGGCGACGGCGGCGTGCCGCCCACCCTCGCCCGGCCGGGCTGCGGCGCGCAGGGGGAGTTGGCGATACGGGTGGCCTGGCGCAGCCGCGCCGGCCGGCAATGGCAGGAGCATGCCGGTGTCTGGCCGCTGCAGCCCTGAACGCGCGCGGCAGCGCGGTTCCTTGTTGTTGGGCCAATTGGTGGCGCTGGCCTTGCTGTCTTACGTGCTGGCGCAGGCGGTGTCGTCTTACGGGGTGGCCGACCGCGCGGTGCGCTTGGCCGGACAGGGCCTGGAGCGGCGGCAGGAGGCGCGCTGGGCGATGCGGCAGCTGGCGCAGGATTTGTCCATGCACGGCCGTCTGGGATGCGCGCAAGAAGCCTGGCGGCGCGAGGATTTCGGCCAGACTGCGTGGACGCTGTCGCTGCCCGGGCGCTGGCTGCGGCACCGGCAGGCGGTGCTGGACGACGCGGGCGGACTGAGCCGCCTGCTGCTGGAGCCGCAGGACAGCGACTGGCGCGCTTGGCGCGAGAGCCGGCTGGTCAGCTGCGGACAATCGCTGCGCTTGGCCGGAGGCGAGGCAAGCTGGAGCGGCGGCGCGGCGACGCCGTCGCTGGAGCTGTCTCCGGCGCTGGCCGCGGGCAGCTTGCACCTGCCCTCTTTGCAGCTGTGGCTGCCGCGGCAGCGCCAGTACCGCCTGCTGCGTCCGGGGCGATCGGGGCAGTTGCTGATGCGCGATGCGCTGGGCGGCATCGCCGACGGCGGCGAGCGGGTGGCGTTGGATGGGGTGAAGTCGCTGTCGCTGCGGGTGCTGGCGCAAACCGGC
The DNA here is from genome assembly GCF_001676875.1 of Chromobacterium subtsugae. Classification (GTDB taxonomy): domain Bacteria; phylum Pseudomonadota; class Gammaproteobacteria; order Burkholderiales; family Chromobacteriaceae; genus Chromobacterium; species Chromobacterium subtsugae. Next base: position 89,852 of record NZ_JYKA01000004.1, on the reverse strand, counting down.
TGCGGGCCGGATGCGCGCTGGGCCTGGCGCGGCATCGACTCGTTGACGGCTGGCGAGGCCGGCCGCCTGGCGGCGGCGCGGGTGACGATGGAGTGGTATCCGGATAGCGGGGAGGACAAGGTGATCAAGCTGAGCCATGACGCGGCGCTGACGCCGTTGCAGCCATGCTAAGGCGCGCGGTGAGGGCCAGCCGCCAGCGCGGCGGCGCTTTGTTGCTGGTGTTGTCCTTGCTGGCGGCGCTGAGCATGCTGGCCTTGTCCTCGTCCCAGCTGACGATCAGCGCGCAGCGGCTGGCGGACAATGTCCAGGATCGGCGGCGGGCGCAGCTGTTGGCGCGGCAGGCGCTGCTGGGCGCCGAGGACTGGGTGTGGCGGCTGGACCGCCGGCTGGACATGGCGGCCCTGGCCGCCCGGCCGGCGGAGCTGTATGGCGAGGGCCGGCTGTTTCCGCCCAGCTGCCATGGTCCGCAGGGCAAGGGCCTGTGCGAGCCCAAGGAACCGCCGGAACGCCGCGCGAACGGCGCGGTGCCGCTGCTGCATCCCTGCGGCAACAGCCGCGCCTTTCCGCTGGAGCCGGAGCCGGCGCAGTCCAGGTGTCCGCAGCAAGTGCGCAGCGGCGGGCTCAGCTGGGCCAATCCGCGCTACGTGGTGGAGCTGATCGATCCCGGCTTCCTGGCGCGGGACGGATCGCCCGGGCGTTTGTACCGGATCACGGTGCGGGCCTGGGGCCGCACGCCTTACAGCTCGGTCACCCTGCAAAGCTGGTACCGGGTGGGCGACGGCGAGGCGGCGGGGCGGCGTTTGAACTGGGAGGAGCGCAGGGAATGAAGACAAATGTCGGCGGCTTCAGCCTGCTGGAACTGGTCGGCTGCATGGCGATCGCCGCATTGCTGCTGGCGGTGGCGCTGCCGGGCTACCAGTCATACTTGCAGCGCGCCCGGCTGGAGGAGGCGCGCTCGGCCTTGCTGGAGGACAACCACTTCATGCAGCGCTGGTATCACGAGCACGGCGTGTTTCACCAGGAGGGGCCGCTGGCCTGGCCGGCATTGCCGGTGATCGAGACCGCCGCTTTCGATATCGGCTTCAGCAGCGCGTTGCCGTCGGCCGACAATGTCGAGCAGACCAGCTTCATCATCGAGGCCAGGGCGAAAACCGGTTCCGGCCTGGAGGAGTGGCTGCTGAAGCTGGACCAGGATGGCAATATCCGCCAGTGCCGCCAGGACGGCGGCGGCGAGCAGTGTCGGCCGTGAAGGCTCAGGCCTTGCTGGCCGCCGGGTCGTCGCCCCAGGGCGCCACTTTCACCAGCAGCATCATGCCCGGAATCGCCAGCGCGGTGCACAGGAAGAAAAACGAAGTCCAGCCGATAGAGTCGACGATGTAGCCGGTGGCGGCGTTGGCCAGCGTGCGCGGCACCGCGGCCAGACTGGTGAACAGCGCGAACTGGGTGGCGGTGTAGGCCGGATGGGTGCTGCGGGCGATGAAGGCGACGAAGGCGGCGGTGCCGAGGCCGACGCCCAGCGCCTCGAAGCTTATCACCGCGGCCAGCATGCCGAGCTGCTCGGCGCCGACGCTGTCGAAACGGCCATGGCTGGCCAGCCAGGCGAATCCCAGAATCGACAGCACCTGCACCACGCCGAACGCCCACAGCGCGCGGTTGATGCCCATCTTGATCATCCACAGCCCACCCAGCAGGCCGCCGGCCACCGCCGGCCACAGCCCGGCATGCTTGGCCACCAGGCCGATCTGCGACTTGGCGTAGCCCATGTCGAGATAGAACGGCGTCGCCAGCGAGGTGGCCATGCTGTCGCCCAGCTTGTACAGGAAAATGAAGCCCAATATCCACAGCGCGCCCTGCCAGCCCTGGCGGGTGACGAACTCATGGAACGGCTCCACTACCGCTTCGCGCAGCGTCTTCGGGCTGCCGGCGGCTAGGCTGGGCTCTTTCACCAGCAGCGTCATCAGCGCGCCGGGCAGCATGAACAGCGCGGTGACCACGAATACCCCGCCCCAGGGCATGCGGTCGGCCAGAATCAACGACAGCGAGCCCGGCACCAGGCCGGCCAGCCGGTAGGCGTTGATGTGGATGGTGTTGCCCAGCCCCAGTTCGGCATCGCTGAGGATTTCGCGGCGGAAGGCGTCCAGCACGATGTCCTGGCTGGCCGAGAAAAAGGCGACCGCCAGCGCCAGCGCGGCGATGTTCCAGATGTCCGCGCGCGGGTCGAACAGGCCGAATAGCCCGAGGGCGAACAGCAGCGCCAGCTGGCTGGCCAGCATCCAGCCGCGGCGGCGGCCCAACAGCGGCAGCGCGTAGCGGTCCATCAGCGGCGACCACAGGAATTTCCAGGTGTAGGGCAGGCCGATCAGCGCGAACAGGCCTATGGATTTGAGGTCGACGCCCTCGCTGCGCAGCCAGGCCGGCAGCAGGTTGATCAGGGTGTAGAGCGGCAGGCCGGAGGCGAAGCCGGTGAATACGCAAACCAGCATGGCGCGGGAGAACACATCGCGCCGCCAGTGGATGGAGGCCAGGGTCATGGTTTTCTTGTGGTGTGGGGTTGCGGGACGCGGCCGGCCCCGGATTCGGGGCCGGCCCGGGCCGGCGTCAGCGCCGCAGCGCCTTGGCGATTTTCTGGTCGGTCTTGTACTGGCTCAGCGCGTACACCGACCACAGCGCGGCCGGAATCCAGCCGATGAGAGTCAGTTGCAGGACCAGGCAGAACAGGCCGGCGAACGGCCGGCCTATGGTGAAGAACTGCAGCCAGGGCAGGAAAATGGCCAGCAGCAGGCGCATGCATCTCTCCTTGTGCGAGGCGGAATCAGCCGCGCGCCACCCGGTAGAAGGCCAGGCTGCCGCGCAGATTGGGCAACAAGGATACCCGCTTGCCCTTGTCCATGACCACCCTCTGGACGATGCGTATGCCGTTCTTCGCGCACAGCGCCTCGAAATCGCCGAGCATGCACCAGTGGATGTTGGGCGTGTCGTACCATTGGTAGGGAATGGTGTCCGACACCGGCATGTGGCCCTGCAGGATCTGCCAGCGGTTTTGCCAATAGCCGAAATTGGGGAAGCTGACGATGGCCTCGCGGCCGACGCGCAGCATTTCGTTGAGGATGGCCTCGGTATGGCGCATCGCCTGTATCGTTTGCGACAGCACCACGTGGTCGAAGCGCTGGTCCTCGAATTCGGCGAGGCCAGTTTCCAGGTCGCCCTGAATGGCGTTGACGCCGGCGGCGACGCAGCCGACCACGTTGGCGACGTCGAAATCGACGCCGTAGCCTTGCACTTGCTTGCCGTCCTGCAGCGCCGCCAGGAGTTCGCCCCGGCCGCAGCCCAGGTCCAGCACCCGGCTGCTGGGCGAGATCCAGTCGTAGATGATCCGCAGGTCGGGGCGGAGAGCGGGATGGTTCATGCGTTCGCCTCCTCGGCCACGCGGGACAGGTAGGCGCGCATCAGGTCCACATAGGGTGGGTCGGTCATCAGGAAGGCGTCGTGGCCGTGCGCCGATTCGATTTCGGCGTAGCTGACGCGCTTGCCGGCGGCGATCAGCGCCTTCACGGTTTCGCGCGAGCGTTCCGGCGCGAAGCGCCAGTCGCTGGTGAAGCTGGCCACCAGGAAGCTGGCGCTGGCCTGGCGCAGCGCGGCGGCCAGGTCGCCGCCGTGCTCCTTGGCCGGATCGAAGTAGTCGAGCGCCTTGGTCATCAAGAGGTAGGTGTTGGCGTCGAAGTAGTCGGAAAACTTGTCGCCCTGGTAGCGCAGATAGCTTTCGATCTCGAATTCCACATCGTAGCCGAAACGGTATTCGCCGGAGCGCAGCATGCGGCCGAATTTCTCGCCCATGCCGTCGTCGGACAGATAGGTGATGTGGCCCAGCATCCGCGCCAGCCTGAGGCCGCGGCGCGGCACCGCGCCTTGGGCGTAGAAGTCGCCGCCGTGGAATTCCGGGTCGGTGAGGATGGCCTGGCGCGCCACGTCGTTGAAGGCGATGTTTTGCGCCGACAGCTTGGGGGCGGAGGCGATCACCAGCGCGTGGGCGACGCGCTGCGGGTAGGCGATGCTCCAGTGCAGCGCCTGCATGCCGCCCAGCGAGCCGCCTATCACCGCGGCCCAGCGCTCTATGCCCAGCCGGTCGGCCAGCCGCGCCTGGGAGCTCACCCAGTCCGCCACCGTCACCACCGGAAAGGCGGAGCCCCAGGGCTGGCCGGTGGCCGGGTTGACGCTGGAGGGGCCGGTGCTGCCGTGGCAGCCGCCCAGATTGTTGACGGCGACCACGAAGAAGCGGTCGGTGTCGATCGGCTTGCCGGGGCCTATCATATTGTCCCACCAGCCGGCGGCCTTGTCGTCCGGGTGATGGCGGCCGGCGGCGTGATGGTGGCCGGACAGCGCGTGGCAGATCAGGATGGCGTTGCTGCGGCCGGCGTTGAGCGCGCCGTAGGTTTCGAAGCGCAGCTGGTAGCTGGGCAGCACGGCGCCGCTCGCCAGCGGCAATGGGACATCGAACACGGCGTCCTGGGGCGCGACGATGCCTACCGAACAGTTGGTGTCGGTCATAAGTGGTGGTGGCCTCTTCTAATTATCTTCGTCCGCCGCCCTCTGTCGGGGCAGGCTGGGCGAAGTCTCCTGCGGCTACCGGACGATTATATCCACAAGCCGGGCTTGCGCGGGGAGAGATCGCGCCGGGATAATCGCGGCACTTCCTCGCCGACTGCCATCATGTTTGGACGCCTGTTCAAGTTTTTCGTGCTGTGCCTGGTGCTGTGGGCGGTGGCGCGCTGGCTGCTGCGGCCCAGCCAGCGCCGCACGCTGCACGAGCTGTTTTCCGCGCTGGCCATCGCCCTGCTGATCAGCGCGGCCCTGTTCTGCGCGCTGTACTGGCTGGGCTGGCACCAGTTGTAGCCTCAAGCCGCCGGTTTGCGCCGCCAAGCGCGGCGCAGGGTGTGCCAAACGCCGCGGATGGCGGTGGCCAGGCCGATCCGGCAGAACATCGGCATGGCCATGCCCCGGCGCCAGTCCGGGTTGGCGGCTTCGTAGCGGGCCAAGTGCCTGGCCAGGCGCGGCGTGTCGGCGATGCCGGCGGCCAGCGCCGGCGGATGATGGTCGCTGAAGTCGGCGAGGCCGCTGGCCGCGCGCCAACGGGCGCCCGCGGCGTCGGCGCCCAGCTGCAGCAGCAAGGCGCGGTCCGCGGCCGCCAGCGGCGCGTCGGCCAGCGTGCGCACCTGTTCGAAGGTGGCCGCCACCCGGATGAAACTATTGGGAAAACAGATGCAGCCGAACCATAGAGGCAGGCCGGGCGCTTGCAGCTTGGTCCGCCACAGCAGCCTCAGGGTGGACGCGATCAATACGGAACTGCCGCGCCAGCCCGGTTCGGTATACAAATAATCCACCCGCAGCAGCACGCCGCGCGGCGCCGGCGGCCGGGGCCGCTCGCAGACAGCCAGCCAGAAGCCGCGCGGCGCGCCGTCGGCGTCGCGGAAAATCACCGACCAGGCGGCGCGCTGTCGATAGCTATCCTGAAATTCGCGCCACATGGCGGCTTCGCGCGCGGGGTCGGCGCGGCGGAACGGAAACTGCGCCAGCCGCAGCGCGTGCAGGCGGCGCAAGGTGGCGGTGTCCACCTCCGGAGCGGGTTGGATCTGGTATTTCAGCTTGGATGGCATGGAAAGAGGCGGGGCTGGGGGGAGCGGGGCAACCGGACAGGCGCTTGGCCGGTTGCATGGGCGGGCGCTTACTCGGCCGCGCTGGCCGGCTTGTCGTCGTCGTCGCCATCGGTGCGGTCCCCGCCGATGTGGCGGACCAGATTGTCCATCCAGCGGTTGACGGTGGGGTGGACGCGGGCGCCGGTTTCGGTTTCCTGGTAGCTCAGGTTTTCGCTGGACGCGTAGCGCACCTGATAGCCGGTGGCGTCATAGCTGACATCGAGCACCAGCACGATATTGCCTTTGACATGCTTGAAGGTCAGCTTGCCGGGCTGGTCGGCCACGACATTCCATTGCAGGCCGCTGGCGGCGCGGATGATGGCGGCCTTGGTTTTGCCGACGTCGCCGTTGGGCGCGGTAAGGGTGACGCGTTGCGGCTGTTCCAGCGGCTCGCGGCGGGCGAGGGCGGATTGGCAGAGCAGCAGGCTGCCCACGGTCAGGGCGATGGCGAGTTGTTTCTTCATGACATTGTCTGATCTGTAATTGTTGGTGTGAACGGCACGGAAGCGCCGCCGCGGCGGCGGCCGCAGTTTAGCATGACGGCATTGGCGCCGGCCAAGCGGGCCGGGATAGTCTTTGCTAACACTTTAACGCTGAACGGTTGATCCCGCCTGGTGTCAGAATCAGCGTGTTGAGCCGACCAAGTGGAAACGACAGGAGCGCCGCCATGCTGATCAGAAAACCCGCCGACCACTTGCCGTCGGAAATCACGCCGGAAAAAGTGTACTTCAACCGCCGCCAGTTCATGGCCGGCGCCGCCGGACTGTTGCTGTCGGCCGAAACGCTGGCCGGGCTCAACGCCAGGAAAAGCCCGCTGTCGCAGCTGGCGGCCAATGACAAGCCCAACAGCCTGAAGGACATCACCAGCTATAACAACTATTACGAATTCGGCACCGACAAGAGCGATCCGGCGGAGAACGCCGGCAGCCTGCATACCCGGCCGTGGAGCGTGCTGGTGGACGGCGAGGTGGCCAAGCCGCGCCGCTTCTCCATCGAGGAGTTGCTGAAGTTTCCGCTGGAAGAGCGCGTCTACCGGCTGCGCTGCGTCGAGGGCTGGAGCATGGTCATCCCCTGGGTGGGCTTCCCGCTGGCCAGCCTGATCAAGCAGATGAATCCCACTTCGCGCGCCAAATACGTGTCGTTCGAGACGCTGCAGCGGCCGAGCGAGATGCCAGGCCAGCGCCAGGCGGTGCTGGACTGGCCGTACCGCGAGGGACTGCGCATCGACGAGGCGATGCATCCGCTGGCCATCCTCGCTGTCGGCCTGTACGGCAACGCGCTGCCGAACCAGAACGGCGCGCCGATCCGGCTGGTGGTGCCGTGGAAATACGGCTTCAAGAGCATCAAGTCCATCGTCCGCATCCGGCTGCAGGAAACGATGCCGGCCACCAGCTGGAATATGGCCAACGCCCATGAGTACGGCTTTTATTCCAATGTGAATCCGGATGTCGACCACCCGCGCTGGAGCCAGGCATCCGAGCGGCGCATCGGCGAATTCTTCAAGCGCAAGACGCTGCCGTTCAACGGCTACGCCGAGCAGGTGGCCGGCTTGTACCGCGGCATGGACCTGAGAAAGAACTACTGATGACGACGCTGCGCATGAAAACGCCCGCCGCCCCGGCCGACCGCCGCCTCGCCGTCGGCAAGGTTTTGTTGTTCATCGCCTGCCTGCTGCCGCTCATGCGCGCGGCGTGGATCGTGCTGATGGGCGAAGCGGTGAACCCGGTGGAGTTCATTACTCGCTCCACCGGCACCTGGACGCTGGTATGGCTGCTGGCCACGCTGGCGATGACGCCGCTGCGCCGCCTGACCGGCCAGGCCTGGCCGCTGAAATGCCGGCGCATGCTGGGCCTGTTCGCCTTTTTCTACGCCAGCCTGCATTTCACCACCTATATCTGGCTGGACCAGTTCTTCGACTGGCACCACATCCTGAAGGACATCGCCAAGCGGCCGTTCATCACCGTCGGCTTCGCCGCCATCGCGCTGATGTCGCCGCTGGCGCTGACCTCCACCCAGGGCTGGATGCGGCGGCTGAAGCGCAATTGGGGCAAGCTGCACCGGCTGGTGTACCCGGTGGCGATCCTGGCGGTCACCCATTACTGGTGGCTGGTGAAGAAGGATGTCACCCAGCCGCTGATCTACGCCGCTGTTCTGGCCTGCTTGCTGGGCCTGCGGCTGTGGTGGCGCGCGCGCAAGGCTTGATCCCGCCGCTTGGCAAGGTGGCGGCCGGGTTTTAAAGTGTGGCGTTTCGCATCGGGAACACATCATGTCCAGCAAGGCCCCCGTCACCCAGGCCGTCCGCGCGCTGCGCGAGCACAAGGTCGACTACACCGAACACCTGTACAAATACGAGGACAAGGGCGGCACCACGGTGTCGGCGCGCGAGCTGGGCGTCGACGAGCACGCGGTGGTGAAGACGCTGATCATGGAGGACGACAACAAGCGTCCGCTGATCGTGCTGATGCACGGCGACCGGGAGGTGGGCACCGGCATGCTGGCCAAGCAGATCGGCGCGAAGAAAGTCCATCCCTGCGACCCGAAAACCGCCGACAAGCACAGCGGCTACCAGGTGGGCGGCACCAGCCCCTTCGGCACCCGCCACCCGATGCCGGTGTATATGGAGGCCAGCATCGCCGAGCTGCCGCTCATCTACCTCAACGGCGGCAAGCGCGGCTTCCTGGTAGGGGTCAGCCCGCAGGAGGTGATCCGGGTGCTGAATCCCACGCTGGTCAACGCGGCGGCGTGACTTCCGGGAAGTTGCGCTGGTAGATCGCCTTCAGCGTGCCGTCTTTCTCCATCGACTCCAGCGCGCGGGCGAAGTCCTCGCGGATGCGCGCCACCTGCGGATAGCCGCGCGAGAACATCAGCCCCAGCGGCGTTTCCTTGTCCAGCGGCGTCGGGATGTAGCCGAATTCCTTTTCATGTCCGGGCAGCGCGCTGTGGATCAGGAAAAAACCGCGCTCCAGCGTCATCGGCGCCAGGTCCAGGCGGCCCAGCTGCAACTGGCGCAAGGCGTTGACTTCGTCGCTGGTCAGCAGGGTATTGAGCTTGTGCTGCTGGAACAGCGGAATGTACCAATAGCCGAGCTGGACGGCGACGCGGTAGCCGCGCAGCTCGTCTAACGATTTGAACTGCGGCGGCGGGTGCGGCATGTGGGGCTTGTGATAGAACAGATAGCTGGTGGAGCGCATCAGCGGCGCGGAGAAGTCGAAATCCTGCTCGCGCTCCGGCGTCGGCCGGTAGGGAAACGCCGCCGCAGCCCGGCCGGCCTTGGCCGCCGCCTCGGCCTGCGGCCAGCTCTGATAGGTGAAATGCACCGGGTAGCCGGCGCGCTGGAAGGCCTGGCGCACGATCTGCGAGAACACGCCGTCCTGCGGCAGGCTTTGCGAGACGTAGGGCGGCCACTCGCCGGTGGCCAGCTCGACGGCCGGCTGGGCAGCGGCCGGACCGCCGAGCGACAGCGCGAAAACCAGAGGCAGCAGACGCCGCATGGCGGCTCCTAAACGGACGGGGATACTGTGTTATCGCACAGCGCGCGGCGCCAACCAAGAGCCGCTTCCGTGCCGCGCCGGATAGCAAACGCCCCTGGCGCGGCGGACGCGGCCAGGGGCGTTGAGCGGGGAATGGCGGCGCCGATGCCCGCCGTCACCACCACCAGAACATATAACCCCAGGCGCAGTCTACCAGCGCCAGCGCGCCGCAGAACGGCAGCAGCGCCGCCAGGCGGCTCAGGCCGCCTCTCCAGCGCGACAGAATGCCGCAGGCCAGCCGCAGCGCCCACAGATTGGCGCCGGCCAGCAAGGCCAGCCGGGCATCGTTGACCCAGTGCATGGCGAAGCCTTCGGCCTTCAGCAGGGTGACGGTCAGCGCCGACAGGCCGAGAAACACGCCGCAGCCGGCCAGCGGGATCAGCGCCTGCGCCAGATGGTGCAGGCGTTGCGTGTGCCAGCGGCCGGAAACGGTTACCGACAAGGCGAGGCAGGCCAGGATGCCGCTGCCCAGCACCAGCGCGGTGGCGGCGACATAGGCGATCAGCGACGCGCCGTCCAGCCAGGAGAACACGTCGTTGTGCTGCGGGTAGTGAGTGAGCAGCCACCACGGCGCGCCGGTGTCCAGCGGCCACATGATGTCGCGGTCCACCAGCCATTCCGCCGCGGCTTGCTTCAGCGATACGAACCAGGGGCTCATGGTCCAGTGGAAGGCGCCCATCGCCACGCCCAGCAGGCCGTAGACGATCAGCGCGGTCTGCCAGCCATCGGCTTCTTTTTCCGCCACCCGCACCACTTCATCGTTGGACGGGCGCAGGCTCAGCTCGATCGCGTCGCGATGGCCGCTGCAGCGGCCGCACATATGGCAGCCGCTGCCGCCCTGCATGTGGCGCAGCGGTTGCAGCGGCGCGCAGTCCACCGCCGGCGTCCGCTCATGCGAGGCTTTCCAGGCGGCCTCGTCGACGCGGTAGTACAGCGGCGCCAGCTTGGACAACAGGCCGAACACGCCGTTGACCGGGCACAGATGGCGGCACCAGGCGCGCTTGCCGCGGGTGTAGACGAAACCGACGGCGACGGCGGCCACGGTGGAGCCGCCCAGCACCAAGAGCGCGGCTTTCGGGTATTGGTAGACGCTGACCAGCTGGCCGTAGACGGTGGTGAGGACGAAGGCGACGAAAGGCCAGCCGCCCCAGCGCATCCAGCGCGGAATCGGCCGTCCCATGCCCTTGCGCGCCGCCCATTCCGACAGCGCGCCCTCCGGGCACAGCACGCCGCACCACAGCCGGCCGAACAGCACCATCGACAGCAGCACGAACGGCCACCAGATGCCCCAGAACACGAACTGGGCGAAGATGGTCAGGTTGTCCCACATCCGCGCGGTGTCTTCCGGCAGCGGCAGGCAGGCGGGGACAATCAGCAGGAAGGCGTAAACCAGCACCACCGCCCATTGCAGCTTGCGCAGCAGCGCGGCGTGGTCGCGCAGCCAGATGCCCGCCAGCGCCAGCAGGCCGCGCGGCTGTCGCTGCGGGCTACAGGAGCCGCCGCCCGGGGCGGCGACGATGGGAATCACCCGCTGCGGGCGCAGCCGCTTGGGATCCGCTTTCATGCGGCGGCGGCCTGGCGGCGGTTGCGCCACTGGAACAGGCTCCAGATCGCCAGCCAGAACAGCGCGTAGGCGATCAGGCTGGTCAGCGCCGGGTGCGAGCGGTAGCCGGTGAGCGAAGCCACCACGCCGCCGAACGGGCTCATGTCGTCAAGCAGCGCCGAGCTGTCCCACAGCGGGTCCACCAGCGGCGGCAGGATGTCCATCGAGATCAGTTTCTCCACGCCGTTGAGGAACAGCGAGGCGCCCAGCAGCAGCAGCATGATTTCGGTGACGCGGAAGAACAGCCGCCACGACAGCACCTTGCCGCCCAGCTGCAGCAGGTAGAAAGTGAGGAAGGCCAGCAGCAGGCCTACCAGGCCGGCCACGCCCATCTTGGCCAGCTCCATGCCCTGGGCTTCGGCCAGCATGCCGTACAGGAACACCACGGCCTCGCTGCCTTCGCGGGCGATGGCCAGCGCGGCCAGCACGGTGACCCCCCACCAGTTGTCGCTGCGGGCGTTTTCGCTCAGCCCGCTTTCCAGTTCTTTCTTCAGCGTGCGGCCGTGCTCGCGCATCCATAGCACCATCTGCACGATCAGGGCGGCGGCGATGAACACCATGCCGAGCTGGAAGTAATCCTGCGCGCCCGCCATCAGGCTGCTGGCCGCGAACAGCGCCACCGCCAGCGCGATGGCCAGCGCGACGCCCAGCGCCACGCCGCCCCACAGATAGGGCTTGCCGGCGCGGCCGGCTTCGTTCTGGTTCATCCAGGCATTGAGAATGCCGACCACCAGCAAGGCCTCGACGCTTTCGCGCCAGACAATGAAAAGTACCTGTCCCATATCGATTCCCGCGAGATTATTTGGCGACGATCACGCCCTGGCCGGTCTTCATGTGGAACTCGTCGAAAAACTTGTATTCGCCGGGCGACAGCGGCTGGAACACCAGGAAGGATTCCGCGCCGGGGCCCAGCACCTTTTCCTTGCGCAGCGGCGTGCTTTCGAACTCGGCCGGCGTCTTGCCGGTATTCATCACTTCCACCTTGAATTTCTTGCCGGCGGGCACCACCAGCCGGGCGGGCTTGAAATAGCCATCCTTGATTTCCAGCTTGAACACCGGCATTTCCTCGGCCAATGCCGAAGCGGAGAACAGGCCGGCCAGCAGGGCGGCGGCCAACAGGCGCAGAACAGTCATCGAATCCTCATCCCGGAATGTGAAACGGCGCGGCTCTTCGGGCCGCGCCGTTTCATTGTATCGCAATCAATAATGCTTTGCGTTCACATTACCGCCGCGCGAATCAGTAGCCGCCCTTCTTGCCGATGCCGGCGAAGGTGAACTCGTAGTTGATTTCAAACGGCTTGAACCACGGGGCGACGCCGGTTTCCTTGTCGACGTGGCGGCCGAAGTGGGCGTGCTCGTTGGCCGACGGCGGCATCACGGTGTATTTCAGCTTGTACTTGCCCGGACCTTGCAGCTTGACGTTGTCGCCGTAGTGCGGGCCGTCGTTGGCCACCATCGGCATCAGGTCGCCCTTCTGGGTCTTGCCGCCGACCTTGGTCAGTTCGTACTTGACCACCAGGTAGGGCATCCAGGCGCCTTCTTCGAAGCCGTTGGGGTTGTTCTTGGTGGCGTGGATGTCGGCTTCCAGATGGATGTCGGAAGCTTCCGGCTTCAGCATCATGCCGTCCGGGTCCATCTTGGTGGGCTGCAGGTAGACCGCGCCGATTTCCATGCCGTTTTTCAGCGTGGGTTTGCCGATCGGGTATTCCTTGGCCATGGCGGCGAAGGAGGCGGACAGGGCTACGCTGGCGATGGCCAGCTGGCAGACGAAGCGACGCATTATGTTTTCCTTATCGGGTTGGCCCCATGGCGGAGCCGGATGCAGAAAAACATGATAATGCTAGCTATTATCGTTTGCAAACTCCGGCGGCGGCGCGCCGTCGGAGTTTGCGCTGGATCAAGCGCCGCGTCAGGCCTTGGCCTGGCGGTGCAGGTCGGGCAGCGCCAGCGACGCTAGGCCCAGCAGCGGCAGGAAGGCGCACAGCTGGTAGACGAACTCGATGCCATTCAGGTCGGCCAGTTCGCCCAGCACCGCGGCGCCGATGCCGCCGATGCCGAAGGCGAAGCCGAAGAACATGCCCGACACCATGCCCACCTTGCCCGGCAGCAGCTCCTGCGCGTAGATCAGGATGGCCGGGAAGGCCGAGGCCAGGATGAAGCCGATCGGAAACGACAGCACCGAGGTCCAGAACAGGTCGGCGTGCGGCAGCAGCAGCGCCAGCGGCGCGATGCCGAGGATGGAGAAGCCGATCACCCGCTTGCGGCCGATGGCGTCGCCGATCGGGCCGCCCAGCACCGTGCCGGCGGCCACGGCGAACAGAAACAGGAACAGGTGCAGCTGCGCCGATTGCACGCCGATATGGAAATGGTGGATCAGATAGAAGGTGTAGTAGCTGGTGATGCTGGCCAGGTAGAAGTGTTTGGAGAACACCAGCAGCAACAGCAGCAGCAGGGTCAGCTTGACGCGGCCGGGCGGCAGCGCCGGCTTGGCGGCGGCGGCGCCCTTCTTCGCCTGGCGGTGCTGATGGGCGTACCACTGGCCGACGCGGAACAGCACGTACATCGCCAGCAGCGCGGCCAGGCTGAACCAGGCGACGCTGCCCTGGCCCAGCGGCAGCACGATCAGCGCCGCCAAGAGCGGGCCGGTGGCGCTGCCGGCGTTGCCGCCGACCTGGAAGATGGACTGGGCGAGGCCGGGGCGGCCGCCGGAAGCCATCCGCGCCACCCGCGACGATTCGGGGTGGAAGATGGACGAGCCGGTGCCGATCAGCGCGGCGGCCAGCAGCAGCAGCGGGAAGCTGCCGGCGCTGGACAGCAAGAGCAGGCCGATCAGCGTCGAGCCCATGCCGAACACCAGCGAGTAGGGCTGCGGCTTCTTGTCGGTATAGATGCCGACCAGCGGCTGCAGCAGCGAGGCGGTGCACTGGTAGGTGAAGGTCAGCAGGCCGATTTCGGCGAAGCTGAGGTGGTAGTTGCCTTTCAGCAACGGGTACAGCGCCACCAGCAGCGACTGCAGCATGTCGTTGAGAAAATGGGAAAAGCTGATGGCGCCGAGCACGCGAAAGCGCGTGTCCTGCGCCGGCGCGGCTAGCTGGGTGCTTGCGGTCATGAAATCGATACTCGGTACGGGTGGGATGGCTTCATCCTAACAAGCGCGTTTTCGTCGGTCCTGCGAAAATAGGGCATTCATCTTGTCGAAAGAGGCGTCATGGACAGCTTCGACCATCTGAACCAGTTCGATCGCGGGCTGGAACCGGTGCGCGGCAAGCCGCGCGACTATCCGGCGGGGCTGGAAACGCCGCGCCACAACCATCCCACCGCCCAGCTGCTGTGCGCGGTGGAGGGGCTGATGCTGGTCAGCGCCGAGCGCGGCCAGTGGGTGGTGCCGCCGACGCGCGCCATCTGGCTGCCGATCGGCGCCTGGCATCAGGTCAAGATGGTCAGCGATGTGCGGATGCGCAGCATCTACGTGCGCGAGGACAAGCTGCAAGGCCTGCCCGAGGCTTGCTGCGTGCTGGAAGTGACGCCGCTGCTGCGCGAGCTGGTGGTAGCGGCGATGGCGGTGGCGGTGCCGTGCGCCGCCGGCTCGCGCGATGAAAAGGTGATGGACCTGCTGCTGGAGGAAATCGCCCGCGCCAAGGTGCTGCCCTTGTCGCTGCCGCAGCCGTCATCGGCCGCGCTGCGCCAGCTGTGCGATGGCTGGCTGGCGCAACCGGACGACGCGCGCGGCGCGGCCGAGTGGGCGCGCGAGCTGGCGCTGGACCCGCGCACCCTGCAGCGCCGCTTCCGCCGCGAAACCGGCCTCAGCTTCGGCCAGTGGCGGCGCCAGGCGCGGCTGATGCTGGCGCTGCAGCGGCTGGCCTGCGGCGACAGCGTGCTGAAGGTGGCGCTGGACCTGGGCTACGCCAGCCCAAGCGCCTTTGCCACCATGTTCAAGCGGGAATTGGGCGCGCCGCCTAGCAGTTTCTTGGCGGTGTCGTAGGGTGCGTCACCCCGCAGGGGCGACGCACCGGTTGGTGTCCGCTTCGCGGATGAAATTTGAGTGCCGGTTCCGCCTGGCGGACGGAAAAGGGGGGGGGCAGCGCGGCCAGCTCCTTTTCAATCCCAGGCCGCCCCAGCAGCGCTGCGAAATCCCGTCTCCCAAGCCATTCCCAAGGCGCCGCCCAACTCGCTGGGCGCTAGCGTCGCCCCGCTCAAACAAAGGGCGTCTTAAAACCTTGGGAGTGGCTTTGGAGACGGTTTGCTCTGATGGGGGAGGGGCGCGTCGGTTCGGCCCTAATCGTTTGGACAAGTCTCAGCGAAGGAAAGATGGCGGAACGCCCCGTTGCGGCTTCCGCCCTACAAGGGGTAGAGCGTGAGCGACGTGCCCCTTCTCCCTTTGGCGCGCGCCGGCAAAAAGGCGCTGGGCAAGGTTTTAAGCCGCCGATTTGTTCGACGCCGCGCGACGGGAGCGCGTACTGCTGGACGAGTCAAAGATTCGCACGCATGTAGTTTCGGCGGCTCCTTGCCCAGTGTCTGTTTGTCGGGGCTTCGCGGGCTGCGGGGGCGGCCTGGGATCGCCTCTGCGTGCGAATCTTCGATTCGCTCAGCGACAGGGCTGGCCGTACAGCCCCTGGCCCGTTTGCCGGACGGAACCGGCACCCAAACATTGTCCGCGGAGCGGTCTCATCCTCCCGAAGAGAGAATATTTGCAGTTAGGCCTTTTTGTTACTATATCTAGTGTGTTGGGTTAATTTTTTGCACATTTTGTAGTGGTTGGTATGTAAGGAGCCAAGCTATGAGTGGTAAGAAAAACTCTGTTCGGACTTCAAAAGCCGTCGCTTCAGCCGCATCGAAGGCGTTGAGAAGCAAAGCAACAAGCAAATTAACTAAAGGATTAGCGGCTTCAGCACTCGTTAATGCCAAGACGAAAACGGGCAAGAAGTGAGCACACTTCATTTTCAGTTTGTTTAGATCGGCTGCTTCTTACTCGCACCTCAATTTGCCGCCAACTTCACCGCCAACTCCGCCAGCCGCTTCCCTTGCGCCAGCGCTAGCGCCTTTTCGTGCTCGCTGATCGCCTGGCGGTTGTCCAGGCCGGATACATGGCTGACGCCATACGGCGTGCCGCCGGTTTGCGTCGCCGCCAGCGCCGTTTCGGAATAGGGCAGGCCGGCGATGACCATGCCGTGATGCAGCAGCGGGATCATCATGGTCAACAAGGTGGATTCCTGGCCGCCGTGCATCGACGCCGAACTGGTGAACACGCAGGCCGGCTTGCCGGACAGCGCGCCCTGCATCCATTCGCCGCTGGTGCCGTCGAGGAAGTATTTCATCGCCGCCGCCATATTGCCGAAGCGGGTGGGGCTGCCCAGCGCCAGGCCGGCGCAGTCGATCAGATCCTGCTTTTCCACGTAGGGCGCGCCGTTTTCCGGGATGGCCGGCTCGCTGGCCTCGCACACGGTGGAAACCTTGGGCACCGTGCGCAGCCGCGCCTGGCAGCCGGGCACGCTGTCGACGCCGCGCGCGATCAGCCGGGCCAGCTCGCGGGTGGCGCCGTGCTGGCTGTAATACAGCACCAGGATGTCTAGCATGAAAAACCTCGCATTCATCAATAATCGCCGCATGATAGGGCAAAGCGCGCCGGCTTGCCTCATCGGCGCTTTGCCATTACCTTTGCGGCCATGCAAGTCCAACGATTCGAACCCTATTT
Organism: Chromobacterium subtsugae; assembly: GCF_001676875.1. Classification (GTDB taxonomy): domain Bacteria; phylum Pseudomonadota; class Gammaproteobacteria; order Burkholderiales; family Chromobacteriaceae; genus Chromobacterium; species Chromobacterium subtsugae. The sequence goes on along the minus strand of NZ_JYKA01000004.1, from coordinate 73,337 downwards.
CGGCTTTGCCCGCTTCCTCGCGCGCCGCATGGGCGGCCTGCGCGTGCTGCAGGTGTCGGGCAGCCTGACCTTCACCACGCTGCTGGCGCTGGTGCCGCTGTTCACCATCGCGCTGACGGTGATTTCGGCGTTTCCGGTGTTTTCCGACTACAGCACCCGCTTCAAGATCATGCTGCTGTCGACGCTGGTGCCGGAGTTCGCCGGCAAGGTGATCACCGTCTACATGCGCCAGTTCGCCGACAACGCGGAAAAGCTCACTGCCGCCGGCATCGTGATGCTGGGCGTCACCGCGCTGATGCTGATGTCCACCATCGAGCGCACTTTCAACGCGATCTGGGGCGTGCGCCGCGGCCGGCCGTGGCTGCAGCAGGGCATGGTGTATTGGACGGTGCTGACGCTGGGGCCGCTGGTGCTGGGCGGCAGCCTGCTGTCGTGGCGCTGGCTGTTCCGCGTCACCCGCTTCGAGAAAAACCTGCCCTTGCTGGCCAGCCTGGTGGAGGCGGGCGGCACCATCGTGCTGACCGCGCTGGTGCTGTCGCTGCTGTACCGCATCGTGCCCAACCGCTTCGTGCCGATCAAGCACGCGATCTGGGGCGCGCTGGCCACTTCGGTGCTGCTGGAGGCCACCAAGGCCGGCTTCGGCTTCTACATCGGCCAGATCGCCAGCTACCAGCTGGTGTACGGCGCCTTCGCCAGCATCCCGATCTTCCTGCTGTGGGTGTATTGCCTGTGGCTGGTGGTGCTGGCCGGCGCGGTGTTCACCTCGGCGCTGTCCTACTGGGAGGGCGATGCCTGGCGCCGCCGCAATCAGCCGCAGCGCCGTTTCCTGGACGCGCTGGCGGTGCTGTTGCTGTTGGATGCCGCCCATGCGCGCGGCGAGGCGATGACGCCGCCGCAGCTGCGGCAGGCGGTGAAGGTGGGTTACGACGAGCTGGGCCTGGTGCTGGACAAGCTGGCGCGGCGCGGTTACGTGCAAAAGGGACAGGGCGACGCCTGGGTGCTGATGAAGCGCGCGGCGGCGATCCCGTTGTCGGAGTTGTTCGAACTGTTCGTCTACCGCCGCGACCTTGGGCGCGGCGATGCCCTGGGCACGGCGCTGGCCGAGCTGCTGGCGCCGCTGACCGGCGGGCTTCAGGCCGAGACGGTGGCGGACTTCGCCCGCCGCGTCGGGCAGAAGTAGCCGGTATTGTCGTAGAAGGCCGGGTCTTGGTTGTCCGGCCACCAGCCCGGAATGCCCAGCAGCGGCAGCGGGCACAGCGCGCGGGGGCTGGCGAGGAAGGCGTCGTCGTCCAGCCGCGCCGCCAGCGCCGCATCGAGCAGCCGCTGCCGCGCCGCGTCGTCGCGCGCGAAGAAGTCCGGCGCCACCTCCAGAATCAGCGCCTTGCCGCACCAGCCTATGTGCGGCGTCAACCCCATCTCCATCACCGCGTGGCCCAGCGTGTGGGCGGCTATGCTACGGCCCCAGTCGGCGCGCCGCTCGATGAACAGCCGCCGCCAGCGCATGTCGTCCAGCGCCCGGCCCAGCTCCGGGTCGGCTGTCGCCACGATCACGCCGCATTCGTCGAGCAGGGTGGCGGCGTCGCGCAGCGGCCCGCGCCGGGTTTCGCCGCGCGAGAGAGCGCGCGCGTGGCGGCGGTTCAGCGCCGACTTGGCCTGCGGCCAGGCGAGCCAGGCCAGCGCGTTGAACCAGTCGTGCCAGTTTTGCCGCCGGGTCGGCACTTCGCCGGTGGCCGCGATATGGCTTTCGTAATAGCCATCCGGCTCCAGGCCGCAGACGAAGCGCAGCGCCGGCGGCAGCGGGCGGCCGGCGGCGCGGGCGGCCGCCAGCAGGCGGTCGTAGTCAGGCTGCTCGGGCCAGTCGCTAGGCGTCAGGCCGGCGAGCAGCGGCCGCAGCGGCGCGTACAGCGGATGGGACAGGTAGGCGGCGTGCCAGTGGTTCACGGCGGGGCGTTCGGTGGGAAAGGCCGCCATTCTAGCCGGAAAGCGGCGCATTCGCCGCCGGCGCGTCCAGGTCGGCGCAAATGCGGTTGCGGCCGGCTCGCTTGGCCTGGTACAGCAGCTTGTCGGCGCGGCTGAGCACTTCGTCGATGTCCGATTCGGCCGGCAGCCGCATCGCCGCGCCGATGCTGACGGTGTAGCCGAGCTCGCCGTCGTCGGTCGGCAGCCGGGACGCGGCGACCGCGGCGCGCAGCCGTTCCGCCACCAGCAAGGCGTCTTCCAGCCGGGTGTCGGGCAGCACCGCGGCGAATTCCTCGCCGCCCAGCCGGCCGCACAAATCGCTGGCGCGCAGGACTTCGCGGCACAGTTGGGCGAAGTGGCGGATCACGTCGTCGCCCAGCGCGTGGCCGTGCAGGTCGTTGATGTCCTTGAAATGGTCCAGATCCATCATCAGCACCGTCAGCGGGCCGTGGTTGCGGCGGCTGCGCTCGACTTCGCGGTCGGCCAGCTCGATGAACTGGCGGCGGTTGCTCAGCTCGGTCAGGCTGTCCTGGGTGGCCAGGCGGAACAGCTGCTTCTCGTGGCCGTGGCGCTGCAGCGCGATGGCGATGATGTGGGTGCTGCGGTGGGCCAGGGCCAGCTCTTCCGGCGTCGGGCTGCGCGGTTCGCGGTAATAGGTGGCGAAGGTGCCCAGCAGGCGGCGGTCGCTGGAGAAGATGGGCGTGGCCCAGCAGGCGCGCAGGCCGAAGGGCTGCGCTTTGTGCCGCGCGTGCGCCCACAGCGGGCTTTCCTGGATGTCGTCCACAACGATGGTGCGCTTCCAGTGCGCGGCGGTGCCGCAGGAACCGGCGCTGGGGCCGACGGCGACGCGCTCCACCTCCTTGCGGTAGGCCGGCGGCAGGCTGAGGCCGGCGGCGAAGCGCAGCGCGGCGCCGTCCTCGTCCAGCAGCATGATGCTGCACAGGCCGCGCGGCTGCTGCGATTCCATCATCTGGCAGATCTGGTTGAGCGTCTGCGGCAGCGGATGGTTGCCGGCTATCATTTCCAGCACCGCGTTTTCCTCCGCCAGCAGCCGCTCGCCCTGGCGGCTGGCGGTGACTTCGCGGTCCACCGACAGGATGGTCTTCAGCATGCCGGCGCTGTCGAATTCCGGGAACAGCCGGATTTCGAAGATATGGCGCTGCTGGTCCTTGTACAGCTCCAGCTCGAAGCTGCGCGCTTCCCAGTTGTTGATCAGCTGGCGGCATTCCATTTCGAAGCGGGTGCTGGCCTCGTCGGTCCAGCCTTTCTCGCGCGGGGTCTTGCCCAGGTGTTCTTCCAGCGGCAGGTCGGAGAAGCGCGACACGCTGCGGTTGATGAACAGGCAGTGCAGCTCCAGATCGTAGCGGGCGATGATGTCTTCCGAGTTTTCCACCAGGGTGCGGAACTGCTGCTCGCGGCGCATCATCGCCGCCTCGCTGTGCTTGCGCGCGGTGATGACGCGGCAGATGGCGGTCAGCGCGCTGACCTTGCCGGCGCGCCAGGTCGGCTGCAGGCTCATTTCCAGCCATTCCCAGTGGCCGCTGTAATGGCGGATGCGCAATTCGTAGCCGGCTTCCGGCATCTGCGGCGGCTGCCGCAGCAGTTCGCCGAAGCGCGGGCGGTCTTCGGGGTGCAGCAGAGTCAGCCAGCGCGCGCAGTCCATGCCGCGGGTGTGCGCCGGCAGGCCCAGCAGCCGTTGCAGCGTATGGACGCTGCCGCGCACGTATTGGCGCGCCAGATCGAACTCCAAGAGCCCCAGGCAGGCGTCCTGCAGCGTGGCGCGGGCTTTGCGCCGTTGCTGGCGGCCCCGCAGCCAGAGCGCGGTGACCAGCATGGCCAGCAGCCAGCCGGCCTGGCTCATCGACGCGCCATGGCCGGCCGCGGCCCAGGCCGGTTGGGCGAGGAGCGGGAGCAGACAGGGGAGGATGGGCAAGGCGGAGGGTCGGCGGGTCAAACAGCGCTCCAGGCGAAAGGCGGCAAACCAAAGCGGGAATTTTGACATCAGCAGCCGGTGTTCCGTCCAGGACTCTGCGCCGCCGCGGCCAAGCGTCGTATTTATGCAACAAATACAGTATGCTTGATGACGAAAAGGCGGAGGGTTCCGCCCTGGCAAGCGAAATGGCTGCCGCGGCCGCCGGACGGCCGCGCGGCGCGGAGTGCTGAATGGATTTCTTCCCGATTTTCCTCAAGTTGCAACAGCAGCCCTGTCTGGTGGTGGGCGGCGGCGAGGCCGCCCTGCGCAAGGCGCGGCTGCTGGCGGCGGCCGGCGCGCGGCTGCAGGTGGCGGCGCCGGCATTGGCGCCGGAGCTGGCCGAAATGGCCGGCCGCGGCGAGCTGACCCACCTGGCCGGCGCCTACGCGGCGGAGCAGCTGCGCGGCCAGCGCCTGGTCGTCGCCGCCAGCGAGGACGACGAACTGAACCGCCGCGTCGCGCGCGATGCCGAGGCGCTGGGAGTGCTGGTCAACGTGGTGGACGACGCCGAGGCCTCGCGCTACATCACGCCGGCCATCGTCGACCGCTCGCCGCTGATGATAGCCATCGCCAGCGGCGGCGGCGTGCCGGTGCTGGTGCGGATGATGCGGGCGCGGCTGGAAAGCCTGATTCCCGGCGCTTACGGCCGGCTGGCCCGCTTCGCCGCCGGTTTTCGCGAGCGCAGCAAGCAGCGCTTTCCCGATGTGGACCAGCGCCGCCGTTTCTGGGAGGACGCGCTGGAAGGGCCGCTGGCCGACGCGGTGCTGAACGGACACGAGGAGCAGGCGGCGGCGGAAATGGAGCGGCGCCTGGCCGGCGCGGGGCCGGAAACCGTCGGCGCGGTTTACCTGGTGGGCGCCGGGCCGGGCAATCCCGACCTGCTGACCTTCCGCGCGCTGCGGCTGATGCAGCAGGCCGACGTGGTGCTGTACGACAAGCTGGTGGCGCCGGAGCTGCTGCAGCTGGTGCGGCGTGACGCCGAGCGCGTCTATGTCGGCAAGGCGCGCGCCAACCACGCGCTGCCGCAGGACGACATCAACCAGCTGATGGTGGACCTGGCCCGGCAGGGCAAGCGGGTGCTGCGGCTGAAAGGCGGCGACCCGTTCACCTTCGGCCGCGGCGGCGAGGAAATCGCCACGCTGGCGGAAAACGGCGTGGCCTTCGAGGTGGTGCCCGGCATCACCTCGGCCAGCGGCGCGGCGGCCTATGCGGGCATTCCGCTGACCCACCGCGACTACGCGCAGTCGGTCACCTTCGTCACCGGCCACAAGCAGGACGGCAGCATCGCGCTGGACTGGCCGGCGTTGACGCGGCCGCAGCAGACGGTGGTGGTGTACATGGGGGTGTCGACGGCGGCCGAGCTATGCCAGGCCTTCATCGCCAACGGCCGCGCGGCGGCGACGCCGGCGGCGGCGGTGGAGTGGGCCACCACCGCGCGCCAGCGCACGGTGTGCGGCACTTTATCGACGCTGCCTGGTCTGATGGCCTCGCACGGCATCGCCTCGCCGGCGCTGATCATCGTCGGCGAAGTGGTGGAATTGGCGGACAAGCTGGCCTGGTACCGCCGCAGCGAGAATTCAGCTGTTACAATTCAGGAAGATTGATCTGCGGATGCGCGGGCGGATTCGGGCCCGCGCGGTTCGAGCTTTGCTCAAATAACGCGGCCGGCAGGCGCCGGGCCGCACCAATTCGAAGACTCAGGCATGGTAGGTGTTCTGATAATTGCACATGGAGACCTGGGGCGTAGCCTGGCCGATTGCGCCAAGCACATCCTGGGCCGGGAACCGGACAATCTGGCGGTGATGGTGGTGGACAAGACCGAAGACCCGGAACGCAAGCTGGCAGAAGCGCAGGGCCTGGTGGACGGGCTGGATCAGGGCGACGGCGTGATGGTGCTGACCGATATGTACGGCGGCACGCCATCCAATATCGCCAGCAGGCTGATCCGCCCAGGCCGGGTCGAGGCGGTGGCCGGCGCCAGTCTGCCGATGCTGGTGCGAGCGCTGTGCTACAGCAGCCAGCCGCTGGAGATCGTCGTCAGCAAGGCGATCACCGGCGGGCTGGAAGGCGTGCTTTACATTATCCCGGGGGAAGGAAATGCTGCGATCTGAAGTCGAAATCATCAACAAGCTGGGCTTGCACGCGCGCGCGTCCAGCAAATTCACCCAGCTGGCCAGCCGTTACAAGAGCGATATCTTCATCGCCCGCAACAACCGCCGCGTCAACGGCAAGAGCATCATGGGCGTGATGATGCTGGCCGCGGCCAAGGGCGCGAAGGTGGAATTGGAGATCAGCGGCGAGGACGAGCAGCAGGCGCTGGAGGCGCTGATCGCGCTGATCAACAACCGCTTTGACGAAGCGGAGTGACGCGGCGCTGAGCGGGTGGCCGGCTTTCCCCGGCCGTTCAGGGAGCCCGCCGCCGTCGGCGGCGGGAATGGGGCGGGCACAGCGACAATAACATCGGCCCGCCAGGGGAGGGGACAATGAGCATCATCCTGCACGGGGTGGCCATCGGCGGCGGCATCGCCATCGGCCGGGCCCATCTGATTTCGCGCAGCATGGACGATGTTGCGCACTATTTGCTGGAAGAGGGCGAGATTCCGGCGGAAAAGGCGCGTTTCGACGAAGCCGTGCGCGCCACGCGCAAGGAGCTGGAGATGCTGTGGGGCAGCATCCCGGAAAACGCGCCGGCGGAGCTCGGCGCTTTTCTGTCGCTGCACATCATGCTGCTGGGCGACGTCACCATCTCGCGCGAGCCGCGCGAAATCATCGAAAAGCAGCACTGCAACGCCGAATGGGCGCTGAAGCTGCAGTGCGACCACCTGATCGAGCAATTCGACGCCATCGAGGAAGACTACCTGCGCGAGCGCAAGAACGACGTGCTGCAGGTGGTCGAGCGCATTTTCAAGAACCTGGACGGCGACGCGCCGCAATTGCCGGCGCAGGAAGACCTGGTCGACGACCACATCCTGGTGGCGCACGACCTGTCGCCGGCCGACATGGTGTATTTCAAGGATTCCAACTTCGCCGCCTTCATCACCGACGTCGGCGGCGCCACCTCGCACACCGCCATCCTGGGCCGCAGCCTGGATCTGCCGTCGGTGATCGCGCTGCACCACGGCCGCGAGCTGATCCGCGAGGACGAGATGATCATCGTCGACGGCCTGCAGGGCGTGGTGATCATCAATCCGGACACGCTGGTGCTGAACGAATACCGGCGCCGGCAGCGGGCCTGGCGCGGCGCGCGGCGCAAGCTGTCGTCGATCCGCAAGTCCAGCGCGGTCACTCGCGACGGCTCGGTGATCGAGCTGTTGGCCAATATCGAGCGGCCGCAGGACGTCGATGACGTGCGCGAATCCGGCGCGGTGGGGGTGGGGTTGTTCCGCAGCGAGTTCCTGTTTCTGGGTCGCGACACGCTGCCGACCGAGGACGAGCAGTTCGAGGCCTACCGCCACGTGGCGGTGGCGCTGAAGGGCATGCCGGTGACCATCCGCACCATGGACTTGGGCGCTGACAAGAGCCCGAAATGGCTGGGCCACGACCAGGCCGACAACCCGGCGCTCGGCCTGACCGGCATCCGGCTGTGCCTGGCGGAGCCCTTGATGTTCCGCGCCCAGCTGCGCGCGCTGCTGCGCGCCTCGGCCTATGGCCGGATACGCGTGCTGTTCCCGATGGTGAATTCGCTGCCGGAATTGCGGCAGGCGCTGGCGCAGTTCGAATACGCGAAGTCGGAGCTGCGCGACGAGGGCATAGGCTACGCCGAAGACATCGAAGTGGGCGCGATGATAGAAATCCCGTCGGCGGCGCTGGTGGCCGGCAGCTTCACCAAGCTGGTCGACTTCCTGTCGGTGGGCACCAACGACCTGATCCAGTACACGCTGGCGATAGACCGCAACGACGACACCGTCAGCCACCTGTACGACCCGATCCACCCGGCGGTGCTGAAGCTGATCCTGCACACCATCAAGTGCGGCATCAAGGCCAATGTGCCGGTGTCGGTGTGCGGCGAGATGGCCGGCGACGCCAAGCTCACCCGCCTGCTGCTGGGGATGGGCTTGCGCAAGTTCTCGATGCATCCGGCCAATCTGCTGTCGGTGAAGCAACAGGTGCTGACCACCCACCTGGACGAGATCGCCTCGATCACGACGCGCATGCTCAGATCGGAAGACCCTGATAAAATAGCCGATCTACTGCAACTGCTGAATGCAGAGCCGGGCGATTAAGCCCGGTTTTTATTTATGCTAAAAGACGCGATCGATCTATCCCAGGTCAGGCGGGCGCTGGTGATCAGGTTGATGCACCACGGCGACGTGCTGCTGACCTCGCCGGTGTTCACCGTGCTGAAAAACCATGCGCCTCACATCGAGATTGACGCGCTGGTCTACCATGAAACCCGGGAAATGCTGACCCTGCACCCGGCCATCTCCAATGTCTTCACCATAGACCGCGGCTGGAAGAAGCTGGGCGCCTGGGCGCGGCTGCGCCATGAGCTGGCGCTGTATTCGAGCCTGAAGGCGCGGGGCTACCAGTTGATCGTGGTGCTCAACGACAATAATCGCGCTACCTCGTTGGTGAGGCTGCTGAAGCCGCGCTGGTCGGTGGTGCCGGACGTCCCCGATCGCGGGCGCTTTTTCCGGAAAACTTTCACCCACCGCCATGGTCTGGTGCTGGGTAACAAGCGCCATATCGTCGAATGGCATCTCGACGCGCTGCGACGGCTGGGAATTTATCCCAAGGAAGCGGAAACCGCCCTTTCGGTGGTGCCCGGCGCCGAAGCCGAGCAAAGCGTGAGCGCCTTGCTGCAAGCCAATGGCGTCGCGGCGGGCCGTTTCATCCTGGTTCACCCGGGGTCGCGCTGGTTCTACAAATGCTGGCCGGCGGACAAGGTGGCCGGCCTGATCAACGCTTTGCATGAGCAAGAGTGGCAGGTCGTGTTGAGCGGCGCGCCGTCGGCGGAGGAAAACGCCATGATCCGCGAGGTTCGGGCAGGGGTGCGGCGGCCGGTGGTGGATTTGAGCGGACAGCTGTCGTTGAAGCAATTGGCGGCGCTGATCGCGCAGGCGCGATTGTTCATCGGCGTCGACTCCCTGCCCATGCACCTTGCCGCGGCGGTGCAAACGCCGGTGGTGGTCTTGTTTGGCCCATCGCGGGACAAAGTGTGGGGCCCATGGCGGGTGCCGCATCGCCAGGTTTCGCTGGACCTGCCCTGTCGACCCTGCAATCTGGCCGGTTGTGGCGGCGGCGAGCGCAGCGAATGCATCGAGCGGATCGCGGTGGCCCAGGTGCTGGCCGAGGTCGAGTCGCTGTTGGCCGAAACCCGCCCGAGTCACGCTTGCTAACAAAAAAACCTGCCGGCACATGTTTGCCTGAACTCCGGTTGTTACGCTGCGGCGATATGCCATCAGATCAGCGAGCGAGCCGGATTGGCGATTGGAATCACAACCTGCAGTTTCGATAGAATTCGTCCATGTCATTCTTAGATAACAAAACCAGTTTCGCGCTCTACAAGCGGGTGATGCTGTACCTGCGGCCCTACTGGAAGGTCTTCATCCTGTCGATGCTGACCATGACCATCGCGGCGGCTACCGAGCCGATGTTCGCCCGGCTGATGAAGCCGCTGATCGACGGCGGCTTCGTCAACCGCGATCCACACGCCATCGTCTGGACGCCGCTGGCCATCGTCGGCCTGTTCATGCTGCGCGGCCTGACCAGCTACATCAACGAATATACTTCCAGCTGGCTGTCCGGCCATCTGGTGCAGACGCTGAGGCAGGAAATGTTCGCCCGCATGGTGCGGCTGCCGGTCAATTACTACGACAACAACCAGTCGGGCAGCATCGTCTCGCGGGTGGTGTTCGACGTGACGCAGATCAGCGAGGCCGGTTTCAATGTGATCACCGTGGTGATCAAAGACGGCATCACGGTGATTGGCCTGCTGGCCTTGCTGCTGATAACCGACTGGCGCCTCACGCTGATCTGCCTGGCGGTGATGCCGATCGTGGCTTGGTGTGTCCGCTACGTCAGCAAGCGCCTGCGCGGTCTGTCGCGCAAAAACCAGCAGGATATGGCCGAAATGACCCAGATTCTGGGCGAGAGCATAGACTGCCAGCGCGTGGTCAAGGTTTACGGCGGCCAGGACTACGAGAGCGAGCGCTTCAGCCGCTCGGCGGAGTCTATCCGCCACAATATGGTCAAGGAGCGGGCTACCAGCGCTGCCAGCACCGGCGTCACCCAGCTGATCATCGCCTGCGCGCTGGCGGTGATCCTGTATTTCGCTGGCACGCTGGCGCAGCATGGCAGTTTTTCCGCCGGCGATTTCATGTCCTTCCTGACCGCGATGCTGATGCTGTTCGCGCCGATCAAGCGCATCACCAGCATTAGTCAGACGGTGCAGAAGGGGTTAGCCGCCGCGGAAAGCGTGTTCAAATTCCTGGACGAGCGTGCGGAGCCGGATGAGGGCCGGATCCGTTTGGGTTCGACCAAAGGAAATTTCCGGTTCAAGCAGCTGTCATTCCAGTATCCAGGCGCGGAGCGACCGGCATTGCGTGATATCAACCTAGACATCCGCGCTGGCGAAACCATCGCGCTGGTTGGCTCCAGCGGAGGTGGGAAAACCACGTTGGCCAGCCTGATTCCCCGCTTCTACGAGCCGACTGCCGGCCAGATACTGCTGGACGATGTGCCGCTGACGCAGATCAGCCTAGTCAGCCTGCGCGAGCAGATCGCCCTGGTCAGCCAGGATGTGGTGTTGTTCAACGACACCGTCGCCGCGAACATCGCTTACGGGCGTTTGGGCGATGTCACGCGCGACGGGATCCGCGAAGCGGCGCGCGCAGCCAACGCGCTGGACTTCATCGAGGCGATGCCGCAGGGGCTTGATACCCTGATCGGCGAAAACGGCACTCGCCTGTCCGGCGGCCAGCGACAACGGCTGGCGATCGCGCGGGCCATTCTGAAGGATGCGCCAATTCTGATTCTGGATGAGGCAACCAGCGCGTTGGATACCGCGTCGGAGCGGCTGGTGCAGTCGGCGCTGGATAATCTGATGAAAAACCGGACGACGATCGTCATTGCTCACCGTCTGTCCACGATAGAAAGTGCCGACCGCATCGTAGTGATGCACCAGGGCGAGATCGCCGAGATCGGCAAACACCAGGACCTGCTGGACAAACAGGGAATTTATTCAAAGCTATATCTGCTGCAATTTGGCAGCTGAGATGAAAGAATGCGGATGGCTATCAGTGGTTTGGTGATAACGCTTAATGAAGCGCACAATATTGTCGATTGCCTGCGGTCGTTGAGAGCGGTTTGTGATGACATCGTTGTTGTCGATTCAGGTAGCACCGATGGCACCATTGCGCTGGCTGAGGCCGAAGGCGCGACCGTCATTGTACAGAAACCTTTTTTGGGCGATGGTCCTCAGCGAAGCCTGGGCTTGCCGCGTTGCCGGCATGCCTGGGTACTGAATCTGGATGCCGATGAAAGGTTGGAGCCGGATTTCATCGCTTATGTGAAGAATACCGATCTGGACGCCCTGGGCGTGGATCTGGTCGAAACGCGTCGCCGCAATTATATTGGCGACCGCTTCACGCCTTATGCCGGTCAATACCCCGATTATGTGAAGAGGTTGTTCAATCGCCACCGGGCCGATTTCACGCCGGTTGTCGCGCATACTTGTGTCAAGGCGGCGACTTCGACGAAGGTAGCGGTTCATATTACGCATTATTCGTACCGGAATTATCCGGACATGATCGCAAAATGCAAGTATGCCGAATGGCTTTCAGTGGGCCTGGCTAAAAGCGGCAAGAAAATCTATCCCTGGCATCCGGCGCTGCATGGCGGCTGGGCTTTTTTCCGCCACTATGTGATCAAGCTGGGATTTCTGGCCGGTTTGGATGGCTTGACCTTGTCGATGTGCAAAGGCATCGGTTCTTATCTGAAGTATGCCCATGCTTTGGAGCTGAGAAGGAGCGGAAAGGTCTGATGTGTCCGTGTTCGCCACAAGGCTATTTCGGCTACGGCAGGTTTCCAAGGCATCTGCTGTCTGAATTCATATGGCTGGTTTGATGAATGAAAATAACAGTTTTGATCAGTACCTATAATCGGCCTGATGCGCTTGATGCAGTATTGTCTGGTTTTCACCACCAATCGGGCATGCTTGCCGGTGATTGGGAAATCATTGTTGCCGACGATGGCTCCGGTCCTGCAACCCAAGCGGTGGTGAAGGCCCATCAGAAGATTTTCCATGATCGGCTCCAGCATGTTTGGCATGAGGACTTGGGATTCCGATTGGCGGAGATTCGGAACCGGGCGGCGCTGCAGGCGCGGGGTGATTATCTGATATTCCTGGACGGGGATTGCATCCCACAGTCGGACTTCCTGTTTCAGCACGCCAAGCTTGCCGAACGCGGCTGGGTGGTCGCCGGCAATAGGGTATTGATGTCCGAAAGATTTACCCTGAGCTATGTTTCCGGTGAATGCCGTCCGGTATCCAATTGGACGGGATTTTCCTGGCTTGCTCATCGGCTGAGGAAAAATATCAACAATTTTTTGGGTTGGTTGCGGCTTGATTTGCCAAAGTGGCGCAAGAAAAGAAAAGATAGTTGGAAATTGCTGCGTGGTTGCAATATCGGTGTTTGGCGCGAAGATTATTTGATGGTAGATGGATTTGATGCCACATTTTCCGGCTGGGGCTATGAGGATTCGGACTTCGCTGTTCGCTTGATTCGCAATGGAGTGGGCATCAAGAATGGCCGTTTCGCCATGCCGGTTCTGCATCTCTGGCATAAGGAAAATGATAGAAGTTTTGAGGGTGAAAACTGGAGAAGATTCGAGGCGTCAATCCGCAGCGAGCATGTCAAGGCCTTGAAAGGTATTTCCTCATTGGATATTGATCCTGGTTGGCTGTCGAATGGAAAATCGGAATGAGTGATATTTCTGGCATCAATTTTATCTTTCACTCCATTCGCCAGGGCGGTGGAATGGAACGCTATGTGATGGATGTGATAGCGGAGTTGTGCCGCAGGGGTATTCCGGTAAAGGTCATCGCGCGAGTTGTGAATTGGCCCGATCCCCCGAATGGCCTTGATTTCGTGGTTTTCCCAAATAGAACACCGTTCTCCAGGCTAAATAACATATTGTTTGAACGTATGGCTCTGAGGTCTTGTCGAACTGGCTGGAAAACCATTGGCATATCAAGGGTGTTCGGTGATGTCGACTTGGCGATTGTGGGTGGTACGCATATCGGTCACCTGAATGACAAGGGTAAATCCAGTGTTGGTATTTATGACAGATTGACCATCGCGAATGAGACCAGGTTTTATGCTGGCGCATCGACTATCGTTTCTCATTCTGGGAGAGTGGGGAAGGAAATCCAGAAATATTATGGTATTGATGAGGCCAAAATAAAAGTCTTATATCCTCCCGTAGACACCCACAAGTTTTCATTGGATGCCAGGGCCAATCGCGAAGAGGTTAGACAGAAGCTTGGTATCAGACCAAACCAGTTCATGCTCTTGTTTCCATCAAATAATCATGATTTGAAGGGCGCAGACATCATCCTGGATGCGATTGGTCGCATGGATGAAGATGTTGTGTTGGTAGCGGCGGGAAAAGCGCCGCTGAAAAGCGATAAGGTTATCAACGCAGGGTTCTGCGATGAAATGCCCCCGTTGTATGCGGCGGCGGATGCGACGATCCTGGCCTCAAAATATGAAGCATTTGGCATGGTGGGCCCAGAATCAATTTTGTGCGGCACCCCCGTTTTATTTGCCGATACGGTAGGTGCGACGGAAATATTGTCCGAGCCAGGCTGTCATGTCTTCAAACGGGATGCGGCGGCATTGAGGACATGCCTGGAGCGAGTGGTCAGGCAGGCTAAGCACTTGGAAAGAGACCCGGCCTCCTTGGCATCCCAGTCTATTCATTATCCTTATTCATTGGAAGATCATGTGCTGGATTTGCTGGCATTGTTGGAGTAACTGATGGAATCACTGCCAAAAGTTTCCATGCTCCTGATTACCTATAATCAAGAGCATTATGTTTTAGATGCGCTAAAAGGCGCGCTTTCTCAGGATTATGCCAATCTGGAAATTGTTGTTTCGGACGATTGTTCGAGTGATTCAACTTTTGATATTGTATCGGCGTATTGCGATAACTACCAGGGGCCGCATAAGCTGATTTTGAATTGCAATATATCCAACGTCGGAATCGGCGCTAATCTGAATGTTGCGGTATCTCATGCTTCAGGCGAGCTATTTGTCGTTACCGCTGGCGATGACATTTCGTTGCCGCAACGAGTCTCATCATTAGTGGCTTGTTGGCTTGCGCATGGCCGAAAGCCCGACTTGCTGGCTTCTTATCTGCAGGATTTGGATTCGGCTGGTAATGTGCATGGGGTGATCAAGGTTGACGACCTTGCGAACTATAATAGCGTGGATGCTTGGCTTCAGGGGCATCCGGTTTTGATCGGAGCAGCTCAGGCATGGACGCGGCGGCTATATGATGAATTTTCCGGCATACCGCGAGGCGTGGTGGCTGAGGACATGGTCATGGCTTTTAGGGCGTTTGGGGCCGGTGGGGCTGTGACAATTCCTGAACCGTTGGTGTTGTATAGGCGGGGGGGCACGACATATAAGAAGCGACACTTGACTGTTGAAGCTGTTGTCTCGGCATTTGTTAAAAAGCTGGATAATACCAAAATCGAGTTGTTGCATATGATAGAAGTCGCTGGGAATAAGCATGCCACGCCGGCACTGCTGACGTATCTGGTGAATCTCTATCAAAAAGAGTGTCTGATTGAGTTTATGTTAAGAAAGCAAGCAGGTTGGATGGGCAGGTTTAAATATTTGGTAGATGCACCAGGAGTCGCTTTGAGCTTTAAAATCAGGATGTTCTTCTATTCGTTGGCACCATGGGCTTTACGGCCATTTTTCCTTTTAAAGAGGGCGGTGAGATGATTGATATGGCAATAGAGCGTCAGCGCGACTTACGTTATGATTGGCTTGTTTGGGGATTGACATTTATTGTCATCGCATTGGGTTTTGTCTGGAGGGGTAGCGCTACGATAGTGGCTTGCTTGCTTTCCTTGATTGGCATAGCCCTTTCTTTCAGGAAAAACTATTTCAAGATATGCTGGGATTTGTATAGGCCCTGGATTTTCGCCATGTCTATTCTTGGCTTGGCGATTATTTGTAGAGAGCTGATTTCCGGCGATCCTCGATTTCGTTTCGCGGATTCAGCCTCCAGAACCATGCTGGCTATTCCGTTATTCGTAGCGATGTGCCATAGCGCCAGATTCGATCTGAAATCGGCACGGTGGATTTTTGCCGCTGCCGTGTTCTTGATGCTGATATTCGGCTATTGGAATATGACCCATGGCGGTGATCTGCGCATTGCGACAGCATTTACGAATACTATTCCGTATTCTGCATTCTGCTTGTTGTTTGGCACGATTTTCTTCCTCTATTCATATAGTCTTGGTGGCTGGAATCGGGTTGCCTCGATTGTCGTGATTGCAACTACATACTTGGTTCTGTATTTTTCGGAGTCGCGCGGGGTTTGGGCTGCGGGTGTCGTTGCAGCGCTATTCCTGTTTACAACCGTGTTTGGTTTTAACTGGAAGAGTTTTGCCGGTATTTTGTTGCTTGTGTTCGCGCTTCTCGTGCTGTCTTACTTCTGCAGTGCAATCGTCAAATACCGCATAGACTTGGCGGTATCGGAATACCATGCCTTTTTTGTTGGAAAAAAAGATGGCTCGGTAAGCATGCGTATGGATATGGCACTGGCTTCATGGCATATATTCAAGATGCATCCGATTTTTGGCGTCGGCCGGGATTTACCACCGGTGATGCATGCACTATATGAGCAGGGCTTTGTTGGTCTTCCGGTTGCGGATGCGGCTGATACTCATGGCGAGTTGTTCTTCAATGCGGCCAGTCTGGGCTCGGTCGGTTTGCTGGCGTATGTCATTTTCTATGTAGGGGGCAGCTATCCTTATTGGAAGGCGGCGGTTTCAGGCGAGCCCGAGCTTGTGAAGATCGGCAAGATTGGGCTGGTTTGCAATGTTATCTTTTTCATTGTCGGTTACACCCATATCACGCTCGGCTTGGTTATGTACGCTTCTGTATATGCCACGGTACAGGCGGTTTTGCTGTCCACCTTATATAAATTGCAGTATGGCAAGGCTAGTCAGGTATCAGCGTAACCATAGCCGGATATCCGGTTAAAGAAACCACTCCTTGAGTGGTTTTTTTGCGTTTGCGAGGGGTGTGGATGGTGCTGCGAATGGCATGAAGCGCCCCTCCGTCTGCGAGTGGGCTTACGCGGGGCATTGTGCGCCAGGATGGTGCTGAGTTGGGCAACGTGCCGTGCCGCGTTGGTAGCCGGTTTTGCTTGTATAAGCTCGAGTTGCGCGCCGACTGGGGCGCGCATCAGTTACATGACTGGCCGGTTTACAACTTGGCGTCGAACAACGGATCCTGTGGCGCGAGCTGGCGGCCGTTCTCCTGGATGGTGTGCCAGACCGGCTGGTCTTGCACCTGCGCCTGCACATCGCGCGCCAGCAACACATAGGCTTCGCTGTTGCGGGCGCTGGAATAGGCGCGCAGCAATGCCACTTTGGCGTGGAGATTGTCCGGATCGTCTTTGAGGGAGTCTTTCAGCACCCGGACCGCCTCTTTGGTGCGGCCGTAGGCGAGATAGACTTCGGCCTCGCCAACCGGATCGATGCCGCGGTGGACCGGCTTGGTGTAGCGCAGGCGACGCCAGAACTGGCGAAGCGAATAATAGACAAGCATCAGGGCCAAGCTGCTGGCCAAGGCCGTAAATACATCCATTCTGTTTCTCCCCCTCGGTGGTACAACATCTTATGTAGTCTGTTGATTATTCTGACGAGGAAGGCGGCTTGGCAATCCGTATAAATCCCTACCTGGGCCGCTCAGCCGTGGACTCAGCTGTTTTCGCGCAGAATCTTCTCCAGCAGGCTGTCCGCCAGGCCAGGTTGGATCACGGCCTGGCCCAATGCGCGCAGCAGCACGAAGCGTATGGTGCCGGCTTCCACTTTCTTGTCGTGGCTCATCAGCTGCAGCCAGCGGTGGACGGGCATGGCGGGAGATGTCACCGGCAGGCCGGCGGCGGCGATCAGCCGGCGCACCCGATCGAGGTCGGCGGCGGCAAGCCAGCCCAGCTCGGCGGAGGCGGCGGCGGCCAGCACCATGCCGGCGGCGACGGCTTCGCCGTGCAGCCAGGCGCCGAATCCCAGCCCGGCTTCTATCGCGTGGCCGAAGGTGTGTCCCAGATTGAGCAGCGCGCGCGCGCCGTTTTCTTTTTCGTCTTCGGTGACGATGGCGGCCTTCATCTCGCAGCTGCGGCGCACCGCGTATTGCAGCGCGGCGCTGTCGCGCGCCCTCAGCCTGGCCATATTGTCTTCCAGCCAGGCAAGGAAGTCGGCGTCGCCCAGCAGGCCGTATTTGATCACTTCCGCCAGGCCGGCGGACAGTTCGCGGTCGGGCAGGGTGGCGAGCAGGTCCATGTCGGCGATCACCGCCTTGGGCTGGTAGAACGCGCCTATCATGTTCTTGCCCTGCGGATGGTTGATCGCGGTTTTGCCGCCGACCGACGAGTCCACCTGCGCCAGCAGCGTGGTGGGAATCTGGATGAAGGGCGCGCCGCGCTGGTAGCAGGCGGCGGCGAAGCCCGTCATGTCGCCGATCACGCCGCCGCCCAGCGCGATCAGCGTGGTCTTGCGTTCGGCGTTGCCGGACAGCAGGGCGTCGAAGATCAGGTTGAGCGTCTGCCAGTCCTTGTGCGTTTCGCCGTCGGGCAGGACGATGCTGGCGCAGGCCACGCCGCGGCTTTCAAGCGCTTGCCGCAGCCGCGCCAAGTACAGCGGCGCGACGGTTTCGTTGCTGACGATGGCCACCTTGGGGATGGGCAGGTGGGGAAGCAATAGTTCGACCTGTTCCAGGAGTCCGTGGCCAATATGTATCGGGTAGCGGGTGTCGGGGAGGATCAGGTCGAGGGTGATCACGAATCGGCTTCCTTGGTGATGGGGGGCTGCAACTGGTCGATCAGGCGGCTGACCAGCAGGTTGACGTTTTGCTGGGTGGTGTCGACGATGACGTCGGCGATTTCCCGGTAGAGAGGGTCGCGCTCGTTGAACAGGCTTTCCAGTTTGGCGCGGGGGTCGGCGATTTGCAGCAGCGGACGGTTCTTGTCGTGCTGGGTGCGGGCCAGCAGGTCGTCGATCGGCGCGCGCAGGTAGATCACGGTGCCGTATTGCATCAGCACCTGGCGGTTTTCCTGGCGCAGGACCGCGCCGCCGCCGGTGGCCAGCACAATGTCGCTCTGCTGGGCCAGGTCGCGGATCACGCAGGTTTCGCGGTTGCGAAACCGCAGCTCGCCTTCGATGTCGAAGATGGTAGCGACCCGCACGCCGGTGCGCGCCTCGATTTCCTGGTCGGAATCGTAGAACGTCTTGCCGGTGCGGCGCGCCAGCGCCCTGCCTACCGTGGTCTTGCCCGCGCCCATCAGGCCGACCAGAAAAAAGTTGCCTGCCAATCTCTCCATGGCAGCCATTGTAGCCGATGGATCGCGGCTCTGTCTCTGCCCGTCAGCGTCCCGCGACGATCAGGTCGTTGACCACCTTGGGCGTGATGAAAATCAGCAATTCGCTGCGCTTGTCTATCTTCTGCGAGCTGCGGAACAGCGCGCCCAGAAGCGGTATGTCGCCGAGGAAAGGCACTTTGTTGACGACATTGTCCAGTTGCTGCTGATAGATGCCGCCCAGCACCACCGTGCCGCCGTTGTCCACCAGCACTTGGGTTTCGATTTTCTCGGTGGTCAGCGACGGCGTGCCGTTGACGGTTTGCTGGAAGTTGGCCGAGTCCTTGTTGACCTTGATGTCCAGCATCACGTGATTGTCCGGGGTGATCTGCGGCTTGACGTTGAGGCTGAGCACCGCTTTCTTGAACGATACCGAGGTCGCGCCGCTGGAGCTGGCTTCCTGATAGGGAATCTCGGTGCCCTGCTCGATGGTCGCTTCCTGGCGGTCGGCGGTCATCACCCGCGGGCTGGAGATGATGCGGCCCTTGTCCTCGGCCTGCATTGCCTGCAGCTCCAGCCCCAGGATCACCGAGTGGCCGACGTTGTACAGCGCGGTCAGCGTGCCGGAGGGATTGGCGATGGGCAGGTTGACGCCGGCCGGCGTGGTCTGGATCACGTAGGGCTGGCCGGTGTTCAGGTTGGTGACGTTGTTGACCGCGGTGCCCAGCGGGCTGCCCGAAATGATGCCCTTGGGGTCCATCCGGTCGTAGGTGAGCTGGATGCCGAGGTCGCGTTCCCAGTTGTCGGTGGCTTCGACGATGCGGGCCTCGATCAGCACTTGCTTGACCGGGATGTCGGTCTTGGCGATGACGTCGCGGATCTTGTCGATCACCGCGTTGATGTCGTTGACGATCAGGGTGTTGGTCTTGGGATCGATCAGCACGCTGCCGCGTTCGGACAGCAGGCTTTCTTTCTTGCCGGAGGTGTTGTCGCCATCCAGCACTTTCTTGAAGTCTTCGGCCGAACGGTAGCGCAGCACGAAGGTTTCCGAACGCAGCGGCTCCAGCGTCGCCAGCTGCTGGCGGGCTTCCTGCAGCTGCTTGTCGCGCGCCAGCAGCTCGTCGCGCGGCGCGATCTGGATGATGTTGCCGTTGCGGCGCTGATCCAGGCCCTTGGTCTGCAGGATCAGGTCCAGCGCCTGATCCCAGGGTACGTCCTTCAGCCTGAGGGTGATGTTGCCGCTGACCGAGTCGCTGGTGACGATGTTGAGGCCGGTGAATTCCGCGATGACTTGCAGCACGGTGCGGACTTCGATGTTCTGGAAGTTGAGCGACAGCTTGTCGCCCTTGTACACCGGCTTGCCGCCGTCGCTGTTGGCCAGCGTTTCCGGCGCCGGGCGGCGCACTTCCACCACCAGCTTGCCGTCGGTCTGATAGGAGGAATAGTCCCAGTCGCCCTGGGGGATGATCTGGATGCGGATGTTGTTTCCCTGGTTGGCGGCATCCACCTTGGCCACCGGGGTGCCGAAGTCGGTCACGTCCAGCCGGCGCACCTGCTGGCGCGGCAGGACCGCGCCGGCGATGTCGACCGCCAGGTTTTTGCCGTCGCGGCGCACATCCACCGGGGTGTTGGCGTTGGGCAGGGCCAGCTCCACCCGGCCTTCGCCATTGGCGCCGCGGCGGAAGTCCAGGCCGGCCTGGCCGATCTGCGCCTGGCCCGCGGCCTGGGGGGCTGCCGCCGAGGTTTGCTCTTGCGGGGTGGCATCCAGCGCCGGCGCCATCGAGCCGTCCAGCGTCAGCAGCAATTTGTTGCCGTTGACCACGCTGCGGAAGGAGGCGTTGCGCGCCAGGCTCAATACCAGCCGCGAGCGGCCGGGCGCCTCCACCGCGACCGCCGACTTGAGCAGCGCGCTGTCGATATTGATGGCGGGGCGGGCGAGCTTGACGCTGGCGCCGGCGAAGTCCAGCGCGATGCGCGGCGGGTTGGACATGGCGAAGCTGCCCGGCCGCACCGCGGGGCCGTCGAAGGTGATCTGCACGAGCTGCAGGTTGCCGTCCACCTTGCCGGGTTCTATCGCCGTGATGGCCGGGCCGGCGGCGGCGAGTCCGCCCGCCAGGCTCAGCAGCAGCCCCGCCATCCATCTGATCGCAAGCTTTTTCATTTGTTTTGCCCTTGTTCGTCCAGGTGCAGGCTGCTGTCGCGCTGCACCCATTCTCCATTCAGGTCTTCGACGGTTTCGGAGAGCACGATTTCCGAATCGTGGATGGCGGTCACCTTGCCGAAATTGGGACCGACGTAGTTGCCGGGCTGGATTCGGTAGATGGCGCCCTCCGGCGTGCGCACCAGCGCGTAGAGCGAGTCGCCGCGCTTCAGCGTGCCGACCATCGCCAGCTTGTCCAGATCGTAATTTTCCAGCGCCTCGCGCGGGCGCTTGAGGTCGGGCGCGTTGGCGGAGTTTTGCTGTTTGCCGGCCTGTAGTTTTTGCGCGTTGAACGGGTCGAGCAGATCGTAGGCCTGGTAGTTGAACGGCTTGTAGGTCTGCACCTGCGGCAGCGGCTCGATCTGGCCGCGCAGGCCCTGGCTGCTGCTGGCCATCCACTGCTGCAGGTCCTCGGTGCCGGGGCCGCCGCATCCGCTCAGCAGCAGGGGCAGCAGGCAGACGCAGGTTTTCTTCATCTTGGCGCGTCCCTCACTTTGGCTGGGCGGCGGGCAGGCCGCTGCGCTCGCTGGGCTCCAGCGCGCGGTAGGTGCGCGCGGTGGCGTCCATCGTCAGGCGGTTGTCCTTGCCGCCGCCCGGGTTGAGGGAAATGTCGCTGATGGTGACGATGCGCGACAGCTGGGCGACGTCGTTGACGAAGGCGGCGAGGTCGTTGTAGCTGCCGGACAGGCGGATGCTGATCGGCACCTCGGCCATTTCGGCGGAGCGCGATTCGCTGCCGGGCTTGAACAGCTCGAACTGCAGGCCGCGTCCCAGTCCGGCCTGGTTGATCTCGGTCAGCAGGGTGTCCATGTCCGATTTGGTGGGCAGTTGCTTGAGCAGCGCGCCGAAGGAGGCGTCGATCTCGCGCAACTGCTGCTGCAGCGCGTCCAGGTTCACCGCCTGGCGCTTCTTGTCGACGAAGGTCTGCTTGAGCTGGGCCTCTTGCAGGCGGGCCTGGTTCAAATGGTCTAGCTGATCGCCCAGCACGAAGAAATAGCCCAGCCCGGCCACCAGCAGCGTCAGGATCGCCAGCATCAGCGCCTGCGCCTGCAGCGGCCAGTTGGCCATGTCCTTGGGGTCGAGTCCGCGCAGTTCGTCCAGCGTCATGGCTTGGCTCCTTGCGGACCGCCCGCGGGCGCCTGGCGCAGGCTGGCGTTGAGGGTGAAGGCGCTGACGCGCTGGTTGTTGACGATGGACGACGACACCTCGACCAGCACCGGCGCCTCGAAGGTTTCCGATTGCCCGAGCATGCGCATGTAGCTGGACACCCGCGCGCCGGACTGCGCGAAGCCGGTCAGCACGATCTGGTTGCCGTTCTGGCGGAAGCTGCGCAGGTAGACGCCGTCGGGCGTCTGGCGCACCAGCTGGTCGAACAGGTGCACCGCCTCGTTGCGGCCCTCCTGCAGCCGCTCCACCAGCTGTTTTCGCGCCAGCAGGTCGTCGCGCTGCTTCTTCAGCTTGCCGATGTCCTTGATCTGGCCGTCCAGCCGGCCGATTTCCGCCTGCAGGTAGCGGTTGCGCTGCTCCTGGCGCGACAGCTGGTGCTCAAGCACCAGGTAGGCGATGCCCACCAGCAGCAGCGCCGATACGGCGGTGCCGGCCAGCAGCAGCTGGAAGCGCAGCCGGTGCGCGGCCTTGCGCTGCTCGCGGTGGGGGAGGAGGTTGATCCGTATCATTCAGTCGAACCTCCTGAGGGCCAGCCCGCAGGCGATCAGCAGCGCCGGCGCATCCATCAGCAGCTCTTTCAGGCGGATGGCGCTCGATTGCACCATGGTGGTGAAGGGGTTGGCGATCATGGTGCTGATCTGGGTGCGGCCGGCCACCGCGTCGTCCAGGCCGGGCAGCATGCTGCAGCCGCCGGCCAGCAGGATGTAGTCGACGCGCAGGTATTGCGACACGCTGACGGTGGTGTAGAAAAACTGCAGCGCGCGCTGGATTTCCTGTGCCAGCGAATCGATGAACGGGTGCATCAGCTCCGATTCGTAGCCGTCGGGCATCGCCATGCTGCGCTTGCCGCTTTCCGCCTCCTCGAAGCTGATGTTGTAGCGGCGCTGGATGTCGCGCGTCAGCTGGTGGCCGCCGAACATCTGCTCGCGGTAGTAGATCTGCTGGCCGTTGCGGATGATGTTGCAGTGGATGCGGGTGGCGCCGATGTCGAACATGGCGAAAGTCTGATTCATGCCCTGGTCGGGCAGCTGGTGCTGGATCTGCTCGAACGCCGTCATCATCGCGAATGACTCCACGTCCACCACCAGGGCGCGCAGGCCGGCCATTTCCACCACCGCCACGCGCTCCTCGACCTTTTCCTTACGCGCCGCGCACAGCAGGACCTCGAGGTCGTCGATGCTGGACGGGGAGGGGCCCAGCACCTGGTGGTCCAGGTTCACTTCGTCGAGGGGGAAGGGGATGATCTGGTTGGCTTCGGACTCTATCATCTGGTCCAGCTCTTCGGTCTGGCTGACCGGCACCAGCAGCTTCTTGTAAATGGCCATCGGAGTGGGAATGGCGATGGCGACGCTGCGGATCGGGCTGCCCAGACGTTTCCAGGCGCGGCGCAGCGCCTCGGCGATGCCGTCAATTTCCACCAGGTTGCCGTCGTTGACCGCCTCCTTGGGCAGCGGCTCGATCACGTAGCGCTCCACCTGGTAATTCTTGCCGTTGCGCGACAGCTCCACCAGCTTGACCGCCGTGCTGCTGATGTCCAGGCCAAGCAGGGAAGCGTTGCGGGATTGCCCCAGTCCCAGTTGTTCGAGCAATGGATGCCCGAGCCTCAATTTATCGACTAGCATCTGCGCCTCAATCCGGTCTTGTGCAACAGATTTTCGCACTGTCGCCGCCATTGTTTGTCTTGTTGGCTTTCACAAGACGTTATAATCCTGTTTCCAGTGAAAGCCCATCGTAAATATGCTCAGACGATTTCTTGCAATAATGGCAGGCGTGTTTCTAGGTGGTGTGGTGCTGCTGGCGGGAGCCGCCGCAATTGCCATCATCATAACTTATCCGCGCCTGCAAAGCCTTGATGTAATCACCGATTACCGTCCGAAAATCCCGCTCCGGGTGTATTCGGCCGATAATCAGCTGCTGGGCGAGTTCGGCGAGGAGCGGCGATCCTTTTCCCGCATCCACGAAGTCCCGCAGCTGATGAAGCAGGCCGTGCTGGCCGCCGAGGACGAGCGTTTCTACCAGCACAGCGGCATCGACTACCTGGGAATCATGCGCGCGGCGGTCGGCAATCTGGTGTCCGGCCACGCCCGCTCCGGCGCCAGCACCATCACCATGCAGGTGGCGAAGAACTTCTTCCTGTCCAGCGAGAAAACCTTCACCCGCAAGTTCAACGAGGCGCTGCTGGCGTTCAAGATCGAGCACACGCTGAGCAAGGACCAGATCCTCGAGCTGTACTTCAACCAGATCTACCTGGGGCAGCGCGCCTACGGCTTCGCGGCGGCGGCGCAGGCCTATTACGGCAAGCCGATCAACGAGCTCAGCGTCGCCCAGATGGCGATGCTGGCGGGCCTGCCGAAGGCGCCGTCGGCCTACAACCCCATCGTCAACCCCGAGCGCGCCAAGCTGCGCCAGCAATACGTGCTGCGCCGCATGCGCGAGCTCAACTTCATCACCCAGGCGCAGTACGACGAGGCGCTGAACGAGCCGCTGAAACTGGCCAGCCAGGCTGCCGATACCAGCCAGCCGGGCCAGTATGTTGCGGAAATGGTACGCCAGGCGATGTACGAGCGTTACAAGGAAGCGGCTTACACCGAGGGCTTCAAGGTTTACACCACGCTGGACAGCCGCCACCAGAAATGGGCCTATGACGCCTTGCGCGCCGGCCTGGTTGATTACGACCGCAAGATGGGCTATCGCGGCCCGGAAAGCACCATCGACCTGCCCAGCGGCGGTGGCGAGGACCTGACCGAGGCGCTGGACGAGGCGATGGGTGATTTGCGCGACAGCGGCGACATGCTGCCGGCCATCGTGCTGTCGGCCAGCCCGTCGGAAATCCAGGCCTATATGCGCGGCGGCAAGACCATCTCCATCAAGGGCGCTGGCCTTGAATTCGCCCGCCGCGCGCTGAGCGGCAAGGCGTCGCAGCAGCTGCAGATCCGCCGCGGCTCGGTGATCCGCGTGTCGGCCAATGCCAAGGGCTATTGGGAAGTGGTGCAGATGCCGGAAGTGGAAGGCGCTTTCGTGTCGCTGGATACCCATACCGGCGCGATCAAATCGCTGGTGGGCGGCTTTGATTTCAACCGCCGCAGCTTCAATCACGTGACCCAGGCTTGGCGCCAGCCCGGCTCGTCGTTCAAGCCGTTCATCTATTCGTCCGGCATCGAGCGCGGCATCACGCCTTCCACCATGATCAACGACGCGCCGCTGTCGGTGCCCGGCATCAACGGCCAGAACTGGGAGCCCAAGAACGATGACGGCAAGTTCTCCGGCCTGATCACCCTGCGCCGCGGCCTGACCCAGTCGAAAAACCTGGTGTCGGTGCGGGTGCTGATGGCCGTGGGCACCGATTACGCGCAGCAATACATCCAGCGCTTCGGCTTCTCCGCCAAGCAGCATCCGGCCTACTTGCCGATGGCGCTGGGCGCGGGCTCGGTGACGCCGCTGCAGATGGTGGAGGGCTATTCGGTGTTCGCCAACGGCGGCTATCGCACCAAGGCTTACTTCATCGACCGCATTGAAGACCAGTCCGGCCGCGTGCTGGCCAAGACCGTGCCCACGGTGGCCGGCCAGAACGCCCAGCAGGCGATTGATCCGCGCAACGCCTTCATCATGCGTTCGATGATGGGGGACGTGGTGCGTTACGGCACCGGCTACCGCGCGATGAGCCTGGGCCGCACCGACCTGGCCGGCAAGACCGGCACCACCTCGGACTGGAAAGACGCCTGGTTCGTCGGCTTCAACCCCAACCTGGTGGCCGCCACCTGGGTAGGCTTCGACCAGCCGCGCTCGCTGGGCCGTTACGGCTATGGCGGCTCCGCGGCCTTGCCGATCTGGATCAACTACATGGGCAACGCGCTGAAGGGCCAGCCTGAAGTCGAGCTGCCGGTGCCGCAGGGCATCGTGGTGAAGCCGGGCGCCGGTCAGCGCGGCGGCGACGAGTACTACTACCAAGAGTTCCAGAAGACCAATCCGGAGCTGCACATCGACAACCAGGGCACGGTGCCGGGCAGCGGCGACGACGCCAGCGCGCCGGCCGCCGACGACAAGCCGGCGGCCCAGGACGCGGTGGAAAACGTCAAGGACCAGCTGTTCTAATCAACGGCCCAGTTGAAGACAAGCCCCGGCGCAGAGCGATCGCGCCGGGGCTTTTTCATGCCGGGGTTTCCCGGTCATTCCATCGAGCAGGCGCGCAGGCTGGCTTCGCGACTCAGCGCGCGCTGGATATCCGCCGGGTGCAGCACGTCGTTTTCTATGCCGCGCCGGATCAGCGACATCAGGTAGCTCCTGCCGAAGATGGGCGAGCCCTCCCATTCGCTGCCTTGCTGACCCAGCATGGTGGGCAGGGTGATCAGGACCTTTTCTCCATTGATGACGTCTACCGCGAATTCATCTTCATGAATGCATTCAGTCAGGTTTGGGTTGTGCATGGCGAAGCAACCTCGGAGTGGCGACAACGTTTGGGATAAAAAATTTCGACTGCAATTATGGAAATCGCGCGACAAACATTTTATTGTCCCGCTTGATATTATATTATCATTTTTTCTTAGGCAGTAAACAGGCGCGCCGTGCCGAAATAGTTTTTATTAGTTTCTTTCTTGTTTGAATTAATTAAGAATTTTTTATCTCTCTTAGTACTTTATGCTGGCGGATTTGTATTTGCAATGAGAGTTTCGCCGCTTTATATTTGGCGGCCTGATCGGCCGCGCCATCGCGTCGCGGCAAGGGTTCGCGGGAGGGGTGGCGGTTTCTGTCAACGCTTTGGGATGAGCGAATGGTGAAGGGAGTGGAAAAGGCGCTGCCGGCGAATGATGACCCGTTGGCGGTGATCTCCGGCAATTTGGCCAGCCTGATGCAAAGGCATGGCGTGGATGCTGTGCGGCTGAGCGATGAGACCGGCCTGGGCATTGCCACCATCAACAATTTGCGGCGAGGCGTCGGCAATCCCACCTTGTCCACGCTGGTCGAGTTGGCGCGCTATTTCCAGGTCAGCATCGGCGAATTGGCGGCATCCGGCGCCAAGCAGTCGGCGCTGCCGCGGCAGGCGGTTTTTTCCATGCCCTTGGTCGGCATCGGCCATGTCGGCGATTTCATCGAAACCGGTATCGCCGACCAAGGAGATTATTGCGCGGAGGTTGTCGGCTATGCCGAGCGGCCGCTATTCGCGGTATTGGTCAATAACGACACGCTGTACCCGCATTACGCGCAGGGCACGGTTTTCGTGATGGTGCGGGAGAGCCGGCCGCAGGATGGCGATATCGTGCTGGTGACGATAGGCGCCAACTCTCCCTGTCTGCGCCGGGTGTATGTCGAAGAGGATTTTTTGCTGTTTTCGTCGATATCGCCACAGAACGATGTGGCGCCGTCGCTTTATAAAAACTATCAGGTGCTGGCCGTGGTGTTGAAAGCCATCAAAACCTTGTCTGGAGGCGTGCGTTGAACGAGTTTCGCTTGTATGGATTGATAGTTGGTTTGACTGTCACCATCATGATTATCTGTGATTCGCTGGTGTACAAAACCGTAGATGTCTTCAGCCTGAAAATCACCGCCAGCGGCATCGTGTTTTCGCTGTGCTATTTGTTGTCCACCATTTCCACCGAGGTGTACGGCTACAAGCTGGGCGGCCGCACGGTTTGGATCATCGTGATTTGCCAGACCCTGTTCGTGTTGATTCTCAACGCTTTCGCGCTGATCCAGCCGGACAACAACGCCATCTCCAAGCAGTATTACCAGTTATTCCACGAATTCTGGCGCGTGATGGTGGGCACCTGGATTTCGGTGCCGGCTTCCTATTTCTGCAATGGCTTCATCGTTTCGCGGATGAAGATATTTTTTGCCGGCCGCTTCTTCTTCGCCCGTTACCTGATCGCCTCGATGCTGGCGCAGGCTGTGCTGCTGCTCACCGCCTATCCTATCAGCCTGTCTTCCAAGTACAGCGGCCATGAGCTGGTCAACATCATCGCCACCACCTGGTCGTACAAGGTGGTGATGTCGGTGTTGCTGCTGCCGCTGGGCTACTATCTGGTGTCGGTGATCAAGAAGATAGAGCGCACCGATTATTTCGATTGGGAAGTTTCCTACAATCCGCTGACGGTGTTCCGCGATAGCGACGGCGCCATTGAACGCAACCGTTTTGAGAGCGCCAAGGCATGAATATCCTGCAACTGACCGATCTGCATTTGTTCGCCGCGCGCGACGGCCGGTTGCTGGGCCGCGATACCTACGCGGCGCTGCAAAAGGTATTGGCCGCGGTGCGGGCGCTGGGGCCGGACGCGGTCGACGCGGTGTTTCTCACCGGCGATGTGTCGCAGGATGAGTCCGCGGCGTCGTACCGGCTGGCGGCCGAGGCGCTGGCCGGGCTCGGACGGCCGGTGTATTGGATCGCCGGCAATCACGACTGCCGCTCGACGATGGCCGAGGTGTTCGCCGGCTATCCGCTGTTGCGGCCGCTGGATGAGGTGAAGCTGGCCGGCTGGACCTTCATCGGCGTGGACAGCTGCGTGGCGGGGCTGGACGAAGGGCTGATCGGCGCCGACGAACTGGCGCGTTTGCGCGAGCAGCTGGCCGCGGTGGACGATGGCCACGCCGCCGTAGTGCTGCACCACCATCCGCTGGCGGTCGGGACGCCATTGCTGGACGACTGCATGCTGCGCCAGAGTTCGCAGTTCTGGCAGGCGGCGCGGGCCGAGCGGCTGAAGCTGGTGATCTGCGGCCATGTGCATGGCGCTCACAGTATCGATTACCGCGGCCGCATGCTGGAGGTTGGCCCGGCCACTTGTTTCCAGTGGCAGGCGGGGGCCAGCGACATCGATATCGACGACCGCCAGGGCTACCGCTTGTTCAGCTTCTCCGCGGACGGCTATCGGGTGGCCACTTCATTGGCGTGAGCGCAGCGGCACCACATTGGCCGCGGCCGCGCCGGCTTCGGCGCGGCCCTGCTCGGCCAGCGCGCGCAGTTGGCCGGACACCTTGCGGCCCTTGCTGAAGCCGGTTTCGTAGGCGATCTTGCAAATTTCGTGCGGCGGCAGGCGTTGGAACAGGTCCAGGTTGCCGCAGATGCTTTCTCCGGAATACACCTCTTCGCGGCCGTGGCTGGCGATCCGGTATTGATTGCCGCGGATGGTCTCCAGCACCTGGCATTCGCCGGCGGCTTCCTTCAGGTTGTTTTCGTACAGCGCGATGCCGATCAAATCCTTGGGATTAATGGCGGCCAGAATCTGGACATTGCCGATGATGTCCTTATGGCTCAGCTTGACGATGTCGTGGGTGCCGTATTGCTTGAAAACGTAGACGGTGCCGCCGCCTTGCCGGCCCGGCAGGATTTCGCACAGCGAGAGCTGGTAGGGCGGATTGAAGATGCCGACAATCCAATTTTTGAAATGGCGCAAGGTTTGAAAAGGCATTAGGGTTCCGCCGGTGCTGTCCGTGCAGCATGCTGCCGTTCGAGGGTTTCGCGTGTCTGTCGGGGTGGATCGGGTGAATGCGCTGTTCAGTCTGTTGTTGGCGGCGCGAACCGCTCGCAGCGCCTGTGCGCCATTATATGGCAGCGCCGGCGATACTGCCATGTCATATAAGTTGTTTGTCGGTGTGCGGCATGACGCAGGGGCGGCGAGAGGGGCTGGCCGCGCTGCGGCGGCGCGGATCCTATGCCGGGCGTTTGCCGCGCGGCGCCGGTACTGGCCTTTGTTATTAATTTCAGTGTCGGCTACTACGCCTCGCGCCGCATCGTTTAAAATGATTGGCTGCGGCAGTCATGCCGTTTTTAGTTCCGCAGGAGTCCCGATGCCTTATATCAAGATTCTGGTGGTGGCGATCTTCATCCTCTCCACCGTCTACGTTCATTTCCGCGGCCGCGTACGGCTTGGTTTTTGGCGCCAGTTGAGCGACCACTCCACCATCATGGCCCCGATCAACTGCTTCATGTATCTGTTTTCCAAGGTGCCGCCCAAACCGTATCTGCCGGTGGAGCGCTTCCCCGAGCTGCAGGCGCTGACCGCCAACTGGGAGAAGATCCGCGAAGAGGCGGTGGCGTTGTACGACCGCGGCAACATCAAGGCCTCGGACAAGTACGACGATCTGGGCTTCAATTCCTTCTTCAAGACCGGCTGGAAGCGCTTCTACCTGAAATGGTACGGCCAGGACCACCCGTCCGCGCAGGCGCTGTGCCCGTACACCACCGAGCTTTTGAAGCAGTTTCCCAATATCAAGGCGGCGATGTTCACCGCGCTGCCGCCGGGCAGCCGCCTGGTGCGCCACCGCGATCCGTTCGCCGGTTCGGTGCGCTACCACCTGGGGCTGATCACGCCCAACGACGACCGCTGCTACATCGACGTGGACGGCCAGCAATACAGCTGGCGCGACGGCGAGGCGGTGATTTTCGACGAGACCTATCTGCACTACGCGGAAAACACCACCGACCAGAACCGCATCATTCTGTTCTGCGACGTGGAGCGGCCGATGTGGTTCTGGCCGGCGCGAGTGATCAACCGCATCGTCAGCCGCGTGCTGGTGGGCGCGGCCAATGCGCCGAACGAAGCCGGCGACCGCGTCGGCGCGCTCAACCGCGCCTTCCGCTACATTCAGCAGGTGCGCCTGTTCGGCAAGAGGATCAAGGCGCAGAGCCGTTTCACCTACTATCTGCTGAAGTGGCTGATCCTGGGCGGCCCCATCGTGCTGTGGCTGTTCTGGGGCAGCTGGGGCTGATTCGGCTCAAGCCAGCGCGCCCGGCAGCGCCGCGGCGATGAAGTCCGCCAGCGCGCGCACCCGCGGCGCGCGGCGCACGTCCGGATGCATCAGCAGGTAAAGCTGCTTGTCCGGCGGCGGCGGGCTGTCCAGTTCGGCGAGCTCCGGCGCGGCGCGCGCCAGGAAGCGCGGCAGCAGCGCTACGCCCAGGCCCTGTCTCGCCGCCTGGAAATGGGTATCCAGATCGTTGCCGCGCAGCGCCACCCGGCGCGCGCCGGCGTGTTCTCCCAGCCATCGCTTCAGGGACAAGCCGGCCTGGCTGTCGTCGAAGCCGATGAACAGCCATTCGCTTGCCTCGGTTTGCCGCCAGCGCGCGGTGCCATACAGCGCGTAGCCCACCAGGGCCAGCGGCCGGGCGATCAGCTCCGGCGTGTCGGGCACGTCCAGCCGCAGCGCCAGGTCGGCTTCGCCTTGTTCCAGCCGGGCGCGGCGCCGCTCGCCTAGCAAAGTCAGATCGATATCCGGGTAACGCTGGCGGAACGTCGTCAACAGCGGCAGCAGCACATGGTTGAGCAACTGCGGCGGCGCGGTCAGCCGCACTTGGCCGGCCAGCGCGTTCTTCGCCGAGGCCGAGCGCAGCATCCCGGCGATGCCGGTTTCCAGCGCCAAGGCCTGCGGCAGCAGGCTTTCTCCCTTCTGGGTCAACTGCCAGCCGCGCGGCAGGCGATCAAACAGCCGCAGCCCCAGCGCGGCTTCCAGCTGGCCCACCCGACGCGATATCGTGCTGTGCTCCACCCCCAAGGCCCGCGCCCCGGCCGACAGGCTGCCTTCGCGCGCCAGCGCCAGAAAATAACGCACATCGTCCCATTGCATGGCAGTCCGATCATAAATGCACAGATGTGGCCAATTTATTCGACTTATGCCGAATAAATCAAGGCGCTACACTGACGGCATCTTCATTTCACGCGAGCGGCCGATATGGACAGACTTCCCCCGCAGATGCCCGCGGTCGGCATCCTGGCCGCGCCGCCGGCCGAACTGCGCGATTTGATCCTGCCGGTGCCCACGCCTGCTGGCTGGGATGTGTTGGTCCGGGTGGACGCCGTGGCGGTGAATCCGGCCGATTGCCGCGTGCGCCGGCGCAAGGCGGATGATGGCGCCAGGCGGCGGTGCTCGGCTGGGACGCCGCCGGTGTGGTGGCGGCCTGCGGGGCTGAGGCGGCGGCGTGGTTCCAGCCCGGCGACTCGATATACTATGCCGGCGATGTGAACCGGCCCGGCTGCAATAGCGCCTACCAGCTGGTGGACGCGCGCCTGGCGGCGCGCCGTCCCGCCAACTGGAGCGCGGTGGAGGCCGCCGCCCTGCCTTTGACCGGGCTGACTGCCTGGGAGGCGCTGTTCGAGCACCTGGGTTATGCGCCGGACGCGCCGGCCGATGGGCGAACCTTGCTGGTGGTGGGCGGCGCCGGCGGCGTCGGCTCCATCGCCATCCAGCTGGCGCGGCTGGTGCCCGGCTTGCGGGTGGTGGCCACCGCCTCGCGCGCGGAGTCCACGGCCTGGTGCCGCCAGATGGGCGCGCATGAGGTGATCGACCATAGTCTGCCTTTGCGGCCGCAACTGGAGGCCATCGGCATCCCGGCCGTGCAATCCGTTTTGCTGCTCAATCGCCCGGATGAGCACTTCGCCGCCTTGGCCGAACTGATCGCGCCGTTCGGCCATATCGCCAATGTCGTGCCGTTTTCCCGGCCGGTCGAACTCAACGCGCTGATGCGCAAGAGCGCCAGCTTCAGCTGGAACTACATGTTCACCCGCTCCATGTTCCAGACTGCCGACATGGCGCGGCAGGGGGACATCCTGGCCCGGTTGACCGCTTTGGCGGAGGCCGGGCGGATACGCAGTACCCGGCGCGAGCACCTGGGCCAGCTTTCCGCCCGCGCGCTCGGCGACGCCCATGCCCGGCTGGAGCGGGGCGACGCCATAGGCAAATTGACCTTGTCCGGTTTTTCCAACTTTCAGGAGCCAGTATGAGCAGCATTCAGATCGTGCAGACTTTCCTCGACCACGTATTCAGCGGCCGGATGGCGGAAGCGTTGGCCTTGGTGGCGGATGACGCGGTTTTCATTCCCAGCCGGCCGCAGGCCAGCGCCAAGGTGTCCCTGTACGGCACTTACCGGGGGCAGGCCGGCGCGGCCCAGGTGTTTCAATCTTTCGCCGCCGAATTGAAGCCTGGCGAATTTGAAGTGGAGTCGGCTTTCGGCGACGGCGAGCACGCGGCGATGCACGGCCGGCTGCGGCATTACAGCGTGGCCACCGGCAAACCCTTCGCCAGCGATTGGGCGCTGATCGGCAAGGTGAGGGACGGCAAAATCGTTTTGTATCACTTCTATGAGGACACGGCCGCGCTGGAGGAGGCGCTGGCCGAGTGAGGCCGGCCTTCGAGAGAAAACCGCATGTGAGCGCCATGCGGTTTTTTTACGGCTTCGTTTAGGCCAGTTGTCCCGCCAGCTCTTCCAGCAGCGGCAGGCAGGCGCGGGCGGCGGCGCTGCGGTAGCCGTCCCGCCGGCAGAGCAGGGCGGCGGTGCGCGCTGGCAGCGCCGGCCGCATTTCCAGCGCATGCAAGGCCGGGTCTTGCCGGGCGATGGCCTCCGGCAGGATGGTGGCCATGGCGCCGCGGCGCACCGTTTCCAGGATGGCGCCTATGGTATTGGCCTCCATGGCTACGCGCGGCGCGATGCCCAGCTGGCGGAAGTGCGCGTCGATATGGCCTCGGGTGGCGAAGTCCGCGCTCAGCAGCGCCAGCGGCGCTTGTTCCAGTGCGCGCGCGTCCAACGGCGTCGCTAGCTCGCGCCAGCGGTGGCGCGGGCCGGCCACCACGCACAGCTTTTCCGCGAATAGCGGCTGGCGCTGGATTTCCGGCGCGCCTGCGGTATCGAAGGCGATGCCCAGATCCAGCTCGTCGGCTGCCAGCGCCGCCTCCATCGCATCCTGCGTCATCTCGCGGATTTCCAGCTTCACGCCGGGGTGCCGCGCCGCATAGCGTTCCACCAGCGGTCCCAGCAGATAGCAGGTAAACGTGGGCGTCATCGCCAGCCGGAGCGCGCCGCGCGACAGGTCCGCCACCTCTTGGGTGGCGCGCTGGGCGGCCGCCAGCTCGCGCAGCGCCCGCCGCGCGTATTCCAGGTAGGCCGCGCCGGCATCGGTCGGCCGCACCGCGCGGCCGCTGCGGTCCAGCAGCGGCGCGCCCACCTGATCTTCCAATTGGCGGATCTGTTGCGACAGCGTCGGCTGCGACACGTGCAGCGCCTCGGCGGCGCGGGTGAAGTTGCCGTGTTCGGCCACGGCGACCAGATAGCGGATGTGTCTGAGTATCATGAATGAACTATAGGTTTTTCTTATTGATATGATTCTATATCAGTCTTGGACGCTATAGTCTGATCGGTTCATCCTTGCGCCATCGTTTCACCCGCCAAGGAGAACCCCCCATGCAAGCCATCATCGACGGCTTCCTCAAGTTTCAGCAGGAAGCTTTCCCCAAACGTTCCGAGCTGTTCCGCCAGCTGGCTTCCAGCCAGAGCCCCAGCGTGCTGTTCGTCACCTGCTCCGACAGCCGGGTGGTGCCGGAATTGCTGACGCAGCAGGAGCCGGGCGACCTGTTCGTGATCCGCAACGCCGGCAACATCGTGCCCGGCTACGGCCCCGAGCCGGGCGGCGTCACCGCCACGGTGGAGTACGCGGTGGCCGCGCTGGGCGTCAGCGACATCGTCATCTGCGGCCATTCCGACTGCGGCGCGATGACCGCGATTTCCCGCTGCGCCTGTCTCGACCACATGCCGGCGGTGGCCGGCTGGCTGCGCCACGCCGACGCGGCCAAGGCGGTCAACGCCGCTCGAACTCACGCCTCGGCCGAAGCCAGGCTGAGCGACATGGTCAGGGAAAACGTCATCGCCCAATTGGCCAACCTCAAAACCCACCCGGCGGTGGCCGTGGCGCTGGAGCAAGGCCGGCTGCGCCTGCACGGCTGGGTCTACGACATCGGCACCGGCAACATCGAAACGCTGGACGGCGCCGCCAAGCGCTTTGTCCCGCTGGGCGACTTTCCACATACCCGCGCCGCCTGAGCGCCATCGCACTCCGCGCCCGCCGGGCGCGTTTCACTCAAGAAAGGAAATACCATGCAGCAATCGCATACCACCCAGGACGCCCGCGTCGAACTGACCGCCCGCATCATCGCCGCCAAGGCTTTGCAGGATCTGAGCTGGGAGCAGCTGGCCGCCGGCACCGGCCTCAGCTTGGCCTATGTCACCGCCGCCCTGTTGGGGCAGCACGCGCTGCCCAAGGCCGCCGCCGACCGGGTGTGCGACAAGCTGGGCCTGGACGCGGCGGATTCCGCCAATCTGCAGGCCATTCCGCTGCGCGGCAGCATCCCGGGCGGCATTCCCACCGACCCCACCATCTACCGCTTTTACGAAATGATCCAGATCTACGGCACCACGCTGAAGGCGCTGGTCCATGAGAAACTGGGCGATGGTATCATCAGCGCCATCAACTTCCGGCTGGACATCCAGAAAGTGGCCGATCCCGAAGGCGGCGAGCGCGCGGTGATCACGCTGGACGGCAAATTCCTGCCCAACAAGCCCTATTGATTCGGGCACCGGCGGCCGCGTTTCCGACGCGGCCGTTTTTGTTTTTCCGTTTTTCCCAAGGATGGACATGGATACCCCTTCCACCGGCTTGAGCCGCGCCATGACGCTGCTGTTCGCGGTTTCCTGCGGCGCCGTCATCGGCAACATCTATTATTCGCAGCCGCTGCTGGCGGTCATCGCCCATGGCTTCGGCCAGCCGGCCGCCAGCCTGGGCTTCGTCGTCACTCTCACCCAGCTGGGCTATGCCTGCGGCTTGCTGCTGCTGGTGCCGCTGGGCGATGTGTGGGACCGGCGCCGGCTGATCGTGACGCTGCTGGGCAGCAGCGCGCTGGCCTTGCTGGCGGTGGCGCTGAGCCCGGGCCTCGCCTGGTTCGCGGCGGCCTGCGTGGCGCTGGGCCTGTGCACTTGCGCCGCGCAGCTATTGGTGCCGTTCGCCGCCTCGCTGGCGGCGGAGCGCGAGCGCGGCCGGGTGGTGGGCACGGTGATGAGCGGTCTGCTGCTGGGCATTCTGCTGGCGCGCACCTTCGCCGGCCTGGTGGCCCAGCTGGGCGGCTGGCGGCTGGTGTACTGGCTGGCCGCCGCGGTGGTGCTGCTGTTCACCGTGATTCTGGCGCGGGCGCTGCCCCGCGACGGCGGCAAGCCGCCGCTGCGCTACCGCGAACTGCTGGCCTCGCTGCTGACGCTGGCGCGCGCCCATCCGGCGCTGCGGCTGCGCGCGCTGTACGGCGCGCTGGCCTTCGCCTGCTTCAGCCTGTTCTGGACCGGCCTGACCTTTCTGCTCAGCCAGCCGTCGTACGCTTACAGCGAGGCGCAGATCGGCGCCTTCGGCCTGGTGGGGGCGGCGGGCACGCTGGCGGCCAGCGGCGCCGGCCGCCTGGCCGACCGCGGCCGCGGCGGGCTGGTCACGCGTTGCTGCTGCCTGGGCATTCTGTTGGCCTTCGGCCTGTTGTGGCTGGGCGGCCAATGGCTGGCGGCGCTGCTGGCCGGGGTGCTGTTGCTGGATGTATGCGTGCAGGCGCTGCACATCTCCAACCAGAGCGTGATCTACGCGCTGGCGCCGGAGGCGCGCAGCCGCATCACCACGGTTTACCTGGTCAGCTATTTCCTCGGCGGCGCGCTGGGTTCCGGCGCGGCCAGCCTGGCCTACGCCTATGCCGGCTGGCTGGGGGTGTGCCTGGTCGGCGCGGGGATCGCTTGCCTGCTGCTGGGACTGTGCCTGGCGGCGCGCCGGAACGCGCTCAGTGGCGAAGCGCGGCTGGCGGCTGGCTAGCCAGCAGGTTTTGCCAGCTGGCGGCCAGATGATCGAACACGCAGCGTATGCGCGCGTTTTGCCGCAGTTCGCGGTGGCAGGCCAGCCACACCGGCATCATGCCTTGCGCCAGCTCGGGCAGCACCGGCCGCATGCCGGGGAAGCGGCTGGCGGTGGCCGCCGGCGCGAAAGCGACGCCGGCGCCGGCCAGCGCCAGCTGCCAGCCTACCACCTGGTTGTCGCAGCGCAGCGCGAAGAAGTCGCGATCCACGTCGAAACCGGCTTCCCGCATCCGCCGCAGCAGGAAATCGGAACGGTCCATGCCTATCCAGTCGTAGTCCTGCAGCCGTTTGAGCGGCGGGTGCCGCGCCAGGTAGCTGTCGTGCGCCCAGGCCTGGATTTTCAGCTCTCCCAGCTGGCGGGCGATCAGCGCGCCCTGCGCCGGCCTGGCATGGCGGATGGCGATGTCCGCCTCCCGCTCCAATAGGTTGTCGAGGCCGTTGTTGACCACGATGTCGATGGCGATCTGCGGGTAGTCGCGCCGCAGCGCGCTCAGCATGTCGGGCAGCAGGTAGGCGGCGGTCATCTCGCTGGCGGCGACGCGCACCGTGCCCGGCAGCAATTGCCGGCCTTGTTCCGCGGCGGTGGCCACCTCCGCCGCCGCCGCGCGCATGGCGCGGGCCGGCGCCAGCAGCGCTTCGCCCGCCTGCGTCAGCCGCAGGCCGCGCGGGCTGCGTTCGAACAGGCTCACGCCCATGGCGGCTTCCAGCGCCGCCACTTGCCGGCTCAGCGTGGGCTGGCTTTGCCGGGTCTTGTCGGCCGCCGCGCTGAGCGAGCCGGCTTCCGCCGCCGCCAGGAAGGCTTGCACCAGATTCCAGTCCATGATTCAGTCATTCAAAAATGCATATCCAGTATCCCATTATGCGTCTTCCTCGCCCTGGCCGGAAGCCAGAGAATGAGGCTTCCCTATGAGAGAGGAGCAGACGGATGGATACCCGGAAAGCACTGGTATTGGGCGCCAACGGCCGTTTCGGCATGGCGATGGTTCAAGCGCTGCGCGAGCGGGGCTGGCAGGTAAGGGCGCAAACGCGCGCCGGCTGGCGCGGCGAGGGCCGGGTGGAGGAAGTCCATTGCGACGGCCACGACCGCGCCGCGATCCTCGCCGCCGCGCGCGGTTGCCAGGTGGTGGCGCACGCGCTCAATCCTTCGCAATACACCCAGGCCTGCTGGCGGCGCGACGCGCTGCCTATGCTGGACAACGCCATCGCCGCGGCGCAGGCGGCCGGCGCGCTGCTGTTGTTGCCGGGCACGGTCTACAACTTCGGCTCCAGCCTGCCGGCGACGCTGACGGAAGGCACGCCGGCCGCGCCGGGCCATGTGTTCGGCGCCATCCGCATCGAAATGGAGCGGCGGCTGGCGACGGCGCCCGGCCTGGACAGCTTCGTGCTCACCGCCGGCGATTTCTTCGGCCAGGGCACCGGCGTATGGTTCGACAAGGTGATTGCCGCCGGCCTGCAGCGTGGCGTGTTCACTTACCCCGGCCCGCTGGACAGCGTCCACGCCTGGACCCATCTGGCGGACCTGGCCGAGGCCTTTGCCCGTCTGGCCGACCAGCGCGCCGGCATCCGCGGCTTCAACCGGATGATGATGCCGGGCCACGACCTGACTGGCCGGCAGCTGCAGGAGGCGTTGCAGCGGGTGTTGGGCCGGCCGCTGCGCGCGCGCGCGCTGCCCTGGGGCTGGCTGGGGCTGATGCGGCCGTTCTCGCCGATGCTGCGGTCGATGTGGGGCAACCGCTACCTGTGGCGGCGTCCGCATGCGCTGGATGGCCGGGCGCTGCGCGCGCGGCTGGGCGATTGGACGCCGACGCCGCTGGACACGGCGCTGGCCCAATCGCTGCGGCAGCTCGGCCAGGAGGTGGCGGCGGAGGGCGGCGCATGCGCGGCCTGAGCCTGTGGCTGTACCGCCGCTCTTCGGCGCCCGCCGCGCTGGTTTTGCTGCTGGCGGCGGCCGCGCTGGCCTGGCTGTTCAACTTCTCCGACACCGCGCTGTCGGTCAGCCGGCTGGCGCGCCTGTATGGCCAGCCCATTCTGGACTTGCGGCCCTGGTATTCGGCCGACGCGGTGCGGGCGCTGCTGGCGGCTTACGGCGCGGCTGGCCGCCAGGGCTATCTGCATTTTCTGGCTTTCGACACGCTGTTCCTGCTGTGCTACGGCGCCGGCTTCGCCTTGTTGATCAGCCTGCTGCGCCGGCGGCTGCCGCGGCCCGGCTGGTTCAACTTGCTGCCGCTGATGGTGGCGGGCGCCGACGCGCTGGAAAACCTGTGCAGCTATATCGATCTGGTTTCCTATCCGGATTTTTACCCGCCGATAGCCTGGGCGGGCGGCGCGATGACCAGCGGCAAGCACTTGCTGAGCGCGGCGTCCTTGCTGTGCCTGGGCTATTCCGCCTGGCGCGCGGGGCGGCGGGCGGCGCAGGCGGTTTCCTAGCGCAGCTTTTTATACAGCTGGGCATCCAGGCTGCCGGAGTCGATCAGGATCAGCCGGTCCGGCCGGGGCTGGGCCAGCAGGAACGCGAATGCGATCCCGTCGCGGCCGGCACCGATGCTCAGACGGCAATCGCTAGCGGCGAAGGTCCATGGCTTGTCGTTGAATTCTGGCCGCTGGTGCAGCCAGCTGTGGAACCGATGGCCGGGGGCAAGCTGGAATTGGTCGAAGGTTCCGCTGCGGATGCTTTCCCAGTCGCCGAGGATGCGGCGCGGGTCGACGGCGCAGGGCTGGGCCCAGTCGCGGATGCGGGCGCGCAGCTGCCGGGCTCGGTCGACATAACTTTGCCGCAGGCAGCGCTGGTCGCGGCATTGTTCGCGCGCGCGCAGCCAGGCCTGTTGTTCCCGGCGCAGCGCCGGCCGGGATGGGGCTAGCAATGCCGCGATGCGGTAGCTGTCGTTGAGGCTCATGTCCGCCATCAAGAGCGCTGGCGTGGCGCAGATCCATGTTTCCGCCCCGCTGAGGCGGGGGGCGGCGCAGTCCATTGCCCGCGCCGGGACGGCGGCCAGCAGCGCCATCAGCGGCAGCGCGAGGCGGCTAGCCCGGATGGCGGCGTGCATCCGGTTTGAGCCGGCGGCTCGCACACCGCCAGCAGGCAGCCGCGCAGCCAGCGGTGCGCCAAATCGGCGTCCAGGCGCGGGTGCCACAGCATGGAAACGGTGATTTCCGGCGCGGCCAGCGGCAGCGCGAAGTTGAACATGCCGGCGCGCAGCTTGCCGGTGCCGCGCTCCGGCACGCTGGCGATCAGGTCGGATTCGCGCGCCAGCGCCAGCGCGCTGGAAAAGCCGGCCACGGTGGCGGCGATGTCCCGCTCCAGCTCCAGCGCGGCCAGCGCGTCGTCTATCGGCCCGCGCTCCAGGCCCCGGCGGGATGCCAGCACATGTCGGCCGGCCGCATAGCGGGCGGGCGTGATTTCGCCCTGCGCCAACGGATGGCCATCGCGCACCACGCCGATGAAACGGTCGCGAAACAGCGCGCGGGCGCGCACTTCCGGTCCGGTGGCTTTGCCCACCACGCCGATTTCCAGGTCGACGCTGCCGTCGCGCAGCGGCCCGCTGTCCTTGTCCGGCTTGGGCGCGAAGCGCAGCCGCACGCCGGGCGCCTGCGCGCCGACGCGCGCCAGCAGCGCCGGGCCGAAGTTTTCCACGAAGCCTTCGTTGGCGCGCAGCACGAAGGTGCGGGCCAGCTGCGCCAGATCCAACGTCTGCGCCGGGCGCAGCGCGGCTTCCGCTTCTTCCACCAGCCGGCCGACTTGCTCGCGCAATGCCAGCGCGCGCGGAGTGGGCGTCAGGCTGCGGCCGGCGCGCACCAGCAAGGGGTCGCCGGTGGTTTCGCGCAGGCGCGCCAGGGTGCGGCTCATGGCCGACGGGCTGAGCCGCAAGCGCTTGGCCGCGCGCGCCACATTGTTTTCCGCCAGCAGCGCGTCCAGGGCGATCAGCAGGTTCAAATCGGGTTTGGACATGGCTGGACCTTAGCATATATGGCGTCGTGTGCATTAATGAAATGCAAATGCTGCGCCTTCCGCCATCTCTGGCCAGGGTTTACCTTGCTTGGCATGCGGCCCCGCGCGGCGGGCCGCGCGCAATGGCAAGGAGCGGACTTTGAAATCGGATAATCGTGAGGCCGGCGCGGCGCCGTCGGCCGCCTGGGCAGTGGCCAGCCTGGCGCTGACCATGTTGATGCCTTCGCTGGATACCAGCATCGCCAACGCCGGCCTGCCGGCGCTGGCGCAGGCGCTGGACGCCACCTTCCAGCAGGCGCAATGGATCGTGCTGGCCTATTTGTTGGCGGTGACCACGCTGATTGTCAGCGTCGGCCGGCTGGGCGACCTGCTGGGCCGCCGCCGTCTGCTGTTGGCGGGCATCGCGCTGTTCACCGCGGCGTCGCTGCTGTGCGGGCTGGCGCCGACGCTGCCGGCCTTGATCGCCGCCCGCGCGGCGCAGGGGCTGGGCGCGGCGGTGATGATGGCGCTGGCCATCGCCATGGCTGGGGAGGCGGCGGCGCAGGGGCGGACAGGCAGCGCGATGGGGCTGTTGGGCAGCATGTCGGCCATCGGCACCACGCTGGGGCCGTCGCTGGGCGGTTTGTTGACCGCGG
The DNA here is from genome assembly GCF_001676875.1 of Chromobacterium subtsugae. Taxonomy (GTDB): domain Bacteria; phylum Pseudomonadota; class Gammaproteobacteria; order Burkholderiales; family Chromobacteriaceae; genus Chromobacterium; species Chromobacterium subtsugae. Next base: position 32,285 of record NZ_JYKA01000004.1, on the reverse strand, counting down.
GCCTGGGATGGCGCGCCATTTTCCTGGTCAACGTGCCGCTGGGTTTGGTCAATTTCGCGCTGGCGCGCCGTTACCTGCCGGCCGACCGGCGGGCGGCCAAACCCGGACGCCAGGATTTCGACCCGCTGGGCACGCTGTTGTTGGCCTTGACGCTGGCGGCTTACGCGCTGGCGATGACGCAGGGGCAAGGCCGCTTCGGCGCGCTGGGCGGCGGCTTGCTGCTGGCCGCCGCGGCCGGCGCCGCGTTGTTCATCCGGGTGGAGGCGCGCGCGGCATCGCCGTTGCTGCAGCCGGCCATGCTGCGCCAACCGGAGCTGGCCGCGGGTCTGGCCATGAGCGCGCTGGTGTCCACGGTCATCATGTCCACGCTGGTGGTCGGGCCCTTTTACCTGTCCCGCGCGCTGGGGCTGGAAGCGGCGCGGGTGGGGCTGGCGTTGTCGGTCGGCCCGCTGTTGTCTGCCTGCTGCGGCGTGCCGGCAGGCCGCCTGGTCGATCGTTTCGGCGGCGGGCGCGTCAGCCGCGCCGGCCTGCTGGGCATGCTGGGCGGGACGCTTCTGCTGGCGCTGCTGCCGTCCAGCCTGGGCATATTCGGCTATCTCTGCCCCATGGGGATGACCACCGCCGGCTACGCGCTGTTCCAGGCGGCCAACAATACGGCGCTGATGGCGAACGCCGGCGCGGCGCGCCGCGGCGTGGCGGCCGGCATGCTCAGCCTGTCGCGCAATCTGGGTTTGATCACCGGCGCGGCGGCGCTGGGCGCGGTATTCGCGGCGGCATCGGCCCACTCCGGCGCCGGGCCGGCGGAAGCGGCGGCCGCCGGCATGCGCGCCACTTTCGCGGCGGCCGCGCTGCTGGTGGCGGCGGCGCTGGCCATTTCCACGGCCGGGCAGGCGCGGGCGCGCCGGCTGCTGGCGGAACGCGGTGGCTAACCGGGGCGGCCGGGCATTGAAAGAGGCGGCGCGCTTTGGGGTAGGATAGTGCATCCATGTCCTAGTCCTGAGCGAAGGGTAGCAATGAGCCATCATCGTTTCGCCTTGCCCGGCAGTTTCCGCTTGCGGCTGGCCGCGTTGTTTGGGGGGCTGTTTCTCGCCTCGGCGCTGGTGGCAGGGCTGTGCCTGGATCAGGTGCTGTCCCAGCGCATGCTGCGGGACCAGGGCGAAGCGATGGGCAGCCTGACCGGCAGCATCGCCCAGGCGATAGAAAGCAATCTGCGCGAACGCCACCGCGAGGTGATGCTGCTGGCGCAGACGCCCACCTACGTCAGCGCGCCGCTGGATGGCGACGAGCTGCGCCAAAGCCTGGAGCGCACCAAGCAAACCTACCGCTACTACGCCTGGATCGGCGTCGCCGACACTCAGGGCAAGGTGCTGTCCTCCACCGGCGGCATGCTGCTGGGCCAAAGCGTGGCCAAGCGGCCGTGGTTCATCCAGGGCCGGCACGCGCCTTTCGTCGGCGACATCCACCAGGCGGTGCTGCTGGCCAAGCTGCTGCCGTCGGCCAAGCTCCAGGGCGAGCCGCTGCGCTTCGTCGACTTCGCTTCGCCGCTGTACGACGCCTCGGGCAAGCTGCGCGGCGTGCTGGCTACCCACGCGCTATGGGATTGGGTGGAAGAAATCATCCGGACGCGGCTACCGGCCAAGGGCGGGCTGGAGGCTTTCATCGTCGATAAACAGAACAACATCCTGTCGCCGTTCGAGGCGATAGGGCGGACGCGGGCGCCCGCGCCGCTGCCCGTCGGCCAAACCTTCCGCCTGGGCGCCTGGCCGGACGGCGGCGACTACCTGTACAGCGAAGCCTGGGCGCAGCATGCCGGGGTGGGCTGGCGCGTGATTGTCCGCCAGCCGCGGCAGCAGGCGCTGGCGGCCTTGAATCAGCTGCGCGGGGTATTGCTGCTGCTGGGGCTGGCGGCCAGCGTGCTGCTGATGGCGGCGGTGTACCGGCTGGCGACCTCGTTCAGCCGGCCGCTGGAGGAACTGGCGGAGATCGCCGAGCGCGTCGGCCGCGGGGAAGAGGGGGCCGATTGGGAAATCCATGGCGGCGCGCAAGAGCTGCGCCAGCTGTCGGAATCCATGCGTGAAATGACCACCGCGCTGCTGGCCCGCAAGCAGCAACTGGCCGACATCAATGCCAGCCTGGAAGGCGCGGTGGCAGACCGCACCAATGAATTGCGCGAGGCCAACCGGCTGCTGGTGGCCAAGGCCACACAGCTGGCCAAACTGGCGCGCAACGATGCGCTGACCGGCCTGAACAACCGCATGGCCGCCAACGAGCAGCTGCAGGACGAGCACCAGCGCTATGGCCGCAGCGGCGAACCCTATGCCGTGCTGCTGCTGGACATCGACCATTTCAAGCGCGTCAACGATAGCTGCGGCCACGACGCCGGCGACCGCGTGCTGGCCCATCTCGCCCAAGTCATCCGCCAGGCGGCCCGCGCCACCGATTTCGTCGCGCGCTACGGCGGCGAGGAATTTCTGCTGCTGCTGCCGGCCACCGATGCCGAAGGCGCGGCGGTGTTGGCGGAGAAGATCCGCGCCGTGGTCGAGCAATCGCAAGCGCCGGATGTCGGCCGCATCACCGTCAGCATCGGTCTGGCGGTGGCCGGCCGTGCCGATGAACAGCCGGAAGCGGTGGTGAAGCGCGCCGACCAGGCGCTGTACCAGGCCAAGGCCGGCGGCCGCAACCGGGTGGAGGGTGGCGCCTAGGATGCGTTGCCGTGTCGGCAGTGGTCTGTTGTGAGTCATGCGTTAGGAAGCTGAGGGCCGAGAGCTACTTGATAGGCTGTCATGTGTGTAGATGGGATATGGAACGCAGTGGGATGTAATGGTCTGTCCCACTCCCCATGGACAGCGGGTTAAGCACTAAGCTCTGAACGGCGGCGTTCGAATTCAACCGGGGTCAGATACCCCAGGGTTGAATGACGTCGTTGGTGATTGTAAAAGCGGATGTAATCAAACACATCCGTACGCGCCTCCTCGTAGCTCCGGTAGTGGGTCAGATAAACACGTTCCGACTTCAATGAACGGAAGAAGCTCTCCATTGCTGCATTATCCCAGCAGTTCCCGGTGCGGGAGTGGCTCGGTACCATTCCGTGCCGTTTCAGCAATGCCTGGTAGTCAAAGGCACAGTACTGACTCCCGCGGTCCGAATGCAGAATCACCTCTCCTGAAGGCTGGCGGCGCGCCACTGCCATCGTCAGGGCAGCATGCACCAGTTCTTGCGGCATTCGATGATGCATGGCCCAGCCCACTATCGCCCGGGAGTACAAGTCGAGCACCACCGCCAAGTACAGCCACCCTTCACCGGTCCGGATATAGGTCATATCCGACACCCAACGCTGATTGATGTCGCCACCAGCAGCAAATTGTCGCTGCAGCAGATTAGGCGCCACGGGTAGAAGGTGTTGACCACCACTGACGGGTCGACAATGTTTACGCGTTCTAACCCTGATACCGTTTCGCCGCATCAGGCCCGCGATGCGATGCCGCCCGCAGGCGAAGCCCTGTGCAAGAAGTTCGGCATGAATACGCCGATGGCCATAAATACCATTGACCTCGGCATGCACCAGCCGGATTTCACGTAGTAGTTGTCGGTTCGCCATCTCTCGCGCCGAAGGTGGGCGGTGTAGCCACGCATAGTAGCCACTGCGGGACACACGAAACAGTTGGCACATCGGGGCTACCGGGTAGCGGTCCGACAGCGCCTGAATCGCGCGGAATTTCACTTCGTGGGTTGCGAGAAGATGGCGAGCGCCTTTTTTAGGACATCGCGCTCCATGGTAACGCGGGCCAGTTCATCCCGCAGTCGCTTGAGCTCGGCGGCTTCACCGGTCTGTTTGCCTCGGCCAGGGAAGGCATCGGGTCCTGCGTCTTGGAGTTGACGCTTCCACTTGCCCAGCAGCGACTCGGTAATGTCAAAGGCTTGGGCAACATGCCGTAACGGGGTGCCGGCAAGCACCTGCTCAACCGCTTCGCGCTTGAGGGCCTCCGGGAAAGTACGTCTGGTCTTGGTCATGAACACTGCTCCTTGGTGGGGATTATCCACCTTAAGTTAGTGTCCACGGGGAATGGGACAGACCAGTTAGTCGGGCGTACAGGGCCCGCTCAGCGCTTATTTTTGGGGCCTGAAGCTTTTGCTATCAGGCGCTGGGCGAAGGTGCGGCTTGTCCGTCACTAGTGACTGTGTGCAATCGTCACCAGTCGATGAGGAAGGGAAGCCTTTGCAAATCAAAAATGTCACTACGTCACCATCGTCACCATGCGATTTCTGCGGGGAGGCTGCTGCGGTCTTGAGGGCGTTGCTCTCAAGGCTCCAGGGCCTACATCTGGTTGTTGGCATTCATGCATTTTTCCAACCAGAGTATGGATTGCAAAAGGTGCTAGGGACGTTGTGTATAGATTTTATCGATGGTTTGGCGCATGTGCACAAATCTATACACAAAAAATGTAGATGTTACTGGATGGTCTTGGATGGCTCTGGACGTAAAAAAACCCGCAAAGCCTTATTTGGCGCGGGTTTGTGGACTTTCTTGGACTGCTTTGGAAGTGTGGGTGGTGCCCCCGACAGGAATCGAACCTGTAACTGCCCCTTAGGAGGGGGCCGTTATATCCATTTAACTACGGAGACACGACGGAAAACTGTGGTCAGGCGCTGCGGTCCACCGACAGGCGGGCCAGCTCGGTCAGAGCTTGGCGGGTTTCCGTATCGGGGATGGCTTGCAAGGCGGCGATGGCCTTTTCGGCCATTTTGGTGGCTTCGTTCTTGGCGTAGTCCAGCGCGCCGCAGGATTGTACCGCAGCGAGCACATCCTGGAAACCGTCGCGGCTGGCATTTTCCAGCGCCGCGCGCACGGTGGAGGAGGCTTCCGGGCTGCCGTGGCGCATGGTGTAGATCAGCGGCAGCGTGGGTTTGCCTTCGGCCAGGTCGTCGCCCAGGCTCTTGCCTATGGTTTCGGCGTCGCCGCTGTAGTCCAGCACGTCGTCGATGATCTGGAAGGCGGTGCCCAGGTACATGCCGTAGTCGGCCATCGCCTGCACCTGTTCCGGCGCGGCGTCGGCGATCAGCGCGCCGACGCGGGCGGCGGCTTCGAACAGCTTGGCGGTCTTGTACTGGATGACCTTCAGGTATTCGTCTTCGCTGACGTCGGTGTTGCCGATGTTCAACAGCTGCAGCACCTCGCCTTCGGCGATGATGTTGGTGGCTTCGGCCATCACTTCCAGAATGGTCATGTTGCGGGTGGTGACCATCATCTGGAACGCGCGGGTATAGAGGAAGTCGCCCACCAGCACGCTGGCGGCGTTGCCGAACAGCGCATTGGCGGTCTTGCGGCCGCGGCGCAGGTCGGATTCGTCCACCACGTCGTCGTGCAGCAGGGTGGCGGTGTGGATGAACTCTATCATCGCCGCCAGCTCGAACAGGTGTTCCCCCTGGTAGCCCAGCGCGCGGCCGGACAGCAGGGTCAGCGCCGGGCGCAAGCGTTTGCCGCCGGCGGAGATGATGTATTCCGCCACCTGGCGGATCAGGACCACGTCGGAGTGCAGGCGGGCGCGTATGACGCGGTCTACCGTCTGCATGTCGTCGGCTATCAGGGTACGGAAAAGCGGGGTGGACACGTTTTCAACCAGTATCGTTGCGATGGCTACGCCAAAGTGCAGAATCTTACCAGAAAAGGCCCGCCGCTCGCCATGCCACCGTAGTGGGGCCTTAAGTTGATGAAATCATTGACAACTTGACTTCAGGCACGTATATTCTCGCGTTCCCTGCGCAACAGGCGTGGGGATTTTCAAATCAGGAGCTCATGCGAATGTATGCGGTCATAAAAACCGGCGGCAAGCAGTACAAGGTTGTCGTTGGTGAAAAACTCAAAGTAGAACAGATACCTGCAGACGTCGACAGCCAGATCGTACTTGAAGAAGTGCTGATGATTGCTGACGGTGAACAGGTTGTTGTAGGCGCCCCGATGATTGCCGGCGCCACTGTTAAGGCCACCGTTGTTTCCCACGGTCGTGGCGACAAGATCCGCATCTTCAAGATGCGTCGTCGTAAGCACTACCAGAAACACCAGGGTCATCGTCAAAACTTCACCGAAATCCGCATCGACGCGATTTCGAAGTAAGGATAAACAGTCATGGCACACAAAAAAGCAGGCGGTAGCTCCCGCAACGGTCGTGACTCCGAAGCCAAACGCCTGGGCGTTAAGGTTTACGGCAGCGAACTGATTCCGGCTGGTTCCATCATCGTGCGTCAGCGCGGCACCCGCTTCCACGCTGGTGAAAACGTTGGCCAGGGCAAGGATCACACCCTGTTCGCCAAGGTTGATGGCTACGTTGAATTCACCGTTAAGGGCGCGCAACAGCGCAAGACCGTTAACGTGATTCCGTACACCGGTGTTGACGGCGAATAATTCGCTTTCCAGCATCCGAGAAAGCCCTATCCTACGATAGGGCTTTTTTCATACCGAGGGGCAAGGCGTGAGGGCTGGCGCCAGTCCTGACCCCTGACTCCTCGCAGATACAGAGGTTGTAGACATGAAGTTCATCGATGAAGCCCGGATTGAAGTGATGGCCGGCCGCGGCGGCAATGGCGTGGCCAGTTTCCGCCGCGAGAAATACATTCCGTTCGGCGGCCCGGATGGCGGCGACGGCGGCAAGGGCGGCAGCGTGTTCGCGGTGGCCGACGAGAACGTCAACACCCTGGTGGAGTTCCGCTTCGTCAAGAAATACCTGGCCGAGCACGGCGAGCGTGGCCGCGGCGCCGACTGCTACGGCAAGGGCGGCGACGACATCGAGCTGAAAATGCCGGTGGGCACGGTGATTACCGACCACGACACCGGCGAACTGGTGGCCGACCTCACCCACCACGGCCAGCGCATCATGATCGCCAAGGGCGGCAAGGGCGGCCTCGGCAACATCCATTTCAAGTCGTCGACCAACCGTTCGCCGCGCCAATGCACGCCGGGCGAGCAGGGCGAGCAGCGCACGTTGAAGCTGGAGCTGAAGGTGCTGGCCGATGTCGGCCTGTTGGGCATGCCCAACGCCGGCAAATCCACCTTCATCCGCTCGGTTTCCGCCGCGCGCCCCAAGGTGGCCGATTACCCGTTCACCACGCTGCACCCGAATCTGGGCGTGGTGCGGATGGACGACAGCCGCAGCTTCGTGATCGCCGACATTCCGGGCCTGATCGAAGGCGCGGCCGAAGGCGCCGGCCTCGGCCACCGCTTCCTGAAGCACCTGCAGCGCACCGGTTTGCTGCTGCACGTGGTGGACATCGCCCCGTTCGATCCGGATGTCGACCCGGTGCGCGAGGCGCGCGCCATCGTCGAAGAGCTGAAGAAGTACGACGAAGAGCTGCATGAGAAGCCGCGCTGGCTGGTGCTGAACAAGGTGGACATGTTGCCGCCGGACGAGCGCGAACTGACGGTGTCGGCCTTCCTCAACGCCTACGGCTGGCCGGCGGACAAGCCGGACGACAGCGATGGCTTCGACATCAAGGCGCCGCGCGTGTTCTCCATCTCCGCGCTGAACCACGAAGGCACCCGCGAGCTGACCTTCGCCATCATGGCTTACCTCGACGTGGTGCGCGCCGCCGCCCGCAAGCAGGCGGAGAAGGAGCGCGAAGCCGCCGCCGCCGCGCGCCAGACCGTGATCGCGCCGGAAGCGCCGTCATCGGCAACAGAAGGCGACCAAGCGTAACGGCAGGTTCATGTTTATGTGATAGGCAAACGGGTCAGAGGCATATCTGACCCGTTTTTTTATTCACATTGGGCAAAATGCAGGGGTTTGACGGGTTTTTGCCAATTTTTGTCGCTTTGCTGTACACCGATCTCTTCACGTGTCGTTACTTCTCAAGTCGATTGGATGTTGTATTTTGTCCTCAGACAAACACCACGGCGGCAGCCGGTTTTCCATAGAGATGGCATGAATTCTGCTAAGTGAAGCGCCATATGCTTCATCGATGAAGATGGCATTTTCAGAAAATCGGGCTTGCTAGACAAATTGCTCTAACTATATAACATGGTGCAGCCATCCCCGCGGCAGCGGAGCTGGCCGCCCACGTGGCATCGATTGCAGTTTGCTGTCCCGGTCCGGGCGCGGTTTGCCTGGGAGACAAAGTCCGGCACAAGCCGGACAGACCAACAAAGAAGTTTGCTTTGATGAGGAGAATCACATGAAGAAGGCACTTGCTGCGCTGGCCGTAGGTTTGGTGGCCGCATCGATGGGGGCTTACGCCAAGGACTGGAAGGAAGTGCGTTTCGGCGTGGACGCCAGCTACGCGCCGTTCGAATCCAAGGCCGCCAACGGCCAGATCGTCGGTTTCGACATCGACCTGGGCACCGAAATCTGTAAGCGCATGAAAGCCAAGTGCGTATGGGTGGAGAACGACTTCGACGGCATGATCCCGGCGCTGAAGGCCAAGAAGTTCGACGGCGTGCTGTCGTCGATGTCGATGACCGAAGCCCGGATGAAGGAAATCGCCTTCTCCGCCAAACTGTTCAACACCCCGACCCGCATGATCGCCAAGACCGGCGCCGGCCTGATGCCGACCCCGGCATCGCTGAAGGGCAAGCGCGTGGGCGTGGAGCAGGGCACCATCCAGGAAGCCTACGCCAAGAAACACTGGGCGCCGGCCGGCGTGGAAGTGGTTCCCTACCAGAACCAGACCCTGGTGCTGGCCGACCTGACCGCGGGCCGTCTGGACGCGTCCTTGCAGGATGCGGTGCAAGCCGACATGGGCTTCCTGAAAAAGCCTGAAGGCAAGGGCTTCGCCTTCGCCGGCAAGGATCTGGTCGATCCGCAAACCCTGGGCGAAGGCGCCGGCATCGGCCTGCGCAAGGAAGACACCGACCTGAAGGCCGCCATCGACAAGGCCATCGCCGGCATGCTGAAAGACGGCACCTACAAGAAGATCGAGAAGAAATACTTCTCCTTCGACGTATACGGCAACTAAGTGCTGACGGACGGGCGGCGCGCCGCCCGTCTGCTGTTGCGATGCGCCCCGGTCCGCCGGGGCGTATTAATCTGGAGGACCCGCCGCCATCCGGCAAGATAAGCCGCAGGCGCGGGCCACTCGAAGGGGGAACATCATGTTTCTGGACGGATTCGGTCCCATTATCTGGCAGGGGACCCTGGTGACGCTGGAGCTGTCGGTGCTGTCGCTGCTGCTGGCCTTCGTCATCGGCCTGGCGGGCGCAGGCGCAAAATTGTCCAGCAATCCCGTACTGGGCGGGCTATCCACCATCTACACCACTTTGGTGCGCGGCGTGCCCGACCTGGTGCTGATGCTGCTGATCTTCTACAGCCTGCAGATCGGCATGAACAAGCTGACCGATGCGCTGCATATCGATCAAATCGACCTGGACCCGTTCGTGTCCGGCATTGTCACGCTGGGCTTCATCTACGGCGCCTATTTCACCGAGACGCTGCGCGGGGCCTTCCTGTCGGTGCCCAAGGGCCAGATCGAGGCCGGCATCGCCTACGGCATGAGCCACTGGCAGGTTTTCAGCCGCGTGCAGTTCCCGCAGATGATGCGATTCGCGCTGCCCGGCATTTCCAATAACTGGCAGGTGATGCTGAAAGCCACCGCGCTGGTGTCCATCATCGGCCTGGCCGACGTGGTGAAGGCGTCTGTCGACGCCGGCAAGAGCACCTACAAGGTGTTCTTCTTCACCCTGGTGGCCGGCGCCATCTACCTGCTGTTGACCACGCTGTCCAATTTCGTGCTGATGAAGCTGGAGCGCCGCTATTCGATGGGCGTGAGGGAGGCCGAGCTATGATAGACATCATCCAGCAATATTGGCGCGCGTTTCTGTGGAGCGACGGCTACCACCTGTCCGGCCTGGCTGTTACCATGTGGCTGTTGGTGCTGTCGATAGCCTTCGGCTTCGTGGTTTCGGTGCCGCTGGCGGTGGCGCGGGTGTCCAAGGTGAAATGGCTGGCCCGCAGCGTGTGGCTGTACACCTATGTGTTCCGCGGCACGCCGCTTTACGTGCAGCTGCTGTTCTTCTACAGCGGCATGTACAGCCTGGACGTGGTGCGCGAGGTAGGCTTCCTCAACCACTTCTTCCGCGAAGGCTACAACTGCACCATCCTGGCGTTTGCGCTCAATACCTGCGCCTACACCACCGAGATCTTCGCCGGCGCGATCAAGGCGACGCCCTACGGCGAGATCGAGGCCGGGCGCGCCTACGGCATGAGCACCTTCACCTTGTACCGCCGGGTCATCATCCCGTCGGCGCTGCGCCGCGCTTTGCCGGCCTACAGCAATGAAGTGATCCTGATGCTGCACGCCACCACCGTGGCCTTTACCGCCACCGTGCCGGACATCCTGAAGGTCGCGCGCGACGCCAACGCCGCCACCTACGATTCCTTCAACGCCTTTGGCCTGGCCGCGCTGCTGTATCTGAGCATCACCTTTATCCTGGTCGGATTGTTCCGCAAGGCGGAGTCGCGCTGGCTCGCCTACCTGCGTCCGATCAAGAGCTGAGAATGACTGGGGAATTCAAGATGGACAAGCTGAACATCAGCAACATTCACAAGAGCTACGGCGACCACGAAGTACTGAAAGGCATCTCGCTGAAGGCCAAGGCCGGCGACGTCATCAGCATCATCGGCTCGTCCGGTTCCGGCAAGAGCACCTTCCTGCGCTGCATCAACTTCCTGGAAAAGCCGAACCAGGGCAGCATCGCCCTCAACGGCGAGGAAATCCGCCTGGCGAAGGACAAGCGCGGCGAATTGATCCCGGCCGACCAGAAGCAGCTGCAGACCATGCGTACCAAGCTGGCGATGGTGTTCCAGCACTTCAATCTGTGGGGCCACATGACGGTGCTGGAAAACGTCATCGAGGCGCCGGTGCACGTGCTGGGCCTGCCGCGCGACGAGGCCGTCGCCCGCGCCAAGAAGTACCTGGAAAAAGTGGGCCTGGACGAACGCGCCCAGGCCAAGTATCCGGCCCACCTGTCCGGCGGCCAGCAGCAGCGCGTGGCCATCGCCCGCGCGCTGGCGATGGAGCCGGAAGTGATGCTGTTCGACGAGCCGACCTCGGCGCTGGACCCGGAGCTGGTGGGCGAAGTGCTGAAGGTGATGCAGGCGCTGGCCGAGGAAGGCCGCACCATGATCGTGGTGACGCACGAGATGGGCTTCGCCCGCAACGTGTCCAACCACGTGATGTTCCTGCACAAGGGCCTGGTGGAAGAAGAAGGCCATCCGGACGAAGTGTTCGGCAATACCAAGAGCGAACGGCTGAAAGCTTTCCTGTCCGGTAGTCTAAAGTAAAACCATCCCTGCCAAAGGGGGTGGGAAACCCGCCGGAGCGGTTAGCCGGCGGGTTTGTTTTTGCCTGTCGCTGTGGATATCTTCGATATTTCCCGATGGCTGTGGATAAGCCGGCGCGCGACGGCCTTGCCTCGATTTCAGGCCCGTCGGCGGGCCGGGATCAATGCGGATGCATTTCGCGGAAATACGTCCATTCTTCCACTTCGCGGCCATCGGCCAGCCGGCACAGCGCGTATTCGCCGCCGTTGGCGTCTTTTTGCGGCAGCAGCGTGCCGCCTTGCTGCACGCAGAACACCGAGGCCGGATTGGCCATGCCGACGGCGCGCGGCGGCGCGGACGGGGTTTGCGCGCAGGCGGCCAGGCCCAGCGCCAGGATGGCGGCGATCGCGAGAATCTTCATTGTTTCATTTCCAGTTGGGATCGGCTTTGAGCTGATCGTTGAGATAGGCCTTGATCTTGGCGCCGGGTTTGCCGAACCAGCGGTAGCGGGCATGGCGGGCCGGATGCTCCACCGCGTCCGGCACGTCGGCCACGGTCACCAGCAGCCCCCAGGCCTGGCGCTTGTCGGCGCGGAAGACGCCGTAGAAGCGGTTGGCGCTGCAATCATGCGGCTTGCACATCTCGCCGGCCAGATAGTTTTGGCCGTCTATGCTGGCGGCCTGGTAGGGCGAACTGGTGGCGCGCGCGCGGCTGACCCAGCGCGGCACCTTTTTTTCGCCGGCCAGCATGGTTTGCCAGGCGGCGTGGTAGGCGGGCTGGGCCGGCAGTTCGGCGAACACCGCGGTGGCGGCGTCGCCGGCGCGGGCCGGCGCGGGAGACAGCAAGGGCAGCAGCAACAGCGGCAGCAGGGCGGGGAGCGAGGGTTTCATGGCGGAAGTCCGGGCGGCGCATCAAAAGCGGTTGGATGGCCGCCGCCGGCAAAAATTCCGTCAGGCGGTCAGCAGCTTGCCGCTCTTGAACGCGGTGCTGCCGGCCACCCTGGCCAGGCCCAGGCCGGCGGTGGCATAGGGCCGGTCGCTGGTGGCGTACAGCACGCCGCCGCGCTGGGTGCAGACCTGGCTGACAGTGTCGTTCAGCGGGTCTATCACGTCGGCCACCAGGTCGCCGGGGCTGAGCAGGCTGCCGGGCGCGGCGCGGTACACCACCACGCCGGCATGCGGCGCCAGCAAGTCTTCCGAGCCGGCCAGCGGCGTGGCCGGGTGGCGCAGCGGCGGCAACGGCGGCGCGTCGCCGGCGATCGCGCCGCGATGCTGCAGGAAATGGATGATGGCTTCGGCGTCCTTGGCGGCGTATTCATGGTTGACGTCGTTTTCGCCGCGCAGCTCTATCGTCACCGCCAGGCAAGCCATCTCGATCGGCGCGTCGATGCCTGCCTGGACCGCCAGCTCGCGCAGCTGCCACCAGGGCTGGCTGCAGGCTTCGTCGAAGGGCTGATCGCCGGAGTCTTCCGCCAGCAGGCTGGCGCAGGCGCCCAGATAGCGCGACAGCGGCTCGCACTGGTCCCACAGCGGCGTGCCGGTGTAGACGTGCAGCTCGGCGCGGCTGTCGCAATGCAGGTCCAGCATGATGTCGGCGTCGAAAGCCAGGCTATGTAGTGCGTGGCGCAGCGATTGCAGCTCGCTCTGCGGCTGCTGGCGCGCCAGTTCTTCCTTCATCGCCGCGCGGATCAGGCGGGTGTTGGCCCTGGGATCCGGCCCCAGCTGGCCGCGCACGGCGGCGAACACCGGCTGCGCCATCGCGTGGTAGTGGCGGTTGAAGTTCTGGCCGCTCATCATCTCGAAGCGGCCCAGCAGGCGGTTGTGCTGGTTCTGGTTGAGGCCGATCGGATTGGCGGCCGGCAGCACGGCGATTTCGCCCAGGATGGCCCCTTCGCTTTCCAGCTGCAGCAGCCGCTGCTTCAGGTGCCAGGCCACTAGCATGCCGGGCAGCTCGTCGGCGTGCAGGCTGGCCTGGATGTGCACTTTCTCGCCGCGGCCGGCCTGGCCGAAGTGGAAGCTGGTCAGCGCGCGCTGGCTGCCCAGACTGGGCGACAGCAGCGGATGGTGGCGGGTTAGCATGGGATCTCCTCATTGGATTGTTATCGGCTTGCTTACGGCATAAAACGCGCCGCCGCGTTGACTAAGCGGCAGGCGGTCGGGACAATCGCTGCTTCGATTCATCCCCGTCCGTGGAGCGCGCTTGGATTCACTGTCCGATTTCTTCCAGCCCGGCATCGAGCCCGGCTCGTTGCAGGCGGTATCGCGGCTGCAGGGCGCCTGGTCCTACCTGTCGGTGTTCGTCACGCTGTTCCGCGGCGGCGACGAAGAGGTGCTGATGCGCCTCCTGGTGCTGCGCGAACTGGGCGGCCGCGCCGAGGCGCCGTTGTGGACGCCGCAGGAAATCGCCCGGCGCTTCTCTTATCTTAACGATACCAAACTGGCCACCATTCTGGGGCGTTTGCGCGAGGGCGAGTTGCTGGTCTACGACAGCGACGGCGGCGTCTACCAGCTGTCCGAGGGCGCGCGCGTGGCGCTGGCGGCGCTGGCTACCCTGATCGATTTTTCCGGCGACGACGTCGAGCTGGGCTATCTGGCTAGCCAGGTGGCGGCCGGCCAGGCGGTGGGCCAGGTGTCCGACGAGGCGCTGCGGCATCTGCTGGCGCGGCTGAACGAGCTGTACGCGGAATTCGAGGAGGCGCTGGAGTCGCAGTCCGAATTCCGCATCCGCGCCGCCCAGCACCGGCTGGAAGCGGTGTGGCGCTGGGTGGCCAAGTCCACCGAGGTGGTGAAGGGGCTGACGCAGGACGACACGCTGAGCCTGACCGTGCTGAACCAGGCGCAGGCCATCGCGCTGGCGCAAAGCCGGATGCTGGCCTTGGCCGGCACCTTCGAGCGCCGGCTGGCGCAACTGGCCGCGCAGCGCGTGCACCTCGGCAATTCCGGCCTCACCTCCACCGACATCGCCGATTGGCTGCGCCGCCAGGGGGCGGCCACGCTGGCCGGCAAGCTGGCCGGCGCCTGGTCCATCTGTCCGGAGCCGGCCTTCCTGTCCACGCCGGAGCTGGCCGACGTGGCCGAGTTCGAGCTCTTGGCCCGCGAGCGCGCCAAGGCCGGCGCGCAGGTGCTGCCCGGCAGCGAAGCCGCGCCGGTGGCCGACGCGCCGGAAATGGAGCGGCTGCTGGAGGCAGAGGAGATGTACGACCTGCTGCTGCAGCTGGGCATGAGCGGCGCGGCCGACGCCCACATCAGCCAGGCGGTGCTGGCCGACAGCTACAACGAAACAGCGTACCGCCTGTCCTTGCTGTCGCTGATCGGCGACCCGGAAACCAGCAACGATCAAAGCATCGTCGCCGCGCTGGCCAAGCTGCCGTTCAGCCTGCAGGGCGGCGACGCGGTGATAGAGATGGATCACCCCGAGGTGGCGACTTTGTCGGATGCCAGGCTGGTGGCGGCGCAACCCAAGAGTTGAACCCTTTATTTCGCCACGAAAACCACGAAAGACACGAAAAGTGCAAATTCAGCGAGATGCTTAGTCCTCTCGCTGAGGGCTGAAGAAGACAGCTTTCAAATCAATCTTTCTTTGGATATTTTCGTGTTTTTCGTGGGGTTCGTGGCAAGAGAAGATATGGAACACGAAATCAAAACCCTCACCGCCCGTTTGCTGGCGCAGCGTGTGGTGCCGCGAGCCGACGCGTTGGCGCGCAAGGCCTTGCTGGACGACATCTTCCGCGCCGAGCTGGACAAAAGCCTGGCCGCCGTCGGCCTGCGCCTGGTGGAGAACCCGTACGCCGAGCACATCGCCGCGGCGCTGCTGCCGGAGATGACCGAGCCGGTGTTCGGCTCCGGTGACGCCTGGCTCAACAATAATCTGGGCCTGCCGCGCGACGGCGTGGCGCTGCTGGTGATCCTGTGGGCGCTGATCATCCTGCCCAAGCGCGAGCGGCAGATCGCCCGCGTCGAGGCCGGCAAGGAGAACCAGAGCGACATGTTCGGCGCGCAAAAGCCGCTGGAAACCGGCGAGACGGTGTCCACCGGCATTTCCGAGGACGCGTTGTACGCCGACTTCGGCAAGGCGCTGGGCGGCCGCACCCGTTTCAGCGCCAATCTGGGCCGGTTGGTCAACCTGGGCTTCATCGTGCGCCGCAACCGCTGGCTGGACGAGGGGCCGATGCTGGACTTGATGATCGACTACGCGCAGCTGGCGCCGCGCATCATCGAGGGCGCGCTGGCCGACGTGCTGCTGCGGCGCGAGGGCCGCGACATGTTGGTGGATAAGCGAGTCGACGACGAAATCGAAGAAGAAGGCGCGGACGACGACATGGCGTCGGCCGGCCCGCTGTTTGAGCTGCCGCCGGACGACGCGGCCGACGGGGAGGCGCGCTGATGTTCCAGATGAAATCGGTGGAAATGGTGCATTGGGACTTCTGGCAGCGGCTGAGCGTGCCGCTGGACGCCCAGATTGTCACCATCATCGGGCCTAATGGCTCCGGCAAGACCACCTTGCTCGACGCGATGCGCACGCTGCTGGCGATCAAATGCTCCGGCAAGCGCGACTACAAGCGCTATGTGCGCAACAACAAGGAAGCCTTCGCCTATCTGCGCGGTGTGGTCGACAATCCGCGCCGCCCCAGCGGCGGCCTGTATCCGACGCCGTTCTTCCCCATCGTGTCCGAGTCGGTGACGCTGCTGTGCCGGATCAAGAAGCAGGGCGGCGACTGGGTGCGCCACTACGCGATCCTGGACGGCGACATCGCGCTGGAGCACGCCGAGGGCCAGGCGCAATGGCTGGGCGTGCAGGAATATCGCCGCCGGCTGGAAGCCGCCGGCCTGACCCCGGCGGTGGCCGAGGTGCTGGCGCTGGAGCAGGGCGACACCGACAAGCTGACCGAATACAGCCCGCGCCAATTGCTGGACCTGGTGTTCCAGGTGTTCGGCGACAAGGACGTGCTGGACAACTACCAGCGCGCGCGCGACGAGCAGCGCGCCACCGAGCTGGAGCTGGAGGCGCTGAGCCGCCAGGAAGAGGCGCTGCAGGTGCGGGTGGAGGCGATGAAGAACCGCGCCAACCGCTATCTGGAATGGAAGCAGCTGCAGACCGGCATCGCCCGGCTGCGCGACGAAGCCTTGCCGGTGCTGGCCTATTTGGACGCCAAGTCATCGTTTGGCAAGCAGTGGCATGACTACCGCGGCGGCTACCATGTGCTGAACCAGGCCCGCGCCGAGCATGCCGATACCCTGGCGCTGGTGGCCAAGCTGAAGGCGGCCGAGGTCAGCGCCAGCGAGGCGCGCGGCGCGGCGGAAACGGTGCGGCTGGCGGCGCAGGAAGCCTTCATGAAGGCCAAGGGCGAGCACGCCGGCGTGGCGGGCCAGCTGAAGGAGCGCGACCGGCTGCAAGCGCTGGCCGGCAAGGAGTACGGCGCCGACGCCGCGCAGCTGGCCGACAAGCTCTCTGCCCTGCGCGCCGAGGCGGAGCAACTGAAGGACGGCCTGCGCGGGCTGAAAAAGCAGCGCCAGGACAGTTCCGAGCATCTGCAGGCGCTGGAGGTGGGCCGCGGCCGCTCGCCGGAGGATGTGCGCCAGTTCAAGGCGGCGCTGGACGAGGCCGGCATTGCCCACGCGATGCTGTCCGACATCGTCGAGGTGATGGATTCCAATTGGCAGGGCGCGGTGGAGGCCTTGCTGCGCGGCTACCGCCACGTGGTGCTGCTGGACAAGGAGTCCGATCGCCGCGAGGCGTGGAAAATCGGCGAAAAGCTGCGCTATCGGCACTTCGTGGTGCCGGAACGCGCCGCGCCGCCGCGCGCCGCCAAGGGCAGCCTGCTGGAAGTGGTGCGCTTCTCTGCCGACGCGCCGGAATGGCTGTACCGGCAGATGAACAGCGTGACGCGGGTGGAGAACGCACTAGAAGGCGCTAGCGCTGAAGGAGACTGGATCACCCGCGACGGCTATTTCCGCGAGCGTCGCGGCGCGCGCCACATCGGCGTGCCGGCGCACGAGTACGCGTTCGGCGAGGCGGCGCGGCAGTCGCGGCTGCTGGCGGTGCGCGACGAATTGAAAGCGCTGAATGTGCGCATCCTGGGGGACGAGGAGCGGCTGGTGGCCGCCACCCGCGAGGCGGCCGGCTTGGCCGAGTACCTGGGCGGCATGGACGCCATCCGTCAACTCGACAGCCGCGCCGACGAGTTTTCAGCGCTGGAATCGCGCAAGGCCGAGCTGGAAGCCGAGATCGCCCGCCAGGGCGCGGCGCTGGCCGACGCCGGCGCGGAGAAGGACGCCGCCGACCAGCGCCACGGCGACGCGCGGCTGGCGCACGACCGCGTCTGCCAGCGCGAGATGGAAAGCCTGTCCAAGTACAAGCAGAAGCTGCAGGACGTGGAACAGGCGCGCCGCCAGTTGCGCCGGCTGATCGGCGAGCTGCGCGAGTGGGCCGAGCGCCTGCCGGACGCGGCGCTGGCGGCGGACAACGTCGCCGCGCTCGAAAACGAGTTCGACACCGCCGCCGACGCTCGCCATCAGCTGAGCTATCTGGAAGAGCGCTTGCAGAACGGCGACTGGGAGCAGGACGAAGCGGTGCTGATGCTGAAGGACAAGCTGGTGGACGACCTGACCCAGCTCGACCGCGAGCGCCAGCGCCGCCAGGGCGAGGTGGATCGTTCGCGCGAGCTGACCGAGGAGGCGCGCGCCGCCTATATGGGCAAGCTGCGCGCCACCGTGCGCGCTTACGGCCAGAACGTGAAGCGGCTGGGCGAGCTGGCCGGCATCCAGGTGGAAGTGGAGCTGCCGCAGCTGTCCAACGACGACGCGGTGCTGGCGCAGGCCGGGCTGGTGTTGAAGTTCAACTTCGACCAGAAGGGCATGATGGGCATGAACGACGGCGAGGCGTCGGGCGGCCAGCAGGTGATGAAGTCGCTGATCCTGTTGATCGGCCTGATGATGGACGAGTCCAATCCGTCCGGCTTCGTCTTCATCGACGAGCCGTTCGCCCACCTCGACATCTTCAACATCGACCGCGTGGCCGGCTTCCTCAAGGCGACGGAAGCGCAGTACCTGATCACCACGCCGAATACCCACAACATCAATATCTTCGCGCCGTCGGAGCTGACCCTGGCCACCCGCAAGAAGCGGCCCGGCGAAACCTGGGCGCCGCCGATTCTGCAGACGCGGCGCCGGGTGGATGGCGGCGAGCAGGCGTAAACAGCAACGGGGCGGCGAAAGCGGCCCCGTTTTTCACGCATGGGCCCGGACTGCGCGGCTCAGCCGCCCAGCATGCCAGCCAGCTTCGGCAGATCTGCCGCCTGCCAATCCCAATCCTGCCGATCGCCGGATCGCTCGTCTGTTCCTGGCAGAACGCTCGCGGCCGGGCGGCGAAGGCGGTGCGGGGGCCGCAGCGGCGCGCGGCGGCCAGGTCGCCATCGCGCGCCGCCACCAGGCAAACGCGCTCGGGCGGCAGATCGAGCAGCGCTGCCGTGCGCCGATAGGCTTGGGGGTGTGAACCGCTAGCGGCCGCTACACGCTTCCTCCATCGTCGGCGAATACCGTGCGCACCAAGCGGTGGCGCAGGCGCAAGGGCTTTGCCTGGCGCGAGGCGGAGTCAGCCGTTTCCGCTCAGGCGGGTCGGGTCGGCGCCTTGCCACCAGTCCGGCGCGGCGCTGCCGTCGCCGATATGGCCGTCGCGGCGCAGATAGTGGCGAATGTCGCGGCCGGCTTCGCGCAGCGCCGGGTCGCCGTTCAACGCCCGCTCCAGCCATTCCGCGCCGTAGCGGAAGACTTCGGCCGCCACGCCGCCCAGCGGGTGGAATTCGTTTTCGTAGACGCGCATCTCCTTGGGCGCGCGGATGCGCTGGTAGCAGGCCAGTGCCTGTTCCAGCGGCGTCAGCTCGTCGAATTCGCCGATGCCGAGCAGCACCGGGATGCGGATGTCGGCCGCCAGCGCGCCCAGCGGCATTTGATCGCGCAGGTCGCGGTCGAAGCGGGCTTCCTCCTGATAGCCGCTCATATACATGTAGTTTTTCTTGAAGCTGGGTTGGGCGCGTTCGAAGATGGTGAGGAAGTCGCCGCACACCGGCTCGTAGGCGGCCAGCGCGGCCAGCCGGGTGCGGCCGGCGGCCGCGCGCAGTCCCCAATAGCCGCTCATGCTGATGCCGAACATGCCGATGCGGCCGGCGTCCACTTCGGGCAGGCCAGCCAGGTAGCCGGCGTAGGCTTCCAGCGCCCGCTCATAGTTATCCAGGGTGACGGTCAGGCCGCCGGCGCGGCTTTCGCCCTGGCCGGGGCCTTCTATCGACAGCGCCACCATGCCGCGCGAGGTGTAATAGCGCTCGGCGGCGTACAGATAGTCTTCCTTGATCATGTCCATGCCGGGGCCGAGGATCACCGCCGCCGCCTGGCGGACTTCGCCGTCGGGCAGGTGCAGCAAGGCGTGGATGACGCCGCCCTCGAATGGAATTTCCACCCGCCGCACTCGGCCCCCGCGCAGCTCGCCGATGCGCTCCACGCAATGATTGCAGCGCGCGCGCAAGGCAAGCTTGCGCGGATCGGCGGCATCGAAGATCGAGTACTGGGCGCGGCCCCACATCACCGCGGCGCGCAGATAGAGGTCGGCGGCGGTGCGGCGGTAGCCGTCGCGCTCGTAGTGGGCGGCGCGCCGTTCGGCGCGGGCGGCCACTTCCGCCCAGGCCTTGGGCAGCATCGCGCCGCTTTTCACCTGCGCGAACACCGCGTCGAAATCCGCCGGGTCGTGGCCCAGCTGCAGCAGGGTGTTCTTGCCTTCCGGGTGCAGGGCGTCGAAACCGCCTTGGGCCAGCGCGATGTCCAGCGACCAGCTTTGCGCTTCTGAACGTGACATAATTTTCACCTCGTATATTGATCGTACCAAAAAATAACTAAGTACTTAGTTATATTATTGCGGAGCCGGAACCCATGTCAACCAAGCCCCAAGGGGACGCTGCGTCCAGCGCGGCCGAAGACGCCCGCCGCCAGGCGCTGGCGCGTCTCAGCCGCGCCGCCTACAGCCTGAGCGCCGCCGACGCGCGGCTGCGCGGCCGCGCCACGCGCCAGGCCGGCGCGTTGTCGCTGTCGCATGCCAGAGTGCTGCGGATATTGGCCGAGGAGGGGGCGCTGCCGGTGGCGCGGCTGGCCGAACTGACCGAGACCACCGGCGCCGGGGTCACCCAGTTGGTGAACGGCCTGAGCGAGCAGGGCTATGTGGAGAAGGCGAAGTCCTTGCTGGACAAGCGTTCGGTGCTGGTGCAACTGACCGAACTGGGCCTGGCGCGCCATCGCGAGCGCGAGCGTTTGCTGGCCGAGGTGCTGGAGCGCGCGCTGCGCGATATGGACGAGCGGTCGCTGGACGCCGCCGCCGCGGTGCTGCGCGCGCTGGGCGGCGTCTACGACCAGTTGTGAGGGTGGTCAGGCTTTCAGGTTCTGTTGCGCGAATTCCCAGTTGACCAGCTTGTCCAGCACCGCGTTGACGTAATCGGCGCGGCGGTTCTGGTAGTCCAGGTAGTAGGCGTGTTCCCAGACGTCGACGTTCAGCAGCGGCGTCAGGCCGGCGGTGGCCGGGGTGTCGGCGTTGGCGGTCTTCACCACGCGCAGCTTGTCGCCGTCCTGAACCAGCCAGGCCCAGCCGCTGCCGAACTGCGAGATGGCGGCGCCGGCCAGCTGTTGTTTACAGGCATCCACGCTGCCGAACGACGCCTCGATCCGCTCGCGCAGCGCCTGCGGCGGCGCTCCACCGGCCTTGGGCCGCATGCTGTTCCAGTAGAAAGTGTGGTTCCATAGCTGGGAGGCATTGTTGAAGATGGCGGCGTCGCCGGCTTGCTTGGCCGAGCGGGCGATGATGTCTTCCAGCGACAGATCGGCGTAGTCGCGGCCGGCTGTCAGTTTGGCCAGGTTGTCGAGATAGGCCTTGTGATGCTTGCCGTAGTGGAAGCCTATGGTGCGCGCCGAGATCACCGGCTCCAGCGCGTTGTCGGCGTAGGGCAGCGGCGGCAGCGCGTGCGCGGAGGAGGCGCGGGCGCGCGGCGACCACGCGGGCAGCGCGATGGCGGCCAGGCTGCCGGCCGCGGCCAGCAGAAAGCCGCGGCGATCCAGTTCCGGCTGCGCGCGGACGATGGGCGAGTCTTGCATCTGAATTCTCCCTGATGAGGTGGGCGGAGCCGCGCCCCGCTCGGCGGCGCGGCCTGCAAAAGCATATTAATCCAGCATGCAAGCACGGTTGGCGGCATTGCGCCGCCGGGCATGGCAGTACGGACAGGCCGGCGGCGAAAATGGGCAAACCGCCAGGCCCGGAGGCGCTGGCGGTCGGCGCGATGGCCTGCGGCGCTTAGCGCAGGTTCAGCGACTTCGCGGCGTGGCGCAGCTCATCGGACAAATGGATGTCCTGGCCGCTCACTTCGGTCCAGTGGCCGTTTTGCAGGAAGGCGTAGCGGGCCTTGGAGCCGGCGTCGGCCTGCCAGCCGCCCTTCAGCTGGCCGTCGAAGTGGAAGTCTTCGCCCAGCGGCGCGTGCGCTTGCTGCTGCGGATGCTGGCCTTGGGCCTGCGGCAGCTGGTGGCCGAAGAGGAACAGCTCGATATTGCTGCCGTTTTCCTCGTAATGGCCTTGCACCGGGCTCTTGAATACCAGCGGTTGGGCGGTGGCGTGGGTGATGACGGCCTCGCCGCTGACGCGGCGAGACGGCGGATAAACCGACAGCTTCAACTGCAGCTTGTAGCCGCCGTCTACGCCCGGTTTGAAAACGTTGTAGCTGACGATGAACAAGCCGGCCTTTTGATCGCGATCCAGTTGGTTAGCCATGATGTGGACTCCTGTGAAATCGGATGACGGTTGATGGCGCCGGTAAGCGCGCATCCCATTTGCTTGCCGTGGCGCCACGGTAGCGGCGTCACCCGCTCTTTATATAACGAATGGTTTTATTTTTCGCCGCCATTTAGGCCAGTTGGGCATTTAGTGCGGGTGGGGATGGTCGGCGGCCGGGCGGTATCCACGGCAACCATATCGGGCATGGGGTTGCATTCCGCCGGCTTTGCCCCACACTAGCGCCATCCCCAACCCTGAAAAGGACTGAGACATGGCAACTGTTACCCTGCGCGGCAATCCGGTGGAAGTGGCGGGCGCGCTGCCGGCCAAAGGCGCCGCGGCGCCGGCGCTGCAACTGACCGGCGGCGACCTGGCGGAAGTGACGCTGGATACCTACGCCGGCAAGCGCAAGATCCTCAACATCTTCCCGAGCGTGGATACCCCCACCTGCGCGATGTCGGTGCGCAAGTTCAACGAGAAGGCCGCCGGCCTGGCCGACGCCGTGGTGCTGTGCATCTCGGCCGACCTGCCGTTCGCGCAAAAACGCTTCTGCGGCGCCGAAGGCATCGAGGGCGTGGTGAACCTGTCCACCTTCCGCAATCCGGCCTTCGCCGAAGCCTACGGCGTCAAGCTGGCCTCCGGCCCGCTGGCCGGCCTGACCGCGCGCGCGGTGGTGGTGCTGGATGCCGACAACAAGGTGCTGCATAGCCAGCTGGTGGGCGAGATCGCCGACGAGCCGGACTACGCCGCCGCGTTGGCCGCGCTGTAAGCGTCGGCTTCTGGCAAAAGAAAAAGCCGCCCGGGAGGGCGGCTTTTTTCATGGGCGAGGCCCGCGGGATCAGCCGCGCTGGACGGCGGGCTTGCCGGACGGCTGGTTTTCCGCCTGCATCGCCTCCACCAGCTTGGGATCGTGCTCGTCGCGAAGGTAGCGGGTGTACCAGCCGCTGTTGACGCCCCAGAAGTAGAAGCCCAGCGAAGCGGCGGCCACCACAGCCATGTCCACGCCGTACGGCAGGATGCCGAGGCCGCCGAAGTCGGTGCTGCCGATCCAGGACAGCAGCGCCATCGTCGGCAGGTAGAGCACCATCCACATCGCGCCCTTCAGCTCGCGGGAGAATTCCGGCCAGCCGGCCTTGGCCTGGTACCAGATGTAGACCGGCAGCGCGGCCACGATCAGGAACAGGATCTGGCCGGTCAGCGGCCAGCGCGCCCAGTACAGCACCAGCGAGGCGCAGACGAAGGCGAACGGCGCGACGATGTTCAGGCCGGCCAGGCGCAGCGGGCGCGGTAGGTCCGGCGCGCAGCGGCGCAGCGCGGCGGCGCTGATCGGGCCGGTCAGGTAGGAGATCACGGTCGCCACCGAGATCACCGCCGCCAGCGTGCCCCAGCCGCGGAAGAAGAACAGGAATACGAAGGACACCGCCAGGTTGAACCACATCGCCGGACGCGGGATGCGGTACAGCGGGTGGATGCGGCCGAAGATGGCCGGCATGGTGCCGTTGCGCTGCATGCCGTAGATCATCCGCGAGGTGGACGCCATATAGGTGGCGCCGGTGCCGCTGGGGCTGACGAAGGCGTCGAAATACAGGGTCATCATCAGCCAGTTCAGGCCCAGCGCCATCGCCAGCTGGGCGAACGGCGAGCTGAAGTCCAGGCCCTTCCAGCCGTGAACCAGTTCCGCCGGCGACAGCGCGCCGAGGAAGGCCACTTGCAGCGCGACGTAGATCACCGCGGCCAGAAGGATGGAGCCGACCACGCCGAAGGGCACGCTCTTGCCCGGATTGCGGGCTTCGCCGGCCAGGTTGATCGGGCTCTGGAAGCCGTTGAAGCTGAACACGATGCCGCTGGTGGCCACCGCGGTCATCACGCTGGCCCAGCCGAACGGCGCGAAGCCGCCGAGCGCCGGGTTGTTCAGGTTTTCCGAGTGGAAGCCGCTGTAAACCAGCGCGCCCACCGTCACCGCCGGCACGATCACCTTGAAGATGGTGATGGCGCTGTTGGCCTTGGCGAACAGCTTGACGCCCCAGTAGTTGAGCAGGAAGTAGGCGATCACCAGCACCGCGGCGAAGGACAGGCCGATGGTGCTCAGCTCGCCGTTGCGGTACAGGTTGTGCGCCCATTCGTAGGGCCAGGTGCTCATGTACTGCACCGAGGCTTCGGCTTCGATCGGAATCACCGACACGATGGCGATCCAGTTGGCCCAGGCGGCGATGAAGCCCAGCAGCGAGCCATGCGAGTAGCGGGCGTAGCGCACCATGCCGCCGGATTCGGGGAACATGGCGCCCAGTTCGGCGTAGCTCAGCGCGATCGAAAGAATGATCACCATGCCGACGATCCAGGCGACGATGGCGGCCGGGCCGGCGATCTGCGCGGCGTGGGCGGCGCCGAACAGCCAGCCGGAACCGATGATGGAACCCAGGCCGGTCAGCATCAGCGCAACCGGGCCGATGTGGCGGGAGTGTTGTTGTTGCAAGGGCGAATCTCCTGTCATTTGAACGATGACGGGCAACGACTCTGCCGGGGCGGCGCGCACGCGCCAGACGTGTCCGGAGGAGGTTGCCCACATAGCCGGGTGGGCCCGGTCTTATGTAAATCGCGCCTGCCTGCTGGGCAGGCGGACCGCGTCGGCGGAAGCGCCGCAGCGGCCTGGGGGGTCGAAACGGCCGGCAGCGGCCGACGACGGAAATCATGATGTTGCCCCCGACTGCGGGCGTTTCTCTGAATTTTGTCCGACATATCGACCCGAATTTTCGGGTGCGCGGATTGTAACGTAATGTGAACAATTTTTGCTACAACTTATATGTCTTGAAATCTTTGTGTCATCAATGGCGGCTACGATGGGGTCCCCGAAGTCTCACGCAGTACCCGCCATGTCTCTGATCAAACGCTTGTGGCTGACCATCGCCTTTACCCTCGCCAGCTTGGCGCTGGTGATATCGGTCACCGGGCAGCAGCTATATGCTTTCACCCGCCATGTCGACAACTACAACCGCCTGCAGCAACTGGCCAGCGATTTGCAGCAGCTCAAGGCCATCGCGCTGTCGTTCGCGCGCGCCGATCCCCTGCTGCCGGAAACCGGTTTGCGCTTGCAGGCGGCGCAGCGGCAAGTCGCTGATTTGCAACGGGATATCCAGTCCAACTTGCCGGCGGCCGACGGCCAGGCCTTAGGCGCGGCGTTGCGCGGCCACTGGCAGGCTTACGTCCGCAACCTGGCCAGCGCCATCCATATCGCCGAAACCGCGCCGCAGGACGCGCTGTCGATACCGGAGCAGGCATATCAGCAGGACCTGGCGCCGCTGGCGGCGCAGATCGACAGCCAGGTGGCCAGGCGCGACGGCGAGCTGCGGCGCGAGAAAGCCGAGCTGGCGGCCGCGCTATCTTGGCTCGCGCCGCTGATCCTGGGACCGCTGGCCTTGGCCAGCGCGCTGGTGGTGCTGATCCAGCTGACGCTGGCGCGCCGGCTCAAGCGCCATCTGGGCGCGATGGCCAGGGCCGCCGACGCGCTGAGCGAGGGCAATCTGGGCGTGCGGCTGCCGGATAGCGGCGGCGACGAGCTGGCCCATGCCGCTGCGCGCATCAACCGTTTCCTGGACCGACTGGCCGGGCTGCTGGACGAGGTGCGGCGGCATGCCGGCGACAATCTGCGCGACAGCCAGCGCCTGCAGCTGCTGACGCGGCAGAGCGCCGACGCCAGCCGGCAGCAGACGCAGAAAAGCCGGCTGAGCAACGAGGCGGCGGGCGAGATCGCCGGCCACGCCGAAAGGGTGGCGCAGCATGTCGAAGCGGCGCAGGACAGTTCGCGCAGCGCCGCGGCGGTCACCGGCGGCGCGCGCGAGCTGGGCGGACGCAATGTCGCCACCATGCAGCGCTTGGCCGAACGCATCGATACCGCCACCCGCGAGATGCGCGAGCTGGGGCGGGCGGTGGGCGCCATCGGCCAGATCAGCGCGCTGATCCGCGAGGTGGCCGACCAGACCAATCTCTTGGCGCTGAACGCGGCGATAGAAGCGGCGCGGGCCGGCGAGGCCGGCCGCGGCTTCGCGGTGGTGGCGGACGAGGTGCGCAAGCTGTCGGAGCGGACGGCGGCGGCCACCAGCGGCATTTTCGACAGCCTGCGGCAGATGGAGCGCGCGCAGGGCGCGCTGGGCGAGGCGATCGCCGCCGCCGGCAGCGCCAGCCGCGACAGCCAGGATGCGCAGCTGGCCTTGGAGCAGGCGCTGGATACGGTGGACGGCGCGCTGTCCGGCCTGGCCGGCTTGATGGAGGACATTAGCGACGCGCGCGAGCGGCAAAGCCGCGCCGGCGGCAGCATCCGCCAGCATGGCCACGAGCTTGCCAGCCTGGCGCACGACATCGAAAGCCAGATGGGGCAGGCGGAGCCGCTGATGCTGCAGCTGGCGGCGTCGGCCAGCGGGCTCAACCAGGCTTTGGCCTGGTTCCGCCTGCCGGCGGCGGCGCGCGGCGCGGATACGCAGGTTCGCTTCGCTGCGCCCGCCCCGGCGCCGCGCTGACGCTCAGCGCGGCGGCTGGAAGGAGACGGCTTCCACCCGGCGCTTGGGCCGCACCACCACCGTGCGCGCCAGCTTGTCGTGCCAGCCTTGCTTGCGCGGGTCCAGCCCCACCCAGATCAGCCCGACGCAGAACGGAATGGCGGCGGCGAAATAGCCGAGGTAGCGCAGCACCGCCTGGCCGGGCTTCAGCGCCTGGCCGCTGTCGGCGTCCACCACCCGCGCGCCCAGCATCATCTTGCCCGGCGTGGCGCTTTTGTAGAGCCAGAACAGGATCACCGCCAGCGCCGGCAGCAGGTAGTTGGTCAGGATGTCGCCCAGGCCGCCGATGCCGAGCAGCGTGGAGAAATCCAGCGTCCCGGCGGCCGGTTCCGGCGCTGCCTTCGGCTCCAGCAGCCACCATAGCGGCAGCGAGGCGATCAAGAGCAGCGCGGTGTCGACCAGCGACGCCAGCGCGCGCAGCCAGAAACCCACGTATTCCAGCTCTTCGGCGTCATGCGCCTGGGGTGTCGGATGCATGGCTCAGTCCTCCAGATTGGCTTTGTGCTTGTCGGCCACGCGCAGATAGTGCTCGGCGGAGTACTTGAAGTAGGCCAGTTCCTTGTCGGTAAGCGGCCGCGCCTGCTTCACCGGATTGCCCAGGTACAGGTAGCCGGACGCCAGCCGCTTGCCCGGCGGCACCAGGCTGCCGGCGCCGATCAGCACCCGGTCCTCGATCACCGCGCGGTCCAGCACGATGCTGCCGATGCCGATCAGCACTTCGTCGCCTATGGTGCAGCCGTGCAGCGTCACATGGTGGCCGATGGTGACATGCTTGCCGATGATCAGCGGCGCGCCGGCCGGGTCGGACGCCGTCTTGTGGCTGACATGCAGCATGGCGTGGTCCTGCACATTGCTGTTTTCGCCGACGCGGATATGGTTGACGTCGCCGCGCAGCACCGCGCACGGCCAGACGGAGGCACCCTTCTCCAGCGCCACTTCGCCGATGACCACCGCGGCAGGGTCGATGTAACAGCCGGCGGCGATGTCGGGATGGTGGCCGTCGTACGGGCGGATATTGCTTTTCATCGTTTTGTCCTCATCTCGGTCATGACCGAATTGTGCCGGCGCCGCCCGGCGGCGCGCAAATTCCCCTATCATATCAGCCTCACCAAACAGGACGTTGAAGCCATGAGCCAGAACCCCCTACTCGATTTTTCCGGTCTGCCGCGTTTTGCCGAAATCCGCCCCGAGCACATCGGACCGGCGATCGAGACGCTGCTTGAGGAAGCGCGCGCCGCGGTGGCCAGGCTGACGGCGGAGCCGGGCGAGCCGGGCTGGGACAGCTTCGTGTCGCCGCTGACCGACGCCACCGAGCGCCTGTCGCGCGCCTGGGGCGTGGTGGGGCACCTGAACGCGGTGGTGAATACGCCGGAGCTGCGCGAGGCCTACAACGCCAACATCCCGCGCATTTCCGAATTCTGGACCGAGATGGGGCAGAACCTGGACCTGTTCGCCCGCTTCAAGGCGCTGGCCGGCGGCGGCGAGTACGCGTCGTACGGCGCGGCGCGCAAGAAGATAGTGGAAAACGATCTGCGCGACTTCCGCCTGTCCGGCGCAGAACTGGACGACGCGGCCAAAGAGCGCTTCGCCGCGATCCAGACCCGCCTGGCCGAGCTGTCCGCCAAATTCGAGCAGAACGTGCTGGACGCCACCGACGCCTTCACCCTTTATCTCGACGACAAGGCCGAGCTGGCCGGCGTGCCGGAAGACGCGCTGGAGCTGTTCGCCGCCGCGGCCGAGGGCGACGGCAAGCCGGGCTACAAGATCACGCTGCAGTTCCCGTTCTACTTCCCGGTGCTGCAGTACGCCGACAACCGCGCGCTGCGCGAGAAGCTGTACCAGGCCTACGTGCAGCGCGCGTCCGAATTCGGCCCCGCCGAGCGCGACAACGGCCCCATCATCCGCGAAAAGCTGCAGCTGGCGCGCGAAGAGGCGCAGCTGCTGGGCTTCGCCAATTTCGCCGAGCTGTCGCTGTTCACCAAGATGGCGGAAAGCCCGGAACAGGTGATCGCCTTCCTGCGCGACCTGGCCGCCAAGGCCAAGCCGTTCGCGGTGAAGGATCGCCAGGAGCTGGAAGCCTTCGCCAAGTCCGAACTGGGCCTGGACACGCTGCAGGCCTGGGACCTGGCCTACGCGGCGGAAAAGCTGCGCGTGGCGCGCTACGCCTTCTCCGAGCAGGAAGTGAAGCAGTACTTCCCCGAGGCCAAGGTGGTGCAGGGCCTGTTCGGCGTGGTGAACAAGCTGTTCGGCGTGGAAGTGCGCGACAGCGGCGCGCCGGTCTGGCACCCGGACGTGCGCTTCTACGACATCCTGAAGGACGGCGAGCTGCTGGGCAGCTTCTATTTCGACCTCTACGCCCGCGACGGCAAGCGTTCCGGCGCCTGGATGGACGACGCCCGCGGCCGCCGCCTGAAGGGCGACGCGCTGCAGACGCCGGTAGCCTACCTGACCTGCAACTTCACCCGCCCGGTCGGCGACAAGCCGGCGCTGTTCACCCACGACGAAGTCATCACGCTGTTCCATGAGTTCGGCCACGGCCTGCACCACATGCTGACCCGCGTCGACGAGCTGGGCGTGTCCGGCATCAACGGCGTGGAATGGGACGCGGTGGAGCTGCCCAGCCAGTTCCTGGAAAACTTCGCCTGGGAATGGGACGTGCTGCAGGGCATGACCGCGCATGCCGAAACCGGCGCGACGCTGCCGCGCGCGCTGTTCGACAAGATGCTGGCAGCCAAGAACTTCCAGAGCGGCATGGCCACCGTGCGCCAGCTGGAATTCGCGCTGTTCGACCTGACGCTGTACAGCAACTTCGACGCCGAGCGCGGCGACTGGCTGCAGCTGCTGGCCGAAGTGCGCGCCGAGGTGGCGGTGAACATCCCGCCGGCCTACAACCGCTTCCCCAACAGCTTCAGCCACATCTTCGCCGGCGGCTACGCGGCGGGCTATTACAGCTATAAGTGGGCCGAGGTGCTGTCGGCCGACGCCTACGCCGCGTTCGAGGAAGTGGGCGGCGCCGACGCCGAGACCGGCAAGCGCTTCTGGAACGAGATTCTGGCGGTCGGCGGCAGCCGTCCGGCGCTGGAGTCGTTCCGCGCCTTCCGCGGCCGCGACCCCGAAATCGACGCGCTGCTGCGCCATTCCGGCATGGTGGCGGACGCCGCGTAAAAAAATCGGAAACTTCCGGAACTCCCCGGCGCCGCGCTGGCTCTAATCACTTGCTCAGGGTTGTCTTCCGGAGCAGCAAGCGAGCCAGACGCGTATCAGGGGTAGTGATAAGTGTCTATTACACGCCTCCGCGGCATGCGGGGGCGTTTTTTTATGCGCCGAACCCTGCACAGCCGGCCGCGCTGCTGCTATGGTGTCGGCCTTTAGTCCCTTTCCGGAGAACCCGCCGATGCGCTTTGCCACCTGGAACGTCAATTCCCTGAAAGTCCGCCTGCCGCAGGTGATCCAATGGCTGGCCGATACCGGCGTGGAAGTGCTGTGCCTGCAGGAGCTGAAGATGGACCAGGACGTCTTCCCGCTGGCCGAGATCGAAGCCGCTGGCTACCGCGCGGTCTGGTTCGGCCAGAAAACCTACAACGGCGTGGCCATCCTGGCCAAGGCGCCGCTGGAGATCGAGGACGTGGTGTCCGGCATTCCCGGCTACGGCGACGAGCAGCGCCGCGTCATCACCGCCACCATCGCCGGCGTGCGCACGATCTGCGCCTATTTCGTCAACGGCGAGGCGGTGGACTCGCCCAAGTACCCGTACAAGCTGGAATGGCTGTCCAAGCTGGAAGGCCATGTCGCCGCCGAGCTGGCCGCGCATCCGCAGCTGCTCTTGCTGGGCGATTACAATATCGCGCCGGAAGACCGCGACGTCTACGACCCCGAAGGCTGGCACGAGCAGGTGCTGTGCAGCACGCCGGAACGCGAGGCCTTCCGCCGCCTGATCGGTCTGGGCCTGTCCGACAGCTTCCGCCTGTTCAACCAGGAGGAGAAGCAGTACAGCTGGTGGGACTACCGCCAGATGATGTTCCGTCGCAACAAGGGCGTGCGCATCGACCACATCCTGGTCAGCGACGCGCTCAAGCCGCGCGCAGCGTCCTGCGAGATAGACAAGGCGCCGCGCAAGTGGGAGCGCCCGTCCGACCACACCCCGGTGGTGCTGACGCTGGCCGACTGATTCCGCTTCGGCGACGGACGCGCGACGGCCCGGCTTTGACGCCGGGCCGTTCCTTTTGGCGGGGCCGGCGGCTGTCGCCGGACGCTGCCGGCGCTTATAACGATGATGGAATATGCCTTCCGGGTGGTCGGGCCAAGGTTTGGCCTGGCTCAAGCCGGCGGGCCGCGCCGCTTGCTAAGCTGGTTTCGTCACTCATCCGCCGGTAACCCACCATGACCACATTGCATACCCGCGCCAGCGCGGGCGACCCCTACTATCAGGACGTGCCCGCCTACATGACCGAGGTCTACGACTGGGCCTACGTCAATCCGCGCAAGGCCAGGCTGCTGGACCATAAGCTGGTGGTGCGCACGCTGCTGTTCGGCAACGATCAGCGGCTGATGCGCGCCTATCTCGATGAAATCCGGCCCGGGGAGCGGGTGTGGCAGGTGGCGCACGTCTACGGCGACCTGGTGCAGCGCGCCGCCGCGCGCGTCGGCGAGGCCGGCCGCTTCACGCTGACCGACGTCACGCCCATCCAGGTGGAACTGGCCGCGGGCAAGCTGGCCGGCCTGCCGCAGGCCGAAGTGGTGCGCGCCGACGCGGCCCGCTATCACACCGACGGCAAGCAGGACCTAGTGTGCAGCTTCTTCCTGCTGCACGAGGTGCCGGAGGAGATGAAGGCCGCCATCGTCGACAATATGCTGGCCCAGGTGGCGCCTGGCGGCCGCGCGCTGTTCGTCGATTACCACCGGCCTCAGCCGTGGCAGCCGATAGGCTGGCTGCTCAAATGGGTGAACCGCGCGCTGGAGCCGTTCGCCGAGGCGCTGTGGAACCAGGAGATCCGCGCCTACGCGCGCGAGGCGGAGCGTTTCGACTGGAGCAAGCGCACGGTGTTCGGTGGCGTGTACCAGATCGCGCTGGCGCGGCGCAAAGACTGAAATTGCGGCATGTACGTAGCGTTACATGGCCTTACATGCGACTAACAGACGGCGGGAAGGGGCAGGGCTAGGATACGTCTCAAGGAAACACCAAACACGGTGCCTCCGGAAGGCCGAAAGCCTCCGTTACCGACCTGGAGATGAATCATGAAAAAGCTGACCCTTCTTGCCTTGTCCGCCGTATTTGGCCTGAGTTCCGCCGCTGGTTTCGCCGCTCAAGCCGTTCCGGCCTCCGCCCCGGCCGCCAAGGTAGCCCCGGCCGCCAAGAAAGTTGAAAAGAAAACCCCGGCCAAGATCCACCACGCCAAGAAGGCCGAGAAAGTCACCGCTTCCGCCCAGAAGGCCCAGGCAGCCAAGGCTGACGCCTCCGTTCCGGCCAAGAAGGTCGTGAAGAAGAAAGTCGGCGTGAAGAAGCACGCTTCCGCTCCGGCCGCGCAAAAAGCCCAAGCCGCCAAGGCCGACGCTTCCGCTCCGAAAGCCAAGAAGGCTCACAAGCACGCCGCCAAAAAGCATGCCGCCAAGAAAGAAGCTTCCGCCGCGCAAAAAGCCCAAGCCGCCAAGGCCGACGCTTCCGCCCCGGTAGCCAAGAAGGCGCACAAGCATC
>NZ_JYKA01000039.1 GCF_001676875.1 Chromobacterium subtsugae | reverse complement strand
TCAACCCAATAGAATCAAGGCTCTGCAATGCGCAGGGCCTTTTTTCTTTTCCGCTTCACCTCTCCAGTCAGCGACACCTGTGACAGATTTGTACCGCTGTCTAAGATGACGTCTATCGCCGTCACATGCCCCCGCAGATGCTCCGGCGCGAGGTGCGCATACCGCTGCACCATCTCAAAGCTGTGCCAGCCGCCCAACTCTTGGATGATGTGCAGAGGCACCCCTTCTTGAACCAGCCAGCTCGCCCACGTGTGCCGCAGGTCGTGGAACCGGAAATTCTCGATCCCCGCCCGCTTCAGCGCACTTTTCCAGCCGGTGGCCGCCTTTTGCCTGAGCTTATCGCCCCGATAGGTGAACACCCATCTCGGATGCTTCCCGACCTGAGCAATCAGCACCTCGGTTGCGGTATCGTTCAGTGGAACACCGATGGCTTTCCCAGCTTTTGCATCCTCCGGGTTCACCCACGCTAGGCGCTTCACTAGATTGACCTGCGACCATTCCAAGTCGATGATGTTCGAGTGGCGAAGTCCAGTGGCAAGCGCAAATTGCACAATGGACCGTAGATGAGGGGCCAGTTCGGCAAGTAGCCGGCTGGCCTCTTCTTTTTTCAGCCATCGAATGCGACGGGACGGCTCTTTCCGTTTTCGGAATACAGGCGCCTTTTCGATCCACTCCCACTCATCGGCAGCCAAGTTGAACAGCGTGGACGCAAACGCCAGATACCTGTTCCGCGTGGCATCGCTGACCGCGCGCCCGGTTTCCCTGGCGTGGCCTGTCGAAACTCCCCGCACATGAACCAGCTTCGAAACTGCATCCATCACTTCGTCACGCTTGATACTCCGCAAGATGCGGCCCCTGAAAAATCCGGTGAAAAATCGAATCTTCGTGACGTCATCGGCAAAGCTTTTCTTGTTTGCCTTCTCCCTTGCGTACCGCAAGCACGCTTCGTCCCAGGTGTACTCTGGCTTTTCGCCCAACTGGTCAACCCGCCAGCGTTCGGCCATCAGCTTGTCGTAGAATTCCTGGGCCTGCGTCCTGTCACGCGTTCCAAGAGACTGTCTAACTCTTTTACCGCTTGGCGTTGCGAAATCACACCACCAAGTCTTTCCTCGTTGATAGATCGGCATACCGCTTCCTCTCCCTTCTCGCTGCCGACCTGCACCTCTTGCCGGCTATTATTTTGGTCGCCGCGGATGTGCGCCACAAGATCCGATTTCAAGAAAACCCAGCCGCGCCCGACCTTCCGACCTGGCAGCTTCTTCTTCCTGGCCAGTTGGTAGACCGTGTCCTCGCAGCAGTGGAGGAACACCGCCGCCTGGCCAATGTCCATTGTGGATTCGTCCATGTGAGTTCCCCATAAGGAAGGGCCGCCCTCTGGCAGCCCTCAAAACACAATCTCAGGATCGGCCCACTGGCCGCCCCACTCCATGCCCGGCACCGCCACCCACTCCATCCGGGTGCAGCTGGTGCCGGGCTCGGGCGTCGGCGGCTCCGGGCCAACGTAGATGACGGCGCCGTCGCGGCGCTGGGTGTAGCGGTAGACCGGCGGGGCCGGTACCGCGGCGGTCACGACTGATCCTGCTGCGCCATGGTGGCGTCAATAGCAGCTTCAGGGGTTTCGTAGGTCAGCGCGCCGGGCACATGCTCCCCGATATGCCACTCGCGGGGTCCGCGCGTGGGGTGAATCTGCCGGAAGCTGCGCGGGAACCCATTCTCAGCGGCGTAGCGCCAGCGTGCCGCGTCGCGCGGCCGCGGCGTGGCGGCGAGTTGCTTCAGCGCGTGCGCTACCGCACGAATCCCCTCTGCATGGCAGTTCATCCCTCGGGCATCGATGGAATCGGCCGCTGCGTCTAAGGCATCGAAATTGCCGAATAGCACGTCACGCCACCCCTCCGGCACAGCCGGCGCGGGCTGCGGGCAGGTGTAGAGCGCAACCGGCGTATTCCCCTCGGCCTCCTCCAGCAAATCAGCCAGTGCCATCAGCAGCGCATGCTGATCTTCGTCGGCGAATATGCCGACGCTTTCGTCGCGCTCCAGCATGCTGCTTGCCATGTCGCGCAGGTTGCCGATTGCCGCTGCGTGGCTGTCTCTGCGCACCTTCGGCAGTTCACCCATGCGGTCAGCCTCGCCGCTCTGCTCGGTGGCGGCCTGCGCCGGCTGCATTGCGGCTAAATACGACTCGATGGCCGCCCTGGCGATTTCAGCAACGAGATCACCATCGTCAGCGATGGGCACGAAATCGTCCGGCCCCATGGTGCCGACGCCCCAGGCAGACCAGACGCGGACGCAGTCGTATGCGTCTTTGCCGATGGCCTCTGCGGTGGCCTCGATCACGCTGTCCGGCAGATCGCCGACAGCGATTGCGGCGCGTGCGGCGTCCGCCAGTTGGGTCAGGGGTTGCATGCTGCCTCCGTGTCATTTGGGGTCAGCCTGACGCGCAGGCCATCGATGACAAATTCCTGTGCACCGCGTACATGACGCTTCACTTCATGTTCAGTGCCGCGCGGTGACCGCCGCAGATGTTGCGCCACCCAATGCAGGATGGCCTTACGACGACTGCCTGCCATCGGCCCATCTCGGAGGAAAAACACATCTTGATAGGCATTCAGCGGGATCGGAAATTTGATCTCGGTGGCATCCTTGACCGTGGCCAGCATGCTGCCACTTCGGTGCGCATCCTCGACGAGGGAGGCGACTATAATGGCAAACTCCCCTTCGACACTTGGCGTGCAGATGGCGTGGCCTTGGATTTTTGCTGGCAACGGGCGGCCGTTTTTGTCGAGCGCTACCACTCGTTTCATGTAGTCGCCCATTCCCGATGACAGCACCGTACGGCCATGCATTTCGTACCAGTGCGACGGCTTGCCGACATAGGCAACGCCACGCGGCGCTTGTCTTAGACGTCTAAACCCATACCATTTGAGCGCGCCTCCAGACAGCATCATCAGTTCGACCTCATTGCCAATGATGTCGGCCGGATGTGCCATCAACAGCTCTGGCGTGGTAGCGTAAATGCGCTCGTCATCAGTCATGTCGAATGTGTAGGCTGAGTTCGGCAGCATCTCATCGAAGCGCAGCAAAGTCCCTTGATCACGCAGCTCCAGGACGTCGCCATTTCCATTCCTCACAGGGAACTGCTTCGTGGCGGCACTTTTGTGGTTCGCATCCAGCGCCAATAGGATCAGGGTTTCGAGCTGGTCGGTAACCTCCATTTTTTCACTCCTCGCCCTGGTCGGGCATTGGTGCCGGCTGATCGGGCAGCCAGCGGTCGTAGGGGCAGCTCATGCGGCGTCCTCCTCAGAAGTCGTGCAGGATGGTGAATGCTGCTGCAGCCACTCGCGGAACCTGGCCGTTCCCAAGGGATTTAAGTCGGTCCACCCTATGGGCCACCCCATTAGCCACTCGACCCAGTCGGGGTTCAGCTGGCCACCCACAGATTGGGGCAGGTTCTCCCCTTGTTTGCCGCCGGTTCGATCCAGGCAGGATCGACCTGGGGAGCGATAGTCCCGCCTGACCGGAGTTGG
>NZ_JYKA01000038.1 GCF_001676875.1 Chromobacterium subtsugae | reverse complement strand
ATGGGGCGTCTGGCGGTGTCCTACTTTCACATGGCGAATGCCACACTATCATCGGCGCTAAGGCGTTTCACGGTCCTGTTCGGGATGGGAAGGCGTGGGACCACCTCGCTATGGCCACCAGACATAAACTGTACAAACTTAAAGAAGCCCGAACCCGTCTCTCAGACAGATTCGCATATATTCGGTATTTGATGTACGTCGCACATCCACTCTCTTGTGTCTCAGTTTCCCAAGCCACTCAAATGATAGGATCAAGCCTCACGAGCAATTAGTATCGGTTAGCTTCACGCCTCACAGCGCTTCCACACCCGACCTATCAACGTCCTGGTCTCGAACGACTCTTCAGGGAGGTCAAGCCTCCAGGGAAGTCTCATCTTCAGGCAAGTTTCCCGCTTAGATGCTTTCAGCGGTTATCTCTTCCGAACTTAGCTACCCGGCGATGCCACTGGCGTGACAACCGGTACACCAGAGGTTCGTCCACTCCGGTCCTCTCGTACTAGGAGCAGCCCCCGTCAAACTTCCAACGCCCACTGCAGATAGGGACCAAACTGTCTCACGACGTTTTGAACCCAGCTCACGTACCACTTTAAATGGCGAACAGCCATACCCTTGGGACCGGCTACAGCCCCAGGATGTGATGAGCCGACATCGAGGTGCCAAACACCGCCGTCGATGTGAACTCTTGGGCGGTATCAGCCTGTTATCCCCGGAGTACCTTTTATCCGTTGAGCGATGGCCCTTCCATTCAGAACCACCGGATCACTATGTCCTGCTTTCGCACCTGCTCGACTTGTCGGTCTCGCAGTTAAGCTACCTTTTGCCATTGCACTATCAGCACGATTTCCGACCGTACCTAGGTAACCTTCGAACTCCTCCGTTACACTTTGGGAGGAGACCGCCCCAGTCAAACTGCCTACCATGCACTGTCCCCAATCCGGATCACGGACCAAGGTTAGAACCTCAAAGGGGTCAGGGTGGTATTTCAAGGTCGGCTCCACCAGAACTAGCGTCCTGGCTTCAAAGCCTCCCACCTATCCTACACAAACCACTTCAAAGTCCAATGCAAAGCTACAGTAAAGGTTCACGGGGTCTTTCCGTCTAGCAGCGGGTAGATTGCATCTTCACAAACACTTCAACTTCGCTGAGTCTCAGGAGGAGACAGTGTGGCCATCGTTACGCCATTCGTGCGGGTCGGAACTTACCCGACAAGGAATTTCGCTACCTTAGGACCGTTATAGTTACGGCCGCCGTTTACTGGGGCTTCGATCAAGAGCTTGCACCCCATCACTTAACCTTCCAGCACCGGGCAGGCGTCACACCGTATACGTCCACTTTCGTGTTGGCACAGTGCTGTGTTTTTGTTAAACAGTCGCAGCCACCGATTCTCTGCGACCTGTCAAAGCTTCGGACGCGAAGTCCTACACCTCAACAGGCATACCTTCTCCCGAAGTTACGGTATCAATTTGCCGAGTTCCTTCTCCTGAGTTCTCTCAAGCGCCTTAGAATTCTCATCCTGCCCACCTGTGTCGGTTTGCGGTACGGTTCTTGTGCAGCTGAAGCTTAGTGGCTTTTCCTGGAAGCGTGGTATCAGTCACTTCAGGTCCGTAGACCCTCGTTATCACGTCTCGGCGTTAAAGAAGAGCGGATTTGCCTACTCTTCACGCCTACCGGCTTGAACAGACTATTCCAACAGTCTGCTGACCTAACCTTCTCCGTCCCCACATCGCACTGCACAAAAGTACGGGAATTTTAACCCGTTTCCCATCGACTACGCTTTTCAGCCTCGCCTTAGGGGCCGACTCACCCTACGCCGATGAACGTTGCGTAGGAAACCTTGGGCTTTCGGCGAGCGGGCTTTTCACCCGCTTTATCGCTACTCATGTCAGCATTCGCACTTCTGATATCTCCAGCATCCCTTACGAGACACCTTCACAGACCTACAGAACGCTCCCCTACCACGGACGCTTACGCGCCCATCCGCAGCTTCGGTTATCAGTTTGAGCCCCGTTACATCTTCCGCGCAGGACGACTCGACCAGTGAGCTATTACGCTTTCTTTAAATGATGGCTGCTTCTAAGCCAACATCCTGGCTGTCTATGCCTTCCCACTTCGTTTACCACTTAACTGATCATTTGGGACCTTAGCTGGCGGTCTGGGTTGTTTCCCTCTTGACGATGGACGTTAGCACCCACCGTCTGTCTCCCATGCTTGCACTTTCCGGTATTCAGAGTTTGCCATGGTTTGGTAAATCGCAATGACCCCCTAGCCATAACAGTGCTTTACCCCCGGAAGTGATACATGAGGCACTACCTAAATAGTTTTCGGGGAGAACCAGCTATCTCCGAGTTTGTTTAGCCTTTCACCCCTATCCACAGCTCATCCCCTAGTTTTGCAACACTAGTGGGTTCGGACCTCCAGTGCGTGTTACCGCACCTTCATCCTGGCCATGGATAGATCACTCGGTTTCGGGTCTACGCCCAGCAACTAAAGCGCCCTATTCGGACTCGGTTTCCCTACGCCTCCCCTATTCGGTTAAGCTTGCTACTGAACGTAAGTCGCTGACCCATTATACAAAAGGTACGCAGTCACGGAACAAGTCCGCTCCCACTGTTTGTATGCATCCGGTTTCAGGTTCTATTTCACTCCCCTCCCGGGGTTCTTTTCGCCTTTCCCTCACGGTACTGGTTCACTATCGGTCGATCACGAGTATTTAGCCTTGGAGGATGGTCCCCCCATATTCAGACAGGATTTCGCGTGTCCCGCCCTACTTCTCGTATGCTTAGTACCAAGAATGCGTTTTCGTGTACGGGGCTATCACCCACTACGGCGGTCCTTTCCATGAACCTTCCACTAACGCAATCTCTATCACATACAGGCTGTTCCGCGTTCGCTCGCCACTACTTACGGAATCTCGGTTGATTTCTTTTCCTTCAGCTACTTAGATGTTTCAGTTCGCTGAGTTCGCTTCCTCTGACCTATGTATTCAGTCAGGGATGACCCCTAAGGGCCGGGTTTCCCCATTCGGATATCGCGGGATCAAAGCTCTATTGCCAGCTCCCCCGCGCTTTTCGCAGGCTTACACGTCCTTCATCGCCTGTGATCGCCAAGGCATCCACCAGATGCACTTAGTCGCTTGACCCTATCATTTCAGCAGCCTAAGCCACTAAAACAACAAGTGTGTTTGTGCGACGACTGCACCGCCCCTTTTGATATGGCGACGCAGCCTTTGATACAATCAAATACCCAAGATGACGATTCATTCAACGAAAGACTTAACTCTCGCTGTTTGTTTCGCCGTCTTAATATATTCGGCTTCTTCAGTTTGTTAAAGATCGGGCGTATTGCTGAGCAGCTTTCGCTGCACGCGAACAACGCAAACAGAATCAAACTCGATCAAGTTCGTTTTTGTTTGCACTGTAAGTGGTGGAGGATGACGGGATCGAACCGACGACCCCCTGCTTGCAAAGCAGGTGCTCTCCCAACTGAGCTAATCCCCCAACTGGTGGGTCTGGTAGGACTCGAACCTACGACCCCTGCGTTATCAACACAGTGCTCTAACCAGCTGAGCTACAAACCCAGTCAACTTCTCAGCACTGAATCTCTTCGATCCAGCTGCCCTTAACGCGAATAACCGATAGGCTGTAAGTGCTTGACGATCGCCTTCTCTAGAAAGGAGGTGATCCAGCCGCAGGTTCCCCTACGGCTACCTTGTTACGACTTCACCCCAGTCATGAATCCCACCGTGGTAAGCGGCCTCCTTGCGGTTAGCCTACCCACTTCTGGTGAAACTCACTCCCATGGTGTGACGGGCGGTGTGTACAAGACCCGGGAACGTATTCACCGCAGCATGCTGATCTGCGATTACTAGCGATTCCGACTTCACGCACTCGAGTTGCAGAGTGCGATCCGGACTACGATCGGTTTTATGAGATTGGCACCACCTCGCGGCTTAGCGACCCTCTGTACCGACCATTGTATGACGTGTGAAGCCCTGCTCATAAGGGCCATGAGGACTTGACGTCATCCCCACCTTCCTCCGGTTTGTCACCGGCAGTCTCATTAGAGTGCCCAACTAAATGATGGCAACTAATGACAAGGGTTGCGCTCGTTGCGGGACTTAACCCAACATCTCACGACACGAGCTGACGACAGCCATGCAGCACCTGTGTTACGGCTCCCTTTCGGGCACCAAGATATCTCTACCAAGTTCCGTACATGTCAAGAGCAGGTAAGGTTTTTCGCGTTGCATCGAATTAATCCACATCATCCACCGCTTGTGCGGGTCCCCGTCAATTCCTTTGAGTTTTAACCTTGCGGCCGTACTCCCCAGGCGGTCAATTTCACGCGTTAGCTACGCTACCAAGGATTCAAACCCCCAACAGCTAATTGACATCGTTTAGGGCGTGGACTACCAGGGTATCTAATCCTGTTTGCTCCCCACGCTTTCGTGCATGAGCGTCAGTGTCATCCCAGGGGGCTGCCTTCGCCATCGGTATTCCTCCGCATCTCTACGCATTTCACTGCTACACGCGGAATTCTACCCCCCTCTGACGCACTCTAGTCTTGCAGTCTCCAATGCCGTTCCCAGGTTGAGCCCGGGGCTTTCACATCAGACTTGCAAAACCGCCTGCGCACGCTTTACGCCCAGTAATTCCGATTAACGCTTGCACCCTACGTATTACCGCGGCTGCTGGCACGTAGTTAGCCGGTGCTTATTCTTCCGGTACTGTCATCCCCGCCAGGTATTAACCAGCGGGATTTCCTCCCGAACAAAAGTCCTTTACAACCCGAAGGCCTTCTTCAGACACGCGGCATGGCTGGATCAGGCTTGCGCCCATTGTCCAAAATTCCCCACTGCTGCCTCCCGTAGGAGTCTGGGCCGTGTCTCAGTCCCAGTGTGGCGGATCATCCTCTCAGACCCGCTACTGATCGTCGCCTTGGTGAGCTCTTACCTCACCAACTAGCTAATCAGACATCGGCTGCTCGTATAACGTGAGGCCTTACGGTCCCCCACTTTCCCCCTCAGGGCGTATGCGGTATTAATCCGGCTTTCGCCGAGCTATCCCCCATTACACGGTACATTCCGATGCGTTACTCACCCGTTCGCCACTCGTCAGCGGTGCAAGCACCCTGTTACCGTTCGACTTGCATGTGTAAAGCATGCCGCCAGCGTTCAATCTGAGCCAGGATCAAACTCTTCAGTTCAATCTCATAGCAAATTTTCTGGCACGCAAGTTCAAAGAAATAAACAAGTATCTCTTGTCTCTTGCAGTGCAAGTTTTTGGCTTTCGCCAAACACTTACACCTATCGGTTATTCTG
>NZ_JYKA01000037.1 GCF_001676875.1 Chromobacterium subtsugae | reverse complement strand
CGCAGCGGGTCTTTGTCCGGGTCGTAGGGGTGGTGCTGGCTCCAGGCCGGCACCTTGACGCCGCGGATGGCGTCGGTGTGCACCTGCGCCAGCGGCACGAAGCTGTCCGGCTCGAACAGGTAGTGCACCGCTTCTTCGTCGCGGGTTTCGAAGGCCAGCACGTCGCCGTCCCGGCCGTACGGCGTGGCCTGGCCCTGGCTGATCTTGGCGATGCGGCGGCCCAGCGGGTCTTAGTGGTAGTCGGTGCGCTGGCCGTCCGGCGCGCAGGCGGCCAACCGGGTCATAGCGGTAATTCAGTTGGCCGCTGCGGCTGTCGTCGATGTCGGTCAGTTGGCCGGCGGCGTCGTACTGGTACTGGCGGCTCCACTGAGTGGCACCCATCAGCCGCTGGCTGGACAGGCGGCCGGCCTTGTCGTAGGCCTGGGTCTGTTGCAGCGCGTTGCCCAGCACGCGCTGGGTTTCGCGGTTTTGAAATAATTTCGGTAGCTTCTTTTAATCTTCCTTCCAAACATCCTCAAACCCATGTGGATCCGTCATGAATTTATAGCCGGGCTCTAGGCAAAGAAATTTCATCACCTCTGGCAAGTATTCATTCAAATGAGAGGCATGCATTGGTTTGAAGAAATCTGGGGAGTCAGAGAATTCGCCGCAATAAAAAAACCACGAAATATTATCTCCCTCTCTTTTGAATACTCTAACGCCACGTATTGGTAGTTGGCCAATAGTTTCAAGAGCAATCGCGACCATTTCATTTTCATCAAAATCAATAACCTTGGACGAGTATTTTTTGCAAATTTCAATTTGCTCTTTGCTGCTTGTCATGTTTATATTCCTAGTTTTTTCTTCATGGCTCTTGTGAAGGCCGAAGCTCGGCCCCCTTGTTTTGAAGAGCATTTCAAACAGTGAGCCTGTACTGAAGCAGTGCTTGTTTGGTGAGTTACGTCATTTTTACCCGTTCTGTAGTATTCAACAGCTAACGGATCTACATGATCTGCAACTTGTGTTTTCCCTATGTTGCCACATACAACGCAAGGTTGACCTTGAACAATATTTTGTTGACTTGTGACTGGGCCTAGTGTTTTGTCGCGAACATATGGCTTTGTAATATTGGGGTTGGGCTGGAAAAGATTTCTATCGGGTATCCCGTAGTCATCTGTTGGAACGACATTGCCTAGTCCATCAATGGTGGTCCCTGCTAGTCCTAATGGATCAATCCATTTTAGAGGATTGTTTGCATACTGATAAAGGTTTATACCGCCAGCTAAGCCAATTATATCTTTAGAAATAAACCGTCCGATCTCCGGATCATAGTAGCGATGGCGGTTGTAGTGCAGTCCTGACTCGTCATCATGATACTGCCCCTGGAAGCGGAACGGGTTGCGGATGCCGGCTTTATTGGTGGCGTCAGCGATGATTTCGCGCGCTTCGCCCCAAGCCTGGTAGTCCATTTCCAGCGCCAGCCGGCCTTGTTCGTCGGTCAGCGCTTGCGGCGTGCCCAGGTGGTCGGTGTGGTAGTAGTACACCGCCTTGGGGGCCTCGGGTTCCGGCGCAGGCTGGCGCAGCGGGTCCTTGTCCGGGTCGTAGGGATTGTGCTGGCTCCAGGCCGGCACCTTGACGCCGCGGATGGCGTCGGTGTGCACCTGTGCCAGCGGCACGAAGCTGTCCGGCTCGAACAGGTAGTGCACCGCTTCTTCGTCGCGGGTTTCGAAGGCCAGCACGTCGCCGTCCCAGCCGTACAGCGTGGCCTGTCCCTGGCTGATCTTGGCGATGCGGCGGCCCAGCGGGTCGTAGTGGTAGTCGGTGCGCTGGCCGTCCGGGGCGATGAGGCGGGAGAGGCGGTTGTGGCTGTCCCATTCCAATTTGGTGAGGCTGCCGTTGACGCGTTTCTCCACCAGATTGCCGCGGCTGTCGTAGCGGTAGTGGCGGCCGGCGTACTGGCTGAGCAGGTTGCCCATCAGGCTGTTGTCCTGATGGCCGTCGGAGGCCGGGGCGTTGTCCAGCAGGTTGCCGGCGGGGTCGAAGCGGA
Source organism: Chromobacterium subtsugae (assembly GCF_001676875.1). Taxonomy (GTDB): domain Bacteria; phylum Pseudomonadota; class Gammaproteobacteria; order Burkholderiales; family Chromobacteriaceae; genus Chromobacterium; species Chromobacterium subtsugae. The sequence continues at coordinate 5,576 of NZ_JYKA01000037.1, read as the reverse complement.
AGCTTTCCACGCCCTTGGGGGTGGCGGCTTCCAGCAAGCGGCCGACCGGATCATAGCGGTAACTCAGCTGGCCGCTGCGATTGTCGGCGATGCCGACGAGTTGGCCGGCGGCGTCGTACTGGTACTGGCGGCTCCACTGCGTGGCGCCCATCAGCCGCTGGCTGGACAGGCGGCCGGCCTTGTCGTAGGCCAGGGTCTGCTGCAGCGCATTGCCCAGCACGCGCTGGGTTTCGCGGTGCAGCTTGTCACGCTCCAGGTTGAAGATGTCGCGTTGGCCGAACAGCAGGCCGTGGACGTGGCCGCTGCCGTAATTGAGCACGTCCACGCGGTGGCCGTCCGGGCGGATGGTGGCGATGCGGTTGCCCAGCTTGTCGTACTCATGCTGCCAGCGGTAGGTTTCCTTGACCCCGGCGACGTGGTAGCCGTGGTGCTCCTCGACGACGTTGCCGACTGGGTCGTACACCCAGCGCAGGCTGGCATAGCGGTTCTTGGCCTGGAACAGGCGGCCGGCCGGGTCGTAGCCGAAGCTTTCCTTGCTGTTCGGCGCGCTGCGCTCGATCAGGCGGCCGGCGCGGTCGTAGCGGTAATCGGTGGTGACGTCGCCTTCCACCTGCTGCGCCAGGCGGCCGGCGTTGTCGTAGACATAGCGGGTGGCGCTGCCGTCGAAGCCGGTTTCGGCTGTCAGGCGGCCGCCGTCGTCGTAGTCGAAGCGGTAGTAGCGGTGGTTCTCGTTGCGCAGCGCGGTGAGGCGGCCCAGCTTGTCGTACTGGTAGCCCAGGCTGTGGCCGTTGGCGTCGGTGCGCTTTTGCAGCCGGCCGGCCTTGTCGTATTCGTAGTGGGTGCCGCGGCCCAGCGGGTCGGTGATTTTCAGCAGGCGGGCTTCGGCGTCATGCTCCAGCTGGGTGGCTTGGCCGTCCGGCTGGACGATGGCCTGTAGCGTGCCGTTGGCGGCGTACTGATAGCGGGTGGCGTTGCCCATCGCATCGACGATCAGCAGCGGGCGGCCGCGTTCGTCGTACTGCCACTGGGTGGCGCTGCCGGAACAGTCGGTATAGCTTTCCAGCAGGCCGTCCGGACGATAGGCGATCTTCTTGGCGCCGCCCTTGGCGTCGGTGATGGCCACCGGCAGGCCTTGCTCGTTGTACGCGTACTTGGTCTTGTGGCCGAGCGGGTCGGTTTCCTCTATCAGCTGGCCCATGTCGTCGTAGGCGCGCAGCCATTTCTCGCCCATCGGGTCAATGATTTCGACTAGATTGTCCTGTTCGTCGTAGGCGAAGCGCACTTCGCTGCCGTCGGCGCGCTCGTGCCAGATCAGGTTGCCGTTGGCGTCGTAGTCATAGCTGTCTTGCGTGCCGTCCGGGCGAATATGGCTGAGCAGCTTCTTGTCGTCATCGAATTCAAACCACTCTTCTTTGTGGTCCGGATAGACGATGCGGTAGTTGTAGCCTTTGTCGTCGAAATAGTATTCGGTGGTGCGGCCATAGGCATCAGTGACATAGGTGAGATCGATATTCTCATCCCAGGCCAGGCGCACGTCCAGGCTGCCGTCGTCGGCGTATTCGCGAATGGCTCGGGCGTCCAGATGCGTGCCATCCCATTCCAGCGTGATGCCGCGGCCGGTGCGGTCGGTGTAGCGGGTGATCAGGTGATGCTGGTACTGGTAGCTCCAGCTTTCGCCGTTTTCATCGGTGGCGGCCAGCAGGTCGCCGGCATCGCCGCCCAGCTGCGGGATATCGCTGTAACGGTATTCGGCCAGCGTGCGTTGCGGCAGGCCGGTTTCCAGATTCTGCAGGGTAACGCGGGTGACGCGGCCAATGGCGTCGTGATTCAGGTCCACTGCGTAGCCGGCGCTGCTGACCAGCTGGCTGAGGCGGCCATCGCGGAAGTTCATCGCAATGCTGTTGCCGGCGCGGTCCTTGATCAGCGCCAGTCGGAAGCTGTCGCCGTGGCGCTCGTACAGCTGGATCAAGTCATGGCCAAAGGTCTGCGACAGCAGGGTGTCGGATAGGCGGGTGAGCGTAAAGCCCTCGATGCCGTCCTTGTGCGACTCGCCTTCCGGCAGCAGCGGATAGTCCAGCGTGCGGCCGCTGTCGTCGTGGAATTTCAGCTGCCCGCCTTCAATGTCGAAGCGGGCGGCGTAGGCAAGACTCCAGCGCGCGCCGAACTCGCCTTTTTGATCGTTGCCGCCGAAGTTGGAACGATATTGCCGTGTCCAAACAATAGGAAGAACACCCGGAAGGCTGAAGTCGGTGTGTTGTAGCGACTCGTCGCCAAAAGCGTACCCGATGGAGGCCTGGGTGCTAGCGCACGCACATTTTGGCCCTGGTTTGGCGAGCTGCTTGAGCTTGGCGGCAACTTCCTTCACGGTCTGTTCGACCTTTTTCTTGGCGGTATTCACCGCCTTGGTCGCCACCGCCGCCGCTTTTTTCGGCAGGTGATTGAGGAAGGCTTTCAGCAGTTTGTCCAGCAACGGCTTCAGGTGGCTGCTGTACATCTTCATCAGCATGTCCACCAGCATGCCCGCCCATTTGGCCATGGCCGCGCCCAGGCGCTGCATCAGGCGCGCGGAAACTGTGCCTTTCAGGATGGAGTCGATCTGCTTGGCGGCGGCCACCGTCATGCCGGCGGCCGCTTCGGTGCCGGCATCGGCAGCGGCCTGGTTCAGCGAATGCAGGTGGGCGCTGACCGTGCCCCAAAAACCTTGGTCATTGGTTTTATTGAGGTTGTACCGGACGGGCGCATGCTTGACGTTCTTTTGCACATAGGCGCCGAACTTGCCGGTGCCCAGGCTGGTCAGCAGTTCGCCCATGCCGGCGATGATGGTGGCGCCTTTGGCGCCGCAGACTTTCAGCTCGTTCTGGATCTTGCCGTCTACATACTTTACCCATTCCGCCGGCGAGTTGCGGTAACTGGCCGGCAGCATGGTCACCAGCTTGGCCGCCAGGCCCGCTTCGATCTCGCCCTTGGCCCAGTCTTTGCCGGCGCGGCGCAGGCTGGTGGCGCACAACTTAAGCGTGGGCCGCGCGCCCATCTTGAACAGGCCGCCGGCCGCGGGGATCACGCCGATCAGGTCCACGCCCAGGAACAGCCAGTCGAAGACATCGACCTCCTGATTGGCGCGGGATTTGTTGGACATGTCGACGATGTCGACGATGACGTCGCCGATGGAAATCAGGTTGCCCACCACCGGCACTGCGGACGCGATGGTTTTCAGGCTCTCCACCGACAGATGGCCGTCGCTGATGCTGCGCAGCCATTTATCGAAGTCTTGGCCGGTTTGCTGCAGCGCCTGGGCTGCGGCTTGAGGCGTGGCGGGAATAACGGCTACGGGGCGTGCGAGGGCTGCGGTCGTCATGATGGCGAGTATCTTTTACAGTATTTTCTTGAGCAGATTGGCTGCGTTCGGGACGGTGGCGGCGGAAGAAGCCAGTTGCTTCACATCGCGCGCCTGCTGCAGCATGGCCTGCGCCTGGCCGGCCACTTGCTTGGCCTGGTCCAGCGTATTCTTGGCTTGGGACAGTTGGCCGGCGGCCGCGGCGACGCCGGGCGGCAAGGTCTTGCCCACCAGGCTGGAGAGCTGGCTCATCGCCTGCTTCTTCACCGCCTCTCCGCCCACCAGCTGTTTCACCGCTTCTTCCGGCTGTGGCACAAAGGGGAAGATGTCGGCCTTGTCCTTGTTCGGCCGGCCCAGGAAGTCGACCTGGGCGGGGCCCACCGGCAAGCCGTGCACCATCGCCTTGCCGGCCTCGTCCAGCACGCCCTTGTGTTTGACGCCCAGCGCGTCGGTGACGACGAACTTGCCCTGGTTCATCGAGACGCCGTTGGCGAACTCGTGGATGACCTGCAGATTGCCGGTGCCGGGCTTGGCGAATGCCGGGGTGGGGGTGCTGAGGCTGGCCGGGCCGCTCAGGCTATGGCTGGCGCCCTTGACGCTCACTTCGCTGGGGCAGTGTATTTCGATATTGCCGCCGGCGATGCGGATGTAGCCGCCGCCGCTGGTGAGCAGCACTTCCTGGCTGGCGGCGATCTGCACCTTGCCCTTGGCCGAGGTGATGGTCAGCTCCTTATCCGCCGTCAGCTCCATCGCGTCGCTTTGCGCCTGTACCTGTACCTTCCCCTTCGCCGCGATCAGCTTCAGCGCCACCTTGTCCTTCACCCCTGCCACGAACAGGCTGAGGTGCTGGCCGACATTGTGGATCCAGCGCCGGCCGGTGGTGTGGTTGGCGTCGCGCTGGGCGATCAGGTTCAGGTTTTGCCCAGCGGAGACGGTCTGGCTCTGCTCGGTCAGGGCGGCGATGCCGGCTGGGCCGGACAGCACCAGCAGCGGCTGCTGGCCGGCTTGGTCCTGGGCGGTTTTGCCGTCTTTGTCGGTGTTGCTGCCGGCTTCCCAGGCCTTCAGCGCGTCGGCGTGGTGTTGCAGGTGGCCTTGGGATTTCTTGCCGGCTTTGGCGTTGTCCGGGCCGATTTCGTCGGGCCCGGTTTCCATGCTGTCGGCCAGTTGGCCGGCGGCGGTTTCGGCCAGCGCTTGGGAGAGGCTGAGGGCGGCGTCGAGCTGGCATTGGGCGTGCTCGCGCGCCAGCTGTTTGCCGGATGCGCCGTTTTGCGCTTCGGTGGACAGCAGCAGGCCGTGGGCGGCGCGGATGGCGCCGTGCTGGTCGGTTCTGAGTTCGAAGCCGTCGCCGCGCGGCTGGGCTTTGCCGTTGCTTCTTGGGTGGGCGAGGTAGCCTTGGTTGAGCTGGGTCTTGCCCGCTTCGCTGGATAGCTTGGCGCGCACTTCGCCGGGGGTGTCGTCGAACAAGAGTTCGTTGTAGCCGCCGCCCTGGTGTTCCTTGCTCTTGATGCCGGACAGGGTCTTGTTGGCGGGGAGCGTGCCGGCGCCGCTGAAGTCGGGCGTCGGGTGGCTGCCGTTGTACAAGACGCCGGTGATGACGGGGCGGTCGATGTCGCCTTCGATGAAGTCGACCAGCACTTCCTGGCCGATGCGCGGGATGAACTGGTGGCCCCAGCCGGCGCCGGCCGAGGGCATGGCGACGCGCAGCCAGCAGGAGGATTTGTCGTCGAGACCGGCGCCGATGGTGGGGTGTTCGTCCGGCCGCTGCCAGTGGAATTGCACCTTGATGCGGCCCTGGGCGTCGGTGTGGACTTCTTCGCCGGCGGGGCCGACCACGGTGGCGGTCTGCACGCCGAGGCTGGTGGGCTTGGCCGATTCGGTGCCGGCGTAGGCCGGGGTCAGCGGGATGCCGCGGCGCTGGGCCTGGATCTGGCTGGCGAAGGGTTGCCCGCTGTCGCTGTCGGCCAGCAGGCTGGGGGCGAGGGCGCGCAGTTGCTGCGTCAGCTCGCTGGGCAGGTTGTTGCGCGCTTGCAGCGTCTGGCCGGTGACGACGAATTCGCGCTGTTCGTGGCTGTCGGTCTCGTGCGCCGGGTGGTCGTCCAGGCGGAACCATTGGCCGGCGGTGAGGCCACGGACGGCGCCGCCGCCTTCGAATTGCTTGGCCTGCAGGTCGTGCGCTTGCTGGCGCAGCCGGGCGTAGTGGCTGAGCTGGTCGGCGTCGCCGGCGTAATACAGGCCTTGGGCG
>NZ_JYKA01000036.1 GCF_001676875.1 Chromobacterium subtsugae | reverse complement strand
ACCCACCTTCAGATTGCGCACGGACAGCAGGGTGTTTTGCTGATTCATTTGATGGTTCTCCACTTGCCGCCTCCTACTTGGCCACCGCGCGCGGATCCAGCGCGTCGCGCAGCGCATCCACCAGCAGGCTGAACGCTGTCACCAGCACCGACATGGCCACGGTCACCGCCAGCATCTGCCACCAATAGCCCTGGATCAGTTCGGTCGGCGCTTCTTCCAGCATCGATCCCCAGCTGACCTGGCGCACGTCGACGCCGAAGCCGAGGAAGGACAGAATGGCCTCGTATTTGATCAGCGCCACCGTCAGCAAGGAAAACTGCACCAGCAGCAGGTGGGAGATATTGGGCAGGATATGGATGAACATCTTGCGCATGTCGCCGGCGCCTATCGCATTGGCCGCCTGCACGTATTCGCGTCCCTTCAACTTCAGGTATTCGGCGCGCACCAGCCGATAGGTGCCGGTCCAGCTGGTCAGCGCCATCACCGAAATGATAGTGCCGATGCCGCGGCCCGACACGGCGGCGAAGGACAGCAGCAGCAGCATGTCGGGCACCGAGGTGAACACGCTGTAGAACCAGTTGAGGAAGTCGTCGGTCTTGCCGCCGAAGTAACCGGACGCCGCGCCCAGCGCGCAACCTATCATCAGCGAGCACACCGCGCCGAAGACGCCGACGAAAATGGAGGTGGACGTGCCTTTCAGGGTTTTCTGGATCACATCCCGGCCTTGCAAGTCGCCGCCGAACGGCAGCGTGTCCCGTCGCGTCTGCGCCTTGCCGGCATAGTCGCCGACATGCTTCTGCGCCGCGGCCAGCTCTTCGCTTATCGGGTCTTCCGCCGGACTCATCGCCACGATGGGCGCGGCCGCCGCTTTCGCCGCCGCCCGCTCAGGCGGCAACACGTCGTCAGCCGACGGTTTTATCCAACTGGGCGGCGCGTATGGCACGCCGACCTCGTCGGTCCAGCTGCTGCCTATCAAATTGCACCAGCCGCCGATGGCGACCAGCAAATAGGCCAGCACTATCCATAAAGAGATGAAGCCCACCTTGTTGCGCTTCAGACGCTGCCAACCCAGCGCCCACAGGCTGCGGGACGGCATGGCCGGCGGATGGCCCGCGGCATTCTGCAGTGTCGTCATGATTGTTTTCCCCCGCTTATTTCAGTTGCACGCGCGGATCGATCCACTTGTAGACCAGATCGCCCAGCAGATTGAACGCCATGGTGGCGATGGCGATGTAGATGGTGATGGCCTTGATCACCGGAAAATCGCTCTTGTTGACCGCCTGGATCACCTCGTTGCCCATGCCGGGGATGCCGAAGAAGTTCTCCAGCACCAAAGCCCCGATCAGCAAATAAGGAAGCGACATCATCACGCTGGTCACCACCGGGATCAGCGCGTTGCGCAGCACGTGCTTGAGCATGATGCGGCGCTCGGACAAGCCCTTGGCGCGCGCGGTGCGCACGTAGTCCTGGCCCAGCTCCTCAACGAAGAAGCTGCGGTAAAAGCGGATGTCCGGCCCCAGCGACACCATCAGGCCCATCAGCAAGGGCAGCGGCACGTACAGGAACAGATTGGTCCAGAACGAATCGCCCCAGCCGCGCACCGGGAACCAGCCCAGCTTGAACGCCAGGAAATACTGGCCGGCGATGATGTAGATCAGCGCGCTGATCGACATCGCCACCGTGCAGATGATGGTGATCAGGTGGTCGGTCAGGCCGCCGCGAAAATAGGCGACCAGCGCGGCCAGCGGGATGGCGATCAGCAGGTCGACCACCAGCATTGCCCCGGCCAGCGTCAGCGACGGGCCGACGCGGCTGCCGATGATGTCGGCCACCGGCTGCTGGGTGGACCAGGAAGTGCCGAAATTCAGCGTCAGCACCTGATGGACGAACAGCCAGAATTGCTCGGGCAGGCTCTTGTCGAGGCCGAGCTGGCTGCGGATCTGCGCCAGCACTTCCGGCGTCAGGTGTTTGCCGGCCAGCACCAGCGTCGGATCGCCGCCGACAACGCTGAACAGCGTGAAAACCAGCAGCATGACGCCGAGCAGGGTCGGGATCATTTGCAGCAGCCGGCGAATGATGAATGCGGACATGATGTTCTCCTCGCGGGCCGCTTATTTCTGCACGTCCAGGAAGCGCCAGATGGCGTTGAAGTTGGGATGCACCTTGAAGCCTCTCACCCAGGGCTGGGCGACGCCGTTGACATAGCGGATGTCGCCGTAGACCCAGGGCGTGTCGCCGGCCACGATCTTGTTCATCTGATCGTACAGGCGGTTGCGCGCCGGGCCGTCGGGCAGCACCCGCGACTGTTCATACAGGCTGTCGAAGCGGGCGGAACGGTAGCAGGAGTAATTGCTGCCGCCGGTATTCGGGCCGTACAGCAGCTGCATGAAATCGTCGCCGTCCGGATAATCTGCCCCCCAGGCCGCGCCGGCTATGCCGAACTTGCACTCCTGCAGCGCCTTGGCCTGCTCGTTCCATTGCACCACGCGGAAGTTGACGCGCACCTTGATGCGGTCGAAGGCTTTTTGCCAGTATTCGTTCCACTGCTTGTCGATGGCCGTCGGCCCGGTGACGAAATCCACCGTGAACGGCTTGCCGTCGGGCTGGTTGCGGTAGCCGCCGGCGCCTATCTTGTAACCGACTTGGTCCAGCAGCGCGTTGGCCAGCGCCGGGTTGAACGGATAGGCGGCGCGGAAGTCGGGGTTATGGCCCGCGACGTTGGGCGGCACGATGTACTGCACCGGCACCGCCTGGTTGCGGCGGATGTTGCTTATCGTCTCGCTGTTGTCGAAGGCCATCGCGATGGCCCGGCGCAGGGCGATCTTGTCCTTGCCGAAACCACCGACCGCAGGATCCTTCATATTGAAGGCGTAGAACGTGATGCCCTCTTCCAGGCTGCGGTTGAGCTGGATGCCGCGCTCGCGGTATTCCGCCTTCAGTTCCGCGCGCGCGGGATTATGCGGGTCCAGCCGCAGCACCTGGCGAATCAGCGGCTGCGGAATGCTGGGGTTGCCGCTCAGCACGTCGAGCTCGCCGCTCTTGAACGCCAGCCAGGTCGGCTGCTCCTCCTGGATCACCGAAATCTCGATCCGGTCGATCTGCGGATAGCGCTTGCCGTTCATCTGCGCGGCGATCCGCTGGTCCCGGGCGTCGGCGCCGGCCTGGTAATGGAATGTCTCGCTGCGGAAATTGGGGTTGCGCACCAGCGTCATGCTGTTGCCGGGCTTCCAGTCCTTCAGCATGTAGGGGCCGGTGCCGACCGGATGGGCGTTGGTGTTGTCGCCGTAGGCCTCGATGACCTCGCGCGCCTGGGCTTCCACCCAGCTGCCGGCCAGCACGTAGGGCAGCGAAGGGAACGGCTGCTTGAACTTCAGCTGCAGCGTGTAACGGTCCGGCGTCTGGATGCCGGCTAGCGGCGCGTCGTAATCCAGCTTGCCCTTGCCGGCTTTCTTCACCAGCGCGTCCAGCCCCACCAGCTTGCCGGTGAAGGTGTCGCTCAGCGGCGAGGCCACCGTAGGGTCGGACAGCCGTTTGATCGTATAGGCGTAGTCGGCGGCGGTCAGTTCGCGCTTCTTGCCCTTGAAAGCCGGGTCCGGCGCGAAATAAATACCTTTTTTCAGATGAAAGGTGTAAGTCAGGCCGTCGGCGCTGACCGTCGGCATCGCGGTGACGACATTGGGGATCACCCTCACCGGACGGGACAGGTAGTCGAAGGTCAGCAAGGGGTCATAGATATGTTCGATCACCGCGGCGGAATACACGTCCGACACCTTGGCCGGGTCGAAGCCGGTTTCCTGCGCGTTGAATACGCCATGTAGCACTTTCTCCGCCGATGCGTGCATCGGCAACATGCTCCCCCAGACCATCAGTGCCGCCGCGATGGGCTTTCTCAGGCACATAGTCGTTTCTCCTTTGTTGTTTTCATCGGAGCCGGCGGATGGGGCGCCGCGGTCTGCCGCCGCGTCGCGCCCGATCAAGCGCCGGCCGCCTGTTGCACAATCTTGTTAACAGATGGCGGTTTCTGCCCAAACCTTAACGATTGACAGCGGGCGGCGCTGACATCATCGTAAAATAAAAGCAGAATTATGAAGAACCCATGAATGGCCGCCTTGGGACGGTCGCAGCTGCAATCGCCGCGATCCGCGCCATTCCCCACCCAAAGAATGCGAGGAAACGGAAATGAAGACCCCTCTCACCGTCCTGCTGCTCGCAGCCTGCCTGCTGAGCGCCGGCTGCGCCACCCAGCAGGGCTACGCGCAGAAGGTGCTGGTCTGGCAAGGCCGCGACGCCAACGAACTACTGGCCGCCTGGGGCACGCCCACCAGCCAGATGACCATGCCCAACGGCAAGCTGCTGTACACCTACCGCAACGCGTACAGCCAGGACATGCCGATCCAGAGCAGCGGCTTTTACCACCCCTGGGGCATCAGCGGCGGCGGTTCGGTGTACTACAGTTGCACCACCAATTTCGTGGTGGACCCGCATGACCATGTCGTCCAGTCGGTAAGCTTCGACGGCAACGATTGCGTCGCCCAGCCGCGCAAATAAATCTGTCATTGTCACAGACGCCGGCCCAAGCCGGCGCCTGTCCTATTTACCGTTTTCGGCCTTCAATACCAGCGCGTCCTTGCGTTTCCCGCCCAACAGCCGGCGAATGCGGCCGCGCAAGCTGTCCAGATAGGTGTATACCACCGGCACCACCAGCAAGGTCAGCAGCGTGGAAGTGGCCAGGCCGCCGATGATGGCGTGCGCCATCGGCCGGTTGGTCTCCGAGCCATCGCCAGTGCCCAGCGCCAGCGGCAGCATGCCGAAAATCATCGCCAGGCTGGTCATCATGATCGGGCGCAGCCTCACCCGCCCGGCTTCGGCGATCGCCGCGTTGCGCTCCATGCCCTCCTGCCGGCAGCGGTTGATGAAGTCCACCAGCAGAATGCCGTTCTTGGCCACTAGGCCCATCAGCATGATGATGCCGATGATCGAGAACATGTTCAGCGTCGACCCCCACAGGAACAAGGCGAAGAACACGCCGCCGAAAGCCAGCGGCAGCGACACCATGATGGTTACCGGCATGGTGAAGCTGCGGAACTGCGCCGCCAGGATCAGATAGATGAAGATGACGCCCAGCCCCAGCGCGCGCAGCGCGTTGCTGATGGTTTCATCCATATCCTTCTGTTGGCCGCGCCTCACCAGTTGCACGTCCGGCGGCAGCTGCATGCCCTCCAGCAGCTTGTTGACGTCGGACATCGCCGAGCTGACGTCGCGCCCTTCCACATTGGCCATGATGCTGATCTCGCGCATCATATTGGTGCGCTTGATCTGGCGCGGGCTGATCCCCTGCCGGGTTTCGATCAGCGAGGACAGCGGCACCATTTGCGAGGCGCCGTTCTCGTCGCGGTTGCCCGCCACCTTGAGCTGGTCCAGCAACTCCTGGCGCCGCGCGTCCTTGGGGATGCGCAAGCGCACGTCGTAGTTGTCGCCATTGGGCGCTTCCCAGGTGGTCACCACGTTGCCGGCCAACAGCATCGACAACAGATTGCCCACCCGGTTGAGGTCCACGCCCAGGCTGAGCGCGGCGTCGCGCTTCAGGGTCAGGCTCAGCGACGGGTCGCCCTCGGTGAGGTTGGATTCAATGTCTCGCACGCCCTTGATCTTGGCGATCTTGCGCATGATCTCGCGCGACACCGCGTCCAACTCGCGCAGATCGCCGCCGCGCAGGCCGATGAATACCGGCTTGCCCTGCTGTTCGTCGTTGGCCACCGCCTTGATCAGCACGCCGGCCACCGGCTGCACCCGCTTGCGGGCATCGGCGATCACTTCGTTCAAGCTGCGTTGGCGTTGATGCTTGTCGCCGATGTCCAGAGTCAGCGTGCCGTCGTTCTTGCCGGCGCCGAAATTGCCGGCGCCGACATCCAGCGACACCGTGCGGATCTCCTGGATGCCCGACAGCGCCTGGGCCAGCTCCCGTCCCTTGGCGGTGGTGTATTCCAGCGAGGAGCCGGGCGCGGTCTGGTACACCACGTTCAGCTTGCCGCTGTCGCGCTCGGGAATGAATTCGCCGCCTATCATCGGCACCAGCATGAAGCTGCCCGCCGTGATGCCCAGCGCCAGCGCCAGCACCGTCTTGCGATGGCCCAGCACCCAATGGATCACCTTGGCGTAGCGCTCGGACAGGCCGTCCAGCGAGGATTCGAACCAATCCAGCATCCGTCCCAGCGGGCCGCGGTGCTTGTCGCCGTGGTGGTGCGGGTCGTGCCAGATCGACGACAGCATCGGGTCGAGCGAGAAGCTGACGAACATCGAAATCAGCACCGCCACCGCCACGGTGAGGCCGAACTGGTGGAAGAAGCGGCCGATGATGCCGCTCATGAAGCCTACCGGCAGGAACACCGCCACCACGGTCAGCGTGGTGGCCAGCACCGCCAGGCCGATTTCATTGGTGCCGTCCAGCGCCGCCTGGTAATGGCTCTTGCCGAGCGCGGCGTGGCGGACGATGTTCTCGCGCACCACGATGGCGTCGTCTATCAGCAGGCCGATGGACAGCGACAGCGCCAGCAGGGTCAGGATGTTGAGCGTGAAGCCCATCAGCTGCATGGCGAACAAGGTGCCCACCAGCGCCACCGGCAGCGTCAGGCCGGTGATCACCGTGCTGCGCCAGCTGCCCAGAAACAGGAACACGATCAGGATGGTGAGGCCGGCGCCTTCCAGCAGCATCGACTCCACGCTGTGCAGCGCTTTCTTCACATCCTCGGCCGAATCATAGGTGTAGCGCAGCACGGTGCCGGCCGGCATCCGCGGCTTGAATTCTTCCAGCAACTTCTTCACCCCGGCCGCCACCGCCACCTCGTTGGCGCCGCGCGCCGCCTTGATGTCGATGCCTAGGCCGGGCTGGCCGTTGATCAGCGACACGCTGTCCTGTTCGGCTTCGGTATCCGCCACATCGGCGATGTCGTCCAGCCGGATCGGCGTGCCGTTGCGGTAGCCGACCGCCAGCGCGGCGAAATCCTCGGCCGACTTGAGCTTGCCGGACACCCGGATCGCCCACTCTTTCTGGGCGGTGGAGACGTTGCCGGCCGGGAAGTCCTGGTTGGCCGCCTTGATCGCGTCGGCCACATCGGCCAGCGACAGGCCGGAGCCTTCCAGCCGCACCGGGTCGATATCGATGCGGATCTCGCGCTTCACCGCGCCGATCAGGCTGACGTCGCCGACGCCCTCCACCATCTGCAGCCGCTTTTTCAGCACGTTTTCCGCCCAGCTGCTCAATTCGCGCGGCCGGGTCTGGCTGGAGGTCAGCGACAGCGACAGCATCGGCTTGTCGTTGGGGTCGACCTGGGAAACCGAAGGCGTGCCGATCTCGCGGCGGAACTGCCCCTGCACCGACGCCACTTTGTCGCGCACGTTCTGCACCGCGACGATGGGGTCGACCGACAGTTCGAACTCGGCCACCACGAAGGAGCTGCCTTCGGATGAATAGGAGCGGATTTCCTTGATGCCGTTGACGGTGTTCAGCGCTTCTTCCAGCGGCTTGCTGATTTCGCTCTCCACCACTTCGGGCGAAGCGCCGGAATACGGGGTGTACACCACCGCCATCGGCATGCGCACGTCGGGCATTTCCTCCACCGCCAGCTTCTGCCAGGAGAACAAGCCCAACACCATCAGCGTCATCATCAGGACGGCGGCGAAGTACGGGTTGCGTACGCTAACTCGGGTCAGCCACATGTCGCGCCCCTCAACCCTGGCCGCCCGGCAGGCCGACGGCGTCGCCGATCTTGCTGCCCAGCAACTCGCCGACGATCACGCTGGCGCCTGGCGCGATGCCCGCCACCGCCGCCTGGCGCTCGTTTTCGGCGCGCAGTTGCACCGTCACCGGCTTTTTCACCAGTTTGCCCTTCTCCGCCACCATCAGCCACGGCTGGCTGTCGATGTCGCGCACCGAGGACAAGGGCACCACCACCTGGTCCTTCACTGCGCGCAGCACCACGCCGCCCTTGGCGAACTGGCCCACCTTCAATTGGCCGGCAGGGTTCTGCACCCGGATGAACAGCGTGAAGCTGCGGGTGCCGGGGATGGCCACCGGATTGATGCGCACCACTTCGCCATGCTGCAGCTCGCTGCGGCCATCCACGCTGAAACTGGCGTCCATGCCGACGCGCACCTGCGACACCAGGCGCGAAGGCACGGTGGCGGCGATTTCCAGCACCGACAGGTTGGCGATGGAAAACAGCTTCATATTGCGGCTGGCCACTTCGCCCGGATTGATCTTGCGCTCGAACACCACGCCGTCAATCGGCGCCTTCACCTGGGTGTCCTGCAGCAGGCGCTTGGCGCGGGCCACTTGCGAGGCCTGGGCGCGCAATTCGCCCTCCTTCACCCGGTAATCGCTTTCCAGTTCGTCATAGGCCACCTGGGAAATGAAGCCCTTGCCCAGCAGCTCGCGCTGCTTGTCCAACTTAACCTTGGCCAGCTTCAAGCGCGACTTGGTATTGTCCAGCTGGGCGTTCTGCTCCTCCACCGACTGCCCGAGCGCCTCGGCGTCCAGCACCGCCAGCAACTGACCGCGGCGCACCGCCTCGCCTTCCCTCACTTTCACTTCCCGCACATTGGCGTCCACTTCGGCCGCCACCGCGCTGCTGGCCAGGGCGGTCAGCGAGCCGGTGAAGGGAATGGTGGCCGCCAGCGGCTGGATCTGCGCCTTGATCACATCGGCGCTGGACAAGCTGCGGGCGACCGGCGCGGACGCGCTCTTGCCGGCGGCCGGCTTTTCGGCGCCATCGCTCTTGTTGCAGGCGGCAAGCGGCAAAAGAAGGAGGGCTATCAGGCAATGACGTGTGTTCATGTGTATTGTGTTCCCGCTTGCGGGCGGCGAGGCCCGCAGCCGGTTTTGCATGGATTGGCGACAGACGGAGGATAACACCCTCCGCGCACGAAACAGGCGGCCCAACCGCAGCCGCCTGTTTCTCATCATGCCATAAGACAATGGCTATTTGAATGTCATTTGACGAACTGTTCCGATCCGACGATGCCCAGCTTCGTCAAACCCAAACGCTGCGACTCCGCCAGCACCATCGCCACCGGCTCATAACTCGCGTCCTTGTTCGGCTTGATGTGCAGCTCCGGCTGCGGACTCGCCTTCCCCGCCGCCGTCAGCTTCGCCTCCAGCTGCTCCCGCCCCGCCAGCTTCTCGCCATTCCACAGCACCGAATTGTCCGGCGAAATGTCGATCTGCACCACCACCGGCTTCTCCAGCGGCTTCGACGGCGTGTTCACCGGCATGTCCAGCTTCACCGCGTGCGTCTGGATCGGTATCGTGATGATCAGCATGATCAGCATCACCAACATCACGTCGATCAACGGCGTGGTGTTGATTTCCATCATCAGATCGTCTTCTCCCGACGACCCTACATTCATCGCCATGTCTTTTCTCCTAGTTCCGCGCCGGAGGCTCGGTGATGAACGCGATCTTCACGATCCCC
>NZ_JYKA01000035.1 GCF_001676875.1 Chromobacterium subtsugae | reverse complement strand
GTTTGGCCGAAGGCTTTTTTGTCAGTGTTCGGATCAGTTGTAAACGATGGTAACCAGTTGGCCGCTGGCGGAGGCGGTGGCGCCTGCCATATTGACCGAGGAAACGCTCAGCGACTGGGTGCTGTCCATGCCGGAGCAGGCATTGCCGGACGCGATCTTGCGGGCGGCCTGGTATTGGCGCGGATTCGTCGCGTAGCTCAGCAGCGTGCTGCCAGCCTCGGCGCACGGTTCCTTGACGATGGAGCCATTGAAGTAAACGGTGCCGCCGTCGGAGGCCAGAGCCAAGCCAGATTGCAGAGCCGCCAGCGCTGCCAGGGTGATGATGACTTTTTTCATTTGGGCCTCCCGGGTTGGGTGATTTCGTTCTGAGTGGAATTGTTACGAAATCTTTAAACCAAAAATTTAAATTAATTCGGTTTATATGTAACCGCTTCTGTTAAGCCAAGTATAGGCGGCCATATTGTAAACAGCAACACCTGGTTTTATTGAATTATTAATAATAAAAATTAAACAATAACGATGACCTGCCGGCAGCGCGAGGAGGCTGCGGCCAGCGGGGGACCGGAGGCGGTTTGACCGGAGATAATTTCAACTTATTGCATTTTTCCGGGATCGCCTGGTTTTGTGGCGGCAGGCGCCGAATGAAGGGGATCCGAGGGGAGGGTGTGGCGGAAATGAAAAGCCCCCTCGCTAGGAGGGGGCTGCGGCGGGCGCGAGTTTCAGTGTTTATGGATGTCGTTGCGGAAGGTTTCGCGCAGAAACAGCAGGCTCACCACCAGGCTGACGCCGTAGACGATGATCGGATACCACAGGCCGTAGAGGATGTCGCCGGTGTACACCACCAGCGAGAACGCCACCGTGGGCATCAGGCCGCCGATCCAGCCGTTGCCCAGGTGATAGGGCAGCGACATCGAGGTATAGCGGATGCGGGTGGGAAACAGTTCCACCATCATCGCCGCCAGCGGGCCGTAGGTCAGCGCCGAAATCACCGACAGCAGCACCAGCACCAGAATCACCATCAGGTGGTTGATCTTGGCCGGATCGGCCTTTTCCGGATAGCCGGCCTGTTTCAGGCCGTCTTGCAGCGCTTTCTTGTCGAAGCCCTGCAGCACCGTCGCGCCGATGTGGATTTCGGTCACGCCGGCGGCGGCCGCTTGTTGCTGGTAGGGCACGCCGTTCTTCGCCAGCAGCGTCTTGGCCTGGTCGCACGGAGTGTTGAGCTTGGCCTTGCCGATGGGGTCGAACTGGAAGTGGCAGCTGGCGGGGTCGGCCACCACCGTCACCGGCGCGCTGGCCTGGGCGGCGGCGACGTCCGGGTTGGCGTAGTCGGTCAGCCAGCGGAAGGCGGGGAAGGTGAGGATGAGGCCCAGCACCAGGCCGGCGATCAGCACCGGTTTGCGGCCGACGCGGTCGGACAGGTGGCCGAAGTACAGGAACAGCGGCGTGGTGACGATCAGAGACGCGATCAGCATCAGGTTGGCGGTCTGCGGGTCCACTTTCAGGATCTGCGTCAGGAAGAACAGCGAATAGAACTGCGCGCAGTAAAAGGTGACCGCCTGGCCGCCGTTGAAGCCGAACAGCGAGATCAGCACGATCTTCAGATTGCTCCAGTTGCCGAAGGCTTCGCTGATCGGCGCCTTGGAGTGCTTGCCTTCCGCCTTCATTTTCAGGAAGGCCGGCGATTCCTGCATCGACAGCCGGATCCAGGTGGAAATGGCCAGCAGGAAGATGGACAGCAGGAAGGGCAGGCGCCAGCCCCAGTCGTTGAAGGCGTCGCCGGTCAGCTTGCGGCAGGCCAGGATCACCAGCAGCGACAGCAACAGGCCGGCGCCGGCGGTGGTCTGAATCCAGCTGGTGTAGCCGCCGCGCTTGTGGTCGGGCGCATGCTCGGCCACATAGATCGCGGCGCCGCCGTATTCGCCGCCTATCGCCAGGCCCTGCAACATGCGCAGCGACACCAGGATCAGCGGCGCGGCGATGCCCAGCGTCGAATAACCGGGCAACACGCCCACCAGGAAGGTGGACAGGCCCATGATGACGATGGTGGCGAGGAAGGTGTACTTGCGGCCCACCATGTCGCCGAGGCGGCCGAATACCAGCGCGCCGAACGGCCGCACCAGGAAGCCGGCGGCGAAGGTCAGCAGCGCGAAGATGAAGGCGGTGGTTTCGTTGACGCCGGTGAAGAACTGCTTGCCGATGATGGCGGCCATCGCGCCGTACAGGAAGAAGTCGTACCACTCGAAAACCGTGCCTAGCGACGAGGCCAGAATCACCTTGCGCTCGGCGCGGCTGATGCCGGCTGCGCCGGCGGCCGACGATGCGATGCTGTTGCTCATGCCGAAGTCTCCTTTGCTGGGGTGGCCGGCGTCGCGAACGCGCCCGGCTGTTTGTTGTCCTGCGCGATCATCTGCGCCGCCTTGGCGGCGATCATCAGGGTGGGGCTGTTGGTGTTGCCGGAGGTGATGGTAGGCATGATGGACGCGTCGGCCACCCTTAGGCCGGCGATGCCGCGCACCCGCAGCCGGGCGTCGACCACGGCCAGCGGGTCGTTGCCCATCTTGCAGGTGCCGACCGGGTGGAAGATGGTGGTGCCGATCTGGCCGGCGGCCTCCACCAGTTCGTCTTCGGTCTGATAGCGGAGGCCGGGCCGGTATTCCGCCGGCAGGTAGCGCGACAGCGCCGGCGACGCGGCGATGCGGCGCGTCAGCCGGATGGCGGCGGCGGCGGCGCGCTGGTCTTCCGGGTGGCTGAGATAATTGGGCTGGATCAAGGGCGGCGCGTCGAGCGGCGCGCCGCCCAGCTCGACATGGCCGCGGCTATGCGGCCGCAGCTGGCAGACCGAGGCGGTGAAGGCGGGAAACGGGTGCAGCGGCTGGCCGAAGCGTTCCAGCGACAGCGGCTGCACGTGGTATTCCAGGTCGGGCCAGCGCACGTCCGGCGCGCTGCGGGCGAAGGCGCCCAACTGGCTGGGCGCCATGGCCATGGGTCCGCTGCGCCGCCACAGGTATTCCCAGGCCATCGCCAGCTTGCCGCGCCAGCTGGCTGCGCGCTGGTTCAGCGTGGGCGCGCCCGCTATCTGGAATACCAGCCGCAGCTGCAGGTGGTCCTGCAGATTGGCGCCGACGCCGGGCAGGATGTGGCGCGGCGCGATGCCGCATTCGGCCAGCAAGCGGGCCGGGCCGATGCCGCTGCGCTGCAGCAAAAGCGGCGAGCCGATGGCGCCGGCGGCGAGGATGATTTCGCCGCGGCAGCGCGCTTGCAGTCGCTGCCCCTGTTGCAAAAAGGAGATTGCGCGGGCGCGCTGACGTTCGACGACCAGGCTTTCCGCCTCGGCGCCGGTCAGCACTGTGAGATTGGGGCGATGGCGGACAGGGTGCAGGAAGGCGCGCGCGCTGCTCCAGCGGCGGCCGTTTTTCTGGTTCACTTCGAAATAGCCGCAGCCGGCATTGTCGCCGCGGTTGAAGTCGTCTACCGGCGCGATGCCCTGCTCGGCGGCGGCGGCGCGGAAGGCGTCGAGGATCTCCCACGACAGCCGCTGCTTGTCCACCCGCCATTCGCCGCCGTGGCCGTGTAAGGGCCGCGCCGGGTCGAAATGGTCTTCCATCGCGATGAAGTGGGGCAGCGCGTCGCGCCAGCCCCAGCCGGGATTGCCCAGCGCTTCCCAGTGGTCGTAATCGGCCGCCTGGCCGCGCATGTAGATCATGCCGTTGATCGACGAGGAGCCGCCCAGCACCTTGCCGCGCGGGTAGCCCAGCGCGCGGCCGCCCAGCCCGCTTTCCGCCGCGGTCTGATAGCACCAGTCGGTGCGCGGGTTGCCGATGCAGTAGAGGTAGCCCACCGGGATGTGGATCCACGGGTAGTCGTCGTTGCCGCCGGCTTCCAGCAGCAGCAACCGCTTGTCGGCGTCGGCGGACAGCCGGTTGGCCAGCAGGCAGCCGGCGCTGCCGGCGCCGACGATGATG
This sequence comes from Chromobacterium subtsugae, assembly GCF_001676875.1. Classification (GTDB taxonomy): domain Bacteria; phylum Pseudomonadota; class Gammaproteobacteria; order Burkholderiales; family Chromobacteriaceae; genus Chromobacterium; species Chromobacterium subtsugae. Next base: position 6,898 of record NZ_JYKA01000035.1, on the reverse strand, counting down.
TAATCGAACTCCCCGCTCAACATGCCGCCACGCCCATTCATGTCGTTGTCGTAGCAGCCATCTAAACTGAAGCGGGGCTGGCTGGGAATAGCCAGCGGGAAACAACGTATGTTAATTTTTTAACAACAGGCGGCGTGATTGGCGCGCTATTCGTGTGCAAACGCACAATGACCATCCGGATGCGACGATGTTCGACTGGAACGATGTCCGTTATTTTCTGGCGCTGCAGCGCAGCGGCAAACTGCTGGGCGCGGCGCGCCAGCTCGGCACCACCCACGCCACGGTGGCGCGCCACATCGCCGCGCTGGAGGCGGTGCTGGGCCAGCCGCTGTTCATCCAGCAGGCCGACGGCTACACGCTGACCGCCGCCGGCCGTCAGCTGCTGCCGCTGGCCGAAGCGCTGGAGAACACCGCTTCGCAGATGCTGGACAGCGGCTGCAAGGGGCATGCCGAAGTCAGCGGCGTGGTGAGGGTGGGCGCGCCGGAGGGGTTGGGCGCGTTGTTTTTGGCGCGCCACATGCCGGCCTTGATGGCGCGGTATCCCGGGCTGGAGATCGATCTGGTGGCGGTGCCGCGCTTTGTCAGCATCACCAGCCGCGAGGTGGACATCGCCATCGCGCTGGAGCGGCCGCAGGCCAATCTGGTGGTGACGCGCAAGCTGACCAATTACTGCCTGGGCCTGTACGCGACGCCGGGCTATCTGGCCGGGCATCCGCCTATCGCCGAGCGCGAAGACCTGAACGGCCACGCCATCCTCGCCTATGTCGACGACCTGCTGTTCACCCGCGAATTGATGTACCACCACGGCCTGTGTCGCCATCCGCGCATGCCTTTGCGCAATACCAGCGTGGTGGCGCAAAAGGAGGCGGCGCTGGCGGGCGGCGGCATCGCGGTGCTGCCTTATTACATGGTTTACGACGATGCGCGGCTGGTGCAGGTTTTGCCGGAATTGCGCATCGTCCGTTCGTACTGGATCAGCGCGCGCAGCAACATCCGCCGCACGCTGCGCTACCGCGTGGTATGGGATTACGTGGTGGATTTGTGCCAGCGCATGCAATGGCTGCTGTTGCAACAGCCAACTCAGCAAAACGAATCAATCGATGCGGGATAAGCTCACTTCATGAGAACGCTCTATCGCAACGGCGGCCCGGATTCGCCGTATTTGTGGCGGATGCTGCGGGCGCTGGACTACCTGTGGCGCCATCTGGACGGGCCGCTGCCGCTGGAAAGGTTGGCGGAGGAGGCCTGCTTGTCGCCCTTTCACTTTCACCGCGTGTATCGCGGCCTGATGGCTGAAACGGTGGGAGAGACCCGGCAGCGGCTGTTGCTGCACCGCGCGGCCGGACAGTTGGACGGCGGCTCGCTGCCTTTGTCTAAGGTGGCGGCGCGCGCCGGCTACGGCGGCACCGCGGCCTTCGTCAGGGCCTTCGCCAGGGCTTACGGCGAGAGTCCGGGCCGCTACCGCCAGCGCAGAGCGTTCATTTCTAGGCAAGACTGGGAGACCGTGATGCATGAAGTGACATTGCTCAAACAGGATAAGGGGCTGACGGTGCTGATGCGCCGCCATGCCGGCAGTTATATGGAGATCGGCCAGGCCTTCGGCGCCTTGCAGGCCATCAGCCCGGCTTGCGCAGTCGGCGACGCGCCAGGCCGCGCATTCGGAATATATCTGGATGATCCGGAGCAGACGGAAGAGGCCAAGCTGCGCGCCATCGCCTGCGTGACGGTGCCGGATGCCTGGCAGGGCGGCCGCTGCCGGATGGGTTTGAGTGGGGAGAGATTCCCGCCGGAGAGTACGCTTGCGTGACGCATCAGGGACCGTACGCGGAGCTGTCCACGGCCTGGTCCTGGTTGTACCGGCACTGGCTGCCCGGCAGCGGGCGCGCGCCCGGCGGCGTGCCGTGCGTGGAAGAATATTTGAATTCGCCGTACGACAATCCGCCCACCGCCTTGCGCACCCGGCTGATGTTGTCGCTGGCCTGACTGGCCGGCGCGCAAAAAAAGCCCGCGTTGCGCAACGCGGGCTTTTGTTCGACCAGGCGAAACCAGCTTAGCGGTCGACGTGGTAGTTCGGCGCTTCCTTGGTGATCTGCACGTCGTGGACGTGCGATTCGCGGATGCCGGCCGAAGTGATTTCGACGAACTGCGCCTTTTCGTGCAGGTCGGCGATGGTCGGGCAGCCCAGGTAGCCCATCGACGAGCGCAGGCCGCCCACCAACTGGTGGATCACCTGGCCGATCGGGCCCTTGTACGGCACGCGGCCTTCAATGCCTTCCGGCACGAATTTGTCGGCGGCGTTGGAGCTGTCCTGGAAGTAGCGGTCTGCCGAGCCCTGGCTCATCGCGCCCAGCGAGCCCATGCCGCGGTAGGACTTGTACGAACGGCCCTGGAACAGTTCCACCTCGCCCGGCGCTTCTTCGGTGCCGGCGAACATGCCGCCCAGCATCACCGCGTTGCCGCCTGCCGCCAGCGCCTTGGCGATGTCGCCGGAGAAGCGGATGCCGCCGTCGGCGATCATCGGCACGCCGGTGCCCTTCAGCGCTTCGGACACATTGTGGATGGCGGTCAGCTGCGGCACGCCCACGCCGGCCACGATGCGGGTGGTGCAGATCGAGCCGGGGCCGATGCCGACCTTGACGCCGTCGGCGCCGGCCTTGACCAGGTCCAGCGCCGCCTGGGCGGTGGCGATGTTGCCGCCGATCACGTCGACTTGCGGGTAGGTTTGCTTGACCCAGCGCACGCGGTCCAGCACGCCCTGGCTGTGGCCGTGGGCGGTGTCGACCACGATCACGTCGACGCCGGCCGCCACCAGCGCGGCTACGCGCGCCTCGGTGTCGGCGCCGGTACCGACGGCAGCGCCTACGCGCAGACGGCCTTGGCTATCCTTGTTGGCGTTCGGGTGTTCGCTGGTCTTGATGATGTCCTTGACCGTGATCAGGCCCTTCAGCTCCCAGGCGTCGTTGATCACCAGCACGCGCTCCAGGCGGTGGGTGTGCATCAGCTCGCGGGCTTCGTCGATGCTGGCGCCTTCCTTGACGGTGATCAGGCGCTCGCGCGGGGTCATGATGGAGCCGACGGTCTGGTCCAGACGGGTTTCGAAGCGCAGGTCGCGGTTGGTGACGATGCCCACCACTTTGCCGGCTTCGATCACCGGCAGGCCGGAAATCTTGTATTGGCGGGTCAGCAGCACCAGGTCGCGCACCAGCATGTCCGGGGCGATGGTGATCGGATCCTTCACCACGCCGCTTTCATGGCGCTTCACCTTGGAGACCTCGGCGGCCTGTTTTTCGGCGTTCATGTTTTTGTGCACGATGCCGATGCCGCCTTCCTGCGCCATGGCGATGGCGAGGCGAGCTTCGGTCACGGTGTCCATGGCGGCGGAAACCAGCGGCAGCTTCAGCGTGATGTTGCGGGTGAACTGAGTGGTCAGGGTAACGTCGCGCGGAAGAACTTCCGAGTGGGCTGGGACGAGGAGAACGTCGTCGAAAGTATAGGCTTTCTCGATGATACGCATCTTCGCGTTTCCTTAGGCGGCAAAGCGGCATTATACCGAATCATGCGGCGCACTGCAAAAAGAGCGCGAAGATTCGCGCTTTTTGCGCGGCGCTGGGCCAGGCCTTACAATCGGCGGCACCGGGACCAAGCTTGGGGATGCCAATCATGCAGTCATCTATAGTATGGACGTTTTTGCTGGCATTGCTATTGCCGGGCGCCGCCGCGGCCGAGGTCTATACCTGGACCGACGCCAACGGCAAGACCGTGTATTCCGACCAGCCGCCGCCGCATGTCAACGCCCGCAAGCTGAATGTGCGCGCGCAGCGGCCAGCCGGCGCGTCGGCGCCGAAGGCGGAGAAGAAGGCCGACAGCAAGCCGGCCGCCAACAAGCAGGTGGCGTCCGACAACGCCGCCGTCGCCGCCGCCAATGCCAAGGTCAAAGCGCAGAACTGCAGCGCGGCGCAGGCCAATCTGGCCACTTTGCAGCAAAACGGCCGCATCCGCATGCCCGGTTCCACCGCGCTGGCCACCGACGCCCAGCGCAACGAGCTGATTCGTCAGGCCCAGAAGGATGTTCAAACCTGGTGCAATAAATAAGTGTCCAAACCCGAATTCGACTACCAGAACGTATTGCAGAACCTGCCGGCCTTGCCCGGCGTCTACCGGATGTTGGATGCCGAGGGCAAGGTGCTGTATGTCGGCAAGGCGATAGACCTGAAGCGCCGCGTCAGCTCGTATTTCCAGAAGAACGACCTGTCGCCGCGCATTCGGCTGATGGTGCGGCAGATCGCCAGCATAGAAACCACGGTCACCCGCTCCGAGGCCGAGGCGCTGATCCTGGAGAACAACCTGATCAAGGCGCTGGCGCCGCGCTACAACATCTTGTTCCGCGACGACAAGTCCTATCCCTACCTGATGCTGAGCGGGCACGATTTCCCGCAGATGGCTTATTACCGCGGCGAGCCGAAGAAGCCCAGCCAGTATTTCGGCCCTTATCCCAACGGCTACGCGGTGCGCGAAAGCATTCAGATCCTGCAGAAGGTGTTCCGGCTGCGCACCTGCGAGGACGCGGTGTTCGCCAACCGCTCCCGCCCCTGTCTGCTGTACCAGATCAAGCGCTGCTCCGGCCCGTGCGTCGAGCATATTTCCCGCGACGAATACGCGGCCGATGTCGCCAGCGCTGTGGCTTTTCTCAGCGGCAGGCAGAGCGAGCTGATAGAGGAGCTGAACCGGCGCATGATGGCGGCCGCCGACTCGATGGAGTTTGAACAGGCCGCCGAGCTGCGCGATCAGATCCAGGCGTTGTCGCGGGTGCAGGAAAAGCAGTTCGTCTCCAGCAACCAGAGCCAGCAGGATTGCGACGTGGTGGCCGCGGTGCTGAAGGATGGCATGCCTTGCGTCAATCTGGTGATGGTGCGCGGCGGCCGCCATCTGGGCGACAAGAGCCACTTCCCGGTGGGCGGCGAGGCCGATACCGCGCAGGAAATCCTGGAGGCTTTCCTGGCGCAGCATTATCTGACCGCCGGCGTGCCGCCGGCCTTGCTGGTGAACGGCCAATTGAGCGACGCTTTGCACGAATTCCTGCAGCAGCAGGCCGGACGCAAACTGGCGATCGCCAGCAATCCGATAGGCGAGCGGCGAGTGTGGCTGGAAATGGCGGAGAAGAATGCCGAACTGGCCATCCTGCAGCGGCAGGGCAGCAAGGCCACCCAGACCCAGCGGCTGGCGAAGCTGAACGAGGCGCTGGAACTGGACGACGCCGGCCGTTTCGAATGCTTCGACATCAGCCACACCATGGGCGAAGCCACGGTCGCCTCTTGCGTGGTGTACGACAAGGGCGCGATGCAGCCGTCGGAATACCGCCGTTTCAACATCACCACCGCCAAGCCCGGCGACGATTACGCGGCGATGCGCGAAGTGCTGTCGCGCCGCTATGGCAAACTGGCGGACGGCGAAGGCAAACTGCCGGACGCGGTATTCATCGACGGCGGCAAGGGCCAGGTGGGGGTGGCGCTGGAGGTGCTGGCGGAACTGGGGCTGGCCTTGCCCATCGTCGGCATCGCCAAGGGCGAGGAGCGCAAGCCGGGTCTGGAAACGCTGATCCTGCCATACTTGGAAAAGACGTTACAATTGCGCCAGGACCATCCGGCGCTGCACCTGATCCAGACCGTGCGCGACGAGGCCCACCGCTTCGCCATCACCGGCCACCGCGCCCGGCGTGCCAAGGCGCGCACCGCCTCCACGCTGGAAGAGATACCCGGCATCGGAGCCAAGCGGCGCCAGCAGCTCTTGATGCGCTTCGGCGGTTTGCGCGGGGTGGCGGCGGCCAATGTCGATGATTTGTGCCAGGTGGAAGGCATCAGCAGGACGCTGGCGGAAAAGATCTACAATGCCCTGCATTGATTGAATGACTGAAAGCGGCGGGCTTCCCTGATTCAGGCTCGGGATGGCCGCCGGCGATGTTTACGAGCCTGATTGCGACAAGACCAAAACCAATGCCCTTCAATTTGCCGATATTCCTCACCTGGCTCCGGGTTGCCCTGATCCCGATCTGCGTGGCGGTATTTTTCCTGCCGGACTCCATTCTGTTGCTGCACAGCCGCAACGTCGTGGGGGCCGGCATTTTCGCATTGGCGGCCGCCACCGACTGGCTGGACGGCTATCTTGCCCGCAAGCTGGGGCAGACCTCGGCGTTCGGCGCCTTCCTCGATCCGGTGGCGGACAAGTTGATCGTGGCCGCCGCGCTGATCCTGCTGGTGCAGCTGGGCCGCACCGAGGGCTGGATGGCGATGATCATCATCGGCCGCGAGATCACCATCTCGGCGCTGCGCGAGTGGATGGCCGGCATGGGGACGCGCGGCAGCGTCGCGGTAGCTTATATCGGCAAGCTGAAAACCGCCGCGCAAATGCTGGCGATTACCCTGCTGCTGTACGATGGCGCGTTGATTCCGGGCCTGAATGCGCGAATCGCAGGAAATTTTTCCATGTATATCGCGGTGATTTTGACTTTATGGTCAATGGTTTACTATCTGCGCATGGCCGCCAAAGAGTTTGCCGGCAAAAAAATCGATGTTTGAAGTGTTGACAGGCCTGAATAAATCTCTATAATTCGCAGTCTCTCGCCGCTACTGACGAAGCAGCAGCGAGATGCAGTAGAAAGTTTTGCAAGTTTCAGCGGTGCGGGAATAGCTCAGTTGGTAGAGCGCAACCTTGCCAAGGTTGAGGTCGCGAGTTCGAGCCTCGTTTCCCGCTCCAAACAAATTTGCAAGCATGCGACGCGGGAATAGCTCAGTTGGTAGAGCGCAACCTTGCCAAGGTTGAGGTCGCGAGTTCGAGCCTCGTTTCCCGCTCCACCCCTTTCACTGCAGATTGTTTTATGCGACGCGGGAATAGCTCAGTTGGT
>NZ_JYKA01000034.1 GCF_001676875.1 Chromobacterium subtsugae | reverse complement strand
AAGCTGGCGAGGAGGTCCATGGGCATTCTTGTGCGAATCGATAATGACAAGCCGCGCCGGCTATCGCTTGCCAGGCTGATGGGGCGATAGGCAACGGAGCGGCTTCAGTGCGGATCAACCGCGTTTAGTTGCTGACCAGCAGGCGGACGGCGTGCAGCGGGCGTTCGGTGTCGAAGCGCACGGTGATCTTGCTGGACGGGATGTCGGCCATCAGCAGGTATTGCCTTACCGCGGCGGCGCGCGCCTGGGCGGCGGCCTTGGCGTTGCCGATATCGTTGCGGTAGCAGTGGCCGCGAATGATGATGGATTTGGCGGATTTCAAGCTCGGCAGCAGCAGGTCCAGCTGGGCTTCGCCCACGGGAGTCAGCTTGCCGCTCATTTTCTCAAACGGAACCAGCGTGGAGTCGGCGGCGTAATTGGCGGCGGCGGCTTTGGCGATTTCAGCTTTGGCCTCATTGGCGGCGGCTGCAGCCTGCATTTCGGCCTGTTGAGCCTTGGTGGGTGCCGTCTGACAAGCGCTGCACAGCACGGCGACAGCCACGGTTATCAACAAACGTTTCATAGCTACACTTCCCCAAGTGACTAAAAAAGGCTTAAAACCCGCCCGAGAACGGGCGGGTCGGCATTCCATCGCTGGAATTAGGCGATAACTTTGTTCGCGGTCAGGTCCCAGCCGGCGCTGACATTGCCGCCGCCGGCGCCGTCGGCGCGCTTCTGCTGAGTGTAGGTCCACTTGATCTTGCCGTAGCTGAAGCTAACCTTCTCCGACGGGAAGCCGGAATCGGTAGCGGAACCTTGCGGCTCAACCTTGGAGATCAGGACTTGTTCCATCTTGATTTCCATGTACTTCACCTTGTCGCCACCCGCGCGGCACAGCTCGATGGTGATGTCCTTGATGTGCTTGCCGGTGCAGCAAGCTTCGTAGATCTTCGGGCTGGCTTTGTCCAGGAAGTGGGTGATTTCGTACACGCCATGGTTCACGCGCTCGGCGGTCGCGCCGCCGGCGGTGCTGGCGGAAGCCTGGGCCGGTTGTTCCAGCTTGTGGCTGAACGACTGGATTTCGATCCAGTCTTTGTGCTTGTCGTCGCCGCTTTCACCAGGAATGCCATCAATTTTCAGGAATGCATCAAAAGCCATTAGTACTTCTCCTTACATGGGTCGATAAACGGGGGCGTTCCACCCCCCTAGCTAGCAAAGCGTCAGCCCGCCGGTTGCGGCAACTCGGCTACCAGACGCAATGAAATGGTCAGCTCGTCCAGCTGGAAATGCGGACGCAGGAAGGCGGCGGCGCGGTAGACGCCCGGCTTGCCCGGCACTTCCACCACGTCGACGCGCGCTTCGCGCAGCGGATACTTGGCCTTGGCTTCCTGGCTGGCGGAATCGTCCAGCAGCACGTATTGGGCCAGCCAGGTGTTCAGGTAGTCCTGCACGTTCTGGCGCGAGGCGAAGCTGCCGATCTTGTCGCGCATGATGGATTTCATGTAATGCGCGATGCGGGAAACCGCGAAGATGTACGGCAGCTGGGTGGACAGACGCGCGTTGGCGTTGGCCGAATCGGTGTTGTAGGTCTTGGCCTTCTGCACCGACTGGCCGCCGAAGAAGGCCGCGTAGTCGGTGTTTTTGCAGTGCACCAGCGAGATCAGGCCCAGATCGGACAGCAGTTTTTCGGTGCGATCGGTGATCGCCACTTCGGTCGGGCACTTCAGCGCCACTTCGCCGTCGTCGGTCTTGAAGGTGTGCGCCGGCAGGCCTTCCACCAAGCCGCCGCCTTCCACGCCGCGGATGGCCGCCAGCCAGCCGTACTGGGCGAAGGCGTCGGTCAGGCGCGCCGCATAGGCGTAGGCGGCGTTGGTCCACAGGTATTTGTCGTGGTTGCTGCCATCGACGTTTTCCTCGAAGTCGAACTCCTCCACCGGCACATTGTCCTTGCCGTACGGCAGGCGGCCCAGCACGTGCGGCAGCACCAGGCCGACGTAGCGGGAGTCTTCGGATTCGCGGAACGATTTCCACTTCGCGTATTCGACGGTGTCGAAGATCTTGGCCAGATCGCGCGGCTTGCCGATGTCGGCGAAGGTTTCCAGGCCGAACAGGCCCGGCGCGGCGGCGGAAATCAGCGGCGCATGGGCGGAGGCCGCCACGTGCGACAGCTCGTCCATCAGGTAGAAGTCTTCCGGATGGCGGGTGAATTCGTAATCGCCGACCAGCGCGGCGTAGGGCGCGCCGCCGAAGGTGCCGTACTCTTCTTCGTAGATTTTCTTGAACAGCGCGCTCTGGTCGAACTCGGCCGCCGCCTTGAAGTCCTTGACCAGGTCCTTCTTCGACGCGTTCAGCACCTTGATTTTCAGCTGGGTGCTGGTTTCCGACTCCATCACCAGGTACTTCAGGCCGCGCCAGGAGGCTTCCAGCTTCTGGAAGTCGCCATGATGCATCACATTGTTCAGCTGGTCGGTGATCAGCTGGTCGATCTCGGCGATGCGGGCGTCAATGCTGGCGGACAGGTCGCGCGATACCGTCACGCTGCCCTTCAGCACCTGGTCGACCAGTTCGCCGATCAGGTCGCGGGTATGGTTCTTTTCGCTGTCATTGGTGGCGATGCGGCTTTGCTCGATGATGCTGTCGAGCAGGCTACCGCCTTCCGCCGCGGCCGGAGCCGCCTGTTGCTGCAGTTCCGCGCTCATTGCTCGCCCCCTTCCTGCTTGCCGGCCTGCTGGCCGATCTGGCGCAGCTTCTCGGTATCGCGCACCACTTCGTCCAGCAGTTCTTCCAGCTTGTCGTTGCCGGCCAGCTTGTTGCGCAGGTCGGCCAGGCGGGTGCGCGCTTCCAGCAATTGGTTCAGCGGGTCGATCTGGCGCACCACGTTCTGCGGTTCGAAGTCGGCCAGGTTGTCAAAATTCAGCTCCACCGACAGCTGGCTGCCGTCGTCCTTCAGCGCGTTGTCCACCTTCATGGTCAGGCGCGGCGCCATGCCTTTCAGCACTTCGTCGAAGTTATCGCGGTCGATCTGGACGAACTTGCGCTCCTTCATCTTCGGCAGCGGCTCCTTGCTGTGGCCGGAGTAGTCGCCCAGCACGCCCAGCACGAACGGCAGTTCCTTGGTTTCGATCGCGTCGCCAATTTCGACGTCATAGGTGATCTGCACGCGCGGCGGACGTACCCTCGACAGTTTTTTCTGAGTGCTTTCTTTACCCATGGTTTTTCTCTAGATGTTCAAAAGGTTCAAAAATGACTACGCGATATTGCGCGACAGACTGGTTAAAACCGTCCGCAGCTGCGCCAGCGACAGGCCCGGATCGTTCAGTTGCCGGCCCAGCACGTACGCCGCCTCGGCATAGGCCTGGTGGCTGCGCCACGGCGCCTTGGCGTCGTTGATGTCGACGACGAACTTGGCGTCCGGCTGGCTGCCCCAGCACTGGCTGGCGATCTGCTCGTTGAGCCCGGCCGGCAGCAGCACCAGGAAATGGCCTTCCGGCCGGCGCAGGATCAGGCACTGCTCCTGCGCGTCGCCGTTGTCGTAAGTGGCGGCGTGATACAGCGCCAGCCAGGTGACGGCGGCCAACACGTTCTCGCCCTCCACCGCCGGCAGCGGCAGGAAGTAGGCCTGCACCGGCAGGCTGTCGCGGAATTTGCGCAGCAGGCGGTGATGGAACACGAAGGCCAGCAGCACCGACTCCAGATCGCCGCTGCCCGCCTGGCTCAGGCTTCGCCCCAGCTCCGACGCCGGCGTCACCGCCAGGTGTTTTTCCAGCAGTTGCTGCGCCAGATCGATGTCGGCCACCGACGAGGCGCCGAAGCGCAGCTGCTCTTCCAGAAACTGCTTGCAGGCCAGCATCTCCACCGAATTGTCGATGGCGCTGGCCAGTTGGTCCTTCAGGCCGGTGAAGAACAGCTCGTTGGCCAGCAGCAGGATCGCCGTCGGCGGCAAGGCGGTGTCTATCGCCACCAGCGACGCCGCCACCAGCGGATAGTTGCGGCCGCCTTCATCGCGGCTGGGCTGGATCACGCCCAGCGACAGCCAGTTCTGGTCGCGGCTTTGCAGCACGAAGGAGGTGGCCGGCATCGCCAGATAGCGGCGGGTGCTGTCCTCGTTGAACTCCATCCGCTGCAGGCTCTGCGCCAGCAGTTGATCCAGCTGCATCGCCGCCGGGTGGGTGGCATTGACCCGCACGAAGTCGGCGCGCCGCGGCAGCTTGCCGAAAATGCAGAACTGCGGGGGCACTTCCTGGGTGCGCTTGAAATTGAACGCCATGCCGCTTATCTCCAATTACAACGTCACGCGTTCGGGCAACGTCAGTTTGTAAAGCCGGTTCAACTGCAGCGGATTGACGCCGCCCAGCATGCGGAAATTGAAGCGCACGGTTTGCGCCTCGGCGCCGCTGCCCTTGGGCAGGTTCCAGCTCAGTTGGGCCGAGCCGTCGCCGCCGTCCTGCACCTTGGCGCTGGCCAGCAGGCGCATCAGGCCCATGCGGCCAGACTGGTTGCCCACCACGGTGCTGGCGCCGGCGTAGTTGACCACCTGGATGCGGGCGCCTTCGCCGCCGCCACTGCCCGGCCAGTTGAACGGCTGCCACGGCTGCGGGCCGTTGCGGTAGCGCAGCTCCTGGCCGTCTATGCTGAGCACGGTTTCGGACAGGCCCGGGGTCGGCAGCGGCTGCAGCTCGAAGCGGCTGTTCTCGCCATCCTGCAACTGGCTGTTGGCCAGCGCCATCAGCCGGCTGACGCCGGTGAGGAATTCCGGATTGAAGCGCACGCCCTGGTTGCCCCAGGCGCGCGGCACCAGGCTGTCGCCCTTCTTCTGCACCAGGCCGTTCAGGTATTTGTTGACGAACTTGTCCAGCGTGCCGTCATTGGCCTTGACGAAGCGGTTGATGTCCGCCACCGAGGCGCTGCTGCTGGAGTCGCTGAACGGGTACTTGCCGGCCAGCTGTTTCCACTGCGGCAGCACTTCGTTGGCCCAGGCCTGGTTGATGTCCTGCGCCACCGGGCCCAGCAAGGCGCTGTACGACTGCGACAGCGGCCGCACCAGCATCGGCCGCACCATCTCGATGGTGTCCGGCGTCGCGCCGTTCAGCAGGGTGTTGTCGACATAGGACAGCGTGTCGCCCAGTTCGGAACCGGAGCCGTTCAACGTCGACTGCAGCGCGGTGCGCGCCTGCGGGCCGGGCTCGTCGGTGGTGGCGATGGCCGCCATCTTCACTTTCAGCTTGGCCAGCTGGTCGAGGTAACCGTTGATCGGCGGATTGTCGCCCTTGACCAGCGCGGCCACGCCGGCGAACTGCGCGCCCACCACGCCGAACTGCTTGTCGCTCTTGGCGTCGGCCGGGCTATCCGCGCCCTTGAACAGTTCGGTGGTTTTTTCCAGCACCGAGCGCTTGGCGGTCTCCAGCGAGCGGTTCAGCTCGGACGGATTGTCCCAGGCGGTTTCCTGCGCCGCGCGCGCCAGGATCAGCCTGATCGGCGAGTTCTGCTTGTCGGAGAGGCGGGTCATCGCCGACGCCGACTGCGCCGGATTGGTGATGTCGCGCACCACCACGCCCTGCAGGAATTTGTGCCAGGCGGCGATGTATTGGGCGCGGTACAGCGCTTCCAGCGCGGCGCGGTTCTTCTCGGCGTCGCCGTCCTTGCCCAGGTTGTCCTGGCTGCTGGAGGCCAGCACCCAGTCGTCGCTGCGGATCTCGCCCTTGCTCGCCTCGTCGATGGCGGCGCGCACATAGGTGTTCCACGCCTCGCGGGTGTAGGCGCCCTCCACCATCTGGCTGCTGGCCATGATGTCCATGTCGCGGTTGTCGAGGATGCGGGCCACGGTCAACGGCGCGAAACGGGTGTTGGCGCGCGCCTTGATCTCGCTGAACACGCGCTCCTGCGCCGACAGGCGCTTGAACGAGCCGCGCAGCACGTCGCGGGCGTCGGCCACCACCTTGGGATCGTTGTCGATCAGCGGCAGGTCCGGCTCCTTGATCTGGCTGACATAGAACGCCACCAGCTTCTCGGCCTGGCCCATCACCTCGTTGACCGGGTACTCGCCGCGCTGGCTCTCCAGCCACGGCCGCCAGTAGCGCGGCAGTTGGTCGGCCAGCTGCGCCTCTTCCATACGGCGCTGCTCATGCAGCATCAGATAGGTTTTCAGCGCGTTGTAGCCGACATCCAGCTGCTGCGGATTCTGCGGCTTGCCGGCGGTTTCGCCGCCGATGGCCGGCGCCGAGGCGTCCAGCTTGGCGGTGGTCGCGCGTTGCGGCAGCTCCAGCGCGCTCAGGTTGATATTGGGCAGCGCATGGCCCTTCGGACGCGGCTTGTACTGTTTGATCGGCTTGGCCGGCTGCGGCTTGGGCTCGGGTTTGGCTTCCGGCTTGGGCTGCGGCTTCGGCGGCTCGCTGACCGCCACCGGCTGCGGCACGCCGGGCTTAAGCGCCGCCAGCGTGGTTTCCAGGTTTTTCTGCACCGGGCGCAGCATCACGTCCTTGACGCCGGCGAAGTAGGCCTTGCGCAGATTGCGCTCGAGTTCTTCGCCCTGGTAGAGGCCCATGCCGATCTGCCACGGCTCGCCGTTGCGGCGGTAGTTCTGCAGCTCTTCCAGCCGGTTCTGCAGGATCAGCAGGCCCTTCAGGCGGTCGTACAGCTGGCCGGAAGCGGCCAGTTTCTGCGCCTGCGCGCGCTCGGCGCTGACCTGCGCGATCAATTGCTGGTTGCCGACGAACGACCAGGTCCACAGACCGGCCACCGCCGCCAGGCTGACCACGCCGGCGATCATGCCGGCCAGGCGCCAGCGGCTGCCGCTGGGCTTGGTCTGCTGGAAAATCAGGTGTTGGTCGGGGAACAGCACTTCGCGGAACAGGCCGCGCAGGAAGTAACTGTATGAAGCCGGCGCCTGATGCTTGTCCAACCCGCCGGCGGACAGGTCGAACTGCCCCTGCACGCGGCCGGCGGTGACGATGCGCGGCACGCCTTCTTGCAGCGCGCTGGTGAAATAGAAGCCGCGCAGCAACGGGCGCGAATGGTACGGGTCTTCCTCGAACAGCAGGCGGACGAACTTGACCACCGCCTCCTGCAGGCCATGGAACTCGATCGGGAAGGCGAAGTGCGCCGACTTGACCGCGTCGCCGCGCGCCTGCGACAGCTGCTCCTCGCCCATTTGCACCAAGCCGCGGTACAACTGCTCGAACTGCTGCGACACCACGGCGGAGGCATCGAAGCCGGTGCCTTGGTCGGCCGACAGCGTGGCGCCCCAGACGCGGGAGCGCTCCTCCTCGCCGGCCTCGTTGAAGAACTGGGCGAAGCCGCCCAACAGGTCTAGCTTGGTGAACACCAGGTAGATCGGCACCATCAGGCCGAAGGTATTGCACACTTCGTGGATGCGCTCGCGCACCTGGCGCGCGTACAGCACGAAGCCTTCGCTATTGTGCTGCGCCAGCTCCGGCAGGCTGATCGCCACCATGATGCCGTTGACCGGCGCCTTGGCGCGGTATTGCTTCAGCAGCTTGAGGAAGGCCAGCCACTCGCCGCGGTCTTCGCTCTCGGTGGCGTAGCGGCCGGCGGTATCCAGCAGCACGCCCTCGGTGGAGAAGAACCAGTCGCAGTTGCGGGTGCCGCCCACGCCCTGGATGCCGCTCTTGTCGCTGAACGGGAAACTCAAGCCGGATTGCAGGATCGCGGAACTTTTACCCGCCGCCGGGTGCCCGATGATCATGTACCAAGGCAGCTCATACAGCGCCGCGCTGCCGCGCGCGTTGCCGATATTCGACTTTTTCAGCGTGTCGATCGCGCCCAGCATGCGCTGGCGCAGCAAGGTCACTTCGGCGCGCTTGTCGGCGCTGGCGTTGATCACCGCCTCATCCGCCTGGCGCCGCAACATGCCCTCCAGCAGCCCGCCCGCCCGGCGCGCCAACACCTGGCCGACCAGCAAGGCCAGCACCCATACGATCATCACCACGACGATCCACCCCAAGCGCGCCTCCAGCGACTTGAGGCCCAGCCAGGGTCCCAGCCACCAGATCAAGGCGATCAGGATCAAAAACCCGATGGCGGACGCCACCTTGGCATTGCGTAGCCAACCTTTGTTAAACACCGAATTTACCTTCCCTTAGAAGCTAAAAGACAATCATTTGTTCTTGTGCGCCAGCAATGCCCGCAAGGAGCCGGTGCGCTCGATATGGCCGTAGTCGCGGAAGCTCCACACGCCGCCCCAGCCCAGCCCCTGTGCCTTGGCCTCCTCGCCCAGCGCGGTATAGGCCTGCATCGCCCACGGATCGCGCTCCGAGATCACCACCTTGCCGTTTCTCACCGGGGCAAGGTCGGCAGCCAGGCCGTACTGGTGCTTGCTCTCCCCGCCCTTGGCCTGCGTCACTTTGGCGCTGCCGCCGGCCAGGCGGTTCTGCCGCTCGGCGCTGCGATAGCCCTCCAGCAGCACCATCGGAAAACCGCGGGCCTTCATCTTTTCCATCACCCGCAGCACATCCTGTACGAAAGCGGGGTCCATCCGGCTCCAATCGCGGTCGGCCTTGTCCAGCGCCAATTGCGGCTTCTCGGCCACCGCGTCGACAAAGGCGCTGGGCGGCAGCGGCGGCGGCGGCACGAGCTTTTCCTCCAGCAGCGCCTGCCGGATCTGGCTGCCGTGGGCATATTCATTCGGGGTGAATTGGGGGTCCTGATGATAGCCGCCAAAGTGCAGCGTAATTGCCACAACGGCCCCGACCAACATTAGCGACAACAAAGGCAGAAACAACGTCAGCGAGCGTCTATTCACCCAGCCGCGCGCAGCCGAAACCGTTCCGGACAAACGCGAAGACGCCTCGTCATTCCGGCTTTCCTCAACTGCGGCAAAGGCCGGATTTTGAGGAATCTCAATCGGCGCCTGAACCACCCGAAGCCTTGCCCCGCCAAGAAAATAACGCCACCCCAACCACAACATGAGCAATAAGATGCAAGCCACCGCCAGTGGCACAATTAACGTCATTGGAATTTTTTATACAAACGATTGATGAACCGGCAAATTACGCGATATGCTTGATTTGATTTGCAAAGAAGTCAAGTGCCGGGGTCGAATTCGATACGGCACATGCAAGCAGAGACAAGCGTATTCTTTAGAATGAACCGTTGTATGCCGTCTTATTTCAGGTGCCGATTATATGGATTTAACTAAACGCTGGCAAAAAACTTGCTTGATGATCGCGGCGCTGGCCTTGCCGCTGCTGGGCGGCTGCGCAGGCCCGAAAAACATCACTCTCAGCAGCGAAGCCACCACCGCGCTGAACCGCGACAAGCATGGCAAACCATTGTCTGTGGTAGTACAAGTTTATCAATTGAAATCGGACCAAGGATTTAAACTACTCACACCTGACCTTTTGGCCAGTGGAAAGCCGATAGCAGATGTGTTAGGCGCTTCGGTAATATCCAGCAAAGAATTGATATTCGTTCCGGGCGGCAAGCAGGAACTGGATATGACAATCCTGGAAGACGCCAATTATGTTGGCGTAATCGGTTATTTCCGTCAGCCGAATCCCCACTTCTGGCGTTTGCTTTATGATGCCGGCCGCGTGCGCAGCAAGGACCTCAAATTCAAAGTCGACGACTGCTATTTGCAGGCGATCAAACCCGAAGCGATTCAGCTGCCAGACCAGCCCAATACCGGCGCAGTCGATTGTTCCACCGCGCGCAACTAGAATAGCGGCCATCACCTCCCAATTCAGCCAAGGTTCAAGCAGCAATGCTTCATGCACAGAGAATATTATGGGGCGAAGGCATGTTCCTTCGCCCGCAGCACTTTCAGCAACAGGCTTTATTTCTGGAGCAAGCCCAATCCAGCCTGCTGCGGCTGACCCATCGCCACGCCTGGGGCATCCAAAAGCTGTCGCTGGATGAAGCGGCGCTGAAAGGCGGCATCATCCGCGTCGACGAGCTGACTGCGCTGTTCCGCGACGGCTCGCTGTGCCAGGCGCCCGCCAGCGCCCCGCTGCCGCTCAGCCGCGACCTCGCCTCCATGCCGCAGATCGGCATCAAGACCACGTTGTACGCCTGTCTCGCGCAACTGCAGCCCTATGGCGGCAACACCCGCGGCGGCGAGGCCAGCGCCCGGCCGACCCGCTTCCACAGCGACCACAGCGAAGTCTCCGATCTGTACACCCAGGCGCTGGCGGCCGACCTCTCCACCCTGCAGCTCGACATCAAACTGATGCTGGAGGAGGAAAACCGCGACGGCTACGACTCCATCCCGCTGTGCCAGCTGGAAAAGGACGCCACCGGCCAATGGACGGTAGGCAAGGAGTTCCTGCCGCCGCTGCTGGCGATCGAGGGTTCCGGCGAAATGATGCAGATGCTGCGCCGGCTGCTCGACATATTGCTGGTGAAGAGCCAGGCACTGTCCGGTGCCCACCGCGAGCGCGCCAAGAGCGTGATGGAGTTCGGCTCGGCCGACATCAGCTCGTTCTGGCTGCTGCACACCGTCAATCGCAACTTCGCCCGCCTGCGCCACCTGTCGCAATGCCAGCCGCTGCATCCGGAAGAGCTGTACATGGCCTTGGCCGAGTTCTGCGGCGAACTGCAGACTTTCGCCACGCTGTACACGCTGTCCGACATCCCGGCCTACCGCCACGACCAGCTGCACCTGGTATTCCCGCCGCTGGACCTGCAAATCCGCGAACTGCTGGAAACCGTGGTATCGGCCCGCTACAAGGTGATTCCGCTGCACTCGCCGCGGCCCTCCTTCCATATCGGCCGGCTGGAAAGCGACCGGCTGCTGGACAATGTCGACTTCTACCTGTCGGTGCAAAGCGACCAACCCGCCAGCTACATCCTCGACAACGTGCCGCTCAAGCTCAAGATCGGCGCGCCGGACGATGTCGAACGCATCCTCAACTCGGCGATGCGCGGCGTCAGCCTGGCGCACTCGGCGCAAACGCCGTCGGCCATCCCGGTGCGCGTGGGCAACCACTACTTCGCGCTGGAGCCGGGCAGCGAGATCTACAGCCGCATGCTGCAGTCCCGCAGCATCTGCATCTACGTGCCGCAGACGCTGGCCAATATTTCCATAGAACTGATAGCGGTCTTCCGCTGATACCGACATGAACCAAGCAAGCATCCAAACCGCGGAACGCGCCTTGAGCGTAGCCGCCCCCGCCGCGCCCAGCCTGCGCGAAATGCTGGAAGACGGCATCTATCTGCTGTTCCTGCTGAAGGAAGGCAACGCCCCCAGCAGCGCGGTGGAGTTCAACCGCCGCGTCGACCACTTCCTCGGCCAGTTCGAGCGCAACGCGCGCAATTTCGGCAAGGACGGCAACGCCATCAGCCATTCCAAATACGCGTTCTGCGCGCTGATGGACGAAATCATCCTGTCGTCCGATTTCGCGCTGCGCGACGAATGGGAACGCATGCCGCTGCAGCTGCGCTTGTTCGGCGAACACCTGGCCGGCGAGGGCTTCTTCAATCGCCTGGAACAGCTGCGCGACGCGCCGGCTGAAAACATCGAGGCGCTGGAGGTGTTCTACACCTGCCTGCTGCTGGGCTTCCAGGGCAAGTACTTGCTGGAAGGCGAGGAGAAACTGGGCTACCTGCTGCACAAGCTCGGCCAGGAAATCCAGCAAATCCGCGGCGGCAAGGCCGATTTCGCGCCCAACTGGCAGCTGCCGCAACGCTTCCAGGCCTTTGTCCGCCATGAGCTGCCGCTGTGGCTGTATTTCGCGCTGCTGGCCGTCGCAGGCGCCGGCATCTTCATCGCCTTCCGCTGGATGCTGGCGCGCCAGGCGGCTTCCGTATTCGGCTTATGAGCGGCAACCGCCACGCGCAGATTCTGCCATCGGTGCTGGACCGTTTGCTGGACGACGCTCCGGACCTGAGCCACATCGAAGCGATCAGCCTGTTTGAGCTCTCGCAGTTCAAGCAGGCGTTGGCGCGCGACCTGGAAGCCTTGCTCAACACCCGGCTGATGCCGCTGGACGAGCTGTTCGAGCCCTTCCCGCGGGCCCGCGACAGCCTGCTCAGCTACGGCATCCCCGACCTGTCCGGCATCAGCCTGCTCAACCCGGACGACCGCGAAACGCTGCGCGAACAGCTGCGCCGCTCGATAGAACTGCACGAGCCCAGGCTGTCGCGCGTGCGCGTCAACCTGGACGCGCCGCGCGAGCTGGAGCGCCACCTGCGCTTTCGCGTGGACGCGGTGCTGAAAGTGCACCCGCACCGGCCGCCGGTGACATTCGACGCCACCCTGCAACTCTCCTCCAACGTTTACAAGGTGCAGGGCTGAACGCCCTCTTCTTTCGATCATGGACCTCACCAACCTGCTGTCCTCCTA
>NZ_JYKA01000033.1 GCF_001676875.1 Chromobacterium subtsugae | reverse complement strand
TGGTCTCCAAGATCATCAACTAAGGTTTAAAGGCCAGTAGCTCAATTGGTAGAGTATCGGTCTCCAAAACCGAGGGTTGGGGGTTCGAGACCCTCCTGGCCTGCCAATTAAGACCAGCCGGCGCTATGCGCCGGTTGGTCTTTTGTCGCATATACGCGAGAGAAGATTCGACATGGAAATGCAAGATAAGATCAAGTTGGCACTGGCTGGTCTTGTGGTGGCGGCCGGCGTTGTCGGCTTTTACCTGATACCGGAAGGTCAGGACCTGCTGCGCGCGCTGGCTTTCATCGTCTCCATCCTGGTGGCTGCCGGGGTGGTGTGGGCGTCGGCGCCCGGCAAGGGGCTGGTGGTCTACGCCAACGAGTCCATCGTCGAGGCTCGCAAGGTGGTGTGGCCGACCCGCAAGGAGGCGACTCAGGTGACGCTGATGGTGTTCGTATTCGTCGCGGTCCTGGCGCTGTTCATGTGGCTGGTGGACTCCAGCCTGTCCTGGCTGTTTTACGATGTGATTCTCGGTCGAGGTAGATAATGGCAAAGCGCTGGTATGTGGTACACGCGTACTCTGGTTTTGAGAAAAGCGTGCAAAAGGCGCTGCGTGAACGTATCGAACGTTCCGACATCGCAGATCAATTTGGTCAGATCCTGGTGCCGGTAGAGGAAGTCGTCGACATCAAGAATGGCCGCCGCTCGATCACCGAGCGCAAATTCTTCCCTGGCTACGTGCTGGTGGAAATGGAAATGACCGACGATACCTGGCACTTGGTGAAGAGCACTCCCAAGGTGACCGGTTTCGTCGGGGGAACCGGCAACCGCCCGGCGCCGATTTCCAAGCGCGAAGTCGAGGCCATCATGCAGCAGATGCAAGAGGGCGTGGAAAAGCCGAAGCCGAAGGTGCTGTTCGAAGTTGGCGAGAAGGTTCGCGTCATCGACGGCCCGTTCAACGACTTCAATGGCTCGGTCGACGAAGTCAACTACGAGCGCAACAAGCTGCGCGTGTCGGTGCAGATCTTCGGTCGCGACACCCCGGTTGAGCTGGAATTCAGCCAGGTAGAGAAGCTGTAAAATTCTGCTTGGCAAGTTTGGCGAAGGCGTGTAAAATTCTGCGCTTTCGTCCTGGGAAGCGAACACTGCTGTTCGCGTTACACCCGTTTTAGGAGTTTTAATCGTGGCAAAGAAAATTGTCGGCTACATCAAGCTGCAAGTGCCCGCTGGCAAGGCTAACCCGTCTCCCCCGATCGGTCCGGCCCTGGGTCAGCGCGGTCTGAACATCATGGAATTCTGCAAGGCGTTCAACGCCCAGACTCAAGGCGTTGAGCCGGGTCTGCCGATTCCGGTTGTGATCACTGCCTACGCGGACAAGTCCTTCACCTTCATCATGAAGACCCCGCCGGCCACCATCCTGCTGAAGAAGGCCGCTGGCATCAAGTCCGGCTCCGCCAAGGCGCACGTGGACAAGGTTGGCAAGGTAACCCGCGCTCAGCTGGAAGAAATCGCCAAGACCAAGCAGCCGGACCTGACCGCCGGTGACCTGGACGCTGCTGTTCGCACCATCGCCGGCTCCGCCCGTTCGATGGGTCTGGAAGTGGAGGGCGTGTAAATGGCTAAGATCTCCAAGCGTCTGCAAGCTCTGAAGGCTACCGTTGATCGCAACAAGCTGTACGCTGTTGAAGAAGCGATTGCCCTGGTGAAAACCGCCGCCACCGCCAAGTTCGACGAGTCCATCGACGTCTCCGTGAACCTGGGCGTGGATCCGCGCAAGTCCGACCAAGTTGTCCGTGGCTCCGTGGTTCTGCCGCGCGGCACCGGCAAGTCGGTACGCGTTGCCGTATTCGCTCAAGGCGCCAACGCCGAAGCCGCCAAGGCTGCCGGCGCTGAAGTGGTCGGTTTCGAAGACCTGGCCGAGCAAGTTAAAGCCGGCAACCTGGACTTCGACGTTGTCATCGCTTCCCCGGATGCGATGCGCGTTGTCGGTCAGCTGGGTCAGATCCTGGGCCCGCGCGGCCTGATGCCGAACCCGAAGGTTGGCACTGTTACCCCGAACGTAGCCGAAGCCGTGAAGAACGCCAAGGCTGGTCAGGTTCAGTACCGCACCGATAAGGCTGGTATCATCCACGCCACCATCGGCCGCGCTTCCTTCGAAGCTGAAGCCCTGCGTGAAAACCTTTCCGCTCTGGTTGATGCCCTGGTGAAAGCCAAGCCGGCAGCTTCCAAGGGTGTGTATCTGAAGAAGATCGCCGTATCCAGCACCATGGGTGTCGGCGCTCGCGTAGAT
Source organism: Chromobacterium subtsugae (assembly GCF_001676875.1). Taxonomy (GTDB): domain Bacteria; phylum Pseudomonadota; class Gammaproteobacteria; order Burkholderiales; family Chromobacteriaceae; genus Chromobacterium; species Chromobacterium subtsugae. The sequence continues at coordinate 13,207 of NZ_JYKA01000033.1, read as the reverse complement.
ACCGCTACCGTCAACGCCTAAGCGTTGCCGGAGCATGACGGGGCGGTGAAAGCCGCCTTATCAAAGGCTTTGGGCTGGCAGGCTTGCCTGCCAGATTGTCAAAGACCGTAGGTGCCGCAAGGCTTAATAGCGGGCTTGCTTGTTATCGAAGCCAGCATCCTACGCAGATGGTGTACCCGAACAGGCTTCTGAAAGTTCATAAGCTCATGTAGCTCAGGGGTAGAGCACTCCCTTGGTAAGGGAGAGGTCGGCGGTTCAATTCCGCCCATGAGCACCAGTTCTTTATGATGTCTCCTGATACAGGTCGCCGCTGCAAAGCGAGATGGAAATTTTTTCCATTTCATTTCAGTCTAGGAGGTAGACCTTGAGTCTCAATATCGAAGATAAAAAGGCGGTCGTCGAAGCAGTTTCTGCCGAACTGGCAGGCGCTCAGACCCTCGTTATCGCTGAATATCGGGGCATCGAGGTAAGCAGCATGACCAAGCTTCGCGCCCAGGCGCGAGCTAACGGCGTGTTCCTGCGCGTTCTGAAGAACACGCTGGTGCGTCGTGCCGTGGAAGGCACTCCGTTCGCCGATCTGGCTGACCAAATGGTTGGCCCGTTGGTGTACGCGATTTCCGCCGACCCGGTTGCTGCTGCCAAGGTGCTGCATCAATTTGCCAAGGCCGACGACAAAATCATCGTCAAGGCAGGTTCCTACGAAGGCAAGGTACTGTCCGCTGCTCAGGTTGCTGAGCTGGCGTCCATCCCGAGCCGCGAAGAACTGCTGTCCAAGCTTCTCTACGTTATGCAGGCTCCGGTCGCTGGCTTCGCCCGCGCGCTGGCCGCCCTGTCCGACAAGAAGCAAGCCGAAGCCGCTTAACTTATTTGATTCTTATAGAATTCAGGAGATTTTCACATGGCAATCACCAAAGAAGACATCCTCGAGGCCGTTGCTGGTCTGACCGTGATGGAACTGAACGACCTGGTTAAGGCGTTCGAAGAGAAGTTCGGCGTTTCCGCCGCTGCTGTAGCTGTTGCTGGCCCGGCCGGCGCTGGCGCTGCCGCCGCTGAAGAAAAGACCGAGTTCGACGTTGTTCTGACCGCCGCTGGCGACAACAAGGTTGGCGTGATCAAGGTTGTTCGCGCGATCACCGGCCTGGGTCTGAAGGAAGCCAAAGACCTGGTAGACGGCGCTCCGAAGAACGTGAAGGAAGGCGTGTCCAAGGCTGAAGCCGACGACGTTGCCAAGCAACTGATCGAAGCTGGTGCTAAGGCTGAAGTCAAATAATCTTCTTTGAAAAAAGAAGGTGAGGCTGGCGGAGAAATCCGCCAGCCTTATTGCGCTTGTAGTTGGCGGAAACGAAGAAGGTAAAAGCCAGCAATATACTTGGCGTGGCTGCTGACTTTTAGTTTCTTGCGCCACCCACCTCGATGGAGACTCTATGAGTTATTCGTTTACTGAGAAGAAACGTATTCGTAAGAGCTTTGCGAAACGTGCCAGTGTTCTCGACGTCCCATTCCTGTTGGCGACCCAGATTGATTCCTACACCGAATTTCTCCAGCTGGGCAAGCCGCTGGATGAGCGCAAGGATGTGGGTCTTCAGGCTGCGTTCAAGTCGATTTTCCCGATCGTCAGCCATAACGGCTATGCCAAGCTGGACTTCGCCCACTATATCCTGGGCGAACCGCCGTTCGACGTGCAGGAGTGCCAGCTGCGCGGCATCACTTTCGCCGCCCCGCTGCGCGCCCGCATTCGCCTGACGATTTTCGACAAGGAATCGTCCAAGCCGGTGGTGAAGGAAGTGCGCGAGAATGAGGTGTACATGGGCGAGATTCCGCTCATGACCACCAACGGGTCTTTCATCATCAATGGCACCGAGCGTGTCATCGTTTCCCAGTTGCACCGTTCCCCGGGCGTGTTCTTCGAGCACGACCGCGGCAAGACCCATTCCTCGGGCAAACTGCTGTTCTCGGCGCGCGTGATTCCCTACCGCGGCTCCTGGCTGGACTTCGAGTTCGATCCGAAGGACCTGCTGTACTTCCGTATCGACCGTCGCCGCAAGATGCCGGTTACCATTCTGCTGAAGGCGCTGGGTTACAGCAACGAAGAAATCCTGTCCGAGTTCTACAGCTTTGACACCTTCTACCTGACCCGCAACGGCGTATTCATGCGCGTGGTGCCGGATCGTCTGAAGGGCGAAGTGGCCAAGTTCGACATCGTGGCCGCCGACGGCAAGCTGATCGTCGCCAAGGACAAGCGCATCACCGCCAAGCACATCCGCGACATCCAGACCGCTGAGCTGGATCGCATTGAAGTGCCGGCCGACGCGCTGCTGGGCAAGATGCTGGCGCACAACGTGGTGAACCAGAACACCGGCGAAGTGATCTCCCGCGCCAACGAGGAAGTGACCGAGGAAGTGCTGGCCAAGCTGGCGCTGGCGGACATCGACCAGGTCGACGTGCTGTTCACCAACGATCTGGACCAGGGCGCGTACATCTCGCAAACCCTGCGTTCCGACGACATCCAGGACCAGCTGCAAGCCCGCGTGGCGATCTACCGCATGATGCGCCCGGGCGAGCCGCCGACCGAAGACGCGGTGGAAGCGCTGTTCCAGCGCCTGTTCTTCAGCGAAGAAACCTACGATCTGTCGCGCGTGGGCCGCATGAAGTTCAGCTCGCGCACTTACCAGTACAAATTCGACGACAAGACCCCGGAATGGTTCAAGTCGCTGATCGGCGACAAGTTCGCGTCGCGCCGCGACGTGATGGAAGGCACGCTGTCCACTGAGGACATCGTGTCCGTGATCGCCATTCTGACCGAGCTGCGCAATGGCCGCGGCGAAGTGGACGACATCGATCACCTGGGCAACCGTCGCGTGCGTTCGGTGGGCGAACTGGCCGAGAACCAGTTCCGCGCCGGTCTGGTGCGTGTCGAGCGCGCGGTCAAGGAACGCCTGAACCAGGCCGAGTCCGACAACCTGATGCCGCACGACCTGATCAACGCCAAGCCGGTTTCCGCCGCGATCAAGGAATTCTTTGGTTCCTCGCAGCTGTCCCAGTTCATGGATCAGACCAACCCGCTGTCGGAAATCACCCACAAGCGCCGCGTATCGGCTCTTGGCCCGGGCGGTCTGACCCGCGAGCGCGCCGGCTTCGAAGTGCGCGACGTGCACCCGACCCACTACGGCCGCGTGTGCCCGATCGAAACGCCTGAAGGTCCGAACATCGGCCTGATCAACTCGCTGTCCGTGTTTGCGCGCACCAACGAGTTCGGTTTCCTGGAAACCCCGTACCGCAAGGTGGTGGACAGCAAGGTCACCAACGAGATCGACTACCTGTCCGCGATCGAAGAAGGCCGCTACGTGATCGCCCAGGCCAACGCCGAGCTGAGCGAAGACGGCGCGCTGATCGACGAGCTGGTGACCTGCCGCGAGAAGGGCGAAACCATTCTGGCGACGCCGGACCGCGTGCAGTACATGGACGTGGCCACCGGCCAGGTGGTGTCCGTGGCCGCTTCGCTGATTCCGTTCCTGGAACACGATGACGCCAACCGCGCATTGATGGGCGCCAACATGCAACGTCAGGCCGTACCGTGCCTGCGTCCGGAAAAAGCCTTCGTCGGCACCGGCATCGAGCGTTCGGTGGCTGTCGACTCCGGCACCACCGTGGTGGCTCGCCGCGGCGGCGTGGTCGATTACGTCGACGCCGGCCGCGTGGTGGTTCGCGTCAACGATGAAGAAGCGACCGCTGGCGAAGTGGGCGTGGACATCTACAACCTGACCAAGTTCACCCGTTCCAACCAGAACACCAACATCAACCAGCGTCCGATCGTGAAAGTGGGCGACCACATCGCGCGCGGCGACGTGGTGGCCGACGGCGCCTCCACCGACCTGGGCGAGCTGGCGCTGGGTCAGAACATGACCATCGCGTTCATGCCGTGGAACGGCTACAACTACGAAGACTCGATTCTGATCTCGGAAAAGCTGGTCGCAGAAGACCGCTACACCTCGATCCACATCGAAGAGCTGTCCGTGGTTGCCCGCGACACCAAGCTGGGGCCGGAAGAAATCACCCGCGACATCCCGAACCTGTCCGAACGCATGGCAGGCCGTCTGGATGAATCCGGCATCGTCTACATCGGCGCAGAAGTCGAAGCCGGCGACGTGCTGGTGGGCAAGGTGACGCCTAAGGGCGAAACCCAGCTGACGCCGGAAGAGAAGCTGCTGCGCGCGATCTTCGGCGAGAAGGCCTCCGACGTGAAGGACACAAGCTTGCGCGTGCCGACCGGCACCGTGGGCACCGTGATCGACGTGCAGGTGTTCACCCGCGAAGGCATCGAGCGCGACAAGCGCGCCCAGTCCATCATCGATTCGGAACTGAAGCGCTATCGCCTTGACCTGAACGACCAGCTGCGTATTTTCGACAACGACGCCTTCAGCCGTATCGAACGCCTGATCGTCGGCAAGGTCGCCAACGGCGGTCCGAAGCGTCTGGCCAAGGGCACCGTGATCGACCAGGAATACCTGGCCGGCCTGCCGACCAAGCACGATTGGTTCGACATCCGCATGAGCGATGAAGACATCGCCAAGCAGCTGGAACTGATCAAGGAAAGCCTGGCGCAGAAGCGTGAAGAATTCGACCTCAAGTTCGAAGACAAGAAGCGCAAGCTGACCCAGGGCGACGAGCTGCCGCCGGGCGTGCAGAAGATGGTCAAGGTTTATCTGGCCGTGAAGCGCCGCCTGCAGGCGGGCGACAAGATGGCCGGCCGTCACGGTAACAAGGGTGTGGTTTCCCGCATCCTGCCGATCGAAGACATGCCGTACATGGGCGACGGCCGTCCGGTCGACATCGTGCTGAACCCGCTGGGCGTACCGTCGCGTATGAACATCGGCCAGATCCTGGAAGTTCACCTGGGTTGGGCAGCCAAGGGCATCGGCGAACGCGTCGACCGCATGATCAAGGAACAGCAGACCGCTGCCGAGATCCGCGGCTACCTGGAACGCCTGTACAACGAAACCGGCCGCAGCGAGGACCTGGCGTCCCTGAGCGACGACGAAGTGCTGCAACTGGCGCAAAACCTGCGCAAGGGCATGACTTTTGCTACACCGGTATTCGACGGCGCGAAGGAAGCCGAGATCAAGCACATGCTGGATCTGGCCTACCCGGACGGCGACGAGCTGACCGACAAGATGGGCTTCAACGAGTCCAAGACCCAGATGACCCTGCACGACGGCCGCTCCGGCGAAGCCTTCGACCGCAAGGTGACCGTGGGCGTCATGCACTACCTGAAGCTGCATCACCTGGTCGACGACAAGATGCACGCCCGTTCCACCGGCCCGTACTCGCTGGTGACCCAGCAGCCGCTGGGCGGTAAGGCGCAGTTCGGCGGCCAGCGTTTCGGTGAGATGGAGGTGTGGGCGCTGGAAGCTTACGGCGCCGCCTACACGCTGCAGGAAATGCTGACCGTGAAGTCGGACGATGTGACCGGCCGTACCAAGGTCTACGAAAACATCGTCAAGGGCGAGCACAAGATCGATGCCGGCATGCCGGAATCCTTCAACGTGCTGGTGAAGGAAATCCGTTCGCTCGGCCTGGATATCGACCTGGAACGTTATTGATTGGGAGCATGGGCGCGGCAGTTTGAGGCCGCGCCTGTCCCCTGACTGGAGACGCAATGAAAGCTCTGCTCGACCTCTTTAAGCAAGTTACGCAAGAAGAAGAGTTTGATGCGATTAAGATCGGCATCGCCTCGCCTGACAAGATCCGTTCCTGGTCTTATGGTGAAGTAAAGAAACCCGAAACCATCAACTACCGCACCTTCAAGCCGGAACGCGACGGCCTGTTCTGCGCCCGCATCTTCGGGCCGGTGAAGGACTACGAGTGCCTGTGCGGCAAGTACAAGCGCCTGAAGCACCGCGGCGTGATCTGCGAGAAGTGCGGCGTCGAAGTGACCCTGTCCAAAGTGCGCCGCGAGCGCATGGGCCACATCGAACTGGCCAGCCCGACCGCGCACATCTGGTTCCTGAAGTCGCTGCCGTCGCGTCTGGGCATGGTGCTCGACATGACGCTGCGCGACATCGAACGCGTGCTGTACTTCGAAGCGTTCGTGGTGACCGATCCGGGCATGACCCCGATGCAGTACCGCCAGCTGTTGACCGAAGAGGACTTCCTGGACAAGGAAGACCAGTACGGTGAAGAGTTCGTCGCCATGATGGGCGCCGAGGCGGTGAAGGAACTGCTGAAGAAACTGGATCTGGACAGCGAGATCGAGACCCTGCGTCGCGAGCTCGAAGCCACCAATTCCGACACCAAGATCAAGAAGATCGCCAAGCGCCTGAAAGTGCTGGAGGCCTTCCAGCGTTCCGGCATGAAGCCGGAATGGATGATCCTGGACGTGCTGCCGGTGCTGCCGCCGGAATTGCGTCCGCTGGTGCCGCTGGACGGCGGCCGCTTCGCGACCTCCGACCTGAACGACCTGTACCGCCGCGTCATCAACCGGAACAACCGTCTGAAGCGCCTGCTGGAACTGCGCGCGCCGGACATCATCGTGCGCAACGAGAAGCGCATGCTGCAGGAATCGGTTGACTCGCTGCTGGACAACGGCCGTCGCGGCAAGGCGATGACCGGCGCCAACAAGCGTCCGCTGAAGTCGCTGGCCGACATGATCAAGGGTAAGGGCGGCCGTTTCCGTCAGAACCTGCTGGGTAAGCGTGTCGACTACTCCGGCCGTTCCGTGATCACCGTGGGCCCGACCCTGCGCCTGCATCAGTGCGGCCTGCCGAAGAAGATGGCGCTGGAACTGTTCAAGCCGTTCATCTTCCACAAGCTGGAAGTGATGGGCCTGGCGTCCACCATCAAGGCGGCCAAGAAGCTGGTCGAGCAGGAAGTGCCGGAAGTCTGGGACATCCTTGAAGACGTGATCCGCGAGCACCCGGTGCTGCTGAACCGCGCGCCGACCCTGCACCGTCTGGGCATCCAGGCGTTCGAGCCGGTGCTGATCGAAGGCAAGGCCATCCAGCTGCACCCGCTGGTCTGCGCGGCGTTCAACGCCGACTTCGACGGCGACCAGATGGCCGTTCACGTGCCGCTGTCGCTCGAAGCGCAGATGGAAGCCCGCACCCTGATGCTGGCCACCAACAACGTGCTGTCCCCGGCCAACGGCGAGCCTATCATCGTGCCGTCGCAGGATATCGTGTTGGGTCTGTATTACATGACCCGCGACAAGGTGAACGGCAAGGGCGAAGGCATGGTGTTCGCCGACACCAAGGAGGTGCATCGCGCTTACGAAACCCGCCAAGTCGAGCTGGCTACCCGCATCACCGTCCGCCTGAAGGAATGGGAAAAGGACGAGCAGGGCGAGTTCCAGCCGGTGATCAAGCGTTACGACACCACCGTCGGCCGCGCGATCCTGTCGGACATCCTGCCTAAGGGCCTGCCGTTCGAGCACATCAACAAGGCGCTGAAGAAGAAAGAAATCTCGAAACTGATCAACGTTTCGTTCCGTCGTTGCGGCATCCGCGACACGGTGATCTTCGCCGACCAGCTGATGTACACCGGTTTCGCCTACTCCACCCGCGGCGGCATCTCCATCTGCGTGGACGACATGCAGATTCCGAAGAAAAAGACCGAACTGCTTGGCGAAGCCAACAAGGAAGTCAAGGAGATCGAAGAGCAGTATCGCCAGGGTCTGGTGACCCAGGGCGAACGCTACAACAAGGTGGTGGATATCTGGGGCCGCACCGGCGACAAGATCGCCAAGGCGATGATGGACGAGCTGTCCAAGCAGCGCGTGCTGGATCGCGACGGCAAGGAAGTCGACCAAGAGTCCTTCAACTCGATTTACATGATGGCTGACTCGGGCGCGCGGGGTTCCGCAGCCCAGATCAAGCAGCTGGCCGGCATGCGGGGCCTGATGGCGAAACCGGACGGTTCCATTATCGAAACCCCGATTACCGCCAACTTCCGCGAAGGCTTGACGGTACTGCAGTACTTCATCTCCACCCACGGCGCCCGTAAGGGTCTGGCGGATACGGCGTTGAAGACCGCGAACTCCGGTTACCTGACCCGTCGTCTGGTCGACGTGACCCAGGATCTGGTGGTGATCGAGGACGATTGCGGCACCACCAACGGCTTCACCATGAAGGCCGTGCTGCAAGGCGGCGACGTGATCGAAGCGCTGCGCGACCGCATCCTCGGCCGCGTGACCGCGGTAGACGTGGTGGATCCGTCCACCGGCGAAACCGTGATCGAAGCCGGCACGCTGCTGGACGAGCAGATGGTCGACTCGATCGACAGCCTGGGCATCGACGAAGTGAAGGTGCGTACCGCCATCACTTGCGACACCCGCTACGGTCTGTGCGCGAAGTGCTACGGCCGCGACCTGGCGCGCGGCAAGCGCGTCAACGCCGGCGAAGCGGTAGGCGTGATCGCCGCCCAGTCGATCGGCGAACCGGGCACCCAGCTGACCATGCGTACCTTCCACATCGGTGGCGCGGCGTCGCGAAATGCGGCCGCCAGCCAAGTGGAAGGCAAGTCCAACGGTACCGTGCGCTTCTCCAGCCAGATGCGTTACGTGGCGAACACCAAGGGCGAGCTGATCGTCATCACCCGCTCCGGCGAAGTGGTGATCCACGACGACATGGGCCGCGAGCGCGAGCGTCACAAGGTGCCGTACGGCGCGACCCTGATGGTGACCGATGGTCTGCAGATCAAGGCAGGCACGGTTCTGGCCACCTGGGACCCGCACACCCGTCCGATCATCACCGAGTACGCTGGCCGCGTGAAGTTCGAGAACGTGGAAGAGGGCAACACCGTAGCCAAGCAGACCGACGAAGTGACCGGCCTGTCCACGCTGGTGGTGATCGACCCGAAACGCCGCGCCGGCGCCCAGTCGAAGATGCTGCGTCCGCTGGTGAAGCTGCTCGACGACAACGGCAACGAAGTGAAGCTGGCCGGTTCGGACGCTTCGGTTTCGATTACCTTCCAGGTGGGCGCGATCATTACCGTTCGCGACGGCCAGGACGTGGGCAAGGGCGAAGTGCTGGCCCGCATCCCGCAGGAATCGTCGAAGACCCGCGACATTACCGGTGGTCTGCCGCGTGTGGCCGAGCTGTTCGAAGCCCGTTCGCCGAAGGATGCCGGCATGCTGGCCGAGGTGACCGGTACCGTTTCCTTCGGTAAGGACACCAAGGGCAAGCAGCGCCTGATCATCACCGATCTGGAAGGCAGCGGCTACGAAAACCTGATCCCGAAGGACAAGCACGTGCTGGTCCACGACGGCCAGGTGGTGAACCGCGGCGAATCCATCGTCGATGGTCCGGTCGATCCGCACGACATCCTGCGTCTGCAGGGCATCGAGGCGCTGGCCCGCTACATCGTCCAGGAAGTTCAGGAAGTGTACCGTCTGCAGGGCGTGAAGATTAACGACAAGCACATCGAGGTGATCATTCGCCAGATGCTGCGTCGCGTCGTGATCTCCGACAGCGGCGACACCGAGTTCATCCAGGGCGAACAGGTGGAACGCGCCGAAGTGCTGGAAATGAACGACAAGATGGTCGCGGAGGGCAAGGAGCCGGCGCAGTACGAAAACGTGCTGCTGGGCATCACCAAGGCGTCCTTGTCGACCGACTCGTTCATCTCCGCGGCTTCCTTCCAGGAAACCACCCGCGTGCTGACCGAAGCGGCCATCATGGGCAAGAAGGACGATCTGCGCGGCCTGAAGGAAAACGTGATCGTCGGCCGTCTGATTCCGGCCGGTACCGGTCTCGCGTACCATCGCACCCGCCGTCGCCAGCAACTGGGCCTCGACGCCGCCGAATCGCAGCTGTTCGACTCGGGCATGCTCAACACGGCGCTGGAAAACGACGAATAACACCGGCCTGACGGCCTAGTGTTGAAAAAACGCTGCTTCATCAACGGTTAACGTTGCTGGGGCGGCGTTTTTTATTTGACGCTTGACCGTTGACTAAAATATAATCCTCCGTCCTTTCTGGAGGCGTGTTGCCTTCAGGAAGAATCAACTAGGAACTGATAGTAATGCCAACCATTAACCAACTCGTTCGCAAGGGCCGCCTCGCCAGCACGGCGAAGAGCAAGGTGCCTGCGCTGGAAGCCTGCCCGCAGAAGCGTGGCGTGTGCACCCGTGTCTACACCACCACTCCGAAGAAGCCGAACTCGGCGCTGCGTAAAGTGTGCAAGGTACGTCTGACCAACGGTTTCGAAGTGATTTCCTACATCGGTGGCGAAGGCCACAACCTGCAGGAACACTCGGTAGTGCTGATCCGCGGCGGTCGTGTAAAAGACTTGCCGGGTGTGCGTTACCACACCGTGCGCGGTTCCCTGGATACCGCAGGCGTGAAAGACCGTAAGCAAGCCCGTTCCAAGTACGGCGCCAAGCGTCCCAAGTAATTGGGAAGGTCTCATGGCGGCCTGAGCGTTTCGTAATGGTCGTCTAGTAAGTGGCTGCTCCATTGGGTGGTCATGAGCCAAAGCTCAACTGAATAATTTAAGGAAGTAACATGCCAAGACGCAGAGAAGTCCCCAAGCGTGAAATTCTGCCGGATCCGAAGTTCGGTTCGCAGGATCTCTCCAAATTCATGAACGTTGTGATGATCGACGGCAAGAAGTCTGTAGCCGAACGCATCATCTACGGCGCTCTGGAACAGATCGAAAAGAAATCCGGCAAAAACGCCCTGGAAGTGTTCAACGCAGCACTGTCCAACGCCAAGCCGGTAGTGGAAGTAAAAAGCCGCCGCGTAGGTGGTGCAAACTATCAAGTTCCTGTTGAAGTACGTCCGTCGCGTCGTATGGCCCTGGCCATGCGTTGGCTGCGCGACGCTGCGCGCAAGCGCGGTGAGAAGTCCATGGACCTGCGCCTGGCTGGTGAATTGCTCGATGCGGCCGAAGGCCGTGGCGGCGCGATGAAGAAGCGTGACGAAGTGCACCGCATGGCAGAAGCCAACAAGGCCTTCTCGCACTTCCGTTTCTAAGCTCACCCCCACTTATTCAAGGTGTAGATCGTGGCACGGAAAACCCCCCTTGAGCGCTACCGTAATATCGGTATCTCCGCTCACATTGACGCCGGTAAGACTACTACTACCGAGCGTATTCTGTTTTACACCGGTGTGAACCACAAGATCGGTGAAGTGCATGATGGCGCCGCCACCATGGACTGGATGGAGCAAGAGCAGGAACGTGGCATCACCATCACTTCCGCCGCTACCACCACCTATTGGAAGGGTATGGCCATGCAGTATCCGGCCCACCACTTCAATATCATCGACACTCCGGGACACGTGGACTTCACCATCGAGGTGGAGCGTTCCATGCGCGTGCTGGACGGTGCCGTGATGGTTTACTGCGCTGTGGGCGGCGTTCAGCCCCAGTCGGAAACCGTATGGCGCCAGGCCAACAAGTACAAGGTTCCGCGTATCGCGTTCGTGAACAAGATGGACCGTCAAGGCGCCAACTTCTTCCGCGCGGTTGAGCAGGTGAAAACCCGCCTGCGCGGCAACCCGGTGCCTATCGTCGTGCCTATCGGCGCGGAAGATAGCTTCACCGGCGTGGTCGACCTGCTGAAGATGAAGGCCATCATCTGGGATGAAGCTTCCCAGGGCATGAAGTTCGAGTACGGCGATATCCCGGCCGACCTGGTTTCCGTTGCCGAAGAATGGCGCGAGAAGATGGTTGAAGCCGCCGCCGAAGTCAGCGAAGAAATGATGGACAAGTACTTGGGCGGCGAAACGCTGACCGAGGAAGAAATCGTTGCTGGCCTGCGCGAACGTACCCTGAAGTGCGAAATCCAGCCGATGCTGTGCGGCTCCGCGTTCAAGAACAAGGGTGTTCAGCGCATGCTGGACGCCGTGATCGAACTGCTGCCGAGCCCGCTGGATGTTCCGCCGGTTCCGGGTGAGAACGAAGACGGCACCCCGACCACCCGCGAAGCTTCCGACGACGCTTCCTTCTCCGCTCTGGCGTTCAAGCTGATGAACGACCCGTACGTGGGCCAGCTGACCTTCTTCCGCGTCTACTCCGGCGTGGTGAAGTCCGGCGACACCGTGCTGAACTCGGTCAAAGGCAAGAAAGAGCGTATCGGCCGTATCGTGCAGATGCACGCCAACGACCGTAAGGAGATCGAAGAAGTGCACGCCGGCGACATCGCCGCTGCCATCGGTCTGAAGGAAGTTACCACCGGTGAAACCCTGTGCGCGATCGACGCTCCGTTGATCCTCGAGCGCATGGAATTCCCGGAACCGGTGATCCACGTTGCCGTTGAGCCGAAAACCAAGGCCGACCAGGAGAAGATGGGCGTTGCCCTGAATCGCCTGGCCAAGGAAGACCCGTCGTTCCGCGTGCGTACCGACGAAGAATCCGGCCAGACCATCATTTCCGGCATGGGTGAACTGCACCTGGAAATTCTGGTTGACCGCATGAAGCGCGAATTCGGCGTTGAAGCCAACGTCGGCGCGCCGCAAGTGGCTTACCGCGAAACCATCACCAAGACGGTTACCGACGTTGACGGCAAGCACGTCAAGCAGTCCGGCGGTAAGGGTCAGTATGGTCACGCCGTGATCACGCTGGAACCGTCCGGCGAAGGCCAGGGCTACAAGTTTGTCGACGAGATCAAGGGTGGCGTGATTCCGCGCGAATTCATCCCGTCCGTGGACAAGGGTATTCAAAACACCCTGTCCAACGGTATTCTCGCCGGCTTCCCGGTGGTGGACGTGACTGTGCGTCTGACCTTCGGTTCCTACCACGACGTCGACTCCTCGCAGATCGCGTTCGAACTGGCAGGCTCGCTGGCTTTCAAGGAAGCCATGCGCCGCGCCGGTCCGTGCATCCTCGAGCCGATGATGGCTGTGGAAGTGGAGACTCCGGAAGAGTACATGGGTGACGTCATGGGTGACTTGAACCGCCGTCGCGGCATGGTTCAAGGCATGGACGACGACGGTCTGGGCGGCAAGATCATCAAGGCTGAAGTACCGCTGGCCGAGATGTTCGGTTACTCCACCGACCTGCGTTCGGCTACCCAAGGCCGTGCCACCTACTCGATGGAGTTCAAGCACTACTCCCAGGCTCCGAAGCACGTCGCTGACGCTGTAATGGCCGCCAAGAAGTAATGCGCGCTGAGGCTGGTCGGCTTTTCCAATCAAGACCGACCAGCCCCGATCTAATGTTCTTTAATTAAGGATTTGTAAAAATGGCAAAAGAAAAGTTTGCGCGGACC
>NZ_JYKA01000032.1 GCF_001676875.1 Chromobacterium subtsugae | reverse complement strand
CAGACTTGCTCACCTTGAAGCCGGAAATCTCTAGACTAGACCGCTCGGTTAGTCGGGTGGAGGTCAACCTAGTATCCATTCAAAATAAAAAGAGAGGCTTAGCCTCTCTTTTTCCACTCCTTTTTATCCTGTAAAAAAAATATCGTTATAGCTTGATCAAAGTACTCTTCAGCTCTGTGTATTTTTCAAGCGCGTGTAATGACTTGTCGCGACCATTGCCAGACTGTTTATAGCCGCCAAACGGCAAGTTCATATCCCCACCCTCCTCATAGCAGTTGACCCAAACCGTACCCGCACGAAGCTGACGCGCCACTTTATGCGCTGTCGAGACATCCTGAGTCCACACTGCCGCCCCAAGTCCATATTGGCTATCGTTGGCAATCTGCACGGCCTCATCCACATCATCAAAGGTAATCACTGATAAAACGGGGCCAAATATTTCTTCACGGCAAATCGTCAAGTTTGGCTGCGGGCAATCAAAAATAGCAGGCTCAATAAACAAACCATCTGGGTGGATAGCTTGGACAGCAGCACCACCTTGTAGCAGCGTAGCGCCTTCTTTTTGTCCTTGCGCTATATATGACAGGACTTTATCAAACTGCCGTTGATCGACAACTGCACCCAAGTTCGTTTCAGGTGACAATGGATCTCCAGGACGATAATCAGCCATCGCCACTTTCAGTTCAGACAAGAAGGCTTCGCGTATTTCTCTAGCCACCAAGACACGAGACCCTGCCGTACACATTTGACCAGCGTTATAACAAATAGCACCAGCTGCCGCTCTCGCAGCTGCCTTAAGATCCTTGCAGTCTGCCAAGATAATATTCGGGCTTTTCCCGCCCAACTCCAACCACACGCGCTTGAGATTGCTTTGTGCCGCATAGTTGGCGATCTGCTTGCCAACCGCCGTCGATCCGGTAAAGGCGACGCAATCCACATCCAGATGTGATGCCAAGGCCTGGCCAACGTTCCCCGCCCCCGGCAAGACCTGAAAAATACCAGGCGGAATGCCCGCTGCTTCAGCGAGAGCGGCAATACGGATTGCGGTAAGGGGCGACTTCTCAGAGGGCTTCAGAATGACCGCATTGCCTGCGGCTAACGCCGGAGCAAACTTCCAGCTTGCCATCAGCAAAGGGAAGTTCCACGGCACAATAGCTGCCACCACGCCGACAGGCTCGCGCGTCACCATGCCAAGCAACGCCGGATCGACAGGCACAACCTCACCCGGAACCTTGTCAATCAGCTCGGCAAACCAACTGATGCAGTAAGCCGTATTGGAAATATCAACGCTTAGAGCGTTGGCGATGGGTTTGCCAACATCCAATGATTCCAAGAGCGCTAATTCTTCAATATTGTCCTGGATGAGCGAAGCAAATCGTTTCAGTATTTCCATCTTGGAACGCGGCGCCAGCTCGGACCATGCGCCACCATCGAATGCCCGCCTCGCTGCACGCACCGCTAGCTCCACATCCTCTTCACCGCACCACTCAATAGATGCCAACACCTTGCCGGTTGCGGGATTGATCGTTGTGAACTCTTTGCCGCTCAGCGCTTTCCGGTAAGCGCCATCGATGTAAGCGCGGCCTTCGAAATGCAATTGCTCTGCTTTTTTCTGCCAATTGATCGTACCGGTAGACATATATGCTTTCCTTTTTTTGTACTATCTCTGGTTTACGTGCAAAAAATCACAAATCTAGATGGTGTGCTTTCTAGTTCGTCGGCTTTACAGCAATCACCCCAACACTATCCCGACCATCATCAGACAAGCACTCAGCGGGGAAAACACCTTGTCGATTGATGTATGCGGCTTGCTCAACCATAAAGCCATGGTCAGTGAATAGTTTTTTAAAACTATCAAGATCAAACAGATGCAAAACATCAGGAATTTGATTCGAAAACGCTATGCTATCGTGCATGCGATGATTTTCGATCAAGCCAGGATAAGGATGGCCGGCGGCAAGCCTTGCTTCATATTCCGGCCTGAAAGACTTCCAATTACCGATGAACGGCGTCTCGACAGTTGCATAAATTCGCCCACCGGGAATTAACAATCTAGACATGGCATTCAGCATTTTATCAATGCTTTGACCATTGAAGAAGTGCAAAACCCGGCAACACAGAATGGATGCAATGGAGTTTTCTGTCAGATCAATTTCATCAGGAAAGCTACCATCTAGAAATGTAATCCGTTGCAACATTTCAGCAGGCACGTTCCTGCTAGCAATCTCTAAATGCTCTTTGCTTAAGTCATTGCATATGACTGCATGTCCATTTTTTAAAGCTGAAATGGAATTCGAACCAAATCCCGCACCGATCTCAAGTAGAGGAAAGGCAGATACCGACTGATTGCAAAAAGCAGTAGAAACAAAATCCTTACTGTCGGTGATGACGCCCGTGTTGTTGAGGGTCATCGCACAGCCAGCAGCTTCAAACAGGGCATGACTATCAGATATCATCATGGCAACCTCATTATGTCCATGTAAACTACACCAAAGTTATCCGAGGCACGACTATGCAGAAATGGCTGCATATTGTTGGCATTCATTGTTCTGATAATATCGAAGTTATTGCTAATATTGAGCGAAGACTTTATTCTTGCTAGCGCTTTGGAAATAGTGGAAACTGAAGTATTGGTAGCAAAAGCAATTTCCTTTGGTTGTTTTCCTGCGCAAAAAAGCTCTAGAATCTTGAATTCTTTGTCGGTTAGATTAGATAGGTACTTCAGTATCTTTTCGCGACTACTCTCGCTGCCCTGCTTGCCTTCATCAACTTGACTTGATGTATCTACCTTCAAATAGTTCAACGTCCTAAAATAAACCCACTCCAATTTATTTGAAGAGGAATATAATGGCTCTTTGATATAGGTAATTTCATTGTATACCGATCCATTCCGGAAGCAGTGCAAGGAAATAACGGGCCGCTCCTCTCTCAGCACAATCCCATCTTCAGCATCATAATCGTGCCCTTCCGAAACAGAGTTGATAGGCAGGTCATACGTGTGCCTGCCTAAAATCTCCTCTAGACATGAAGCTCCCACAACAGAAAGGTATTGGCTATGCGCATAAAGAAACTGGTGCGTTTTATTCTTGACACCACAGCTATGCCTTGAGGAGTCTATTTGTGTTTTTATGAGATCTGGCAAATCTGACATTGTAATGAATCTCCATTGATATCATTAATATCAGAAAGCTGCGGCACGCTTGTTTTCTGTAAAAGCAATGTGAATCACAAAAAGCAAAATCACAGCCAACCCCATAAAGCTGGACATGATTACGATGCCAAGCTGCGGACTCCCCGTTGCCTTGATGACGTATCCCATCATGATGGGCGACACAAACCCAGCCAAGCTGCCAATGGAATTGATCACAGCAAAAATAACTGCCGCAGCCTTGCCTTTAAGGAAATTGACTAGCGACCAAAATACTGGATAGGTCAGCATAATCGCAGTAGTCGCAATCGAAATTAAGCCAAGCTTTGTTGTCACGCTTATGCCATTAATCAAGATGGCCGAAAATGATAAGCACCCAACCCCGTACAACAGGGACAAGACAAAAACTGGCCGTTTTATGGTTCCGATCATCAAAAATGACGTCGCTAGCGCGATCAGTGCCAAGCCCCATGGGATGGCATTGATCAAGCCGATATGCAATATATCGGCAACATCAAAGGATTTGATGATCTGCGGGAGCCAGAATGAAATGCAATACATGGAAAAGGCTGAGGCAGAAGTCACGATTGCATATATCCAAACTTTTAAGTCCAACAGCGCTTTCAGCGGCGACCCAATCACAGCTTTGGTTTCTTCCTGTGCTTGTATGTGGGCGCTTAACTGCAATTTTTCAGCATCAGTTAAATACTTTACAGACTTGATGCTCTCCGGCAGCACATAGAGCAGTGCAATACCAATAAAAATGGTCATAAGACCTTCTGTCCAGAACAACCACTGCCATGCAGCCAAGCCTAAGTAGTGCGATTTAGAGATCGTTTCCAACAACCAGCCCGAAAATATACTGCCAATCACTGCAGATAGTGGGATGGCGGAGATGAAAAGGAAATTGGTTTTTGCACGATTCTCTATTGGAATGAAGCGTGTCAAATAAAACAGCACTCCGGGATAAAACCCTGCCTCACACACTCCAAGCAGAAATCTGACAATATACAGCTGAGTATCTGTGTGGACGTAGTAAGTTGACATCGTGACCACGCCCCAGCTGATCATAATTCTTGCCAACCACCTCCGTGCGCCGAATCTTAGCAACAATAAATTACTGGGAATTTCTGCGGCAATATATCCGGCAAAAAATACCCCTGCGGCCGTCCCAAAAACCAATGGATCAATACCGAATGATTTTGCTAAAGAGAACTGTGCAAAAGCCAGGTTGGTTCTGTCGATGTAGGCCATGGTTAGGCAAATGATCAGCCAGGGCACAATTCTAACTGTGATCTTCTTTGCTGCAATCGCTGGTACGCTTTCCATTGGGAGCCTCTGATTGAATTAAGCAGGCGTATCAATATTAGGATTGTTCTATTAAAAACCAATGTGATTAATATTGATCTTCATCTCGAGTCGAAAGTGACTCATGACCACAAAACACTGTCAAGGAAAATTATTTTCCTTGAGGCAACGCCTCATCGTTTGCATTATGCGCAAACCAATGCAATGTCGTTTGAATATTACTCGACACCTTATCAGTTTTCATCACGACTGTATATTGGCTTGACAATAATATTTCGCATTAAATCACTTAACTAGACTCACTGATGGCTTTAGCAAGCGCAGCCAGCTTGATTGACGGCAACCGTGCAGAAAAACGGATTAAAAACTAATAAAACGAGGTGCGGATGATGAACACACAGGAACTGAATTTAACAAGCGAACTGGCACGGCTTTTGTACTATACGGCTCACATTGCTACCACTATCCGGCAGCATAGTAAGCAAGCGACTGGCCGCACTCACCGCTTACGAAACGGTAAAGACATTTGTCAACTCGCGGACACGCTGCACAACTTTGACCTGCTGGGCCATGCCATCCTGGCTAACAATCCGAAAACCATGCTGAGGGTTTGCGATCTACTGCTAAAGGACTACCAACGCTACATTGAGCGCTATGCAGTCGCGCTTGCCAATGTAGAAACTTCCGGAAATATAAAAGCAGGCAACTATATGGTGGATTTGCAGGAAGGCATGGAAATTATTACGGAAATACAAACCAGGGTTAGACCATTCACCAAGATGGCAAGCGCGCACTAAGGTGGTCGATCTTAAAGTCTTACGCTTACCCATCTGAATCACATTTTGATTTCTACCCTTGCCCCATTGCTGCACATGGGGCTTTTTTCCTCTCTGCTCATCTGCTCAAAAAGCTGCTCTAGCAGTTCCTCCACCTCCGATGAAATAGTTACGCCATCGCTACAAACCGAAGCCAGGTACTTTCTCCTTTCCGCCCTTTTCGCTTCAGCACTTTTCCCTTTTAAAATCCGCGTCACTCGGCTAATGGCTTTTTCAAATATGACTTTCATTGTGCGCTCCTAATCGAATCTAGATTTTTTCAACTACATATCATCGACTTGAGCTGGGCTTGTTTTGTCAAAATCGTTCTGATCCTCCCCTTCATCCATTTGAAATGATGAAGCCTCCCCTCATGGAGTTCGATATGTCGCATCTAGTGGAAACCATGGCCTATGTCGGCCAAATCCCTTGGCATGGCTTGGGCAACTGCCTGCCGGCTGGGCAGCCTGTCGAGGTCTGGCAGCGCGAGGCGGGACTGGATTGGTCGATCCAGGAAGCGGAGGTGCTGTTCAACAACACCGCTGCCGATGCCATCCATATCCGCGCTCACAGCGATGCCAAGGTGCTGTATCGTCGGATACGCTGGCGCCGCTGATCGCGCGCTGAGCGTGGACGAGCAGTGCTATCAGCGCCTGATCCTGCCCTATCTGATCGAGCACGATATTCCATTGCTATTCGTGGTGAATCAGGTAGACAAGATCGAGCCGTGCCGGGAATGGGACTTCATCCACAGCATGCCTGGTCCGCAACAGCTGACCCACATCAGCCGCAAGCAGATGCAGATCAGCCAGTTGTTCAACGCGCCAGTAACCCAGATCTTCATCATTTCAGCCATGGAAGGCTACGGCCTGCAGATCCTGATCGAGCAAATCATCCATAGGCTGCCCAAAGAAAAAAAGTGGAGCGTCACGCGAGAGACCCGCGCCGAGTACGTGACGCCTGCCATGCAGCGGGAATCCATAGGTGGGCTGTGGGATACGATCAAAGAAGCCGCCAAGACGATCTTGCGCGAAACCTGGACCACGATCTCACATCGCGTGGAAAGCTGGTTCAGCAAACGGTTCGGCTGGTAGTAGAGAACAACAGGTAGCTTGGGAAGGGGATGCTTGGCATCGCATCCTGCAGGCACCGCCTTCTGACTGCGTTGATTCACAGCGACCGAGACGGATCGAATCCGCTTACACAGCGGTTACACGGTCTAGAAAAGCAAAAAGGCCAACTTCTAGAAAGAAGTTGGCCTAATGCTTATTTGGTTGCGGGGGCAGGATTCGAACCTACGACCTTCGGGTTATGAGCCCGACGAGCTACCAGACTGCTCCACCCCGCGTCTGAATTCTGTTCTGCGCTGTTTCTTGCAGAGAGGCGAACTATATACCCATGACAGCCTTCCGTCAAGACTTTGCCGGAAACCATATCAAAAACAGCGAAAATGCCTGTTCATACTCTTTAACAGATGCCGACTGCAAAAACATAAGCCATCAACAAAAGACCGCTACATTGACAGCGTGGTCGGTACCGAAGCGGAAGCGGAGGTGTCACGCAAACGGAAACCGGTCTGCCAATCGGATTCAAGATGCGAAATCGGCCTGTGCATTTTGACGGGTGTTGCCATCTGCAAGCGACTGCCAGCGCTAACAGCCAAGGTAATGCCTGTTCTCCTAAGTGTTCATCACGGAACTTCGGGCCGCCTTGTGCGGCCCACTTTTTTTGTCTTGCGGCTTAGGATTCCCCATGATACCCGAATTCAATATCCGAAGCCAATCCCATACCACTGCCTCGCGGCACTATGCCGCGGCCAGCTGCATCGCGACGGTCAAACGCCTGCGCAACAGCCAAGTGGCGCCGCACAGCAAGCCCATCACCCCATAACTGATCCAGGGCAGCAACAGCACGGAGCGTTCAACCGGCCAATGCCATGCCAGCCAGCTGCGCAACAGCATCTCCGATACCAGGCCCAAGCCCCACATCGCCGTCATGAACCGCATGCCGCGCCGAAAGGCAGCTTGCGCCCAAAGCCACTCGCAATGCTCGCGGCCATCTTGCCGCTGCCTTTCCAGCGCGGCCCGCGCCAGGAAAAACACCAGCGGACGGGGAAACAGCAGCGACAAGAGAAACGCCGCGCCGAACAGCCCCGACAACAACGATTCGCGCAGCAGCAGCATCTTCTCTCCACCGCCCAGCGCCATCCCCAGCAGAGACAGCGCGATGCCCAACAGCACCAGCATGCTCATCGCGTCTACCCGCCGGCTGCGCCACAGCTCCCAGCCGCTCCACATCAGCGGCGGCGCTGCAGACAGCAGCAAGCCGCCCATCTCTCCCCAATGTGGCCGCGCCCAGCGGTAGCACAGCCAGGGCAGCAGAAAATTGACCAGCAACTCCAACAACAGCGTCATTCTTCTCGACATGGCGGCCTCCCGGAATCAAACCGCAAAACTGCCGCAGCATGCGACTGTCGTCAAGAAAAACAAAGCCCCGCACGGCGCGGGGCTTGGCTGCGAGCCCGGAGCCGCCAAGGCCCGGGCATTCGGAAACCGGTCAGGCTGCCGCCTGAATGAAACCATTGGCAGGATACATGGCGCTGGCCAAACCCAAAGCCGATTTGAAAGTCACTTCAAACATTTTGCCGACTTGGCGGATGCTGACCACTTCATAGTGGACCACGCTGCCGCTGTCCTTGTGCTCAAAAACTTTGTAGCCCGGCTTCAATTGCGAAATTTTCATGATTCACGTCCTTTGTTATTTTTTACTAAAAACATATACATATCTGATGTTAGTCGCCGCAACCGGAAAAAAGTTCCGGTACCAAAATATGTCGTCCAATCTTGCGAAAACTGTAGCAGATGCGGATGACAGAACAGTGACGAGTGACCGAAAGGCCAGTATCGTCCGCCATCCGAAAGCAAAACCCCAGCTACCACTATGGTCGCCGGGGTCTTGTTATCCAAGTCTCATCAAGTTACTTGGTGATACTACTTATTCGCCATGACAAAAATCAAGCATGGCAGATCAAAGCATCAGCCGATGCGCATGCCCGGCTTGACGCCTGCGTCCACATCCAGCAGGTACAGGCCTTCGCTATCGTCGGTGCCCGACGCGCAGACGATCATGCCCTGCGACACGCCGAAGCGCATCTTGCGTTCGGCCAGGTTGGCAACCACGATCACATGGCGGCCGACCAGTTTTTCCGGCTCCTGATAAGCCTTGCGGATGCCGGAGAAAATGTTGCGGGTTTCAAAGCCCAGATCCACCTTGAACTGCAGCAGCTTGTCCGAACCTTCGACGAAGCCGCATTCCAGCACCTTGCCGACGCGCAGGTCGACCTTGGCGAAGTCGTCGATCTTGATGGTTTCGGCCAAAGGCTCGTGCGCGGCGGCGGCCGGCGTGTCTTGAGTCGCTTGCATGTTTTCCTTGTTCGCCTCTATCAGTTTGTCGATCAGCGCCGGGTCGATGCGCTGCATCAGATGCTGGTAGGCGTTGATTTTCTTGCCCAACAGCAGGGTTTGCGCATCGCTCCAGGCGAGCGGCGCCACCTCCAGGAAGGCTTCCACCCCTTCGGCCAGCTTCGGCAGCACCGGCTTCAGATAGATGGTGAGCAGGCGGAAAGCGTTGATCAGCACCGTGCAGACTTCCTGCAGACGCGCGTCCTGCCCCTCTTGCTTGGCCAGTTCCCACGGTTTGTTGGCGTCGACATAGACGTTGACCATGTCCGCCAGCGCCATCACGTCGCGCAAGGCCTTCGCGTATTCGCGCGCTTCGAAGGCGGCGGCCAGATCCTCGGCGGCCGCCTGCAACTTGGCCAGGATGTCCAGATCCGACACGCTGGCCGCCAGCTGGCCGTCGAAGCGCTTGGCGATGAAGCCCGCGGAGCGGCTGGCGATGTTGACGAACTTGCCGACCAAGTCGGAGTTTACCCTGGCGACGAAGTCATTCAGGTTAAGGTCGATGTCCTCGATGCGGCCGTTCAGCTTGGCGGCGATGTAGTAACGCATCCACTCCGGGTTCAGGCCGCAGTCCAGGTAGCTCTTGGCCTGGATGAAGGTACCGCGCGATTTGGACATCTTCTGGCCATCCACTGTGAGGAAGCCGTGGGCGAACACGCCGGTCGGCGCGCGCAGGCCGGAATAATTCAGCATCGCCGGCCAGAACAGCGCGTGGAAATACAGGATGTCCTTGCCGATGAAGTGGTACATCTCTGCCTGGCTGTCCTTGGCGAACCATTCGTCGAACTTCAGGCCGGAGCGGTCGCACAGGTTCTTGAAGCTGGCCATGTAGCCGATAGGCGCGTCCAGCCACACGTAGAAGTATTTGCCCGGCGCGTCGGGAATCTCGAAGCCGAAGTAAGGCGCGTCGCGGCTGATGTCCCAGTCCTGCAGGCCGCCGTCGATCCACTCGTTCATCTTGTTCAGCGATTCCTGCTGCAGGTGCGGCTGCTCGACGCCGTCGGCGCGACGGCTGGCGCCGCTGGTCCACTGCTTCAGGAAATCGGCGCATTCGCCCAGGCGGAAGAAGTAGTGCTCGGAGGTTTTCAACACCGGCTTGGCGCCGGACACCGCCGAATACGGGTTCTTCAGTTCGGTCGGATTGTAGGTGGCGCCGCAGACTTCGCAGTTGTCGCCGTACTGGTCCTTGGCCGAACACTTCGGGCATTCGCCCTTGACGAAGCGGTCGGGCAGGAACATCTGCTTTTCCGGGTCGTACAGCTGCTCGATGGTGCGCACCGCGATCTTGTCGTCGGCCCGCAGCGCCTTGTACACCTGCTCCGCCAGCTCCTTGTTTTCCGGGCTGTTGGTGCTGTAGTAGTTGTCATGGCCGATCAGGAAGCCTTGCGAATCGGCCACATGCAGCGCGCGGACTTCGTCCACCAGCTGCTCCGGGGAGATGCCGCGCTTTTCCGCCGCCAGCATGATCGGGGCGCCGTGGGTATCGTCGGCGCAGACGTAGTAGCACTCATGGCCGCGCATCTTCTGGAAGCGCACCCAGATATCGGTCTGGATCTGCTCCAGCATATGGCCGAGGTGGATCGCGCCGTTGGCGTAAGGCAGCGCGCTGGTCACCAGAATCTTGCGTTTGGTCATTCGGATCATTCCCTGGATTGGCAATCTCAAGCGATCGATTATAGAGACAGAAGAGGCGGGCGGTCATCAGGCTTGCGCGCCAAATATTGCCCCGCACAAAAGCACAAGCCCGGAACGCGGCGTTTCCGGGCTTGTGAAGTCAGCCAGGCGGCTCAGGCGCCCTGGCTGGCCAGCCTGCCGTCTTCGACAGCCGGCGCGGCGCGCTCGGCCATGGCGATGCCCACCATCTTGCGGCCCAGCAGCACGTAGGCCAGCGAGAAGCACAGCGCCAGCACCGCAAAACCAGTGAGGCCTGAGGCCTGGTAAACCTGGCGGAACAGCTCGATGCCCACCGCGTAGCCGGCCATCGAGATCATGCTCATGCTGGCGGAAATGGTGCCGCGGCCGGCCACGTCGCAGGACATCAGCGCGAAGCGGTACAGCACACCGAAGGCCAGACCCTCGCCGAAGGCCATCAGGCTCATGCCAGCCACCATCCAGTATTGGGGAAGCGACGAAACCAGCACGCCGCCGACCATCACCGCCAGGCCGCCGACGATGGGCCACATGCCCACCAACGCGGAGCGGCCCAGCGGCCAGCGGTCGGCGATCACGGCCAGCGCCAGGTTGCCGGCGATCAGGCCGCCGAACACCGGAATCTGCATCAGGCCGTACGCGACGGCGCTCATGTGCAGGTCGCGCACCAGCAGCACCGGCGACAGCGCGATCCAGCCCATCAGCGGCAGCGCCAGCAGCGGGATGCACAGCGCGGCCAGCACGAAACGGCTGTGGCCGAAGACTTTCAGGTAGTCGCGCCCCATGCTGGACAGCGGCAGCTTCTCATGGCTGGGCGCCACGGTTTCCGGCATGCGGAAATACAAGCCCACCAGCGCGAGGAAAGACAGGCCGGCGATGAACAGGAAGCCGCTGCGCCACGGCGCCAGCTCCAGCAAGGCCGCGCCGGCCAAGGGGCCGACCAGCGGCGCGATCAGCGCCACATTGGCCATCAGCGCGGTGACGCGCACCGCGGCGGTCTCCTCAAACGACTCCTGCAGCGAGGCGTAGCCGACGGCGTTGATGAAGCACAGGCCCACGCCTTGCAGCAAGCGCAGCGCGATGAAGGCCTCGATCGAGCTGACCAGATAGGTGGCCAAGCAGGCGATGGTGAAGTAAGCGACGCCGAACAGCAGCACCGGGCGGCGGCCGATGCGGTCGGACAGCGGGCCGGTCAGCCACGGCAGCAGCGCACCGCCCACCAGGAAGGCGGTCATCGACGTCGGCGCCCAGGAGGCGTCGACCAGAAATTCGCGGGTGACGGAAAGCATGGCCGGCTGGACCATGTCGTTGCAGATGTAGACGGCGAATTCGAACAGCACCAGGGCCAGCGGGAACAGCAGATTGGACCAGGTAAGTTTGGCGTGTTTGGACTGCATAAAGCGGGGAAAACCTTTCGTCGACAAAGAACAGGGCCCGCGGCCTGACAGGGCCGAGCCTTTGGCGCTGCGGCAGCGCCGCAACCGAGAAAAACCGACAATTGTACTCTTTTCAAGGACTTTCATCAAAAGTTATTGCCGCGCGGCGCGCCGCCATCTCCCCTTCCCCTGCCCTTTGCCGGCGCACAGGAGTAAGATGGGCCCTTGGCCGGCGCGATGCGCGCCGCAGCGAATCCGACTAAAATACTCGGAAATCATCACCCGGAACGCCGCATGTTCTCCAAACTCACCCGCCTGTTCGGCGGTCAAGCCGACCAGGCCACGCAAAACGAAACCATGGCACAGCTCGAATCCCAGATCCTCGATACCCTCAAACCGCTGATCGACGCCAATACCGGCAAAGGGTATGTGGCGGCCAAGAACGTCAAGAACCTGCAGATCGACGACAAGGCCATCCGCCTGGACGTGACGTTGGCCTACCCGGCCAAGAGCCAGTTCGACGCGGTGCGCCAACAGTTTGAAACCGCGCTGGCGCCGCTGGCCGAAGGGCGCGCCGTGGAAGTGCGGGTCGACAGCCAGATCGTCAGCCACTCCGCCCAGCGCGGCGTGCCGCTGCTGCCGGGCGTGAAGAACATCATCGCCGTCGCCTCCGGCAAGGGCGGCGTCGGCAAATCCACCACCGCCGCCAACCTGGCGCTGGCATTGTCGGCCGAAGGCGCGCGCGTCGGCCTCTTGGACGCAGACATCTACGGCCCGTCCCAGCCGCTGATGATGGGCCTGCAGGGCCAGCGGCCCGAATCGGCCGACGGCAAGCTGCGGCCGCTGATCGGCCACGGCATCCAGACCATGTCCATCGGCTACCTGGTAGACGCCGACCAGGCGATGGTGTGGCGCGGCCCGATGGTCAGCCAGGCGCTGCAGCAACTGCTGAACGACACCCGCTGGGACGATCTGGATTATCTAGTCATCGACATGCCGCCGGGCACAGGCGACATCCAGCTGACGCTGTCGCAGAAAGTGCCGGTCACCGGCGCGCTGATCGTCACCACCCCGCAGGACATCGCGCTGCTGGACGCGCGCAAGGGCGTCACCATGTTCCAGAAGGTGAACGTGCCCATTCTGGGGCTGGTGGAAAACATGGCCATCCACATTTGCTCCAACTGCGGCCACGCCGAGCACATCTTCGGCGAGGGCGGCGCGGCGCGCATGGCCGCCGATTTCGGCGTGGAGCTGCTGGGCTCGCTGCCGCTGGAGCTGGCCATCCGCCTGGCCGTTGACGCCGGCAAACCCAGCGTGGCCGCCGACCCGGCCGGCACGCCGGCCGAGCTCTACCGCGCCATCGCCCGCCGCGTGGCGGTGAAAGTGGGCGAAAAAGCGCAGGACTTCTCCGGCAAATTCCCCAAGATCGTCATCCAGAACAACTGAGCGGCACCATGATTGCGATGTACGATTCCGGCCTGGGCGGACTGTCGGTGTGGCGCGCGGTGCGCGCCGCGCTGCCCGCCTGGCCGATCACCTACCTGGCGGACCAGGCCTATTGCCCGTATGGCCAGCGCAGCCGGCGGGAAATCATTGAACGCAGCCTGAAAGTCGGCCATTACCTGGTCAGCCAGGGCGCCACCATCCTGGTGGTGGCCTGCAACACCGCCACCACCGCGGCGGTGTCCAGCATGCGCGAACAGCTGCCCATCCCCATCGTCGGCATCGAACCGGCGATCAAGCCGGCGGCGGCGATGAGCCGCACCGGCCGCATCGCGGTGCTGGCCACCGAGTACACGCTGGCCAGCGACCGGGTGAAAGCCTTGCTCGACGCCCACGCCGGCGATGTGGAAGTGCTGCGCCGCCCCGGCCACGGCTGGGTGGAGCAAGTGGAGGCCGGCGAGCTGGACAGCGAACGCACCCGCCAGCTGGTGCGCCAGGTGGTGGCTCCGCTGCTGGGCCAGGGCATCGACCATATCGCGCTGGGCTGCACCCACTATCCCTTCCTGGCCCCGCTGATCCGCGAGCTCACCGGCGACGGCATCCAGCTGTACGACCCCGCCGAGGCCATCGCCCGCCGCGTCTGCGACCTGCTGCGCCAACACGGCTGCGACAGCCAGGGCGACGGCTATTGCCGCTTCATCAGCACCGCCGACGGCAACGACATGGCCCTGCGCCTGCCGCAGCTGATAGGCCGCAGCGACCCGGTGGAGTCGGTGCCGCTGGACTGAAACGCCGCCTTGCGCCGCGGCGCGCCGCGGTTACAATGCGCGATCCAAACCTTTGCCCGGGACATTCCTCATGAAACGCCCGCTGTCCTTGCTCGCCGCGCTGCTCGCGGCCATCAGCCTGAACGCGCATGCCGCGCCCGGCTGCTTCAATGTCGCCGGCGACATCGCGCGCCAGACCGGCAACCGCCTGGATCGCCAGGAACTGACGGAAGTGCTGCAGTCGCTATCCCGCAGCGGCCAGCTGCCGCCTAAATTCGTCAACAAGAAGCAGGCGCGCGCAGCCGGCTGGCAACCCGGCCGCAGCCTGTGGAGCGTGCCGGCGCTGCAGGGAAAATCGATGGGCGGCGACCGTTTCGGCAACTACGAAAAGCGGCTGCCGGCTGGCCAGTGGCAGGAGGCGGATCTGGGCTATAAAGGCGGCAAGCGCGGCGCCTACCGGCTGGTGTTCAGCCACCAGGGGCAGCGCTACGTCAGCGTAGATCACTACAACCGCTTCATCGAGGTGCCGCCATGCCAGTGAAAGTGTGCGAACTGCGCCACATCGTCAGCCAGGAGCAATTATTCGACGAACTCAGCCGCCAGCTGCGGCTGCCGCCCCACTTCGGCCGCAATCTGGACGCGCTGTACGACTGCCTGGCCAACGACGCGTCCGGGCCGTTCGAGCTGGTCTGGCGCGACACCGCCGAATCGAAACAGGCGCTGGGCGCCGACCTTTACGCCACCGTGCTGGAGATTCTGGAGACCGTCGCCGAAGCGCGCGGCGACGTCACCCTGGACATCCACCACTAGCCGCGCGTTGTCGCGCCGCTACGCCAGCAGCCATCCGGCTGCTTTTTTTCATCCTTGCGGCATGGAAATAAAATGCCAAAAGCAAAATTATTGGCAATTTAAATCCAAAAATCATCACAATCCAACAAGCACATTCGAATATGAATGGCAATTCTCGAAATCCTGCCAAGACAACCACCCGCTAACTCACTATAATTCTGCGCTTCGGCCTGCCGCACCTGTCCGACAGAAACAGGAAAAAAGCCTGAAATCAAGGCTAAAAACAATTAAGTAGCCAGGCCGCTACATGGCGAAGCATGCCGGACACACGGCGCCACGCATGATCACAAAAAAACACAATGTCATGCAATCGAAAATGCGCCGCTCGTTTTGAATCGTCTCAAACTCAGGCAGGAACAACTCAATGAAGTCGAAAAAACTCACGGCCTTGATTCTGGTCGGCATGCTGCTGGGCATTCTGGTCGGCTACCTATTCCGTCAGCACGCCGGCAATGACGCCGCCGCGATCAAGTCCTTCGTCGATGGCATGTCCATCCTCACCGATATCTTCCTGCGCCTGATCAAGATGATCATCGCCCCGCTGGTGATCTCCACGCTGGTGGTCGGCATCGCCAAGATGGGCGACGCGAAATCGGTGGGCCGCATCGGCGGCAAGACCATGGGCTGGTTCGTCAGCGCCTCGCTGGTATCGCTGACCCTGGGCCTGATCATGGTCAACATCCTGAAGCCGGGCGTGGCGCTGAACCTGCCGCTGCCCGACCTGCACGCCGACTCCGGCATCAAGGCCAGCGCCATTTCGCTGAAGGACTTCGTCACCCACGCCATCCCCAAGAGCGTGTTCGAGGCGATGGCTAACAATGAAATCCTGCAGATCGTGATCTTCTCGGTGTTCTTCGGCAGCGCGATGGCCGCGCTGGGCGAGCGCTCCAAGGCGCTGATCGACGTGATCGACGTCGTCGCCCACGTGATGCTGAAAGTCACCAGCTATGTGATGAACTTCGCTCCGCTGGCCGTGTTCGGCGCCATCGCCGCCACCGTCGCCAAGGAAGGCCTGTCCATCCTCGGCACTTACGGCAAGTTCATGGCGCAGTTCTACCTGTCCATCGGCATCCTGTGGGTGCTGCTGATCGCCGTCGGCGTGCTGATCGTCGGCCCGCGCCTGTTGCACCTGATGGGCATGATCAAAGAACCGCTGCTGCTGTCGTTCACCACCGCCAGCTCCGAAGCCGCCTATCCGAAAACCCTGGAACAGCTGGAACGCTTCGGCGTGTCCAACAAGATCGCCAGCTTCGTGCTGCCGATGGGCTACTCGTTCAACCTGGACGGCTCGATGATGTACTGCACCTTCGCGGTGATCTTCATCGCCCAGGCCTACGGCATAGATCTGACGCTGGCGCAGGAAATCTCCATGCTGCTGATCCTGATGCTGACCTCCAAGGGCATGGCCGGCGTGCCGCGCGCGTCGCTGGTGGTGATCGCCGCCACGCTGTCGCAGTTCAACATCCCGGAAGCCGGCCTGCTGCTGCTGCTCGGCATCGACCACTTCCTGGACATGGGCCGCTCCGCCACCAACGTGGTGGGCAACTCCATCGCCACCGCCGTGGTGGCCAAATGGGAAGGCGAGCTGAAGCCGGGCAAGCACGCCTGAGGCCGCAGCCGCCCCGCTACCGCGCCACCTTCGGGTGGCGTTTTTCATGCACGGAATTCTGCAACTTGGTATTGACAAGCCAACCCGTCCCATCTAGAATGCGTTTCTTGTCTGGCGCCGGAGAGGTGGCAGAGTGGTCGAATGTACCT
>NZ_JYKA01000031.1 GCF_001676875.1 Chromobacterium subtsugae | reverse complement strand
ACAAGTCGTTGATTTTAAACATTTAATAAAAACCCTGCTCTTGATGTTCAGGCTGAGAAGCCAACAGAAAGTGCCACAGCGGCTGCGTGCGCTGCTGAGAAAAATGCAAAAAGCCTCCGTTTCTGGAGGCTTTTTACTGTTACACGCCATTTTTCAATTTATCTCAGGATGAATCAGCTGCGGTAGTCGGCGTTGATGCGCACATATTCATAGGAGAAGTCGCAGGTCCACACCCTGGCGCTGGCGGCGCCGCGCCCCAACTCCACTCGCACGGTGATTTCGCTCTGGTTCATCACCGCCTGACCCTGCTCTTCGCTGTATGCCGGATTGCGGCCGCCGTCGCAGGCCACCAGCACATCATCCAGATATAAGGAGAGGCGATCCACATCCAGATCGGCGACGCCGGCATAGCCGATGGCCGCCAGCAGCCGGCCCAGATTCGGGTCGGAGGCGAAGAAGGCGGTCTTCACCAGCGGCGAACGGGCAATCGCATAGGCCACATCCTTGCACTCGGCCACAGAACGGCCGCCGTTGACGTCCACCGTGATGAACTTGGTGGCGCCCTCGCCGTCGCGGACAATGGCCTGCGCCAGTTCGATCGCCACTTCCAGCAACGCCTGCTTCAGTTGCTGATACGCCGGCTGCTCGGCGGAGTCGATCAGGCCCGCCTCGCTCTTGCCGGTGGAAATCAGGATGAAGCTGTCGTTGGTGGAGGTATCGCCATCCACCGTGATGCTATTAAAGGAGAGATCGGCCACTTCGCGCAGCAATTGGTTCAGCAGCGGACGGGTGACGGCGGCGTCGGTGGCGACGAATCCCAGCATGGTGGCCATATTGGGATGAATCATGCCCGAGCCCTTGGCGATGCCGGTGATGGTGACCGGCTTGCCATCCAGCTGCAGCGTGCGGCTGGCGGCCTTGGCTATGGTGTCGGTGGTCATGATGGCCTGGGCCGCATCGGCCCAGTCGGCGGCGCGCAGCGTCGGCAAAGCGGCGATGATCTTGCCGGCCGGCAGCGGCTCCAGGATCACGCCAGTGGAAAACGGCAGCACCTGCTCGGTCTGCACGCCGCTTTGCGCGGCGAGCGCCTGGCACACGCTCAGCGCGCGCTGGCGGCCATCGACGCCGGTGCCGGCGTTGGCGTTGCCGGTATTCACCACCAGCGCGCGGATCTGCACGCCGGCGGCCAGGTGCTCCTGGCACAGCTGCACCGGCGCCGCGCAGAAACGGTTGCGGGTGAACACGCCGGCCACGGTATTGCCCTTGTCCAGACGTACCACCAGCACATCCTTGCGGCCCGGCGTTTTGATGCCGGCTTCGGCCACCAGCAATTCGACGCCGGCGACCGGCGGCAGCAGGCCGGCTTGCGGCGGATTCAGATTCACAGCCATGCGATACTCCACAATTTACAAATATGCGACCGATTATATAAGAATCTGGTCATTTGCGTCGCAGCAAAACCAGCCTCGCGTCAGGCTTGCTGCGCCTCGCTCAGGCATTGCAGCAAGGCTTCGCCATAGCGGGCCAGCTTGAGCTCGCCCAGGCCGTGGATATGGCGCAGGCCGGCCGGGCTGTCCGGGCGCTTTTCCACCAGATCGCGCAGCGTGCGGTCGGAGAACACCGCGTAGGCCGGCACATTGTGCTCGTCGGCCACCTGACGGCGCCAGCGGCGCAGCGCCTGCCACAGCCTCTCCTCTCGCTCGGTGCGCAACCAGCGGTCGGCGGCGGCGCTGCCGCGCGACTTCTTCTCGTCGGCCAGCGGGCGCAGATAGATGCTTTCCTCGCCCTTCAGCAGCGGCCGGCAGGCATCGGTGAGCACCAGCGACTGGCCGCGGGCGATGTCCACCTGCACCAGTTGGCGCGCCACCAGCTGGCGGACGATGGAGCGCCACCAGCGCTGGTTCATATCCTTGCCGATACCGTAAGTGCTGAGCTGGTCGTGGCGATGATGGCCGATGCTGGGGCTTTGCCGCCCCAGCAGCACGTCGATGACATGGCCGGTGGGAAAGCGTTGCCCCACTCTATAAATGCAGGACAACAGCTTGCGCACCGGTTCGGTGGCGTCATAAGTGATGGGCGGGTGCAGGCAATTGTCGCAATGGCCGCAGGGGCGGCTGTCCTCGCCGAAGTGGGCGAGGATGTGCTGGCGGCGGCAGCCGGCGGTTTCGCAGAAGGCCAGCATCGCATCCAGCTTGGACAGCTCCACCTGTTTCTGCAGCTCGGCCATCTCGCCGCCTTCTATCATCTGCCGCAGCTGCACCACGTCGTTGAGGCCGTAGCACAACCAACTGGCCGACGGCAGGCCGTCGCGGCCGGCGCGGCCGGACTCCTGGTAGAAGTTTTCCGGGCTCTTGGGCATGTCGATGTGAGCGACGAAACGCACGTCGGGTTTATCGATGCCCATGCCGAAGGCGACGGTGGCCACCATCACGATGCCATCCTCGCGCAGGAAGCTGCGCTGGTGCGCCTCGCGCTGGGCGTGGCTGAGGCCGGCATGGTAGGGCAGCGCTTCGATGCCGTTGTCGCACAGCCACTGCGCGGTGTCCTCCACCCGCTTGCGCGACAGGCAGTAGACGATGCCGGTGGCCCCCTGGTGCTCCTGGCGGATGAAGTCCAGCAGCTGCTTTTTGGCGTTGTGCTTTTCCACCACCTGGTAAAACAGGTTGGGACGGTCGAAGCTAGACAGGAATACCCGCGCTTCGGCCAGCTTCAGATAATGGATGATGTCGAGCCGGGTCTGCTCGTCGGCGGTGGCGGTCAGCGCAATGCGCGGCACTTGCGGGAAGCGCTCGGCCAGCAAGCCCAGCTGCTGGTATTCGGGACGGAAATCATGGCCCCAGTGGCTGACGCAGTGCGCCTCGTCGATGGCGAACAGCGCGATGTTCAGACTGGACATGAATTCCAGGAAGCGCGGCGTCAGCAAGCGCTCCGGCGCCACGTACAACAGGTCCAGCGTGCCGGCGCGGGCCTGGCGGGCGATGTCGCGCGCCTCTTCCGGCGAGGTGGCGGAGTTCAGGCAGGCCGCGGCCACGCCCAGCTCCTGCAAGGTGGCCACCTGGTCCTGCATCAGCGCGATCAGCGGCGACACCACGATGGCCACGCCGTCGCGCAGCAGCGCCGGAATCTGGTAGCACAGGCTCTTGCCGCCGCCGGTGGGCATCAGCACCAGCGCGTGGCCGCCATGCGCGACTTGCTCGACGATCTCCTGCTGCTGCCCGCGGAATTCCGGGTAGCCGAAAACATGATTGAGGATGGAGACTGCGTCGTGCATGCCGGGTGCGATCTGCGGGAAAAAACGCCATTGTACGGCAAGCGGGGGGAGGAATGCGCCGGGACAAAAAAAGAAGCCGCCAGGATATGGCGGCCACAAGTTGGATGGAGACAATGTGAAACGAAGAGGAAAAATGCTCTCGCACTGTGACAGACCCGCCCCGCCGCGATAAAGTTCCGCGCTTTTCGCAAATTCATGCCGCGCCGCGCCAGCCGGTTTCCCCTGGCGGGCGGCTATGCGACACTGGCGGGATATTCTGGAGATCAACATGCGTACTCGTCTTGCCCCCTTGTTCGCCCTGCTGTTGCTGGCCGGCTGCGCCACCGCGCCCCAGCAGGCCGCCGCCCCCGCCCCGGCCAAAGCGGCAGAGCCGGCGCCGCCGCCGGCCAGCGCCGACTGGCAGAATCTGGGCGTCTCGCCCAACGGCAACATCCTCAACGAGCTGGACTGGCTGTCGCTCAAGCGCCAGGGCCCGCTGGTCACCTTCCGCGACCGCAAGACCATCTTCAACCTGAAGCAGGAAAACTTCCTGTCCACGCCGCGGCACAAGGTTTCGCTGAATACCTGGCAGATAGACTGCTCCCAGCACACCTTCCGCCTGCTGGACATGACGCTGTTCGATGAAAACGGCCGGCAGATCGCCAGCTTCTCCTATAATGACAGTCAGATAAAAGCCATGCCGGTCGTGCAGAATTCCGCCAGTTACCAGCAGATGCTGCTGGTCTGCAAGGGACAGCCCGGCTTCTGATCCCGGCTTCTGATCCCGCCCGCCGCCCGCCAATCAACAGGAATCCCCATGACTATCCGACGCGTGGTATTCAATCAGAAAGGCGGGGTGGGCAAATCCACCATCGCCGTCAACCTGGCGGCAGTGGCGGCCAGCCGCGGCCGCCGGGTGCTGCTGATCGACCTGGACCCGCAAGGCAACGCCAGCCACTACCTGCTGGGCGAGGCGATGAAGGAGGCCGGCCCCAGCGTCGCCGACCTGTTCCAGCAAATGCTCAACATCTCGTTGTTCGGCAAGGAGCCGCAGGACTTCGTCCGCGCCACCGGCATAGATGGCCTGTCGCTGCTGGCTTCCCAGCCCGAACTGGCCGAACTGATGGCCAAGCTGGAGTCGCGCTACAAGATGTTCAAGCTGAAGGAAGCGCTGGACCAGCTGGCGCCGCATTACGACGAAATCTGGATAGACACGCCGCCGGCGCTGAATTTCTACACCCGCTCGGCGCTGATCGCCGCCGACCGCTGCCTGATTCCCTTCGATTGCGATGCATTCTCACGGCATGCCCTCTATAACCTGAAGGAAAGCGCCGACGAGATCCGCTCCGACCACAATCCCGCGCTGTATATAGAAGGCATCGTGGTCAACCAGTTCCAGCCCCGCGCCAGCCTGCCGGTGCGGCTGGTGGACGAGCTGAAGGCCGAAGGCCTGCCGGTGCTGGCCTCGCCCTTGTCGGCGTCGGTCAAGATCCGCGAATCGCACCAGGCCGCCCGCCCTATGGTGTACCTGGATCCGCGCCACAAGCTGTCCCGTGAATTCGAGGCTCTGTATCAAGAATTGAGCGAGCGCTGACGAGGAAACAGATGCCGAGGTTGAACCGACTCACCTCGCTATTGCTGGGCTGCCTGCTGGGGGCGGGCCTGCTGTTCACCGAATACTGGCTGCTGCTGGAGCATGACCGCGCCGAACGTCTGCAGGAACAGCAGCACTGGGGGGCGCTTGGCACCGGTCTGGTGGTGGTGCAGCTGGAGGACGCGCTGGAGCATACCCGGATCATGGCGCAGCAGCTGGCCAGCAACGGCCAGGCGCGCGGCCTGGCGGAAATGGCCCGCCGCGTGGTGCGCGAGGACAGCGTGTTCGCCGGCATCGGCACCGTGGCGCTGGTCGAGCAAAACCAGCGCGACGCCTTCGAAAACCGCATCGCCACCAGCATCCGCTTCCTGAAGAACCAGCACCTGCAGCCCAGCCCGGTCCAATTGCAGTACTACCCGGTGGCCAGCTACCTGCCAGACGACGCCAACGCGCTGCCGCAGGGATTGGACCTCAGCCATCTGGGCGACTCCAAATGGCTGCTGGACCTGGCCCGCCGCAGCGACCAGCCGATGCTGCTGCCCAGCCAGCTCTCCGGCCTAGGCGGCATCCGGCTCGACATCATCACCCGGCTGGGCGACGACCACACGCTGCTGCTGCTCAATCTGCGCCAAGACAAGCTGATGCAGCCGATAGGCAACGAGCTGATCACCGACAATCCGCTGCATCATGTCCGCCTGCTGATCTGGAGCAAGAACCAGCCCGACGTGCCGCTGCTGGACTCGGCGCCGGGCCGCCCCATCCCCACCGAGCCGCCGATGTTCTCGCGCCGCAGCAAGGTCGGCGGCAACGAATTGCTGCTGGGCGCCTATTCGCTGCAGCCGGTGCAGCCCCTGCTCAGCCCGATGGCCTGGACGGTGCTGATCGCCTCGTCCGCCACCCTGGCGCTGCTGCTGTTGCTGCAGCAACGCCAGCTGCTGGCCAATCGCCAGTTGCACGAACAGCTCAAACAACAGCAACTGCTGCTGGAGCAGAACAACCGCACGCTGCGCGAGCAGATCAGCGACCGGGTGATGTCGGAACAGGCGCTGGCGCAAAGTGAGGCCCGCCAGCGCGCCATCCTGGAGGCCAGCTCCGACGCCATCATCCTGATAGACCGCAGCGGCCATATCCTGCAGACCAACCCCGCGGCGGCCAAACTGGTGGAGCAAAGCGCCCACTCGCTGGAAAACCTGCCCGCCGGCGTGTTGTTCCCCGATCTGTACAATCCCGACCCCGGCCACGCGTTCGAGCAGACCGCGAGCCAGCACGAAGGCCGGCCGTTCGAAACCCGCTTGCTGCGCAGCGACGAGCAACAGCTGCCAGTGGAGCTGTCCCTCAGCCGGGTGGTGATGCCGGATGACTGGTTCTACGTCACCGTCTGCCGCGATATCTCGCGCCGCAAGGAGCAGGAAGAAGCGCTGATCCAGCTGAAGAACAGCCTCGCCGAACAAGTGGAAGTGCAAAGCCGGCAGCTTGCGGCGCTGCTGGACGCCAGCCCGCTGGCGATGGCCTATATCGTCGACCGCAATCTGCGCCAGGTGAACCACGCTTTTCTGGAGCTGTTCCAGCAGCAGGGCCAGGACGTGATCGGCCGCCCCACCATGCCTTACTTTGAAAACCCCGAACAATGGGAGCGCACCGGCAAGGCCCTGTACAGCCTGCTCAACGATGGCAAGGTGGTGCAAACCGAAGTCCGGCTGCGCACCGGCAAAGGCCAGCTGTTCTGGTGCCGCCTGCACGGCCGCGCGGTCAACCCCTCGGTGCCCAAGCTCGGCACCATCTGGGTGTACCTGGACATCTCCGCGCAGCGCTCGCTGGAGGAAACCCTGCGCCACGCCAAGATCCTGGCCGAGGAAACCAGCCGCGCCAAGACCGAGTTCCTGGCCAATATGTCGCACGAGCTGCGCACTCCGCTGCACGCCATCCTGGGTTTCACCGAAATGGGACAGCTGCGCGCGCAGAGTCTGGGCGAGGCCAAACTGGAGCAATACTTCACCCGCATCAACACCAGCGGCAGCCGGCTGTTGACCCTGCTCAACGACCTGCTGGACATGGCCAAGATGGAGGTCGGCCGCATGGACTACAACATCGGCCGCGGCAATCTCAGCCAATGCCTGCGCGAAGCCTGCGACGAAATGACGCCGATGGCGTCCCGCAACCAGATCCGCATCGATCTGGAATGCGCGCCGGAAACCCTAGCGGCCGACATCGACCCCTTCCGCATCGGCCAGGTGATACGCAATCTGCTGTCCAACGCCGTCAAGTTCAGCCCCGCCGGCTCGGAAATCCGCGTGCGGGCGCTGTTGGACGAACAGGACGGCCAGGAATGGGCGCACGTCAGCGTGGCCGACTCCGGGCCCGGCATCCCGGAAAAAGAGCTGGAAACCATTTTCGACAAGTTCATCCAGAGCAGCACCACCAAAACCGGCGCCGGCGGCACCGGCCTGGGCCTGGCCATCAGCCGCGAAATCATCCACGCCCATCATGGTCGGATCATTGCCGACAATCTGCCTGACAGCGGCGCCATTTTCACCTTTTCCATTCCCAGTCATTTTCAGCGTAACCTAGAGGAGGGAACGCCGGATGCCTCACAAACTCTTGCTCGTTGACGACGAGCCGTTCAATCTGGAACTGATGACCGAACTGCTGGAGGATGCCGGCTACGAAACCCGGCAAGCGGAAAACGGCGAAGTCGCCTGGCAGATCCTCGAGCGCGAAGGCGAACAGTTCTCCACCATCCTGCTGGACAAGATGATGCCGGGCATGAGCGGCTTCGACGTGCTCAAGAAGATCAAGGCCGAGCCGCGGCTGGAGTTCCTGCCCGTCATCATGCAAACCGCGATGGGCGCCGCCTCCAGCGTGCAGGAAGGCTTGGCTGCCGGCGCTTTCTACTACCTGACCAAGCCATTTTCTCGCGACATGCTGCTGGCCATCGTCGGCGCCGCCGTCGGCCACTGGGACCGCTACGCCCATTTCCGCGAATTGGCCAATCTGCATGTCGACGCGCTGCGCCACCTGCAGGGCGCCCGCTTCCGCTGCCGCACCCACCGCGAAGCCCAATCCATCACCGCGCTGCTGGCCAAGACCAGCTCGCAGCCGGAGCGGGTGGCCACCGGGCTGTTCGAACTGCTGGTCAATGCCATCGAACACGGCAATCTGGACATCAGCTACGAGCAGAAAAGCCAGCTGCTGGCCAGCGGCGAATGGGAGCAGGAGCTGGAGCGCCGGCAGCTGGCGCCGGAATACCGCGACCGCGAGGTGTCGCTGGAATTCAGCCTGATCGGGCAGCAGCTGCAGTTCATCGTCGAGGACATGGGCTCGGGCTTCGACTGGGAGTACTACCAGAACGCCGAGCCGGCCTCGCTGATGACCAGCCACGGCCGCGGCATCCTGATCGCCCGCAAGCTGTCCTTCGACAGCCTGCACTACGAAGGCAAGGGCAACCGGGTGATCGCCCGCGTCAGTCAGGGCTGATCCCGCCGCAGGCGCCGCGAGCGCGCCAGTAGCGCGGCTGCTGCTGCCGCAGGCAGCCCCAGCGCAGCTCGCGGCCGAAGTCCAGCGTCACCGCGCCGTCCAGATCGGTGCGCAGCACCGTTGCGCCGTATTGCTCGAAGCGCTGCAACACTTGCGGATGCGGATGGCGGTAGCGGTTGAGAAAGCCCGCGCTGACCACCGCCAGCCGCGGCCGCGCCGCCGCCAGCCAGGCCTCCCCGCTGGAGGTGCGGCTGCCGTGGTGGCCGGCGATCAGCACGCTGCTGGCCAGCCGGATGCCGGGCTGCGCCGCCAGCGCGTCCTCCACCTGCCGCGGCGCGTCGCCGCTGATCAGCAAGGCATGTCGGCCGCCCGCCACCCGCAGGATGCAGCTGCGAGCATTGTCCTCGCCCGCCGCCGCCCCGGCCCCAGGCGCCAGCACATCGAAGCGTATGCCGTCCCAGTCCCAACCCTGGCCCTGCCGGCAAGCTGCGGCCCGCGGCAGCGTCTGCGGCTGGCCGGCCAACACCTTTCCCACCGGCAAGGCCGCCAACACGCCGGCCGCCGCGCCGTCGTGGTCATTGTCGTGATGCGACAGCATCAGCGCGTCCAGCCGCGCCACCCCCAGCCCGCGCAACTGCGGCAGCACCACCCGGCCGGCGTCGCCGGCGCCGGTGTCGAACAGCAGCGCATGCTCCGCCGTCTGCACCAGCAACGACAAGCCCTGCCCCACGTCCAGCACCGTCGCGCGAAATTCGCCGCGCGCCGGCCCCGGCGGCCGGTAGAGCAAACCCGGCAGCAACAGCAGGCAGGCCAAGGGCTTGCCCGGCACGCCGCGCGGCGCGATCAACCACAGCGAACCCGCGCCGGCCAGCGCCAGCAGCGGCCACGGCGCGCCCGCCACATGCCAGGCCGGCCCGGCGGCCAGCCGCTCCACGCCGAAGTAGAAAGCTCGCGCCAGCCAAGCGGCCAGCGGCAACAAGCCATCCCACGGCAAAGCCACCGCCAGCAGCGCCGCAGGCGTCAGCAGCATGGAAACGAAGGGGATGGCCAGCGCGTT
Source organism: Chromobacterium subtsugae (assembly GCF_001676875.1). GTDB lineage: Bacteria > Pseudomonadota > Gammaproteobacteria > Burkholderiales > Chromobacteriaceae > Chromobacterium > Chromobacterium subtsugae. The sequence goes on along the minus strand of NZ_JYKA01000031.1, from coordinate 9,880 downwards.
CGCTAGTGGCGACAACAACGGAAAACCGCCGAACAGCGCCGCCAGCGGCACCAAGCTGGCCACCCCCGCCGCCCATTGGCCATCCAGCGCGGCGCGCCAGCCCGGCGGCGGCCGACGCCGCGCCAACGAACAAAACATCAGCGCCGCCACCAAGCCGAACGACAGCCACAGGCCAGGCGCCAACACCGCGAACGGGTCCAGCAGCAAGGTCAACGACAGCGCCAGCCACCACACCTGGAACGGCGACAGCTGGCGGCGCAGCTGCAAACAGCCCCAGCCGGCCACCAACATGAACAAGGTGCGCTGGGTCGGCACCGTGAAGCCGGCCAGCAGCGCATAGACGGTGGCCGCCGACAGGGCGGCGCCGGCGGCCAGCAAACGCGGCGCGCGCGCCACCGGCCAGCGGCGCAGCAGGCTGGCGCATGCCCAGCCCGCCAATCCCGCCAGCATCGTGATGTGCAAACCAGAGATGGACACGATGTGGGTCAGGCCGGTGGCGGCGAACAATTGCCAATCCTCCCGCGCCACCCGCTGCTGCGCGCCCACCGTCAGCGCGGCCACCAACGCCGACTCCCTGCCGGTGCCTAGCGCCCGTTCGATGCGCGCCACTTGGCGCGCGCGCCAGCCGTCCACCCAGGCCATCAGGCCGTGCCCGTCGGCCAGCCTCCGCCGCTCCTTGCCGGCCGAGCCGCTGGCCAGCAGCCCCTCCGACCACAGCCACTGTTCGGCGTCGAAGCCGAACGCGTTGGCGCTGCCGCGCCTGGGCTTGAATCGCGCGCTCAATTGCCAGCGGCTGCCAGGCGGCCAGTCCCGCTTCAGATAGTCGTGCAGCTGCACCCGCTCCGGCAGCGCCGCGCCCGGCGTCAGCGTCCGCTCCACCTCCAGCACCAGCCGGACGCCGTACTCGCCGGGATCTGGCAGGCCGCGCACCACCGCGACGAACGCAATCGGCTTCTGCTGCCAGGCGGCCGGCAATTCCTGCTGCAGCCGCCACTGCGCGCGCGCTGCGGCATAGCCAAGACCCAGGCACAGCGCCAGCAATACCAGCAGCCATCGGCGGAGCGGCCAGCCCGACCGCCAGGCACAAGCGGCCAGCGCCGCCGGCAGCAGCGCATACTCGCGCAGGTCCGGCAAAGCCGGCAGGAAAGCGCAGCCCCCCACCCCGACGACCCAGGCAATCAGCGCCGCCATGCCAGGCGCGGGCCTGGCGCGCCGTTCGCGGCCATCCGGCATTTCGCCTCCGCCCGGCCGCCGATTAAGTGGAAATACCATCATGGCAAATGACAATGTTGATTAAATTGAATTCTGTATAAGCTGAATCTGTGGCAATCGCGGAAGTTACAGCCCTGCCGGCATCCCGCTGGCGGGATCACTGACGAAGGAGCAAACGTGGACGCATACATCGGCACCATTCTCGCCTTTGGCTTCGACTTTCCCCCGATAGACTGGGCGCAATGCCAGGGCCAAACCCTGCAGGTCTCCCAGAACCAGGCGCTTTTCGCCACCATCGGCAGCCACTACGGCGGCAATGGCAGCACCGTATTCCAGTTGCCCAATTTGTGTGGCCGGATGCCCATCAGCATCGGGCCGGCGCAACCCACCTACAACCTGCCGTCCTACGCCATCGGCAACTTCGGCGGCCAACAGACCGTCAACCTGCTGACCGCCAACATGCCGCTGCACAACCACGGCACCTCGGCCGTCAACGTCAGCTTCCAGGCCTCCACCGTCCCGAACCCGACGACACCGGCCAGCGCGCCCAGCACCAGCAACCCCTATCTGGGCGCCTCCGGCGGCGGCACCGGCCTCGCCACCATCTGGAGCCAACAACTGGAGAGCCCGGTCACCGTCAAAGGGCTGGGACTGAGCGGCAATACCGACACCGCCGGCGGCACCGCCCCGGTCAGCGTGCTCAACCCCTACCTGGCGCTGAATTTCTGCATCGCCGTGCAAGGCATCTTCCCCACCAGACAATAACGCCACTGCAGGCGGCGCGGCCCGCCCGCGCCGCCGAGGAGAACCCGATGCTGGCCGAACTCCGTAGCGAAGATTTCGCTCCCTTGCTGGGGCAGAGCTGTCTGTTCAGCGTGGAGCAGCAGCCCGAACTGGAATTGCGGATCCAGACTGTCCGCCAGAAGCCACTGGCGCAGGTGCCTGGCCGGGAGGACACGCAGCGCACGCCTTTCGTGGTGGAGTTGGTCGCCGCCCACGCCACCGAACTGGTGGACGCCGTCGGCACCCTGAGCCTGCCGGCGGCAGACGGCCTGCCCGAACGGCGGCTGGAAAACGTCTGGATCAGCCGCACCGGCGCCATGGGCCGCGACCGCCAGTACTGCTATTTCCAGTTGCCGTTCAATTAACGCCGCCAGCGCCAGCCGCCAGCGGCTGGCAGCTTCAAACCGCCCCGACCATGATGGACCGGCCGTCCGGATACCACACCAGCTTGTCGGCCACCGCGCCCGCCTCTTCCAGCACGAAACCCAGCGACTGATACAGACGCCGCGCCTGCTCGTTGCCATGCCACACCACCACCGCCAGCGGACAACGCACCTGGCGCGCCGCCTGCTGCAAGCCCTGCAGCACTTGCTTGCCATAGCCCCGCCCGCGCGTCTCCGGCAGCATGGCCAGGAAGATGACCCGCACCTCGTTATGGCCGAAGTCCACCATCACCACGCCGATGGCGGCGCCGGTCTGCTCCACCACGAAATGCATCGCGTTCGGATGATTCTGCCCCGCGCCCTGCAGCAGCGCCTGCAACTGCTGGCGCTGCACCGTATCGATCAGTTCGCGCTCCCCCTGTATCCACTGCAGGTCCGGCCGCGCGCTGCGGTAGACCTTGTCGATGAAAGGCGCGTCGGCGGACTGCGCCGGCCTCAGGGTCAGGCCCTGGGCCAGGGAGGCGAAATTGAGTTCGGCGGCCATGCTCTCTCCTTGGAATTGACACGGTGAATGATGGGAAAACCAGCGCCGTCTCGATCGGACAGCGCGTAACGGCTACAAGCCGGCCTCGCGCTCGACAACGGCCAGAAGATGCCGCCAACCCAGCTGCAACAGGCTGTAGCGCTCGCCGCGCAACTTCGCCCAACCCGCGGTTTCGCGCAGCGGCGCGACCTGGCGGTCGCAGTCCTCCAGCCGGACCCGGAACACCGCGCTCAACGGCACCAGGCCATGGTCGCGCGCTTCGGTGGCGATCGGCCCGCCGAAAGTGGAAGCCAGCAGCGGCTGGTCCAGCGTGGCCAGATTCAGGCTGTCTATCGGTCCCAGCCGGCAAGACACCGCCCAGCCCTCGCCGCTGTCTGGCACAAAGCTGGCGCGGCCGCCGCGCCGCAGCCCGATCAGGCTGTCCTCGTCGACAAACGCTTCCCCCCGCGCCCCGTCCGGCCCGACCAGATCCAGCAGATGCTCGCCCTCGGCCACCACGGTGCCCGGCCGCAACGCCTCGCTGCTGTCCGCCACCCGGCCGGCGAACGGCGCCGTCAGCACCAGTCTGGCCACTTGCCGGGACAGGCTGGCCACCTGCTGCTGCGCGGCCCGCCATTGTTTCTGCAAGGCCGGCCCCTGCTGCTGCAACTCGCTGTTGAACGGCTGCTGCGACGCCTGCCAGGCCAGGTGGCGCTCCACCACCTGGGCCTGCGCCATTTGCCGGGCCAATTCCGGCGAGTACAGCCTGGCCAACACCTGGCCCGCCCGCACCTGCTGGCCATCCCGCGCCTTGACCTCGACCACCTCCGCCGCATCCGGCGCGTACAAGCCTTGCGATTGCGCGGCGGCCAACACCGCCGGGCTGGAGAAGACATCGCGCTGCCACGGCAGCAACAGAAACAGAGCGATCAACGCCAACAAAGCGGCGCTGCGCGCGGTTTCCAGCTGCCAGCGCAAATCCGCCCGCCGCGCCCACCAGCAACGCAGCTCGGCAACGATGGGCCGCGCGATGAACCAGCCCAGTTCAACGCCCAGCAACAGCAGGCCCAAAGTCTTGAAAAAGAGGTGGTAAACCAGGAAGGCGATGGAGAGGAACAGCACCAGCCGGTACAGCCAGGTGGCCCAGGCGAACAGGATCAGCGCGCGGCGCCGGGCGGGCTGGAAGAACTCAGGAACCGGGTCGTCCAGCCCCAACAGCCACTGCCGCATCTGCCAGCGCGCCAGCGCGAAGGCGCGGGCGTGCAGATTGGGCATGCCCCACCAGTCTGCCAGCAGGAAATAGCCATCGAAGCGCATGAAGGGGCTGGAGTTGATCGCCAGCGTCGCCAGCCAGGTGGTGGTGGCCAGCAGAAACACCCCCGCCCGCAGCGGACCGTCCGGCAGGAAGCACCAGGCCAGCGTGGCCCAGGCCGCCAGCGTCAGCTCCGCCAGCATGCCGGAGACGCCGATCAGCATGCGCTGCCGCCGCGACGGCAGTTTCCAGGCGTCGCTGGTATCGGTGTACAGCACCGGCACCATCACCAGGAAGGCCACTCCCATCGCCGGCACCCGGCAGCCGAAATGCCGGGCCGTCAACGCATGGCCCAGCTCGTGCAATATCTTGGCCAAGCTAAGCGACGCCGCGATGCCCAATGCGGCGCTCCAGCCGCCGTAACCGGAGAAGGTATGAGTGAACTCATCCCAGCGCCGGGACGCCAGCGCCAGCGCCAGCGCGGCGACCGTCGCCATCAGCCACCAGAACGCCGGCCGAAACACCGCCGCCAGCCAGGGCAGCAGCCGGTTCAACACCGGCTCCGGCCGCACCAGCGGAATGCGGAAGAACAGGTAGTTCTTCAACAGCCACATCGCATGCCCGGGCTTGCCGGCCTGGTACTGGCGCCAGACCCGCTCGCAATCGGCGGGGGCAAGCGGTTGCAGCAATTGGTGCTGCCGTAAAAACAGCAGCAGCTGCAGCAGATCGTCTTCGCCCAGTTCGAGCGTGGTTTCGGCATTCACCGCCGCCAATACCGCCGCGGCGTCGCCAAGCGGCCAGCGCGACAGCATCTCGAAACCGGCCCAACCCAGCTGATAGAAACGGTTGGCTCCCGGATCGTGCAGCATCCAGCTGGGCGAGCCGTCCGCCTGCGCCGGGCCGGCGTGCAGGGTCAACTCCTGCCGCAGCGGCGGCAGCGCCGCGGCGCCCATCACCAGCCCAGCCATTGCCGCGCCGCCGTCAACGGCCGCCGCAGCGCGTAATAGGACAAAGGCACCCAGTCGCCATACACCCGCGCGGTGCCCATCTGGCCCAATTGCGGCAGACGCTGGCCGGCGGCGAAGCTCGCCTGCAGACGGTAGGCCAGCAGATTGCCCTCACTGACTTCGGCCTTGTAGGCCACCCGCAGCAAAGTGGCATCGTAGGAGCGGAACGGCGAGGCGTTGGGATACAGCGTGACCTGGCTGCCGGGCTGGATGGCGATGGCCTCGGCCGCCGGCAGCCAGGCTGTCAGCTCCACTTTGGCGGGGTCCGCCAGCGTCATCACCTTTTCGCCCTGGGCTACTGCCTTGCCCTGCCAGTCGTTGCGGTCGGAAAACACCACCACGCCGTCGGCCGGAGCGGTGACATGCAGACGCTTGAGCTCGCGGCCGGCGAAATCGGCGCTGATGTCCTTCTCCTCCAGCCTGGCCTTGTCCTGCGCCATCGCCAGCTTGCCCTTGTCATCGGTGACCGCCAACTGCGCGCTGGCGCGGAAGCTTTCCTCAGCCGCCCGCCTTTCTTCCTTGGCCAGCTCAAACTGGCCGGACAACAGGGTGGCGTCCAGATCGAACAAGGGCGCGCCGCGCTTCACCGGCTGATTGGGCGACACTTCGACGCGGTCTATCACCCCCGCCACCGGCGCCCGCAGCAGCATCGGGTCGCTGGGCACCACTTCGGCGCGCGCCAGCACGCTCTGGCGAATGGGAAAACAGGCCACCAGTAGGGCCGCCAACAACGCGCGCCGCCGCCGCGGTCCGGCGCGCAGGCCATCCCGCAGCAGCGCCCGCCAGTTGCGGCGCGGCGCGAACTGCCGCAGCGCGTGGGCGTAGGCGTGCGCCAGCTCTTCCGCCAGCTTGAGCTCGTAGTCGCTCCAGGGTTGATCGCGCGCCAACAGCAAGGCGCCATGCTCGCCCAGCGGCAGCCACAACGCATGCTGCGGCAGCCATTGCTGCCATTCCGCGGCCAGCGCCGGCGCCAGGTCGGCGGCTTCGCAGCGCCGGCTGGCCGCGCCGGCGGCCTCGCGCGCCAATTGGCGGAACAAGGCGCTCAGCCATTGCAGATAGGGCGCGGTGGGGTCGGGATCAACCAGGCCGGACAAGGTTGCGACATGGCGATGCAGGCCCTCGCGCCAAAGTGCGGCCTGCCGGTAGGGCAGCAGCTGCAGGCTTTCGTTGACCATCACGAAGCCCAGCTGCGCCGCGCTGTCGGCCTCCCGCGCATGGCGCTGCAGCTGCAGCAGGGTGGCCAGTTCCAGACTTTTGTCGGCGTGTCCCATGGCCTTATTTGAAACTGGCCCAGCCGCTCATGCCGGGCAGCAAGTTGCCGGCCTTGCCGTCTATCACGCCTATCGCCAGGATGGACTGGCTCACCGGGTCGATCTGCGCGCCCAGCCGCTCTATCCGGGCCGGGAAGCTGGCGCCCAGCTCGTCGACCGAGATCGTGAAACGGCTGCCTGGCTTCAGCGTGGCCAGCCACTTGGACGGCACCAGCATCCGCAACTCCAGCGAGTCGGAATCGACGATGTCCAGGATGGGGTTGCCCGGGCTGACATACTGGTGCACCGCCGCGCTGCGCTTGGCCACCCGGCCGTCGAACGGCGCCGCGATGCTGCACTTCGACACCAGCGTCTGCGCGTAGCTGGCATCGGCGGCGGCCTCCTTGGCCTTGCCCTGCGCCTGGGTCAGCTCCAGCGTGCCGACCGAGTTGTATTTGGCCAGCTGATTGTTGACCTTCAACAGCTGGCTGGCAGCCTCCAGCGAGGCCTGCGCCTTGCGCAGCTGCGCGCGGTAGCTGCTGCAGTCGAACTCCACCAGCGGCTGGCCGCGGCGGAAGCTTCCGCCTTCCACTACCGGCAGCGCGGAGATCTTGGCTGGGATTTCGCTGGACAGGGTCACCGCGTGGCGCGACATCAGCTGCACGCGGATGCGGCCGTCGGCGGCGTTGAGCGTCGAGGCCGGCGGCGTGGCCGCGCCGGCGTGGCCGGCCAGTCCGATGGCGGCGAGGGTGAGCCAGCGCGTTATCATTTGGCCGCGCCTCCCGCCACCGTGCCCTGCCATTTGGTTTCGGAGCCGCGGAACGCGGCGCTGAGCGAAGCCAGATCATAGCCCTGGGTAGCGGCCGGCAGCGGGTCCAGCCCCAGGCTGGCGCCCATTTGGCCATAGGCGTTTTGCAGATCGCCGTAGGTCTGGAACAGCCGCAGCGACGAAAACACCGCGTTGGCGTCGGCCAGAATGCCCTGCAGCCGCGCGGTGGCGCCGCTGTCCACCGCATTGCGGGTTTGCTCATAGATGGCCTGGTCGACGCTGTTGAGCTCATGCTCCAGTTCGAACTGCCGCGCCTTGCCCTGGAAGTCGAGATAAGCGACATGGACCTGGGTCAGCACCGCCATGTTCAAGGCCATCCGCTGCGCGTCGTCCACCCGCTTTTGCGCTTCGGCCGCGCGCGTGATCGGCCCCGCGCTGAACAAGTTCAGCAGGTTCCAGCTGATGCGCAGCCCGGCGTCGCTCCAGGAGTTGTTGATCAGGAATTTGTTGCTGTCGTAATGCTGGCCGACGCTGAACTCCAGCCCCGGCAACAGCTTGGCGATGGCTTTGCGCGTCTCCAGCGCGCTGATGCGCTTGCTGTAATTGGCTTCGACCACTTCCGGCCGGTTCAGCAGGGCCATGTCCTCCATCTTGTCGACATCGATGCCCAGCGCCGGCACCGGCATGTCGGCGGAGGCGGCCACCTGGAAGTCCTGGCCCGGCGTCACATTCATGATGGCGGCCAACCTGGGCTTGGCCTGCGACAGCGCGTTGCGCACCGCGCTCATCTGGCGGATCACGTCGAGCAGCTGGCGGCGGTAATTGAGCGCGTCCAGCGGCGCCCGCAGTTTCTGCTGCTCGACGTGGCGAGCGTCGTCCAGCGCCGATTCGGCGTCTTTCAGCAACGCGTCCACCCGCCCTTGCAGGCGCTGCGCGCCGGCGGCCTGCCACCACGCTTCGCGCACCTGCTGCATCAGCTGCTGCGCGACCTTGCGCTTGCGCTGCTCCAGGATCAGCACCCGGTCCGCCTGCTGCTGCGCCGAAAAATAGCTGACGCCGAAGTCCAGCACGTTCCAGCTCAGGTTCAGGTCGGCGGTGCGGTCGCGCTTCTCGCTGGAGATGGACGGCGCCAGCGACTGCTCGCCGGTGGCGATGTTTTGCGAGGACGAGGCGTTGTCCTTGCTGCGCGAGGTGTAGCCCGCCGCCAGCGCCAGCTTGGGCAGCATGTCCAGGCTGGACAGATCCAGCTGGCGCTGCGCCATCGCCTCTTCCATCAGCTTCACCCGGTAATCCAGATTGTATTTGAGCGCCCGCGCCATCGCCTCCTGCAAGGTGACCGGCGCGGACAACGCTTCCTGGCTGCCGAACATCGCCTGCCTGTCGGCGGCGAGCGTGGCCTGCCGCTCCGACAGGCTGATCGGCTGCGGCGTCGCCGCGCAGCCGGCCAGCGCCGCAGCGACGGCCAGAACGGTCAGTCGAACCACCCATGATCCCGCTTGATCTTTGGATTGCATGCTGCTGTCCCCTTGAACTTGGAAAATGCCGGGGTCCGAACCCCGCCATGCCTGCCGCCGCGCAAGGCTACGCTTGCCCATCGCCCTCCAGCCATGCCTGCATCCGCTGCAGGAAAGCCTTGTGGCCGTGGCGGTCGAACTGCTGGTTCAACGCCAGCTTGCCGGCGGCCGCCTTGCCTGCCGCCTTGCCCGCCGGCGTTCCGTTCGCACGCGACTGGCCGAAGTTGAGCTGGATGTGGCTGTTGCCATGGTGGCCGCTCTTGTCCTGCACGCGGATGTCGATTGAAATCGGCTTGTTCCAGCCCGCCGGCGCCTGCCCGATGAATTTGCCCGTCGCCGGGTCGAACTTCAGCCACGAGGGCAGCGGCTGGCCATCGCTCTGCCGGGCGACAATGCTCAGGCTGGCCGTGGACTCGCGGGTGATGATGGTGGCCGGCGGCAGCGTGATGGAGAAAGACTGCCCGGACACCAGCGGCCTGACGCCAAGATCCGGGTTCACCTGCAGCGCGATGGTGGGGTTGGCCGCCACATTGCTGACAAAGGACGGCGCCGCGCCATTGACGGTGTCCGTCGTACCGAAAGTAGGCGTAGTGACGCTGGTTCCGACGCCGGCATGATCGGTCGGCAGCGTGCCCGTCCCTGGAGCGGTGTTGCCGTTGGCGGTCGTCACCGCAGGGTTGCCGCTGACCGCGGCCAACACGATATTGGGCGTGATCGGCGGCAGCTGTATGGTATTGCCGAAGCTGGTCGTCTCGACAGTCGCCACCGGCGTCACCGTGCTGGTCATCACCACCGACGTCGATACCTGATACGCGGGCACACTGACCGTGCCCGCCAGCTGGTTGCCGGCGACATCGCTGACCGTGCCGCTCTTGATCGCCAGCGACAGGGTGCCGTCGCCGCCCACCCCGGTCAGTTGAATGGCGTAAGTGGTCGCGTTGATCTGCGTGACGCTCGCCACCGTGCCATGCGCGCCGCTGCTGGTCACCACGCTCAGGTCGGCTGCGTTGAACCCGACCACCGGTTTGGAAAACACCACTTGGTAGCCCAGCGTGCTGGCCGAAGTGCTCAAGGCGTCGGTGGCGGTAAAGCTCTGCACCTGGGGCGCGGCGGTGTCCACCGTGATGGTGTAGCCGGTCGACTGCCCGCTGATGTTGCCGGCCGCGTCGGTCGCCGTCGCCCGAATG
>NZ_JYKA01000030.1 GCF_001676875.1 Chromobacterium subtsugae | reverse complement strand
ATGAAAAACCCCGCCAGTTGCCTGGCGGGGTTTTTGTTGGGCGGAGGCCTGAGATGCTTACAAGCCTACCCACTTGCCTTGCTTCAGTTGATACAGCGATACCGTCGCCTGCTGGATGTCGCCCTTGGCGTCGAACTTCACCGGGCCGGTGACGCCCTGGTAATCGGTCTTGGCGACTTCCGGCAGGTATTTGGCCGGATCGGCGGAGCCGGCGCGCTTCATCGCCGCGATTAGCACCTTGGCGGCATCGTAGTTGTACGGCGCGTAGGCCTGGATTTCGGTCTGGAATTGCTGCTTGAACTTCTGGTTGAAGTCGGCGTAGCCGGGCAGTTTTTCCTTGGGCAGTCCGGCGCTGGAGGCATAGGCGCCTTCGGCGCTGCCGCCGCCCAGTTTGGCGAATTCCGGCGTGTTGACGCCGTCGGCGCCCATGAAGGCCGCCTTGATGCCGAGCTTGCCCATCTGCTTGACCATCGGGCCGGCCTGGGCATCCATGCCGCCGTAGAACAGCAGATCGGGCTTTTCTCCCTTGATCGAGGTGAGCACCGCCATGAAGTCGGTGGCGCTATTGGTGGTGAACTCGCGCTTCACCACTTTGCCGCCGGCCTGTTCCACCGCTTTGGCGAAGTCGTCCGCCAGGCCCTGGCCGTAGGTGGTGCGGTCATCGATCACCGCCACGCGCTTGGCGCCCAGCTTGCCCACCGCGTACTTGGCCAGCGCTTCGCCTTGCTGCTGGTCGTTGGCGATCAGGCGGAAGGTGTTGCGATAGCCTTGCTGGGTGAAGGACGGGCTGGTGACCGAGCCGGAAATCATCGGGATGCCGGCGTCGGAGTAAATGCGGGACGCGGGGATGGCCGCGCCGGAAGTCAGGTGGCCGACGATGCCGGCCACCTTGGCGTCCACCATCCGCTGCGCGACTTGGGTGGCTACCTTGGGATCGGCCTGGTCGTCTTCCGACACCACTTCGAAGCTGGCCGGCTTGCCGTCCAGCACCAGTTTTTCGGCATTGGCTTCCTGTACCGCCAGCTTGACGCCGTCGTCGGCGTCGCGGCCCCAGTGGGCGAACGGGCCGGTCAGCGGATTGGCGGTGCCGATCTTGACGACGATCTTGTCTTCGGCGGCCTTGTCGTTGGATGAAGTCTGGCCGGCAGGCTTGTTGCAGGCGGCGACGCCGGCTACCAGCGCGCACAGCAGCAGGCTGTGTCGGGTTTGCATGATGAATCTCCTGATGTTCTCTTTGTTTATTTTGATAGTGTCGCCAATGCTATGGCGTGAGCTTACTGTGTCGATTGGCCATGGGTTTGTCAATCGGCGCGGCGGCAGCATCTGCCGCGAATGCGGCCGCCCACGTCGTGGAATGCGCGCAGACGCGCGGATTCGACGATTTCGTAACGCGCGCGCCGGCATGAAAAAAGCCCGCCGGAGAGGGCGGGCTTGGATGGCGCGGGCGAGGCTTATTGCGGTTTGGGCGCTTGCCAGCCGCCGCCCAGCGCCTTGTACACGCCTATCGTGGTATTGAGGCGGTCCAGCTTGGCGCTGACCAGGTTCAGCTCGGCTTGGAAGCTGTTGCGCTGCGCGTCCAGCACGTCCAGATAGCTGGAGTAGCCGTTGTCGTAGCGCAGGCCGGCCAGTTTCAGCGTGCGGTTGAGCGCGGCGAGCTGGGTGGTTTGCGCCTGCACGATGTCGCGCGCGGCGCTGTTGGCGGCCAGCGAGTCCAGCGCGTCCTTGAACGCCGACTGCACCGACTTCTGGTACTGCGCCAGCGCCTGCTTCTGCCCGGCGCTGGCGGCATCCACGCCATAGCCGGTGGCGCCGAAGTTGAAGATCGGCGCGGCCAGGTTGGCGGCGAAGCCCCAGGTGCGGGCCGGGCCGGTGAACAGGCCGTCCAGCGACAGGCTTTGCGAGCCCAACGCCCCGGTCAGGTTGATGCTGGGGAAGTAGGCGGCCTTGGCCACGCCGATGCGGGCGTTGGCGGCGATCAGCTGCTGCTCGCTGGAGGCGACGTCGGGGCGGCGCTCCAGCAGGCTGGCCGGCAGGTCGGCCGGCACGTCGGGCGGGCTGGCCAGGCTGTTGATGTCCTTGCCGCGCGTGAGATCGCCGCTGGCCAGCTGTTTGGGGCTGTGGCCCAGCAGCACGCCCAGCGCGGTTTCGGTCTGTTCCAGCGAGCGGGCGATCTGCGGCACCGAGGCGCGCGCCGCGGCGGCTTCCGCTTCGGCCTGGCGCTGGTCCAGCTCGGAAATCAGGCCTCCGTGAAAGCGCTTGGTCTGCAGTTTCAGCGATTCCTCGCGGCTTTGCAGCGTGCGTTTGGCGATGTCCAGCTGGGCGTCCAGCGCCCGCAGCTGGAAGTAGGTTTGCGCTACCTGGGCCGTCAGCGCCAGCTGGGCGGCGTCGCGGTCGTAGCGGCTGGCGATGTAGCCGGCGCGCGCCGCTTCGTTGCTGCGGCGCAGCTTGCCCCACAGGTCCAGTTCCCAGGCGGCGGTCAGGTTGGCCGCGCGCACGTCGTTGACCAGCGGGGTGCCGGGGCTGGTGGTGAGGGCCGAGGTGCGGCCGCTCTGGTAGCCGGCATTGGCGCCGAGCGAGGGCAGCAGCGCCGCGCGGGCGATGCCGGCCTGGGCGGCGGCCTGTTCGACGCGGGCGGCGGCGGCCTGCAGGTCGAGGTTGCTCTTCACGGCCTCCTCGATCAGCTGGTTCAGCGCCGGGTCGTCGAAACGCTGCCACCAGTCGGCGTCCAGCGCCGGCGCTTGGGCGCCGGCCTGGGCCGCGGGCAGCTCGACCTTGGGCCGGCTGTAGTCGGGACCGACCGCGCAGGCGGATACGGCCAGCGCGACGGCGACGGGAATCAGGGCGCGCTTAAGCATCTGAGTTCTCTCCTGCCTCAACCGCCGGTTGAGGTTTTTTCTTGCCGAACTTCATGATCAGGATGAAGAACAGCGGGATGAAGAAGGTGGCGATGAAGGTGGCGGCCAGCATGCCGCCGATCACGCCGGTGCCGATCGAGTGGCGGCTGGCGGAGCCGGCGCCGCTGGAAATGGCCAGCGGCACGCAACCCAGCACGAAGGCGAGCGAGGTCATCACGATGGGACGGAAGCGCAGCCGGGCCGCTTCCATCGCCTCCATGCCTTCTTCCATCTTCTGCACCGCGAACTCCACGATCAGGATGGCGTTCTTGGCCGACAGGCCGATCAGCGTCACCAGCGCCACCTGGAAGTACACGTCGTTGGCCAGGCCGCGCAGCCAGTTGGCCATCAGCGCGCCGAACACCGCGAACGGCACCGCCATCAGCACCGAGATCGGCAGGCTCCAGCGCTCGTACTGCGCCGCCAGGATCAGGAACACCATGATCATGCCGAAGCCGAACACCAGGGCGGACGAGCCGCTGGTGGACTTTTCCTGGAAGGCCGAGCCGGTCCAGGCCAGGCTATAGCCCGCGGGCAGCGTTTCCTTGGCGACTTCCTCCAGCGCGGTCAGCGCCTGGCCCGAGCTGTAGCCCGGCGCCGGGCCGCCCACCAGCTTCGCCGCCGGGAACACGTTGAAGCGTTCCAGCGTTTCCGGGCCGGTGGTTTGCTGGATGTTCACCAGCGCGGTCAGCGGGATCATCTGGCCGGTCTGCGAGCGCACGTAGACGTTGCGCAGGTCGTCCACCTTGGTGCGGAACGGCGCCTCCGACTGCAGCTGCACGCGGAAGGTGCGGCCGAACTTGTTGAAGTCGTTCACGTACAGCGCGCCGAAGGTGCTCTGCATGGTGTCGAACACGCTGTTGATCGGCACGCCCAGCGCCTTGGCCTTGTCGCGGTCCAGTTGGACGAAGACTTGCGGCACGCTGGCGGAGAAGGTGGTTTGCACGCCCTTCAGTTCCGGCCGTTTGGCGGCGGCGGCCACCATTTTCTTGGTGACTTCGCCCAGCGCGGTCGGGGTGCCGCCGGCGCGGTCCTGCACATAGGCTTCGAAGCCGCCGGTGTTGGACATGCCGGAGATCGGCGGCGGGTTGAAGGCCAGCACGATGCCGTCGCTGATGCCCATCATGCCCTTGCCGAACACGTCCTTGACCACGGCTTGCGCCGACAGCTGCGGATCTTTGCGTTGATCCCAGGGCTTGAGCACGATGAAGGACACGCCGGCGTTGGTCTTGTTGCCGCCGGACAGGATGTCGAAGCCGGCGAAAGTCATCCGGTCCTGCACCGCCGGGTTCTTGGCCATCATGGCATCCAGCTTGTCCATGCTGGCGGCGGTGCGGGTCAGCGACGCGCCGTCAGGCAGGAAGGCTGCGGCCAGGATGTAGCCCTGGTCCTCGTCCGGCGCCAGGCTGGACGGAATGATGCGGAACAGGCCGGCGGAGGCGGCGATCAGGCCGCCGAACAGCAGCACCGCCAGCATGGCGCGCTTGTTGATGAAGGCCACGCCGTTGGTGTAGCGGCTGGTCAGGCGGTCGAACCAATTGTTGAACCAGGTGAAGAAGCGGTTCGGGTGCTGGTGCTCGGCCTTCAGGATCAGCGCGCACAGCGCCGGAGTCAGCGTCAGCGCGACGATGCCGGAAATCACCACCGATACCGCGATGGTCATGGCGAACTGCTTGTACATCTGGCCGGCGATGCCGCCCAGGAAGGCCACCGGGATGAATACCGAGCACAGCACCAGCACGATGGCCACCAGCGCGCCGGACACTTCCTGCATCGCTTTCAGGCTGGCCTCGCGCGGCGACAAGCCTTCCTGCGTCATCAGGCGCTCGACGTTTTCCAGCACCACGATGGCGTCGTCCACCACGATGCCGATGGCCAGCACCAGGCCGAACAGCGTCAGCGTGTTGATGGTGAAGCCGAACGCGTACATGCCGGCGAAGGCGCCGACGATGGACACCGGCACCGCCAGGCAGGGAATCAGCGTGGCGCGCCAGTTCTGCAGGAACAGGAACACCACCAGGAATACCAGCACCATGGCTTCGGCCAGCGTCTTGTACACCTCTTCGATCGATACTTCGACGAACTTGGTGGTGTCGTACGGGATGCCGTAGGACAGGCCGGTCGGGAAGCTCTTGGACAGGCGCAGCATTTCGGTTTCCACCGCCTGCGCGGTGGCCAGCTGGTTGGCGCCCGGCGCCAGGAAGATGCCGATCGGGATGGTGGCCTTGCCGTTGTGCTTGCCGTGGAAGTCATAGGACAGCGCGCCCAGCTCGACGCGGGCCACATCCTTCAGCTTCACCGCGGAGCCGTCCGGATTGGCGCGCACGATGATGTTTTCGAACTCTTCCGGCTCGGACAGGCGGCCCTTGGTGGTCACCGTGTAGGTGAAGTCCAGCTTCTGCGGCGTCGGTTCGGCGCCCAGCTTGCCGGCGGCGAACTGCGAGTTCTGCTCGCGGATGGCGGCGGCCACGTCGCTGGGGGTCAGCTTCAGCTGCGCCAGCTTGTCCGGCTTCAGCCAAATCCGCATCGAGTAGTCCTGGCCGGCGAAGTTGACCACATCGCCCACGCCCTGCACCCGCTTCAGCTCGTCCACCACGTTGAGCAGCGCGTAGTTGCTGATGAACAGCGTGTCATGGCTGTTGTCGGGCGAGAACAGCGACACCACCTGCAAGATGGTGGCCGATTTCTTGCGGACGTTGACGCCCTGGCGGCGCACCTCCTCCGGCAGCTGCGACAGCACCGACTGCACGCGGTTGTTGACGTTGATGGTCGCCTGGTCGGGGTTGGTGCCGATCTTGAACGACACGGTCAGCGACAGCGTGCCGTTGCTGGCGCTGTTGGACTGCACGTAGAGCATGTCGTCCACGCCGTTGATCGCCTGTTCCAGCGGCGCGGCCACGGTGTTGGCGATCACTTCGGCGGAAGCGCCCGGATAGCTGGCGGTGACGTTCACCACCGGCGGCACGATTTCAGGGTACTGCTGGATGGGCAGCGCCTTGATGGCGGCCAGGCCCGCCAGCATGATCACGATCGAGATCACGCTGGCGAAGATGGGTCGCCGGATGAAGAAAGCGGAAAACATAAATCAGATTCCCCCTGCGATTACTGGGCCGCTGCCGCGGGCGCGCTGGCGTCCGCCTGGAACGGATGCGGTTTCACGTCGGCGCCCGGGCGCAGCTTGATGATGTTGTCGACTACCACCTGGTCGCCGGCCTTCAGGCCCTGCTCGACCAGCACGCTCAGGCCGACTTCCTGCGATACCGTGATCGGGCGCGGCTGCGCCTTGCCTTCCGGCCCCACCACCCACACCATCTTGCCTTGCTGGGTGGTCAGCACCGCCCGCTGCGGCACGGTGATGGCGGCGGTGCGCACCGCGCCGTTCAGCTGCACGCGGACGAACTGGCCGGGCAGGATGCCGCCTTGCGGATTGGCGAAGCTGGCGCGCGAACGGATGGTGCCGGTATTGGTGTCGACCAGGCTGTCGGTGAAGTTCAGGTGGCCGGTCTTGCCGTAGACGCTGCCGTCCGGCAGCTTCAGCTGCACTTCGAAGCCGCCGCCATTGGCCAGCTTCAGCTTGCCGGCGTGCTGCATCTTGCGCAGCGCCAGCATGTCGCCGTCGGACATGCTGAAGTTGACGTAGATCGGGTCCAGCTGCGAGATCTTGGTCAAGAGGCTGGCGTCGGCGCTGGTGGCCACCAGGCTGCCCTCGGAGCGGGCTTCCTGGCTGGTGATGCCGGAAATCGGTGCGGTGACGCGGGTGTAGCCCAGATTGATCTGCGCCTGCTCCAGTTGCGCCTGGGCGGAGGCCACTTGCGCCTTGGCGGCGTTGAAGGCGGCCACCGCGTCGTCGCGGTCTTTCTGGCTGACGGCGTTTTCCTTGAACAGCGGCATTACCCGGTCGTAGTCCTGCTTGGTGCGCAGCAATTGCGCCTGCTGCACCTGCAGATTGCCCTTGGCCTGGTCCAGCGCCGCCTTGAACGGCTCCGGATCGATCTGGAACAGCAGGTCGCCGGCCTTCACCGGTTTGCCTTCGGCGTAAGCGCGTTTTTGCAGGATGCCGCCGACGCGGGCGCGCACCTCGACTTCGCGCGAGCCGGCCGCCTGGCCGACGAATTCATACGATACCGGCACGTCGGCCGGTTCGACCTTGATCACGGCCACCGGCACCGGCGGCATGGCGCCGGCCTTGGCGTCGGGCTTTTGTCCGCAGGCGGCCAGGCTGGCTGCCAGCGCGCCCAACAGCAGGCCGCGCGCGGCGCGCGGGAGAGTTGCAGTTCCTTGCATGGTATCGAATCCTCGAAAGCAAAATCGGGAAGGTAATCAAATGGATAGGGCTTCAGGGGATGGTCAGTCTGGATTGTCATAACCTGAAGCTTCGGTATTTTACATACATACGCGTCTGTATGTAAAATGCTATAATGTCTCGGATATGTAAAAACGCAGCGGTTTGGGCAACAAAGAACCGTTAAAATTCATACTAGTACTAAGAGCGAAGAATGATGGATGGCACGGAAAACACGTGAAGAGGCCGAGCAGACCCGCCAGCTGCTGCTGGATGCCGCCGAGCGGCTGTTCAGCGAGCAGGGCGTGTCGCGCACCTCGCTGGCGGAAATCGCCACCGCGGCGGGTCTGACCCGCGGCGCGGTGTACTGGCATTTCCAGAACAAGCTGGACCTGTACCGCGCGATGCTGGACCGGGTTTCGCCGTCTTTCGACGATATGCGCGAGCAACTGTTGCGAACCGCCGACACCGATCCGGCGCGGGCGCTGTGGGAGCACAGCCACCGCCTGCTGGCGCTGATCGAGCATAATCCTCAGGTGCGGCGCATCCTGCTGATCCTGTTTTTGCGCAGCGAGCACGTCGGCGAGCTAGAGCCTATCCACGAGGAGTGCGTGGCGCACATGCACGAGGCGCGCGGCTTGCTGAGCCATGTGGTGCAGGTGGCCAAGGACAGGGGGCAGGCGTATGCCTGCGTCGAGCCGGAAGAGGCGGCGACGGTGGTGCAGGCGCTGCACGACGGCCTGATGCACAAGCTGGTGATAGAGCAGCCGGGGCCGGACGCCATGCTGGCGGCCAGCCGCTTGTTGCAATATTTGTACCGCGGCATCTTCACGCCTGAAATCATGGAACAACTTACCACCTGAGCGCGCGGCGGCGCTATAATTGCGCTTTTTTCTCAAGCCACTAGCGCAGCCGTCTTGGTCTGGCATCGCCTTGGTGGCGCCATGGTTTTCATGTCCCACGCAATCGAAATCGAGGCCGTCAGCAAACGCTACGGCCAGCTGCAGGCGCTGGATAAGGTGAGCTTCACCGTCGAGCCCGGCGAATTCTTCGCGCTGCTCGGCCCCAACGGCGCCGGCAAGACCACGCTGATCTCGGCGCTGGCCGGCTTGGCGCGCCCCGACAGCGGCCGCATCCGGGTGATGGGCCACGACGTGGTGCGCGATTTCAAGCAAGCGCGGCGCGCCCTGGGCGTGGTGCCGCAGGAGCTGGTGTTCGACCCCTTCCTGTCGGTGCGCGAAACGCTGCGCTTCCAATCGGGCTACTTCGGCCTGTCCCGCAACGACGCCTGGATCGACGAGCTGCTGTTCAAACTGGGCCTGGCCGACAAGGCCGACAGCAATATGCGCGCGCTGTCCGGCGGCATGAAGCGCCGCGTGATGGTGGCGCAGGCGCTGGTGCACCGTCCGCCGGTGATCGTGCTGGACGAACCCACCGCCGGCGTCGACGTCGAGCTGCGCCAGAGCCTGTGGGTGTTCGTGCAGGAGCTGAACCGCGCCGGCCACGCCATCGTGCTGACCACCCATTACCTGGAAGAAGCCGAAACGCTGTGCTCGCGCATCGCCATGCTGAAGAAGGGCAAGCTGCTGGCGCTGGAAAGCAAGGACAAGCTGCTGGCCCACAGCGCGCGCCGCGAAGTGGCGGTGAAGCTGTCCGGCGCGCTGCCCGACAGCCTGCTGCCGCGCAAGCTGCGCGACGAGGATGGCCGGGTGGTGCTGCAACTGGCCGAGCTGGCCGAACTGGAAACGGTGCTGGCCACCTTGCGCCAGGCCGGCGTCGACGTGCGCGAATTGAACGTGGTGGAGGCGGACCTGGAAAGCGTGTTCGTCAAGATGATGAACGGGAGCGCGGCATGATAGGTTTTCTCACCCTGTTCAAGAAGGAGCTGGTGCGTTTCTGGAAGGTATCGTTCCAGACCGTGGCCGCCCCGGTGCTGACCGCGCTGATGTACCAGCTGATCTTCGCCCACGTGCTGTCCAAGCACGTCGAGGCCTATCCCGGCGTCGGCTACACCGCTTTTCTGATTCCCGGCCTGGCGATGATGTCGATGGCGCAGAACGCCTTCGCCAACAGCTCCTCCAGCCTGATCCAGTCCAAGATCACCGGCAACATCGTGTTCCTGATGCTGCCGCCGCTGACCGCGCCGGAGTTCTTCCTTGCCTACCTGCTGGCCTCGGTGGTGCGCGGCCTGGCGGTGGGCGCCGGCGTGCTGCTGGTCACCGCCTGGTTCGGCCTGCCGTTGCCGGCCCAGCCGCTGTGGGCGGTGCTGTTCGCGGTGCTGGGCTGCGGCGTGCTGGGCACGCTGGGCGTGATCGCCGGCATCTGGGCGGAGAAATTCGACCAGCTGGCCGCCTTCCAGAATTTCCTGATCATGCCGCTGACTTTCCTGTCCGGCGTGTTCTATTCCATCAACAGCCTGCCGTCGTTCTGGTACGCCGTGTCGCACGCCAACCCGGTGTTCTACATGATAGACGGCTTCCGCTACGGCTTTTTCGGCCAGGCCGACGTCAGCCCCTGGCTGTCCGCCGGCGTGGTGGGCGGCAGCTTCGCCGCGCTGGTGTCTTTGGCCCTATGGCTGATCCACTCCGGCTACAAGCTGCGCCACTGAACATTATTCGCTCTGGATTCCCGCAATGACCGAACAGCAAGTCAAGCAATACATCGAGGCCGGCCTCGAATGCACTTACCTGAAAGTGGAGGGCGACGGCCACCACTTCTACGCCACCGTGGTTTCGGCCGCCTTCGAGGGCAAGCGCCTGATCGACCGCCACCGCATGGTGAAGGAAGTGATCGCCGCCCGCCTGGCCAGCAACGAAATCCACGCGCTCTCCATCGTCAAGGCGGCCACGCCGGACGAGTGGGCCAAACTGCAAGCTTGAAAGCCACACCATGGATAAACTGAAAATCATCGGCAACGGCCCGCTCAACGGCGAAATCCGCGTCTCCGGCGCCAAGAACGCCGCGCTGCCCATTCTGTGCGCCAGCCTGCTGACCGGCGACACCATGCGTTTCACCAACGTGCCGATGCTGCGCGACATCGCCACCACCCAGAAGCTGCTGCAGGGCATGGGCGTGCGGGTGATGACCGACAATGTCCACGAGATGGAGATCACCGCCGGCCAGCTGGACAGCCTGGTGGCGCCGTACGATCTGGTGAAGACCATGCGCGCGTCCATCCTGGTGCTGGGCCCGACGCTGGCGCGCTTCGGCGAAGCCACGGTCAGCTTGCCCGGCGGCTGCGCGATCGGCAGCCGTCCGGTCGACCAGCACATCAAGGGCCTGGTGGCGATGGGCGCCGAGGTGTCGATCGAGCACGGTTACGTGAAGGCGCGCGCCAAGCGCCTGCGCGGCGCCCGCGTGGTGATGGACATGGTCACCGTTGGCGGCACCGAGAACCTGCTGATGGCCGCCACCCTGGCCGAAGGCACCACCGTGCTGGAAAACGCCGCCCGCGAGCCGGAAGTGACCGACCTGGCCCACTGCCTGGTGGCGATGGGCGCCAAGATCTCCGGCATCGGCACCGACCGCCTGGTGATCGAGGGCGTCGAGCGCCTGCACGGCGCCGACTACTCGGTGATGCCGGACCGCATCGAGGCCGGCACCTTCCTGGTGGCAGGCGCGATGACCCGCGGCCACGTGGTGCTGAAGAACGCCGCGCCCAAGAGCATGGAAGCGGTGCTGGACAAGCTGCAGGAAACCGGCGCGCTGATCGAGTGCGGCGACGACTGGATCTCGCTGGACATGAAGCAGCGTCCGAAGGCCGTCAACTTCCGCACGCTGCCGTACCCGGCCTTCCCGACCGACATGCAGGCGCAGCTGATGACGCTGAACTGCGTGGCCGAAGGCGCCGGCGTGGTGACCGAGACTATCTTCGAGAACCGCTTCATGCACGTGCCGGAACTGAACCGCATGGGCGCCAACATCGAAGTGGAAGGCAACACCGCCATCGTCAAGGGCGTGGACAAGCTGTCCGGCGCCACCGTGATGGCCACCGACCTGCGCGCCTCCGCCAGCCTGGTGATCGCCGGCCTGGTGGCGGAAGGCGAAACCATCGTCGACCGGATCTACCACCTCGACCGCGGCTACGAGCATATCGAGAAGAAGCTGGGCGCCGTCGGCGCGCTGATCGAACGCATCAGCTGATCCGCCCCATTCGCGCAGACGAAAAAACGCCGCCTCCATCGGGAGCGCGGCGTTTTTCTTTGCCCGGAGCCGGGCGGGCGGCGGACTCAGGCTTTCTTGACGAATTCCGACTTCAGGCCCATCGCGCCGATGCCGTCGATCTTGCAGTCGATGTCGTGGTCGCCGTCCACCAGGCGGATGTTCTTGACCTTGGTGCCGACCTTGACCACCAGCGACGAGCCTTTGACCTTCAGATCCTTGATCACGGTGACGCTGTCGCCGTCCTGCAGCGTGTTGCCGACCGCGTCGCGCACCACGCGCTGTTCCTCGGCTGGCGCGGCGCTTTGCTCGTTCCATTCGTGCGCGCACTCGGGGCACACGAACATCGCGCCGTCCTGGTAGGTGTATTCCGATCCGCATTGCGGGCAGGCGGGCAATTGACTCATGGTGTTTCCTGACAAATTGAGAATGAAAACGGCCGCCAGGCTGCGCTTGGCGCCAGGGCGGCCGGGGTATTGTAACCCTACTCGCGCCATGGCCGCTTGCCCGCGCACGGATGCCGCGCGCCAGGCGGCAAAAAAAACGCGCCGCCCACAGGGCGACGCGCTGGTCCGGTCGACGGCGGCCTTACTGGGCGGCGGAGGCCGCGGCCGGCGCCGAACTCTCCACCGCATGCGCGGCCGGCGCGGAGCTGTCGCTCTTGCCGCCCGGTCCCGGCGAGTCCATCAGTTCGTCCAGGTTCAGGTTGTCGGCCGGCTGGGTCGGATCCGGCTGTCCCAGCTGCTTGGCGCGCAGCTGCATGTAGACGTCGCGGGTGTAGCTGTAGCGGTCCACCGCGGCGGTGTCCAGCAAGCCGTCCACGCCCAGATACTTGGCGCGGGTGCTGACGCCGTAGACGCCGTAGAAGGCGATGGCCTCCCGGCTGTTGTGGTAGACCAGCCGCTCCGGGCCGGGGCCGGCCAGCGACGCGCCCAGGCCGGCGCTGTCGCGCACGGTGGACGGGCCGAAGAAGGGCAGCACGAAGTAGTTGCTGCTCTTCCAGCCCCAGGTGGCCAGCGTGTCGCCCAGCGTGGTCTTGTTGTTCTTCAGGCCAGCCTGGTCGGCGATGTCGATCAGGCCGAACAAGCCGAAGCTGGAGTTGATCGCCACGCGCATGAAGTCGTTGGCGGCTTTTTCCGGCTCGGCGCGCAGCACGTTGAAGGCGAAGCTGTAGACATCCTTCAGGTTGTCGAAGAAGTTGCCGACGCCGGTGCGCACCGGCGAGGGCACCACTTTCTGGTAGCCCTGGGCCAGCGGGCGCAGCACCCACTGGTCGGCGGTGTCGTTGACCTTGAACATCGTGCGGTTGTAAGGCTCGTACGGGTCGTACGGCGTGGCCGGCGCGCTGGCGCAGCCGGCCAGCAGCAGAATGGCGACTAGGGGCAGGATGCGGCGCATTTCACTCTCCGGCGGATAGCAGGGGGCCCAGATCGTACAGGCCGGCCAGGGTGGCCAGACCCGCCGGCATGCCGGCGAAGGTCAGCGCGTGGCCGGCGGCGGCGGCGGCGCGGCGCGCCTGCAGCAGCAGCGCCAGCGCCGACGAGTCGGCCGCCTCGATGCCGGACAGGTCCAGCCGCAGCGGACCGCGCGCCGCCAGCTCGGCCAGCGCGCGCGCCAGTCCGGCGCTGGCCGCCATGTCGATGCGCCCGCTGAGGCTGGCCTCGCCGGGGGCGGTGGTCTTCAGCATCAGGGTTTGCCCTTGCCGGCAGCGGCAGCGGCGGCGGCCGGGGTGGCGTTCTTGTCCTGCAGCAGCTTGATCAGGCCGTTCACGCCGGTTTTCTGGATTTCTTCGTTGAAGCTGTTGCGGTAGACGGTGACCAGGCTGGCGCCTTCGACGCTGACGTTGTAGATCTTCCAGCCCTTGTCGCCCTTGTACATCACGTAATCCACCGACACTGGGTTGGCGTTGCCCGGCAGGGTGACGCTGGTCTTGACGGTGGTGTCGCGGCCGTTGGCGGACAGGGCCGGGTTGGCCTTCACGTCGACCTGGGCGGCCTTGAAGCGGGTCATGGTGGTGGAGTAGGTGCGCACCAGCAGGGTCTGGAACTGCTGGGTCAGCTGGGTGCGCTGCTCCGGGGTGGCCTGGCGCCAGCCCAGGCCGACCGCCAGCGCGGTCATGCGCGGGAAATCGAACAGCGGCACGGCGGCGGCTTCGGCCTGCTGGCGCACCTGCTTGGTGTTCTTGCCGTTGTCCTGCTTCAGGATGTCCAGCACCTGGCGCGAACCGTCCTTGATGATTTCAACCGGGGAGTCGGCGGCGGCGATGGCCTGGGTGGACGACAGGCCGACGATCAGACAGAACAGGGTAAACAGTTTTTTCATTTGCAAGATTCCATGTTTCACAGTTCATGCGGAGCAGAGCGGCGGCCAGCGCCGGCCGCGGATGCCCGCGTGGAGGGTTGCCCGCTTGCGACGCTATTTGCTTGCGTCTTTGCCGGAAAATCCGGTCATGAATTTACCGATCAACTGCTCCAGCACCATCGCCGACGAGGTGATGGTGATGGTGCCGCCGGCGGCCAGGGTGGTTTCCGAGCCGCCCTGCTGCAGGCCGATGTATTGCTCGCCCAACAGGCCGGAGGTCAGGATGGAGGCGCTGACGTCGTCGCTGAGCTGGTAGGTCTTGTCGATGTTCAGCGCGACGCGGGCGCGGTAGGTTTTCGGGTCCAGGCGGATGTCGGCCACGCGGCCCACCAGCACGCCCGCCTCCTTGACCGGCGCTTTTACCTTCAAGCCGCCGACGTTGTCGAAGTCGGCGTAGACGACGTAGGTTTGCGACGCGCTCTGCGGCGTCAGGTTGGCCACTTTCAGCGACAGGAAGGCGACGGCGGCGATGCCCAGAGCAACAAAGATGCCGACCCATAAATCAATGGTAGAGCGTTTCATTCGGTTTTTTTCCTAGAACATGAAGGCGGTCAGCACGAAATCCAGCGCCAGGATCACCAAGGCCGATGTGACCACGGTGCGGGTGGTGGCGGCCGACACGCCGGCGGCGGTCGGGGTGGCGTCGTAGCCTTCGAACACGGCGATCAGCGTGATGGCGACGCCGAAGCACAGGCTCTTGATCAGGCCGTTGATCACGTCGTAGTGCAGGTCGACATTGCCCTGCATCTGCGACCAGAAGGTGCCGGCGTCCAGGCCTATCATCACCACGCCCACCAGATAGCCGCCGAACACGCCGACGACGTTGAACAGCGCGGCCAGGATGGGCATGGAGATCACGCCGGCCCAGAAGCGCGGCGCGATCACCCGCGCCATCGGGTTGACCGCCATCACGCTCATCGCGTCCAGCTGCTCGGTGGTCTTCATCAGGCCGATTTCGGCGGTCATCGCGCTGCCGGCGCGGCTGGCGAACAACAGCGCGGCCAGCACCGGGCCCAGCTCGCGCAGCAGCGCCAGCGCCACCATCGCGCCCAGCGCGTCGGCGGAGCCGAACTTGGCCAGCGTGGTGTAGCCCTGCAGGCCCAGCACCATGCCGACGAACAGGCCGGAGACGACGATGATGATCAGCGACATCACGCCGGCGAAGTAGATCTCGCGTATGGTCAGCTGCAGCCTGAGCAGGCTCTGGCCGCTGTTGAGCAGGATGGCGGCCAGGAAGCGGGCGGCGAAGCCCAGCCGCCATACCGCGTTGATGGTGGCGTGGCCGAGCCGGCGCAGCGGCGAAGTCAGGAAATCAAGCATGCGCGCCCCCTTGCAGCCCCAGGTCGGCGGCCAGCGAGCTGGCCGCCGGATAGTTGTAATGCACAGGGCCGTCGGCCTCGCCGTTGATGAACTGCGTCACCCACGGCGAATCGGAGTTGCGGACTTCGTCCGGCGAGCCCTGGGCGATGATCTGGCCATTGGCGACGAACAGCACGTGGTCGACGATGGCCAGCGACTGGTGCACGTCGTGCGTCACCATCACCGCGGTGGTGCCGAGCGCGTCGTTGAGTTTCTTGATCAACAGCGCGATCACGCCGAGCGAGATCGGGTCGAGCCCGGTGAACGGCTCGTCGTACAGCATCAGCTGCGGGTCGAGCGCGATGGCGCGCGCCAGCGCCACCCGGCGCGCCATGCCGCCGGACAGTTCGGCCGGCATCAGCTTCTGGGTGCCGCGCAGGCCCACCGCCTCCAGTTTCATGGTGACGAGGTCGCGGATCATGTTTTCCGGCAGCTTGGTGTGCTCGCGCAGCGGGAAGGCGACGTTGTCGGCGACCGACAGGTCGGTGAACAGCGCGCCGAACTGGAACAGCATGCCCATGCGGCGGCGGTGCTGGTACAGCTCGGCTTGGCTCATCCTGGCGATGTCGCGGCCGTCTATCAGCACTTCGCCCGCTTGCGGGCGGATTTGGCCGGAAATCAGCCTGAGCAGGGTGGTCTTGCCGCTGCCGCTGCCGCCCATGATGGCCACCAGCTTGCCGCGCGGCACGCCCAAGGTGAGATCTTTCAGGATGGGCCGGTCGCCGTAGGCGAAGCTGACGTTCCTGAATTCGATGAAATGGTCTGAGGACACGAAAATTCCAAACTGCTTGCAAGAGGAGTCTTGTTGAGACCCCGGTGAGACGGCGAAATTCACGCGAGCTTCACCGCAGCGGCAGAGCGGAGCCGCGACACGGGTGAGGAGGGGCCGCCACTCTGCGGTGCCGGGCGGGCAGCTTGGGGGGTGGCGCGCCATCCAGTCTCGAATAGCTGGATTTTATAGCGTTGCGGGCGTGCCGCCAAATATCGCTATGTTACTGAGTGCAAATTTGCCGCAGCGCAATGCGTTTGTCTTGACTTGAGAGTCAAGTTATTTGCCTTAAAACCGCGCCGGACAAGCGCCGGCGCGGCCAGCCACGGTTCAGACGCCGCGCAACAGTTCGTTGATGCTGGTCTTGCTGCGGGTTTGCGCGTCCACCTTTTTGACGATCACCGCGCAGTACAGGCTGTGGCTGCCATCCTTGGACGGCAGGTTGCCGGACACCACCACCGAGCCCGGCGGCACGCGGCCGTACATCACTTCGCCGGTTTCGCGGTCGTAGATCTTGGTGGATTGGCCGATGTAGACGCCCATCGAGATTACCGAGCCTTCGCCGACGATCACGCCTTCGACGATTTCCGAGCGCGCGCCGATGAAGCAGTTGTCTTCGATGATGGTCGGGTTGGCCTGCAGCGGCTCCAGCACGCCGCCGATGCCGACGCCGCCGGACAGGTGCACATTCTTGCCGATCTGGGCGCAGGAACCGACGGTGGCCCAGGTGTCCACCATCGCTCCTTCGTCGACGTAGGCGCCGATATTGACGTAGGACGGCATCAGCACGGTGTTCTTGGCGATGAAGCTGCCCTTGCGCGCCACCGCGCCCGGCACCACGCGGAAGCCGGCTTCCTGGAAGCGGGCCTGGTTCCAGTCGCAGAACTTGGTGTCCACCTTGTCGAAGTAGCGCGACACGCCGTCGTCTTGCACCGCGTTGTCGCGGATGCGGAACGACAGCAGCACGGCCTTCTTCACCCACTGGTTGACCACCCAGTCGGCGCCTTGCTTCTCGGCGACGCGCAGGCGGCCGCTGTCCAGCTCGGCGATCACTTGGTCTATCGCCGCCTTCAGTTCCGCCGACACGGTGGCGGGGGTGATTTCGGCGCGGTTCTCGAATGCCTGTTCGATCAGGCTTTGGATCGGATGCATCTGGTTCAGTCCTTTGGCAATGTGGATGGATGTCGTCATTATTTGATCTTGTCTGTCGGGTTGCGGTGTTTCACGCCGTCAGGGCGGCGGATTGCGTACGGCAGAATTCTACAATTCTTTGCGCGGCGGCCACGCATTCATCTTGGCCGGCTACCAAGGCGATGCGGATGTAGCCGCGGCCGGGGTTGGCGCCATGGGCGTCGCGGGCCAGGAAGCTGCCGGGCAGCACCGTCACGTGTTGCTGCTGGAACAGCGCGAGGGCGAAGGCGGCGTCGTCGCCGCCCGGCACCTTGGCCCACAGGTAGAAGCCGGCCTCCGGCATTTCCACCTCCAGCACCGGCGAGAGCAGCGGCAGCACCGCGGCGAACTTGGCGGCGTAGGCGGCCCGGTTGGACTCGACGTGCGCTTCGTCGTTCCAGGCGGCCTGGCTGGCGGCCTGCACCGTCAGGCTCATCGCGCTGCCGTGATAGGTGCGGTAAAGCAGGAATTTTTCCAGGATGGCCGCGTCGCCGGCGACGAAGCCGGAGCGCATGCCGGGCACGTTGGAGCGCTTGGACAGGCTGGTCAGCATCACCAGCCGCTCCAAAGAGCGGCCGGACAGCCGCGCGGCGGACAGGCCGCCCAGCGGCGGCGCGTCGAAATAGATTTCGGAATAGCATTCGTCGCTGGCGATGACGAAGCCGTAACGGTCGGACAGCGCGAACAGCTTTTGCCAGTCGGCCAGACCCATCACCGCGCCGGTGGGATTGCCCGGGCTGCAGACGATGAGCAGCTGGGCACGGCGCCAGATTTCGTCCGGCACGCTGTCCCAGTCGGGCTGGAAGCGGTTTCGCGCCTCGCAGTTCAGGTAATGGGGCTCGGCCCCCGCCAGCAGTGCCGCGCCTTCGTAAATCTGGTAAAACGGATTGGGAGAGACCACTACCGGTTTCGCGCCGCCGTCGGCGTCTATCAGGCATTGCGTCAGCGAAAACAGCGCCTCGCGGCTGCCGTTGACCGGCAGCACCTGGCGCACCGGGTCCAGCGCGACGCCGTAGCGGCGCCCCGCCCAGTCGGCGCAGGCCTGGCGCAGCGCCGGCGAGCCCTGCGTGGCCGGGTAGCCGGACAGGCCGGACAGGTTGGCGCACAGCGCGTCCTTCACCAGCTGCGGCGCCGGGTGCTTGGGTTCGCCCATCGCCAGGCTGACGTGGGGCAGTTCGGCCGGCGGGCGGCAATCAGCCAGCAGCGCGGCCAGGCGCTGGAACGGATAAGGATGCAGTTGGGCCAGGCGTGGGTTCAACGCGGCGTCTCCATGAAATTCGGCACGGGCAATCAATCATCTTAAGAACAGCCATGACACCTGTAAAACAAAAATTTCTCGCCACCTCCGGCATCCTCACCACCGCGCTGGTGTGGGCGCTGATGTGGTATCCGTTTCGCAGCCTGAAGGCCAGCGGCGTCAGCGTGCCGATGGCTTCGCTGGCCACCTATCTGATCACCATCGCGGTCGGCGTCACGGTGTTTTTCAAGGTCTACCGCCGCGAGTTCCGGCTGGAGCCGCCGCTGCTGCTGCTGATGCTGGTGTTCGGCTGGTGCAATTTCAGCTACACCATGGCGGTGGCGGAAGGGAAGGTGATGCGGGTGCTGCTGCTGTTCTACCTGTCGCCGCTGTGGACCGCGCTGCTGTCGCGGTTGCTGCTGCATGAAAGGCTGACGCGCAGCGGCTGGATGGTGGTGGCGCTGTCGCTGCTCGGCTGTTTCGTGTTCATCTACCGGCCGGGGCTGCTGGCGGGCGAGCTGCCGCTGACCCACTCCTACGAGTGGCTGGCGCTGTCCGGCGGCCTAGCCTTCGCCTTCGGCAACGTGGTCAGCCGCAAGCTGCACACCATTCCGGTGGCGGTGAAGTCGGCCACCATCTGGTTCGGGGTGGCGCTGATCGGCGCGGTCAGCCTGCTGCGCAGCGGCGAATTGCACAGGATGCTGGAAATCCCGGCCGAGAGCTGGCTGATCCTGGCCATTCTGGGCGTGGTGCTGCTGTGCACCAGCGTGATCTCGCAACACGGGCTGTCCATCCTGCCGGCGACGCAGGCGATGACGCTGATGCTGATGGAGCTGGTGTTCGCCGCGGTGTCGGCCTACTTGCTGGCTGGCGAGGCGATGAGCATGCAGGAATGGCTGGGCGGCGCGCTGATCGCCGGCGCCAGCCTGTTGTCCGGCGACATGACGCATCCGGCGCCGCACCCTCACCACCATCCTCCGTCGCAGCCGGCGGCGTGACGGCCACCCGGGAGGCAAAATGCTGATCAGGCGGATGACGCCGGCCGATTTCTCGGCGTTCTGGCCGATATTCCGCGACATCGTCGCGGCGCAAGAGACTTACGCTTTCGACCCGGCGATGGGAGAGGCGGCGGCGCGGGCGCTGTGGTGCGAGGCGCCGCTGGAAACCTGGCTGGCCGAAGAGGACGGCGCGGTTCTCGGCAGCTATTTTCTGAAAGCCAACGCCGCCGGGCCCGGCGGCCATGTCGGCAACTGCGGCTATATGGTGTCGCCGGCGGCGCGCGGCAAGGGCGTGGCGCGGGCGATGTGCGAGCACTCGCAGCGGCGCGCGCGCGAACGCGGTTTTCTGGCGCTGCAGTTCAACAGCGTGGTGGCCAGCAACGCGGCGGCGGTGGCGCTGTGGAGCAAGCTGGGCTTCGAGACGGTCGGCCGCTTGCCGCGCGCCTATCGCCACGCCGTTCATGGTTTGGTGGACTGCCTGGTGATGTACAAGTGGCTGGGCGAGGCGGAATAGCCTAGCCGGCCAGCTTGATAGGCCAGCATGCCGCGCGTATGGGCCAGTGTCCAAGAAGATGGCGAGCGGCGTGCCGCGCTTGAAACAGAAAGGCCCGGGCATGCCGGGCCATATTGCGACGGATCAGCTCAGCCGCCGCAGTGGGTGATGGCTTCGCTGCCGACGTTTAGTGGTCTTCCCACCATTTCTGCGCGGCGGCGCGATCAAACGGCGGCAGGATGGCTTTGTGGATGGTTTGGTCGGCGAGGCCCGGGAAGCGTTTGCGGAACTTGGCTTCATCGGTTTCCCACGCGTCCTGGATCGCCACGTCGAATGTGCCGCCGGAGGCGCCGGTAGCGGCTTGGTCGATCAGCGGGATCGGCGGGCCGGCGCGGAATTCATTTCCCTGGCGTTCGCGGACGTCCGCCTGCACATGGCCAAGGTAATACAGGCCTGGCTCGTTGGCATTGAGTTCTTGATGCAGCGGGATAAAGAAATTGCCGATGACAATAAAGGCATTGGCCATCGCAGTCATGCCGCGAAGATTATATTTGCCTTTGTCCAGCTCGAAGCGAAGCAAATAGGAATGCCCGTCTTTTGCCGCGTCATTTTTATTTTTCGCCAGTTCATCCATCACGAAATTGATTCGGTCCGCCGAGGTGGCGCCGCCATTTTTTTCAAAATGGGTCACCAGCAGATCGGGTTGGAAGGATGGCTTGTACGCATTTTTGATGGTGGCCGTCATCAAATATACCGCTTTATCCTGGGATGGCTTGGCTGCGGGGTTTTCCGACATGGCCATCTTGGTCGGAGTCGCGCATCCTGTCAGCAATGCGGCTAAAAGAACAGCGGCGGGAACGGCTAATTTTTTCCACAGCATGGGTATTTCCTTGCGTCTCACGGAGCGAGAGTTGTTATTTTAAGAAGCGCGCGCCCAATGACTCATACAGTCAATTTATCTTAATGGGATGCATTGAAGAGGGAGTTAATTCAACATGTATGGACATGGTTCGGCATGCGGCGCGGCATTTTGCCAGTCCATGTTTGGAAATGCACGGATTAAATGAATTCATGTTTCAGGCATGAATTATTTCTTTGGAAATGCGAAAAGACTCGCCGCCCGCTATTGGAAACGGGCGGCGAGCGAGCGGCGGTTACAGCTGTTGCAGATACTGTTGCAGCGCCTTGATATTGGCATCGTAGGCGCTGGGCGCGCCCAGTTCGACGCCGCCGCTGCGCACGTAGTAGGCGAAGGCCACGCCGCGGGTGTCGAAGAACGGCAGGAAGTCGTCCGGCTGCAGCGTGGTGCCGTTCAGGCCGATCGCCCAGTTATTGGCCTTGTAGCGGTTCAGCTGTTCTATCACGCCGTGGACGGCGATGCCTTCCGAGCTGCGGATCAGGCCGACATAATGGTTCAGCGTGTCGGTATTGATCTGGTAGGCGGCCGGCTCGCCGACGCTGACGCCCTGGGCGCGCACGTAGTAGCTGAACGGCAGCTGGCGCTCGGTGAAGAAGGCCAGGAAGCTGTCCGGCGCCAGGTTGTCGCCGTTCAGGCCGATGGCCCAATTCTTGGACTGATACTCCTTCAATTGCTTGACCACGCCGTCGACGGCTTCGATTTCCTGTTTGGCCGGGACATTGACTGCGATGGGGTGTGCCATGTCGTGCTCCTGAGAAGAGTGGGAATCAACAGCAGGCTGCGCGGCGCGCGGCGAAGTTGGACGTCATGGTTTGCCCCTGGGTGGATTGGCGCGATGAAGCGCGGCGGTACAAGGCCAGAGTAGCTGGGGAGGGACGACGGCGATAGTGGGCGGAGGGACAGCGGCCAAACGGGAGTATTTGCGCTATAAATACTTTTAAAATCAATGGTTTGTTATCGGCATTTCGAATTAGCAATTGCGGTTTTCAGATGAGGCGCGCCGCCGGGTCCGCCAGCAGGCGCTCAATCTGCCGCGCCCGTTCTTCCCGCCCCATTTGCCGGTACATGTCCAGCCAGCCGCGCAGCGGACACCAGGGCAGGCCGCCGCGCCAGCGGATGGCGTCCTGCCGGAACGGATGATCATGAATGCCGTCGGTCGAGCGGATGCGCAGCCCGGCCATCAGGTCTATCTGCAGGCCGTCCGGGGTTTCGAAACGGGCGAAGCGCGCGGTGGCGAAGCGAGGATGGGGAGCCGGGGTGATGTCGCGCGCCCGCGCCGCCAGCGCGCGGTAGGCGGCGGGAAAGGCCGCCTCGCTGCAGACGAGGTCCAGGTCGCGCGGTTGCAGCGCGAGGCCGGCTTCCGCCAGCAGCGTGCTGCCGCCTATCGCCCAGCCGCAATCGCCCAGCGGCGGCCGGATGGCGCGGGCGAAGTCTGCGGATGCTGGGCCATCGCCGGGCGCTCAGTAGTGCGGCGGAATCTCGTGGCCGCCGCCGGCGCCGTTGTCCGGCTGGCTGCTGCGCAGCTGCTGGTACAGCAGCCGCATCTGCTGTTGCAGCAATTCCATTTCCTTTTGCTGGCGCGCCACGGTGGCGTTCAGCGCGTCCAGCAGCTCGTCCTGGAACGCCAGCTTCACTTCCAGCTCGGCCAGGCGGGTGTCGATATCGGTATCCATGGCGCCTATTCTACAACACCATCGCCGCGATCCAGCCGGCCGCCATCAAGGGCAGGTTGAAGTGCAGGAAGGTGGGGATCACCGTGTCGCGGATGTGGTCGTGCTGGCCGTCCAGGTTCAGGCCGGAAGTCGGCCCCATGGTGGAGTCGGATGCCGGCGAGCCGGCGTCGCCCAAGGCGCCGGCGGTGCCGATGATGGACACGGTGGCCAGCGGCGAAAAGCCCAGGTGCGCGCACAGCGGCACGTAGATGGCGGTGAGGATGGGCACGGTGGAGAACGACGAGCCTATGCCCAGCGTCACCGTCATGCCGATGGCCAGCATCGCCAGCGCCGCCAGCGGGCGCTGGCCTTCGAACAGCGCGGCGCCGGCCTTGACCAGCGGGGCGATCTCGCCGGTGGCGCGCAGCACTTCGGCGAAGCCTTGCGAGGTGATCATGGTGAAGCCCACCATCGCCATCATCTTCATGCCTTCGTTGAACACGCCGTCGGCGTCCTTCCACTTGACCACCCCGGTGGCGAGGAACAGCAGGAAGCCGGCCAGCGCGCCCATGATCATCGAGCCGGTGTACAGCTGCACCGAGAACGCCGCGACGATGGCCGCCAGCGCGGTGGCCAGCGACTTGGGGCTGACGCGGGCGCGGGTGCGCTCGGCGTTTTCTATTTTGCCCAGCGAATACTGGCGCGGCTTGCGGTAGCTGACCAGCACCGCCGACAGCAAGCCGGCCACCATGCCCAGCGCCGGGATCGCCATCGCGTGCATCACGTTGATGCCGCGGATGTCCATGCCGGCCTTGGCGGCGTTGCCCAGCAGGATCTGCTTCAGATAGATGTCGCCGAAACCCACCGGGAACACCATATAGGGCGTCACCAGGCCGAAGGTGATCACGCAGGCCACCAGCCGGCGGTCCAGCTTCAGCCGCGCCATCACGTACAGCAGCGGCGGAATCAGCATCGGGATGAAGGCGATGTGTATCGGCACCAGATTCTGGCTGGCGACGCTGACGCAGCCCAACAGCAGGATCAGCGTCCATTTCAGCCGGCCGTGGCCGCTGCTGTGCTCCAGCCGCTTCACCGCCAGTTCGGCCATCGCGTGCGGCAGGCCGGATTTGGCGATGGCGACGGCGAAGGCGCCGAGCAGCGCGTAGGACAGCGCCACCGAGGCGCCGCCGGTGATGCCGTTGTTGAAGGCGGTCAGCGTGGCGGACAGCGACAGGCCGCCGGCGAGGCCGCCGATCAGGGCGCCCAGCAGCAGGCTGATGACGACGTGGGTGCGCAGCAGCGCCAGAGTGAGCATGGCGCCCACGGCAAGGACAACGGCATTCATTTGTATAGACAAATCAGTGGCTTATGCGCGACGGCGCGGGGCGGCGAGGGTAGCGGGTTTTGTCCGGGCTGTCGAGCGCGGCGGCATTAGACAGTCTTTATATATTAAAAAGAGATAGGATTAAAATTTCATATTACTAGAAGAAATTACAAGCGGGATTTACAGTCAGGACATCACCTGAATCCGTGCGACACGGCTAGGAGGCAAGATGGAGGCGCTACTGGTAGGCGCGGACAGCCTGGGCAATATCCCGGAAGTCCTGCAGCATTACAATATCCGCATCGCCCGCCACATCTGCGGGCGCAACGTCGCGCATCAGCGCAAGGCGGCGCTGCCGGGCAAGCCGGACGTGCTGATCCTGCTGACCGACTTCCTCGGCCACAACGTGATGCGGCATTACCGCGACAGCGCCGCCGCGCTGGGGATTCCGGTGTTGGCCTGCCGCCGCTCCGCCACCGCGGTGGAACAGCGGCTGCGCCGCCATGGCTGGAGCCGCAGCGCATGATCTTTTCCGGCAATGAAAACTGGCTGGCCTGGCAGCTGAAGCAAACCGCCCAGCAGGCTTTGCCGCGGGTGGAGTGGCTGAAGATAAACCGCCCGGCGCCCGCCAAGCCACCCATTCCTCCCGCGCGCTGAACCGCCGCCTCCGGCACGGCTGGCCTTGCCGCCGCCGTTCTGCCAAACTGCCCGCCGTTCCCCGCCCCGCTTCCGCCGCCGCGCGGCCGCCGGGCGGGGGCTTTCCATTTCATCAGCAAGGAAGCGTCAGATGTCGGTTTTTTCCGTTGAATTCAAGGTGCGCGACTACGAATGCGACATGCAGGGCATCGTCAACAACGGCGTGTATTTCAATTACCTGGAACATGCCCGCCATGAGTTTCTGCTGGCCAAGGGCATAGACTTCGCCCAGCTGGCGCGCGACAAGGTCAATCTGGTGGTGGTGCGTTCGGAAATGGATTACAAGGCTTCGCTGACCAGCGGCGACCAATTCATCGTCACCGTGGCGTTCGAGGCTGTTTCCAAAGTGCGTTTCGGTTTTCGCCAGCAAGTGATCCGCCAGGCCGACGGCAAGGTGGCGCTGGATGGCTTGGTGATCGGTACCGCCATCAACGAGCGCGGCCGCCCGGCCATCCCGGAAGGCTTCGCCGAGCGGCTGACCGCCTGAGGCGGACTATTCCGCCAGCGTTTCCGGCCGGATGCCCCATTGCTCGCGCAAGAAGGCGAGCCCGGCCGGCGTGATTCTCAGCGCGCGGCTATCCTGCCGCCGCTCCACCCAGCTGCGCGCCAGAAACTCCCGGCATAGCGCCGCGCCATAGGCGCCGGCCAGGTGCGGCCGCCGCTCGCTCCAGTCCAGGCAGGCGCGCGCCTGCGGCCGGCGGCCGCTCGCCGGCTCGGCCACGCCCAACGCCTCGGCGAACCAGCCGCGCCCCGCCGCGGTGACTTCGAACTGCCTCTCCCCGTTCAGCGCCAGCCAGCCGCTCGCCTGCATGCCGTCGGCGACGGCGATGCCCAGTTTGCCGGCCAAGTGGTCGTAGCAGGTGCGCGCCAGCCTGAGCGTCGGCGCCACCCGGCTGGCCGCCGGCTTGGCCAGATCGTGGCCATGCGCCGCCGCGCTGAGCGCCTCCAACGCCTGGGCGATGGCGGCATTGGCCAGCAGATAGTAGCGATGGCGGCCGTGCCGCTCCACTTTCACCGCGCCGCCTTGCAGCAGTTTGGCCAGGTGGTTGCTGGCGGCCTGGGCGCTGAGGCCGGCGTGCTGAGCCAGTTCGCTGGCCGGATAGCTCCTGCCGTCCAGCAGCAACAGCAGCATGCGGGCGCGGCCGGGGTCGGCCAGCAGGCTGGCCAGACGGCTGATGTCCGGGAGATGGGCGGCGATCATGGTTCACTCCAGCGTGAAACATCATGGGGAAGGGATGGCTACGATAACGGCATTGAAAGCGCTAGCCAAGGAGTTTCGCCATGCAGGCCTTGTTGGATTATCTGCAAAGCCATTTTCTGAGCGAGCCGCAGTTGTTGTTTCGCTGCCGCAGCGCGCCCGAGCGCCTGCGCGAGCTGCAACAGGCGGGGCGGATGCCCTTGCCTTCTTATCGACTGTCCGGATCGGGCATGGCGTCCTCGCATTTCGGCGAACGCCGGATGCGCGGCGAGCTGGCCTGGTATCCGCGAGCGATGATGGAATGGCTGATCGAGGCGGAGCATGCGGATGCCGCCGCGCTGCGGGGGCGTTTCGATCAGCGTTACCGCGCCGAGTTGCGCCGTTTGGCGTCCGAAGGCATCGCGGCGGAGAGCGAAGCGCCGTTGGATGAGGAGTGGGCGCATTTCCTGGCTGGGGTGTACGGGGCATGCACCCGGCAGGGGCGAATCGAACAGATCGCGGCCAAGGGCGCGGCCATCGCCGTGATCGACAGGCTGACCGACGGCCAGCGGCTGGCGCGCGTGCCGGCTGCCGACATTCCTTTATTGTGGCGGGCGGTGGACCTGCTGGACGCGGTCAGCGCCTTGTTCGCGCCTGATGAGCAGGCGGCTAGCTCCCGCGCCCGCTGCGTGGATGCGGTGAAGCGAAAATATCTGGGAGAGGCGGCATGAGCGCCTGGCCGCAAAACGTTTTGATGGCCGCGCGCCATCCTGACCCCTATCCCTACTACCGCAGTCTGGCGGAGAAGGGCTGGCATTACGACGAGGCCTTGGGGATATGGCTGGCGGCGTCGCACCGCGCCGTCGGCGCGGTCCTGGACAGTCCGGTCTGCCGGGTGCGCCCGAGCGGGCAGCCGGTGCCGCCCGCCATCGACGGCTCGGTTCTGGGCCAGGCCTTTGGCGGCTGGCTGCGGATGAGCGAGGGCGCGGCGCATGCCGGTTTGCGACGCGCGGTGAGGGATAGTCTGGCGGCCTTGTCCTTAAGCGAGGTCGAAGGGGTGGCGGCAGCGCTCGCGGCGCGCTTCTTGTCCGAGGGCGAGTTGAGCGGCCGCCGCATAGACGGCCTGATCGACTTGCTGCCTGTCGCCGCGCTGGCCGCGGCGCTGGGTTGGCCTGCGGCGCGCCTGTCCGCTGTGGGGGAGGGCATTGCCTTGCTTTGCCGCGCGCTGGCGGCGGACGCCGACGATGCGGCGCGGGAGCAGGGCGCTGCAGCCTGCTGGGCCTTGCTCGACGAATTGGCGTCTTTGCCTGTGAATGGCTGGCTGCGGCGCTGGCGCGAGGCTTTTGTGGATTTGGACGAGGCCGCATTGGCGGCCAATCTGCTGGGCGCGCTATTCCAGAGCCGCGACGCCGGCGCCGGGCTGCTGTCGGCGGGCATCGCTTGGCGTTGCGAGGGACCGTGGGATTGGCGTGATGCGGGCGAGTGGAAGCGCCGCCTGCGCGTCGATCCGGCGCTGCATCACACCCGCCGCTTCGTGGCGGAGGATGTCGAGCTGGCCGGGCAGCGGCTCAAGGCCGGCGACCAGGTGCTGGTGTTGCTGGCAGCCGCCGCGCATGACCCGGCGGGACCAGCAGAGGCGCTGGATTTCGGCCGCGGCCGGCATGCCTGTCCGGGCGAAGGGCTGGCCTTGGCGATCGCCTGCGGCGCGCTGGACGCGTTGGAGGCAAGCCGTCCGGATTGGCGGGCTTTGGGCGGCGGCATCGTTTTTCAGGGGCCGCCGAATATCAGAATGCGCCGCTTCGGCGCGGGAGAGAGCAAATGATCGCAGTGATTTTCGAAGCCACGCCGACGGCGGACGGCCGAGATGCTTATCTGCAGTGGGCGGCGCGGCTGGCGGAGACATTGCCCGGCGTAGACGGTTTTCTCTCGATAGAGCGTTTTCAGAGCCTGGCGCGGCCGGATGCTTTGTTGTCCTTGTCGTTCTGGCGCGACGAGGAGGCGGTGGCGGCCTGGCGCAATCTGGAATCGCACCGGGCGGCGCAGGCGGCGGGGCGGGGAAAGTTTTTCGCCGATTACCGGCTGCGGGTGGCGGCGGTAGTGCGCGACTACGGCATGGACGACCGGGCGCAGGCACCCGGCGACAGCCGCGCCGCGCACTCAGGCTGACGCCAGCGCCTTGATCACGTACAGGTCGAAGCGGGTGGACTTGCCGTCCAGCACCGCCGATGGCTTGACGCCTTCGATGGCCGCGCCCAAGCGCGGCCTTTTCACCACCACCCGCACCTTGGCGGCGGCGATGGCGGCGGCCAGCAATTCGGCGCTGTCCATATCGTCGCCTATCACCTGCTGGAAGGCCTGCATGTCTTTCTTGGCGGCGGCGGCTTTCTTGTCGGTGTCCGGGAACATCGGGTCGACGAACACCACGTCCGGCCGTTGATCGTCGGCGAGGCCGGCCAGCCAGTCGCGCGAGTTGGCGTGCGCCAGCGTCATCCGCGCCGCGATGTCGCGGGTGCTGTCGTCGCGCGCCGCGCGCGCCAGCGCGTCGGCCAGCAGCGCCGCCGCCACCGGCGAGCGTTCCACCATCGTCACCCGGCAGCCCAGCGTGGCCAGCACGAAGCTGTCGCGCCCCAGGCCGGCGGTGGCGTCCACCACGTAAGGCAAATCTTTTGCCCCTTTCAGGCCCACCGCCTTGGCCACCGGCTGGCCGCGGCCGCCGCCCTGCTCGCGGCGATGGCGCGCCGCGCCCTCGACGAATTCGGCATACACCGCGCCGTGCTTGCCGGTGGTGACCAGCTCCAGCCGTTCCGCGCCCAACTCCAGCCAATAGCCGTCGGCGGGGCGCTGGCGGATCAGGGGAAGCTGGAAACGGTCGGCCAGCAGGCGGGCGGCATCGATGCGCGCGGCTTCGGCGCAGTAGAGCGGGGTGGCGGTCATCGGCATTCCTTGAAAACTGTTGCGCACGATACGGGATGCGCCTGTTTGCCGCAAGCCGGGATGGGAGTGGCCACCGACTGGCGTTTGCTAAGTAAATTTATCTAAAGCTTATTTACCCGAACAACATGTTCTTATGCGGGCAACTAGTCTATTTATCTAGTTGAACGTCCTTTATTCATGCTGCGGCGATGGCCGTCGGCAGTGGTCGGGAGAGTCATCATGGCATGGTGGAAATCGGCAGGCCGGCAGCAGGCGGCCAAACAGGCGGCCCGTCCGGCCAATCGCTTGCTGTTGCAGGCGCTGGAGCCCCGGATGATGTTTGACGGCGCAGTGGCTGCCACCGCCAACCATGTCGCGCAGCATGTCGGCGTGATGCACGACCCGCAGGACGCCGGCGCGCAGCAGCATCACGGCGAGGCTAGGCCGGCCGCCGCCGCGGCGCAGTCGGCCGCAGAAGCGCCGCGCGCGGTCGGAGCGCGCGACGGCGCGGCCAACGTGCCGCAAGTGGTGTTCGTCGAAAACGACGTCGCCAATCTGCAAAGCCTGGTGTCGCAGTTGCCGTCCAATTACCAGGTGGTGATTCTGGACAGCAGCAAGGACGGCCTGGCGCAGATCGCGCAGTGGGCGCAAACCCACAGCGGCTACGGCGCCATCCACATCATGTCGCACGGCCAGGAAAACGATCTGCAGCTGGGCACGACGCAGCTGACGACGGCCAATGTCGCCAGCTATCAGGCGGAATTGGCCACGATAGGACAGGCCTTGCGCCCCGGCGGCGACATCCTGCTTTACGGCTGCGATGTGGCCGAAGGCAGCGACGGCGCGGCGCTGGTCAATGCGATCGCGCAGGAAAGCGGCCGCGTGACAGCCGGCTCTACCGACCTTACCGGCGCCGCCAGCCTGGGCGGCGACTGGACGCTGGAATACGCCACCGGCAAGCTGCACGTGGCGACGCTGGACCTGTCGGGCTATGACGGCCTGCTGACGCAACCGACTTCCGGCACCACCAGTT
Organism: Chromobacterium subtsugae; assembly: GCF_001676875.1. GTDB lineage: Bacteria > Pseudomonadota > Gammaproteobacteria > Burkholderiales > Chromobacteriaceae > Chromobacterium > Chromobacterium subtsugae. The sequence goes on along the minus strand of NZ_JYKA01000030.1, from coordinate 4,056 downwards.
TCGATTCGCTGGACGGTTCCACCACCGTGGTGCCCACCGGCAACGCCACGCTGACGGTAAGCAATTACCTTGGCTGGAATTTCACCATGAACATGAACTCGAACAGCGACGGTCAGAACGAGATGATCATCGTCGAGAAGGATGGTTCGAGCTCCACGGAAACCGTCGACGCGCTGAGCAACGGCGTCAAGCAGATCAATTATTTCTCGGTCAAGCCCAACGATGGCAGCCTGTTCACGCTGAACTCCATCACCGTAGTGATCAATGGCTACGATTCCACCTTCAACGGCGGCACCATGCAGCTGGTGGGCTATCTGAACGGTTCCGCCGTCGCCGGCGCCACCTTGAGCCAGAGCGTCAGCGACATCGACAACGACGGCTCGCCGGTCACCTTCAATGTGTCCAGCAACAGCAATTTCGTCGGCATCGACTCCTTCCGCGTGATCGCGGCCAATGGCCACAACGTCACCGGCCTGGTCGGCATCGGCGCCATCAACGCCACCACCTTCCATTTCCCGGGGCCGACGCTGACCGCCAGCGGCGGCAGCAGCGCCTACAGCTCCGGCAACGGCAACGCGGTGACGGTGGACAGCGGCATCACGCTCAGCGATACCGCGGCCTCGACCCAAACCAGCGCCACGGTATCGATTACCGGCAACTTCCACAGCGGCGAGGACGTGCTGGCATTCACCAATAACGGCAGCACCATGGGTAATATCAGCGGCAGCTACAACAGCGGCACCGGGGTGCTGACGCTGACCTCCAGCGGTTCCACCGCCACCAATGCCCAGTGGCAGGCGGCGCTGGAGGCGGTGACTTACCGGGACAGCTCGCTGTCGCCGAATACCAGCACCCGCACCCTCAGCTTCGCCATCACCGACGCCAGCAGCAACACCAGTTCCACGGTGACCAAGACCGTCACCGTGGCGGCGGACAGCGCGCCGGTGATCAGCAACCTGAACGGCGACAGCAATACCTACTACGCCGGCAGCGGCGCGGTGAGCCTGGACACCGGCACCGCGGCCACGGTCAGCGACAGCGATACTTCGAATTTCAACGGCGGCAATCTGACGGTGCACATCTCCGCCAACGGCCACAGCGGCGAGGACGTGCTAGGCATCAGCACCGCCGGCACGGTCACGCTCAGCAACGGCACTAACTCCGGCAGTACGGTGTCGGTAGGCGGCGTAGCGGTCGGCACCATAGACAGCAGCGGGGTGGGCAGCGGCGGGCAGGATCTGATCGTCGACTTCAACAGCAACGCCACTGCCTCCAGGGTGGGCACGCTGGTCAACGCGCTGACCTTCAACGACACCGCCGGCACGCCCAATACCTCCACCCGCACTGTGCAGGTGACGGTCAACGACGGCCGCGGCGGCACCAGCTCGGCGTCTAGCGTGACGCTGGCAATCAGCGACGCGCCGCTGCTGAGCACTAGCGGCGGCAGTTCGGCCTTCACCGCCGGCGACAACGCCACCTCCACGCCGGTGGCGGTGGACGGCAGCGTCAGCGTCACCGACAACGCCAGCAGCACGCTGGCCAGCGGCACCGTGTCCATCACCGGCAACTTCCACAGCGGGGAGGACGTGCTGGCGTTCACCAATGACGGCAGCACCATGGGCAACATCAGCGCCAGCTACAACAGCGGCACCGGTGTGCTGACGCTGACCTCCAGCGGCGCCACCGCCACCATCGCGCAATGGCAGGCCGCATTGCGGGCGGTGACGTATACCGACAGCGCGGTGACGCCGAACAGCGCCACCCGCACCATCAGCTTCCAGGTGCAGGACGGCGGTAGCAATACCAGCACGGCGGTGACCAAGACGGTGACGGTGGCGGATACCGACCAGACGCCTATCGCCTCCGCCAGCGGCGGCAGCACGGCCTTCACCGCCGGCGACAACGCCACCTCCACGCCGGTGGCGGTCGACAGCGGCATCACGGTGTCCGACCTCGACAACACCACGCTGGCCAGCGGCACGGTATCGATCACCGGCAACTTCCACAGTGGCGAGGACTCGCTCAGCTTCACCAATACCAGCGCCGTCACCTACGGCAACATCGTCGGCAGCTACAACAGCGGCACCGGGGTGTTGACGCTGACTTCCAGCGGGGCGACGGCGACGGTGGCGCAATGGCAGGCTGCCATGCGCGCGGTCAAATACACCGACAGCGCGGTGACGCCGAACAGCGCGACGCGCACCATCAGCTTTGTCGTCAACGACGGCACCAAGAACAGCGCCGCCACCACCAAAACGGTGACGGTGGCGGATACCGACCAGACGCCGCTGCTCACCGCCAGCGGCGGCAGCGCCGCGTTCACCGCCGGCAACAACGTCACCTCCACTCCGGTGGCGGTGGATAGCGGCGTCACGGTGTCCGACCTGGACAACACCACGCTGGCTAGCGCGACGGTGTCGATCACCGGCAACTTCCAGAGCGCGGAAGACACGCTGGCGTTCAGCAATACCAACTCCACCACCTACGGCAATATCAGCGGCAGTTACAATAGCGGCACCGGGGTGCTGACGCTGACTTCCAGCGGCGCGACCGCGACGCTGGCGCAGTGGCAGGCGGCCTTGCGCGCGGTGACTTACACCGATAGCGCGATCACGCCCAACAACGCCACGCGCACCATCAGCTTCGTGGTCAACGACGGCACCAAGAACAGCGCCACGGCGACACGCAGCGTGACGGTGGCCGACACCGACCAGACGCCGATCGCCACCGTGTCCGGCGCCAACGGCAGTTATACCCTCAGCGGCACGCCGACGCCGGTGGCGGTGGACAGCGGCATCACGGTGTCCGACCGCGACAACACCACGCTGGCGAGCGGCACGGTGTCGATCACCGGCAACTTCCACAGCGGCGAGGACGTGCTGGCCTTCACCAATACCAGCGCGTCCACCTACGGCAACATCGTCGCCAGCTACAACAGCGGCACCGGGGTGCTGACGCTGACCTCCAGCGGCGCGACCGCGACAGTGGCGCAATGGCAGGCAGCCTTGCAGGCGGTAACGTACAACGACACCTCCGGTTCGCCTAATACCGCCACCCGGGTGATCAGCTTCGTGGTCAACGACGGCGAAGTGAACAGTGCCGCCGTCACCCGCAACATCGCCATCCAGCTGCCGACGCCGTCGGTGAGCGGCCTGACTGCGGGCACCGACACCGGCAGCAGCAGTTCCGACGGCATCACCAGCGACGCCACGCCGACGGTGACCGGCACGGCGGAAGCGGACAGCACCGTCACCATCTATGTGGATGGCGTATCGGTGGGCACCACCACCGCCAGCGGCACCGGCGCCTGGAGCTATGCCTTCAGTGACCCGATCGCCAGCGGCAGCCATGCGATAACCGCCATGGCAACCAGCGGCTCGGTGAACAGCAGCGTATCGACTGCTTACACGGTGATGATCGACACCACCGCGCCAAGCGCGCCGACGGTGACAGGTCTGACCGCTGCCACCGATACCGGCAGCAGCAGCTCCGACGGCGTCACCAGCGACAACACGCCAACGGTCCAAGGCACGGCCGAGGCGAACAGCACGGTGACGTTGTATGTGGATGGCACGGCGGTTGGTACGACTACCGCGGACAATACCGGTGCGTGGTTCTACAACGTTTCCAGCAGCTTGGCGGACGGCAATCACAGCATCCGCGCGACGGCGACCGATACCGCCGGCAATGTCAGCAGCCAGGCGACCGCCTACAGCGTGACCATCGATACCGCGACGCCGACGACGCCGGCAATCAGCGGCCTGACCACGGCGACGGACACCGGCAGCAGCCATAGCGACGGCATCACCAGCGACAACACCCCGACGCTGCAGGGCACCGCGCCGGCCAATAGCACGGTGACGGTGTATATCGATGGCTTCCAGGTCGGGACGACTACGGCGAACGGCAGCGGCGCGTGGAGCTACAGCCTGAGCGCCAATCTGCCGGACGGCAACCATGGCGCGCGGGTGACGGCGACCGACGCGGCCGGCAATGTCAGCACGCTGTCGGCGGCCTACAGCATCACAATCGACACCACTGCGCCTAATGCGCCGA
>NZ_JYKA01000003.1 GCF_001676875.1 Chromobacterium subtsugae | reverse complement strand
CGGTTAGTCGGGTGGAGGTCAAGGTAATTGGACAAAAAAGCTACGTGCTACTCAATGCTGGGGGACGTCGCCAGCTAAGTAAAACTTATTAGCGATAGTTTACAGAAATATCTTAAGCCAGCATTTTCGACTGATAGCGAGCACTACATGGAAAGTAACGAAAGCAGTAACCCCTACAGTAAATTGACTGACGGCTTCGAACATGCGGTCGTGCATGTCGCTGTGGTTGTACCACCACGATCTACATCTGAGCGACCTCCTCTACGTTTGCTGTTCGCATCGGTATGGTTGCTGGCATCAGGTAGGCAAGCCCCTTTGAGACCTGCCAAGCCTTACTTAAAAAAATTCAAGGAAGAAGGCGCTATTGCGGTCGACCGTATCGTCATGACCGCAGAAGAAGCCATCCGGTGGTACCGAACCGCATCTGATGAACTTGGTACACCCATTCCCCTTCGTGATGCCAGGAAGGACTCTGATGGAGTGCCCCTCTCCGCTGGCAGGCTAAGTGACTTTCCAACATGGCCTGTATTGGGCGTGCCCTTGGAAAGTGACGACATCACGCTTAAATCTGAACGTCCTTCAATCCCCTTCCGTAACCTTGGTATCATCAGGTACTCACGTCGAATTTCAGACAGTCAAGAATGGCCGAGTTTCCTTGACCAAGACGGACAAAGCAAAAATTGCCAAGAAGCCTTCAAATTCCTAGAGCACCACATGCATGTCGATTTTAGGGAGTACCCTGAATATCTAGGTGGGATGGCGCTCGCTGTGCCTGACTGCGATGTTCATTCAGTCCGGCAATTCGTTGATCCTAAAGAAGACGGTTCCGAATCGTTGTATATCCATTTGAAGCCCCACCCAGGCAGGAAACTTGAAGGTTTGAGCCTGACCTCAATGGAAGGGCAAGAAGGGATACTCACCTCCTTTGATACAGTTCCGGTACCGGAAGATGGTTTGGTTGTGATTGAAAGACCGTCATCTATCCATGGCTCCGGTCTTATCCTGACACACACAGAACGCGGAGTCTTATTGCAAACTCCCATGCGACAGTTCATTCGACAAATGAAAACGAGTATTGAAGTGGTCGAGCAACGCATTAAAGTTTCGGTTCCCGAGACGGATAAAAAGAAGAGCGCAGTAAATGAGTACGTCACCGATAAAAAAACCTTAGCGTCCTCACAAACATTGGGGAAAGCACCGAATACAACAAATGCTTTCCAGCGTTTGCTAGACGCAAAAAATGAGCGACTCCTTAATCACAGTGCCACAGTATATGAGCAAACGTGGTTTACGGCTAACCAACGCAAGGAAGCGCTCGAACACATCAGGAAAAAGTTCAAGCACGCTCACTCAAGCATCTTCATCGCTGATCCATACTTCAGCGCAAACCAGATTCCCCAATATCTATTTGCTATTGAACGAGACGAGATCAAGATACAAATCCTAACTTCAAGCAGTGCTTTCAAACAGATCAACGAAGCGACAACGGGTACCGAAATTGATAGAGAGGCGACACAGGACACACACCAAAAATTGCTAGAAAATCTAGCTATCTTCCAAAATAGTCACAAGAACAATATTGAAATAAAAGTCGCGAATACAGAAAACAGTCTGTTTCATGATCGATTCATCGCGATCGATAGTCGTGTATGGATGATCGGAAGTTCTCTAAACTCTATCGGTATACGGCCAACGCTTATCATGCGTATACCCCATGGCGAGAAAATCCTCGACCATCTTCTGCGCCTCTACAACAACGCTCTTCCTCTTGAGGATTTCAAAGTCCCGCGGAAGGCACTTGAGAAGCCATGCGTTCACTGTGGGCGTGACGTGAAGGACGCGAAATAAGTGCATGAGGTGCAGCGGAACTGAAGCGCAGACGATGCAAGGAACGCAGGATGTGAATAATGGCTAAGCTAACTTTACGAAATAGTGTCAATACGACCCCACTGGTGGTAGAGAAGAAATTCTCTCCACAATTACTCATACCTTGCGAGGCAAATCAGAGTGGCGAAAGCCACCATCATTTCCCAGAGTATGATGCCATTATGGCTCGGTATGGAGTTGATGACGTACGTATAGCAAGAGAATTTGAGAAAGCTATCAGCACCGCGCAACGGGTGTGGATAATTGATAAGCATCTATTTTCTGAAGACGGCAAAAATCCTAGCCACGGTCGAAGAATAAAGAAAGTTGTGCATTGGTTCCTCACAAACCATATTCAAACTATAAGAATTTTGACAGGCCATCATGATGACCATGCGGAAATCGAGAAAGAATTTAAGGAATTAGAAGACTTCGTAACAAATGATCGCGCAAAGGTCGACGCCCCCTTAAAAGTGGAAATCTCATTTGCCCTCAAAGACTTCGATTATATTCACGATCGCTTTGCAATCATTGATGAAGAGCTATGGCATTTTGGCGCTACTGTAGGTGGCTTCCACCGAGATGTAAACGCAGCGAGTAGAGGCTGGAGTGCCAATGCCCATAAAGCTGTCCAGTTTTTTGATACAGCTTGGAAGATGGCCAACGCCAACAGGAAAAAATAGTCATGAACAAAGAATGGCAATTGCCACCTGCTTATGAGTCTGAAATGCAGAATTCATACACAATCGCCGAGTCGTTAATTGGAAACTTCGCAGAAGGTAGATTTTCACCTCCCGATTTATTGATCACGTCTGTAACAGAATACTTCTGCATCCAGGATGATGCCGAGAATGCTCTTAAGAGGTTTACCACTCACTTGAACGGTTCTCACGAGGACTTCGATGCGTCGGACGATCCGAGAATTCAGGCGATTTTGGTGATCGGAATTGTAGCAGCCTGGGCCTCTTCAGAAACTGAAAACCGGTACACAGCTTTCAGGGCTCTCGCCAAAAACTCATGGTGGGTCGAGCATTTGTGGACGGAAGTGGCACTGGTCGTAGCTCTGAAAAATGATGCTTTCAAAGAGGCACTCTTAAATTTAGCCGAACAACATTTCGCCGATGCTGAAAAAAAGCTACTTCAGAAATATGGGGTTGATCCATCCCATCCAATCACCCTCGATGAAATTTGGTACGGACATGCCAGGGAAAGTCGGACCGATGACTCCAGTTGGCCATGGGTTAAATTACTAGCAAAGCTTGATCTCAACACATTGTTTAAATGGATGAACTCCACACAAAGCCTAGTCTTGATCAATCGAGTACTCGACAGCCCTGAGTTTTACCGTAACTACGATTTATGGGAACAGTTCACATACAGGTCTCCAACAAGTTTCCAAAGCGATGGCTCGTGGGATGGTGCCCTATTGCTACCTAGCTTGCTCAGGCACGGAAGCATGCAACTCATTCACATTGCTGATGGGCATGGACATCCTCACTCTGTGTTAGAGCCGCACGTCGAATCTCTGCTCGCTTCTTTCGTTGATACTATCGCCAAAAGATCCGATGTCGAGGGCCTGTTTAAGCGTTGGGGCACATGGCTCACTTGCCAGTACCTTAACTTCCCTGATAACAACTCGGGTCAAAAACGATCTCTGAGTAGCCAAGATATATTATGGGCATTAGCCGATAAACTCCCACATCCTTGCTCCCCAACCATTTCCGAGCAATTGAATTTTTCTTGGGAGCCATGGGTTTATCAATCCATGCTAGCACTTCTACATTCGAATCAGCCCGACAGGTTCCCGGCACCGGACGTCAGAGATTTCATCAACGAATGGAGCTTGACACCTACCGAGTGGAACTCCTCCAAAGGTCAGTCGATTAGAAGCCATGTTAGTGAATATCACGCTACTCAGCCCAACAACTATGCTTGCCGGGTGCTCGGGTATTCCGTCGCATTGAACGATAACTTCACCAGTCACTGGCTGAATATGTGGAACTCTAGCGTTGCGCTGAGGGAAATTCTCGAATTCCGTCCCATTTATAAAATTTCCGCAGAATGGCAACCCTCAGATGCTTCAAGACTGATGCGCACATTGGTTGACGTAGGCCTAGGGATTCTGGACTGTACTGCTAACTCACAGGAAACTCACAATCCCGAAATACTTAACCAATCCGCCGCGCTATTTCAAGCGCTGTGGGAAGCTACCACTGAGATGTTAAGTATTGACTTCTATGGTAACGACTTCTGGCCAATCATGCAGCAACACCTAGTCATTCGTCGGCTACAGTGGACAGTAAAAGCAAAAAACGCGAATGATGACCATTACAGTATATGGCTGGATAAGACCGCCTACCCGACGTCACGGGAGATATTGGCCTTAGTCGCCAGCAATCCCTGTTCATTCATAAGCCTGCTGCCCCTGCTTGTGCAAAACCAGATCCCTAAGGAATACTTGAAGGACTTGCTCAACCAGGCCGAAATTGACTTAACTTCACTCGCATCGAGTGCAGCCAGATACGAGAGTGGACCTAAGATGAAATTCAAGATACATCCAGGTCACGTCAGCTTGATTGAAGAGTTAGCTTAGGTCGGCATAGGAGAATAGCCGCCCGATTTTCTGACCGCATCCAACAGACTTCTTTTCACTCTAAGCGGCCCCAGATGTAAGGCAGGAATGCCTACAGGAGCCGGGTCAGTCCAGTGAGGTTTGTCTCGAAGAACTGTGCAATCTAGCGGTTTATGTGCTGACTCAACATGGAGCCACCAGCTTAAGCGAGCTTGCTCGAGTCATATGCCGACTTTTGCACATCTCTAGAACAACAAGTGAATCTGAAACGCGAATTAAAAAGTGCCTAGCAATTTATCGCCTTGGAAGAAAAATAGAAATAGATGGCGATACGGTGATACTCCGTAACTGATTTAAGGCCACAACTTCTATTCACCAAAGCCGACTAGCTAACAAACTACCAATCCCAGCATGACCAACAGCTTGACGCCGCCCATCGCAACCGGCCCCACCCACACCAAACCCCAAGCACCGCTCAGCCAAAACAAAACCCTCCCGATTCGGGAGGGTTTTGTTTGTGCGGGGAGAGGCCGGGATCAGTGCTGATGCCCGTGCTCGCCGTGCACATGCTGGTGAGCGATTTCTTCGGCCGTCGCCTCGCGCACATCCACCACTTTGAGGGCGAAGCGCAGGTTTTTGCCGCACAGCGGGTGGTTGCCGTCCAACAAGACGGTCGGGCCTTTGATCTTGGTGACGAAGTAGTAGCGCGGCTGGCCGTCCGGGCCGGGGCGCTGGATCTGGCCGCCCACCTTGATGCCGGGCGGGAAGTCCGCCTTGGCCATGGTGGTGGCCAGCGCTTCGTCGCGCTCGCCGAAGGCGTCTTCGGCGGCGAGATCCACCGTGATCTGGAAGCCCGGTTCCTGGCCCTCCAGCGCGGCTTCCAGCTTGGGGAACAGGTTGTCGTAGTCGCCGTGCAGGTAGGCGATCGGGTGCTTGCCGTCGTCGTAGACCAGGCCCTGGCTGTCGGTGACTTTCATGCGCAGGGTAACGGCGGTGTTGGCAGTGATTTTCATGGCGGGCAATGGCAAATAAAACGAAGCCGGAAGGGTGGCAGTTCAGCGCCGGAGTGTCAACAGACCCGCCGGCAAACACCGAAAAAGAAGCCGGCTCCGCATGAAGCGAGCCGGCTCAGGGGCGGAGGAGTCGCCGGGGTAGATTCGTTTTTTGTCTGCCGCGCTCAGCGGACCACCGTCTCCACCGCCCAGGCGTTGTTTTTCACCGTGGACAGCGTGACCGGCGCTTTCAACAGATTGCCATTGGGCGCGAAGGCGAAGTCGGCGGTGACGCCGCTGTAGCGGATGGCGGCCAGCTTGGGCAGGTATTTGGCCGGCTCCACCGAGCCCGCCTGCTTCATGGCCGCGGCCACCAGCATCACGCCGTCGTAGAACTGCGGCCCCAGCAGCACCACGTCCTGATGGAAGCGTGCCTTGTAGCGACGCTCAAACGCCTTGCCCGCCGGGCGGGCGCTGAGCACGCCGCCGGCCACCGCCGAGTAATGGCCGGCCGCGTCCGCGCCGGCCAGCTGGATGAAGGTGGGGGTGTTGAGCATGTCCCCGCCCATCAGCTTGGCCTTGAGGCCCAGCCGTTTCATCTGCTTGACCATCGGCGCGGCCTGGGCGTCGGCGCCGCCGTAAAACACCACGTCCGGATTGACGGCCTTCAGCGAGGTGAGGATGGCGGTGAAGTCGGTGGCTTTGTCGGTGGTGAATTCGCGGCGCGTCACCTTGCCGCCGTTGGCCGCCACCGCCTTGACGAATTCGTCGGCGATGCCCTGGCCGTAGGCGGTGCGGTCGTCGATGGCGACGATGGTCTTGACCTTCATCGTCTTGACGGCGAACTGCCCCAGCGCGCCGCCTATCTGGCTGTCGCTGCCCACCAGGCGGAAGGTGGTTTTGTAGCCTTGCTGGGTATAAGCCGGGTTGGTGGCCACCGACAATTGCGGGATACCGGCTTCTGAGTAAATGCGCGAGGCTGGGATGGACACGCCGGAGTTGAAATGGCCGATGACGGCCTTCACCCCGGCATCCACCAGCCGCTGCGCCGCCTGGGTGCCGATGCGCGGGTCGGCCTGGTCGTCCTCGGACACCAGTTCGAACTGAATCTTCTGCCCGCCCACCACCAGGCCCTTGGCGTTGACATCGTCCACCGCCATTTTGGCGGCGTTTTCATTGTCCTTGCCATAGTGGGCCTGCGGGCCGGACAGCGGCGAGGCGAAGCCTATCTTGACCACGGTATCGGCATGGGCCGCCGCCATGGCGAACGGCGCCATCATGCCGCCCAGCGCCACCACCCAATTCACGTCCGCAAACAGTTTGTTCCAAGCCATGAGATGTCTCCTTTATTGCTGCATGGATCAGGGCAAGCCACCCGGCCCGCCCTGCTACCGCTCCCCCGCCGCGGCCGGTCTCTGCCAGCCTGGGACGGGGTCAAAAACGAGATAGCCGATACGGCTGCATGTCCAGCGCCGGAGTCCGCCCCTGCAACATGTCGCGCAGCAGCGCGCCGGTGGTGGCCGCCAGGGTCAGGCCCAGATGGCCGTGGCCGGTGGCGAACCACAGCCCCGGCTGCGGCGCCGGGCCGATGATGGGCAGGGTGTCCGGCAGCGACGGGCGGTTGCCCATCCACACCGTCATGTCTTCGGTGGAGAAATCGCCGACGATGCGCCTGGCCTTGTCCAGCAGGATGCGGGCGCGGCGCCAGTCCGGCGGGGCGTCGCGGTGCGCCAGCTCCACCGTGCCGGCCAGGCGCAAGCCGCCGTTGGCCATCGGCAGGATGACGAAGCTCTCGCTGGCGCACTGGATGAAGTGGCGCAGCGCCACCCCGGCCTTGGGCAGGTTGACGTGATAGCCGCGCTCGCTTTCCAGCGGCACGCGGTATTGATGTTGTTTGACGAAGCGGTCGCTCCACACGCCGCAGGCGATCACCACCGCGTCGGCGCGCAGGCGGCCGTTGCCCGCCGTTTCCACGCCGGCCACGCGGCCGGCTTCCGTCGCTGTGGCCAGCGCCTCGTCCCGCACAAAGCGGCCGCCCTCGCGGAGGAAGGCGTCGAACAGGCCGCGGCTGAAGACATAGGGGTCGTCCACATGGGACCACGCCGGCACCTTGACCGCGTAGCGCCATTCCTCGCCCACAACGCCCTCTTCTTCCTCCAGCGCCTCGCGGTCCAGCACCTGCCATCGCACGCCATGGCGGCGCTTGGCATCCCAGGCCGGCGCGGCGGCGTCGAACTCCTCCCGGCTGCGATACAGCGTCAGGTTGCCGTGCCGCCGCCACAGATGGCCGAGGCCGGCCCGCGCTATCAACGCGGCGTAGTCGTCATTGACCCGCCCCAGCAGCGCGGCCAGCGCCTGGGTCAGTTCGGCCACGCGGCGCGGCCGGCTGGCGGCCAGAAAGCGCAGCAGCCAGGGGGCCAGCGTGGGCAGGTAGCGCCAACGCAGGGCCAGCGGCCCCAGCGGATCCAACATCCAGCCGGGCACCTTGCGCAGCACGCCGGGCTCGGCCAGCGGGATCACGTCGCTGACGGCGAAGGCGCCGGCGTTGCCGTAGCTGGTTTCCATCGCCGGCTCGCCGCGGTCCAGCAGCGTCACCTCGAAACCGGCCAGGCGCAGCTGCAAAGCCGTAGCAATGCCAACTATGCCAGCGCCCACCACGATGACGGCCGCGCCGGGCGCAAGAGCGGGCGCCATCGCTCAGCCCTCCCGCCCGCCATCCAGCAGGCGGCGCAGCGCCAGCGGGTTGGCCTGTTTCAAGGCCTGCGGCAGCAGCGCGTCCGGCAAGTCCTGGTAGCAGACCGGCCGCAGGAAGCGCTGGATGGCGGCCGTGCCCACCGAGGTGGCCCGCGCGTCCGAGGTGGCCGGGTACGGCCCGCCATGCACCATGGCGTCGCACACTTCCACGCCGGTGGGCCAGCCGTTCGCCAGAATGCGGCCGGCCTTGCGCTCCAGCGTGGGCAGCAGCGCGTGGGCCAGGTCCAGATCGCCCTCGTCCAGCTGCAGCGTGGCGGTGAGCTGGCCTTCCAGCTGCTCGGCAAGTTGGCGAAACTCCCGCGCGTCATGGCATTGCACGATCAAGGCGGCGGCGCCGAACACCTCGGCCCGCAATGCAGGATTGGCCAGATACGCCTGCGCATCAGTCAGCCACAGCTGGGCCTGGCACTGGTTGGGCCCAGTGGCCGGCAAGCCGGCGGCCGCCAGCCGGGCATGGCCGGACAGCGCGTCCACACCGGCCTGGTAAGCGCGGAAGATGCCGGGCGTCAGCATGGTCTGCGCCGGACTCTGCCGCAGCAGGGCGGACGCGGCGGCGATGAAGCCGTCCAGCGCCGGGCCTTGCTCGGCGATGATCAAGCCGGGATTGGTGCAGAACTGCCCCGCGCCCAGCGTCAGCGAGGCGACGAAGCCCTGCGCCAGCGCCTCGCCGCGCGCCCGCAGCGCCGCCGGTAGCAGAAACACCGGATTGGTGGAGCTCATTTCCGCATACACCGGAATCGGCTCCGGCCGGCTTTGCGCCAGCCGGCACAAGGCCAGGCCGCCGCCGCGCGAGCCGGTGAAACCCACCGCCTTGACGCGCGGATCGGCCACCAGCGCCTGCCCCGCTTCGCGGCCTGCGCCGAACAGCAGCGCGAACACCCCGGCCGGCAGCCCGCATTTCTCCGCAGCCCGCGCGATGGCCCGCCCCGCCAGTTCGCTGACGCCGGGATGGGCGCTATGCGCCTTGACGATGACCGGGCAGCCGGCCGCCAGCGCGGAAGCGGTGTCGCCGCCGGCCACCGAGAAGGCCAAGGGAAAATTGCTGGCGCCGAACACCGCCACCGGCCCCAAAGCCACCTGGCGCTGACGCAGATCAGCGCGCGGCAGCGGCTGGCGCTGCGGCATGGCCGGGTCTACCCGCGCGTCCAGCCACTCGCCGGCCCGCAGCGTGCAGGCGAACAGCCGCAGCTGGCCGCAAGTGCGGCCGCGCTCGCCCTGCAGCCGGGCGCGCGGCAGGCCGGTTTCGGCCATCGCGCGTTCTATCAGCGCATCGCCCAGCGCTTCCATTTCGTCGGCGATGGTTTCGAGAAAACGCGCCCGCGTTTCCGGCGCGGTGTCGCGGTAGGCGTCAAACGCCTCCCAGGCCAATGCGCAGGCCTGCTCCACCTGTTCGCGGTCTGCACCGGGGTAGCCCGGCTCCAGAGCTTGATCGGTGGATGGGTCTATCGCCCGGATCGTCTCGCGGCGGCCGGCGACCGCCCGCCCACCGATGAGCATCATGCCTGTCAGATTCATCATGTTTCCTGCGTGAAGGCCGCGAACAAAACCCCTGATCCTGCGTTGGCTCAGGTGCTTTGCGAGGATTTGTTGATGGCCACAAGTAAACAGCCGCGCCGCCAAGGGCGCGGCGGGGATTGAATATCAGGCGACGTTCTGCTCGGCCGACCAGTTGCGGTACCACTCGCGGAACAGCGCGTACTGGGTTTCGGCATAGCGGCGCTGAGCGGCGCTCAGCGCGTCGCTCTCGTTGAAATGCAGCGCGTATTCCTTGTCGCCGTTCAGTACCATCAGGTGCTTGTAATACAGCACCAGGTCGCAGCCCTCGTCGAAGGAGGACAGCACGGCCAGCGCCGATTCCAGCTCGCCGGCGCGGCGGCGGGCGACGGCATCGCCTCTGGCCGCCGCCCGGCTCAATGCCACCAGGTGCAGCACCTCGCGCGGCAACGCGTTGCCGATGCCGGTGATCGCGCCGGTGGCGTTGCAATTGACGAAGCCGTGCACCACCTGGGTGTCCACCCCCACCATCAGCGTGACTTCGTCATCCTGGGAGGTGATGTGCTCGGCGGCGTAGCGCATGTCGGCGGCGCCGCCGAACTCCTTGAAGCCGATCAGATTGGGATAGGCGCGGCGCAGCTCGAAGAACAGGTCGGCGCGGGTGGCGAAGCCATAATAGGGGCTGTTGTAGATCACCGCCGGCAGCTTGGGCGCGGCGGCCAGAATGGCCGAGAAATGCGCCTTTTGCGCGGCCGGCGACGCGCCGCGCGACAGCACGCGCGGGATCACCATCAAGCCATGCGCCCCCACCTGGGCGGCGTGGGCGGCATGGAAAACCGCCTCGCGGGTGTTGACGGCGCCGGTGCCGACTATGGTCGGCACGCCGGCGGCCACCAGCCGCGCCACGCCCTCCTGGCGCTGAGCTTCGCTCAGCAGCGGCCAATCGCCCATCGAGCCGCAGTACACCACCGCGCTCATGCCCAGAGACACCAGCTCCTTGCCCTTGGCCACCAGCGCGTCGAAATCCGGCTGGCGATCAGCGGTGCACGGGGTCATCAGCGCCGGAATGCAACCGGTGAAAATGTTATCGCTCATTGTCTTGCTCCTTGCGGCATTCATTCAGGTGGTAGAGGTAATGAGAGGCGTGGGCTCAGATGCCCCACGCGAAGGGGTCTTCTTCGTCTATCAGCAATGTCGCGCGCGCCGTGACGTGGGCGCGGCCGGTGATGTAGGGGCGGATGAAATCGCTTTCGCGCTGGTAACGGCCGATGAAGCGGCTGCCGGTGATGCCGGCCTGCACCCACTCTTCGCCTTCGGCCAGCTTGCCGTCGGCGGCCAGGCAGGCCAGCTTGGCACTGGTGCCGGTGCCGCAGGGGGAACGGTCGTAGGCCTTGCCCGGGCACATGACGAAGTTGCGGCTGTCGGCGTGCTCGTCGTCGGCGAACAGCTCCACATGATCGATGCGCGCGCCGTCGGCGCCGGTGACGCCCTGCTCCTCCAGCGCCTGCATCGTGGCGCAGCTGAACGCGCTCAGCGCCTCGACATTGTCCAGCCGCATGCTCAGGCCATGCTCGGCCACCAGGAAAAACCAGTTGCCGCCCCAGGCGATGTCTCCGATCACCGTGCCATGGCCGGGCACCTGCACCGACGCCCGCCGGCGGTAACGGTAAGCCGGCACATTGCGCAGCGTCACCGCGCCGTTCTCATGCAAGACGGCGTCCACCGGCCCCACCGGGGTGTCGATCTGGTGGGTGCCGGGCGCGATGCGCCCCAGGTAATGCAAGGAGGCGATCAGACCTATGGTGCCGTGGCCGCACATGCCCAGGTAGCCGGCGTTGTTGAAGAAGATCACGCCGCATGTGGCGCCGGGCGAAACCGGCTCGCAGTACAACGCGCCCACTAGCACGTCGCTGCCGCGCGGCTCCAGCAGGCAGGCGCGGCGCCATGGGTCGTGCCGCTCGCGCAATTCATCGCGCTGGTCCGCCATGGTGGCCCCCGCCAGCGCGGGAAACCCGCTCAGCACCAGCCGGGTGGGTTCGCCCCCAGTGTGGGAATCTATGACTTCAATCTGCTTGATTCGCTTGTCCATTCTCCAGCTCCATTCAGTCCGGCCGCCCCGCCATCGTCTCGCAGGCCTTTGATTCCATTGAATCTCTGCGCCTAGCCGGCATTCGCTTCCACCCTGCTAGCATGGCCGCGTTGTCGCCGACAATCTTGATGGCTATCATCAGCAGCAATGACGAAATCGGCATAGTTCGCGTTTCAGCGAACCTGCAGAATGGGATAGGCTTGATGCTTGACCGGGCGGCAGAGCATTCGGGATGGCGAGGTGGCGATGGATGCCAACGGCTAAGCTCGCCTAGAAAGGTGGGGGGAGTGACGAACGAAACCGTGGAAAAAATCGCCCGCTGGCGAGACGAAATCCGCCCGGCGACGATGGACGACTTGCTGGCGGGCATCGCCCCGCTGATGCCGGTGCTGGACCTGATCCCCAACGCGGCCATCTTCATCAAGGACAGGCAGGCGCGTTATCTCTGCGCCAACCAAACGCTGGCGCAGCGCTGCGGCTTGAAGGATTTGCCGCCGCTGCTGGGAAAAACCAGCGCCGAAGTGTTTCCCATCCAGCTGGGGCAGGTCTACACGGCGCAGGATATCAAGGTGCTGCAGGACGGCCAGGTGCTGGAAAGCCAGCTGGAACTGCATCTGTTCAAAAGCCGGGAGCCAGGCTGGTGTCTGACCTACAAGTGGCCCTTGTACAACCGGCAGGAAGAAATCATCGGGCTGATCGGCATCTCGCTGGATTTGCAGTCGGCCAGCAAGACGCACCCGGCTTATACGCGCCTGGCGGCGGTGGACGAATTCATCCGCCGCCATTTCAGCCAGCCGATTTCAATGGCGGAGCTCACCGCCATCGCCGGCTTGTCCATCGCCCAGCTGGAGCGCTACTGCAAGAAAGTGTTCCACCTGTCGCCGCGGCAAATGATACTCAAAGCCAGGCTGGAACATGCGCACCGGCTGCTGCATGAGGACATGGCCATCACCGAAGTGGCCCTGAGCTGCGGCTATACCGACCACAGCGCCTTCAGCCGCCAGTTCAAAGCCTTGACTGGTCTGACGCCGCGCCAGTATCGGCAAGAGCTGGGCCATGGCAGCGGAGCGGAATAAGCCAGCGCGGCGGCGGAAAGCGCCCTTCGCCCGCGCCACGAACACCAAGCCCCGCGCCGGCCATGCCGCGCGGGGCTTTGCCACCCTCTTCCGCCCTAACCTTCCCGGCCGTCCGCCCGCCAGTCCGCCTCGCGCCGCCGTTGCGGCAGCGCATCCATCTGCGGCTGCTTCAGCAACTGGCACATGCCGCCCAGGCTGGGCACCAGGCATAACGGAGTGCCCGGCGGCAAGCCCAAGTCCGGGGTGCCTTCCGCCACGCTGTCGGCGCCCTGGCTGGTGCCGCGCGGCGTCAGATCCAGCCGCGGCGCCAGCGTGGGCGCCAGCACCTTCAGCACCTGCACCGGCAAGGCGCTGGTGAATTTGTAGTCGGCCGCCTTGGGGCCGGCCACATAGGCGATGATGGTGCCGAAGTAGTGGTCGCCGATGTAGAACACGAAGGCGCCGGAACGGCTGACCACCCGCGCGGAGGTGAGGCCGCCGCCGCGGGAGAAGGTCTTGAAACGGTTGTCGCCGGTGCCGGTCTTGCCGCCTATCAGCACGTGCTCGCCCTTGCGGTCGAACGCGCCGGCGGCGCGGTGGGCGGTGCCCTTGTCCACCACCTCGGACAGCACCTGGCGCACCAGTTGCGGGATTTCCGGCGGCAGCACCCGCACACCGCGCGCCGGCGCCTGCGCAAGCGTGGTGTCGTACGGCGTGGCGGAAGCGAAATGCAGTTTGTCGATGTAAACAGTCGGCAGCCGCACTCCGTCGTTGGAAATGATGCCCATCAGCTCGGCCAGCGCCGCCGGCCGGTCGGCCGACGCGCCCAGCGCGGTGGCGTAGGACGGCACCAAGGAATCGAACGGATAACCCATGCGCTTCCAGGCCGCGTGGATCTGGCGGAAAGCGTCGATCTCCTGGATCTGGCGGATGCGGTTGTCCTGGCCGCCCTTGTGCTTGCTGTTGAACAGCCATTGGTAGACTTCCTGGCGCTGCGCTGCGCTGGCCTGCACCATGTCCGACCACCCCGCTTTGGGATGGGCATGCAGATAAGCCACCATCCACAATTCCAGCGGATGGACGCCGGCCAGATAACCGCGGTCGGCCAGGTTGAAGCGATCCGGCCCCAGTTCGTCGTACAGCTTGGCCAGGTTTTTGGGGTCCATCTTGGACGGCGGCGTCTGGTAGCGGGCGATGAAGGCCGCCATTGCAGCCTGGCCCTCGGTTGGATGCACGCTGCGGAAGATCACCGCCAGCCGCTTGGCGCTGCGGCGCGCCTTTTCAACCAGGGCGGCGTCGATCTCGCTGGCGCTCTTGCCGTGGTATTTGCGGTAGAAGCCGGCCATGAAGGTTTTCCCCTCGCGGTCGGCGAAGCGCTGCAGATAGGCGAGCCGGCGCGGGTCGTCTTTGTCGCCCATCACCTCGCGGTCATAGCCAGCCGGGTACATGTAGTAGTGGGCGACGTCGCGCATCAGCCGGATGTACACCAGGTTGACCGAGTGCTGGGTCGCTTCCCGCAGCGTCAGGATGCGGCTGTTGTCGCTCTTCTCGAAGTTTTCGAAGGTATGGCGGCCGCCGCCGGTGAAGAAGCTTTCGCCCGGGTTGGCGCTGTACTTGCGCTCCATCGACGCCGCCAGCATCGCCGACAGGCTGCGGTCGTCGTTTTGCTTCAGGTAGTCTATCGCCCAGCGCCGCAGCACCGACTCATGCTCGGTCGGCCGGATGGCGGCCAGCTCCGCCTTGTCCAGGCCCGCGTACTGCCGGTGCAGATCGGCGATGACTTCCAGATAGGTGACCAGGGTGCGCAGCTTGGCGGTGGAGCCCAGATCCAGCTTGGTGCCTTCGTTGATGTCGAAGGGCTGGTCGAAATTGTCGGCCTGCACCCTGACCTGGTTGCCGACCGGCGTGCGCTCAATCAGCGTGAAGCTGTAGGTGACGCCGCCGGGCGAGCCTTGCTGCAGCAGGAATTTGTCGCCCAGCCCCACCGATTTGGCGTAATCCGGGTCGCGCAGCTTCAGCAGCTTGTCGGTCACCTCCTGCTGCAATTGCGAATCCAGCGTGCTGTTGACCGTCAGGTCCAGGTGGTCCAGATCGTACATGCGCGGCATGCCCAGCATGCCGGCCAGCTTCACCCGCACCGCGTTGGCGCCCTTGCGCTCCACCAGCGACTTGCTGACGAAGCTGGCCTTTTCCCGCTGCTGCCGCAGCGACACCCGCAAGGCGGCGTCGCGCAGTTCCGGCGTGATCACCTTGTCGCGCGCCATCAGCCGCAGGTAGGAGTCCGTCAGCGCCTCCAGCACCTTCATGTCGCCGTTGAGGAAGTAGGACGGGCTGCGCTGCGAGATCATCAGGCTGAACGCCTCCTTGAACACGGTGGCCTGCTCGCCCACCGACAGCGGCGCGTCGCTGGCCAGCGTGCGGTTCACCTCGTCGAACGAGCGGCCGTACCAGGCCCACATGCCGTCGCCGATGCCGGAGATTTCGCCGAAGCCGGCGCGCGCTGCCAGCGGCACCGTGTTCAGGTACTCCACCACCAGCTGGCGGCGCACGGCGCTGGTATCCTCGCCGCCATGATAGGCCCGCACCGAGGCGGACAGCATCTGGCGCAGCTTCTCTTTGGGGGTGCCGGTGCGGCCGCCGGGCGAGTGGCGGAATTTCTCGATCTGGGTGGCCAGGGTGCTGGCGCCGGCCGAATGGTAGCCGGGCCGCAGCAGGTGCAGGCCCTCGTCCGCCAGCGCCTTGCCGAAGCGCGACCACTCCACCGCCGGGTTCTGCTGCGGATTGCTGTCGTCCAGCAACGAATGGTTTTCGATGTACAGCAGCCCGGAAACCAAGAGGCGCGGCAGCGCATCGAAATCGCGGTACACCCGCTGCGGATAGAGCGACTGGTAGATAGCGCGGCCATAGCCGTCGTAAACCAGCAAGCCGGACTGGTCCTTTTCCCGATACGGCGGGAACAGCCCCAGCGGCAGCAAGGGCCCGGTCACGCCGCTGTCCACCAGCCGTATCATGTCCGGCGACTGGCGAGCCTGGCCGATAATGGCGAAGCCGCGGTTTTGCAAGCGATCCAGGTAGCGCGGCAGGTCGGAATAGCCCATGCGCAGGTCGTAAGGGCCGCCGCGCTCGGGAAAGCGCATGTCCTTGCTGCGGCCAGGTTCGACCTGGAAGGTGGCATGGCGGGCGGCGCGGCTGAAAAACATCGCCTGGAACCGCGAGGTATGAACCTCGTTGAGGAACAGCGACACCGCCAGGCCGCACAATGCGATGAACAGCCCGAACAGCGCCCACCATGCAGAAGAAGACGGCTTGCCTTTTCCCAATCCGAGTTTGGCTTCCGAAGTATCTATCATGATCAGTCGGCCCTTGGGCCGCCCCCTTGCTGCATGATCTGGAGAAGATGCTGGCTATACCGGTTACCACTGCTCGGCCGTCAGATTTTCCACCGGCTTTCCCTCAATATCGGACAGCCGCCGCGCTTTAGTAAAGGAAGGAAAAGCTTGTTAAAGAACTTGCGCGCGGCAAGGGGCGCCGGCGCCGGTGGCAGACGGACCACATAAGCGCCGCGCGCGCGCTTTTCTCGGACGGCGAGGCCCTTTCTCAGGCCAACAATGGCGCCGCCAGGCCCGACGCCTTGCCCGCCAGCTGTATCGCCTTGGCCACAAACGCGATGGAATTGCTGGTCTGCTGCAATTGCTGCGCCGCGCTGTCCGCCGCTTGCGTCGCGTCCTGCAGCGCGGCCACCGCGTCGGCGTACTGTGCGGCGGCGGCGTCCAGATCGCGGGAGATGGCGGCCATAGACTGGCCCGCCAGCGTCGCCTGCAGATCGCCGCATTGCCGGCTGATGTCGCCGGTGGTGGCGATCATCAGGTTGTTGAACCGGGAAGCCAGCCCGGTGAGCCGCTCGGCCAGATCATGATTATTCATCGCTCGCTCCTTGGTTTACTAACCGGGCAGCGACCGGTACAGGCTGCGCAGCCGCTTGGCTTCGTCGACGAATTCGCGCAGCCGGTCCTGCCGCGCGCCCGGATCATCCAGGCTTTGCCGCAGTTGCCGGTGCAGGATGGGAAAAGCCTGCGACTCCTTGCCTATCAGGTCCAGCGCCCGGTGCTGGCGGTCGAAATCGGCCAGCTGCGCCGCCACCTGCAGATCGCCCTGATAGCGGGCCCAGCTGCCAAAGGCCGGCCGGAAACCGTCGCGGTCGACAAAGCTTAGGTAGCGCAGGCTGATGTCGGTCAGATACAGCTGCAAATCCTGCTGCACGCGGCCCATTTCCTGCGCCAGCGCCTCCAGCCCCGGCTGCGCCCGGTCCATCACCGCGCGCAGACTGTCCTTGCGCTGCGACGCGAGCTTGGCCTGGCCGAAGGCGTCGATCGCGGTCGCCAATCCATTGGCCGCCGCCCCGCTCAGGCCGCTGCCCTGCAACTGTCGCAGGCTGGCCGCCAGGTCCTGCGACGATTTGTCGATGTCGGCGGGGTTGCCGGCGGCGGCCAGCTGCGCCAACGCCGCCGAATAGCAGGCCAGCAGGTCCAGCGACGCCTTCACTTTGTCCAGTTGGCCGGACAGGTCATACGGCTGCCCCTGGGCATTCAGCAGCGGAAAGCCTTGCAGGCCGACCTTGCGATCGGGCGCGGTCAGCACCGCGCTGTCGCGGGCCGATTGCTCCAGCGCGGCGAAGCTGGACGCGGCGCCGTCGTCCATCTGGCGCGCCGCCTCGCTCAGCGCGGCGAACTTGGCGCTGTCCAGGCTGGCGCAGGCGGCAAGCGCCAGCGGCAGGGCCAGCGCGGCGGCGCGGACAAGGCAAGAAAGCGGGCGGGTCATGGCACCTCCCCGGCTGGACGGAAATGACGGGCGGCGGGCGCGGCCCGCCGCAATTCCGATCGGCAATGCCGAAAGAATTGACGATCCAGATTGAGATATAGCCCGTCATGCCAATCTGGCAAGCCCGCCGCCGCCTCAACCCGGCTCGCGCCAGCGCCGGCTGCGTCTGGCCAACGCCTTTTCCAGCCCCAGCGACAACAGCGACACGCTGCCGGAGGTCAGCACGATCAAGGTGGCCATCGCCGCCGCAGCCGCGGTGTCGCCGGCGTCGTCCATGGTGATGATGGATACCGCCGCCAGGCTGTTTTCCGGACTGATGATGAACACCAGCGCCGACAGCGTGGTCATCGCCGATACGAACAGGAAACGCGCCACGTCCAGCAGCGCCGGCAGCGCCACCGGCAGCGTGACCCGCCGCAAGGTGGTCCAGAACGGCACCTTGAGCGAGGCCGCCACCGCTTCGAATTCGCCGTCCAGCTGCTTCAGCGCGGTGGCGACGGTGAGATGCGCGGTGGTGTAGAAGTGGGCGATGGTGCAAACCGCCATCAGCGCCATGCCGCCGTACAGCGCGTTCAGCGGGTTGGCCGGATGGTTGAAAAAGAATACGTAACCCAGGCCCAGCACCAGGCCTGGCACCGCCATCGGCAGCATGGCGAAGAAGCGCAGCAGGCCGCGGCCCAGCGGCGCCGCCTGCTGTTTCTCGCAGACGTAGGCACCCAGAAACACCAGCGCGCTGCCCAGCAGCGCCACCGCGCCGCCCAGCTTCAGGCTGTTGAAATAGGCGTCCCAGCCGCCGCCGTCGACATGGTCGAAACGGTAATGCGCCAGCGTGAACGACAAATCGTACGGCCAGTATTTGAGAAAAGACGCCGCCACCCCCACGCCCAGCAAGGCCAGCAAAAACGCCGACACCACGGCCAGCAGCGCCGTCGCCGCGGCATCCCTGGGCAGCGAGGGCGCGGGAACGAGCAGCACCGCCCGCGCGGTCAGCGCCGCCTGTTGCCGCCGCGCCAGCGCGCGCTCGATGAAGAAGGACAACACTGCCGGCAGCAGCAGCATCAGCCCCACCACCGCGCCGCGCGGGAAGTTCTGCTGGCCGACCACTTGCTTGAACGCCTCCACCGCCAGCACGTTGTAGTCGCCGCCCACCACCTTGGGCACGCCGAAATCGGTGACCACCAGCGTGAACACCACCAGCGCCGCCGATACCAGGCCATAGCGCGCGCCGGGCAGGGTAATGGTGAAGAACTGCCGCCACGGCCCGGCGCCCAGCGTCCTAGCCGCCTCGTACAGCCGCGCGTCCGCCGCGGCCAGCGCGGTGGCGATGATCATCAGCGCGTAGGGAAAGGTGTAGAACACCTCGCCCAGCGCCACGCCCCAAAAACCGTAGATGCCGGCGCCGCCCAGCCAACCCTTGAGCAAGCCCTGGTTGCCGAACAGGTATACCAGCGAAATGGCCGGCATCAACGACGGCGCCAGCAGCGGCGCCAGCGCGATCTGGCGGAACAGACCGCGCCCCCAGGCCCGGCTGCGGCTCAGGCACCAGCCGAAGGCGAAGGCCGGCGGCAAGGTCAGCGCGCTCACCGTCAGCGCCAGCAGCAGGCTATGCCAGGCGGCGCGCATCAGGCCGGGAGAGTCCAGCACCTGGGCGAAGTTGGCCAGGCCGGCGAAGACGCCATCCACGGTGACGAAGGCCTTGCCCAGGATGAACAGCAGCGGCAAACCCAGCGCCAACGCCAGCAACGCCGCCAGCGTCCACACCAGCGCAGCCGCCGCCAGTTTTTCGCCGTCGGCGCGGCCAGCGGCCAGGCGGACCGATCGCAGCGCCAGGCTCAGCATGCGGCCTCCCCGGCATAGGCGCGCAGCAGCGCGGCCGGCAGCTCCACCGGCACGATCTCGCCCGGCGCCAGCGGCTGGCGCCGCAGCATGGAAGGGCACAGCTCGGCGAGCAGCGTCTGACCCGGCATGCCCTCCGGGCGCAGCCGGACGCGGGTCATCGCGCCGCCGAAGCTGACATCCTCCACCCGCGCCAGCAGGGTATTGGGCCGCGGCTCCCAGCGGTCCTTGACGAGGATGTCCTCCGGCCGCAGAAACAGGGTCAGCGGCCCGCCTTCCGGCAATGGCGTCTCCAGCCGCAGCGCGCATGCGCCCACCCTGGCCTCGCGGCTGCCCTGGCGCTGCGCCGGCAGCCAGTTGGCCGCGCCGACGAACTGGGCGACGAAACGGCTGGCCGGCTGGCGGTAGATTTGCGCCGGCGTGCCCACCTGCTCGACGCGGCCGGCGTTCATCACCACCACCCGGTCGGCGATGGCCAGCGCCTCTTCCTGATCATGCGTCACCATCAGCGTGGTGACGCCCAGCCGCTTCTGCAGACTTTTCAATTCGTCGCGCAGCCGCTCGCGCACCCGCGCGTCCAGCGCCGACAAGGGCTCGTCCAGCAGCAGCAGGCCCGGCGCGGTGGCCAGCGCCCGCGCCAGCGCCACCCGCTGCTGCTGGCCGCCGGACAGCTGCGACGGATATTTGCGCTCAGCGCCCGGCAGACCGACCACATCCAGCAGCTCGCGCACCCGCGGTTCATGCCGCGCCTTGTCGCGCCGCGGGGTCAGGCCGTAGGCGATATTGTCGGCGACGGTCAGATTGGGAAACAGCGCGTAGCTCTGGAACACGATGCCGTAATCGCGCTTGGCCGGCGCGGCATCGGTGATGTCGCGGCCGGACAGCAGAATGCGGCCGTCGTCGGGCGCGTCCAGGCCGGCGATCAATCTGAGCAGCGTGGTCTTGCCGCAGCCGGACGGCCCCAGCAGGCAGACGAACTCGCCCTTGCGTATGGACAGGGACACCGCGTCCAGCGCGGCGAAGCCGCCGAAGCGGCGGCTCAGGCCGTGGACGGACAGGTGTTCGGACAAGCCCTGCAGGCTATCGACCGGTTTCATCGGCAACTCCATCTTGCTTGAATCTCGAAAAGCCGCCCGCAAGCGGGCGGCTAGCGCCGGCTCCGGCCTCAGTTCTTGGCCGCGGCCTTGCTTTCATAGCGGCGCGACCATTCCTGCAGGATGGCGTCGCGGTTTTTCGCCGCCCAGGCGAAATTATTTTTCGACAGGCGCTTGGCGTAATCCGCCGGGATGTACGGATTCTGCTTGGCCACGCCGGGCATCGCCAGCACCGCGTAGTTCTTTTCGTACAGCCGCATCGCCGGCAGGCTGGCGGAGAAGTCCGCCAGTTTCTTGGCGGCTTCCAGATTCTTGGTGCCTTTGACGATGGCGGTGGCTTCCAAATCCCAGCCAAGGCCTTCTTTCGGGTAGATCAGGTCTATCGGCGCGCCCTGCGCCTTCAGTTCCGCGCCGCGGTATTCAAACGAAATGCCGATCGGGAATTCGCCGGTGGCGGCCATCTTTCACGGCTTGGAGCCGGAGTGGACGTACTGCGCCATATTGAGGTGCAGCTTGTCCATATAGTCCCAACCCGGCTTCTCGCCCATCATCTGCAGCCAGGCGGACACATCGAGGTAGCCGGTGCCGGACGAGGCCGGATGCGGCATCACGATCTGGCCCTTGTAGACCGGCTTGGTCAAATCGGCCCAGCTTTCCGGCTTGGGCAGGTTCTTCTTGGCGGCTTCCACGGTGTTGAAGCAGATGGTGGCGGCCCACACGTCCATGCCGGTCCACTTGGGCGGCTTGGCCTTGTCGACGAATTGCGGGCTGAGCTTGTCCACGCCCTTGGGCGCGTAAGCCTGCAGCATGCCTTGCTGGTCCAGGATCATCAGACTGGTGGCGGCCAAGCCCCACACCGCGTCGGCTTGCGGATGATTCTTCTCCGACAGCAGCTTGGCGGTGATGATGCCGGTGGATTCGCGCACCCAGCGGATATCGATATCCGGATTGGCTTTCTCGAAAGCCTCCTTGTAATCCTTGACCTGATCGGCCTCCAGCGCGGTGTACACCGTCAGCGTGGTTTTGGCGTATGCCAGCGGGGACAAAAGTCCGGACACGGCCAGACCGATTGCGACAGCTAGCTGCTTCTTCATCGACGATGCTCCTTTGTTTAGACGTATAGACAAATTCATCCACAAACCGACCCATCTGGAAAACTGCTGCCACTATGCCGCTAGGCGATGACAAGCCAGTGAAAAGAACATGAAGCTTGTTTTGCCCCTCTAGACCACTGCCCGCACGCCATCCGCAACGCAAGCGATCTACTGAGTTTTATCTATATTGACGCTAAAGACAGGCACCATCTCGCCACATTGTTTCGCGCAGGAGAGACGAAAGCATGAAGGCATTACGCCCCCCCCGATCGGGCAAGACCCACCTCATCCTCGCCAATCTGCTGCTACCTGCCGCGCTATTGGCATCCACGGCAAATGCTGGAGCGCCTATCCTCCACTTCGGCATTGTTCCGCAGCAATCCGCTCTCCACCTAGCGCGGAACTGGGGGAGCTTACTGCAATATCTGGGCAAATCATGCACACTGGATCTGCAATTTGAAACGGCCCCGGACATTCCCACTTTTGAGCGTCGGGTGGCCAAGGGCCAGTACGACATCGTGTACTTCAACCCGCTGCACTACGTGGTCTTTCACGACAGCGCGGGCTATCAGGCGCTGGCGAGGGAAAAAGATACCCGGTTGGTTGGGCTGATTGTGGTGCGCAAAGACAGCCCCATCCAGAACGTTCGTCAACTGGAAGGCAAAACCCTGGCCCTTCCCGCGCCAGAGTCGTTCGCCGCGAGCGTACTGCCCCAAGCGGAGCTGGAGTCCATGGGCGTACATGTCAATGTCAGTTATGTCGGCTCACACGACTCGGTCTATCTCGCCGTCAGGCAAGGTCTTTATTCGGCAGGCGGCGGTATCAACCGCACCTGGAGCCAGCAACCTGATGCTGTGCGCAATGCGCTGCGCATCTTGTGGCAAACGCCGCCGCACACGCCGCACCCGTTCGCCACGCGGCCCGGCTTGCCTTCGACGCAGCGCCAATGCCTGCTTCGGACATTGACCCATCTGCAAGACACACCGGAGGGACTCGCCTTGCTACAGCAAGTGCAACTGAAACCGCTGACGGCGGCTCGGGATGAAGACTGGGACGATATCCGCCGCCTGGGCATACATTACCAAGCGCCGGGAGAGCAATAGCACATGTCGTTCCGGCTTAAGACCATACTCGGCATAGCGCTGATCGAATTGATGATGCTGTGTATCCTGCTGTATTTTGGTTTGGGCCTGCTGCGCGATACCAGCGTTCGAGAAATGATCAAACGGCGGCAGATCATAGCCGAGCAGTTCGCCCAAGCCAATCAAAACGCTGTGCTAAGCACCGACCTGGCAACGCTGCAGAGCGCAGCGGAGCAGATGGTGAAATCTTCCGACATCCTCTATGCTCGCGTGTTCGACGGCCATGACAGGCTTCTCGCCGAGGCCGGCGATCCTCGAAGCTTGGCCCTGCATGACTCAGCCAAACAGGACTCAGCCACGCAGAACATAGACCAGCTCTCGCCCGACCAACCGCTCACCATCACCCGAAACATCGAGATCGGCGGCATCCATTACGGTCGAGTGGAACTCGGCACCTCGGTGGCTAACCACCGGCAATTGATGCAGAAAGCCCTACAAAATGGCCTTATGCTCGCCCTGTCCGAACTCGCCTTATCCGCGCTGTTCTCTCTGCTACTGGGTACCTATCTGACCCGCCAGCTCGAGTCGCTGCAACAGGCCTCCCAAAAAATGGCTGCCGGCGAGCTGGGCTACCAAGTGGAAGTGCAAGGCAAAGATGAGCTGGCGCGCACGGCAGAGATGTTCAACCGGATGTCGACCCAGCTGGCCTTGGACCGCAGCCAGCTGGAAACCGCGCTGAACCGCGCTGAAGAAAGCCGAAAGGATTTACAGCGGCAAGAAGATCTGCTGGATGCAATCAATTACATGCAAAGCCTGTTCATTGGCAAGGTGCATCCCGAAACATTGTTCAGCTACGCCCGCGACATCCTACTGCTGTGGTTCAATGCCGAACACGGCTTTATATGCGAATTGAACAACCAGGCAAGCCAGCCCCAGTTTCTCCCCATCACGCCTGCTCTGAGCCCCCCGCCGCAGATGGACACAGACGAGCTGTTGCAATGCTGTCTCTATCAAGAACAGGAACAGCTGCTGGGCCTGCAACAGAGTTCGTCCGGCGCCTTATCCCAAGGCTACTATTTCCTGAGCATCCCCATCATTCTGGCCTCCAGCGTAATTGGCTCGTTTACCCTGTTCTTCCCTCGCCCGGTCGACCCGGACCATGGCAACAAGCTCCCGGCGCCATTGATGAAAACATTGGGACAACTGATGCAGGCAAGCCAGGCCCAACGCAAGCTAGAACAAACACAGCTTCAACTTTCGCGGCAACAAATACTGTTATCCGCTGTCATCGACACCTCGATAGACGGCATCGCCACCTTAGACAGGCTAGGCCTGTTCACCAGCGCCAACAAGGTGACCGAATACATGTTCGGCCTACCGCGCGGCAGCCTGATCGGCACCGCCTTGCTGGACTGCCTGGAACCGTCCAGCCGGCGCGCGCTGCAGCCGCTACTGCTCGGCGACGACATCAAATTGAGCAGTTTGCTGCAACTCACCGCCAAACGCGCCGACGGTACGCCGTTTCCGATAGAGCTGGCGATCACCCACATGCCGGACACAGGCAAAGATTACTACAACCTGAACATCCGCGACATCACGGAGCTAAAGACAGCAGAGAGTGAGTTGCGGCGCGCCAAGGATAAGGCCGATGCGGCCAACCAGGCCAAGAGCTCCTTCTTGGCCACCATCAGCCACGAAATCCGCACCCCGCTGAACGGGGTGCTCGGGATGCTGGAGTTGCTGAAGTTGAGCCAATTGGACTCTGGGCAGCAAGACATGGTGGACACTGCGCGCGACTCCGCGCACACCTTGCTGCTGCTGATCGACGATGTGTTGGACTTCACCAAAATCGAGGCCAACCAGCTGGAGCTGGTTAAGACACCCACCGATATCTGGCCACTGCTACAAAGAGTGCTAAGCCGCTACGCCCATACCGCCGAGCAAAAGGATCTGAATTTCGACCTGCAGATCGATCCTCTGCTCGCCCCCACCCTGCTGCTTGACCCGCTGCGGCTGCGGCAGATCTTACAAAACTTTCTCAGCAACGCGATAAAGTTCACCGCCACCGGCGCCATCACCTTGCGCGTCCAAGTGGAAAAAGAGGCCACCGGCTGGCAAAACCTGATTTTCGACGTCATCGATACCGGTATCGGCATCCCGCCCGAACAATTGCAAACGCTGTTCCAGCCATTCAGCCAAGGCGATTCCGCCACCTCCCGCCGCTATGGCGGCACCGGACTGGGCTTGGCTATCAGCCGCCGCCTGGCAGAGCTCATGGGCGGCGAGGTGGCAATAGACAGCGAACTGGGGCATGGCACACGGGTTTCACTGCATCTGTGCGTGGAAGTGGCTGAACGCAAAGCTCCTCCCCCCCTCGCACTTCTGCCCTCCGCAGCGCCCAATGCGGAAAAGCGCATATTGCTCGTGGAGGACAACCCCACCAATCTGAAGCTAGCCACCAAGCAGCTGGAAAAGCTCGGTTATCGGCCCGATACAGCGGAGGATGGCGCGCAGGCTTTTGAAAAATGGCGGCGCGATCATTACCATCTGGTGATGACCGACTGCCTGATGCCCAATATCGGAGGCTTCGAACTCGCCAGGCTGATCCGAAGCTACGAGGCGGAACACCCCGTCCGCCCCCGTTCCGCCATCATCGCTTGCACAGCCAATGCCGCGCCAGAAGAGCTGCAAAAGACCCGTGATGCCGGCATGAATGACTACCTCATCAAGCCCTTCGCGCTGGAAACCCTGTCCGCGGCGCTGGAAAAATGGTTGCAGGGCGCACCTCCTAGCGTTAGCCCCCCGGCAGCGGGGGCTCAACCGGAAGGCCCCGCGCCGCTCGACCTGTTAATGCTGCGAACACGCTGCGGCGAGAGCGGAAAATCCGAAAGTCAACTGCTGGGCGAGTTCCTGAAGAACACCCGCCGACACACCTCATACATCCGCAACGCCATAATCAGCGACAACCTGCCGCTAATCGCCCTCACCACGCGGGACATCCAGACCGACGCGACCCCAATAGGTGCGCACAATATCGCCGAGGCAGCCAGACACCTAGAGCAAGCCGCAGAGGCCGAGCAGAAAGAGACGATCCCCAGGTTGGTACTGCAACTGGAAGCCGCCTGCCTGGAGGTGGAGCAATGGCTGACGAAGCGCCGCGCACCGCACGAGTTAAGCCATGGCTGAGCGGAAAAGCCACCAAGGCGATCCGTCTCAATACATCCTGTATTCAAAGGGCCTGCGGTACCTCTTTGACAGCATAGTTACCCGCCTGCTGGCGCTGGCGCTGCTGATCGTGCTCACCGGCTCCATATCGCGTTATTACACGCTGAGCAATTTTCTATATGAAGACCTGAGCAAGGTGGTGGAAAACCAGCAGTTGACGCTGGCCACCTATGTCGCGCACGACATCAACGGCAAAGTCGCGCAAAGGGAAGACCTGCTCATCCACCTGGCCGCGGTGCTGCCGCCGCAGCTGCTGAAGCGCCCGCCCCAGCTGCGGGACTGGCTCAAGGAGCACTACCAGTACCAGCCGCTGTTTTCCATCGGCTTGTTCGTAGTGAGGCCGGATGGCAGCGCCATCGCCGACTATCCTCTCAATCCCAGACGGATGACAGTCAATTACCGCGACCGCGACTATATCCGGGCAGCGCTGCAAGGGGACCCCTACATCGGCCGCGCCGTAGTCGGCCTCACTTCGAAAATACCGGTGCTGCCGATGGGCGCGCCGATATACGGCGCCGATCGCAAAGTGAAGGCGGTTCTGGTTGGCGTCACCGCGCTGGACGCGCCAAACTTTCTCGATCTGCTGCAACACACCCATATCGGCGGCCACATCGACAGTTTTCTGCTAGTCTCGCCGCGCGACAAGCAGTTCGTCTCCTCCTCGCAACCGGACATGGTACTGAAGCCGCTGCCCCGCCCCGGCGTCAACCCGCTGCACGACAGGGCGATGGCGGGCTTTCGCGGCGCCGGCATCACCGTCAACGCCAAAGGGGTGGAAGAAGTCAGCGCCATCGCGTCGGTCCCGCGCGCCGGCTGGTTCGTGGTGGCCCGGCTGCCCAGCAGCGAGGCCTTCGCCACCGTGGAGAGGGTAAAGGGCTTCACGCTGCGCAACACCATCGCCGCGATGGTCGTTTTCGCGCTGATCTGCTGCGGCGGCCTGTACATCGTGCTGCGGCCGCTGTTCCAGGCCGCGCGCCACGCCGACCGCATGACGCGCGGCGAGCTGCCGCTGGAGCCGATGCCGATCCGCCGCAACGATGAAGTCGGCCACCTGATCGCGGCGTTCAACCGCCTGCTGCACAAACTGAACGACCAGAAAGCCGAACTGGCCCGCATGGCCCATCACGACTCGCTGACCGGCCTGCCCAACCGCTCGCTGCTGTCCGATCGCCTGCACATGGCGCTGGCGCAGGCGCAGCGCAAACGCAGCGCGGTGGCGCTGCTGTTCATGGACCTGGACGGCTTCAAGCTGATCAACGATACGCTAGGCCACAAGGCCGGCGACAAGGTGCTGTGGCAGGTGGCGCAGCGCCTGTCCAACATCGTCCGCCAGACCGACACGCTGGCGCGGATAGGCGGCGATGAGTTCGTGCTGCTGCTCAGCGATCTGGACGACGGCGCGGAAGGCATCGCCAACACGGTGGCGCAGAAATGCATAGAGGCGTTCGACGCCCCGTTCCAGACCGCCGGCGCCTCCTGCAAGCTGGGCATTTCGATCGGCATCGCGCTGGGAGACGGCCTGAGCACCTCGGACAGCCTGTTGCAGGCGGCCGACCAGGCCATGTACCTCGTCAAGAAAACCGGCCGCAGCGGCAGCGAAACCATACGGATATGACGCGGCGGGACATTCGCCCCTGAAGAAACATCATCCGCCGCGCGATCCGCGCCGAATCCGGCGCAAACGCCTGCGGCGAATAATCGGACGCCGGCCGGGAAATTCAATTAGAATTGTCGCTGATAAAATAATCGCCAAAATAAAATCCACGCTCGTCCATGCCTTTACCGACTCAAGCCGGCCCCTCCCCTGCTTTCCCCGAAAAACCGCGACACATCCTGATACTGGGCGCGCGCTCTCCCGCCTGCCTGGAATGGGCTCGCGCCTTTCGCGCCGCCGGCTGGCGGGTGAGCGCGGCGGATTCGCTGCACTGGCCGATAAGCCGCTTCAGCCGCGCGGTCGATGCCTACCATCGCCTTCCATCGCCGCGCGCCAATCCGGCGCGCTGGCTGGACGCGCTGCGCCAGGCGATCACGCGCCATGGGGTGGACCTGGTGCTGCCCACCTGTGAAGAAACCTTCTACCTGTCCAGCGGCCGCGACACCCTGCCTTGCCGGGTTCTGACTGAGCGCTTCGACCTGATGCGCCAGTTGCACCACAAGCACCGTTTCGCTCTGATGACCCGCGGCTGGACGGCCCAGGCGCCGGAAACCCGGCTGTTGGAATCGCCGGACGCCGTCATGCGCATGCGCCACGCCGCGCCGGGCTGGGTGTTCAAGCCTGCCTATTCCCGCTTTGCCAGCCGCGCGCTGCTGCGCCCCTCTCCCGCCCAACTGGCGCGCGCGCGGCCCAGCGCCAGCCGGCCTTGGGTTGCCCAGCGCTACATGCCGGGCCGCGAGCACTGCAGTTATAGCGTGCTGGCGGCGGGACGCGTGACCGCTCATGCCTGCTACCACCCGCGCTACCGGGCAGGCAAAGCCGCGGGTGTCTGGTTCGAACCCACCGACCCGGCACCCATCCGGGCGTTCATCGAACGATTCGGCGCCGAAACCGGCTACAGCGGCCAGGTAGGCTTCGACTTCATCGAAACCGCCGACGGCGCCTGTCACGTACTGGAGTGCAATCCCCGCGCCACCAGCGGCGTCCATCTGTTCAGCGACCAGCCGCAACAACTGGTCGCCGCCCTGCTGGACGACATTCCGCCCGGAGAAGTGCTGCGTCCGGCCGCCAGCCCCAAGATGGTGGCCGCGGCGATGCTGCTGTTCGCCGCGCGGCGCCATGGCTGGCGCCGCGAATTCTGGACCGACTTCGGCCGCGCCGACGATGTGCTGGCCCGGCGGGACGAACCCTGGCTGCTGCCGGCGCAGTGCCTGGGCCTGCTGGAAATCGCCGGCCGCGGGCTGCTCCGGGGCCGCGGCTTGCTCGCGGCCTCCACCGCCGATATCGAATGGAATGGACAAGCGCTGGATGAATGACTAACGCGGCAGCAAGCGGACAGGCCGGCCGCGGCGAGCTATGCTGACATATCCGCAGCGCTGCTCCGACCAACCGGTTTCGCCTTCGCAGGACCCTGCCGCCATGAGCTTGTTGCAAAACATCAAAGTCGGCCCGCGCCTGGCCGCATCCTTCATGCTGTTGCTGGCCATTCTGCTGGCGGTCAGCGCCAGCGTCTGGAACGGCCTCTCCAGCATAGAAACCAGCACTCATCGCATCGTCGGCGACGACGCCGGCAAGCTGCAATTGGCGGCGGAGCTGGACCGCCATTCGCAAAACGCCGCCCTGCTGCTGCTGCAGATCATCTCCACCCCCGACCGACCGCAGCGCGTCCCCCTATATGCCGCGATGGACGAGGCCAACCGCCGCGCCAACCAGACTTTCCAACGCCTGAAAGACTTGCCCTGGACGCCGGAACAGTCCGACGTCCTGCGCCAGCTATCCGAATTGCGCGCCCGCTACACCGCCGCCTTCAGCAACACGGTCGACCTTGTGGAATCGGACGACCCGGCGGCGCTGGCGCGCCAGTACGCCGGCCAGACCCAGCCGGCGCTGCAGCAACTGCTCGCCGCCACCACCGCCCTCGCCTCCGCCCAGCAAAACGACATGAACCGGGAACTGGCCGACGTGCTGGCGCTGATGGGCAATACCCGGCTGTTATTGCTGGCTTTCAGCGCCGCCGCTGCTGTGGCCGGAGTGCTGCTGTCCTGGCGCGTCACCCGCAGCATCACCCGTCCGCTGGAGCACAGCGTGGCGCGGATGGGTGCGATGGCCCAGGGGGATCTGCGCGGCGAGGTGCAGATAGTCGGCAGCGATGAAACCGCGCTGATGCTGGGCCGGATGGCGCAGATGCAGTCGCACCTGGCGACGCTGGTGCGGGAATTGCGCGGCTCCGCCGACATCGTCGCCGCCACCGCCGCCTCCACCCAGTCCGGCGCGGCCGAAGTCGCCGGCGGCGTCGAGCGCCAGCAGGCGGAAATTCACCAGATCAACGCGGTGGTGGAGGACTTCGCCGGCAAGCTGCGCAGCGCGGCGCAAACCGCCTCCCAGGCGCAGGAGCGCGCCAAAAGCGCGGCCGCGCTGGCGCTGCGCGGCCAGAGCCTGATCCAGACCGCCTCCGGCGAAATCACGCTGATCGCCGGGCAGATCCAGGGCAGCGCGGCGGCGGTGGACGCGCTGCGCCAGCGCGCCAATTCGATGCGCGGCATGATAGAGTCCGTCACCGACATCGCCGAGCAAACCAATATGCTGGCGCTCAACGCCGCGATCGAGGCGGCGCGCGCCGGCGAAATGGGCCGCGGCTTCGCGGTGGTGGCCGACGAGGTGCGCCGGCTGGCCGACCGCACCGCCCAGGCCACCCGCGAAATCAGCGAAGTGATCTCGGCGATAGACGACCAGACCACCCAGGCGATGCGGCAGATCGAACAGGGGCAGACGGAAATGGCCCGCGGCGTCGACATGATCCGCGGCATCGTCGACCCGCTGACCGAGCTGAAAGACGGCGCCACCGCCACCTCCAGCGAACTGGACCGGTTGGCCGTCAATATCGCCGAGCAGGTGCGCGAAAGCCAATCCATCGCGCGCAGCGTCGCCGCCATCGCCCAGTCCGCCGACGAAAGCCTGCATGCCACCCACAGCGCCAGACAGAACAGCGCCCGGCTGCTGACCGTGAGCGGCGCGCTGCAGGAGCAGATGCGGCGCTTCGTGCTGGACAGCTGAACCGCCCCCAGCAGATATCCGCCATAGCGGAAACGACGCAGGGCGGAAACCGAATGGCTTCCGCCCTGCTTGCGGCTCAGGTCCGCGCCGCGGGAAGCGGCTTACAGGGGCTGGATCGAAGACACGGCGTCGTTGTCCCAGAAGCCGGAGTAGCTGGGATAACGGCCATCGTTGCCGGGGCCTTTATTGGAGGCGATGATCCAGCTCTGTCCGGAAAAATTGATGTCCTTGTACATGGACCAGCTGCCGCCCAGGACGATCGCGGAAGATGCCGCATCGTTGAAGCCGATATCGTTGAAATTGGCCTGGGATTGAGTGAACGACACCATCTGGCCGCCGTAATCGCTGTCGCGGAACAGAATCGCGTAGTGGTCGCCGTAATTGCCCGGCAAGGCGCGCACCGAGGAAATGGAATCGTTGCTGCCGCCCCAGGTGCCCGGGCTGGGATATTCGCCCTGCGTCAGAATCCAGCAGGTGCTGGCAAAACCGGCATCTTTGTACAGCAGCCAGGTGCCGCTGACGACGCGAATCGATGAGGTCTGATCATTGAAATTGTAATCCGTCCCCAAATTGGCGGAGTTGCTGGTCAAATCGATGCTGCGCCCGCCAAAATTCGAGTTCTGATACAAGATGATTTCAGCCATGAACAGGTTCCTTATGCAGAGGGAGTCAACTTTGGCGCGTCAGCCGCGCCGCAGCGCGGACGGCCTCTACCACTGTAGAGAATCGCTGAAAGGCTGCTGCTCCATGCCGGCAAACCCATTCTTTGGATCAGGCCAGGCGACAAACTCCGGCGTCGCCACCCTTTTTGGCCTATAGAACGCGCCGCTGCGCCCGCAGCCAGCCCAGCAAGGTCTCCCCGGCCAGCTCCAGCGCGCCGTCGTTGACCAGCACCGCGCAGCCGGCGGGAGGCACGAAGGACGCAGCCTCCGCCAACCGGCGCGCAATCGCCTCCTCGCCTTCCCGCCCCCGCGCCCTCAGCCGCGCCGCCAGCACCTCCGGGCTGGCGGTGATCCACAGCGGCCGCAGGCCGGGAAAACGCCGGACGGCCAGCGGCAGCGACGAGCGCGAGCCGTTGACCACCACGTCCAGCCCCTGCGCAAGCCATAGACCCACCTCCGCCCCCAAGCCGTAAGCCAGGCCATTGCGCCGCCAGGCCAGCGCGAAACAGCCGGCGCGCTCGCGCTGGTCGAACTCTTCCGGGCTGAGCGCGACATGGTTTTCCCCGCCGGCGTCGGCCGGCCGGGTGATGTAGCGATGCGCGAACATCAAGCCGCCATCGGCCGGCACCCGCTGCCGCACATAGGCCAGCAGGCTGTCCTTGCCGGCGCCGGAAGGGCCGATCACATACCACAGCGCGCCCGTCTCAGCCGCCATAGCGCGCCACCTTTCCGTCGAAGCCGCAGTGGGCCAGATAGCGGAACGGGCCGCCGGCCGTCATCTCCGCGAACAGCGCGATGCCGTCCACCTCCACCGGCCCCAGCCCGGCGAAATGCCGGCGCGCGCCCCGCTCCAGGCTGGCGGCCAGCGCCGATTCCCGCGCCAGCCCGGCGCTGAGGGTCATGTGGAAACGAAACTGCTCGAACACGAAAGGATAGCCCCAGCGCCGATACAGGCTTTGCTGGCGGGCGTCCAGCCCGGGACGGGGCTTCAGGGCCTGGCCTGGGTCGGCCCAGGGCGCCATCGCCGTCGTGCATGCCGCGGCCAGCTCTTCCAGCTCGGCCGACGCCGCCGCGGGGCGCAAGGCCAGAAAATCGTCCAGCCACTCCACCCGCAGCGTCAGCGCGAAAGGCTCGAAACCAGAAGCCAGCCGCGCGGCGGCCGCCAGCAGGCCGGCCGCATCCATGCTGGGCGCCAGCTCGAACGGCGCCTTCAAGGTGGCGTGCCAGCCGTAGCGGGCGGCTGCCGCGGTAAGGTCGGCCAGCGTGGCCGGGTCAACCCCATCCAGCGCCGGCTGCGCCAGGCTCTGGCCGCTGGCCGCGTCCCGGCCCAGCCAGAGGCTGCCGGCTCGCCACAAGCCGCTGTCCGGCCTGGGCGCGTAATACAGCGCGCAACGCATCAGTCGTCCTCCATCACCAGTTGCACCAGGTCGCCATTGAAGCAGGTGATGCCGTATTGCACCGGCCTGCCGTCCAGGTCCACGTTCAGCGACTTCACATGCAGCACCGGGCGGTTCTTGGGAATGCCCAGATAATCCACCGTCTCCGCGTCCGGCAGCCGCGCGGTGACGCGGGTGAAGCGGCGGGTGTAGTCGTCTATGCCGAACTCCCGCAACGCACGCGTCACCGAGCGCTGGCGCTGGTACACCTGCGGCAGGCCGGCGAAACGGGCGGCGGGGAAAAACAGCGTCGCGCAGTCCACCACCCTCGCCTCCACCCGGCTGAGGGTCTTGATGCGGAACACCTCGTCGCCGACCGCGACTTCCAGCAGGCCGGCCAGCTCGGCATTGGCCGGTACAGTGTCGCTTAGCAGGATGTCGATGTCGGAACTGAGGTTCTGCCGCGCCATGTTCTGCGTGAAGCGGGTGCGCTTGCTGATGGCGTAGTCGATCGCATTATCCTGCACGAAAGTGCCGCGCCCCTGCTCCACCCGCAGCAGGCCGCGCTCCACCAAGGTAGCCACCGCGCGGCGTATGGTGTGGCGGTTGACGGCGAAACGCTCGGCCAATTGCAGCTCGGTCGGCAGCTGCGCGCCCGCCTGCAAGGCGCCGCTGGCGATCTGCGCCGCCAGGCTGTCTTCTATCTGCCGCCAGACGGCGACGCCGGAACCTCTCTCTATCATTGCCACGCTCCTCTTTGTCTCGCCACGGCAAAGGTCTAGTCGCGCCGTAAAAACGTCACA
The DNA here is from genome assembly GCF_001676875.1 of Chromobacterium subtsugae. GTDB lineage: Bacteria > Pseudomonadota > Gammaproteobacteria > Burkholderiales > Chromobacteriaceae > Chromobacterium > Chromobacterium subtsugae. The sequence goes on along the minus strand of NZ_JYKA01000003.1, from coordinate 352,057 downwards.
AAACCTTCATCGCCGCATGCTGTTAATCCATCGCTGCTCGCCATTATCATGCATACGTCTATACGTTTATATGAATCTTTATTGAACCATGAGGCACACGATGGACACCTCCACCCGACAGCGCTGGCTGGGCGCGCTGGCCAACAGCCCGATGGAACGGCTGCAGGCCCTGCTGCCGCCGGCCCTGCCCGCCGCGCCGCGCTGGCTGCGCCGCGCCGAAACCGGCCTGATGATGCTGCAAGGCCGCAGCGGCGGCAGCGGCGCCCGCTTCAACCTCGGCGAGATCAGCGTCAGCCGCGCCAGCTGCGAGATAGACGGCCATATCGGCCACGGCTGGGTGCGCGGCGGCGACGGCCGCCATGCCGAGCTGATCGCCCAGGCCGACGCGCTGCTGCAGAATCCGGCCCGCCACGCGGAACTGATGGCAGCCTGGATCGCCCCGCTGGAGGCCGAGCTGGCCGAACGCCGCGCCGCCCGTTCGCGCGAGGCCGCCGCCAGCAAGGTGGAGTTTTTCACCATGGTGCGGGGGGAATGAAAATGTTGACCGCTTTTGCCCAGCCGGTGGATGACGCCCAGCAAACTTTCCGCATATTGCTTAGCGCGATGGCGGAGCCGCTGCTACCGCGCGCGCTGCCGGTGTTGCCGCCGGCCCTGCCCGGTCTCCAGGCCGGCATCGCCGCTTTGCTTTATACGCTGGCAGACCAGGACGTGAGCGTCTGGCTGCCGGCGCTGCCGGACGAAACCGTCTCCAGCCTGCGCTTTCACACCGGCATGCGCATGACCGATCTGCCGGAACAGGCGGACTTCATCGTCATCGCCGCCGGCATGCCGCTGCCGGATCTGATGAGCCTGAAGGCCGGCAGCGCCGAATACCCGGACCGCTCCGCCACGCTGCTGATCGAGGTGGCCAGCTTCGCTGAGGATCAGGTGGAAGGCAGCGGCCCCGGCTTCGCCATGCCGCGCCGTTTCGGCGCCGCCGGTTTGCCATCCGGCTTCTGGGCCGAATGGCAACGCAACCATGCCCGCTTCCCGCTGGGCGTGGACGCCATGCTGATTTCCGACACCCACATCGCCGGCCTGCCGCGCAGCGCCCGCATCCGCGAGGGTTGACACGATGTACGTAGCCGTAAAAGGCGGGGAAACCGCCATCGCCCGCTCTTGGGACTTGCTGGCCGCCGCGCGCCGCGGCGACGAGGCCGCGCCGGAGCTGAGCATCGCCCAAATCCGCCAACAGCTGCGCCTGGCCGTGGCCCGCGTGATGCAGGAAGGCTCGTTGTACGATGAGGAATTGGCCGCGTTGGCGTTGAAGCAGGCCAGCGGCGACAGCATCGAGGCGGTGTTCCTGCTGCGCGCCTTCCGCACCACGCTGCCGCGCTTCGGCCAGACGCTGCCGCTCAACACCGCCGCGATGCGGGTGCGCCGCCGCGTGTCCGGCACCTTCAAGGACGTGCCGGGCGGGCAGATCCTCGGCCCCACCGCCGACTACACCCAGCGCCTGCTGGACTTCGGCCTGATGGAAACCTCGCAAAAAGTCGAACTGGAACAGGCCGCCACGCCGCTGCCGGACGCGCTGCCCAGCGTGCTGCAGCTGCTGGACAGCGAGGGCCTGATCGAAACCGACCTGCCGGCCGACGGCGACCCGGAGCCGGTGGACCTGACCCGCGAGCCGCTGATGTTCCCCGCCGGCCGTCCGGCGCGGCTGCAGAACCTGGCCCGCGGCGACGAAGGCTGGCTATTGGGCCTCGCCTACTCCACCCAACGCGGCTACGCCGAGAGCCACCCCTTCGCCGGCGAAATCCGCATGGGCGAAGTCAGCGTGATGGTTTGCCCGGAGGAGCTGGGCTTCGAGATCGACATCGGCGAAATCACGCTGACCGAATGCCAGATGATCAACCAGTTCGCCGGCAGCAAGAGCGCGCCGCCGCAATTCACTCGCGGCTACGGCTTGAGCTTCGGCGAGGCCGAACGCAAGGCGATGGCGATGGCGCTGGTAGACCGCAGCCTGCGCGCGGAAGAGTTGGGCGAAACCGCCCACGCGCCAGCCCAGCAGCCGGAGTTCGTGCTGTATCACAGCGACAATGTCGAAGCCTCCGGCTTCGTCCAGCACCTGAAGCTGCCGCATTACGTGGACTTCCAGGCCGAGCTGGCGCTGATCCGCCAGCTGCGCGCCGCCGCCGATCAGGAGAAGGCCGATGACTGACGCCCGCAACGACCGCTACAACTTCGGCTTCCTCGACGAGAACACCAAGCGTATGCTGCGCCGCGGCCTGCTCAAGGCGGTGGCGATACCCGGCTACCAGGTGCCGTTCGGCAGCCGCGAAATGCCGCTGCCCTACGGCTGGGGCACCGGCGGCATCCAGGTGACGGCCAGCGTGATCGGCCGCGACGACGTGCTCAAGGTGATAGACCAGGGCGCCGACGACACCACCAACGCGGTCAACATCCGCCGCTTCTTCGGCCGCGTGGCCGGCGTGGCCACCACTACGGCCACTCGCGACGCGACGCTGATCCAGACCCGCCACCGCATCCCGGAAACGCCGCTTAAGCCCGGCCAGATCATGATCTTCCAGGTACCGGAGCCGGAGCCGCTGCGCACGCTGGAGGCCAGCGAGGTGGAAACCCGCAAGCTGCACGCGCACCAGGAATACGGCCTGATGCACGTCAAGCTGTACGAGGACATCGCCCGCTTCGGCCACATCGCCACCAGCTACGACTACCCGGTGATGGTGAATGGCCGCTACCTGGCCTCGCCGTCGCCGATCCCGAAGTTCGACAACCCCAAGCTGGACAGGAGCCCGGCGCTGCTGCTATTCGGCGCCGGCCGCGAAAAGCGCCTGTACGCGATTCCGCCCTACACCAAGGTGGAAAGCCTGGCCTTCGACGACCATCCGTTTACGGCCCAAAGCTGGCAGCAAGGCTGCGCGCTGTGCGGTTCGCATGACAGCTACTTGGACGAAATCGTCACCGACGATGCCGGCAGCCGGCTATTCGTCTGCTCCGATACCGACTACTGCCAGCGGGAGACACAAGCATGATGGCGCCCATTCTTACCGTGAGCGGGCTGAGCAAGGACTACGGCAACGGCCAGGGCTGCTTCGATGTCAATTTCGAGCTGTATCCGGGCGAGGTGCTGTGCATCGTCGGCGAATCCGGCTCCGGCAAATCGACGCTGCTGTCCACGTTGGCCGGCCGCCTGGCCGCCGACGCCGGCAGCGTGCGCTTCGCCGACCGCGACGGCGCCCAACACGAACTGGTCTGCCTGCCCGAGGCCGAGCGCCGCCGCCTGGCGCGCAGCGAATGGGGCTTCGTCACCCAGCACGCCCGCGACGGCCTGCGCATGGGCGTCTCCGCCGGCGCCAATGTCAGCGAGCGGCTGATGGCGCTGGGCCAGCGCCACTACGGCCGGCTGCGGCAAACCGCCGGCGACTGGCTGGAAAAAGTGGAGATAGACCGCGCGCGGCTGGATGACAAGCCGTCGGCCTTCTCCGGCGGCATGCAGCAGCGGCTGCAGATCGCCCGCAATCTGGTGACCCAGCCGCGGCTGGTGTTCATGGACGAGCCCACCGGCGGCCTGGACGTGTCGGTGCAGGCGCGCTTCCTCGACCTGACCCGCCGCCTGGTGCGCGATGCCGGCATCGCCGTGATCATGGTGACGCACGATCTGGGCGTGGCGCGCCTCTTGGCCCAGCGCACGCTGGTGATGCAAAAGGGGCGCGTGGTGGAAGCCGGCCTGACCGACCAGATACTCGACGACCCGCAGCACCCGTACAGCCAGTTGCTGGTGTCTTCCATCCTGCAGGCCTGAAATCATGAATCTATTGATAGACGCGCAAAACCTGAGCAAGACCTTCACGCTGCACCAGCAAGGCGGGCTGCGGCTGCCGGTGCTGACCGACGTTTCGCTGCAAGCGGCCGCCGGCGAATGCGTGGCGCTTGCCGGCCCGTCCGGCGCCGGCAAAAGCACGCTCTTGAAGGCGCTGTACGCCAACTATCTGGTCGATGGCGGCCGCATCGGCGTGTTCCACCAGGGCGCATGGGTCGACATGGCCCGCGCGCTGCCACATGAGATCGCCGCCGTGCGCCACCACACCTTGGGCTATGTCAGCCAGTTTTTGCGGGTGATCCCGCGGGTATCGGCGCTGGACATCGTCGCCGAGCCGCTGCGCGAATGGGGCGCCGCCGACGCCGAGGCGCGGCTGGCGGCCGGCGAATGGCTGGCGCGGCTGAACATCGCAGAGCGCTTGTGGAGCCTGCCGCCAGCCACCTTCTCCGGCGGCGAGCAGCAGCGCGTCAACATCGCGCGCGGCATGATCGCGCCGCGGCCGATACTGCTGCTGGACGAGCCGACGGCATCCCTCGACGCCGCCAACCGCGACGTGGTCGTACAATTGATGCGCGAGGCGCTGGCCCGCGGCGCGGCCTTGGTCGGCATCTTCCACGACGCCCCCACCCGCGACGCCATCGCCAGCCGCGTGTTCCAGGTACCGCTGGCGCAACAAACGGAAACCGCAGCATGAAACAAGTACTGAACCACGCCCGCATCGTGCTGGCCGACCGCGTGATCGAAAACGGAGCGCTGGAGATCGAGAACGGTTTGATCGCCGCCATCCACGAACAACCGCTGCCCGAAGGCGAAGACCTGGCCGGCGCGCTGCTGCTGCCTGGCTTGGTGGAGATCCACACCGACAATCTGGAAAAACACCTGATGCCGCGCAACGGCGTGCTGTGGCCTACCCTGCCAGCCGTCATCACCCACGACGCCCAATGCGTGGCCGCCGGCATCACCACGGTGCTGGACGCGCTGTCGGTGGGCGATCTGGAAGGCGACAGCGTGCGGCTGGACACGCTGCACAGCGCCTTCGCCGCCATCAACCAGGGCATGGACGAAGGCGCGCTGCGGGCCGAGCACTTCTTCCACTTGCGCTGCGAGCTGGCCTATCCGGGCCTGCTGGCCGAACTGGAACCGCTGATCGCCCATCCGGCGGTGAAGCTGGTGTCGGTGATGGACCACACGCCGGGCCAGCGCCAGTACCGCGACCTGGAACAATACAAGAAGTACTACGGCAAGAAAAAAGTAGGCTGGAACGAGGACACCTTCCTCGCCGCCGTGGAAGAGCGCAAGGCCAAGCAGGCCGAGTTCGCCAGCCGCCACAAGCAGGCGGTGGTGGAAATGGCAAAGGCGCGCGGCATCGCGCTGGCCAGCCATGACGACACCGACGCCGCCCACATAGACGAAGCGCTGCGCGACGGCGTGGCGATCTCGGAATTTCCCACCACATTGGAAGCGGCCCAAGCCGCCCGCGCGCATGGACTGCAAACGGTGATGGGCGCGCCCAATGTGGTGCGCGGCGGCTCCCACTCCGGCAATGTGGCGGCGTTGGAGCTGGCGCGGGCCGGCCTGCTGGATATCCTGTCGTCCGACTACGTGCCGACCAGCCTGCTGCACGGCGCCTGGCTGCTGCACTCGCAAGCAGGCTGGGGCCTGCCGCGCGCCGTCGCCACCGTCAGCCTCAACCCGGCGCGCTCGGTAGGTTTGAACGATCGCGGCGACATCGCCGTCGGCCAGCGCGCCGACCTGGTGGCGATGACCGTGCGCGGCGACGTGCCGCTGGTGCGAAAGGTGTGGAACGGCGGCCTAAGAGTATTCTGATCCCTCACATGGCTGAGGCATGCGCAAATCCGGCATGGCGGCCATGCCTAGCCCGCCTCGGCGCCCCGCCATCATCGTGAGCCAATGCTAGAACCCAGGGATGGAAGCCGGCCGCGGGCCGGCTTCTTCACGCTTTACTTCACCACCGCGGCAAAGATTCTGTCGGCGATCGCCTGCGCATCTTTTCCCAGCGCCTGATGGGTTTCCACGTAGGCCTCCTTCAAACCCGAAAACGTCATATAAGTCTGGCCATCGTCGTGAATCGTTTGCTTCCCACGATGCACCACTTCGCCGTTTATCTTCTGCAACACATACTCGGTCACCACTATCGACTTGTATGAGGCGGTGGCGGACTCCGCTCCATAGCCCAAAGTCGTCCGCAACACCAACACGGCGTTCTCATCGCTATCCGGCAGATTCGGCGTTTGGTCGAGCAACAATCTTTCGGCCTGCGGCCGCTTGATCTCCACCAGCCTCACGGTGCGCCCGGAGGCTGTGAGCATGTCCGCCAGTTTTTTCGCCTGCGCCAAATCGATATCGTTATCGCCATCCAAACTGTTCATCAGTTTGGAAAACTCCTCGCTGCGCGCGACGGTTCTGTCCTTCGCCGTCGCCCTGCTGGCTGCCTCGGCTCCCAAAGACGCCAGCAAGCCTACTACGCCGAACAAACCTCCCACTTGCAATCCACTCGAACCGCCCAGGTCCATTACGCCGTAATCCGCTTTATGGTAGTAGATGTCGATATTCTTGATTGCAGCCGCGCTGCTGGCTTGCGCAAGGTATTTATTTTTGCGCGGTTTCTTCGCGCTTGAGCAGCCGCTCATCGAGGACGCCGCGATAACCAGCGCCATCACGCCGCACACTAATTTTTTCGATTCCATTTCACGCCTATCCAAATAAAAATGGCCATCGGCATTCCTGCATGCGACGGCCATTCGGTTTCTTCTCTTTATTCAAAAACCGGCTATAAAATCGCCTGGGGATATTCTATGTTCTGCCGCCAGAGCAAACCATCCAAAAAAAAACCACTTGCCGGCATCTGAGCAACACCCGTCACCCTAAACACGGTTACGCCGTGGCATGCCGGATGGCCACAAGAATAGAAAAAACCAGCCACGCCCATATCGCACTTGGATTAGCGAGCCGCAGCGGCAAGGCAGAACGCCTCTTCACCACGCCAGCGGCCCCTTCTCGCCGTTGGCGTGCTCGCCGTAGTACAGCGAAGGCAGGAAACGCGCCAGGCTGCTGAACTCGTTGTAGCAATGCTGCATCAGCCCCAGGCCCAACTCGTCCGGCACCGGCGCTTCTCCGCCCAGCACGAAGCGGCTGCGCAGCACCGCGCCCTGCGGCTTGTCGCGCGCCAGGTGGATCATCTCGCCGTCCAGCGGGTCGCCATCGGCCGCCAAACGGGGCTCGTCGCCGAAGGCGATGCGGGCGCACACCACTCCGGACACCCTCTGCTCGCGCCTGGCCTGCGCCAGCGCGTCGGGCGAGAAAAAATCTTCCGACTCGTGAAACTTCAGCGTCGCCGTGACCGGCGGAAAGTCGCCCAGCGACTCTTCCGCGCGCACGCAGGCGCCGATGTAGGACTCGCCTCGTTTCCAGCGCCCGTCCCAGCCATGCATCCGGAGATGGTCGTGCGGATGCCACCAGCGAATATGCTGGGTGGTCTCGAAAAACTTGAACCACCACTCCAGCATCCTGCCGGCGCAGCCCGGCAGCTCGGTTCTCACCGCCACCAGCAGCCGGCCGTCGTCCAGCCGGCGGATGCCGGTTTCCAAAGGCAGCGGCCGCGATGACAGTAGTTCGTCATGACTGGATATCCGATTCTGGGCGTTCACAGTACACTCCTCGCTGTTTGACCGTTCTGGCCGCGCGAATGCGCGATCAATTAAGAAACGGTTAACGTTTCCATATTCAAACAACATGAGAACCCATGTCAAGTCCGCTTGATTCCCCCCCCCGCGCCCCCGCCCGTCCGCGCGGCCGCCCCGCCTTGTCCGCAGAGACGCTGCGCCATCAGGTATTGCAGGCCGCGACCGCGCTGCTGCTGAACGATGGCTATCCGGCATTGAGCATAGAGGCGGTGGCCAAACGCGCCGGGGTGGCCAAAAAGACGGTGTACCGTTTCGCCGACAATCGGGAACAACTGCTGGCGGCCATCGTCGACGACTGGACTGCCGGACTGGCCCGCGCGGTGGAAACGCCGGAGGACGAGGGAAAGGATTTGCCGCATGCGCTGGAAGCGCTGCTGCTGGCCATCGCCGAACGGGTGCTGTCGGCGGAGGCGGTAGGCATGTTCAAACTGCTGAGCAACGACTTCCCCGGCCGCGAGCAGGCGCTGGAATCGTACGCTCAACACGGCATCCGCCGCAGCGCGGCGCTGCTGGCCGACTGGCTGGCCGAACGCCAGCGCCGCGGCCAGCTGCGCGTGGATCATCCGGCGAGCTGCGCCGAGCTGCTGCTGGCGATGGCCATTGCCGAGCCGCTGCGGCAAAGAGTGCTGGGACTGGCCGCGCCCGGCGTCGACGCGGCGCTGCAAGGCTGGATCCGAGCGGCGGCGCGCCTGGGCTACCAGGGCATGCGGTCTGCCGACTAAGAGGTGGCGACCGCCGCAGCCTGGTTCAACTCGTCTGCGGTGGCCGGCTCGAACTGCGCCTCCATCGCGTCGAACATCGCCGGCGTCACTTCGATTGCGTCATCGAATCGGCCTTTCCCAAAGAACAATGCCGCCCGCAGGCGGCGGGGTCAGCGCTTGAACAGCGCCATGCCTTCCGAACGCGGCGCGGTCGGCTCAAACCCGAACTGCGCATACAAATGCTTGGCGTCGCCGTCGGCGATCAGGCTGATGTAGGCGCTGACCGGCAATTCGCGGTCGATGTGGCCGCGGATGGCCGCCATGATGCGCTTGCCCAGCCCCCGCCCCTGATGCGCCGGCAGCACCGCGATGTCCACCACTTGGTAGAAGCTGCCGCCGTCGCCTATCAGCCGGCCCATGCCAACCACCTCCTCGCCACACCGCACTTGCACCGCATACGCGGTGCCGGCCAGGCCGAGCCGGGCGGCTTCCTCGGTCTTGGGGCTGAGGCCGGACTCGGCGCGCAGGCGGCGATAGGTGTCGACATCCGGCGCGGCCTCGATCAAGGCGTAATCATCGCGGTTCGGAATGGAAGCCGGCGCGGCGGCGGACGATGAGAAAACCAGCGGACGCTGCATCAGCACTTCGTCCAGACAGCGGCCATCGAGCATGACCGCGCCGGGAATCAGGCCCACGCGGCGGAAGCCGAACGCCTGGTACAAGGCCTTGGCCGGCGCGTTTTCCGCATGCACCGCCAGCTCCAGCGACAGCAGCCCCGGCAGCGTCGCCGCCTCGTCCAGCAACGCCTGCAGCAACGCGCGCGCGACGCCCTGGCCGCGATGCGCCGGCAGGGTGAACACGCCCTGCACCGTGGCGCGGTGGCGGATCTTGGCGCGGCCGTCGCGCCGCAGGGCGGCGACGCCGGCCAGCTCGCCGCCGATGAAAGCGCCCACCGCCCGCTGCGTGTCGCCAGCCGTGATCTGGCCGGCGATCTCGCTATCGGACAAAGCGGCGATTTCAGCCGCGTCGGCATGGATGGCCGCCGGATCGTGAGTGGCCGCCGCGATGCGCACCGCGCGGTAGGCTTCGGCATCGGCGGCGTTCAACAAACGCACCGCCACGCGGCTGTCAGTCGCGCCCGCCATGCTAGTTCTGCTCGCCAGCGGCCACGCAGGCGAAGCTGCCAGCGCTGACCGACTTGACCTTGCCCGCGCCGCACGTCTTCAACGCCTGATCTGCCGTTTTTTGCAATTGCGCCGCGTCGCGGTAGCCGTCGGTGTTGCCGATCACGCAGCCGGACAAGCACGCCGCGGCAAAAAAACCTGCCAATGACTTCCCCACGATTGCCCCCTAGGTTCACGCCGCCCAGCCAGGGCGCCGTGAAATTGGTTTGGAATCGCGACAGTCTAAGCGTTAATGACATTCAAATCCATCAGCTGCGCGGCTTTCTGCCGCCGCAGCCGTTCCGACAGCAGCGGGCCGGACAGATGCTCGGCGCCCATCTGCTGCGCCAGGCCCAGCATGTTCTGACAGACGATGTCCTCCACCGCCAGCGCGTAGCCCTGCTCCACCAGCTGCGGCACTAGTTGCAGCAGGCGGTCGCGCACTTGCGGATACATGATGGCCCGGCTCATGAAGCGCGGCGCCAGCGACAGGAAATCCGGCTCCAGCCGCCACAACCGCAGCAGGTCCTCGCCGCATTCGCCGAAATCGCCCAGGCCCACCCGATGGCCCAGCTGGCGGTAGCGCCGCAGCAAGGACAAGCCCAACTCGCTGGTCTTGTCATTGAGAAACAGCAGCAGCGGCGCCTGGCGGGCGGGAAACTCCAGCACCTCCAGCAGGCGCGCGGTGAAATCGACGATGCGGTCGCTGTAGGCGTGGCAGATGCGCGGGTCCACGTCTATGCGCAGCGGCAGGTGGCGGCCGTTGCGGCCCAGATGGTTGACCAGGTGCAGGGTGCGGATCAGCTTGAGCAAGGCCACCGCCTTGCTTTCCGCGTAATTCATCGCAAACAGCCAATTGGCCGGCAAAGCCTGGCCAAACTGGCCGAAAATACGCAGCCTGGCGGCATATTGCAGCAATTGACAGCGATCGTCGCGCAGGCGCGCCTGAGGAAAGAAACTGCTGCTCAACCACCAGCCGTCGAAGCTGGCGAACACTTCCTGCTCGTTCCACTGCAGCCTGGCCTCCACCCCCTCCTGCTGCAAGAACTGCTGGCAGGCAGCGAGGACGGCGGGGGAAAAACCTGGGGGAAGCTGCTTGGCGGGCTTGAATCGTTTCATGGCCGGACCCGGATGAGTTGGACTGGCGCTAATATAGGCCCGGACTTGACGCTGGAATATATTGTTTCCTGATAAGGCTATCAGCTTTACAGAAATGCCCGCCTTTTCTGGAATTCTCATATCCATTGCAGATTTTCTTGGTTCCCGCCCGCCCGGCCCGGCCCCACAGTGTGGCGATCATTCAAAAAGTCCATACAGGAACCGCCATGCGCCTGCGCCCCTTGCACCAACTCGCCCTTGCCCTGCTGTTCGCCGGCAGCGCCTCCGCTTTTGCCGACGTCACCCTGCTCAACGTCTCCTACGATCCGACGCGCGAGCTGTACCAGGAATTCAACGCCTCGTTCGCCAAGTACTGGAAGGCCAAGACCGGCGAAACCGTCACCATCAAGCAGTCGCACGGCGGCTCCGGCAAGCAGGCGCGCTCGGTGATAGACGGGCTGGACGCGGACGTGGTGACGCTGGCGCTGGCCTACGACATCGACGAAATCTCCAGCCAGGCCAAGTCCATCGCCCCCAACTGGCAGCAGCGGCTGCCCAACAACGCGTCGCCGTATTCGTCCACCATCGTGTTCCTGGTGCGCAAGGGCAATCCCAAGCGCATCAAGGACTGGAACGACTTGGTGAAGCCCGGCGTGGAAGTGGTGACGCCGAACCCGAAAACCGGCGGCGGCGCGCGCTGGAACTACCTGGCGGCCTGGGGCTACGCGCTGAAGCAACCGGGCGGCAACGACGCCAAGGCCAAGGACTTCGTCAAGAAACTGTACGGCAACGTCAAGGTGCTGGACTCCGGCGCGCGCGGCTCGCTGATCACCTTCACCCAGCGCGGCATCGGCGACGTGCTGCTGTCGTGGGAAAACGAGGCCTATCTCGCCACCCGCGAGCTTGGCCCGGACAAATTCGACATCGTCACCCCATCCCTCTCCATCCTGGCCGAGCCGCCGGTCAGCGTGGTGGACAAGGTGGTGGACAAGCGCGGCACCCGCAAGGCGGCGGAAGCCTACCTGAAATACCTGTACAGCCCGGAAGGCCAGAACCTGGCCGCCAAACACTACTACCGCCCCCGCGACCCGCAGGTGGCGGCCAAGTACGCCGGCCAGTTCAGCAAGGTGAAGCTGTTCACCATAGACCAGACCTTCGGCGGCTGGCAGAAGGCGCAGAAGGTCCACTTCGCCGACGGCGGCGTGTTCGACCAGATCATCGCCCGCTGAAACCGCGCGCTCTTCCGCAACCGCCCGCCGCCCGCGCCGGGCGGTTTTGTTTGGCCGCCGCTCCTCTTTGCATAATATTGAATAAGCATTGAATAAATACTTATTTTCAGAATAAGACTGGCGAAGATATCGTTCATCCGGTTATATGAACCGGAATCCGCCATGCCAGCCAGTCCCGCCCTTCTTCCCGCCGCCCGGCCGCCGCGCGTTTTGCCCGGCTTCGGCCTGTCGCTGGGCTTCACGTTGAGCTACCTGTCGCTGCTGGTGCTGATTCCGCTTTCCGCCGTCATCCTGCGCGCCGGCAGCCAGCCCTGGGACAGCTTCTGGCAGGCGGCCACCGCCCCCCGGGTGCTGGCGTCCTACCGGCTGAGCTTCGGCATGGCCTTGCTGGCCGCCGCCGTCAACAGCGTGTTCGGCCTGCTGCTGGCCTGGTCGCTGGCGCGCTACCGCTTTCCCGGCAAGCGGCTGGTCGACGCGCTGGTGGACTTGCCGTTCGCGCTGCCCACCGCAGTGGCCGGCATCGCGCTGACCGCGCTGTACGCCGGCAACGGCTGGCTGGGGCAATACCTGGAGCCGCTGGGCGTCAAGGTGGCCTTCGGCCCGCTGGGCGTGCTGGTGGCGCTGGTCTTCATCGGCCTGCCCTTCGTGGTGCGCACCGTGCAGCCGGTGCTGGAAGACCTGGAGACCGAACTGGAAGAAGCCGCCGCCTGCCTGGGCGCGCGCCGCTGGCAAGTGTTCCGCCACGTGATCCTGCCGGCGCTGCAGCCGGCGCTGCTCACCGGCTTCGCGCTGGCCTTCGCCCGCGCGGTCGGCGAATACGGCTCGGTGATCTTCATCGCCGGCAACATCCCCATGGTGTCGGAAATCACGCCACTGATGATCATCAGCAAGCTGGAGCAGTTCGACTACGCCGGCGCCACCGCCATCGCCTCGGTGATGCTGGCGGCGTCCTTCCTGCTGCTGCTGGCGATCAACGGCCTGCAGTTCTGGAGCGCGCGCCGCCATGGCCGCGCGGGAGGCAGCCGATGAGCGCCGCCATCCCGCATCCGCGCGCGGCGTCCGACAAGGCCGCGCAGTTGGAGTCCCGCGCCGCCACCCGCGAATCGCGCGCCGTCAAATACGTGATCCTGACGCTGGCGCTGGGCTTCTTCGCCGTCTTCCTGCTGCTGCCGTTGTTCGTGGTGTTCGCCGAGGCGCTGTCCAAAGGCTGGAGCACCTACCTGACCGCGCTGGCCGAGCCCGACGCCCTGTCGGCGGTGCGCCTCACCCTGCTGGCGGCATTGATAGCGGTGCCGCTCAACCTGGTGTTCGGCGTGGCCGCGGCCTGGGCGGTCACCCGCTTCGACTTCCGCGGCAAACAATGGCTGATCACGCTGATCGACCTGCCGTTCTCGGTGTCGCCGGTGGTGGCCGGCCTGGTTTTCGTCCTGGTGTTCGGCAACCACGGCTGGCTGGGAAGCTGGCTGGCCGAATACGGGCTGAAGGTGATCTTCTCGGTGCCCGGCATCGTGCTGGCCACGCTGTTCGTCACCGTGCCCTTCGTCGCCCGCGAACTGATCCCGCTGCTGGAAGCGCAAGGCCGCGAGGAAGAGGAAGCCGCGGTGGTGCTGGGTGCGCGCGGCTGGCAGGTGCTGTGGCATGTCACCCTGCCGAATGTGCGCTGGGCGCTGCTATACGGCATCATTCTGAGCAATGCCCGCGCGATGGGCGAGTTCGGCGCGGTGTCGGTGGTGTCCGGCCACATCCGCGGCGAAACCAACACCCTGCCGCTGCACGTGGAAATTCTGTACAACGAATACAACTTCGCCGCCGCCTTCGCCGTGGCGTCCTTGCTGGCCATGCTGGCCCTGATCACGCTGGCGCTGAAAAGCTGGGTGGAATGGCGCAGCGTCAAGGAAAACTGAGATGAGCATACAGGTAAACCATATCCGCAAGGCCTTCGGCGCCTTCACCGCGCTGGACGATGTCAGCCTGCACTTCCCCGGCGGCGAGCTGGTGGCGCTGCTGGGCCCGTCCGGCTGCGGCAAAACCACGCTGCTGCGCATCATCGCCGGCCTGGAGCAGGCCGACGCCGGCCAGGTGTTGCTGGACGGCGCCGACGCCTCCGCCACCCATGTGCGCGAACGCCAGGTGGGCTTCGTGTTCCAGCACTACGCGCTGTTCCGCCACATGAGCGTGTTCGACAACGTCGCCTTCGGCCTGAGGATGAAGCCGCGGCGCGAGCGCCCGTCCGAAGCCGACATCGCCCGCAAGGTGCATGAGCTGCTGGAGCTGGTGCAGCTGGATTGGCTGGCCGACCGTTTCCCCGCCCAGCTGTCCGGCGGCCAGCGCCAGCGCATCGCCCTGGCCCGCGCGCTGGCGGTGGAGCCGCGCGTGCTGCTGCTGGACGAGCCGTTCGGCGCGCTGGACGCCAAGGTGCGCAAGGAGCTGCGCCGCTGGCTGCGCAAGCTGCACGATGAATTGCACATCACCTCCATCTTCGTCACCCACGATCAGGAAGAGGCGCTGGAAGTGGCTGACCGGGTGGTATTGATGAACCACGGCAAGGTGGAGCAGATCGGCGCGCCGGACGAGGTGTACCGCGCGCCGGCCAGCGCCTTCGTCTATGGCTTTCTCGGCAGCGCCAACCGCTTCGCCGGCCGCAGCCAAGCCGGCGGCATCGCGGTGGGCGCATCGCTGCTGGAGGCCGAGCACCAGCTGGCGCCCGGACAGGCGGTCCAGGCTTTCGTGCGCCCGCACGAATTGGCCATCCTGCCCGGCGCGGACGGCGCCGGCTTGCCGGCCGAGGTGCAACGCATCCTGACGCTGGGTGCGCTGTCGCGGATCGAGCTGGAGGGCCGCGGCGAGCTGACCGGCCAGCAGTTCGACGCCGAGCTGCCGGCCGACGACCCGCTGCTGGCGGAAATCGCCGTCGGGCAGCCGGTGCGGCTGCAGGCGCGCGGCGCCAGGGTTTTCGCCACCCCGACACAGGCAGGTGAAGCATGAACTTCCAGCAACTGCGCATCATCCGCGAAACCGTGCGCCAGGGCTTCAACCTGACCGAGGTAGCCAACGCGCTGTTCACTTCGCAGTCCGGCGTCAGCAAGCACATCAAGGACCTGGAGGACGAACTGGGCGTGGAGCTGTTCATCCGCAAGGGCAAGCGCTTCCTCGGCCTGACCGACCCCGGCAAGGAACTGCTGACCATCGTCGAGCGCATGCTGCTGGACGCCGGCAACATCAAGCGGCTGGCCGAGCAGTTCAGCCTGCGCGACGAAGGCCAGCTGACCATCGCCACCACCCACACCCAGGCGCGCTACGCGCTGCCGCAGGTGGTGACCGCCTTCAAGCGCGCCTTCCCGCGCGTGCACCTGGTGCTGCACCAGGCCAGCCCGGACGAGCTGGTGCGGCTGCTGCTGGCCGGCGAAGCGGACATCGGCATCGCCACCGAGGCGGTGACCGAGGTGCCGGAACTGGTGTCCTTCCCCTACTACAGCTGGAACCACTGCGTGATCGCGCCGCCCGAGCACCCGCTGCACCGGCAGGCGCTGACGCTGGAGACGCTGGCCGAATACCCTATCGTCACCTACCACCACGGTTTCACCGGCCGCGCCCGCATCGACAATGCCTTCGCCGAAGCCGGCCTCGCGCCCGACATCGTGATGGCGGCGCTGGACGCCGACGTGATCAAGACCTATGTCGAACTGGAGCTGGGCGTCGGCATCGTCGCCTCGATGGCGGTGGACCCGCAGCGCGACCACGGCGTCAAGGTGGTGGACGGCGAGCCGCTGTTCGGCCAGCAGACCAGCCGCATCGCCATCCGCCGCGGCCATTACCTGCGCAGCTACGCCTACCGCTTCATCGAACTGTGCGCGCCGGCGCTGGGCGAGAAGAGCGTGCGCCAGGCGCTGAGCCCGGCGGTGCAGGAATAAGCCAACCCGCGGCTCAGGCGCGCCGCAGCAGCCGTTCGGCGCCGGCCCGCGTCAGCGCCAGCGCTCGCTCGGCGCGCTGGCGCATGTCGGCTTCGTAGCGGACTACCGCCCGCCCGATATCGCCTTCGGCCAGGCATTGCGCCAGCATGGCGGCGTCGGCCAGCGCGGTGTTGGCGCCGACGCCGCCGGCCGGACTCATCGCGTGGATGGCGTCGCCCAGCACCGTCAGCCGGCCGGACGGCCAAGCCGGCACGCGCTCTGCCATCCGCACTTCCCGCCCGATGATGGCTGTCGCGTCGGTGCGCTCCAGCAAGGCGCGCAAGCTGGGATGCCAGCCGCGCGCCGCCGCTCTGACACGCTCCCGCAACGCCGCCGCGCCCTCGTCCGGCGGCAGACGGCCGCCTAGGCTGGCTTCCCGCCCGAACAGCGCCCAGTAGATATAATCGTCGACCGGACTCGGCCGGCACGCCGGCATTGGCGCGCGAAAGCGCATCGGCTCGACCACCAGCGTGCAGCCGTCGGCGAAAACGATGGTCGGCCCGCGCAGCAGATCGGCGTCGAAATCATCGGCGCAAGCCATCCGCGCTTTGCCGTACAGATTCAGCGCGCCGGTCGCCGGCGGTTCCGCCAGCGGCAGCCATTGCCGGCGCAAGGCCGAATGCAGGCCGTCCGCCGCCACCGCCAGCGCCGCCGGATATGTCTGGCCGTCCTGCCGTTGCTGCAGGCGCTGGTGCGGCTGGCCGCCTGCTGGCATCCTGCCGCTCCGCCATCGCCGGAGCAGCAGCGCATCATCGACGTCATCGTCGACGAAATCCGCCAGGCGCCGCGGCAGGAACTGCACCTGCCGATGCCGGCCGACCCGCGGCTGCGCCGCATCGCCGCCGCCATCCTGGCCGCCCCCGCCGCCGACCGTTCCACCGATGAATGGGCCAGCCTCGGCGCGCTGTCCGGCCGCAGCTTGCGCCGGCTGATCCAAGCCGACACCGGCATGAGCTTTTCGCGCTGGCGGCAACAAGCGCAACTGGTATAGGCGATGGAGCAGCTGGCGTCGGGCAAAACCGTCGCCCAGGTGTCGGACGCGCTGGGCTACGCCTCGCCCAGCAACTTCATCGCCATGTTCCGCCGCGCGCTGGGCGCGCCGCCGGCGCAATACCTGGCTTCCCGTTGAAACCCGCCGCGCGGCAAGAAAAAAGCCCGGCGCTGCCGGGCTTGTCGCATCGTGGTGAACCGCGCTCAGCGCTTGTCCATCATGATCTGCAGGATCTGGGTGTCAGTCTGCGCCATGCCCTGGGTAGCCAGCTTGCCCAGGTTGGCGATGGATACGTCGACATCATGGGCGACGATGCCCTCGTTGCCGGTGACGCGGGTGCCGTCCAGCGCCATCAGCACAGCCTTGAAGCCGGAACCGGCCGAGGTGGAGACCTTCATCGCGCAGCTGTTGGACGCGCCGTCGCAGATCATGCCGGCCAGGTCGCCGATCATGCTGGAAATCGCCATGCTGACCGCCGGATAACCGCCGTTCAGCAGCAGGGCCATGCCGGCCGCCGCGCCCATAGACGCGGTGGTGACCGCGCACAACGCCGACAGCTTGGGCAAGCGGGTGTGGATGTAAACGGCGATCAGGTGCGACAGCGCCAGCGCGCGGATCAGCGTTTCTTGGTCTGCCTTGACATGCTCGGCCACCACCACCACCGGCATCGTCGCGGCGATGCCCTGGTTGCCGGAGCCGGAATTGCTCATCGCCGGCAGCGTGGCGCCGCCCATCCGCGCGTCGGACGCGGCGGTGGTGCGGGTGAGGATGTTGGACAGCAGGCCTTCCGACAGCAGCCCGGCCTCGATCTGCCGCTGCAGCGTGGCGCCGATGTGCAGGCCGTACTTGCCGCTCATGCCTTCGTCGGCCAGCGCGCTGTTCAGCACCGCCGCGTCGTGGATGAAGGCGATGCTGTCCAGCGGCGCGCGTAGCGCGAACTCATAGACGTCGCGCGCGGTGGCGTCGCCCAGCTCGTAGCTTTCCACCGGCTTGGCGTCGGCGGCTTCGCGCTTCAGCTTCACCTCGCCGTTGCGCTCGATCCTGATCACATTGGTGTGGGCGTCGGCGATGGCGACGCGGGCGCACTCGTCGCCGTGCCAGACACAGGCTTCGGCGTACAGGATGTTGGGCACCGCCGCCACGCCCAGCTTCACTTTGCCGTCGGCCAGCATCTGCTTGCCGGCGGCCACCTGCTCGACGGTCAGGCTCTTCAACACTTCCAGCTTGCCGTCCGGGTCGCCGCCCAGCGCGCCGACCGCGGCGGCGATAGGCAGGCCGACGGTGCCGGTGCCGGGCACAGTCACGCCCATGCCGTTCTTCATCAGGTTGGCCGATACCCAGGCGTCGATGCGCTCCGGCGGCTTGCCCAGCTCGCGCGTCGCCAGCGCGGCGGCCAGCGCCAGCGAAATCGGCTCGGTACAGCCCAGGGCCGGCACCACTTCCTGTTTCAGGGCCTTGACGAACTCCGGCCACAACCTAACTTCACGTTCAGACATGCTCACTCCGCCGACACATAACAAATTGATATAAGCAAATAACTTTACATTTACTTTACCACCAACTCGCCAGCCTGTGTGCTTAAAAAACAGGCAATCTGCGCACAGTCAAGACACCATCTGTCAGAACTGTCGCAGCGGACGCAAAACCAGGCCAAGCAGCCACGCCGCCGCCGCGAATACCGCGCCGCCATGGAAAGTCGCCGCCGCACCCCATTCTTGCCACAAGGCGCCGGCCACCACGCTGGCCAGCAAGGTCGCCAGGCCGCAGACCAGATTGAACAGGCCGAATGCCGATCCGGCCAGGCCCGCCGGCGCGGTCTGCGCCACCAGCGCCGACAGCAAACCCTGGCTGCAGCCCAGATGCAGGCCCCACAACAGCGCGCCGGCCAGCAACAGCGCCGGACCCGAGGCCGCGCCCAAAGCCAGGTCCGCCGCGATCAGCAACAGCAGCGACAACTGCAGCAGCCGCGCGCGGCTGACGCGGTCCGACAGCCAGCCCAAGGGGTAAGCGCTGAGCGCGTAGCTGGCCGACATCGCCACCATCACCAGCGGCGCCCAAGCCAGCGGCAAGCCCAACTGGGCGCCGCGCAGCACCAGGAAGGCCTCGCTGAAGCGCGCCAGCGTGAACACCGCGCCCAGCGCGGTTATGCCCCAGAAACCTGCGGAAAATCGCGACAGCGCCGCCCGGTTGAGCATGGGCGCGCGCTCTCTTTTCTCGCCATGTTCCGCCGGCTCCCGCACCCACAGCCAAATGGCGGCCACCGCCAGCAAAGCCGGCGGCAACGACCACCACAGCGCGCTGCGGATGTCGTCGCGGTAAACAAACATCAGCGCGATCGCCAGCAGCGGGCCCAGCACCGCGCCGACGGTGTCCATGCTCTGGCGCAGGCCGAAGGCCGCGCCGCGGATGGCCGGCGGCGTGATGTCGGCGATCAGCGCGTCGCGCGGCGCGCCGCGCACGCCCTTGCCGACGCGGTCGACAAAGCGCGCGAACAGCACGGTGGAGGCGGAGTCGGCAAGAGGGAAAAGCGGCTTGGAGAAAGCCGCCAGGCCGTAGCCCAGCAAGACCAGCGGCTTGCGTTTGCCCAGCCAGTCGCTGAGCGCGCCGGAGAACACCTTGCAGATCAGCGCGGTGGCCTCGGCCACGCCCTCGATCAGGCCGATGGCCAGCACGGGCACGCCCAGGGTGCCGGCCAGAAACAGCGGCAGCAGGCTATGGGCCAGCTCGGACGACACGTCCATCAGCAGGCTGACGCAGCCCAGCACCCAGACGCCGCGCGGGATAGCCGCACGGCCGGCGACGGACAGCAGAGAGGAAGATTGCGGCACGAAAGCTCCCGGCGACATCATTGGCCGCCGGAAGCGACGGGCGCGCTTAGCGCCTGATCAGGCCGGCGGCGATCGGTTTGGCCAACAACTGGCGGTACAAGGATTCCAGCGTTTCGGTCAGGGCCGTCCCGCGGCGCGACCACAACGGCGACAGGCTAGCGTACCAGAAGATGGACACCAGCAGGGCGCCCAGCATGTCGAGCGGGAAGTGCACGCCGAGAAATACCCGCGCCCAGGCGACGGCGATGCCGGCCAGGCTCAGCAGCCAGCCCCAGCCGCGCGCCGGGCTGAAACACCAGCATAAGGCCATCACGGCGAAGATGGTGCCGTGATTGCTGGGAAAGGACGGCGTGGCGTCGTGCAGCAGGAAGGTATTGCCGATCGGCATCGCGAACGGGCGCGGATGCGGCCAGGCCAGGCCGATCAACCAGTTGCCCAGCAGGGCGACCAGCGTCAGCAGGCAGGATTTCAACACGGTATCGCGCAGCGCGGGCCGGCCCCACAGCCAGATGGCCGCCAGGAACACCGGCAGCAGCAGCATCACGTCCTTGGCGACGAGGGTGGCCGCCTTGATGGCCAGCGGGGAGGTTTCGGGGGTGGCGTTGATCAGCAGGAACAGGGATTGATTCAGGGATTCGAGAAAAGCCATTCGTATGCAAACCTGCCGGGCTTGCCCGCCCGGCACCGTGGTAGTCAAAGGGATGACATCTTAGGGCTAATCCGCCGATCTTGGTTCCCGCCGCAACAAAAATACCAATGACATCAAACAGTCCACCCACCGCTTACACTATGGGCTATCCCAATTCAACCTGCACCAAAGTACAGCCTAGCAAATTTGCATGTCATGATTTGCGGCTCCTATTCTGGCTAGAGGCCGTAGCCAACCGCAGTGCCCTCCCAGGAGCCGACATGAGCTATCTCGACGCGCCGCGCATCAATTTCACCGGTGTATTCCAGGCAGACCCCTCCACCGTCAACAACGACGTCCGCTACTACGACAACGAAGCCTTCCGCCCCGAATATCAGCGTCAGCACTACCCGGATGGCGGCCCGGAAGGCGCCGAAGGCTACTGGAATCCGGAAGGCACCGGCATTTTCCGTTTCATAGAATGCAAGATCACCGGCGCCCAGCTGGGCGACCGGCTGCTCACCTGTCCGGAGGAGGATCCGGTGATCGGTCTGCGCGTGGAGAACGCCGACCAGCAGCCGCCGGGCAAGATAGTCGACCTCGACCCGCAGATGCAGTACGTCTCGCAACTATGGGGCGTGCAAGTGCGGCTGGCCAGCCCGACCGAGCGCGCGCTCTTCTGCGGCGACCTGCTGCCGGTGCCCCTGATGAACCTCTGGCAACGCCAGCTCAACGCACAAAGCCGTTGGGAGCAGCCGATGGCCGCCAACTACCAGTCCATCCTGCACGACGTCGACTGGAGCGGCTGCGCCGACTCCGCCGTGCTGCTGGCCTTGAAGGAAGCCAGCGAACAAGGTTGCCTGTCGATCAACTTCAACCTGTACGGCTACACCCGCGACAACACCAGCCAACGCTTCACCATGGGCCTGGTCAGCGGCAGCATCGGCCCCTACCACCGCGACGAGCCCAAGCACTTCGTGCTGGGCCGCCACCTGACCACCCCCTTGCAACCCACCACGCCCAATGGCGCCCCCTTCCCGACCCAGCCGCTGGGAGGCGTGTACGGTTTTCAATGCGTCAACCGTCCCGAGCAGCAAACCCTCTATGCGGATTTCGGCCTGGCCCTGCCGATCACCGACGCCACCGGCCAGTTGCACAATATCGGCACCCTGACGCTGGCGCTGGCGCGACTGGATGACGACACCGACCACATCCCATCCCTCGTGAAATCGTCAGAGTTTGTCCCATTGGGCACCGTCGACTACCTGCAGGAAGGCTGGTACACCCGCACGGCGGGCATCCAGGGTTTCTGTTACGCGGCCGGCGAGAGCGACAACCAGGCGACACTGGAAAACAAGCAATACATCGCCGCCTATCTGGGACAAACGCCGCTGCTGCTGCTGGGCCCCCAACAAAGCAGCGGCAAATACCCGGTGCTGACTTACGAAGCCATCGACGGCCAGTACGCGCGGGCCGACGGCCACGTGTTCCGGCTGAATCCCGACACGCCGCAGCAGGTGGATTTCTATGCCAGCCAGTTCGGCAAGCCGCTGGCCACCAAGCTGCATGTCTGGCAATTGCCGCCCGGCAATCCCAACAGCAACCCGATGGGCGGCACCGGCATGTCGAACAATTCGCTGACCCCGCCGGTGGATACCCCGCATGTGGGCTTCCCCGAAGCCAATCTGCAGGTGCCCGAGCAACTGGAAACCGACTTCCACGGCAAGGGCTCGCTGACCATCTCCGCGTCGCCGCCACTGGGCGAAACGCCGCGCGGCTATATCGACGGCCAGCTGTATGCGCTCAGCTACGGCTTCCAGCCGCCGCCGGACAGCTACGCCGGGAAAATGGCCACCGTTCCGGGCGGGCCGTACTGCGAATACTGGAATTTCGTCAGCCTGTTAGCCTTCAACAAGACGGCCATTCCCAAGCACCCCACCTGGGAACGGGATATCCAACCCATCCTGCAGCAATACGGCAACCTGTATCCGATCATGAGCCGCCACCTGGTGGATCTGGGCAACTACGAATCGGTGCGCGCCCATCGCCACGCGCTGCTGCTGGCTTTCTCGCTGCCGCCGACCGACCCCAACTACATGCCGGTGTCGCGCGACCTGTCCGACGCCAACAGAGAGATGCTGCTCTCCTGGCTCAGCGCCATGGCGCCGAAGCAGGCGGAAACCACGCCGCCGGAACCCGAAATCGTCGAGATAGAGTTGCGGGAAAGCGCGATCCGCCAGCCGCGGCCCACCGCCTCCACATCCTTCCGCCAGAAAACGGCCAAGTAGAGGATCTGCCATGACCAAGCGCATACCCGCCTTCCAGATCGACAAAAAATTCATCCAGGGCCTGCTCAGCGCCACCACGCCGGCGCAATTGCATTTCTACCTGCAAAAGGCGATCGAACTGGAGCACAGCACCATCCCGCCCTATCTCACCGCCATGCTGTCGCTGAAACCAGGCCAAAACCGCGAAATCGGCAAACTGATCCACGGCATCGTGATGCAAGAGATGCTGCACATGACCATCTCCGCCAATATCCTGATCGCCATTGGCGGCCATCCGCGCATCAACACGCCGGACTTCATCCCGAATTACCCAGGCCCGCTGCCGATGGGCATCGCCGACGGCCTGATCGTCGGCATCGAAGCCTTCAGCCTCGACTTGACGCGCAAGACCTTCATGGGAATTGAAGAGCCGACCGACCCGATCCCGGTACATGAAATGATCGGACTTTACGCAAAAGGCCAGGAACCGGAATTCCACACCATCGGCGAGTACTACGAAAGCATCAAGTACAAGCTGGACGAGTTGAGCGGCCAGTTGCAATTCGGCCAATTGCCGCAGCAAGTGCTGAACTACTTCCCGCCCCAGGTGCTGTTCCCCATCACCGACGTGGACAGCGCCAAGAAGGCGATAGACGTGATCATCACCCAGGGCGAAGGCACCAGCGCCAGCCCCTATCAGAATCCGAACGCTCCGGAAAAACTGGAGGACCTGGCCCACTACTACAAATTCGAATCCATCGCCAACGGCCGCGAAATCACGCCCTGTCCCGACGGCAAAGGCTATTGCTTCGGCGGCAAGCCCATTCCTTTCAATCAGGACGGCGTGTGGCCGATGCCGCCCACGCCCAAACCGGAGGACTACCCGGAAAACAGCCAGGAGCGCACGCTGATCGAACGCTTCGCCTACAGCTACAGCAGCCTGCTCAACAGCCTGCACCAGGCCTTCAACGGCGAGCCTGGCCAGATGGACACGGCCATCGGCCTGATGTTCGACCTCAAGGTGCTGTCGGCCAGCCTGATGAACCCTTCAATGCTGCTTGGCTACGACAAGGGCCAGCCCAAGCCGCCGATCGGACTGAGTTTTGTCTACCGCGATGTGCAAAACGGCATGAGTTACAACTGAGCCCCCGCCAACCCTGCATTTCCGAAAGAAAGCGCCCTATGCCCGCACTGGACGACGGCTCGAAAACCAATGGCATTTCGCACGACTCGATCCGCCAACGCTTCAGCGTTTCCTACGAGTATCAGGTGTGGTTCACCCGCAAGCTGCTGCAGCCGGACAACCCGACGCTGCGCGACGCCATCTGCCGGGAGGCGTCCCACATCCGGCACCGCTTCGTGGTGGTCATCGACCAGGGTGTGGCCCAGCATCACCCCAGCCTCGCGCAGGATTTCCAGCGCTACGCCGACCATCACCGCGACTGCCTGCAGTTGGCCGCCGCGCCGCGCGTGCTGCCCGGCGGCGAGGCGGTCAAGAACCATCCGGTCATGCTGGAGGCGCTGCAGCAGTGGCTGCATGACGAGCACATCGACCGCCACAGCTACGTTGTCATCGTCGGCGGCGGCGCGCTGCTGGACATGGCCGGCTTCGCCGCCGCCACCGCCCATCGCGGCATCCGCACCATCCGCGTTCCCACCACCGTGCTGTCGCAAAACGACTCCGGCGTCGGCGTCAAAACCGCCGTCAACGCCTTCGGCAGCAAGAATTTCCTCGGCTGTTTCGCCCCGCCTTACGCGGTGATCAACGATTACGACTTCATCGCCACCCTGCCGATGCGCGCGCGCATTTCCGGCATGGCCGAAGCGGTGAAGGTGGCCGCCATCCGCGACATCGCCTTCTTCAACTGGCTACGGGAACACGCCGACGCGCTGCGCCGGGGCGATGACGATGCCTGCCAGTGGATGATACGCCGCTGCGCCGAATTGCATCTGCAGCACATCGCCGGCGCCGGCGACCCGTTCGAGTTCGGCAACGCCCGGCCACTGGACTTCGGCCACTGGGCGGCGCACAAGCTGGAAGCCATGAGCCACTACCAGCTCAGCCATGGCGAAGCGGTGGCGATAGGCATGGCGTTGGACACCTGCTACGCGGCGCAGAGCGGGTTGCTGCCGCAACAAGCCGCCGCCCAGCTGTGCCTGCTGCTGGAGAAACTGGGCTTCACGCTGTGGACGCCGCTGCTGGAACAGCGCGACGCCCAAGGGCAGCTTCAGGTTCTGGCCGGCCTGGACGAGTTCCGCGAGCATCTGGGCGGCGAATTGACCGTCACTCTGCTGCAAAGGCTGGGACACGGGATAGAGATCCACCAGATGGACAAATCGCTGCTGGCCAGCAGCATAAGCTGGCTCAGGCACGGCATGCCCGAGGCCTGCGCATGAGGCTGGCCACGACAGCCTCGCCGGCCATCGAGCTGGGCCACCTGTGCTATTGCACCAACATCCACCCCGCGGAAAGCTGGGACGAAACCCGCGCGGCGCTGGGCAAGCATCTGCCGGCGATCAAGGCCCAGGTCTCTCCGCTGCAACCGTTCGGCGTCGGGCTGCGGCTGTCGGCGCTGGCCGCGCGGCAATTGGAAACGCAAGCCGGCCTGCTGCCGGAATTCCTGCAGTTCCTGGCGCGCCACCAGCTGTACGTGTTCACGCTGAACGGTTTCCCCTATGGCCGCTTCCACGGCCCCGGCGCCAAGCGCCAGGTCTATCTGCCCGACTGGCGCCATCCGGAACGGCTGGAGTACAGCGACAGGCTGGCGCGGCTGCTCAGCCATCTGCTGCCCCCCGACATCGACGGCAGCATCAGCACGCTGCCCGGCGCGTACGCCGCCCATTTGCGGCAGCCTGATCAAGAATTGCCGCTGATCGCGGACCATCTGCTGCGGCATGCCGCCACTCTGCACCATCTGCACATGGAAAGCGGCCGCTGCATCCGCCTGGCGCTGGAGCCTGAGCCGGAATGCCTGCTGGAAACCACGCGCGACGCCATCCTTTTTTTCCAGCGGCATCTGCTGACAGCGTCCGCGCTGACGCGCCTGGCCAACTTATGCCACTGTCCGCCCGGCCATGCGGAAACCTTGCTGCGGCGCCATCTTGGCGTCTGCCTGGACTGCTGCCACGCCGCCGTGGAGTTCGAGGACATCGAATCCAGCCTGGACCAGCTGGCCGCCGCCGGCATCGCCTTGGTCAAACTGCAATTGAGCGTCGGCCTGAAGCTGGCCGATGTCCAGCCGGGCCACCAGGCGCAGCTGCAATCGTTCGCCGACGACCATTACCTGCACCAAGTCGTCCAGCGCACCCCCGCCGGGCTGCGGCGCTTCGACGATCTGCCGGCGGCCCTGTCCCAACTGGAGCAGGCGCAGGGCGCCGAATGGCGCATCCACTTCCATGTGCCGCTATGGGCGCAACAACTGGGAGACTTCTCCAGCACCCAGGACTGCGTGCGCCAGGTTCTGGCCAGGCACCGCCGGCAAAGCCTCACCAGCCACCTGGAAGTGGAAACCTACAGCTGGCACGTGCTGCCTCCCGGCTTTCGCGCCGGCAATCTCGATGACGCGATCTGCCAGGAGCTGTCATGGGTCAAGGAGCAACTGCAATGAGCGATTGGCGCGTTTTTCTGAAATTGGGTCGGGTATCCAACCTGCCGACGGTGTGGAGCAATGTCGCCGCCGGCGCCGTGCTGTCCGGCCAGCCGCCCTCCCCCCCCACGCTGCTGATCCTGCTGCTGGCATTGTCGCTGATCTACACCGCCGGCATGTTCCTCAATGACGCATTTGATCGCCGCATCGACCAGCTGGAGCGGCCCGAACGGCCCATTCCCTCCGGGCAGGTTTCCGCCGCCGCGGTGTTCGCGGCCGGCTTCGCCATGCTGGGCGCGGGCGTGCTGCTACTGGCAGCCATGGGCAGGCCGGCGCTGCTGGCCGGGCTGTTGCTGGCCGGCCTGGTCCTGCTGTACGACCTGCATCACAAGGGCAATGCCTTCAGTCCGCTGCTGATGGGCCTCTGCCGCGCGCTGGTCTACATCGCTGCCGCGCTGGCCGTGACCGGCGGCCAGCTGCCGCCGCCGGTCTGGCTGGGCGCCGGCGCGTTGCTCGCCTACCTGATCGGCCTCACCTACGCCGCCAAGCACGAACAAAGCGGCCGCATCCAACGCCTGCTCCCGCTGCTGGGCCTGGCCGCGCCGCTGCTGTACCTGCCGACGCAGCCGCCAAACTGGCTGCTGCTGCCAGGCCTGGCGCTATTTGTCGCCTGGGTGGGCCGCTGCGTATGGCTGGCGATGTTTCGCAACCAGCGCGACATCCGCGCCGCCGTCGGCGGCCTGATCGCCGGCATCTCGCTGGCCGACGCGCTGCTGATGGCATCGCACGGCATGGCAGCCTGGGCGCTGGCTGGCGCGCTCGCCTTCCTGCTCACCACCCAGTTCCAGCAACGCATCGCCGGCACCTGAACCGGCGCCAACCTGGAGAGCCTGCCATGCTGAAAAACCTGATCCAGCTGCACATCCGGCAATCGGCCGAACTCCCCGCCGCGCCGGCTGCGCGGCAATGGCTGGAACAACTCCCCGCCGCGCTGGCGGCGCTTCCGGATGCCGCCGCGCTGCAGCGGCTTTACAGCACCGCCGCCCGCAGCCTGCAGCCGCTGTCCCAGCTGCCCCGGCAACTGCAGCCGGAGCTGGAGCGCGCCGGCGCCATCGCGCCGCTGGATTGGCGGCCTGGCGACATCGGCCGGCTGCTGTTGCTGCTGTCCCTGCCAGAATCACGCGACGGGCAGGCGCATCCCTGCTTCGCGCGCCTGTATCGCGGCGGCGACGCCGGCGAACAGCAAAGCCTGTTGCGCGCGCTGCCGCTGCTGCCGGCGCCGGAGCGGCACCTACCCCTGGCCATTGACGCCTGCCGCAGCCACATCCAGGGCTGTTTCGAGGCCATCGCCTGCGAAAACGGCTACCCGGCGCGCTTCTTCCCCGAGCTCAACTTCAACCAGATGGTCCTGAAGGCGCTATTCACCCGCACGCCGCTGTCGCGCATCCACGGGCTGCGACACAGGCTGACCCCGCAGCTGCGCCGCATGGCGGCCGATCTGGCCAGCGAACGCCAAGCCACCCAGGCCGACATACCAGACGACGTATACCTGATCCTGAAAGGAAGCCGCCATGAAAATGTTTGATCCCCACATCCATATGAGCTCCCGCACCACCGACGACTACCAGGCGATGCGCCGCGAAGGCATACACGCCATCGTCGAACCCGCGTTCTGGATGGGACAGCCGCGCACCCACATCGGCACTTTCGAGGACTATTTCCTGTCCTTGCTCGGCTGGGAGCGGTTTCGCGCCAGCCAGTTCGGCATCCGCCATTTCTGCACGCTGGGACTCAACCCCAAGGAAACCAACAACCCGGACATCGCCGACGGCGTGATCGCGCTGTTGGACCGCTATCTGGACAAGGACGGCGTGGTGGCGGTGGGGGAAATCGGCTTCGACGACGAAACCGCGGCCGAGGAGCATTACTTCCAGCTGCAGTTGGAACTGGCGGTCAAGCACGAATTGCCAGTGCTGGTGCACACCCCGCACCGCGACAAGAAGGCCGGCACCATCCGCAGCCTGGCCCTGGTGCGCGACAGCGGCATCCCCGAAGAGCGGGTGCTGATCGACCACAACACCGAGGAAACCCTGCCACTGGTGCTGGACAGCGGCTGCTGGGCCGGCCACTCCATCTACCCCAACACCAAGATGAGCGAACCCAGGATGGTAGCGCTGGTGCAGCAATACGGCAGCGAACGCATCATCATCAACAGCGCCGCCGACTGGGGCATCAGCGATCCGCTCAAGGTGCCCAAGACCGTCGCGGCATTCCGCGCGGCCGGCATCGCCGAGCGCGACATCGAAACCATAGTCTGGCGCAATCCCATCCGCTTCTTCGCGCAAAGCGGCAAGCTGGACATCGCCGAAGCCGAAGCCAGCCTCGATGTGGACCAGCGCCAGCAATGGCAGGGCAACTCGGTGTTGCGCGGCCAGCAGCCGCAAGTCGACACCCTGGACCAATAGGCCGCGCCATGCCCCGCGCCATCGTGCTCAATGTCGTAGGACTGACGCCCAAACTGCTGCGCTTCGCCCCGGCGCTGCGCCAGTTGGCCGAGGACGGCTGCATGCGGCCCTTGGCCACCGTTACCCCCGCGCTGACCTGCCCGGCGCAAGCCACCTTCCTCACCGGCGCGCCGCCCAGGCAGCACGGCTGCGTCGCCAATGGCTGGTACTCGCGCGAATTGGCCGAGCCGTTGTTCTGGAAACAGAACAACGCGCTGATCCAGGGCGAGAAAATATGGCACGAGGCGCGCCGGCGCCATGCCGACTTCAGCTGCGCGCAGCTGTTCTGGTGGTACAACATGTACGCCGACGTGGAATGGAGCGTCACGCCGCGCCCGATCTACAAGGCCGATGGCCGCAAGATCCCCGATTTCTACAGCGCGCCCGCCG
Source organism: Chromobacterium subtsugae (assembly GCF_001676875.1). Taxonomy (GTDB): domain Bacteria; phylum Pseudomonadota; class Gammaproteobacteria; order Burkholderiales; family Chromobacteriaceae; genus Chromobacterium; species Chromobacterium subtsugae. The sequence continues at coordinate 323,194 of NZ_JYKA01000003.1, read as the reverse complement.
AACTGCACCAAGAATTGCGCGACCGGCTGGGCGATTTTCCGCTGTTCCATTTCTGGGGCCCCGCCAGCGACATCCGCTCCAGCCGCTGGATCGCCGATTGTGCGCTGCACCTGTATCGCAGCCGCCACCCGAAACTGACGCTGGTCTACCTGCCCCACCTGGACTACAGCCTGCAAAAGCTGGGGCCGGACCATCCGCAGATCGCCCGCGAAGTGGCGGCGGTGGACCAGCTGTGCGCAGAGCTGATAGCAGCCGCGCGCCGCGACGGCACGCGCATCCTGGCGCTGTCCGAATACGGCATCACCCAGGTGCGCGGTGACATCGCCATCAATCGGGCGCTGCGGCAGGCAGGCTGGCTGCAGGTCAGGGAAGAACAAGGCGAAGACAAGCTGGATTGCGGCGCGTCGGCGGCATTCGCGCTGGCCGACCATCAAGTCGCCCATGTCTATGTCCGCCGGCCGGAGCTGGTCGGGGAGGTCAAGGCACTGCTGCAACAACTGGATGGCGTGGAGATGGTGCTGGACGAGGCCGGCAAGAAGCTGTACGGCCTCAATCACCCGCGCTCAGGCGAGCTGGTTGCCATCAGCCGGGCCGACCGCTGGTTCAGCTATTACTATTGGCTGGACGAAGCCAAGGCGCCGGACTTCGCGCGCACCGTCGACATCCACCGCAAGCCAGGCTACGACCCGGTGGAGTTGTTCCTCGACCCGCAGTTGGCTCTGCCCAAGCTGCGCATCGCCTGGACGCTGTTGAAGCGCAAGCTGGGACAGCGCAGCCTGCTGGAGGTGGTTTCGCTGGATGGCTCGCTGGTGAAAGGCTCGCACGGCAGGCCGACGGACTCTCCCGACGACGGCCCGCTGCTGATCAGCTCCGAAGCCGGCAGCCTGGCGGACGGCATGCTGCCCGCCTCCGCGGTGCGCGACATCATGCTGGCGCATCTCGATCCAAACCCGGCGCCGTCGCGCCAGGGCAACAGCGCGCCGGCCACCGCTGGTTGAAATGCAAAAAGCCCGCACTCGGAAGTGCGGGCTTTTCTTGATTCTTTGGCTCCCCGAGCAGGGCTCGAACCTGCGACCTGCGGATTAACAGTCCGTCGCTCTACCGACTGAGCTATCAGGGAACATCAGAGGAAAGAATTGTAGCTTTCCTTCTGATAACTGTCAACAATTCTGCTGGCGATCGCTGGCGCAAGGCTTGCCCTGCGCCAGCATCCGCCGCATCAGTTGTTGCGGGTTTCCACCTGAACCAGCTCCATCGGGGCCTGCGCAGCGGCATCGATGCCAGCCGCCATGTCGCGGCGACGCGGGCCTTGCGGCAGTTCCGGCTCAAGCACTGCCGAATGCTCGGCAACCGGCTTGGTCGCAACCATCACCAGGCCGCCCAGATCCATGGGCTTGGCTTCCACCGGCTTGGCTTCCACCACGATCGGCTCGGCTTCGACGACCGGCTCGACAGCAACCGCCACCGGCTCGGCCGCTTGCGGCTCCTCCTCGACAACTGCCGCCATCACCACGGCTTCCGACACAGGCTCGGCCACCGGAACGGCTTCGGGCTCGGCTCGGGCCTCAACCGGTTCCACAACAGCGGGCGCCGCCGCCGCGTCAACCTTGGCTTCAACAAACACCGCAGCTGCAGGTTCGGCAACGACTACCGGCTCCACCGGCTTGGCTTCCGGCTCGACAACCGCCACGGCCTCCACAACCGCCTCCACCTGCGGCTCAGTCACGGCTTCGACTACCGGTTTGGCCTCCGGCTCAACCGCCGGCTGGGCGGCTTCGGCAACCACCTCAGCGGCCACTGCGGCGACAACCACCGCCTCGGCGGCGTCAGCTGCCGGCGCTTCCGCGCCCGCTTCTGCCACGGCGCCTTCCGGCGTGTCGCGGCGACGATCGCGGCGGCTGCGGCGGCGACGGCGTTCGCCGCGCTCCTGCTGCTCGGCCTGCTCCGCCTGCTCGGCTTCGGTATCCAGGCGCAATTCGTCCTGCACCGGCTTTTCGGCTTCCTGCGGCGCGGCGGCCGGCGCCTGGCGACGACGCGGTTCCGGCTTGTCCTGCTTCTCGGCCTTGTCGCTCACACGCTCTTCGCGCGGCTGCTGTTCACGCGGCTCGCGGGCTTCGCGCGGTTCGCGGCCTTCGCGTTCGCGGCGGCGGTTGCCGCGCGGTTCGCGCGCCTGCTCGTTGCGCTCTTCGCGTGCTTCGCGGCCGGCCGGATCCTTGCGTTCAGCGCGATCGGCGCGTTCGCTGCGCTCGGCGTCCTTGCGCTCGCCGCGCTCGTCCTGGCGACGCTGGCGGCCCTCATCCTGCGGGGAGCCGCGGCGCTGCTCGTGCTCGCGACGCGCCTGGCCGCCGGTGCGGCGCTCCTGGCTGCGCTGGCGGTTGCCGCGCTGCTCGCGCGCCGCCGCCGGCTTCTTCTTGGCTTCCGGCTCGGGCGCCTTTTCCGGTTCGGCGAACAGGCCCTTGAACCACGACACCAGTCCGGAGAACAGGCCCGCCTCGGCAGCCGGCTGCTTGGCGGCTGCCGGCGCGGCGGTCGGAGCCGGCTGTTGCGGGGTGATGCCCTTGACCGCGGCTTCCTGGCGCTCCACCTTCGGCTTTTCCTGGCCGAAGTTGGTGATCACATCCTCTTCCTGCACTTCGACGCGGCTGTAGCTCGGCGCTTCGCCCAGTTCGGCCAGATCGTCGTGGCGCACGCGCACGATCTTGTAGTGCGGGGTTTCCAGATGGATGTTCGGGATCAGCACCACGTCGACGTCCAGACGCTCTTCGATCGAGTGGATCTCGGCGCGCTTTTCGTTCAGCAGGAAGGTGGCCACATCGACCGGCACCTGCGCGTGCACCGCGCCGGTGTTTTCCTTCATCGCCTCTTCCTGGATGATGCGCAGGATGTGCAGCGCCGACGATTCGGTGCCGCGGATGAAGCCGATGCCGTGGCAACGCGGACATGGCTCGTGGCTGGTCTCGCCCAGGGAAGGCTGCAGGCGCTGACGCGACAGCTCCAGCAGGCCGAAGCGGGACAGCTTGCCCATCTGCACGCGGGCGCGGTCATGCTTCAGAACATCGCGCAGGCGGTTTTCCACGTCGCGCTGGTTCTTGGCGTTTTCCATGTCGATGAAGTCGATCACCACCAGTCCGCCCAGGTCGCGCAGGCGCAGCTGGCGGGCGATCTCTTCCGCGGCTTCCAGGTTGGTGCGGACGGCGGTTTCCTCGATGTCCGCGCCCTTGGTGGCGCGCGCCGAGTTGACGTCCACCGACACCAGCGCCTCGGTATGGTCGATCACGATGGCGCCGCCGGACGGCAGCTGCACGCTGCGCGAGAACGCGGTTTCGATCTGGTGTTCGATCTGGAAGCGGGAGAACAGCGGCACATGGTCCTTGTACAGCTTCACACGCGACAGCATGTTCGGCATCACATGGCTCATGAACTGGCGGGCCTGGTCGTGGATTTCCTCGGTGTCGATCAGCACTTCGCCGATGTCCGGATGGAAGTAGTCGCGGATCGCGCGGATCACCAGGCTGCCTTCCTGCAGAATCAGGAAGGGAGCGGACTGCGCGCCGGCCGCGCCTTCAATCGCGCGCCACAGCTGCATCAGGTAACCCAGGTCCCACTGCAGCTCTTCCAGATTGCGGCCGATGCCGGCGGTGCGGGCGATCAGGCTCATGCCGTGCGGCACTTCCAGCTGCGACAGCAGATCCTTCAGCTCCTGGCGCTCCTCGCCCTCGATGCGGCGCGATACGCCGCCGCCGCGCGGGTTGTTGGGCATCAGCACCAAGTAGCGGCCGGCCAGGCTGATGTAGGTGGTCAACGCCGCGCCCTTGTTGCCGCGCTCGTCCTTCTCCACCTGCACCACCACTTCCATGCCTTCGCGCAGCACGTCCTGAATGCGCGGACGGCCGCCGTCATAGCCCTGGAAATAGGAGCGGGACACTTCCTTGAACGGCAGGAAGCCGTGGCGTTCCGTGCCGTAATCGACGAAGCAGGCTTCCAGCGAGGGCTCGATGCGGGTGATGATACCCTTGTAGATATTGCCCTTGCGCTGTTCCTTGCCTACGGTTTCGATATCAAGGTCGACGAGCTTTTGTCCATCGACGATGGCGACGCGCAGCTCTTCGGCTTGCGTCGCGTTGAACAACATGCGTTTCATTTACATTCCTTGCGCGGCACTCACGCAAGGATGCAGCCAGTATTTGACGGCCCAGTGACTATCGATGGGCGCTTTCCGAAAGAAGTGTCGATGTAAAGATCGAGAAAAACAGGTTTGCTAACAAGCCTACTTCCTGATTGGGTCACATGCAGCCCGCCGACTCTGTGCGCAAACGGCGCATCGGTTTCGTACCGATCCTGCCTACCAGGCAGGACAAACATCGACAGGACGGCTGGCATGCCGGGTCAAACTTCGCTGCAAAATTCCCTGACTGGCTTAGCATCAGGAAACGGAATACTCGTGAGTGCGTTATGCGTATAAATGCATTACCATCGCTACTTTTCGGTGAGCGAGTTAACCTTGGCTGCGGCCGGTGCTGACGGCATCAGGTCAGGACGAAAGCCCTGCCGGCCGTTCGGAATTTCCGCAGCAGCATCACGCGAAACAGGCCGTGACCTTGGCTTTCCGAAATCCGCCGCCGCGCCGTGCATAGGCACAGCTGGGCAGCGCCACAAGTATAAGCAATATGACAGACATTCGCAAAGATTCCGTAACCTTCCTTGAAGTCGACGCAGAAGATGCCGGCCAGCGGCTGGACAACTACCTGCAGCGCCTGCTCAAGGGCGTGCCCAAAAGCCATATCTACCGCATTCTGCGCTCCGGCGAGGTGCGGGTGAACAAGGGCCGGGCGGACGCCAGCTACCGCGTGGCGGCCGGCGACACGCTGCGCATCCCGCCGATCCGCGTCGCCGAGCGCGCCGAGAAAAACGTGCCCGCCGCCACCTTCCCGGTGGTGTACGAAGACGATGCGATGCTGGTGATCAACAAGCCGGCCGGCGTGGCGGTGCACGGCGGCAGCGGCGTGTCTTTCGGCGTGATCGAACAACTTCGCCAGGCCCACCCGGAGTGGCGCTACCTGGAGCTGGTGCACCGGCTGGACCGCGAGACCTCCGGCCTCCTGATGCTGGCCAAGAAGCGCTCGGCGCTGACCCGCCTGCACGACATGATGCGCGACAATGTGCCCGACAAGCGCTACCTGGCCCTGGGCGCCGGCCACTGGCCGGAAAACATCAAGCAGGTGAAGCTGCCGCTGTTCAAATTCCACACCGCCGACGGCGAGCGCCGCGTCAAGATCGCCGAAGGCGACGACGGCCAGTACGCGCACACCAACTTCGCCATCCAGCAGCGCTACACTGAATTCACGCTGGTGGAAGCGCATCTGCGCACCGGCCGCACCCACCAGATACGGGTGCACATGCAAGCCAACGGCTGCGCGATCGCCGGCGACGAGAAATACGGCGACTTCGCGCTCAACAAGGAGCTGGCGCGCCGCGGCCTGAAGCGGATGTTCCTGCACGCGAAAAGCCTGGCGCTGCCGCACCCATTGACCGGCGCGCCGCTGAAGCTGGAGGCGCCGCTGCCGCCAGAATTGGCGAAATTCCTGAAAACCCTGGAGCCGCGCTGATGCGAGAGTTCGACCTGGTGGTGTTCGACTGGGATGGCACGCTGATGGATTCGACCGGCCACATCGTCCACGCCATCCAGCAAGCCTGCCGCGATCTGGACCTGCCGGTCCCCGGCCGCGAGGCCGCCAGCCACGTGATAGGCCTGCGGCTGGACGACGCCCTGCTGCGCGCCTGCCCGGCGGCCGGCGCCCGCCTGCCCGAACTGACCGCCGCCTTTCGCCGCCGCTACCAGGCGGGGCTGGAGCGGGTGACGCTGTTCGAACACGCCCAGTCCACGCTGCAAGCCATCCGGGCCGCCGGCATCTTCGTCGCCATCGCCACCGGCAGCAGCCGCGCCGGCCTCGACCGCGCGCTGCAGGCCGCCGGCATCCAGGACCTGTTCGATGCCACCCGCACCGTCGACGAGTGCCATTCCAAACCGCACCCGGACATGCTGTTCCAGTTGACCGACTACTTCGGCGTGGCCTGCGGCCGCGCGCTGATGGTGGGCGACACCAGCCACGACCTGCTGATGGCCCGCAACGCCGGCAGCGTAGGCGTCGGCATCAGCCACGGCGCGCACGCGGACGAAGAACTGCTCCGCTGCCAGCCCGCCGCCCTCGTCCACTCGCTGCCGGAGCTGAGCTCATGGCTGCTGCCGCGCCTAGGCTGATCTGCCCGTCCGCCGAGCTGCTGGACAGCGGCCCCGCCCACCGCTTTGAAATCGAACAAGCCGATGGCAGCCGCCTGCCCGCCTTCGCCGTCCGTTACCGCGGCAAGGTCCACGCCTATATCAACCGCTGCTGCCACATTCCGGTGGAGCTCGACCTGGAAGACGGCAAGCTGTTCGACCTGACCGGCCACTATCTGATCTGCAGCATGCACGGCGCCCGCTACCACCCCGACAACGGCTATTGCAGCTGGGGGCCATGCCGCGGCCAATCGCTCGCCAGGCTGGAAGTCATTGAACAAAACGGCCAAGTCTGGCTGAATGTCATGCCTGACTGAATTTTGCTAGACTTTTGGAATTGTTCCGGAGCATCCCTACCATGAGCGACACCCCCAACTGGGAACGTCAATTGCTGGAAAAACTGGCCACCGCAGCCCTGGTGGAGCAACGCCGCGCCCGGCAATGGAAAATCTTCTTCCGCCTGGCCTGGCTATTGATCATCGGCTTCGTCGTCGCCAGCCTGTTCATGCGCAGCGAAGACAAGGCCGGCGCCGGCCTGTCCGGCAGCGGACACAGCGCGGTGATCAAGCTGGATGGCGTGATCAGCAGCGACAACGACAGCGGCCAGAAAATGGTGGACGCGCTCGACCACGCCTTCCGCGACCGCAACACCAAGGGCGTCATCATCGACGCCAATAGCCCCGGCGGCAGCCCGGTGCTGTCGGGCATGGTCTACGACGAGATCCGCCGCCTGAAGAAGAAGCACGCCGACATTCCGATCTACGTGGTGGTGAGCGACGTCTGCGCGTCCGGCTGCTACTACATCGCCGCCGCCGCCGACAAGATCTTCGTCGACAAGGCCAGCATCGTCGGCTCGATCGGCGTGCTGTCCGACGGTTTCGGCTTCACCGGCGCCATGGAAAAACTGGGCATCGAGCGCAGACTGAAGACCGCCGGCGAAAACAAGGCGATGGGCGACCCCTTCTCCCCGGTCAACCCCAAGCATGACGCCATCCGCCAGCAGTTGCTGGACGACATCCACCAGCAGTTCATCCAGGCGGTGCGCGACGGCCGCGGCAAGCGCCTGCAGAACGATCCGCAAATGTTCAGCGGCATGGTATGGCTGGGCGCCAAGGCGATTCCGCTGGGCCTGGCCGACGGCCTGGGCACCGTGCCGTCGGTGGCCCGCGACGTGGTCAAGGCGGAGAAGACCGTCGACTATACTCAGCAGGACGACTTTTCCAGCCGGGTGGCGCGCCGCATAGGCGTGCAGTTCGCCGGCGGCGTCAAGTCGCTGTTCGACACCGCCCTGTTCTAGAACGCGGAGAGCGACATGGCATCCAGGCGCAAACGACATGAAGACGAGCACGAAAACCACGAACGCTGGCTGGTTTCGTACGCCGACTTCATCACGCTGCTGTTCGCGTTCTTCGTGGTGATGTACGCCATCTCCTCGCTGAACGAGGGCAAGTACCGGGTGATGTCCTCGGCCATCATGGATGCCTTCCGCAGCGGCACCCTGGTCACAGTGCAAACTTCCCCGCCCAATGGCGGAGCCAACACCATGATTGAGATTCCGCAAACCAAGCCCATCTCCAAAAGCATCAAGGCCGACCACCATGTGGAAGAAGCCGCCAAGCTCGGCCAGCTGACGCAGAACCTGGCCAAGGTGCTGGGACCGCTGGTGCAAAGCGGCGAAGTCACCATCACCCAGAGCGACCAGGGCATCAACATCGATATCCGCGACAGCGCGCTGTTCGCCGTCGGCCAGGCGGTGCCCAATCAGCAGTCGCTGCCGCTGATGTCCAGCATGGCCAAGCTGCTGGCCGGCGTCGACAATTCCATCAAGGTGGAAGGCTTCACCGACGACGTGCCGATCCGCACCCCGTCCTTCCCGTCCAACTGGGAACTGTCCGCCGCGCGCGCCGGCGGCGTGGTGCGGCTGTTCCAGGAAAACGGCATCAATGCCCAAAGAATGGTGGCGGTCGGCCACGGCGCCAACCTGGCCGTCGCCGACAACGCCACCGCGGAAGGCCGCGCCCGCAATCGCCGCGTCACCATTTCGGTGCAAGCCAACGATGCCGGCGCACCCGAAGCGCAGACAACACCCCCCACTGCAACCGAGGTAAAACCATGAGCACTCCCCTCTCTCATGCCACGCTGGAACAGCTGTTCCTGAACGCTCGCACCCACAGCCACTGGCAGGCTCGCCCGGTTGGCGACGACCTGCTACGCCAGCTGTTCGACCTGCTCAAGCACTGCCCGACCAGCGCCAACTGCTCGCCGGCGCGCTTCGTCTTCGTCAAGAGCCCGGAAGCGAAAGCCAAGCTCAAGCCCTGCCTGGCCGAAGGCAATGTCGACAAGACCATGTCCGCGCCGGTATGCGTGATCGTCGCCCAAGACATGAAATTCTACGAGCAACTGCCCAAGCTGTTCCCGCATGCCGACGCCAAGAGCTGGTTCGAAGGCAACGACGCGCTGATCCAGACCACCGCCTTCCGCAACGGCACGCTGCAAGGCGCCTACCTGATCCTGGCCGCCCGCTCGCTGGGCCTGGACTGCGGCCCGATGTCGGGCTTCGACAACGCCGCGGTGGATGCCGCCTTCTTCCCCGAAGGCAACGTCAAGTCCAACTTCCTGATCAACTTGGGCTACGGCGAAGCCGACAAGCTGTTCCCGCGCTCGCCGCGCTTCGATTTCGCCGACGCCTGCCAGATCCTGTAATTCCCGCTGGCTCCGCCCCGATGCCCGGTTATAATGCCGGGCATTTGTCTGCCCGGAGAATGCCATGCTGTACCCGCTGCTGCGCCCGCTGTTGTTCAAGTTCGACGCGGAAACCGCCCATGAACACACGCTGAAGATGCTGGATCGCGCGCACCGGCTGCACCTGGGCTCGCTGGCGGGCTCGCCCGCCGCCGGCCACCCGGTGCAGGCGATGGGCCTGACCTTCCCCAATCCGGTCGGCCTGGCCGCCGGCCTGGACAAGAACGGCGCCCACGTCGACGCGCTAGCGGATCTGGGCTTCGGCTTCATCGAAATCGGCACCATCACCCCGCGCCCGCAAGACGGCAATCCCAAGCCGCGCCTGTTCCGCCTGCCGGAGCACGAAGCCATCATCAATCGGATGGGCTTCAACAACCTCGGCGTAGCCGCGCTGCTGGACAATGTGCGCCGCTGCAAATTCAAGGGCGTGCTCGGCATCAACATCGGCAAGAACGCGATCACCCCGATAGAAAACGCGGTCGACGACTACCTGGCCTGCCTGGATCAGGTATACGCTGCCGCCAGCTACGTCACCGTCAACATCTCCTCCCCCAACACCAAAAACCTGCGCCAGCTGCAGCAGGGCAACGAACTGGGCAAGCTGCTGGCCGCGCTCAAGCGCCGCCAGAGCGAGCTGGCGGACCGGCACGGCCGCCATGTACCGCTGGCGGTGAAGATCGCGCCCGATCTCGACGACGAGCAGATCGCAGAGATCGCCCGCCTGCTGATCGGCAACGGCATCGACGGCGTCATCGCCACCAACACCACGCTGTCGCGGCGTGAGATCGCCGGCCATCCGCTGGAAAACGAGGCCGGCGGCCTGTCGGGCGCGCCGGTGCGCAGCCGCTCCACCGCGCTGATCCGCAAACTGGCCAAGGAACTTGACGGCGCTCTGCCTATCATAGGAGTGGGCGGCATCCTTTCCGGCAGCGATGCCGTGGAAAAACTGGAAGCCGGCGCCAGCCTGGTGCAGCTGTACAGCGGCCTGATATACCGCGGGCCGGAACTGGTCGGCGAATGCGCCCGGGCGGCGGCGCAATACCTGCAAGCTCGCACACGAGAATGAATGGAGCAAGAACATGAAGACAACTACTCTCAGCCGCATCACCGTCATCGCCTTGCTGAGCGTCGGCGCGCTCAGCGGATGCGCCACCTCGGACTCCGCCGCGGTGTATTCCAAAAGCCAGATGCGCCAGGCGCAGACCGTGCAGTTCGGCACGGTGGTTTCGGTGCAGAACGTCAAGATGGAAGGCCAGAACAATGAACTGCTGACCCTGGGCGGCGCCGCGCTGGGCGGGCTGGCCGGCAGCAATATCGGCGGCGGCAAGGGCCAGATCGCCGGCGGCATCGTCGGCGCGCTGGCCGGCGGCTACGGCGCCAAGGCCGCCCAGGAAGCGCTGGGCAAGAACGCGCTGGAAATCACCGTCAAGCTGGATTCCGGCCGGGTGGTGTCCATCGTGCAGGAAGCCGACATTCCCTTCGTCGCCAACCAGCGCGTGAAGCTGCTGAGCGGCGGCGGCAACGACCGCGTCGTGCCGTACTGAGCGGGCAGCGCAGCCAAACGAAAACAGGCCCGGAAGGGCCTGTTTTTACTTTCCCCGCGCCTAGCTCGGCTCCGGCATCGTCTGCCAGCGGCCGCCGTGCAGCATCTGCAGCGGACGATAGCCGGCCTTATAAGCCATCTTGCGGCAATCGGCGATCCAGTAACCCAGATAGAGATAGCTCAAACCCATCGCTCTGGCCTGCTCCACCTGCCACAGCACGTTGTACACGCCCAGACTCATCTGGGCGTCGGCCGGATCGTAAAAGGTGTAGACCGCCGACAAGCCATCCGCCAGCCGGTCCACCAGGCTGACCATCTTCAACGCCCCCTCCAGCCGAAACTCGGCCAGATGGCTGTCCACACCGCTTTTCAGTATGAATTCGGCGTACTGCTGGGCATCGTCGTCAGACATGCCGCCGCCGGCATGGCGCGCCTGCTGGTAAAGCCGGTACAACGCGTAGTGCTCGGCGTCGAAAGCCAGCGGCAGCCACTCGACCGTCAGTTCGCCGCCGCGCCGCCACACCTTGCGCTGAGTGCGATTGGGCTGGAACTGGTCGACCGCCAATCGCACCGGGATGCAGGCCTGGCAGGCGTCGCAATACGGACGATAGGTATAGAGCCCGCTGCGGCGGAAGCCCAGCCGCACCAGCTGGCTATACACCCCGCCGTCTATCGCCTCGGCGGGAATGGCTACCTGGGAACGCGCCTGATGGCCCGACAGGTAGCTGCAGGGATAAGGCGCAGTGGCGTAGAAATGGATGGCCGCGACCTGGCCGGCTTCACGATGACTCATGGCGGTAATGATAGTCCCACATTTGGCCGGGCTGCGGCTGCCGGATCTTCTCCTTCAGAGTAGCAAGAAAAACATCGCGCGGCACCAGGCAGGCGCCCAGGCTTTCCAGATGCGCGGTATGCATCTGGCAGTCGATCATTTCCACGCCTTGCGTGGCCAGGTGCCGCACCATGTGCACGAAGGCCAGCTTGGAGGCGTCGGTGCGGCGCGCGAACATCGACTCTCCGTAGAACATCCTGCCGATCGCCACGCCGTACAGGCCGCCGGCCAACTCGCCGTCGATCCAGGTTTCGAAACTGTGCGCGTAGCCAAGCTGATGCAGCCGGCAGTAGGCAGCCACCATTTCCGGCACGATCCAGGTGCCGTCCTGGCCCGCCCGAGGCTGGGAGCAGGCTTCCATCACCTCGAAAAAGGCCTGATCGGTGCGAATTTCGTAATCGGGACGACGCAGCGCCTTGGCCAGCGAACGGCTGACCCTCAGCCGCGACGGATACAGCACCATGCGCGGGGCGGGCGACCACCATAAAATGGGCTCGCCCAGGGAAAACCAGGGGAAAATGCCTTCGGAGTAGGCGCTAAGGATGCGCCTGGGCGACAAATCGCCGCCGGCGGCCAGCAGGCCGTTGGGATGACTCAAGGCCTGCGCCACCGGCGGGAAGACAGGCTCGGGACCGAGCCAGGGAATCATCCGCGGCGGCCGCCCTTGGCCAGGCAGTCCGGGCACTCGCCGTACATGTACAGCGCGTGGTCGACGATGCGGAAACCATGCTGCTCGGCGATGCGGTCCTGCAGCGCCTCGATCTCTGGATCGAAGAACTCCACCACCTTGCTGCAGCTGACGCAGACCATGTGATCATGGTGGCCGCCCTGGTTCAGCTCGTACACCGCCTTGCCGGTTTCGAAATGGTGGCGCACCAGGATGCCGGCCTGCTCGAACTGGGTCAGCACCCGGTAAATGGTGGCGAGACCGATGTCGATGTTCTCCGCCAGAAGCTTGCGGTAAACGTCTTCGGCGGACATGTGACCGGAGTCCGCCTCCTCGAACAAGTCGAGGATTTTCAGGCGCGGACCGGTGGCTTTCAGGCCGATATCTTTGAGGTGACTGGCTTTGCTCATCGTGATATAAAGTGTGTCGATTTCGAATCATGATAAAGCCTTTTGACGGCTTTGCCTAATTACAGCCTCATAAACACTTGAGTCAATCGGAGTATCATGCGCGCCCTGATTTTCGCCGCCGTCATCGCCGTCTCCGGCTGCAGTTCCATAAATCCGCTTGACTGGACCCACAAGGTGGAAATCCAGCAGGGCAACTACGTGACCCAGGACGCCGTCGCCAAGCTGAAGCCGGGCATGACCCGCTCGCAAGTGCGCTTCCTGCTGGGCACTCCGCTGCTGACCGACGCCTTCCATGCCGACCGCTGGGACTACAAGTATAGCGACACCAAGCAAGGCCGGCTGGAAACCTCCAGCGACAAGCTGCTGACCGTTTACTTCAAGGGCGACGTGCTCGACCGCGTCGAAGGCGCCGCCCAGCCCGCCCCGCCGGCCAAGCAACTGGACGCCTCGATGCCGGCGCAGGAGACGAAACAGCCATGAGCCAAAACATCGTCATCGTAGGCGCATCCGGCCGCATGGGCCGCGTGCTGATCGAATCGGTGTTGAGCGCCCCCGGCGCGCGCCTGCACGCGGCGATAGAACGCTCCGACTCCGGCTTCGTCGGCCAGGACGCCGGCCTGTTCTGCGGCCGCGCCAGCGGCGTCAAGATCACTTCCGACTTCATCGCCGCGCTGGAAGGCGCCGACGTGGTGATAGACTTCACCCGCCCGGAAGGCACGCTGGAACACATGATGGCCTGCGTCGAGCACCAGGTGCAGATGATCATCGGCACCACCGGCTTCGACGACGCCGGCAAGGCCGCCATCCGCGCCGCGGCCGACAAGATAGCCATCGTGTTCGCCTCCAACTTCAGCATAGGCGTCAACCTCACCTTCAAACTGCTGGACATGGCCGCCCGGGTGCTGAACGAAGGCTACGACATAGAAATCACCGAAGCCCACCACCGCTTCAAGGTGGACGCCCCGTCCGGCACCGCCTTGCGGATGGGCGAAGTGATCGCCGACGCGCTGGGCCGCGACCTGAAGCAATGCGCGGTCTATGGCCGCGAAGGCGTGACCGGCGAGCGCGACCCCAATGCCATCGGCTTCGCCACCGTGCGCGGCGGCGACATCGTCGGCGACCACACCGCGCTGTTCGCCACGCTGGGCGAACGGGTGGAAATCAGCCACAAGGCCTCCAGCCGCGCCACCTTCGCCAATGGCGCGGTGCGCGCCGCGCGCTGGCTGTCGGACAAGCCGCACGGCCTGTTCGACATGCAGGACGTGCTGGGCCTGCGCTGATCCGGGAGGGGGCATCCCCTCCCTTTCCTTCCTATGCGCGCGCTCACGCTGACCCTCACTCTGCTGCTCCTGCTCGCGCTGACGTCCATCGCGTCCCTGCTCCATCACAGCCATCTGCTGCTCGCCAGTTTGTGGCGGCTGCAGCCTCAGCCGGCGCTGGAATGGCAATTGCTGGTGGAGTTGCGCCTGCCCCGGCTGCTGGCCTCGGCCGGCGCCGGCGCCCTGCTGGCCAGCGCCGGCGCGGCGATGCAGGCGCGCTTTCGCAATCCGCTGGCCGAGCCCGGCCTGATAGGCGTCAACAGCGGCGCGGCGCTGGCATCGGCGCTGGCGCTCAGCCTGGGCGCCGGCCTGTACGGGGTCGCCGCCTCGGCCTTCGGCGGCGGCATGGCGGCCCTGCTGCTGGTGCGCCTCCTGGGCGCCGATCAGGACGGCAACCGGCTGATCTTGAGCGGACTGGCGGTCAGCACCCTGCTCGGCAGCCTGCTGACCCTGCTGATCACCATGCTGCCCGACGGCTCGCTGCGCATCGTCACCTTCTGGCTGATGGGCAGCTTCGCCAGCGTGGAGTGGCCGCAAGCGCTATTGATGCTGCTGGCCGCGCCGCTGGTCTGGCTGGCCCTGTTCCGCCAGTGGCGCTTTCTCAACGCGCTGCAGCTGGGGGAAAGCACGGCCTTCCACCTGGGCTTCGCCGTGCGCCGGCTGGAGTGGCGCATCGTGATGCTGGCGGCGCTGGCCACCGGCCTGGTGGTGTCCGGCTGCGGCATGATAGGCTTCATCGGCCTGATGGCGCCGCACCTGGCCCGCCAGCTGCTGGGCAGCGATTCGCGCCGCTTGCTGCTGGCCGCGCCGCTCTTGGGCGCCTGGCTGGCCGTCTCGTCCGATTGGCTGGCGCGCGGCTTGCTCGCGCCGGCGGAGTTGCCGGTCGGCGTGATCACCAGCTTGCTGGGCGCGCCGTTTTTCCTGTGGCTGCTGCGCCGGCAGGAGCGCCGCCATGCTTGAAGCCAGCCGATTGACCCTCCGCCGCAACGGCCGGCTTTTGCTTCAGGACATCAGCCTGGCGCTGCGCCCGGGCGAGCTGCTGATCGCGCTGGGCCCCAACGGCGCCGGCAAGAGCAGCCTGCTCAAGCTGCTGTCTGGCCTGTGGCGGCCCGATTCCGGCGCGATCCACCTGGCCGGCGAAAATCTGGATGATCTGCCGGCCGCCGCGCAAGCCGGCTGGCGCGCGGTGGTCGAGCAGCATCCGGTGACGCCCGCCGGCTGGACCGGCGCCGAGCTGGTCGCCGCCGGCGCCTACCGCTATCCCCGCCTGCCTTCGCGGCAGATTCGCGAAGCCATTTCGGAAGCGCTGGCGCTGACCGGCGCCGAACGACTGGCGGCGCGCAGCCTGAACGAATTATCCGGCGGCGAGCTGCAGCGCCTGCAACTGGCGCGCGCCTTGTGCCAGTTGCTGCTCTCTCCCGAAACCGAGCGCTATTTGCTGCTGGACGAGCCCACCGCGGCGCTGGACTTCGGACTGGCCGACGAATTGATGGCGCAGGTCCGCCAGCTATGCCACCGCCTGCAAATAGGCGGCCTGGCCGTGATCCACGACCTCAACCTGGCGCTGCGCCACGCCGACAAGGTGTTGCTGCTCAACAATGGCCAGGCGGCCGGCTACGGCGACAACCAGGAGATGATGCGGCGCGAGCGGCTGGAAGCGGTATACGGCGTCAGACTGGCGGAGCTGAGCCACCCAGAACAGCCATGGCGGGCCTTCATCCCCCTGCCCGACAGCCCGCAACGCTGATCCATATTGCGCCGGAACGGCAAACCTGCCATTCTGACCATCTCGCATTTGCGACTGGAAGATTGAACATGCCGCTGCTTGCCGCTTTGCAATCGCTTCCCAACCAGTTCTGTGGCGAAGGCATCAACCACGAGGACCAGACCTTCACCGGCTGCCTGCACTGGCAGGCGCTGCCCGGCCAAAGAGCCCTGCTGCTGCACTACACAGCCAGCGGCACCAGCGGCGATGTGCTGCACCGCGAAACCACCCTGCTGGGCTACCTGCCGGACGGCACGCTATGCCTGTGGCCGGTGATGGAAGAGCTTCCCTTCGTCTTGCCCCACCCTGCGGTGCGCCTGGCCGAGGGCGCCCACGGCACGCTGGAAGTGGTGTTCGCCAGCGCGCCGCGCAGTCTGACCGAGCAATTCCGCCAGGAAATCACCATTCGGCTGGAAGCCAATGGCCAGATGCAATACACCCATGGCTGGGGCCTGCCCAACTGCAGTTTCGAAGACCGCTCGCGCTGCAGCCTGACGCCCGTCGCCGGCACCGCCTGAGTGCGGCGGAGCCAAAACAAAGCCGGGCCGCCATTTGGCTGCCCGGCTTTCATCGCGGCGTTCCCGCCGGCGTTCAGGCCATCTCCGGATCCCTGACCGCCTGAACCTCGTACGACTGCTTGACCTCGCCGTTGCCGTCCACGCTTTCCAGCTTCACATCGAAGCCCCACAGCCGGCAGACGTGCTTGAGCACCTCCTGGGCGCTTTGGTCTTCCAGCGGCCGCCTGTTGTGCATCACGTGGCGCAGCGTCAGGCTGCGGTCGCCGCGCACATTGACCGACCACACCTGGATATTGGGTTCGCGCGAACCCAGGTTGTACTGCTCGGCCAACTTGCCGCGGATATCACGGTAGCCTTCTTCGTCGTGGATGCTGGAAATCTCCAGCTTGTCGTCCTTGTCGTCGTCGCGGATGGCGAAAAAGCGGAAATCGCGGATCAACTTCGGCGACAGATACTGCGAGATGAAGCTTTCGTCCTTGAAATTGCGCATCGCGAACTCCAGCGACTCGCGCCAGTCGCTGCCGGCAAGGTCCGGGAACCAGGCGCGGTCCTCGTCGGTGGGGGCCTCGCAAATGCGCTTGATATCCTGATACATGGCGAAACCCAGCGCGTAGGGATTGATGCCGTTGTACCAGCGCGCCGTCACCGGCGGCTGCGTCACCACATTGGTGTGGCTCTGCAGAAACTCCAGCATGTAGCCGTCGGTGATCAGGCCCTTGTCGTACAGCCGGTTCATGATGGTGTAGTGCCAGAAGGTGGCCCAGCCTTCGTTCATCACCTGGGTCTGGCGCTGCGGATAGAAATACTGGGCGACCTTGCGCACGATGCGCACCACCTCGCGCTGCCAGGGTTCCAGCAACGGCGCCGATTTCTCGATGAAGTACAGCAGGTTTTCCTGCGGCTCCAGCGGGAAGCGCGACGCCGGCTTGCCGCTGTCGTCCTTGTCGCGCTTCGGTATCGTGCGCCACAGGTCGTTCACCTGCATCTGCAGGTATTGCTCGCGCTCCTCCTGCCGCGCCTGCTCTTTGGCCAGCGACAGTTTCTGCGGCCGCTTGTAGCGGTCGACGCCGTAGTTCATCAGCGCATGGCAGGAGTCCAGCAGCTCCTCCACCTCGTCTATGCCGTAGCGCTCCTCGCACTTGCTGATATAGCTTTTGGCGAACACCAGGTAATCGATGATGGCCGACGCGTCGGTCCAGGAGCGGAACAGGTAATTGCCCTTGAAGAAACTGTTGTGGCCGTAAGCGGCGTGGGCGATCACCAGCGCCTGCATCATCATGGAGTTTTCCTCCATCAGATAGGCGATGCAGGGGTTGGAATTGATGACGATTTCGTAGGCCAGCCCCATCTGGCCGCGCTTGTAGCTTTTCTCGGTGGAGACGAAATGCTTGCCGTAGCTCCAGTGGTGGTAGTTGACCGGCATGCCGACCGAGGCGTAGGCGTCCATCATCTGCTCGGCGGTGATCACCTCAAGCTGATTGGGGTAGACGTCCAGCTTGAATTCGTCCACCGCGATGGTGCGGATCTGCCGGTCGTATTCGCCTATCAGGTCGAAAGTCCATTCCGAACCGGTGGAAATCGGCTTGCCGACCTCCTCTTCCCCCTTGCGAGTCCGTTTCATGTGCCGACCCTTCCATTGGCTGGCTGGCGCTTGAACAACTCCCGGAACACCGGGTAGATGTCCGACGCCGAGCGGATTTTCTGCATCGCGAACTGCGGGCATTGCGACTTGACCTTCAGGTACTCGTACCACAGGTTTTGCGGCTCGCCCTCGGTGATCTCGATGTAGGCGAAGTACTGGCAGTACGGCAGCAGGTTCTCCTCCAGGATGCGGCCGCAGTTGGCGGAATCGCTGTCCCAGTTGTCGCCGTCGGATGCCTGGGCGGCGTAGATGTTCCACTCGCTGCTGGCATAGCGCTTGCGGATGACGTCGCTCATCAGGTTGAGCGCCGACGACACCACCGTGCCGCCGCTCTCGCGCGAGTGGAAAAAGTCCTGCTCGTTGACTTCAACCGCGCTGGTATGGTGGCGGATGAACACCACCTCGATCTTTTCGTAATTGCGCTGCAGGAACATGTACAACAGGATGAAGAAACGCTTGGCCATGTCCTTTTTCTGCTCATCCATCGAGCCGGACACATCCATGATGCAGAACATCACCGCCTGGCTTGTCGGCTTGGGTTGCTTGACCCGGTTGTTGTAGCGCAAGTCGAAGGGATCGATGAAGGGGATGCTGGCCAGGCGCTCGCGCATCTGGTGGATGCGCTGGCGCTTTTCGCGGACATCCAGCGCGTTGTCGTCGTCCGACTCGATAAGCGTGTCCAGCTCTTCCTCGGCGTCGTCCAGGCTCGACAAGGTGGGCGCCGCCATCGCCACCCGCCGCGCCAGCGCGCCGCGCAGCGAGCGGACGATATTGATGTTGGCCGGCGTGCCGTCGTTGGTGTAGCCGGCGCGCACGGTTTTCAGCTCCTCGATTCCCATCAGCTGGGTCTTGATCAGATTGGGCAGCGCCAGATCATCGAAGAACACGTTCATGAATTCTTCGCGCGACAGCTGGAACACGAAATCGTCCTCGCCCTCGCCGTCCTGGCTGGCCTTGCTGCCCCCGCCGCCCGCTCCGCCCTGCGGCCGCGGGATGCGGTCGCCCTTGATGAATTCCTCATTGCCCGGGTGGATGTTCTCCCACACCCCGCCCTTGCCATGATGGAAATTGGGTTCGGAAATATCCTTGACCGGTATCGAGACCTTTTCCCCGCTTTCGATATCGGTAATGCTCCGTCCCTTGATCGCCTTGGAGACGGCTTCCTTGATTTGCGCCTTGAAACGGCGAAGAAAGCGTTCGCGATTGACCGCCGACTTGTTCTTGCCGTTGAGGCGTCTGTCTATGATGTGGGACATAGCCACCTCTCTTGCGCGCAGCCGCGGGCGGCCGGTTCCGTTCCGAAACCCGCCGCCCGACGCCGCGCGCGGTTGTGTCTCCTTGTCGACCGGCGTCAACCGCCGGACATCGCCAACCCGCCCGCTCCAATCGGAGCGAGCGGTTCATGACGGCTTATGAGGACTTGCGCACCCGCAGATACCATTCGCACAGCAGGCGCACCTGCTTGGCGGTATAGCCCTTTTCCACCATGCGGTTGACGAAGTCCTCGTGCTTCTTGGCGTCCTCGGCGCTGGCCTTGGCATTGAAGGAAATCACCGGCAGCAGCTCTTCGGTGTTGGAGAACATTTTCTTCTCTATCACCGTGCGCAGCTTCTCGTAGCTGGTCCAGGTCGGGTTCTTGCCGCCGTTGTTGGCCCGGGCCCGCAGCACGAAGTTGACGATTTCGTTGCGGAAGTCCTTGGGGTTGGAGATCCCGGCGGGTTTCTCGATCTTTTCCAGCTCCGCGTTCAGCGAGGTGCGGTCGAAGATTTCGCCGGTGTCCTGATCGCGGTATTCCTGATCCTGGATCCAGTAGTCGGCGAAGGTCACGTAGCGGTCGAAGATGTTCTGCCCGTACTCGGAATAGCTTTCCAGATAGGCGGTCTGGATTTCCTTGCCGATGAACTCGACGTACTTGGGCGCCAGATACTCCTTCAGGAAGGTCAGGTACTTCTGTTCGGTTTCGGCCGGGAACTGCTCGCGCTCGACCTGCTGCTCGATCACGTACAGCAGATGCACCGGATTGGCGGCGACTTCGCTGTGGTCGAAATTAAACACCTTGGACAGGATCTTGTAGGCGAAGCGCGTCGACAGCCCGCTCATGCCCTCGTCCACGCCGGCGTAGTCGCGGTACTCCTGCAGCGACTTGGCCTTGGGATCGGTGTCCTTCAGGTTTTCGCCGTCGTACACCTGCATCTTGCTGTACAGGCTGGAGTTTTCCGGCTCCTTCAGCCGCGACAGCACGGCGAACTGGCCCATCATCTTCAGCGTGCCCGGCGCGCACGGCGCCTTGCCCAGCGAGGAGTTGCGGATCAGCTTGTCGTAGATCTTGATTTCCTCGGCCACCCGCAGGCAGTACGGCACCTTGACGATGTAGATCCGGTCGAGGAAGGCCTCGTTGTTCTTGTTGTTGCGGAACTGCTTCCATTCGCTCTCGTTGGAGTGGGCGAGGATGATGCCTTCGAACGGAATCGCGCCGAAACCTTCGGTGCCCTTGAAGTTGCCTTCCTGGGTGGCGGTCAGCAGCGGGTGCAGCACCTTGATCGGGGCCTTGAACATCTCGACGAATTCCAGCAGCCCCTGGTTGGCCAGGCACAGGCCGCCGGAGTAGCTGTAGGCGTCGGGATCGTCCTGCGCGTATTTTTCCAGCTTGCGGATGTCCACCTTGCCCACCAGCGAGCTGATGTCCTGATTGTTTTCGTCGCCCGGTTCGGTCTTGGCCACCGCCACCTGGCGCAGCACGGACGGATAGCGCTTGACCACGCGGAACTGGCCGATGTCGCCGTTGAATTCATGCAGCCGCTTCACCGCCCAGGGGCTGGGAATGCCCTTAAGGTAGCGACGCGGGATATTGTACTGTTCTTCCAGGATGGGGCCGTCTTCGTCGTAATTGAACAACGACAGCGGCGACTCGTTGACCGGGCTGCCCTTCAGGCAATAGAACGGCACCAGCTCCATCAGCTCCTTCAGCTTCTCGGCGATGGAGGACTTGCCGCCGCCCACCGGCCCCAGCAGGTAGAGAATCTGCTTCTTCTCTTCCAGCCCTTGCGCGGCATGGCGGAAGTAGGCGACCACCTGTTCAATGACTTCCTCGGTGCCGTAGAAGTCGCGGAAGGCCGGATATACCTTGATGACCTTGTTGGAGAAGATGCGCGACAGCCGGGAGTCGTGGCGGGTGTCCACCAGCTCCGGTTCGCCGATGGCTGCCAGCATGCGCTCTGCGGCAGTGGCGTAGGCTCCGGGGTCTTGCCGGCACAGCTCCAGATACTCCTGGATCGTGTACTCTTCCTCGCGGGTCTTGTCGTAGCGCACTGCGTAGTGACTGAAGATATCCGGGTGCATGACTCTCTCCTGGCTGGTAGCAGGGGCTGGGCGAAATGCACCTCGCATGAGGCCGTTCCCCTTGCTGAATTAGAGTGCTGACTGTGTCTCCGGTCTTTTTTTGGGTATAGCATAGCAGTACGAAACGACCGGACAAAAGCCGGCAAAAACTGGAATCAACCAGCACAGCCGGCATCGCGTGGGAAAAGCCGTTGAATCAATAAGGATTTTTAATTTTGGAATTTTGTAACAATTGATGAAGCTTAGTAAATTCTTGTAATGCCGAAAGGAATAATTGGATATAAAAATCTGAAATTACAAAGGCTTGTCAGCTTTTTCTCTGCAGGATGCGGACACCGATTTCATATATGAGTCCACGCTGCACTTCATTGCAGCGCTTGACCTCGACCTCGGCCTCGAATGGCTTGCCCGACACCCCGCCCACGCTGGGCACCAGCACGATCACATTGAGCTTTTCGCCGTACTGCGGCACAAAGGCTGAGCGCAGCGCCATGCCGTCCACCGACAAGTCCACGCACTCGCCGTAATAGGTCTGCCCGCTCAACAGCGACTTGATCCGGGCCTTGCACCCCATGCTGACGCGTCGGCCGCGCCGACGGTCGTAATACGCGTCAAATCGGGACACCTCGCATCCTCCCGCTCAAATAAGCCGCCAGCCAGTGCAGGCCGACTATCGATTTGCTGTCGCAGATCCCGCCGCTCAGCGCCATCTCCATCGCTTCGTCCAGCGGCTTGGTCAGCACCTCCAGAAACTCGCCCTCGTCCAGCCGCCTTTCGCTAAGAATAAGATCTTGCGCCAGGTAATAGCTGATTTTTTCATTCGAATAGCCGATGCAGGGGTGGGCGGTGCCCAGATAAGTCCAGCTGGCGGCGCGATAGCCGGTTTCCTCGAAAAGCTCGCGGCGCGCGGTCTCTTCCGGCGCCTCGTCCGGGTCGATCTTGCCGGCGGGAATCTCGATGAACTCGCGGCCGGCCGGATAGCGGTACTGCCGCTCCAGCACCAGCTCGCGCTGCGGCGTCAGGGCCAGGATGGCCACCGCGCCGGGATGGAGGATGTACTCGCGGGCGGCTTGCTTGCCATCAGGCAGCGCCACCTGGTCCTTGCGCACGCGCAGGAAGCCGCCCTCGTACACCAGCTCCGACGTCAATTGTTTTTCAAGCAGATCCACACTTCGCCTTTCTATTGTTCCAGGCGCTGACTACAGCCCAGCGCCACATCACTCGCGTCGCCAGATAGCCCGCCGCCCCCAGGGTCAGCCCCAGCGCCGGCATGCCCACCAGCAGCGGCCACCCCATGTCCACCAGCCAGCCGACCGTGCCGGCCAGCCAAGCCGCCAAGCCCGCTCCGCCCAGGCCGGGAGGCGGCGCCATCGACAGGGAGGTGGGGCCGCCCAGCAGCCATCTGCCATAACAGTAGGCCAGATAATAGAGCGGCAACACCGTCAACGGATTGCTGTACAGGGAAACCACCATCGCCGCCGGCAGGTTCACCCGCAGCAGCAGCGCCAGCGCCAGCGCGGTGGCCTTCTGGGTGAAGCCTGGCATCACGCCGGAATAAAGTCCCACCGCCACGCCCATCGCCACCTTGCGCCGATTGAACGCCCAATAGGCCGGCTGGTCCAGATACGGCGCCAGCCGGCGCATGCCCGGCCGGGCGAACCATTGGTGGCGCCGTCCGGCGAACCGCCGCATTTTCCGCTTGAGCCAGGTCATTCCATTTTCATGCCGCTACGTTGTCGTAATGCCACACCCGCCCGCGCGCGGCAACGCATTTTGTTGTCAAAAGGCCGGGAATAATCTAAACAAGCGTTTGAATTAAACCGCCCCGGCCAAGGGGTCATCATAAAGCGTATCGACCTGGCATGCACCAGGCCGCGCCAACCCACTGGAGAAACCGAATGCCTGTCTACAAAGCACCGCTGCGCGACTTCGACTTTGTTCTCAACGAGTTGATCAAGGTACAGGACATCATCCCCTCTCTGCCAGGCTACGAAGAGGCCACGCAGGACATCTTCAGCTCCTACCTGGAGGCGGCGGCCCAGTTTTGCGAGTCCGAGCTCGCGCCGCTCAACCGCCAGGCGGACGAAGAAGGCTGCCAGTACGACAGCGCGACCAAATCGGTGACCACTCCCACGGGCTTCAAGGAAGCCTACAAACAGTACTGCGAACTGGGCTTCCCGGCGCTGGACTGCGATCCGTCCTACGGCGGCCAGGGGATGCCCAAGAGCCTGGCCTTCCCCATCATGGAGATGCAATGCTCGGCCAACGTCGCCTGGTCGATGTATCCGGGCCTGTCCCATGGCGCGTATTCTGCCATCCACGCGCACGGCACAGAAGAACAGAAAGCCGCTTACTTGCCCAAGCTGGTGGACGGCAGCTGGACCGGCACCATGTGCCTGACCGAACCCCACTGCGGCACCGACCTCGGCCTGCTCAAATCCAGGGCCGAGCCGAACGGCGATGGCAGCTACCGCATCACCGGCACCAAGATCTTCATCTCCGCCGGCGAGCACGACCTATCGGACAACATCATCCATCTGGTGCTGGCCCGCCTGCCGGACGCGCCGAAAGACGTGAAGGGCATCTCGCTGTTCATCGTGCCCAAATTCCTCGACGACAAGAGCCGCAACGCCGTGTCCTGCGGCAGCCTGGAACACAAGATGGGCATCAAGGCCAACGCCACCGCGGTGATCAATCTGGACGGCGCCAAGGGCTGGCTGATAGGCGAGCCTAACAAGGGCCTGTCCTGCATGTTCACCATGATGAACGCCGCCCGCCTGGGCTGCGGCATGCAGGGCCTGGGCATAGGCGAAGCCTCGTTCCAGGGCGCGCTCTCCTACGCCCGCGAACGGCTGCAGATGCGCGCGCTGAACGGCGCGCAGTGTCCGGACAAGGCTGCCGACCCCATCATCGTCCACCCGGACGTGCGCCGCATGCTGCTGACTCAGAAAGCCTATACCGAAGCCGGCCGCGCGCTGGCGGCGCTGCTGGCGCTGCAGCTGGACATAGAGGACAAGCATCCGGACGCCGGCGTCCGCGCCGACGCCGCCGACCTGGTGGCGCTGCTGACCCCGGTGGCCAAGGCCTTCATGACCGACAACGGCTACACCGCCGCCAATCTGGGCATGCAAGTGTTCGGCGGCCACGGCTACATCCGCGAATGGGGCATGGAGCAACTGGTGCGCGATGCCCGCATCTCGCAGATCTACGAAGGCACCAACGGCATCCAGGCGATAGACCTGCTGGGCCGCAAAGTGCTGCTGGACCAGGGCGCCAAGCTGCGCAAATTCACCAAGCTGATCCACAAGTTCTGCCAGCAGTACGAAGGCCATGCGCAGTTGGGCGAATTCGTCAATCCGCTCGCCAAGCTGATGAAGGAAATCGGCGAGATCACCATGGGCATCGGCATGGCCAGCCTGTCCAACAAGGATGAGGCCGGCGCCGCCGCCACCGACTACCTGCGCCTGGTCGGCCACTTGACCTACGCCTGGCTGTGGGCGCGGATGGCCGAAGTCGCCTACGCCAAGCTGGGCCAGGGCGAGGACGCGTTCTACAACGCCAAGATCGCCACCGCCCGCTTCTACTACGCCAAGCTGCTGCCGGAAGCGGAAGCGCTGAAGGCCAGCATCAAAACGGGCGCCAAGCCGCTGATGGCGCTGGAGGAAGCGCACTTCGGCTTCTGATATGACGCCGCGGATTGCGCCGCGAACGGGCCGCATGCCATGCAGGCATGCGGCCTGTTGCTTTTTCTTCAGCGAAACCACCTAGCCCGAATCGGCAATCCACAAGTTTTCCGTGCCGCTGCCGAAATCAGGTCATACTGAAGTCGTTCCCTCAACCCTATACAGTGCGCCGGATTGCAGAGACGCGCCGACAGGAGTCCGTGATGTCGATCTCATCGCTGAACAGCAACCAGGCCGGCCAGACCGGCGGCGCCAGCCAGACGCAGAACGCCGGCTACAGCGCCCAGACTGCCCGCAACCAGCTCAACTCGGTGCTGGTGGAGTCGCTGGACGTATCCATCAGCAGCGGCAAGCAATCGCAAACGCTGCTGTTCCACGCCTCGATCACCAATATCAACCAGATCCTCAGCGCCGACAGCGGCGGACAAAACAGCGACGGCAGCGGCAACGCCTCCTCGTCCACGCTGCAGATCAACAGCACGCAGCTGAGCATTTCGGTGCAGCAGCAAAGCGGACAGAACAGCGACGACGACAATTCGCCGCAAGCCACCGCCAAGCGCATCCTGGACGGCGCCACCAGCCTGTTCGGCCTGTACAAGCAGCAGCACCCGGAGCTGAGCTCCGACCAGCAGGCGCAAAACTTCGTCGGGCTGATCCGCCAAGGCTTCGAGCAAGGTTATCAGGAGGCCACCGGCATCCTGAAAAACCTCAATGTCTTCAACGGCGATGTCTCCAGCGGCATCCAGCAAACCCACGACCTGGTCGAGCAGGGACTGGACGCCTTCCTGCAGCAGAATCAGTCCGCCGGCACGCAGTCCTCGCAGGCGGCCGCCGGCGACAGCCAGAGCGGCAGCTGAGCAGGCATGACCGCGGGAGTCGGCCATGGCAATCGATGACGACATCATCGTCGCGCCGATAGGCGGCGTCCACCCGCGCGCCGGGGGGGCGCGCGGCGTGCACGCGCTGGCCCAGCACGGACAGCGCGGGCGCCGCCAGGACACGGAAGACAATGCCGACATCAGCCTCAGCCATGGCCGGCAGGCCGCCCAGCTGCTGTACAGCGCGGTGATGGACCAAGTCGCGCAACTGGCCGGACTGGACGTCGACCCGGGCCAGCTGCAGGAAAGCGCGCTGCCGGGCGACAGCCACAGCCAGCACCTGCTGCTGGGCATCGCGGCCCTGTTCGAGCACTATTGCGGCCGGCATCCGCAACTGGCGCGGCAGGAAGCCGGCCAGGCCTTCGCGCCGCTGGCCGAGGCCGGGCTGGAGCGCGGCCATCAGGAAACCTGCCAGGTGCTGCGGCAACTGAATGCCTATCCGCCAGCCACCGCCGCCCAGCTGCAGGGCCTGTGCCAGCTGACGGCCCGGTTGCTGCGCGAGCGCCTGGCGCAAAACTAGCCTCAGCGGCAAAACGCCCGCACGATGCGGCCGACGCGCGCCTCGATCAAGATGCCGCCCTCCCCCAATCCGAACCGGCCGTCGCGCCGCAGCAAGGCCAGCACATCGTCGGCGGCCGCCCCGGCATCCGGCACGCCGGCCTCGGCCAGCGTCACCGGCATGCCGAGCGCGCGATACATGTCTTCCACCTTGTCTATCACCCGCTCCGCGGCCAATTCCGGAGCGTCGAACACCCGCGCGCCCATCTGGCGCAGCTTGGCGGCTTTTTCCGCGCAGGCCTCGCGCAGCAGCGACGGCTGTACGATGGACAGGGTGCGGCCGTGGTCTATGCCGTACAGCGCGGTCAGCGCCCGGCCGATGCCGTGCGTGGCCCAGTCATGCGGCACCCCCAGGCCAATGGCGCCGGACAGCGCCTGGTTGGCGGCCCACATCATGTTCTGCCGCCAGTCCGGCGTGCCGCGCTCGTCGAAACGGCAAGCCAGCCGGTACAGCGCCCGCAGCACCGCCTCGGCGCAGCCATCCTGCACCAGCGCGCCTACCGGGTAGGTCAGGTATTGCTCGCAGGCATGGACGAAGGCGTCGGTCACGCCGTTGGCCAGTTGCCGGTCAGGCAGGGTGGCCAGGGTGTCGGGGTCGAGAACCGCGAAACGCGGCCGCAGCAGCGGCGAGCGAAAAGCCAGCTTCTCCTGGCTGGACAGCCGCGAAATCACCGCGGTGCCGTTGCCTTCCGAACCGGTGGCGGCCAGCGTCAGCACCACGCCCAGCGGCAATGCCGCCCGCACTGGCTGCTTGCCGGAAACCAGCTCCCAGCCATCGCCGTCATGCAAGGCCGCGGCCGCCAGGTATTTGGCGGCGTCGATGACGGAACCGCCGCCCGCCGCCAGGATGAAATCGCGCCGGCTCTCGCGCAGCAGCGCCAGCGCGCCGGCTAAAGCCTCCACGTCTGGATTGGGCGCCACGCCGCCGAACTCCAGCCAGTCATGGCCGCGCAAGGCTTGCTGCAAGCGCGCGTGGATGCCGTTGCGCTTGATCGAGCCGCCGCCGTACAGCAGCAGGATCCTGGCGCCGGCAGGCAGCAGCCGCTCCAGGCCGGCCAACTGGCCGGCGCCGAAATGAAGATGGGTGGGATTGTAGTAATCGAAAACGAGGGCGGGGTTCATCGCGGGTCCAGGCTAGGCTTGCGGCCGAAAATTTCAAAGGCATATTAAGCCATGCCTAAGCACCCGCGCCTAGCGTCTCCGCGTCGATGGGGCCCGCCTGCGCGCGTTCCGGATGCATGGCCATAAAAAAAGCGGACCCATGGTCCGCTTTCATGATCGGCCGGCCGGCTCAGTTGCTGCCGCAGCAAGCCTTGTACTTCTTGCCGCTGCCGCACGGGCACACGTCGTTGCGGCCCACTTTGTCGCCATCGCGGCGAACCGTGGTCGGCGCCTGCTCCTTGGCGCGCCAGTAGCCGAACACCGCCTGCAGGGCGTCGGTCAGCTCTTCCTTGTAGCCTTCCACCTCTTCGTCGGTGAAAGTCAGCAGGTCTTCGCCGTCTTCTTCCTCGAACGCGCCGCCCAGCACCAGCATCGGCATCATCAGGCTTTCGAAGCCCTCGTCCTCTTCCGCCACTTCGAACCAGTCGGTGTCGACCAGATCCAGCGCGTACAGGTAGGCGTTCGCCCACGGCCAGTAGTCCGGCTCGCCCTCTTCTTCGCTGTCTTCTTCCGCGTACAAGATCATGTCCAGCTCTTCGCCGGCGGCCAGCACGTCGCGGGTGGTGTCGAACAGCTTTTGCAGCAGGGTTTTCAGCTCGGCTTCATCGGCCTGGCTTTCGAAAGCCGGCGCGTCGCCCAGCACTTCCGGCAGCCAGAAATCGGTATCGACCGCATCTGGTCCGCTCACCAACGCGGCGAAGAAGCCCTGCACTTCGTCCGGGCGCATGGTGCTGCCGCTGGCGGACAACGGGGTCAACAGCGTTTCGAGACGGGCCAGGTCGGCATCGTTGAAAGCGGTAACGGTCATGGTGTATTCCTCAAGGGTGAATCAGGTCTGGGCGCATTGTAAGCCAAAAGCGCGCTTCTGGCCGGCATTTCGCTGCCTGGACGGTCTGGAATCAGGCTGTTTTGACATCCGGCAAACCCAGCTTTTCCAGCATTTTCCGCCGCATCAGATACTTCTGCACCTTGCCGGTGACCGTCATCGGAAAGCCATCGACAAACTCGATGTAACGCGGAATCTTGTAATGAGCGATCTCGCCCTGGCAAAAGGCGCGGATCTCCTCCTCGGTCGCGGTTTCGCCGTCGCGCAGCCGTATCCACACGCACAGCTCCTCGCCGTAGCGCGCGTCCGGCACGCCTATCGCCTGCACGTCCTGGATCTTGGGATGGCGGTAGAGGAACTCCTCCACCTCGCGCGGATAGATGTTTTCGCCGCCGCGGATCACCATGTCCTTGACCCGGCCGACGATGTTGACCAAACCATCGTCGCGCATGATCGCCAGATCGCCGCTGTGCATCCAGCCTTCCGCATCGATGGCGGCGCGCGTCATGTCCGGATCGTCCCAATAGCCCAGCATCACCGAGTAGCCGCGCACGCACAACTCGCCGCGCTGGCCGCGCGGCGCGACGCGCCCCTCGGCGTCCACTATCTTCACCTCCACATGCGGATGAACGCCGCCCACCGTGCTCACCCTTTGCTCCAGCGGGCTGTCGGCGGCGCTTTGCAGGCTGACCGGGCTGGTTTCGGTCATGCCGTAGCAGATGGTCACCTCGGCCATGTGCAGCTGCGACAACACCCGCTTCATCACCTCCACCGGGCAGGGGCTGCCGGCCATGATGCCGGTGCGCAGGCTGGACAGCTCGAATTCGGCGAAGCGCGGGTGGTCCAGCAGCGAAATGAACATGGTCGGCACGCCGTGCAAGGCGGTGCAGCGCTCCTCGGCAACCGTCTGCAACACCGCCAGCGCGTCGAAACCCTCCGCCGGCAGCACCATCGCCGCGCCGCGGCACAGGCAGCACAGCGTGCCCATCACCATGCCGAAGCAATGGTAGAGCGGCACCGGAATGCACAGCCTGTCGTCGGCGCGCAGCCGCATCGCCGCGCCGACGAACCAGGCGTTGTTGAGAATATTGCGATGCGACAGCGTCGCGCCCTTGGGATGGCCGGTGGTGCCTGAGGTGAACTGGATGTTCGCCGCGTCGCCGCACTGCAGCGCCTCGCCCACCGCCTGCAGCGCCGCCAGCTCGGCCGCCGTCGGCTCGGCCAATAGCTCGGAAAACGGCAGGATGCCCGGCAGCGCCTGCTGCCCCATCCGCACTACCCAGCGCAGCTCGGGCACGCGCCCCGCGCGCAGCTCGCCCGGCCTGCAGGCGTCCAGTTCCGGCGCCAGCTGGCGCATCGTCTCCACGTAGTCGCTGCTTTTGAAGCCGGGCGACAGCACCAGCGCGCGGCACTGCACTTTGTTCAGCGCGTACTCCAGCTCGGCGCGGCGGTAGGCCGGGTTGATGTTGACCAGCACCAGGCCGGCCTTGGCGCTGGCGAACTGCATCAGCACCCATTCGGCGCGGTTCTGCGACCAGATGCCTACCCGCTCCCCCGGGGCCAGGCCCAGCCGCAGCAAGCCGCAGGCCAGCCGATCCACCTGCCGCCGCAATTCGGCGTAGCTCCAGCGGATGTCCTGCTGCCGCACGCGCAGCGCCAGCCGGTCGGCATGGCGTTCGCAAGCCTGGTCGAAAAAACGTCCTATGGTCTGTCCCAATAGCGGCTGATCGCTGGCCCCCTGGGCGTAGCTGGCCTGTTGCATCGACGGTTCCCCGTGTCGGTTGCGCGAAGACACAGGTTGACGATTACGTAAACGTAAATCAAGCTTTCATCTGTTGGAGTGGGAAAAACGCTACAATCGCCGCCTGAAGGAAAACATATGAACCAAGCAGAATTTTTCACCATCTCCGATCTGGCGCAAGAATTCGACGTCACCCTGCGCACCATCCGCTTCTACGAGGAACAAGGGCTGATCGAGCCCCAGCGCGAAGGACGCCAGCGTCTGTTCAACCGCCGCGACCGCGCCCGTCTGAAGCTGATCCTGCGCGGCAAGCGCATCGGCCTGTCGCTGGCGGAGATCCGCGAAATCATCGACCTGTACCAATTGGCGCGCGATGAAGCCAGCCAGTCGCAAAAGCTGCTGGATCTGCTCCAGTCCCGCCGCAACCAGCTGGAATCGCAGCGCCATGACATCGACGCGGTGCTGGACGAAATCGGCGCGCTGGAAAACCATTGCCGCAACGTGATCGGCAGCCAGAGCACAGCCGCCTGACCGACAGCAATATTGCAACGTCATCTCCCACTCCATAAAATGGCCCTCTCAAAGAAGGCCATTGCCATGCCCAATCCCTACACCACTGCATTTTCCCTGCGACACCTGAGCGCCGAGCATATCGAGAATTTCTGGCGCGTCACCGACAGCGTGGCCCGAGAACGGCGCTACCTGGCCTTTCTGGAAATCCCGCAAGCGGCTTCGGCCGAATACGCGCGCAGCCAATTGGCCCGGAAAGCCCCGCACTTGCTGCTGCTGGACGGCAAGCAGGTCGTCGGCTGGTGCGATGTCGCCCCCCAGCACTTTCCCATCTACCAGCATGGCGGCACGCTGGGCATGGGCCTGCTGCCGCGCTACCGCGGCATGGGCCTGGGCGGATGGCTGCTGGACAGCACATTGCAATTGGCCGAGCAGCGCGGCTATCGCCGCCTGGAGCTGACCGTGCATGAAGACAACCTCAACGCGATCAAGCTCTACGAAAGACACGGCTTTCTGCTGGAAGGCCGCAAACGCGAGGCGATCTGCATCGATGGGCGCTACAAGGATGTCTTGATGATGGCGCGGCTGACGCCTACCGCGTCGTCCAAGCCATAAGACCTCTTATTTGGCCGCGGCATTGAGCATGCTCCACTGCACCGCCAGCACGCTGGCCAGCACAATGGCCAGGCCCAGCATCGATTGCGCCGACAAGGCCTGGCCCAGCAAGGCCCAGCCCAGCACCACCGCCGTCAACGGGCTCAGCAGGCCCAGCGATGTCACCGCCACCGCCGACAAGCGGGCGATGCCGCGAAACCACAGCCAGTAGGCGATCAACGCGCCGAAAACCGTCAAATAGGCATAGCCGCCGATCTGCGCCGCGGTCAAAACCGGCAACGGCGGATCGATGATCCGCGCCAGGGGCAGCAGCATCAGGCCGCCCAAAGTCAGCTGCCAGCCGGTCAAGGCCGCCACCGGCACCGGCAAACGCCAACGCCGGGTCAGATAGGTGCCGCAGGCCATCGCCACCGCGCCGCCGAACGCCGCCAGCATGCCCAAGCCGTCCCAGCGCGAACCCGGCGACAACAGCAAGGCCGCCATGCCGGCTACGCCGCTCAAGCTGGCCCACAAAGCCAGCCGCGCCGGCTTGCGCTTTTCCACCTGCCAGGCCAGCGCCATCACCAGCAGCGGCTGGCAAGCGCCCACCACCGCGGCCAGTCCGCCGGGAAGACGATAGGCGGCGACAAACAGCAAAGCCTGGAACACGCCGATGTTCAACGCCGACAGCGCCAGCAATTTTCCCCACTGCCCCTTGGCCGGCCGCCAGCCGCCCAGGCAAGCCAGCAGCAAACCGGCGGGCAACACGCGCAGCAAGGCGGCGGTGAAGGGCCGGTCCGGCGGCAGCAACTGGGTGGTGACGATATAGGTAGAACCCCAGATCACCGGCACCATGGCGGTGATCAAGACATCGCTCCACAGAGCGGATGCGCGCCGAAGAGACATGGGCAAGCCTTTCCATTCGATTTATAATCGAGATCAATTAACTTGAATTCAAGATAACATTTATCTTTAATTCAAGGCAAATAAATCTTGAATTCAAGACAAGGAACATGAATGGCCGTACAACGGGAAGGCGATGCGGTAGACAGAATTCTGGCGCAATGGGCCAGGGAAAGACCCGATCTGGACGCCAGCCCGATGGGCGTGATAGGCCGCCTCAACCGCTGCGCGGCGCTGCTGTCGCAACGGATGGACGCGGTGTTCGGACAATACGGGCT
The DNA here is from genome assembly GCF_001676875.1 of Chromobacterium subtsugae. Classification (GTDB taxonomy): domain Bacteria; phylum Pseudomonadota; class Gammaproteobacteria; order Burkholderiales; family Chromobacteriaceae; genus Chromobacterium; species Chromobacterium subtsugae. The sequence goes on along the minus strand of NZ_JYKA01000003.1, from coordinate 291,008 downwards.
GAGCGGCTGGGAGTTCGACATGCTGGCCACGCTGCGGCGCAGCGGCGCGCCCTATTGCCTGGCGCCGACCGAGCTGTTTTCGTCCTTGATGGTGACATCCGGCACCATGACGCACCGGCTGAAAGTGCTGGAAGGAAAAGGCTGGATTTCGCGCGAGGCCAGCGCGCAAGACGCGCGCAGCACGCTGGTGCGGCTGAGCGAAGTCGGCTTCGCCTTGATCGAGCGCGCGCTGGAAGCGCATGTGGCCAATGAGCACGCCATTTTGTCGGCGCTGCCCCCGCGCAGCCTGGACGCGCTGGAAAAACGGCTGGCGGAGCTGCTCGCCGCGCTGGAGGATGCGACGGCGGCCAGCGGCAAAAGATAAATCCGGCGCGGAGCGGCGGATGCAGCCTCGATCCGCCGCCCGCGCCGAATAGCGACAATCAAGCCTGCACGCCGCTCAAGCGGCGCAAACCACCCCCACCGCGGCGAAAGCCTGCGCCACGTCCTGCTTGCCGTAGCCGCGCGTTTCCGCGGCGCGGCTCACGCCGCAAGCGGCGCTATTGAAAGTGGCATTCGCCGTCCAGTAGAGCCGGTTGGCGTCGGCAAACACCTCAAACGCCTTGCGGGTGTTCCAGCCCGGACGAGTGGCCAGCAAATAGAACGCCTTGTTGTACACGCCGCTGGCGTAGTGGACGTCCATGCCGTCGCGGTAGTCGCGGGCATGGCCGATCGAGTGTCCGTCGCGCGCCGGGTCGATGAAATAACGCAGCGCGCCGCCCTGCTTGTAGATTTCCGCGCCGACCAGCCAGTCGTTCCGGCCCCGCAGGTAATACTCGGCGGCCTCCCCGGCCATGTCGGAAAACGCCTCGTTGATGGCGCCGGACTGGCCCTGGTAGACCAAGCCGGAATTTTGCTCGGTGAAGCCGTGATGCACCTCGTGCGCGATCACGTCCAGCACCGTCGGCGGGTAGAAGCGGCTGGAGCCATCGCCCAGATTCAGCGCCTGGCCATCCCAGAACGCCGCCTCGGAGCCGTTGCCGTAATGCGCCTTGACGTACAGCTTCTGCCGCAGCGGCGCGGCGCCGAACCAGGCCTTGTGCATTTTCACCACGGCGTTGCCGAAAAAGTGCGCGTCGTTCAAGGGCGAGTACGCGCCGTTGACCGCCTTGTAATCATTGGTGGGGCAGGCGAACTTGAACGGCGCGTCGCCGCGGGTGCCGCCCGCCAGGTTGACGGTCGCCACCTCGCCGCTGTCCATCGCGCAATCGCTGGTGACGATCAAGGGGCCGTAGTCCTTGCCGTAAACGTATTTGCCGGTGCGGACGTTGCCGCCCGGCCCGCCGGCCTCGGCATGGGCCAGGCCTTCCCAGCGCTGCAGCACCTGGCCGCCATGCGCGTCGATGAAGAAATTGGGCCGGCTGGGGCCGCGGCCGCCTTCCACCACGAAGGAAACCAGGTAGACCAGCTGCGCGACGCCGCTTTCGTTGACGCGCACCCACAGCTCAGCCTTGTCGTTGCGGGTGGGATAGCCGTTCGCCGCCAACGCCTTGGCCTGCGCCAGCGCGGCGTCGCGCTTCACGGTGGGCTGCGCGGAAGCCAGATCGGCCTCTATCCCCGCGATATAACGGCCGCTGTACTGCGCGGGCTGGCCGGGACGCTTATCCTCCACCACCGCCTCGCCCCATACCGGCACTCCCTGGTAGTACTGCTGGTAGCGCGTCACCACCTTGCCGTCGGGAAACTGCGCGCTGCGCTGCGCCTTCAGCCCCGCCTGCTCGATGCCGGGAAACGCCGCCCCGGCCGCCGCCAGATCGACGCGCTCCGCGGCCCAGGCCGCCCCGCCCATTCCCGCAGCCATGCCGCCGATCAAACCGCCCAATATCGCCTGCCGAATGTTCATCACGGACTCCAAGTAGTCAAACTTGAGTGAAAGTATCTTTTTCTGCCGAAAACAGTGGCACACGATTATGTTTAATGCGGCACAAAAGATCATTCGTGCTTTATATCAGTTGAGATTGCGCATCAATATTGCCGTCAAAATGGAAGCACCTCCTGCCATCCTGCCTGGACGCCGCGCTGGCTTTATTGCAAGCGGCGGAATAATCTATTGTCTTGTTCAGGCATTCTTGAAAAGACCATTTGCTGGCACAGTGACATCGCCCCCCAATACAGGAAACCTCCATGAGCGCCATCCAGCTATATGACTTCCCCCTGTCCGGCCACAGCCATCGCGCGCGGCTGATGCTGTCTCTGCTGGGCCTGGAATACGAAGCCATCCTGGTCAATTTGGCGGCCGGCGAGCACAAGCAGCCGGCATATCTGAAGCGCAACCGCTTCGGCCAGGTGCCGGTGCTGGTGGACGGCGACGCCGTCATCGCCGACTCCAACGCCATCCTGGTTTATCTGGCGCGCCGCTACGGCCATGGCGATTGGATCCCGGCCGACCCCGCCGCCGAAGCGCAAGTGCAGCGCTGGCTGTCCGCCGCCGCCGGCCCGCTGGCCTTCGGCGCCGCGCAGGCGCGGCTGCACAAATGGCGCGGCGTGCCGCTGGACTACCCGCTGGCTGTCAGCCGCGCCGAAGCGCTGCTGCAAGTGATGGAGCAAGAACTGGCGGAACGGCCGTTCCTGGCCGGCCAAGCCGCCACCATCGCCGACGTCGCGCTGTACACCTACACTGCGCACGCGCCGGAAGGCGAAATCCCGCTGGCGCCCTACCCGCATGTGCGCGCCTGGCTGACCCGCGTCGAGGCGCTGCCCGGCTTCGTGGCGATGCCGGCCAACACCGCAAGCTGAATGGCGTCTAGCGGCATGGCTGAAGCCAAAACCCCCAGCCCCTGGCACGCGGGCGAGCTGGAAATGCAGCGCCGCGCCGGCAGCCTGGAGCGGATGGCGGCGGCCGGTCCGCGCAATATCCGCGACCACATGCCGCAGCAGCACCGCGACTTCTTCCCGCAACTGCCGTTTCTGGCGGCGGCGGCGGTGGACGAGGCCGGCCGCCCCTGGGCCGGACTGATCGAAAGCCAGCCCGGCTTCGCCCGCTCGCCCGACCCGCGCCGGCTGCGGGTGGACAGCCTGCCCAGCCGCGCCGATCCGCTGCGCGACTGCCTGCGGGCCGGCGCGCAGCTGGCGCTCTTGGGCATAGAGCTGCACACCCGCCGCCGCAACCGCCTGAACGGCGCGCTGGCCGAGCTTGACGACGCCGGCTTCACGCTGGCGGCAGAACAATCGTTCGGCAACTGCCCCAAATACATCCAGCTGCGCGAATTCAGCTTCGCCCGCCCGCCCGACGGCCGCATCGTCGGCACCGTGGAATGGATGGACCGGCTGGACGACGACGCCCGCGCCTTCATCGCCGCCGCCGATACTTTCTTCGTCGCCAGCGCGGCGCCCGGCGCAAGCAACTGGCAAGTGGACATCTCCCACCGCGGCGGCAAACCCGGCTTCGTCCGCGTCGACGGCGACACCCTCACCATCCCGGACTTCGCCGGCAACGGCTACTTCAACACGCTGGGCAATCTGCTGCGGCATCCGCAGGCCGGCCTGCTGTTCATCGATTTTTCCAGCGGCGACACCTTGCAGCTGTGCGGTGGCGCGGAAGTGCTGCCGGAAGACGGGCAAGGCTTCGCCGGCGCCGAGCGGCTATGGCGCGTCACCGCGGAGCGGGTGGTGCGCCGCCGCAACGCGCTGGCCCTGCGCTGGCAGCTGCGGGAGTTTTCGCCATATGCGCTGGCCACCGGCGCCTGGCCGCAAACCGCCGCCCGGCAATGGCTGCCCTTGCGGGTGGCGCGGGTGGTGGAGGAAAGCCCGCAAGTCCGCTCTTTCTATCTGGAGCCGGCGGACGGCAGCCCGCCGCCGCCCTTCGTCCCCGGCCAGCACCTGAGCGTCAAGGTGGCCGGCGTGGACGGGGTCAGGCTGCGCAACTACACGCTGTCGCAGACAGGCGGCTACCGCATCAGCGTCAAACTGCAGGGCAAGGCGTCGGCCCGGCTGCATCAGCTGGCGCCGGGCGACATCGTGGAAGCGCTGCCGCCGCGCGGCGATTTCATACTGCTGCCGCCGCGGCGCCCCATCGCGCTGCTGGCCGGCGGCATAGGCATCACTCCGTTGCTGGCGATGCTGCACCAACTGGCCGGGCAGCCCGCCGCCATGCCGCCCACCCTGTTGCTTTACGCCACCCGCAGCGTGGCCGAGCGCGCCTTCGACGCCGAGCTGGAACAGCTGCGGCGTCAATCCGCGGGCAAGCTGCGCATTGTGACGGCGGTGAGCCGGCCGGAAACCTCCAGCCGCGCCGGCGTCGACTACCAGCACGCCGGCCGCGCCGACCTCGCGCTGCTGCGCCAATCAGGCGCCGATCTTGATGGCGACTTCTACCTGTGCGGCCCGGCCGGCTTCATGCAGGCGCTGTACGACGAGTTGATCGCAGCCGGCGTGACAGACGCGCGCATCCACGCCGAAGCCTTCGGCCCGGCAGGGCTGAAGCGCGCCGGCTCGGCCACCCAGGCCCTGCCGCCGCCGGCCGATCACGCGGTGCCGGTGCGCTTTGCCGCCTCCGCCATCGACGCCGAGTGGCAACCGGGCCAAAGCCTGCTGGAATTGGCCGAGTCCTGCGGCCTGAATCCGGACTTCAGCTGCCGCGGCGGCACTTGCGGCAGCTGCCGCGGCGTTCTGCTGTCCGGCGCGGCCACCTATCTGCAGCCCCCCGAGTACGCCGCCCAAGCCGGCGACATCCTGCTGTGCTGCGCCTATCCGGCCGCCGGCGCGGACAAGCTGGAAATCAATCTTTAAGCCGCGGGTCGGCGCGCAGCCGTTCGGCCAGCAGGTCGATGAAGCGGCGCATCCGCGTCGAGCCGTAACGGCTTTCGGCATGGACGATGTGTATCGGCAGCGGCGCGCTCTCGTAAGCTGTCAGCACCCGTTCCAGCTCGCCCGCCGCCAGCGCCTCCGCCACCTGGTAGGACATCACCCGGATCAAGCCGAAGCCGCTCAGCGCCGCGTCTATCGCCGCGTCGTTGCCGCTGACCGTCAGCCGCGGCCTCACCCGCACCCGCCGCTCGCCGTCCGCGCCGAATTTCCACTCCAGCGAGGTCGACGCGGCGGTGGAAGCAATCACCGTGTGCTCCCGCAAATCCTCAGGCGCGGCGGGCGCGCCATGGCGCGCCAGATAGTCCGGCGCCGCGCACACCAGCCGCCTCACCTCGCCCACCTTGAGCGCGCGCAGCGAAGAATCCGGCAAGTGGCCGATGCGCACCGCCGCGTCCAGCCCCTCCTCCATCAGGTTCACCACGTTGTCGCGCAGCTGCGCCGACACCTCCACCAGCGGATGCTGGCGCAAAAAATCCACCACCGCCGGCATCACGTACAGCCGGCCGAACAACACCGGCGCGGTCAGGCGGATCAGGCCACTCGGCTCGGCGTTGCCCCCCGCCGCCGCATCCTCCGCCTCGGCCACCGCCGCCAGAATGCGGCGCGCGTCGTCCAGATAACGCGCGCCGGCCTCGGTCACCCTGACATAGCGCGTGGTCCGGTTAAGCAGACGCACACCCAGGCTTTCCTCCAACGCCGCCACCGCGCGCGTCACCGCCGGCGGCGACACTTTCAGCCTGCGCGCCGCGCCGGCGAAACCCTCTTCCTCAGCCACGGCGACGAACACGCTCATCAAGTGGAATCGGTCCATCCGCTATTCCTCATACTGAAATAATCCATTCTAGAAAACAGATATTCTTCCAAAATGAAGAATTTGGCAAAGTACACCCATCGCGGAAACGTTCCGCATCCACCCAGGAGTCTTGCCATGAACCGCATCGCCATTCCCGCCCCCGAACACATTCCCGCCGCCAGCCAGCCGCTGCTGGCCGCCGTGCAACAACAACTGGGCATGGTGCCCAATCTGATGAAGCTGCTGGCCCACAGCCCTGCCGCGCTGGAAGGGTATCTGTCGCTGAACGGCGCGCTGGGCAAGGGCAGGCTGGGCGCCGCGCTGCGCGAGCGCATCGCGCTGGCGGTAGCCGAATTCAACGGCTGCGACTACTGCCTGTCCGCCCACAGCTATCTGGCCAAACATGTGGCCAGGCTCGGCGATGACGAAATCGTCGCCGCGCGCGATTTTTCCAGCGCCGACGCCAAACAGGCCGCCGCGCTGCGCTTCGCGCTGAATGTGGCGGAACAGCGCGGCCGCGTGGCCGACGCCGAGCTGGCGGCCTTGCGCGAGGCAGGATTCGATGAGGCGGAAACGCTGGAAATCGTAGCGGTGGTAGCGCTCAATATCCTGACCAACTACATCAACAACGCCGCCGCCACCGCGGTGGACTTCCCGCTGGTCCAAACCCGCGCGTAAACCCGCCATCGCCGGAGGCCTGCGGGCTTCCGGCCCCGGCATGCCCATGTTCTTTTATTGGCCGTCGGGCTGCTCCCTTCCCCCTCATGCTTTAAAATGACGGCAACCATTCCGTTTTCACCGCTTGCCCAGCCGCCGCCGCGGCTCTGTTTCCGATGATAGAAAACAACCCGAATATGTTGCTGCTCGCGGTGTTCGAGCGCGCGGCGCTGATGCTGATGGCGCTGTTCTTCCTCACCCGCATCCGGCCGTTCCAGGACCTGTTGCGCCAGCAACGCCACACCCCGGCGGAATTGGCCGGCGTGTCGCTGCTGTTCTGCCTGTTCGCCGTGTTCAGCACCTATACCGGCATTCCGGTGGACGGCTCGCTGGTCAATGTCCGCACCATCGCCATCCTGGCCGGCGGCATCTTGTTCGGCCCCTGGGTGGGCATACCGGCAGGCATCGTCTCCGGCCTGCACCGTTATTTGATAGACATCCACGGCTATACCTCGCTGCCCTGCCTGATCTCCAGCATCTGCGCCGGCTTGCTCGCCACCATCATCCATTTCCGCGCCGGCCGCCGCCGGCTGTGGCTGTACGGCGTGGCCGCCGGCATAGCCTGCGAGAGCCTGACCATGGCGCTGATCCTGTGGTTCACCGAGCCGGCCATCGGCCGCGCCATCGTCGGCCATATCGCCTACCCGATGATCACCGGCACCGTCTGCATCGGCCTGGTCATCAAGCTGGTGCAAGACCTGGATGACGAAAAGGAGCTGCTGGCGGCGCGCCAGGCCAAGCTGGCGCTGACCATCGCCAACCAGACCCTGCCCTATTTCCAGAACGTGGACCGCGACGCGCTGGTGGAGGTGTGCACGGTGATCCGCAACCACATCGGCGCCGACGCGGTGGCCATCACCGACACCGCCGACGTGCAGGCTTATGTCGGCCTGGGCAAGGACTACTACGAACCGGCCGCCCACTCCGCCATCGGCGAAATCACCCGCCAGGCGGTGCAACAGGACCAGATCATCATCGAGAACAATCTGCAGCGCTACCGGGTGGCCGACTTCCACTCGGTCATCATCATCCCGCTGCGCGAAAACGCCCGCGTCACCGGCACGCTGAAAATCTTCTATCGCAAGAGCGGCGGCATCACCAGTTCGCTGCGCGAGCTGGCCGTCGGCCTGTCGCAGCTGATCTCCACCCAGATGGAGGCGTCGCGGATCAAGCAGCTGCAGGAAATGGCGCGCAAGGCCGAATTCGCCGCGCTGCAAAGCAAGATCAACCCGCACTTCCTGTTCAACGCGCTGAACGCCATCTCGTCGCTGATCCGCATCCAGCCGTCGGAAGCGCGCCAGCTGATCGCCAAGCTGGCCGACTACCTGCGCTACAACCTGTCGCTGGGCGACACGCTGATCGACATCCAGGAAGAGCTGAAGCAGGTGCGCGACTACGTCGCCATCGAGCAGGCGCGCTTCGGCGACAAGTTGAAAGTGGTGTTCGACGTCGACGACGTGCATGTGCGGGTGCCCAGCCTGTTGCTGCAGCCCTTGGTGGAAAACGCCATCCTGCACGGCATCCAGCCGCGCAAGGGGCCGGGCGAGGTGTGCATCGCGGTGAAGCGCGACGGCGCGCGCATCCATGTCTGCGTGCGAGACAGCGGCTACGGCATCAGCCAGGAAGTGATAGACGGCATCGCCGACGGCAAGGTGGAGAGCCGCAGCATCGGGCTGATGAACGTCAACGAGCGGGTGAAGCTTTTGTACGGCGAGGGCCTGCGGCTGACGCGGCTGGAGCCCGGCACCGCGGTATGCTTCGACCTGCCGGCGGAGGAGGCGGCATGCTGAAGGCGCTGATTGTGGAAGACGAATACCTGGCGCGCCAGGAGCTGGCCTACCTGATCCGCGAGCATAGCGGCATCGAGATCCTGGCCAGCGTCGAGGACGGCCTGGAGGCATTCAAGTTTCTGCAGGAAAACGAGGTGGACGTGGTGTTTCTCGACATCCACATCCCGTCGATAGACGGCTTGCTCTTGGCCAAGAACCTGCACAAGACCACCCGTCCGCCGCGCATCGTTTTCGTCACCGCCTACAAGGAATTCGCGGTGGAAGCGTTCGAAGTGGAGGCCTTCGACTACATCCTCAAGCCCTACAACGAACAGCGCATCGCCCACGTGCTGCACAAGCTGGAAGCGCTGGAGCCGGCGCCGCCGCCCGCCGCCGCGGCAAGCGCCCCGGCCGCCGACGCCGCGCCGGCCAGCCGCACCGTCAACCTGGCCAAGGGCGACAGCATCATCGTCACCCCCTGCGACGACATCTACTACGTGGAGGCCGACGAGAAAGTCACCCTAGTCTACACCGCCCGCGACCGCTACGTGATGGCGATGAGCATCAGCGAATTCGTGTCGCGGCTGCCGGCCGACAGCTTCTTCCGCTGCCACCGCTCTTTCTGCGTCAACATCCACAAGATCCGCGAAATCGCGCCGTGGCAGAACAGCACCTACATCATCAAACTGTACGACCTGAAGGCGGAAATCCCGGTCAGCCGCAGCAATATCAAGGCGTTCAGGCAGCTGATGCATCTCTAGCGCTAGGCCATTGAGTCAACAAACAACCCCGCGGCCATTGCTCATTCAACTCACAACCATACTGTTTAATTGCCGTCAGTTCTTCTTCATTAATTCGTGCAAGCTCGACGTTTTTCAATAGCACCAGCCTGATCCGTTGCGACTGCAATACGGCAGCCTGCATGGCTAGATGCACTTTCCTAAAACCATTCGGCTTGCCTCGACGGTACGGCTGGCCGGCCAACAAGCGGCTCACGTTTCGCGCGTAATGCTTCAACGGACGTTTACTTCCTCGGCTCGCCTTCCCAATGTAAAGACGGCCGCCCACATCCCATAAATAAAGCAACGGTCGACTGCCATCCACCCCGTTGCAGTCAAACTCGAACTGAAAGTCCATCCTCCCTCCGTATCAAGATTTTACCGCTTCAGTAGCGTCGCCCATTCAGCCGCATTGTGACTGATGCCCCCCCGATTGCATTTCATTCCCCATCGTCTGCATTTCATTCCCACGCTGCGCCGCCTTTATAAGCGCGGGCTTATAGTCATGCCAACAGTAATGACTTTATAAGCGAGCAGCGCCATGAACGCCTCAAGCAACGCCATCCGCTACCGTACCCTGGCCGGTACCGTCCTCACCCAGTTCGCGCTGGGTTCCGTCTATACCTGGAGCCTGTTCAACGCCCAGCTGTCGCACAAGCTGGGCGAGCCGGTCAGCCAGGTGGCTTTCGCCTTCGGCCTGCTCAGCCTCGCGCTGGCGGTGGCGTCGTCGATGGCCGGCAAATTGCAGGAGCGCTTCGGCGTGCGCAAGGTGGCCATCGCCTCCGGCCTGCTGCTGGGCCTGGGCTTTTACCTGACCTCGCATGCCGGCAGCCTGATCATGCTCTACCTGTGCGCCGGTTTGCTGGTGGGCTTCGCCGACGGCGCCGGCTACCTGATGTCGCTGTCCAATTGCGTGAAATGGTTCCCGGAGCGCAAGGGCCTGATCTCGGCCTGCGCCATCGGCGCTTACGGCCTGGGCAGCCTGGGCTTCAAGTTCATCAACCTGGCGCTGCTGTCGCATTTCAGCCTGGAAGCCACTTTCCAGCTGTGGGGCCTGATCGCCATGGCCATGGTGGTGGCAGGCGCCCTGCTGATGACTGACGCGCCGCAACAGCCGGCCGCCGCGCAAACCGGCGGCAGCCGCGACTTCACGCTGGCCGAGGCGATGCGCCAGCCGCAGTACTGGATGCTGGCGCTGATGTTCCTGACCGTGTGCATGAGCGGCCTGTACGTGATCGGTGTGGCCAAGGACATCGGCGAGAGCTTCGTCCACCTGTCGGCCACCACCGCCGCCAACGCCGTCGCCGTGATCGCCGTGGCCAACCTGTCCGGCCGCCTGGTGCTGGGGGTGCTGTCCGACAAGATGCCGCGCATCCGCGTCATCACCATCGCCCAAGTGGCCGCGCTGGCCGGCATGCTGACCCTGCTGTTCGCCCCGCTCAACGCCGGCCTGTTCTTCGCCGCTATCGCCTGCATCGCATTCAGCTTCGGCGGCACCATCACCGTCTACCCTTCGCTGGTCAGCGATTTCTTCGGCCTGAACAACCTGACCAAGAACTACGGCGTGATCTACCTGGGCTTCGGTATCGGCAGCATCGTCGGCTCCATCGTGGCCTCGCTGTTCGGCGGCTTCCTCGCCACCTTCCACCTGATTCTGGCGCTGCTGATCGTCGCCCTGCTGTTCTCGCTGACCATCCGCCAGCCGGGCGCGGCCCAAGCCGACAAGGAAGAATTCGACGCCGAACCGCATCTGGGCAAGGCCTGAGTCTCTCGCCTCCCAGACAAGACAAAGCCCCCGGATTCGGGGGCTTTTGCATAAATGGCGGATACCGCTTTGACGATCAATCAATTTGGCGACAACTTATACAAATGCTGTGAAACCGAACCGATGTGCGTCATCCCCGTCAGCGCTAGCCGGCTTCGAAGCCATTTCCGAGGTTTTAAGACGCCGGTTGTTCGACGCCGCGCGACGGTAGCGCGTACTGCTGAGCGAATCAGAGATTCGCACGCATGTAGTTCCGGCGGCTCCTTGGAAATGGCTTTGAAGACGGGGTTTCGACGCGCTGTCGGGGCGGCCTGGGGGTGTCGGGGGGCTGGCCGCGCAGCCCCCTGACCCGCCTACTGGCGGAAGCTGCACCACAAATCATCCCCTCTGCGGCCACTACTTGGCATAATGCCCGGCTCAAGCCGGGCTTCCCCCCTAGCGCCGCTTCGCCAGCCAGATGTCCAGCTGGCGTGCGAAGGCCTGCCGGTCGGCCTGGCTCAAAGGCGGCGGTCCCTCGGTCTGCACGCCGCTGGCGCGCAGATTGTCCATGAAATCGCGCATCGTCAGTTGCGCGGCGATGGTTTCCTTGGAAAACGCCTCGCCGCGCCAGTTCAGCGCCTGCGCGCCCTTGGCCAGAACCTCGGACGCCAGCGGAATGTCGCCGGTGATCAGCAAATCGGTCGGCTCGATGCGGCGGGCGATCTCATTGTCCGCCACATCGAAGCCCTTGGGCACTTGCAGCGCGCGGATGTTCGGCGCCTTTGGCACCGTCAGCAGCTGGTTGGCGACCAACACCAACTCCACGCCGGTGCGCTGCGCCGCGCGGAACAACACTTCCCGTATCACCTTGGGACAGGCATCGGCGTCTACCCAGATCGTCATGTCGGCTTCTTTCTCTATCAACAGGCCGCCATGATACCTGCCCTTGTCCATGACGGGAGAAAGCGCTATGCTGCGCGCCCGCCAAAAATGCCAAGGAGATAGCAAGTGATCAGCGTCGACATAGCCGGCACCCGTTTCAATCTGCGCGCCGCCGCCATCATCGAGCATGAGGGCAAGGTCTTGCTGCACCGCCTGATCCGCGACGATTTCTGGACCCTGCCCGGCGGCCGTGTAGACCCCGACGAGGAAGCGGCCAAAACGGTGGAACGAGAAATGCTGGAGGAGCTGGGCGAAGCCGTGCGTTGCGGCGAGATGGTCATGCTGATTGAAAACTTCTTCAGCGCGGGCGGCCAGCGCAACCATGAGCTGGGCTTGTATTTCCAGACTCATCTGGCCGCGGGCTCCGCGCTGCCTAGCCGCGCCACGCCGTTCGCAATCGAAGACGGCGGCGCTCGCCTGGAGTTCGACTGGTTCAGCCGCGAGCAGCTCGGCGAGCTGCGCATCCTGCCGCAGCCCATGAAAGACATGCTGATCAGCGAAGACCGCAGCCTGCGCCATGTGATCAATCGCGAATAAGCGCCCGCCGTGCCCAGTCGGCTCCTCATCATGGCGACATATTGACGCTTACGTAAACGTAAGCGATGATGTGCTCATCAGGCGCCGCCAGCCGCGCCGCACGCCCAACGAGGAGAATTCCATGTACAGCAGCCTGCGCTTCGCCTTCGGCGAGACTTACGACCTCCTGCGCGAATCGGTGCGCGACTTCGCCGATCGCGAAATCGCCCCGCGCGCCGCCGCCATCGACCAGGACAACTTGTTCCCGGCCGATCTGTGGCGCAAGTTCGGCGAGCTGGGCTTGCTCGGCATCACCGTCGGCGAGCAGTACGGCGGCGTGGACATGGGCTACCTCGCCCACATGATCGCGATGGAGGAAATCAGCCGCGCCAGCGCCTCGGTGGGCCTGTCTTACGGCGCGCACTCCAATCTGTGCGTCAACCAGATCTACAAGAACGGCAACGACGCACAGCGCGCGAAATACCTGCCCAAGCTGGTCTCCGGCGAGCACGTCGGCGCGCTGGCGATGTCCGAACCGAACGCCGGCTCCGACGTGGTCAGCATGAAGCTGAAGGCCGACAAGACTGACGGCGGCTACCTGCTGAACGGCAGCAAGATGTGGATCACCAACGGCGGCGACGCCGACACGCTGGTTGTATACGCCAAAACCGACGTCAACGCCGGTCCCAAGGGCATCACCGCCTTCATCATTGAAAAGTCCTTCGCCGGCTTCAGCCACGGCAGCAAGCTGGACAAGCTGGGCATGCGCGGCTCCAACACCTACCCGATCTTCTTCGACAACTGTTTCGTGCCGGAAGAAAACGTGCTGGGCGGCGAAGGCAATGGCGTGAAAGTGCTGATGAGCGGCCTGGATTACGAGCGCTCGGTGCTGGCCGCCGGCCCGCTGGGCATCATGCAGGCCAGCCTGGACATCGTGGTGCCCTATCTGAACGACCGCAGCCAGTTCGGCCAGCCCATCGGCGACTTCCAGCTGATGCAGGGCAAGCTGGCGGACATGTACGTCAAGCTGTCCGCCAGCCGCGCCTACGTCTATGCCGTGGGCCAGGCGCTGGACCGCGGCGAAACCGGCCGCCAGACCCGCAAGGACGCCGCCGGCGCCATCCTGTACGCGGCCGAGAACGCCACCCAGCTGGCGCTGGACGCCATCCAGTGCCTGGGCGGCAACGGCTACATCAACGAATACGCCACTGGCCGCCTGCTGCGCGACGCCAAGCTGTACGAGATCGGCGCCGGCACCAGCGAGATCCGCCGCTGGCTGATCGGCCGCGAACTGATGGCCGAAACCCGATAAGCATGGTGGCTAAATCGTCCGATACGGCGTTGCGCCGCCTGGCCGTACTATTTGTACTGTCTGCGGCGGCGCGCCTTGTCTCGGACGATTTTTCCAACCATGCCCCGGCCATACCGAGGAAAACCAAAACATGAACGCCGCCGAACGCATCGTCCAGGCCCAGCTGGACGCCTACAACGCCCGCAATCTCGAGGCCTTCGCCGCCTGCTACGCCGAAGACGTCAAGGTCTACCGCCTGCCGTCCATGGCGCTGAGCCTATCCGGCCGCGCCGCGCTGGCCGACCACTACGCCGGCAAGCGCTTCAACCTGCCCAAGCTGCACGCCGCGCTGCTGCACCGCATCGTGCAGGGCAGCCGCGTCATCGACCACGAGGAGGTGACGCTGGACGGCGAAAACCGCTTTCGCGCCGTCGCCATCTACGATATCAACGCCGATGGATTGATAGCAGCCGTCTGGTTCGTCGACGCCGAATGACAAGGTAAACCACATGCCCATCCTCGAATCCAAGCTGTCGCCGCGCGCCGCGGACTTTGTCGCCAACACCGACAAGATGCGCGCGCTGGTGGACGATCTGAAACAAAAAGTCGCCCAGGCGGCGTGGGGCGGCGGCGAAAAAGCCCGCGCCAAGCACACCGCGCGCGGCAAACTGCTGCCGCGCGAGCGCATCGACCTGCTGCTGGACCCCGGCGCGCCGTTCCTGGAGCTGTCCCAGCTAGCCGCCTACAACATGTATGGCGGCGACGCGCCCGGCGCGGGCGTGATCGCCGGCATCGGCCGCATTTCCGGCATCGACTGCCTGATCATCGCCAACGACGCCACGGTCAAGGGCGGCACCTATTACCCGATGACGGTGAAGAAGCATCTGCGCGCGCAGGAAATCGCCCGCGACAATCGCTTGCCCTGCGTCTACCTGGTGGATTCCGGCGGCGCCTTCCTGCCGCTGCAGGACGAGGTATTTCCGGACCGCGACCACTTCGGCCGCATCTTCTACAACCAGGCCAATCTGTCCGCCGCCGGCATTCCGCAGATCGCCGTGGTGATGGGCAGCTGCACCGCCGGCGGCGCCTATGTGCCGGCGATGAGCGACGAAACCGTCATCGTCAAGGAACAGGGCACCATCTTCCTGGGCGGCCCGCCCTTGGTGCGCGCCGCCACCGGCGAGGTGGTCAGCGCCGAGGAATTGGGCGGCGGCGACGTGCACGCCAAAATCTCCGGCGTGGCCGACCACCTGGCGCAAAGCGACGCCCATGCGCTGGCCATCGCCCGCCGCATCGTGTCGGACCTGAACTGGAAGAAACAAGGCGAACTCGACCGCGCCGAGCCCAAACCGCCGCGCTACGCCGCCGAGGAAATCTACGGCGTGATCCCGGCCGATCTGAAAAAGCCGTTCGATGTGCGCGAGATCATCGCCCGGCTGGTGGACGATTCGGACTTCGACGAATTCAAGCAGAACTACGGGACCACATTAATCACGGGCTTTGCCCGTTTGAACGGCTATCGCGTCGGCATCCTCGCCAACAACGGCATCCTGTTCAGCGAATCGGCGCTGAAGGGCGCGCACTTCGTCGAGCTGTGCTGCCAGCGCGGCATTCCGCTGATCTTCCTGCAGAACATCACCGGCTTCATGGTGGGCAAGAAGTACGAGAACGGCGGCATCGCCAAGGACGGCGCCAAGCTGGTGACCGCGGTGGCCTGCGCCAAGGTGCCCAAGTTCACTGTGCTGATAGGCGGCAGCTTCGGCGCCGGCAACTACGGCATGTGCGGCCGCGCCTACTCGCCGCGCTTTTTGTGGATGTGGCCGAACAGCCGCATCTCGGTGATGGGCGGCGAACAGGCCGCCGGCGTGCTGGCGCAGGTGAAGAAGGAACAACTGGGCGACGCCTTCACGGCTGAACAGGAAGAGGCGCTGAAAGCCCCGGTGCGCCAGCAGTACGAAGAACAAGGCCACCCCTATTACGCCAGCGCCCGCTTGTGGGACGACGGCGTGATCGACCCGGCCCAGACCCGCGACGTGCTGGCGCTGGCGCTGGATGCCGCGTTGTCGGCCCCGGTCGAAGCCACGCGCTTCGGCGTGTTCCGGATGTAAGGAGCGGATGATGAGCCACACCACGCTGCAAATCGAGCAAGCCGGCAAGGTAGCCACCGTCTGGCTGAACCGGCCGGAGCTGCACAACGCGCTGAACGAAGTGCTGATCGCCGAGCTGACCGAGGCGATGCGCCAGCTGAACCGCAAGCAAGACGTCCGCGTGATCGTGCTGGCCGGCCGCGGCAAGAGCTTCTGCGCCGGCGCAGACCTGGACTGGATGCGGCGCGCCGCCGGCTACAGCGAAGCCGAAAACCTGGCCGACGCGCAAAAGCTGGCCGCCATGCTGAAGGCCGTCTACCGCAGCGCCAAGCCGGTGATCGCCCGCATCCACGGCGCGGCGATGGCTGGCGGCACCGGCCTGGCGGCGGTTTGCGACATCGCCATCGCCACCGACGCCGCCAAGTTCGCGCTGACCGAAGTGCGGCTGGGCCTGATCCCCGCGACCATCGGCCCCTATGTCGCCGACGCCATCGGCCCGCGCCAGGCGCGGCGCTATTTCCTCTCCGCCGAGCGCATCCCCGCCGGCACCGCGCTGAAGCTGGGGCTGATCCACGAGCTGGTCAGCGAAGAACTGCTGGACCAGCGGGTGGCCGAAATCGCCGAAGAGCTAGCCAAGGGCGCGCCGGGCGCGCTGCGCGAAGCCAAGCTGTTGCTGGCCGAGCTGCGGGAAGGCTCGCCGTGGGACGACCAATTGCTGGAGCACACCGCCGGCCGCATCGCCTCCATCCGCGCCGGCGACGAGGCGCGCGAGGGGCTGGCGTCGTTCTTCGAGAAACGCGCGCCGAAGTGGCAGGAATAACCAGGACAAAGCCATGTTCAACAAGATACTGATCGCAAACAGAGGCGACCAGCAGCCGCAAGGCTGCGCAGCTGCGAAGCAACATCGCCTGCCGGCGCCCCAGCGCCAGGGCGGTTTCGCCGCGGGAGACCGCCATGTTCAATAAGATACTGATCGCCAACCGCGGCGAAATCGCCTGCCGCGTCATCAAGACCGCCAAGGCCCTGGGCATCGCCACCGTCGCCGTTTACTCGGACGCCGATGCGAACGCCCGCTTCGTCAAGCTGGCCGACGAGGCTTACCGTCTGGGCCCGGCGCCGGCCGCCGAGTCCTATCTGCGCGCCGACCGGATCCTGGCCATCGCCCGGCAGAGCGGCGCCCAGGCGGTGCACCCCGGCTACGGCTTCCTGTCGGAAAACGAAGACTTCGCCGCCGCCTGCGAGGCCGCCGGCATCGCCTTCATCGGCCCGCCGGCCTCGGCCATCGCCGCGATGGGCAGCAAGTCCGCCGCCAAGGCGCTGATGGAGAAAGCCGGCGTGCCGCTGGTGCCCGGCTATCACGGCGATGACCAGGACCCGGCGCTGCTGCAAAACCAGGCCGACGCCATCGGCTACCCGGTGCTGATCAAGGCCAGCAGCGGCGGCGGCGGCAAGGGCATGCGCATCGTGGAAAAGAGCGCAGACTTTTCCGCCTCCCTCGCCTCCTGCCAGCGCGAAGCGCGCGCCAGCTTCGGCGACGACAAGGTGCTGGTGGAGAAATACCTGACCCGCCCGCGCCACGTTGAGATTCAAGTCTTCGCCGACACACTGGGCGGCTGCGTCTACCTGTTCGAGCGCGACTGCTCGGTGCAGCGCCGCCACCAGAAAGTGCTGGAAGAAGCCCCGGCCCCCCACCTGCCGCAAGCCACCCGCGAGGCGATGGGCGAAGCCGCGGTGGCCGCCGCGCGCGCGGTGGGCTATGTCGGCGCCGGCACAGTCGAGTTCATCATGGATGTCGACACCGGCAAGTTCTACTTCATGGAGATGAACACCCGGCTGCAAGTGGAACACCCGGTGACCGAGATGATCACCGGCCAGGACCTGGTGGCCTGGCAGCTGGCCGTCGCCGCCGGCGGCGCGCTGCCGCTGAAGCAAGAGCAGCTGGCCATCCGCGGCCACGCCATCGAGGCCCGCATCTACGCCGAGGACCCGGACAAGGGCTTTCTGCCGTCCACTGGCACGCTGGTCCATCTGGCCACGCCTGCGGAGTCCGCCAATGTGCGCATCGACACCGGCGTCGAGCAAGGCGACGCCATCTCGCCGTTCTACGACCCGATGATCGCCAAGCTGATCGTCTGGGGCGAAACCCGCGAGGCCGCGCTCCGGCAGATGGACGCCGCGCTGGCGCAGTACCAGATCGTCGGCCTGTCCAGCAATGTGTCTTTCCTGCGCCGCATCGTCAACCACCCCAGCTTTGCCGGCGGCCATGTCGATACCGGCCTGATCGCCCGCCACCATGACGAACTGCTGCCGCCGCCCGCCGCGCCGACGGCCCGCCAGTTGGCGCTGCTGGCGCTGGCCGAAGCGCTGGCGGACCAACCGACCTACCCGGCGCCTGCAGGCTGGCGGCTGAATGGCGAGCAGACGCGCCGCTTCAGCTTCCGCCAGGATGAAGAAGAGCATGCGGCGACGCTGCGCCATGCAGCCAATGCTTACGCCGTCGCCGCGAACGGGCAAACATTCGCCGCCCGCGCCAGCCTGCAAGGCCAGCAACTGCGCGCCACGCTGGACGGCGCCGCCATCCACGCCACCGTGGCGCGCCACGGCGCGCAGCGGGTGCTGTTCGCAAACGGCGAACGCCTGGCGCTGGATTGGGTGGATCCCTATGCCTACGCCGAACTGGGCGTGCACGGCGAAACCCACCTCAAGGCGCCGATGCCGGGCCGGGTGGTGGCGCTGCTGGCCGAGATCGGCAAAAAGGTGGCCAAAGGCTCGCCGTTGTTGATCCTGGAGGCGATGAAGATGGAGCACACCATCACCGCCCCCGGCGATGGCGTGGTGCAGGATTTTTACTTCGCCGCCGGCGAGCAGGTCAATGATGGTGACGAACTGGTGGATTTTGCCGCAGAATGACTTAGTCATTAATGCATAAAAAGGAATCGACACCATGCATATCGCTCTGGAGAAAATTCAGCAATTGCGCGCTCGCGGCGAGCACGACGCCGCTCGCAAACAGGCGCTGGAATTGCTGCAGCACCAGCCACAGCACGCCGATCTGCATTATCTGACCGCCTGCATCCACGATGGCATGGGGCTGGAGGCCGCGGCCATTCCGCATTACCAGCAAGCGCTGGAGCTAGGCCTGAGCGGCGACAACGCCGCCCACGCCTGGCTGGGCCTGGGCAGCAGCCTGCGGGCGCTGGGGCAGTACGCCGACGCGGAAGCCGCCTTGCGCCACGGCCTGCAGCATTTCCCGGACAACTCGGCCTTACAGGCTTTCCTGGCGATGGCCTTGTACAACCGCGGCCAGCACAAGGAAGCCACGCAAAGCCTGCTGCAGCTGCTGGCCGGCACCAGCGGCGACGCCGGCATCCAGAACCATCGGCAAACGCTGCGCTTCTACGCCGAAGACCTGGACCGCGCCTGGTAACGAAACCCAACAAGGAAGCCGGCATGGAAGCTGCCATCATCGACTGCCCCGGCTTGGCGCTGGCGGGCCACAGCATCGCCACCCGCAAGGCGGACGGCGACAATCTGCGCGACATCCCCGCTTTCTGGGCGGACTACGCCGCCCGCCTGCGCCAGCCGCTGCTGGATGCGCTGCGCCTGCCCCATGCCGCGGAGTACGGCGTGGTCTACGATTTCGACCCCGCCGGCGGCGGCTTCCGCTATCTGATCGCCATCGAATGCCCGGACGCGGCCGCCCTGCCTCCCGGCGTCGAACGACGGCGTCTGCCCCCTGCCAGATACGCCGTTTTCACCACCCCGCCGGCCGCCGGCCCCGCCGAGTTCGGCCAGCGCATCGCTCAGACCTGGCAACGCATCTACCAGGACTGGTTGCCTGCTTCCGCCGACTGGCAGCATGCGCCCGGCGATGTCTTTGAGCGCTACGACGGACGCTGCGCGCCAGGCCAGACCCGCCTCCAGATGGACATCTACCTCCCGATTCAGCCCAAGCTGCGCCAAGGAAAACCATGCAACACGTGAAGATTGTGGAAGTCGGCCCGCGCGACGGGCTGCAGAACGAAAAACAGCTGGTGCCGCTGGCCGTCAAGCTGGAACTGATCCGCCGGCTGGCCGACGCCGGCCTCTCCGCCATCGAGGCCGGCGCCTTCGTCTCGCCCAAGTGGGTGCCGCAAATGGCGGACAGCGCCGAAGTGCTCAAGGCTCTGGACCTTGGCGGCGCCGTCGCCTATCCGGTGCTGGTGCCCAACGACCAGGGACTGGACGCCGCGCTGGAGGCCGGCGCGCGCGAGATCGCGGTATTCGGCGCCGCCAGCGAGAGCTTCAGCCGGAAAAACATCAACGCCAGCATCGCCGAAAGCCTGCAGCGCTTCGAATCGGTGATGCGGCGCGCCCAGGCGGAGAAGCTCCGCGTGCGCGGCTACGTGTCCTGCGTGGTGGGCTGCCCCTACGAAGGCCCGATCGCGCCGGCCAAGGTGGCCGAAGTGACGCAAACCCTGCTGGACATGGGTTGCTACGAAGTGTCGCTGGGCGACACCATAGGCGTGGGCACCCCGGCCTCGGTGCACCAGATGCTGGACGCCGTGCTGAAAACCGCGCCGGCCGCGCGGCTGGCCGGGCATTTCCACGACACCTACGGCATGGCCATCGCCAATATCCGCGAAGCCCTCAACGCTGGCATCCGGGTGTTCGACGCCTCGGTCGCCGGCCTGGGCGGCTGCCCGTACGCCAAGGGCGCCTCCGGCAACGTCGCCAGCGAGGACGTCGCCTATCTGCTGCGCGGCGAGGGCTACCACACTGGCATCGATCTGACTAAACTGGTGGCCGCCGCCTGGCACGTCAGCGATGCGCTGGGCAAGCCGCCCGCGTCCAAGCTCGCGCACGCGCTCGGACGCCAGGCCTGATACAAACCGGCGCGCCCGCACAAGCAAGATCAACAACCACGGGCCGCGCCACAGGAGAAACCATGCAAGCAAGCCATCACCCCATCTGGACGCCCTCCGCCGGCCGGCTGGCCGGATGCCATCTCACCGCCTTCGCCAGGCTGGCGCAAACCGCCTGGAACAAGCCCTTGCCCGACTACCACAGCCTGTGGCAGGCCAGCGTGGACGACCCCGGCCGCTTCTGGTCGCTGGTATGGGACTACTGCGGCGTGATCGGCGACAAGGGCGGCGTGGCGCTGGCGGGCGAAGACGATATGCTGACCGCGCGCTTCTTCCCCGAAGCGCGGCTCAACTACGCGGAAAACCTGCTGCGCCGCGACGACGACGCGCTGGCCGTGGTGTTCCGCGGCGAAGACAAGGTGGAGCGCCAGCTAAGCTGGCATGAGCTGAACCAGCTGGTCTCCCGGCTGCAGCAGGCGATGCGCGCCGCCGGCATCACGGCTGGCGACCGCGTGGCCGGTTTCATGCCCAATATGCCGGAAACCCTGGCGGCGATGCTGGCCGCCTCCAGCATAGGCGCGGTCTGGACCAGCGGCTCGCCCGACTTCGGCACCGACGGCGCGCTGGACCGCTTCGGCCAGACCGAGCCCAAAATCCTGTTCTGCCCGGACGGCTACTGGTACAACGGCAAGCAGGTGGACATCCGCGCCAAAATGATCCACCTGGCCGAACACCTGCCCAGCGTGCGCCGCATCGTGGTGGTTCCCTACCTTGGCGACGGCAAAACCTTCGCCGCCGCCGTGCCCAGGGCCGAAACGCTGGACGCCTTCCTCGCCCCCCACCCGGCGCGGGCCGTGGAGTTCGTCCGCCTGCCGTTCAACCACCCGCTGTACATCCTTTACTCCAGCGGCACCACCGGCAAGCCCAAGTGCATCGTCCACGGCGCCGGCGGCACCCTGCTTCAGCATCTGAAGGAGCAGCAGCTGCACGCCGACCTGCACCGCGGCGACCACTTCTTCTACTTCACCACCTGCGGCTGGATGATGTGGAACTGGCTGGTCAGCGGCCTGGCGTCCGGCGCCACGCTGATGCTGTTCGACGGCTCGCCGTTCGCCGACGACGGCCGCGTGCTGTGGGACTACGCCGCCGAACACGGCTTCACCCATTTCGGCACCTCGGCCAAATACATAGACAGCCTGCGCAAAACCGACATCGTGCCGGCGCGCGACTGGCAGCTCCCCAATCTGCGCGCCTTGTTCTCCACCGGCTCGCCTCTGGTGGCGGAAAGCTACGACTGGGTGTACGAAAACATCAAGGCCGACCTCAACCTGGCCTCGATCTCCGGCGGCACCGACATCGTCTCCTGCTTCGCGCTGGGCGCGCCGACGCTGCCGGTGTACCGCGGCGAGCTGCAATGCCGCGGCCTGGGCATGGCGGTGGACATCTACGACGAACAGGGCCGGCCGGTCAGCCAGGAGAAGGGCGAGCTGGTCTGCACCCGCCCCTTCCCCTCCATGCCGATAGGCTTCTGGAACGACGACAGCGGCGAAAAATACCGCCAGGCCTACTTCGGCCGCTTCGCCGGCATCTGGTGCCACGGCGACTACGCCGAGCTGACCGCCCACAACGGCGTCGTCATCTACGGCCGCTCCGACGCGGTATTGAATCCCGGCGGCGTGCGCATCGGCACCGCCGAAATCTACCGCCAGGTGGAGGTTTTCCCGGAAATCCTGGAAAGCCTGGCCGTCGGCCAGAGTTGGCAGGACGACGAGCGGGTGGTGCTGTTCGTCAAGCTGCGCGACGGCGCGGCGCTGGACGAAGACCTGACCGCCCGGATCAAGGCCCAGATCAAGAACGGCGCCAGCCCGCGCCACGTGCCGGCGCGCATCGTGGCGGTGGCGGACATCCCCAAAACCGTCAGCGGCAAGATCGTCGAATTGGCGGTGAAAAACGTCATCCACGGCCGGCCGGTCAGCAATGTCAGCGCGCTGGCCAATCCGGAAGCGCTGAAGCTGTTCGAAAACCTGGGCGAGCTGGCCGAATAAACATCGGCGGCATGCCATGAAAAGGACGAGGGCGGCAGCCCTCGTTTTTTTGGCCGCTCGATAGCCAAGCGCCCGGCCAAACCGCGCCGACGCGACCATTTCATTCCAAAATCCGCCAAATGCGCCAAATCAGGGCGCTATCGGCATGCTTTCAAACACGGGATGCGCTGAACTGAATTATCATGAATACAAGCGCTTTTGAGCAGCGGCGGATTGCGTGGACGCAAGCGGAATCCGCCCATCGCGCCAGCAAGCGAAGCGCAGCGATTTTCGGAGCGGAAACATGTTGAGCCGGCACCAGCAAAGCTGGGGTATTGAACAATGGGCAGCCTATCTGAAAGACAAGGACATACCCGTTTTATCGGCGACGAGAGATAGTTTCCAGGCGCTGAAATCCCAGGGAAACGACGCGCCTGAGTTTTCGCCGCGGGAACTGGTGGACATGGTGCACGACGACCCCTATCTCGCCCTCAAATTGCTGATAGAAGCCGAACGGCATCGCTCCAGACGCCTCGGCAAGGAAACTACCACCCAGTTGGGCGCCATACTCCAGCTCGGCAGCGATGAGTTGTATTCGCTGATCTCCAGAAGCCCGGTCGTGGCGGTGAACCACCCGGGCTGGAAAGCCGCCGTGGCCACCGCAGTCCTGGCGTCCGGCATCGCGCGGGCCTGGTCGAATTTCCGCTCCGACACCTCCCCCGAAGAAATCTCCCTGGCCACGCTGCTTTCCGAAACGGGCGAATTGCTGTTATGGCATTTCGCGCCGGAGTTGCCGGCCCAGGCCATCGCGGAATTCGAAGCCGGACGCGCCAACCGAACTGGCCTGGCGCAATTGAATACCGCCGGATTCACGTTTCGGCAATTGACGCTGGCCCTGGCCGACATCTGGCAATTGCCGCAGATGATCAGCCAGTTGATCCGCGGCGTCGACAGGCCGCGCACGCATATCGCCCAAATCGCCATCGACTGCGCCCGGCATCTGATGCAGAACCCCGACAATCCGGCCCTGCCGTCCGACATCGGCAATATCTCCCAATATATTCCCGGCGTCGCCAAGGAAAAGCTGGTCTCGGTGCTGCCGATTTCCGAAACCCAGCAAGCCCATATTCTCGCCGGCCTGCAAATGGAATGAGCCGGCCGGGATAGCTCGTATTTGCAGGCGGCCAGTCCCAAGGCATTGGCGACCCACCAGCGCGGCGGCTGGCGCCGGATCAGCCATGATGCCGATGCGATGAAAAAGGCCCTGTCGATTTGCCTGGCCGACCCCGGCGCCCAATGCTGGCGCTACGCGGTGGATGACAAGACAGTCTGGCAGGGTATGGTAAACAAGAGGATCTCGCGGATCCCGCTGCTCGCGCATCCATGACGCCGCGCGCAGGAACATCCCGATCGGGAAAAGCCGCTCCGGCCGAGGCCGCGCCAAAGCGGCCGCCGCAAGAAAAAGCCATTGCCCGGGCCAAGCCGGGGCAATCCGCGCGAAACTTCGGCCATCCCAAAACAAAAGCCATCCCGGCGCCAGCCGGAATGGCTTCGCCAGCTTGTTGCAGTCCTACTGCGCCGTCGGCAGGCGCCTGAGCAGCGCGAAAGTCATGTTCTGTTCGCGCGGACGGTGGCCCACCCACAGCACTTGCCAGCCGGGTTCCGCCATGCCTTCGCTCTTGTCCCGCACGATCAGCCAATAATCGCAGGGAGGCGTCTCGCCGGCCGGGAACGATACCAGATCCATCCCCGCGTAATAGCGCCAGCTGATCTGCGCCAGGCGGTTGCGGCTTTCGGTGGCGACGCAGCGCGCGTCGGCGGGCAGCTTGGCCTCCATGGCGGCCACCACCGGACGATAGCTCTTGGCGGCATCGAACCAGGGCAGCCATAAAGTCATGCCCAGGCCCCACAGCAAGGTCAGCCCCGCCGCCCAGTTGGTGATGGCCTGGCGCCCGCGCAAGTGCGGCCGCGTCAACGCCCACAGCCACGCCAGCGTGGCCGCCAGCGCGCCGCCGGCCTGCCACCACGACACATGCGGCTGGTAGAACGGGCTGAAATACTGCGCGCGTCCGGCCAGGCGCTCGGGCCAGCCGTAGTTCATCGCCGCCCATCCCAGCCACACCAGCAGGCCGAACAGGCCGCAAGTCATCAACGCGAACCAGTTGAGGAAAGCCGCCGCGCCGCGCCGCAAACTGTCCAGCTCCACCGCGGCCAGCACGGCTAGCGGCAGCAGCAGCGGCATCGCGTCGGTGATGTTGGCCCGGTCGGACAGGGTCAGGCCCAGCGCGATCACCACTGAAAACAACAATGGCAGCTGCAACTTGGGCGACTGCAGATAGCGATTGCGGTGCAGCGTCCACAAGGCCAGCGGCCAGGCCGGGAAGGCGAACCACAGCGCGTTCAGGCTGTAATAGCCGAAATCATGAAACAGCCGCAGACGATGAAAGCCGCTGGTCTGCCCCAGCGCGTAATTGCCCCACCAGTCGGCGAACAGCGCGGGCGAATCGCGCAGCAGCAGCATCGGCCATACCAGGATGGCCGGCACCGCCAGCAACAGCGCCAGCAGCAGAGTGATCGCGTACTGCCGGTTGCGCCAGCCGCTGAACGCCGGCAGCAGCAACGCCGCCAGCCAGATCAGCAGCAGATCGGCCAGACTTCCGCCCAGGAAAATCGCCACGCTGGAAGCCGCCAGCATGGCGCCGGCCAGGCCAGGCGAGCGCAGCGCCAGCGCCAGCGCGTAGAAGGCGGCGGCGAAGCCGGCAAAGCCCGCTATCATCGGCGTCAGCTGGTGGCCGGACTCCACCAGGCCGATGCAGCCTATCAAGATCATCACCACGCTGCGGCCATGACGCCTGCCGATCAGCTCGCGGCCGGCCATGCCGGCCAACAGCAGCGACAGCGACATCAGCAGCGGCGTGGCCAGCCTGGCGGCGTCATGCGCCGGCAGCAGCCAGGGCGAGAACAGCCGGATCAAGCCGGCAGCCAGCCAGTAATAGAGCGGAGGGTTGTCCAGATACGGCGCGCCCTGCAGGGTCGGCAACAGCCAGTTGCCGGTATGCAGCATGCCTTGCGCCGCCGCCAGCACGAAAGGCTCGTCCGGTTTCCAGGGGTCATGCCCCAGGATGCCCGGCCATAGCCAGATGAAGCACAGCAGCAGCAGCACCCAGGGTTTCTCGGTTGGCTTGGCCAGCGAACTGGCCTGCGCGGAATAAGTCAGCATCCGATTGCCACCTTAGCGTTCTGAAGGGTCAAATCAATTATCCCATGCCTTGGCGGCATGAAAAAAGGCAGCCGCAGGGCTGCCTTTTTTGTCTTCCAGAAACGGCCAGGCTTAGCGCTTGAAGAAGCCGCCGAATTTCTGGTTGAACTTGTCCACGCGGCCGGCGGTGTCGACGATCTTCTGCTTGCCGGTGTAGAACGGGTGGCAGTTGGAGCACACTTCGATGCCGAAGCTGTCTTTGGCCATGGTGGACTTGGTCACGAACTGGCTGCCGCAGGAGCAGGTAACGGACAGTTCTTTGTAATTCGGGTGAATATCGGTTTTCATCTCTCTACCTTTCATAACGGGTGCAGGGGTTTTGCCTGCACTGCTTGCGAAACGTGGCATTATCCGCCGTTTGCCGCCACTTGACAAGCGCGCAAACGGCAGATCGCTCAGGCGCGGCGCCAGCTGGTGCCGGCCGCGCCGTCTTCCAGCACGATGCCCTTGGCGGTCAACTCGTCGCGGATGCGGTCGGACTCGGCCCAGTTCTTGGCGGCGCGCGCATCTTTGCGCGCCTGGATCAGCGCTTCCACCTGTTCGGCCGACAGCTCGCCCTCGCCCACTCCGCCTTTCAGGAAGGCTTCCGGGTCGCGGCCGAGCAAGCCCAGCACGCCGGCCAGATCCTTCAACAAGCGCGCTTGTTGCGGATCGTGGCTCTTGTTCACCTCGCCGGCCAGCTCGAACAGCACCGCCACCGCCTCGGATGAATTGAAATCGTCGTCCATCGCCTTCTTGAAGCGCGCGGCGTAGGCATTGTTCCAGTCTATGCCGCTGGCGGCCGGCAGTTCGATGCCGCGCAGCGCCGTGTACAGGCGGGTCAGGCCGTGCTTGGCGTCGTTGAGGATGCCATCGGTGTAGTTGACCGGGCTGCGGTAGTGGCTGCGCACGATGAAGAAACGAATCACTTCGCCATCGAAATGCTGCAGCACATCGCGGATGGTGAAGAAGTTGCCCAGGCTCTTGGACATTTTCTCGCCGTCGACATTGATGAAGCCGTTGTGCAGCCAGTAGTTGACATACTGATGGCCGTGCGCGCCCTCGGACTGGGCGATTTCGTTCTCATGGTGCGGGAACTGCAGGTCCTCGCCGCCGCCGTGGATGTCGAAATGCTCGCCCAGATGGTGGCAGCTCATCACCGAGCACTCGATATGCCAGCCCGGACGGCCCTTGCCCCACGGGCTGTCCCAGGACGGCTCGCCCGGCTTGGCGGCCTTCCACAGCACGAAATCCAGCGGATCGCGCTTGTTCGGGTCCACTTCCACCCGCTCGCCGGCGCGCAGCTTGTCCAGCGTGCGGCCCGACAACTTGCCGTAGCCTTCGAATTCGCGCACCGCGTAGTAGACATCGCCGTTGGCGGCCGGATAGGCCTTGCCGTTGGCGATCAGCTGTTCGATCAGCGCTATCATGCCGCCCACGTGGTGGGTGGCGCGCGGCTCGTGCGTCGGCGGCAGCAGGCCCAGCGCGGCGGCGTCCTGGTGCATGTCGGCGATGGTCTCCTCCACCAGCTGCTCCGGCGTGATGCCGCGCTCCAGCGCGCGCTTGATGATCTTGTCTTCGATGTCGGTGATGTTGCGCACGTAGTCGACTTCATAGCCGGAGGCCTTCAGCCAGCGGTAGATCACGTCGAAGGCGGCCAGCATACGCGCGTGGCCGATGTGACAGAGGTCGTAAACGGTCATGCCGCAGACGTACATGCTCACTTTGCCGGGTTCGATGGGTTTGAACGCTTCCTTCTGGCGGGTCAGTGTGTTGTACAAGCTCAGCATGATCAAAAAACCTATGGTTGGACTATCGAAAGGGACGATTGTAGCAGAGCGCGGCCTGACTCTGTTACAGGCGCTTGAATAATGCAAAACCGCCGGCACGCCGACGGTTTATGACATGGAAATATATGGATAGTCAAACTTTTGGCCAGGCTATCGGCCGGTAATCCGGCAAGCCGTCCTTGAAAGGCGGAATGCGCTCGCCCTCCATCAACGGTTTCACATAGTCCAGAAAAGCCGGGGTCACGCTGAAACCGTCGGCGCCGATGAACGCCGGCGGCAGGCGCTTTTCCTTGTCCCCGACCTCGGACAGCGGCACCTCGGCCACGTCCCAGCAATAGGGGTGGTCGTTCAAGCGCCGAATGCCGGCCATCAACCCGGTTTTGCCGGCCAGCAGCCACTCCACCGCCCGCTCGCCCATCAGATAAGCCTGGCGCACGTCGGTATTCGAAGCCAGGTGGCCGCCGGCGCGCTGCAGGTAGTCGACCTGGGCGACATGGGCGGAAATGCCGCGCTCGCGCAGGATCAGCTGCGCCAGCCAATGGCCGGCGCCGCCCAACTGCTCATGGCCGTAGGTTTCCGACTGCTTGGCTTCGGCGACGAAGCGGCCGTCCTGACCGGTGATGCCTTCGGCCACCGCGATCGCGCATTGCCCGTACTTGGCCAGGCTGGCGTCCAGCGCCGCAAGAAACCGCGCCGGCTCGAACGGCACCTCGGGCAGCAGCAGCAAGTGCGGCGCCTCGTTCGGCGCGCGCGCGGCAGCGGCGCAAGCGGCCGCCAGCCAGCCGGTGTGGCGGCCCATGGTTTCCATGATGAACACCCGCCCCCAGCCCATGCTGGTCATGTCCAGCCCCACCTCGCGCATCGCGCTGGCCAGGAATTTGGCCGATGAGCCGTAACCCGGACTGTTGTCGGTGCCCATCAGGTCGTTATCTATGGTTTTGGGCACGCCGATCACGCCCAGCTTGTAGCCGGTGTGCTTTTCGAAATCGACCAGACGCTCGGCGCAGCCGAGCGAGCCGTTGCCGCCGTTGATCAGCAGGTAATGGATATCATGCCTGGCCAAGACATCGCGCAGCCGCAGCCAATCTTCCGGCGCCTCTTCGAATGTGCCTATCATGCGGCGGCTGACGCCGAAGCTGCCGCCAGGCATGAAGGCCAGCTGGGCGATGGCGGTATCGGGCACGCCGTCCGTATCGCACAACCGGCCGTCCAGCAGGCCCGCCAGGCCGTCGAAAGCGGCATAGAGCGACAGACCGAGGCGGCGCGCCGTCTCTATCGCCCCCTGGGCGGAAGCGTTCAACACGGCGGTGGGGCCGCCGGATTGCAGATATACGGCTCGGAGCTTGGACATGATCGCAACCTGGAATGAGTGGACGGACAAGGCGGCGCAGGCATAGCGGCGCCGCTGACACCACCAACATACCACTTGCGGGAAAGCCGCCTCAAGCCGCGCATCCGCGGCAAAACGGGATTCCTTGACCGGCGGCAAACCGCTTGCGAAGTTGCGGGGGAATTACAGTAGACACGGCAAATCGCCGCCTGCGAAAACAACGCGAGCGGCGACTTGGCGCCAAACGGGGGCGCGCCAAGCCTGCGGCAAGCGCGGGCCCAGCGCGCGGGCAGCTTAGCCCAGCGGCCAGTTCAACAGGACGATGGCGTCGTTGTAGTCGGCATCGGTGCCGTCTTCCGAACCCAGCAAGGCCAGATTCACCTTGTTGGCCAGGATCACCTGGGTGGACACCAGGTCGGAAGCCTTGCCGTTGACAGTCACCGTCACCCGGACGTTGCCGGTGCCGGAGTTGACCACCTGAGTGCCCAGGTTCTTGTCGGTGATGCCGCTGCCGCTGAAGGTGGCGCGGACTTCGTTGTCGACCAGAATGGCGACATTCTGCACATTGGCGGCATTGGTCAATACAGTGGCGCCGAAATTGATGCGCGCCGGAAGAGTGAATACGCCTTGCTGAGCCATGGTGATTCCTCCAGGTGATGCCAACCCCGCTGGCCGTCCGGCCGCGCGCGGGCCGGAACGCACAATGCGGCGGGGAATCGCGATTGTTCAAGCATCGAAATGCTTTCGCCCCCATCACCCTAAGCCATCGCTCCGGCCGGCACACCGGTACCAAGGGCTAGTACCCCTGGGCAGGCAAACCTCGCATGATTGCCCACCCGGCCAACGACAAGCGGCCCACCCGCGCTATTCGCGCGTCACATCGCCCGATGGCGCATAAGCCCCAGCCTGCACCGGCGCATGGCTGGCGAGATAAGCCTTCAGCATCTCGGCATCGACAAATCCGGTATTCACATAGCCGGGATGCCCGGCCATCTTCGGGTAGCCGTCGCCGCCCGCCGCCATGAAGCTGTTGATCGCCACGCGGTAGGTCCTGGCCGGATCGATGGCCGCTCCGGCCACCTTCGCCTCCCGCAGCTCGCCGCCCACGATGCGCAGCTTCACGCCGGCAAACTGCGCGAAGGCGCCGGCGCCGGGCGTCATCTTCGCCGCGGCCCGCAGATAGCCCAGCGCCTCGCTGCCCGGCAGGTCCACATAAGCTACGGTGCTGCCGAACGGAAACACCTTGAGCACATCCCGATAGCTGACCGCGCCCGCCGGCAGCGAGTCGCGGATGCCGCCCGAGTTGAGCACCGCGAAGTCTGCGTGGGTCTTGGCCATCATCGCCCGGCCGACGAGCACGCCCAGGCTGGTGGGCCGGCTGCGCACCGCGGCGCGGTCGCCCTCCAGCCTGGCGGATAGCTCGCCCACCTTGACATCCAATTCGGTCTGCCCCCGATCCTGGTAGTTCTTCAGGAAACTGCGCAATTTGCCGTCTTCCGGAATTCGCGCCTCATACAGCGTTTTCTGCGCCTTGCCGTCCGCGTCGACCATTGTCTTTTTCAAGTTGACCGGGATCAGCCGATACTTCACCAGCTTGAGGTTGCCGTTATGGAATTCGAAATCGGCGCGTCCGACGTATTTGCCCCACTCGTGCGCCTGCACGATCCAGGCGCCGTTCTGGCGATCGGGCGCGCAGGGGGCGCCCGGCATGTAAGCGTCGTCGCGGACGTTTTCGGCCTTCATGCACACCGGGTTCTGGCTGTGGCCGCCGACGATCAGGTCCAGCCCCTTCACCGCGCGCGCCATTTCCACGTCGCCCGGCGCATTCACGCCATGTTTGCCGTCGGCGTAGTGGCCCATGTGGGTGGCGGCGATGACGATGTCGGCCTGCTTGCGCAATGCCGGCACCAGTTGGCCGGCTTCGGCGATCGGGCTCTTGAACTCTATGCCCCGGATCTGCGCCGGATTGACCATCTTGGCGGTATCGTCGGTGGTCAGGCCCAGCACCGCCACCTTGACGCCGCCCAGATTGAACATGGCGTAAGGATCGAACATCCGCTTGCCATCCTGATAAATGTTGGCGGACAGCATCGGAAAATGTATCCAGCCGCGCTGTTTCATCAGCACCGGCAGCGGTTTGTCGAATTCGTGATTGCCCACCGCCATCGCGTCGTAGCCGATGCGGTCCATCGCGCGGAAATCGGGTTCGGCGTCCTGCAGGTCGGATTCGGGCACGCCGGTGTTGACGTCGCCGCCGGACAGCAGCAGCGTGTAGCCGCCCTCCGCCTTCACTTCGGCGCGCACTTGGTCGACCACCGTCTTCTGCGCGGCCAAGCCGTACTCGCCGTCGGCATTGGGCCAGAAACGGCCGTGATGGTCGTTGGTGTGCAGGATGGTGATCTTGTAGGTCTTGCCGGCGACGTAGCCGCCTTTGCCTGGCGCCGCCGCGCAAGCGGACAACAGGCCGGCGGCCAGCAGGGAAAGCAGGATGGATCCGGGCGAAACACGCATTTTTTCTTCTCCTTGCGGCCGATCGCCGGACCGCACGTAAAAATGGCGAACCCGGGGGCTCGCCATTCGACATCGCTGCTGTCGCTTATTTGCTCCAGCTGTCCTTCAGGCCGACGGTGCGGTTGAACACCGCCTTGACGCCCGGCTGGTGCTCCTTGCGGTCGGTGACGAAGTAACCCAGGCGCTCGAACTGGAAACGCGATTCCGGCGCGGCCTGCAGCACCGAGGCTTCGACATAGGCCGGCACCAGCGTCAGCGATTCCGGGTTGATGAACTGGCGGAAGTCGACGTACTCGCCATCTTCACCGCGCACCGCGTCCGGACGCGGCTCGGTGAACAGGCGGTCGTACCAGCGCACATCGGCCTGGATCGCGTGCTCGGCCGACACCCAGTGGATCACGCCCTTGACCTTGCGGCCTTCCGGATTCTTGCCCAACGTGTCGTGGTCGATGGAGCACTTCAGCTCCACCACGTTGCCGGCGGCGTCTTTCACCACTTCCTCGCACTTGATCACGTAGGAATAGCGCAGACGCACTTCTCCGCCGGCGGTCAGGCGCTGCCACTTCGGCGGCGGCACTTCCGCGAAGTCGTCCTGCTCGATCCAGATCTCGCGGGAGATCGGCACTTCGCGCTCGCCGAATTCCGGATGGTGCGGGTGGAACGGCGCGCTGCGGCTGGCGGTGACGGCGGCGTCGTAATTGGTCAGCGTCACCTTCAGCGGCTTCACCACCGCCATCACGCGCGGCGATTCGTTTTCCAGCGTCTCGCGCACCGCGCCTTCCAGCACGCTCATGTCGATGATGTTCTCGCCCTTGGACACGCCGATGCGCTGGGCGAACAGCCTGATGCCCTCCGGGCTGTAGCCGCGGCGGCGCATGCCGGCGATGGTGGGCATGCGCGGGTCGTCCCAGCCGGTCACCACGCCTTCGTTGACCAATGCCAGCAGCTTGCGCTTGGAGGTCAGCGTGTACAGCAGCTCCAGCCGCGACGATTCATACTGGCGCGGGTGGCAGCCGATGCTGATATTGTCCAGCACCCAGTCGTACAGCGGGCGGTGGTCTTCGAATTCCAGCGTGCACAGCGAGTGGGTGATGCCTTCGATGGCGTCGGAGATGCAGTGGGTGTAGTCGTACATCGGATAGATGCACCACTTGTCGCCGGTGCGGTGGTGATGCACGCGGCGGATGCGGTAGATGGCCGGATCGCGCAGATTGATGTTGCCGGAGGCCATGTCTATCTTCAGACGCAGCGTCTTGCTGCCGTCCGGAAACTCGCCGTTCTTCATGCGGGCGAACAGGTCCAGATTCTCTTCGACGCTGCGGTCGCGGTAGGGGCTGTTCTTGCCCGGTTCGGTCAGGCTGCCGCGGTACTGGCGCATTTCCTCGGCGGACAGGTCGTCCACATAGGCCTTGCCGGCCTGGATCAGCTCCACCGCGTAGCCGTACAGGCGATCGAAATAGTCGGACGCGAAGCGCACGTCGCCATCCCACTTGAAGCCCATCCAGCTGATATCGTCGATGAACGATTGCACATACTCCGGCGACTCTTTCTCCGGGTTGGTGTCGTCCATGCGCAGATTGCACTTGCCCTTGTAGTCTTCGGCCAGGCCGAAGTTGATGCAGATGGCCTTGGCGTGGCCGATATGGGCGAATCCGTTGGGCTCCGGCGGAAAGCGGGTGACGATGCTGCTGTGCTTGCCCGACGCGAGGTCCTGGTCGATGATGGTTCGGATGAAGTTGTTGACAACCGGCGCGTTGTTTTCCGTGCTCATGTTCTGGCTGTGGGTATGGATAGCGAATCGGCCATTGTACCCGATTTTGACTGAATATCGGGCGCAAGCTGGCCACTCTAGATGCTACTGCTCGCTGACGGCCCGCGCATGCGATCCGCCATCCGTGCAAATACGATAAGTATATCCAACGATTTCATTGCCGCATCGCACGATATAGAAAGGGGCATGGCTCGCGCATCCGGCTCAGCCGCGGCAAGAACGCTGAGCCGGCCTAGCCACCAGTCCAGGCTTACGCCAGACAAGCAAGCCGCCCAAACCAGCAGCCGGATAGACCATCAAGGGGATCGCGTTCAATCCGTTTCCAACGAAGGAGCATCATCATGACGCAAATCGTATTGGTAGGAGAGGTTTCCTCGGGCTACAAACATCCCCAGCAGCTCCCGTCCGGCGTGCCCGTCACCATCCGGGTACCGTTCAAGCTCCATAACGGGGCCGTAGTCTCGCTGCGCAATCCGCAAGTCATCATGTCCATCAAGGACGTCGACGCCTCTCACAATGAGAACCTGCGAATCAATCTTTACGCAAATGGCATCGACAATAACGGCTTCAACGCCAATTTCGAAACCTGGTCCGACTCCGCCATATACAGTCTCGTCGCCTCCTTCGTCGTAGTGGGAGACGCTTAAGTCCCGCGCCGGGCGATGGGAGTCATAGCCCCATCGCCCGCCAGGTCCCAACTCACGCCAGCGCCCGGCCCACGATGCGCTCCAGTTGCCGCAGCGGCGACTTGGCCGGGTCGTCCATCTTGTCCAGCGGCAGCCACAAGGTTTGCTCCAGCATGAACTGGCCTGACATCACCGCGTGAGAAGCGTGATCGGAGAAGCAGATCCAGGCGCCGCCGGGCGCGAAGGGCACGGTTTCCTGCGGGCAGCTGCGCTGGTATTCCAGGTCAGCCTTCATCGCGTCGTGCAGATGCAGCATGATGTGGTCGTAGCCGCTGCGCTTGCGCTTGGTGATTTTCAGCGCCGCCAGCAGGGCGGCCGAGCCGGGCCATTGCGCGGGCACCCGCGGCAGCATCTTCTTCGCCATGTCCTCGAACGGCTCGCCAACCCGCCATACCCGCGGCTCGCCGGCCGGGTTGACGTTGCAGAACACACGCAGGATGCGCTCGCCGTAGGTGGGCCGCGACGGGAAGGCATCCACGTGCAGGCGGCTGTCGTCCTTGCGCCAGGAGGTCTTGCGGTCTTCCACCCGCACCAGGCGCAGGCTGGTAGGGGCGGCGCGCGTCTTGCCTTGATATTCCGGCAGCACGCGGGCCAGCAGGCCGGCCGCCGCTTGCTGATAGCGCGAGATCAGCGCGCGCACCGCCGCCTGGGTCTCGTCGCCGCCCAGCACGCCGTGCAGCGCGCCGTTGTTCGGCTCCAGGCTGATGTTCTTGCGCTTGGGATCGGACAGCGCCGGATTGAGCAGCGCCTGTTCGGCCGGGCTCAAGGTGAAGCCGAAGTCTGGCACATGCAGCACGGCGCCCGCCTCCAGTTTCCGCACCAGATCGCGCTCCCCCGCCGCCACGCTCACGATACGCTCGCCCATATTCCCTCCTTGATCCTGATCGATAAAATGTCCGCGGCGGCGCCAACCCGCCGGGTGCTGCGCCGCACAAGCCCGCAAGGGTACACCAAACTCATGCCCCAGGCATCCGCCGCGGGCCGTCCGCGCGACAGACCCTTGATTTTCATCACAAAACCCCGCGCCGGCCCGCCGCGGACAAACCCCTACCGCCAGCCGGGCGATTCGCCATAATAAACAATTGTTTATGCTGATTTTTTTATCCGGATACGGCATAATGTGCGGCTGCCTGAATTCGACGTGAACGCATGACTACTCCGCAAGCCGCCGCCAAACCAATCGATTCCTACCGCAAGTACTGGGCCAGCCGTTTCGGCACCGCCCCGTTCCTGCCGATGACCCGCGCCGAAATGGACCAGCTGGGTTGGGACTCCTGTGACATCATCCTGGTCACGGGCGACTGTTACATCGACCACCCCAGCTTCGGCATGGCGTTGGTGGGCCGCCTGCTGGAGGCGCAAGGCTTCCGCGTCGGCATCATCGCCCAGCCGGACTGGCACAGCGCCGACGCGTTCCGCGAACTGGGCAAACCGAACCTGTTCTTCGGCGTCACCGCCGGCAATATGGATTCGATGATCAACCGCTACACCGCCGACCGCCGCGCCCGCTCCGACGACGCCTACACGCCGAACGCCGAGCCCAACAAGCGCCCGGACCGCGCGGTCACCGTCTACGCCCAGCGCTGCCGCGAGGCTTACCCCGGCATCGGCGTGATGATAGGCAGCATCGAGGCCAGCTTGCGCCGCATCGCCCACTTCGACTACTGGAGCGACAAGGTGCGCCCGTCGGTGCTGGTCAACTCCAAGGCCGACATCCTGCTGTACGGCAACGCCGAGCGCGCGCTGGTGGAAATCTCCCACCGCGCCGCCAAGGGCGAGAAGCTGTCCGAGATGCGCGACATCCGCGGCACCGCCTTCATCGTGCCGCACGGCTGGCGGCCGGACGACGAATGGCAGGAGATGGACTCCAGCGTGGTGGACGTGCCGGGCCGCGTCGACCCGCACCTGAACCCGTACCAAGAGATACCGGAGCAGGCAGCCGAGGCCACCAAGGACATCGATCCGTCCAAACCGCAGGTGATCCGCATCGAATCGCGCGAGGAGCGCCTGGCCAAGCGCCGCGCCGAACGCGCCAAGACCGTGATCCGCATCCCGGCCTACGAGGCCGTCGCCCACGACCCGGTGCTGTACGCCCACGCCAGCCGCACCCTGCATCTGGAATCCAACCCCGGCAACGCCCGCGCGCTGGTGCAGATGCATGGCGAGCGCGACGTATGGCTGACGCCGCCGCCGATTCCGCTCACCACCGAGGAAATGGACTTCGTCTACGGCCTGCCCTACGCCCGCAACCCGCACCCGGCCTACGGCGACGCCCACATCCCGGCCTGGGAAATGATCAAGTACTCGGTCAACATCATGCGCGGCTGCTTCGGCGGCTGTACTTTCTGCTCCATCACCGAGCACGAAGGCCGCATCATCCAGAGCCGCTCGGAAGAATCGATCCTGCACGAGATCGAGGAGATCCGCGACAAGACCCCGGGCTTCACCGGCCACATCTCCGACCTGGGCGGCCCGACCGCGAACATGTACCGCCTCAGCTGCAAGGACCCAAAGATCGAATCGTCCTGTAGAAAGCTCTCGTGCGTGTTCCCGGACATCTGCGAAAACCTCAACACCGACCACAGCCACCTGATCCAGCTGTATCGCAAGGCGCGCGCGCTGCCGGGAGTGAAGAAGATCAACATCCAGTCCGGCTTGCGCTACGACCTGGCCGTGCGCTCGCCCGAATACATCAAGGAGCTGGTGCAGCACCACGTCGGCGGTTATCTGAAGATCGCGCCGGAACACACCGAGGACGGCCCGCTGTCCAAGATGATGAAGCCGGGCATGGGCGCTTACGACAAGTTCAAGGAACTGTTCGAGCGCTTCAGCCGCCAGGCCGGCAAGGAACAGTACCTGATCCCCTACTTCATCGCCGCCCACCCGGGCACCAGCGACGAGGACATGATGAATCTGGCGCTGTGGCTGAAGAAGAACAACTTCCGCCTGGACCAGGTGCAAACCTTCACCCCGACGCCGATGGCGATGGCCACCACCATGTGGCACACCCGCCGCAATCCGCTGAAGCGCCTGAGCCGCAGCTCGGAAAAGGTGGACGTGGTGCGCGACGGCTACCGCCGCAAGCTGCACAAGGCCTTCCTGCGCTATCACCATCCGGACAACTGGCAGATCCTCCACGACGCGCTGATCCAGATGGGCCGCAGCGATCTGATCGGCCACAGCAAGCACTGCCTGATCCCGCCGACCCCGCCGGGCGACAAGGCCGCCGCGGTGCGCCACCGCATGGGCGCGCCGGCCGCGCGCGGCAAGGCGCCGGGACAGCGCGCGGCGGGCAACGCCCCGCAGCGCGGCAAGCCGGCCGTCGGCGCCAGGCCGCAATCGGGCAAGCCCGCAACCGCCAAGAGCGGCGGCGGCAAGCCTGGCGGCAAAACCAGCCGCAGCCGCTAAGTCCCGACCAAGCCGCCCGATGGGCGGCTTTTTGCCGCGCCCGGCCCTGGCCATGACGGCGGACGCGGCATCGCAAAGAAAAATTCAAGAGCCCGGCGGCGCGAAATTAAGATATCGTCATGCCATGCGCAGCCGCCGCCAGCCGACAGCACACCACAAGGATTCCGCCATGATCCGCATCGCCTTCGACCACAGCTACGCCCGCGACCTGCCCGGCGCTTACGAGCCCGCGCTGCCCGACGCGCCGCCCGCGCCGGCGCTGCTGTACTGGAACGCGCCACTGGCGGCCGAGCTGGGGCTGGACGCCGCCGACGCCAGCGCGGCGGAGCTGGCCGCGGCCTTCTCCGGCGCGGCGCTGCCCGCCGGCGCGCAAGCCATCGCCCAGGCTTACGCCGGCCACCAGTTCGGCGGCCTGTCGCCGTCGCTGGGCGATGGCCGCGCCATGCTGCTGGGCGAAGTCATCGACCACAACGGCCAACGCCGCGACATCGCCCTCAAAGGCAGCGGCCGCACCGCGTTTTCCCGCCGCGGCGATGGCAAGGCGGCCGTCGGGCCGATGCTGCGCGAACTGATCATCGGCGAGGCGATGCAGGCGCTGGGCATTCCCACCACCCGCGCGCTGGCAGTGGCCGCCACCGGCGAAACCGTGCACCGCGAGCGGCCGCTGCCCGGCGCGGTGCTCACCCGCGTCGCCGCCAGCCATCTGCGCGTCGGCACCTTCCAGTACTTCGCCATCCGCGGCGAAACCGACATGCTGCGCAAGCTGGCCGACTACGCCATCGCCCGCCACTACCCGGAGCTGGCCGGCCGGGACGACCGCTACCTGGCGCTGCTGGCCGCCGCGGCCGAGCGCCAGGCGGCGCTGATCGCCCGCTGGATGCACGCCGGCTTCATCCACGGCGTGATGAACACCGACAATATGGCGCTGTCCGGCGAAACCATAGACTACGGCCCCTGCGCCTTCATGGACGCGCACCACCCGGACACCGTGTTCAGCTCCATCGACCGCAACGGCCGCTACGCCTACGGCAACCAGCCGGCGATCGCGCAGTGGAATCTGGCCCGCTTCGCCGAAACCCTGCTGCCGCTGATTTCGCCGGCCGACCCGGGCGGCGCGGTGCCGGCCGCGACCGAGATCATCGAAGGCTTCGCCAACCGCTATCAATCCATCTGGCTGGAACAGGCGCGCCGCAAGCTGGGCTTGCCGGACGCGCAAAATGGCGACCTGGCTTTGATTGAGGACTGGCTGACGCTGCTGGCCGCCCAAGGCGTGGACCACACGCTGGCCTGGCGCTACCTGGCCGACGCCGCCGAAGGACAGCGCGCGCCGCTCGCCGCGCTGTTCCCCGCCCCGCAGGAACT
This sequence comes from Chromobacterium subtsugae, assembly GCF_001676875.1. Lineage (GTDB taxonomy): Bacteria > Pseudomonadota > Gammaproteobacteria > Burkholderiales > Chromobacteriaceae > Chromobacterium > Chromobacterium subtsugae. The sequence goes on along the minus strand of NZ_JYKA01000003.1, from coordinate 252,561 downwards.
GGAGCCGTGGCTGCTGCAGTGGCTGACCCGCCTCGCCATCAAGACCCGCCGCGCCAGCGACGTGGCGGCGGCGATGCGCAAGCAAAACCCGCTCTACATCCCGCGCAACCATCTGGTGGAAGAAGCGCTGGACGCCGCCAGCGAACGCGGCGACATGGAGCCGGCACTGCGGCTGCTGGAAGTGCTGCGCGACCCGTTCACCGAACGCGAAGGCCTGATGCGCTACGCGCTGCCAGCCGCGCCGGAGGTCGCGGAGGGATATCGGACGTTTTGCGGAACGTAGTGACAATAGCGTCAGGAGATCATCTTTGGGAAAGCAAGCAAACATGCTTGCTTTTTTGCTATAAACAGCACCAAGAGGCGTTCCGCTTTACGCAATTACTTAGCAAAGCACTGGAGCATAAACCATGGCCCATGAAGTCACCCTCAACCTCCAGGAAAAAATCATCTTACACAAAGATGTGGAATTTGAAATAAAGCTTGATGGTGCAAAACTGGGTACACTGCTGATCAGCAAGGGTAATATCGGGTGGCTACCTTCAGGAAATTCCATCAATAAAAAGCGTATGACTTGGAAACGCTTCGCTGAAATTATGGAACACGAGGGAACGCCAGTTCGATCCAAGAAATAAATCTATAAATACATCCCCTTATAAATTTTTAACCATCACATAGTCATCCATCACAAATCCATTACCGATATCGGCCACCACCTCTTCCCGCACAGTGAAACCGCGCTTTTCATACACGGCGATGGCGTCGGCATTGTGCCGGTTGACAGTCAGCATCAGCGTGGCGCAGCCCTGAGTGCCGGCCGCGGCTTCCGCTTCGTCCATCATCCTGCCGCCCAACCCTCTTCCCCGCATCTCTTCCAATAGATACAGCTGCTCCAGCTTCATTTCGCCGGGCCGGCCGCTCAGCGCGTAGCTGCAATAGCCGGATGGACGGCCACCCACCCGCAGCAGGCGGAACCAGCGGTCGGGCGCGTCCAGGTAGCGGCTCAGCTTTTCCGGCGTGTAGCGGCTGGAAACCATGTAATCGATCTGTTCCCGCGTGATCATCATGATGAAATGCTTGCGCCAGATTTCGGCGCCCAGCGCCGCGACGGTGTCGAAATCGTGATCGGTGAGAAAATCCAGGGTGATGGCGGCAGACATCAGGGCAGGCTCCAGGCAAGTTTGCGAAAGGGCGAAACCACAGCACATGCTGTAAGCATTTTTACCGCCGCCAGCCCGCCTCGTCCAGCCGCGCCGCGAACAAGCATTGCCAAAACGCGGCCGGCCGCAGATAAACAAAGCATTCCCCGCGACGAGGACACCGCATGGCCGCCACCCTGAAACTGTCGCAACTGATCAGCGCGCTGAGCTACGCGCTGGACATCACCGAAGGCCAGCCGGAAGGGCATTGCCTGCGCAGTTGCTGGATAGGCATGCACATAGGCCGCGCCATCGGCCTGGAAGAACAAGCGCTGTGGGAACTGTACTACACCATCCTGCTGAAAGACCTGGGCTGCAGCAGCAATGCCGCCCGCATCAGCGAGCTGTACCTGGCCGACGACCGCCGCTTCAAACAGGCTTTCAAACAGGTGGGCGCCAGCCTGCCGCAAATGCTGAACTTCGTCTTCAGCCAGACCGGCACCCATGCCGACGGCTGGCGCCGGCGCGCCGCCTCCATCTTCAATGTGCTGCTGCGCGGCAAGGAAATGGCCGACGAACTGATCAACACCCGCTGTCACCGCGGCGCCGACATCGCGCGGCAATTGCGCTTCAACGAGGGGGTGGCGATGGGCATCCAGTGCCTGGACGAGCACTGGGACGGCTCCGGCCGGCCGCGCGGCCTGCAGGGAGACGGCATTCCGTTGAACGCGCGCATCGCGCTGCTGTCGCAGGTGACCGACGTGCTGCACGCCACCCATGGCCGCGCCGCGGCGCTGGACGAGGCCACAGGCCGCGCCGGCGGCTGGTTCGACCCCGAACTGGCGCGGGCGCTGGCCGGCATCGGCCGGGACGAAGCCTTCTGGCGCCAGTTGGAGGCGGACGACGTCGAGCAGGCGGTGCTGGCGTTGGAGCCCTCGCAATGTGAAGTGCCGCTGGACGAAGACTACCTAGATGAAATCGCCGAAGGCTTCGGCCTGGTGGTGGACTCCAAAAGCCCGTTCACCGCCGGCCACAGCCTGCGCGTCGGCCATTACGCCGACCGCATCGCCGAACGGATGGGCGTGGCGCCGGAACGCCGGCGCTGGCTGAAACGCGGCGCGCTGCTGCACGACGTCGGCAAGCTGGGCGTGAGCAACACCATTCTGGACAAGCCCGGCAAGCTGACGCCGGAGGAATGGGAGGCCGTGAAACGCCACGCCGGCTACACCGAAGCCATTCTCAGCCGGATAGACTCTTTCGGGGAGTTGGCCTTGATGGCGGGCGCCCATCACGAGCGGCTGGACGGTGGCGGCTATCCGCGCGGGCTGAAGGCCGACGCCATCGCGCTGGAAACCCGCGTCATCACCACCGCGGACATCTTCGACGCCATCAACGCCGAACGCCCCTACCACCCCGCCACGCCGATAGCGGAAACCCTGGACATCATGCGCCGCAGCCTGGGCAGCGCCATCGATCCCGCCTGTTTTTCGGCGCTGGAGCAGGTGCTGCGCCTCGAAGGCGTCGCGGCGTAAGCGCCGCCGGATCATCGCGCCGTCAGCAGCGAGCCCAGGCTGGCGCCGACCACCATAGCCACGCCCAGCAGCTGCGCCGGCGCGACCGGCTGCGCCAACAGCAACCAGCCCGCCAGCACGGCGATGGCCGGCTCCAGGCTGGCCAAGATGCCGAACGACGCCGCCGGCATCCGTCGCAACGCCAGCATTTCCAACACATAAGGCAGCAGGGGCGTCAACAATGCCAAAACCGCCGTTTGCGGCAAATCCGGCAGTGGGCGGCCATGCAGGCCGGCCAAGCCGAAAGGCGCGCACCATAAGGCGGCCATCAGCATGGAGGCCGCCAGCCCATCCAGCCCGCCGCCCAGCCGCCCCACCCGCTTCATCAGCAAGATGTAAGCCCCCCAGCAGACCGCCGCGCCGCAGGCGAACGCCAACCCGGCGGCATCGCCCTGCCACTGCCCGCCATGCCAGGCCAGCAATCCCACGCCCAAGAAAGCCAGCGGCGGCCATGCCAGCGCCAACCGGCGGCCCGCGCCGGCCAAAGCCACCAGCAAGGGGCCGAGAAAGTTGATCGCCACCGTCAGGCCCAGCGGCATGCTGCGGATGGCGGCGAAAAAACACAGCATCATGCCGGCCATCGCCGCGCCCAAGGCCGCCAGTTGGCCGCCATGAGCGCGCAGCAAACGCCATAGCGGCGGGCGCGCCCAAGCCAGCAGCGCCAAGGCCGCGCAGCACAGCCGCAGCCAGGTCAGCGCGTACGGGCCTTGCTCCCGCATCGCCGGCACCGACCAGGCCGATCCCAACTGCACGCAGACCATGGACAACAAGCCCGACAACACGCCCAGCAGCAATCGCCCATCGCGGCGGACGACAACGCCGGCCGGCTTCCGGGACAAAGCCCGGCAGGCGGGTTGGGGCAAGGAATGGACCGGGGGCTCGGACATGGCGGCCAGTCAGAAAGTGACGAAGGCTCCGCGCAGCTGCCGTTTCATCTCCCGGTGCCGCGCCAACAGCGCCGGCGCCAGGCGGCCGCCGCCGCGGTGGATCAAAGCGGCGTCGCCGACCTCGGCCTGCGCCCGGACGATGATGGCGTCGATATCCCGCTCGCCCAGCAACATCTGCCGCAGGATGGGCAGCACGCAGGCCATGTCGGCGGTCACCACGCCTATCTTGGCCGCGCTGGCGGCTTCCGGGCCGTTCACGCCTATCGACAACGGAACCCGCCGCAGCATCTCGGCATCGTTGCCGCCATCTCCCATCGCCACCAGCGGCTGGCCGCCGCGCAGCGAGCGCCCCAGGTTAAGGGCCGTCGCCGCTTTCGAGCGGTCGCCCATCATCGCGCAGGCCTCGATGATCTCGCCCAGCAGGGTGGGCGCCGTCCGGCGGCGCCGCGTCGCCGGGTCATGGCTGATGCCCAGCTCATCGCGACAATGCCGGATGAAGCGCGCTTGCAGCAGCTGCCGGCCGCAGTCCGACAGACGGCGTATCTGGCCATCCACGCCGCGGTAAATCTCCGAATAGCCGTCGATGATGGCGAAAGCGTCGTCCAGATAGCGGTTCACCGCGCCGATTTCCTCATCCCAGCGCCGGTGGCCGCGCAGCAGCTCCGCGGCCTCGTTCAGCGGAAACGGCGAGCCCAGGATGCGCTCCCGCGGCAGCAGGCCGCTCGCGGCGACCAGATTGCGGTAGGGTTGTTGCGGCGCGGTGGTGATGCCCACCGCCATCATGCCCATCCTGTCCAGCTCAGCCAGCATCCGGGCGGCCCCCGGCGTCGGCGCGCTGCGGCGGGCCAGCAAGTCGAGATAGCCGGCGTCCGCGCCGCAGGCCAGCAGCATAGGCAGGGCGAAAATGGTGTCGGTCCCCTCCTGGGCGCAGCCGTTGCGGCAATGGGGCCGACGCAGTCCCGCGGTGGCTTCGCTGAAGGCCGCGTAGCCTTCCTGGTACAGGAGATGGCCGTAGGATGGCGTGGCATCCACCGCATAGTGGCGCGGCCGAACCCGGGCCGACAGCGCTTCGGCGATGAAATCGCCCAAGAACAGCGGGCCTTCGACATCGCTGGCCAGGATGCCGGCGGCGGCGCGGCGGCCCGGCAGCGCGCTCAGCGAGCGCAAACTGCGCTCGCCCAATAGATACCGCATGTCCGCGCCTATCATCTCGACTCCTCCCGCGCCGCGGCTTGCCTATGCTGCGGCTGACATGCGTTTTTCATGCAGACAAAACGAATGCAATGGAACTCACCAAGATATAGCTTCACGGCATGGCGGCGGCAACAGCGCGGCCGCTAGCTGCGGTTTGCACCTAGGACAGCGGAGAAAAAGGGCCGCAGGCGCCGGCAGAGCGGCGATCAGGCGTAATCGTTGATGCGTCTGGCCGGCGCCAGCCTCAGCCCCGGCTGCGCGTCCGGGTGGCTGGCGCGCCAGCCCTGGTAGTCCTTCCACGCCTGTTCCAGCCGCTGGCCGGGCGAAACGGCGCCATCTTGCGGCGTCAGCTCCACGCCCAAGCGCTGCAGCGTGCGGAAGATGCCGTCCACGTCCTGCCGGTTGCGGAACGCCGGCTGCGCGTCGTCGCCGCTGCGCGCGCCCTTGCCCTCCGCCTGCGCCCAGGCGTTGAACGCCGCCAGGTCGCTGCCCTGCTGCAAGCCGCCGTCCACAGCCTCCTGCACCCTGTCGTCTCCCTGCAAGGCCTGGTGCAAAGCGGCCAAGCGGTCCAGCACCGCCTGCGCCTGCTGATCGTTGCGGGCGCGGCCGGCCGGGCTCGCCAAGTCGACCAAGCCTTGTGGAGTGCGGTACTGAGGCGTCTCGCCATGCTGTTGCGAATCGGCCAGCCAGCGCAGGTCGCGCCGGTAATAATTCATCGAATCCGCCGTCCCGCGCTGGGTAAGCGGCAGCAGCGAATCGGCGTCGTCCTGCGACAGTTCGCCATTGTCCTGCAACAACCGGCCCAGTTGCTTGACCTGCTCCACCGAGGCATTGGCGACATCGAAACTCTTCAGCACCTGCAGCATCGGCAAACTCATCCCGTACTGCGCCTCCAGCAGGAAGCGCGGCGCCGCTTCCCTGGCGGGCTTCGCAGCCGCCGCCGGCGTCGAAGCCACCGCGGCAGCCGCCGGTGCGGCACGAGGCGGCTCGGCGGGCGTTTCCGCCGGCGGCTGCAAATCCATCCGCGGCTGCTCGCCCGGGTGCTGCGCCTGCCAGCCCTGATAGGCTTGCCAGGCTTGGGCCATCCGCTCGGCACTATTGCCCTCGCCCGCCAAGCTGATGCCCAGCCGCTGCAAAACGCGCCCCACCGCGTCGATGGTCTCCGCATCGGGCTGCGGCTCGGCCTCGCCCAACTCCCGCCAGCGCGTGGTTTGCCGCAGCCAGCTGTCGAAGCGCTGGATGTCCGCCGCCTGGCTCATGCCTCCCTCGGCGGCCGCCGTCACGCTGTCGTCGTGTTGCAAGGCATCGTGGATGCCCGCCAGCTTGTTCAGCGCCTCCGTCACCCGCGCATTGCCTTTCAGGTCGAAATCGGCAAGCTTCAGCGAGACTTCTCCCGCCTTGACGCTGGCCATGGTCTCGTCGCGGCGCGCCGAGAAGATTTCCAGCGCATTGCTGCTGCCGGCGGTTTTCCAGCCATGGCCCTGGATGTCGCTGCGGATGGTGCCGCTGACATCGCCATCCATCTCGCCACGCGCCAGCATCAGTTCGCTCAGCGCGTCCAGATCCTTGCCCGACATATCGCGCACGTCGTACTGCTTCAGCAGCTGCAGGGTTTGCATGCTGAAGCCATAACGCGATTCTGGCGTCCCCACCTCCAGCCCCTTGATGTCCAGCAGCGGCGCCGCGCCGCTGGGATTGGATGGCGCACCCGCAGGCGCCGCCACCCTTACCGCGGCGAAAGCCGACTGCGGCCGCAAAGCGATGGGAAACCCGCCGTTTACCGCCATTCTCATGCTCCCTGTATACTATTCTCCCCACCCATATCGGCGAACGTCATGAAACATTTAGCTAAAATATCCAAAAAAATGGCTCACTCGTAAAATTGCCAAATCATTCAAGCAATTTTGCGCCCATTCTCCCTATCCCTTCGCCACACTCATGCATTTCATCTTCGACATAGACGGCACCCTCTGCTTCGACGGCGCCAACATCAGCCCCGCCATCCAGGACGCCTTGTCCGAACTGGAAGGGCAAGGCCATTCGATAGGCTTCGCCTCCGCCCGCCCTTACCGCGACATGCTCCATTTGCTGGACGAGCGCTTCCACCACGGCTTGTTCGTCGGCTCCAACGGCGCGATGACCTGGCATGGCGGCGCGCTGGCCGACATCGCCCCGCTGGCCGCAGACACCCTGCAACAACTGTTAGACCTGGCGGAGCGCCACTCGGCCTCCTACCTGGTTGACCTGGCCTGGCATTACCATTACCAGGGCGAGCCCGGCCATCCCTTCATGACGCTGGTGGACCCGCAGCGGCGCGCCCGCCAGGTGGCGCGCGACGAAATCCACCAGCCAGTGAAGCTGCTGGTGACCGAATGCGCCGACAGCGACGCCTTGCAGCAGGCGCTGCGCGGCCGCGACGATATCCACATCCATCACCATTCCGACCAGCAGATCGTCGACATCACCGCCGCCGGCGTCGACAAGATGAGCGCGCTGAGCCGGCATGGCATCGCCGCCGAACAGCTGGTCTGCTTCGGCAACGATAGCAACGACCTGCCGATGTTCCGCGCCGCCCGGCATTCGGTGTTGATCGGCGCCCACCCGCAGCTGCTGCCGCATGCCAGCGAGCGGCTGGCGCGCGGCGACGATGTCGAAACCCTGCTGATCGGCACCATGCGCCGGCTGGGCGAACGCTACGCGGCGCGCTAGGCTGGCTTGGCAGGCCGGCCGGTGGACGGCGTATACTGCAAGCATGCCCCAACTAGAAGCGCCGCCATGATCCTGGTCCACACGCCCAACCCGAAGGAAGTCGCCGCCTATCTGGAGCTGTTCCGCGCCGCCATGCCGGAACAGCGCTTCGGCAGCCTGGCCGACATCCAGCCCGACACCGTCCGCTACCTGATCGCCTGGGGCATCCCGGACGGCCTGATCGCCAGCCTGCCCAAGCTGGAGGCCCTCTTCGCGCTGGGCGCCGGGGTCGACAAGCTGCTGAGCCGGCCCGACCTGCCGGAAAGCCTGCCGGTGTACCGGCTGCTGGACGGCGGCATGGCGGCCCAGATGATCGAATACATCCGCTACGGCGTGCTGGGCTATCAGCGCAATATGGACATCTACCGCCGCCAGCAGGCCGCCGGACAATGGCGGATGCTGGCGCCCAAGCCGCCGGAAGACGTGCATGTCGGGATTTTGGGCCTGGGCGAGATCGGCGCCGCCGTCGCCAAGGCGCTGGCGCACGACGGCTATATGGTGAGCGGCTGGAGCCGCAATCCCAAGCACATCCATGGCGTGCACAGCCTGCATGGCGAAAGCGGGCTGGAGAAACTGCTGGAAACCAGCCAGGTGGTCGCCTGCGTGCTGCCATCCACGCCGCAGACCCAGGGCCTGCTGAACGGCGAGCGGCTGTCGTTGATGCCGGCCGGCTCGATGCTGATCAACGCCGGCCGCGGCGACCTATTGGACCAGGACGCGTTGCTGGCGCTGCTCGACAACGGCCATCTGCGCTGCGCGCAGCTGGATGTGTTCGCCGAGGAGCCGTTGCCGGCCGGCCATCCGCTCTGGCGCCATCCGGCCGTCGCGATCACGCCGCACATCGCCGCCATCACGCTGCGCCAGGAAGCGGTGGAGCAGATAGTCGGCAAGCTGCAGCAACTGGCGCGCGGCGTCGAAGCCGACGGCCTCGTGCAGCGCCAGCAAGGTTATTGATCCCGCGGGCGGCACCCACTGGCAAAATGGGCAGCTATCCTGACCTGCTTGCGCCGCTCCCATCGATAAATCCATAAATTTCATTGTCATTTATTGTGTAAAATTTAAATGACATTTGATAGTCAAAAAGGCCAGTAGCCACTGCGCCGCCCGGTTTCTATGATCGCCTCCATTTCAATGCTGCAATGCAACAGCGAGGAATGAAATGGCCGCCATCATCCGCTCCACCCGAGTCATGCCCGCCAAACTGGACGCCGCGCAGAAAGAGCAGCTGGCCGCGGAACTGTTCCAGGTGCACGACGCCATCTTCTCCGGCACCGACTACCCCACCTTCAAGGGACTGGTGTTTTCGCCGCCGGCCGAGCACAGCTGCCTGCTGCTGCACCGCGACGAGAACCAGCGCCTGGTTGGCTACTGCGCGATGCACCGCTTCCGCCGCCAGATAGGCCGCCGCGCCTGCAGCGTGCTGCGCGTCCAATCCGGCCTGTTCAAGGAATACCGCGGCAAGAACAGCAATTTCGCCTTCATGGTGCGCCAGGTGCTGCTCCATTGGCTGAGCCACCCGCTGCGGCCGATGTATTTCTTCGGCGTGATGCTGCACCCGTCCAGCTATGCCGTGCTGCACAAATTCGCCCACAAGCTGTGGCCGGCGCCCGGCCAGGACGAGCGCCACCCGCTGGCGGCCAAGGCCTACGAGCTGTTCTCCAGCTTCCAACTGACGCCGGTGTCGCCGGACCGCCCCTTCATCGCCAACCTGGGCATCCTCACCCGCGACAGCAAGGACGACCACCAGTTCTGGCAAAGCTCCAGCAAGCCGTCCACCCGCTTCTTCCTCAGCATGAACCCCGGCTACAGCCAGGGCGATGGCCTGATGGCGCTGGTGCCGCTGTCGCCGGTTTCGGTGGCGCATGCGCTGTACCGCTGGCTGCGCCTGCGCCGGGAAAAAAGCGCCGGGAAGTGACGCCGGCGCCGGGCGGCGGCGGGCCGCCCGGCCTCAGCCCCACACCACGCCATCCGTCAATTGCCGCTCCGCCCGCGCCAGCGCGCACACCAGGTCGGGCTGCAGATTGTCCGCGCCCAGCCGCTCCGCCAGCCTCGACCCCACCAGCATGTCCATCACTTCGTCCGCCGCGCCGCACAGGATCAAGGTTTTGCCTTGCTCCGCCAGCCGCTCCCGCAGCGCGTCCAGCGCCAGCAGGCCGCTGGCGTCCAGCAACACCAGCCGATGCAGCTGCAGGATGACCACCCGCTCGTGCGGCGCCTGCTTCAGCACCACATCCACCGCGTCGGCCGCGCCGAAGAACAACGCGCCCTCCACACGGAAAGCGGCGCAGCCGTCCGGCACGACCTTGCCGGCGATGGTATGGCGCTCGAACAGCTGCGCGTACTCCGGCTTCAACTGCTTGATCGAGGTATGGCTGGCCATGCTGCGAATGAAAAACACCGCCGCCAGCAGCAGACCGATTTCCACCGCCACCGTCAGATCGAAAATCACGGTCAGGACGAAGGTGAGGATCAGCACCGCGGTATCGTGGCGCGGAAACCGCCAGGCCTTGCGGATGTCCCAGTCGCCCATTTTCAGCGCCACCGCCACCAGAATCGCCGCCAGCGCCGCCAGCGGCACGTGGGCGGCCAGCGGCGCGGCCAGCAGCAGCACCGCCAGCAACAGCAAGGCGTGAAAGATGGCGGCCAGCGGCGTGCGCGCGCCGTTGCCGATATTGGTCACCGAGCGCACCACCGCCCCGGTGGCCGGGATGCCGCCGAAAAACGGCACCACCATATTGGCGATGCCCTGCCCTATCAGCTCCTGGTTTGCGTCGTGGCGGTCGGCGGTGAGGCTGTCCACCACCACCGCGCACAATAGCGACTCTATCGCCCCCAGCAAGGCGATGGTGAAGGCCGGCGCCATCAAGTCGGACAGGTGGGCGGGGCTGAGATCGAGTCCGGCAAAGGCCGGCAGTCCTTGCGGAATGCCGCCGAAGCGGCTGCCCAGCGTGGCCACCGGCAGTCCGAAAGCCGCAGTCGCCGCGGTCGCCAGCACCAGCGCGGCGAAGGGCGACGGCAATATGCGGTTCAACCGCTTCGGCCACGCCAGGATCAAGGCCAGCAGCGCGGCGGACAGCAAGGTGGTGGGCCAGTGCAGCGCGGAGAAATGCCCGCGCAGCGCCAGCACCACGTTGAAGAAACCCGACGGCATCCTGGCGATGGGCAAGCCGAAGAAATCCTTCATCTGGGTGAGGAAGATCAGCACCGCGATGCCGTTGGTGAAGCCGGTGATCAGCGGCATCGGGAAAAACCGTATCACCTGCCCCAGGCGGAATACGCCCATCAGCACCAGCATCGCCCCGGCCATGAAAGTGCACACCAGCAGATTGGCCACGCCGTATTTGCTGACGATGCCGTACAGGATGACGATGAAGGCGCCGGTGGGCCCGGTCACGCACAGCCGGGTGCCTCCCAGCGCGGCCGCCAGCAAGCCGGCGATGACGGCGGTGCAGATGCCGGCCTGCGGCGTCACTCCGCTGGCGATGGCGAAGGCCATCGCCAAGGGCAGCGCCACGATGCCCACCGTGACGCCGGCCATCAGGTCGGCGCGCAGCAACTGGCTGTTGTAGTGCTTCAGACTGTCGAGCAGGCGGGGACGGAACGCGGGACTGGCCATGGCATGTCTTCCATCGGCGGCACGGGTATGCTGTCAGCGTAGCCGAAGCGGCGATGCGCCGCACGCGGCCGAACCCAATGGAGAGCCGCCTAGGCGAACGACCCGCCAATGTCGTGAACCTCAACGATGTCGAAGAAAAAAACTATCAGGAAGGCCGGCACTGGGGCGGCGGCTACAAGCCGCTGACGCCGGCGATGGATGACGCCAAGGGCCAGTTGGGCGCCAACGCCTGCCGCCCGGCCACGCCGGCTGCCCTTTCCACAGCCACGCGCTGGCCGACGAGCTGTTTTACAGCTTGTCCTGCCGCGGCGTGTTCCGCTATGGCGACCAGGTTTGCGAAGTCGGCCCCGGCGACTGCCTGTGCTGTCCGGCCGGCACCGGCGTAGCCCACCAATTGGCCAATCCCTTCGACGAAGATCTGGTCTACCTCGGCGTCGGCGCCAACCATCCGCACGAGGTCTGCTTCTACCCGGACAGCGGCAAGACGCTGGTGCGCAGCCTGCATCGGGTCGGCTATCTGCATGAGGCGCCGCATATGGACGGCGAGCCGGAGCGGCCGAAAATCTTCGAACTGCTGAAATAGCCGCTACATCGCCTTGAACCTGGCGGCGAAGCTGCGGCTGAGCGGCAGGCTGCCGCCGCCGTGCTTCAACAAGACCGTGCTGCGCCCCAGCAGGTCCTGCTCTATGCCCCGCACCGCAGCCAGCCGCACGATCAGACCGCGGTGGATCTGGGCGAAGCGCTCCGGGTCCAGCCGCGCGGCCAGTTCCTTCAGCGGCGTGCGGATCAGCAGGCTTTCGCCGGCCAGCGCCAGTTCGGTGTATTTGTCGCTGGCCTTGAAATACAGCACCTCGTCCACCGAGACCAGCCGCTTGCTGTTGCCCAGGCCGGCGGTGATCCAGTTGAGCCAGCCCTCGGCCTCGGCCCTGGCAGCCGGCAAAGCAGGGGCCGGCGCCTGATGGCCGGCCTGCAGGCGGGCGATGCAGCGCAGCAGCCTGGCGTCGTCCAGCGGTTTGAGCAGGTAGCCGGCCGCCTCGGCCTCGAAGGCCTGCAGCGCGAACTGCTCGTAGGCGGTGACAAACACCACCTTGCAGCCGGACACGCTCCTGGCCACCGCCATGCCGTCCACCCCGGGCATGCGGATGTCGAGGAAGGCGAAGTCGGGCCGCAGCCGGCTGATGGCGGCCAGCGCCGCCGCGCCGTCCTGCGCGATGGCGACAATGTCCAACTGCGGCCACAAGCGGTTCAGCGCGCTTTGCAGCGCGGCGGCCAGCAGCGGTTCGTCGTCGGCGATCAGCGCGGTGGGCATCGTAAGCTTTCTGTCGGGAAAAACATGATTATGCGATCGGCAACAGCAGTTCGGCCAGCACGCCGCTAGGCTGGCGCGGCGTCAGCCGCAATTGCGCCGCCGGGCCGTACAGCGCCGCCAGCCGCTCGCGGATATTGGCCAAGCCGACGCCGGCGGGCGCGAATTCGGCAATGCCCACCCCGCTGTCGCTGACGCCCAGGCGCAGCACGCCGCTTTCGCGCCGGGCGAACACCGCCAGCTCGCCGCCGGCCACGCTGGGCTCCAGGCCGTGGCGCAGCGCGTTTTCCACCAGCGGCTGCAACAAGAGCGGCGGCAACGGCAAGGCTTTCAGCGCGTCGTCCACCTCCATCCGCACCCGCAGCCGCGCGCCCATGCGGATAGCGGCGATGTCCAGCAAAGCCGACACCAGCTCCAGTTCCTGCCCCAGGGTGCCGTCGGCATTGCGGCTGCGCTCCAGGCTGGCGCGCAGATAGGTGTTCAGGTGCCGCAGCATCTCGGACGCGCGCGGCGGGTCCAGCTCGATCAGGCTTTGCACATTGGCCAGCGTGTTGAACAGGAAATGCGGCTCGATCTGCGCCTGCAGCATCGCCAGTTGGGCCGCGGTCTGCGCGGCGCGGCTTTCCGCCTCGCGCCGCCGCGTGGCCTCCAGTTCGCCGGCCAGCGCCCGCGAACGGTAGTACAGCATGCTGACCGTCATCGCGCCGGTCGCCACCAGGAAGGTGGGCAGCAAGAACAGGTAGGCGCGCTCCGGCACCCGGAAAGCGCGCGCCAGCACATCGAAAGCGCCCAGCCACGTCGCCAGCTTGAAGCCGAACGGCACACTGAACAGCAACACCGCCAGGCAGACCGCGATGCGGTTCAGCTGAAGCCAGCCGCCCAGCAAGGTGCCGGTCAGCCAACAGCAGTAACCGATGCAGAACGAGATCAGCAGGTTGTCATACACCATCTTCCAGCCGCCCAGCGCGGCGAAAAACAGGCCGATGGCCAGGTTGATCGCGCTGCAGACAGCCAGTTCGCGCGCTTCGTCGGACCAGCGCCGGCTTGCATTCATGATGTCACCTCAATGGAAATAATCGAACACCAGCTGCCAGGACGGCTTGGCCAGCCCGGCGCCGTATTGGCTCAAGGCGCCGCCGTCGAAGCGCTGCCACTGCAGCGCCAGATCGACCGGGCCCAGATGATAGCGCGCCTCGGCCCAGTTCATGCCGCTATGGTCGTCCAGACTGGCGGCGCGCATCGCCGTCAGGTCGAGATTATCGAGCAACGCGTCCTGCCAGCTGGCGCGCGCCAGCGCGGCGCACCGGGCCGGCAACACGCCGCCTGTCGCCATCTGCATCCGGTACAGTCGGTAAAACGGGCTGCGCGCCAGCCGCCGCCAATCGTCCAACCCAGGCGCGCCGCCGTCGTACTCGCCCTCCAGCGTCAGGCTCAGCTTGTTGCTGCCGGTCCAGGTCAGGCCACTGGCCAGCCGGTTGTTCCAGCTGTCGTCCGCCTCCCCCTGCCATCGCCGCCAGTCCGGCGCCTGCCGGCCGCCGGCCCATTCGACATAAGCGACGGTGGCATCGCCCAACACCCTGGACAGATTGAAGCCCAGTTGCGGCGAGCGGCCCTGCTCCTGCAGCAGCAGCCACTGCGGATTCAGCGCCTCGCTGAAGCGGTAGCTGTACGCCAGCAAGGCCCGCTCGCGCGGATTGCTGGCGCCGAAATCCAGGCTCATGCCGTGGCCGCTGGGGCCGTCGGCCAGTTTGGGCGACCAGATCGCGGTCAGCGAGGCGTTGTCCCACAGCCGCTGCCAGCGCAGCATGGCGTTGCCCAGCCGGTTTTCCCGCAGGCTGGCCTGATCGGCCGACACCACCGAACGCACCGTGCCCACGCCCAGAAAGTCGGTTGGGTTGTAGCCGACGCCGACGCCGTAGCGGGTGTTGATCCGGCCGGCGTCCAGCATAGTGGCGGCGTCGAACTCATGGCTGAGATACGCCTCCTTCAAGGTATTGACGCCGTGGCCGCGCTGCGGCGAGTCGGCGAAATCCTGGTCCAGCCGGTCGGCGAACACCGCCCGCCACTGCGGACCCAGCCGCCCGTCCCAGCGCAGGTCGACCGACAACCGCTGCCCGCCGGGGCTGGCGATGGCGGCCGCCTCCAGCAGCAGCTTCAGGTCGCGCGGCTTTTCCGCCGGCAGGCTGGCCTGATCGGCCAGTTGCAGCGCCGCCGCGTCGTCGTCCGCCCAGGCCGGGCCGCACAGCAAGCCCGCCAGCGCCAACATGCTCAGCCGCATCGCTCACTCCGCCCGGAAGCGCGGCAGGTAGTCGCGCTGCAGCCAGGCTTCGGGCACCTCGCGCCAGGCGAAGTCGCTGTTGCGCAGCACCGTCACCCACTTGGGATTGAGGCCGTCTATGATCACCGTCTCAGTGGGGCGCTGCTGCCCCAGCACCGGCTGATAGGCGCGGTAATAGGCGGTTTTCAGCAGGCCGCCGCTTTCGGCGAAAAAACGGGCCTTGCGGCTGCGGTAGCCGGCGGTGTCCACCCACAGCTCTATCGCGTGGTAGGTGACGCCGGGGTTGCGCGCGCTCAGCCGCAGCTTGTAGCAATGGCGCGTCTGGCGGTCGCCGTCCTGGATGTCCTCCTCCCCGGCCAGCGCGGCCTGGTAGTCCAGCGCCAGGTTCACCGTCACCACATCGCCGTTGGACGCCTGGCCCAACAGGCGCTGCTGCGGCGAGATCGGCACGCTGGCCTTGCTGGCCGGGTCGTAGAACCACAGGTCGTTGCCGTTTTTCAGCATCAACTTGCCGGCGTCGCGCGCCGGGTTGACGAAGCGCAGCAGGCTGCGGAACTGGCCGCTGCGCGGGTCGGCGCGCGAATACACCGCCAGCGCGCTGCGTTCGTTCTCCTTGCCGTCCTTGTAGCTGACCAGGGACACGATCAGGCCGAAGGATTTGTCTGGATTGCGCACCGCGTCGCTGTTGGCCAGTATGGTCTGCGCGTCCGGCGCGGCCTGGGCCAGCCCGGCCAGCAGGGCCAGCGCCGCCATCCACATGTTTTTCATCTTGTTCTCCTCAGGCGTGGCGCAGGGCGTCCACGATCACCGCGCGCGCGGCGCGACGCGCCGGCCACCAGGCCGATATCGTCGCCATCAGCATCAGGCCCAGCGCGGTGGCCAGCATCATGCCGGTTTCGCCCCACAGCCTCACTAGAATGGGAGACGGGTCCACCTGCCCCGGCGGCAGCCAAGTCAAGCCGGCGTGGTTGATCAGCTGGGCCAGCAGCAATGCCAGCGCGATGCCGGCCGCGCTGCCCAACATGCCCAGCATCACCCCTTCGCACAGGAACAGCCGCTGGATCCCGCCGCGGCGCAGGCCCATCGCCCGCAGCGTGCCGATTTCCACCGTGCGCTCCAGCACCACCATATTCATGGTGTTGGCGATGGTGAACAGCGCCACGCAGCCGATCAAAATGGACAGAAAACCGAAGATGGTGCCGAACATGCCGGTGATCTGGCCGTATTGCGGCTGCAGCGTGGCGAAGTCGTAAGCGGCCAGCGGCTGGTCCTTCAAGCTGGTGGCGAACAGCTGCCGCAGCCGCGCCTGCGCCGCCGGAATCTGGCGGGTGTGTTGCAGCTGCAGCGCGATGGCGGTGACGCGCGGCTCGCCGCCGCCGTAAACCAGCCGCTGCGCGGCGGACAGATGCATGCTGACGAACATGTCATCCAGCTCCTTCACGCCCATGCTCTGCGCCTTCACCACGGTCAGCCGCGCCACATTGGGCGCGCCGGCGGCGGTAGCCGCCAACAGTTCGATGCGATTGTCGGCCGCCGCCTGCGGCGCGGCGTCGGACAGCGCCTGCAGGTCCGCCGGCATCGCCGTGCCGCCGCTTTCAGCCTTGGCCGGCGCGGCGCAGCCCTTCACTTTCAGCGCGTCGCACAATTGCAACACCCGCGCCACGCCCACGCCTATCACCGCGGCGTCCGGCGCGCTGCCGGTGAGGGCGACGGTTTTGGGCTTGTCGCCGAAATGGTAGTCGTCCCAGCGCCGCATCAGGTTCTGCCCCGTCACTTCGCTGCCCTGGGCGATGACGGTGCGCGAGGCCCCGGCGGCGTAATGGCCGGCGATGCCGCCCAACGATAACGTCGGCGTCGCCGCGATCAGCATAGGCTTCAGCACCGGGTCGTTCTCCACCACCCGCATCACGCGGCGGTAGTCGCGGATGCCGTAGGCCGCCGGATTGCCGTTGCCGTAGAGGAAGTAGTCGCGGTGCTGGATCTGCAAATGGCCGCCGCCGCGGACGAAGCTGGTTTGCAGGCCGTATTGCACGGTGCGGTTGTAGCCGCCGAACAGCAGCAGCGCCACCACGCCCACCACCATGGTGCCCAGCGTGGCCAGCGTGCGGCGGCGGTTGCGCAGCAGATTGCGCCAGGCCAGTTTCAGGGTATTCATGCCGGCTCCTTGCGGGAGATGGCGGGCGCGTGGCTGACGCGGCCGTCGCGCACCTGGTAATGGTCGTCGGCGGCGGCGATCACCTGAGGATCATGCGAGGAAAACACCACCGTCAACTGATATTGCTGCTGCAGTCCGCGCAGCAGCGCCAGGATGCTGGCGCCGGTCTGGCTGTCGAGGTTGGCGGTCGGCTCGTCCGCCAGCACCAGCGACGGCCGGTGCGCCAGCGCGCGCGCTATCGCCACCCGCTGGCGCTGGCCGCCGGACAACTGGCCGGGGCGGTTGCCGGCTTTGTCGGCCAGGCCCACCGCGTCCAGCATGGCCAGCGCGCGCGCCTTGCGCTCGGCGGCCGGCACCTTGGCCAGCAGCAGCGGATACTCGACGTTTTCATACGCCGACAGCACCGGCAGCAGATTGAAATTCTGGAAAATGAAGCCGATATGGCGGGCGCGGAAATCGCTGAGCGCATCGTCGCCCAGCCGGGCGATGTCCTGCCCCGCCACCAGGATTTCGCCGCTGTCGGGCTGGTCCACCCCGCCGATCAGATTCAGCAACGTGGTCTTGCCGCTGCCCGACGGCCCGGACAGCACGGTGAAGCAGGCCGGTCTCACCGCCAGCTCGACATCCTGCAGCGCCGGCACCGTCACCTGGTCCAGCCGGTAATGCTTGCGCACCTGGCGCATCTGCACTGACCACATCGACTCTCTCCCTGAATGAAAACCACGCCGCCACTGTAAACCAGCCGGCATGCCCACGTGCTGTTTTGCGACGAAACGGCGCCAGGCGGCGCGAAGCGCGCCTGGCCGTCGCCGGCCGCATCGACACCCCGCCCATGCCGGCGTAGGATAAATACCATGCCAAGACCATGGATTAAGGTGAAGCGATGACGCAGCGACAAGATCCCCCCGACTCCCAGGAACCCGCCGCCGGCGACGCGCCCGCCGCTGCGGCCAAGCCGCGCCGCCAGTCGGCGCGCAGCCGCAACGTGGCGCGCGCGCACGACGAATCGGTGCACATCATCCAGGAAACCAGCCAGCAGCCGGTGGCGCTGCAGGTGGCGCTGGCGCCGCACGGCAGCGACGAGGACAGCGGCAGCGCCGAGCTGCCGGCCAGCTACCCTTACAGCAGCCGCATGCGCCGCGCCGAATACGAAAGGCTGAAACAGGAGCTGCAGATCGAGCTGTTGAAAGTGCAAAGCTGGGTCAAGGAAAGCGGACAAAAGATCGTGATCCTGTTCGAAGGCCGCGACGCCGCCGGCAAGGGCGGCACCATCAAGCGCTATATGGAGCACCTGAATCCGCGCGGCGCGCGGGTGGTGGCGCTGGAAAAGCCCAGCGACCAGGAACGCGGCCAATGGTACTTCCAGCGCTACATCGCCCACCTGCCCAGCGCCGGCGAGATCGTGTTCTTCGACCGCTCCTGGTACAACCGTGCCGGGGTGGAGCGGGTGATGGGCTTCTGCAACGCCCACCAGTACCTGGAATTCATGCGCCAGACGCCGCAACTGGAGCGGATGCTGGTCAACAGCGGCATCAAACTGTTCAAGTTCTGGTTTTCGGTCAGCCGCGAGGAGCAGCTGCGCCGCTTCATCTCGCGCCGCGACGACCCGCTCAAGCACTGGAAGCTGTCGCCGATCGACATCCAGTCGCTGGACAAGTGGGACGACTACACCGCCGCCAAGCAGGCGATGTTCTTCCACACCCACACCGGCGACGCGCCGTGGACGGTGGTGAAGTCCGACGACAAGAAGCGCGCCCGGCTGGGCTGCATCCGCCACTTTCTGTCGCGGCTGGACTATCCCGGCAAAGACCCGCGCGTGGCGCGCGCGCCCGATCCGCTGATCGTCGGCGAGCCTGGCGACATGTCCTATCAGGAGGAACAGGACGTCTTGACCTTCTGACGCGCCGCTCCCGGCCATGTCCGATCGTCCGGGCATGGCCGCCCGTTTTTCGCCCAGCCCCTTCTCGCCGCCTCGTCCTACCCGCTCCGCCACTGCCGCAGGTCATTGCCTGCGCGGGCGGGATGCCGGTATATTCGTTTTAAATACGAATTTATACGTATTAGTCCGGTTTCGTGCAGCACTCGAATCAACCAGCAGCCTCGCAGGTAATCGCCATGAGTCACGCGCAGCAACAATGGGGACGCCTCAGTACCCGCATCATCCTGGTGGCGGCCGGCGCCATAACGGTCGCCTTCGCCGCCATGATCGCCCTGATCGCCCATCTCAACTACAAGTCCGCCATCGACACCGGCTACCAGCTGGCCTCGGAGCAGGCCGGCAGCTACGCCAAGGACGCGGAAAACACCCTCAGCCAAGGCTTTCTGCTGCCGCGCCACCTGGCCGACGCCGTCGTCGGCATCAAGCGCGGCGGCAAGGCCGACCGCAAGCAGACCGACAACATCATCCTGCAGATGCTGGACCACGCGCCGCAGTCGATAGGACTGTGGATGCTGTGGGAACCCAACGCCTTCGACGGCGACGACAACCCCTACCGGCTGGATTGGCCGCGCCACGACCCCACCGGCCGCTACCAGCCCTACATCACCCGCAACGCGCAAGGCAAGGCGCAGATGGACGTGATGATGTCTGCTGACCGCATCAAGGACTTCCCCAAGTTCAAGGACCATCCGCAAACCTATCAGCCCGACTATGAAAAGCCGGGCTGGGGCGATTTCTACTACGTGCCCAAACAGCGCGGCCGCGACACCATCACCGAGCCCTACCCCTATGAAGTGCAGGGCAAGAAGGTGCTGGAAAGCTCGCTGGCGGTGGTGATGAAGGACGATGCCGGCAAGATGCTGGGCGTTTCCGCCACCGACGTGGCGCTGGACCAGCTGCAGAAGTCCTTCGGCCAGATCCGCCTGTACCAGACCGGCTACATCCGCATCCTGTCCGAAGGCGGCGTCTACGTGGTCCACCCGCAGGCGGATCAGCTGGGCAAAAACGTAGGCAAGGACGACGCGCTGGCCGGCCATCTGGCCGACATCAAGAAAGGCGAGGATTTCGTCTACGAAGACGGCGGCTTCACTCACTTCTTCCACCCCATCGCGATCGGCGACACCGGCCAGTTCTGGACGCTGGGCATCAGCGTCCCCACCGCCGCCCTCACCGACGGCGCCCGCCGCGAAATGCTCACCGCCATCGCCATCGGCGCGGTGGCGCTGGCGCTGATCCTGCTGCTGCTGGCCATCGTCATCCGCACCCAGACCCGCCCGCTGCAGCACCTGGCCGAAACCATGGAGCAGCTGGCCAGCGGCGGCGGCGACCTCACCAGCCGCATCGCCATCGCCAACCGCGACGAAATCGGCCGCACCGCCAGCGCCTTCAACCGCCTGCTGGACAGCCTGCGCGACATGTTCGTCAATGTGCGCGAGCAAAGCCGCCAGGTTTCCGACGCCGCCGCGCGGCTCAGCCACTCGGCCGGCCAGGTGCACGACGCCTCCGCCCAGCAGTCCGACGCCGCCACCGCCAGCGCCGCCAGCGTCGAACAGGTGACGGTGGGCGCGCAGCACATCGCCAGCACCGCGCAGCAAGCCGGCGACATCGCGCGCGAAACCGGCGCGATGACCGAGCAGAGCGTGGCCAAGGTCAACCGCGTCACCAGCGAGATTCAGCGCATGACCGACAGCATGCACGAGCTGGCGGAACGGATGAGCGGCCTGGGAGAGCGCTCCAACGAAGTCACCACCATTGTCGGCGTGATCAAGGACATCGCCGACCAGACCAATCTGCTGGCGCTGAACGCCGCGATAGAAGCGGCGCGCGCCGGCGAACTGGGCCGCGGCTTCGCGGTGGTGGCCGACGAGGTGCGCAACCTGGCTGGCCGCACCGCCGAGGCCACCGTCCAGATCACCCGCATCGTCGAGGCCATCAGCAGCGAAACCCGCCAGGCGGTCGGCGACGTGCAGCGCAGCAGCCAGCAGGTGGATCTGAGCGTCGGCATCGCAGAAGAAGCCAACCAGGCGATGCGCGAAGTGCAGGGCTACAACCAGCAGCTGGTGACCAGCATCGTCGACATCGCCGCCGCCACCCGCGAGCAATCCAGCGCCAGCCTGGAAATCGCGCAGAACGTCGAGCGCATCAGCAGCATGGCGCAGAACAACAACCAGGTGGTGAGCGAGGTCAGCCAGGCGGTGAAGCAGCTGCGCGAGCTGTCCGGCGGACTGGAGCAACTGGTCAGCCACTTCAAGCTATAAGCGCGCCTTCTCCCTGCCCCAGGCCCGGCTTGTCCGGGCCTTTTTCTCGCCCGCCCGCTCAGCCGCCCGCCGCGCGCCAGGCCAGCAAGACGGCGAAACCGAGCAAGAGCAGACCGCAGCCTGCGTCCAGCAAGCGGCGGCCGCGCGCGCCCAGCCGCGCCAGCAAGGCGCCGCCGCCATAGGCCAATATCAGCCACCACGCGGCGGAGCCGCAAAACACCCCGGCGACAATGGCCAGCTGCTGCGCGCCGCTGGCGGCCAGGCCGCCTGACAAGCCGGCCGCCACCGCGGCGAAGGACAGGATGGTCATCGGATTGCTCAGCGTCAGCAATAGCGCGCCGGCGTAAGCGCGCCGCAGCCCGACGCGGCCTTCTTCCCGCACCGCCGGCTGGCTTTCCGGCCGCCTGAGCGTGGCCACGCCCAGCCACGCCAACAGCAGGCAGCCGCCCCAAGCCAGCGGCCGCGCCAGCGCTCCGGCCAGATGCAGCGCCGCGCCGCTGCCGGCGACGCCGGCCATTGCGAACAGGCCATCGGCGCTGGCCGCCCCCAGGCCGGTGGCCAGGCCCAGCCGCGGCCCGCCGCGCAGAGTGCGGCTGACGCACAACAAACCTATCGGCCCCATCGGCGCCGCAATCGCCAAGCCTATCAAAGCCGCCTGCCAGAACATGTTCGTCCTCCCCTTAATCCATGCTCATAGTGTGCCGCCCCGCCGCGCGACTGCCCATGCGGTTTTTTCGCCTAGACGCTATGCTGGCTTTTAAATCTGAGGCAAAACGGCAGAAGGAGTTTACGAATGGAAGTAGACGCAAAATCCTGGGCTATCCTGGCCGCGCTGCAGGACAACGCCCGCCAGTCGCTGACCGAACTGGCGCAGGCGGTGGGCCTGTCGGTGCCCGCGGTATCGGAAAGAGTGAAGCGGCTGGAAGAAGCCGGGGTGATAGGCGGCTACCACGCCCGTGTGGCGCCGTTACGCGCCGGCTACGCGCTATCGGCATGGGTGGGCATCACCGTGCCGCAACCAGACAAGAAGACGCTGCTGGCTCGGCTGGAAGCGATGCCGGAAGTGATGGAATGCCACCACGTCACCGGCGTCGACTCCTACGTGTTCCGCCTGCTGGCGCGCGACGTCGGCCACCTGGAGCAACTGGTGTCCCAGCTCAACGACCTGGGCGAAACCCGCACCTCCATCATCCTGTCCACGCCGCTGCAGGGCCGTCCGGTGCGGCCGCCGCGCTAGCGGTGGCTGCGACTGCGGTTTGGCAAGCGATAAGCCTGACAGACAAGCCCCGGTAGCGTCCCCCGCTTTACCCGCCGCGTTATCCGCCGGTCGCGCAGCCGCGCCCTTATTCCCGTCCTTGCCGCCTTCTGCCCAAGGATGGGAAAGCGCTCGGGATCGCGGCGCCATTCCATATCGCGCAAGATGGTCTCGGGCCTCCCGCCGTCAGAAGTCGCGCTCAACCCGCCGCGGCAAGGCGCGCAGCACAACAGCCATCCTGAATGCGCCCCCGCGCCTCAACGCTCGCCCGCTGATCCGCCAATCTGCGACTCCTCCTGAAAAAGGAGCCGAGGCCGTGAGGTGGCGCGCCGGCGCTACAGGCAATGGATCCCCCACGGACTCTTATACTATTGTTGTATGCATATATATTTAATTATGATAATGTCTTTTAGGTGGATGCAGTGCCCGCGCAACGCCGCTGTCAACGGCCACCCCAAGCAGCTGGCGCGTTGCCGCCCCCAGGACCAAGAGACCAAATGAGGGGCAAGGCTGCCAAAACGCCAGGGCTGGCTTGGCGCTCATTCAGTGACTGAATGCGGCAACTCACTGAGTCCATGCCTCCACCGGCTGCTGTACCGACTTTGTGAATGCGTGCAGAGTAACTAGGCCTCTCCCCTGATGAATGATTTCAACCAGTTCGGAATCATCTGGGATTCGACAGCTATACAAGGATAGCGCAGTATGGATTTTCAACTTTGGATGTTGTTTTGCGTCGTATTTCTCTCGGCAGCCATCCTACCCGGTCCGAATGTCGCCTTCTCTATGGCGCAAGCTCTTGATAATGGTTTTAAACAATCCTTTCCCGGCGCCATTGGTTTTGGTCTGGCAAGCGGGGGCCACGCCGTCATTGTCCTCTCAGGCCTAGGCATACTTGTCAAGAATAATCCTGGCATCTTCTTCTGGCTCAAATGGATAGGGGTTGCTTACCTACTCTACCTTGCATTGAAATCGCTACGCTCGCGCTCCCAAATTGCGGTTGCAAGCTCAAGCAAGCGCACACCTTTTCAGATGTTTACCGGCGCCGTCATTGTCTCATTCACGAACCCCAAAGGGATATTGACCAATATAATACTGTTCCCGACATTCATAAATAACAATATATCATACGCGCCGCAGTGCATTGCATTAGTGGCAACAGCGATCTTCATTTCCACATCGGTATACGCGCTATACATGTTAATGGCTCGCCATGCGGCGAAAATATTCAAGACAAAACGTCAAATGAGCCTAGTCACGGGCATTTTATATATTGGCGTCGCCATTGCGATAGCAACCACGATATAGCTCATCGCAACAGTTTAACAACACGAGCAGATAAGCGAGGCTGGCTTTGATTGGCGTATTTGATTTCGGCAGCGGCGGCTTGACGGTGATGCGCGCGTTTGAATCCGTTTTGCCCAATGAGAAGTTCGTCTATTTAGGCGACCACGGAAACCCACCCTATGGCAATAGCTCAGCAGATGCTATCTATGACTTGACACAAGCGGCTCTTGCCCGCCTTTTTGAGCATGGTTGCTCACTGGTGGTGATCGCTTGCAATACTGCAGTGGCCACCAGCCTCCGAAAGATTCAGCAGACATGGCTGCCCCAAGCGTACCCAGGTCGGCGCGCGGTCGGAGTTGTCGTACCCACTGTCGAGGAGATCATCGCCACTCCTTGGGATTGGAAATTCGACAGCACGCGCGCTCATCCCCATCGCCCGGTCAAGAGCGTTGCGATATTCGCGACGCAGCACACCGTGCAATCCAATATCTTCACGGCGGAAATCAACAGCAGAAACCCCGGCATAAACGTGCGCCAACAAGCATGCAATGGTCTTGCCCTGCTCATCGAACAAGCCGCGCCTGAAGCCGTGCTGCGGGCAGAAATTCGGAAAAACATCAACGCGCTATTTAATGCCAACCAGGAAGTTCCAGACGTTTGCGTACTGGCTTGCACACATTACCCGATAGTAGAGCATATATGGCGAACAGAACTGCCGGATTCCATGCGCATCATCTCTCAGCCGGACGCTTGCGCCCAGAGCCTGCTTGAGTACTTAAAAAGAAACCCGCATTTTTCCAGCACCAGAATCGGAGACAACCAATTCCTTACGACAGGTGATGCTGAAACCGTTTCGGAACGCGCCTCTTTATTCTACAACTCAAAGGTTGAATTTTCTAAAATCGACATGTAGTTAATTACGTAATCGTATTCATGTAACACTCGTTCTTCTTTACCTTCGACTCCAAATGGGTCGACTGGAAAAGCGAACGATTAAAACCTCAGGGGGAATTGATGAAACTTGTTGGCATGATGGGATCACCCTATGTTCGGCGCGTGGCAATTTCGTTGCGCTTGATGGGTTTAGAGCATGAGCACCGGCAAATCTCGGTAT
Source organism: Chromobacterium subtsugae (assembly GCF_001676875.1). Taxonomy (GTDB): domain Bacteria; phylum Pseudomonadota; class Gammaproteobacteria; order Burkholderiales; family Chromobacteriaceae; genus Chromobacterium; species Chromobacterium subtsugae. Next base: position 227,820 of record NZ_JYKA01000003.1, on the reverse strand, counting down.
TTCGCAATGTGGATGAGTTCCGCGCCATCAATCCGGCGGTCAAGGCGCCGACGCTGATCTGCGATGACGGCGAAATGATCATGGATTCGTCGATGATCATTGACTATCTGGAATCACGGGTCGACCCCTCCCGCAGTTTGATGCCAAAAGACTCGAAACAACACAGAAAGGTGCTGTCGCTGATCGGACTTGGCCTCACGGTTTGCGAAAAAGCCGTTCAACTCGAATATGAGCACAACAAGCCCGGCGAATATCAATATGCTCCTTGGCTAAGCCGCATAACCGAACAATTGCATGCCGCGCTGGCGCTTCTGGAAGAAGCCGCGGCCCAAGCAAACCCTTGGCTTGCCACCGCGCAGCTGTCTCAGGCCGATGTCACCGTGGCCGCGGCTTGGCGTTTCACCCAATTCAGGGTATCCCACTTGGTGGATGTCCAAACCTATACCGCGCTTGCAGCCTATGCCGACCAAGTCGAACTGTTGCCTGAGTTTGTCGATACCCCGCTAAAGTGAAAGCCGCCCTGCCCCCAGCCTTGGGGGCAGGTTTTCATTGCATAAGCGGGCGGAGATTTCGACTTGCAAGCCTGGGGCTAAGCGCTGAGCGCTCACGTCCCAGGCTCAGATCACAGAACGGCATCGCCGATCAAAACCGGCCTTTCCCTGTCTTCAAACTGACGCGTCAGCAAGAGCCGGCTCAATATCTTCCGCGTCAGCTCGAAACCGTGAGGTGTAAGAATCGATTCGGGATGGAATTGCACGCTGAAGAACCGCTCGCCTTGCAACGCATGTATCTCGCGCGATTCCTCATCGCTCGCCACCCTGACTTGCTCGAGCGTTTGCGTAGCCAATCCGACGTAAGTATTGTAGAAACCCACTCGCTGCTGAGTCCCGAACAAATCAATCACTTGCTGCGTGCCTTGCAAGGGAACCGCCTTGGTGATCACGGGAAAGCCAAGGATGTCGCACAGAATCTGATGAGACAGGCAAACACAAAGCATCGCTTGCCCACTCTCCAAGCGGGCGGCGATTATATTGCGCAAGCGCATCATCTTGCCATCCTGGCTATCCAGAGGGTTGCCTGGGCCGGGTCCCGCCACCAACAGATCGCTCTGATGAAGCTGAGGGTTGTAGTCGGCGAAGGAAACCAAGCTCACCTGCATCTCAAGCTGCTCCAGCAGACGCTTGAGCATCACCGAAAAATCATCCTCCGCATCCACGATGGTGACGGATTTTCCGCGCAACGATGGCTCCGTTCCGAAGTCCGCGTCTTGCGATTCGAACCAGAAGCGGGATAGATACGCGTTCCTGGACTGCAGCAGTCTTTGAATCTGCTCATGATCCATCTTGTCCAACAAGCGCTCGGGAGGTGCCGGACTCTTGCCTGCATTGCGGACCGCGTTGAACAAACCTGCAATCTTGGTTTCCGTTTCCCACACCTCATGCATCGGATTGGAGCCGCGAACCAAGGTGGCGCCCACCCGGGCTACCGCCTTGCCTGCCCGGTCTATTTGAAGCGTGCGGATGAGAATCGGCGCATCCAGCGTCGCGCTGCCATCCTTATTGCGGCCGACCAGGGCGATCGTGGCGCCGTAATAACCTCTGGATTGCTTCTCGTATCGGTGGATGACGCGAAATGCGCTCAGCACCGGACTGCCGGTGACCGTCGGCGCAAACATGGAGCGACGCAGCAGATCGATGATCGACTTGTCCGTCTTGCCTACCAACAGATATTCGGTATGAATCAGGCGGGACATTTCCTTGAGCATGGGGCCGATCACCGAGCCGCCTTGATCGCAAATCTCGCTCATTATCTTGAGTTCTTCGTCGCAAACCATGAAGAGCTCGAAAATTTCTTTCTCGTCCTGAAGGAATTCCAGAAAATCCTTCTCGCTTTCCGCCACCTCATATGCGCTATTTTTACGATAGGTGCCACTGATGGGATTCATCATGACCTCGCCGCACGAAGCCGAAATATGTCGTTCGGGAGATGCGCCAAGATAATAATGCTCTCCATCATAGAAAGCGAAAGTCCAGTAAGCGCCGAACTCATTCAGAAGCAGTGAACGGAAAATACTGAGAATGCCACTCAGCTCAGCATTGCCGATGTGAGCGACGCATTCCCGTGCGATGACGAAATTTGCGCCTTGCCCCGTCCCGATTTCACAGTTGATGATATTTCTGATGATGGCTTCGTATTCAGCCTGATCGGTAGTGAACGATATATTTGAAATGTCCACCTGTTCATTGGGTAGCATCTCGACAAACTGGCTGAGCGGGAAATATTGCGAATTCTCGATTTGCAGAGAAACGATAGGCTCCCCATCATCATGCACAGGAAAGCCACGTTCTCGGGCTTGAGCAAATGGAATCAGGTTGACTGAATCGAAAGTATGGCTATCGGCTAGCCCAGACTTCATGGGAATATCCGCCAAATGGCGAAACCTCTCTACCTTTCCTGTGCATGCAAGTACTGTTGGTTCATTTTTGCGACGCATCAAAAAAAAGCATTCATCTTCTTGAAACGGAAAGGTGGTGGTCATAATCATTCCTAGCCGACATATTTGATGAAAATATGAGTCTGATTGGTTTTTATAATTTTTATACCAGCAATTTAGCGATGATATTGCGCATCAGTCCCTATACAGTCGCGCGGCTTCAAGCTGGCGATGCTATCCACTTTGGCAGAAACGCGCTGATCCAGGCCGCAACGGCTGAATCGTATTGATGCCAATCAGTCAAGTGCTCGCATGCGGGCTTCGCACCAGGCGCTTTGAGCCGCTCGGTTCCACGCGACGACCAGCGATCAATCGTCTCATAAGTCACTTCTGGGTGAAATTGCAAGGCGTAGGCATTATGCCCATATCGATATGCCTGAATTGGAAAGGTTGAGCCTTCGGCCAGAAGCGTAGCGCCTGTCGGCAAGTCAAACCCTTCGCTATGCCATTGATAGACATAGTCCGGAAAGGGGGCACATGCGTCTTCGGTTATCCTGTGCGCCGCCGGCAACGGCGCTATCGGATAATAACCAGCCTCAATTCCTCCATTATCAAGCTGATATACTCGCTCCCCCAGATGCCGCGTCAGCATTTGCGCACCCAGACAAATGCCAAGCAACGGCTTCCCTTCACTCAACGGCTTATCCAGCCAATTGATTTCTTCACGAATATACGCATCGCTATCATTTGCGCTCATCGGACCACCGAAAATTACCGCACCATCGTGCTCCCGCATATTCTGCGGGAGAAGATCTCCAAATCGTGGCCTGCGGATATCAAGCTCGAATCCCAGTTGACGCAACAGCAAACCAACTCGGCCAGGCGTGGAGTGCTCTTGATGCAAGACAATCAGAATTTTTCGTGTTTGATCCATGGCGCAATTCTATATTTAAATCGACGCGGCGAATGGCGGATTGCCAACCCATAGTTCAGCGAAACTCTGCGCGGCTGGCCCAGAGCCAAGCACCCTATCCAGCTCTGCTATCTGCAGACGTCTATGAAAATGAGAGTTGTCATCGAAACGATGCAACAACATGGCCATCCAATGGGAAAACTGTACATCCCGCCATATCTGCTTCAATGCGATATCAGAGTAAGACAACAAAAGATCTTCCTTGCCTTTGCCATAGTGCTGCTCAAAAGCGCGGGCCAAAATATTCGCATCGGAAACCGCGAGATTCAGCCCTTTCGCAGCAGAAGGAGGAACGATATGCGCGGCATCTCCAGCCAGAAACAGCCTGCCTTTTTGCATTTTCTCAGCAACAAAGCTTCTAAGTTGCACAATGCTTTTCTCAATGATTGCCCCGCCATTCACCTTCTCAGGCCTGCCTTCCAACCGTAATTGCAAAAGATCCCAGATTCTCGAACCAGACCACTCATTGGGGTCTTCGTCTGGCGAGCACTGCAAGTAGATTCTTGACACATTCGGCGATCGCATCGTAAATAATGCAAGCCCTGTCTCGTGACTGGAAAAAATGACGTCCGGCGAAATCGGCGACATTTCAGCCAGAACAGCAAGCCAAGTAAACGGGTAGTTGTACGAAAACTGGGTGAGAGAGTCTGAGATATGCGGTCGACAAATACCGTGGAAGCCATCGCAACCGACGATAAAATCACACTCTAGCGTCTGCTGCTCACCGCCATGCGAAAATGAAACATATGGCGAAAATCCGTCAGTATCATGAATCTGAACATCTGCAGCGTCAAACAGCAGTGGAAATTCCGTCTTCAAGCGCGCGGCAATCAGGTCCTTGATAATTTCTTGCTGCCCATAAATAGTCACCGTGCGCCCAGTTAGCGCTTGAAAATTCAACTCACGCGTCGAGCCTTCATAATGAAACTGCAGCGTAGAATGTACCATTCCTTCAGAATGAATTCTCGCGCCAACACCGCTTTCGGTAAGAATCTGGACCGTGGCAGGAGTAATCTGGCCTGCGCGGCTTCGGCCTTCCACATAATCTCTAGAGCGATTCTCAATCACTACGTTGCTTATATTTGCCAAAGAAAGAAGCTGCCCCAGCATTAACCCCGCAGGCCCCGCACCTATGATTGCAACCTTTGTCCGCATGAGCTTATCAACCTAAGTTAGAAAATTTGTAGAACCTTCTGCAAACACTACTGACCATGCCAAATATCCAATTAACTCTTCGCTGAATAATTTACTTGCAACCATCCACATGACGGCTCTTCGCGTTACGCTTCAATCACTTGATTTAAAATCATCGACTTTTTAAAATAACGCCACTCATATACTGATTCAAATCACGCAAATCTTTAATTCTCCAAGCAAACGGCGACAGTCTCACACCATTCTCTTGCAAGGTTTTTGGAATTAGATCACCATTGGGCCGAAGTATCACAGATGACACGATAACCCCCGGGTAGGCTGCTAATCTTCTCTTGAAGGCTGGCGTTGTAATATCGGGTGTCGGTGGATTGCTTTTATTAGCCAACGGCCCCGTCCCCTTAAGATCAGACCCATGGCACATTGCGCATCGCTGCGAATATAGGTTTCTGCCATTGTCATTATCCGCCAAGGACCATTGCGATGAAATAATCGCCATCAATCCTAACAATACGCTGAGTATTTTTTTGCTTTTCATATCATATTTTTCATAAAACAGATCAGTATCGAGAACAGCGCGCAGCAGCCATGCCTGTCACTCTCTTCGCCTCCGACAATACCCGAGCGCAATCCACACTCAGGCACACCGCGCGCTCAAGAATGTAAGCAAAATATAGGAATAGATTGAATCTATGGAGCAGACTGCTGACGCAATGCATGAGGGCAATGTCAGCCAGTCGTTTTCCTGGCCACTTAGCTGGCATCTGTTTACTGCCGCCACCTCCCGCGCGTCGGTCGGGCTTGCTGTCAGAGGCCGGTTCCGTCGGGAAGGCATTGCCGGCGAAATTCGTTCGGATTCCACTCACCGCAATTGGCAAATACATTATCATAATTAAATATATATGCATACTACAATAGTATAAGCCAGTATGACAACAACCTGGACTGTTGCATCCTACTGCCTATCCCCAAGTGAACGCGTCACGCCCCTCCCCAGACAAGCATCCCAGCCACACGCGAGCAACAAGACTCAATTGATCCGATACTCGCCAATCGGAATTCGACACAACACCCAAGCCATTGCTATTCCGAATGAAGCCTAAGCTTGCCCGTTGCAACCAACCGCCGCTGGCATGGCGTTCTGATGCCGCTTTCCATCCAGGCCGATCCCAGTCCGGCGGCTGGCATGCGCCGAAGACCGATGCCTGAAGCAGCGGAAATCTGCGCGGATGCCCATCGCCACGCAGTTTGCGCCTGGGCGATATTGCAGAACTCAGGATCCACGGCTTGCCGTTGGCGACGCGCAAAGCCTTTCGACGCAGACCAGCCGAGCCTTGCCTTGCGCCGCATGGGCAACGGGAATGGGGGCGGCATGCGCGATCGTCCGCCAAGCGGCGGGCAGTCAGGCCTGGGAGGCATGAGAACAGACCGACAAAATGAAGATTTGCGCCGCGGCGCGGGAGGCCTATGGCGCCAAGGCGGGGCTCTGCGCTTGGGATGGCAGCCAGCCCCCTTCTCTTGGGAATGGCCACGCCGGGCGACATCGCCCGGCGTGGCCGCGGCCTTATAAATCCAGCACCACCCGATGGTGCCGCAGCCACTCGTTCAGCCCCAGCGCCATTTCCAGTCCGGCGCGCTCCGGCGCGGAGCTGGTCTTGCCGAACGGCCGGTCCAGCAGCTTCCACGCCGCGGCCCGGTCCAGCAGCGGCAGCGCCGGCGCGGCGGCGTCGTCCAGCACCCGCGCCAGGCCCTGGCGCAGCGCCTGCTCATATGCCGGATCCTGGGTGGCCGGATACGGGCTCTTGACGCGCTGAACGATGGAGTCCGGCAGTACATCCTTGCCGGCGGCGCGCAGCAGGCTCTTTTCGCGGCCGTCGAAATTCTTCATCCGCCACGGCGCGTTGAACACATATTCCACCAGCCGGTGGTCGCAAAACGGCACCCTCACCTCCAGCCCTACCGCCATGCTCATCCGGTCCTTGCGGTCCAACAGCCCCTGCACGAAGCGGGTCAGATGCATGTGGCTGATTTCGCGCATGCGCTTTTCCTTGGCGTCGTCCGAGGCCAGGGTCGGCACCTCGGCCAGCGCCTGCGCGTAGCTGTCGCGGCGGAAGCCCGCCATGTCCAGCTGCCGCAGCAAATCCGGCGATACCAGCGACTGGCCGTCGAAGAAGGAGGCGGTGGCGCCGGACAGCCAGGGAAAGGTGTCGGCCGCCACCGCGGCGGCGTCGTGGAACCAGCGGTAGCCGCCGAACACCTCGTCGGCCGACTCGCCGGACAGCGCCACCGTGGACTGGGCGCGGATCGCCTCGAACAGCTTGTACAGCGACGGCAGCATGTCGCCCCAGTAGGCCGGCGGCAAATCCTGCGCGCCCAGCACCGCCGCGCGCAACGCCGGATCGGCCAGATCACGGCTTTCCAGCAGAATTTCCTGGTGATCGGTGCCGGCATGGGCGGCCAAGTCGCGCACGAAGGGGGCATCCGGCGAGCTGCGCAGGTAGTCGGAGGCGAACTCCACCCCATGCTTGATGAAATCCACCGAGAACGAACGCACCTTGCCCTTGCCTTGCCGGGCGGTGCTGCACGCCGCCAGCGCGGTGATGATGGAAGAGTCCAGTCCGCCGGACAGCAAGGTGCACAGGGGCACGTCGGCGACGATCTGGCGTTCGACGATGTCGTCCAGCAACTCGCGCACGGTGCGGATGGTGGCGGGCAGGTCGTCGCCGTGCTCGCGCGCCTCCAGTTTCCAGTAGCGGTGCTTGCGCAGGCCGGCGCGGTCCACGGTGACTGTCTGTCCCGGCCGCACTTCGCGCATGCCATCGAACACCGCCGCCTCCGGCGTCTTCACCAGATCCAGCATCTCGCGCAGCCCTTCCGCCTTCACCACGCGCTTCGCCTCCGGATGGGCGAGGATGGCCTTGGGTTCGGAGCCGAACAGCACGCCGTCGGGCAGCGGATAATAGTAGAGCGGCTTGACGCCCATGCGGTCGCGCACCAGCAGCAGCCGCTCGGCGCGCGCGTCCCAGATGGCGAAAGCGTACATGCCGTTCAGGCGCTCGGTCAGCGCCTCGCCCCATTGCAGATAGGCGCGCAGCACCACCTCGGTGTCGCTGCGGGTGCGGAAACCGTGGCCCAGCGCGATCAATTCGCGGCGCAGCTCCTGGAAGTTGTACACCTCGCCGGTATATACCAGACAGGCCAGCGTCTTGCCGTCCTCCTCCGCCAGCATCGGCTGGCTGCCGCCTTCCAGATCGATGATGGACAGGCGGCGGTGGCCCAGCGCCGCGTGGCGATCCAGCCATACGCCGCCGGCGTCCGGCCCGCGCAGCCGCATGGTGCGCGTCATATTGTCGATGACTTCGCGGTAATCCCTCACATTCCGCTCAAAGCTGATCCAACCTGCGATGCCGCACATTGTTCTCTCCTCCGTGGGTGGGATGCATGGCCGGCGGCCGCCGAGCCACAAATGACAATGTATTTTAGCGGCCGAGCAAGCCAGAGACGTCCCGCGCGGCGACAGACGCGCGGAACAGAGCGGATAAACTGGTAATAAGAATGGGAGCTTGACGTATTTTTGGCCATCCGCGCCGCAGGCGGACGGCCTCGCGGAATCTGGCTCAAGACGCCTGGCGGCAGGCCTTGTCCGGCGGGGTGTATGCCTTGCCGGGCTCGATGCTCCGCGCCAGCGGCGACGACCAGGTCTGCTCGTGCAAAGTGGCGATGCGCTGCGCCATCGCCGGATTGCGCAACACTACTTCCAGATTGCGCGACTTGTCCATATAGCCGCCGCTCCAGTTGCTGGTGCCCACCCAGGCGATCTGGCCGTCTATCGCCATGGTCTTGCTGTGGATGACGCGGGCGAACGGAATGCAGGCGCCGTCGCGCGGAATGGTCACATAGCGCACTTCCATGCCTGGCAAGGCCGCCAGGCTCCTCAGGTAGTCGACGCCCGGCTTTTCCAGGTTCCAGTCCGACACCATCAGCTTCACTTTGACGCCGCGCGCCAGCGCGCCGCGAATGGCGTTGTCGAACAGCGGGTAGTATTGCCGCGGCTTGCCGAAGCTGAGCGGCGCGTAGTCCAACAGCTGGATGCGCACCTCGCGTTTCGCCTCGGCCATCAGCCTGGGCAGCGCCTCCTCGGAATCGCCGACGCCGTCCGGGTTGTAGGCGTTGGGGCTGGCCAGCAGCGTCGCCGGCTGCGACAAGTCCGCCGCCTGCTCGGCCGCGCGCAGCGGCGCGACCTTGCCGCCGGTGGCCAGCGTCTCTTGCGCGGCCCAATCCTGTTCGAAGATGGCCTGCATGCGGCCGGCCATCGCCGCGTCGTCCACCTTGAGGCCGGTTTCATGGATGTGCTGGAGCGAGCGCCAGTCGAAATTCTGGCTGCCGACGTAAGCGGTTTTGCCGTCGGCCACGATGAACTTGGCGTGGATGATGCCGTTGCCGGTGAGCTGGCTGTAGTCGAGCTGGCGGTATTCCAGATTGGGAATGCGCTGCAGGCGGGCGATGGTGGCGGCCTCGCTGGCGAACATGCCCTTCTTTTCCATCAGAAAGCGTATCTTCACCCCACGCCGTCCCGCGGCTTCCAGCCGATCCATCACCTGGGTCAGCTTGCTGCCCGCCTGATCCGCCGCGTAAAACTGCTCCAGCACGATCTGCGTGCGGGCGGAGTCGAACAACTCGCTCCATACTACGGCCGGGTCGCGCAAATCCGGTGTGTCCAGCCCCGCATGCTGCGGCGCGGTATGCACCAGCTCGAATCCGGGAATGGTGAAATCGGCGCGGGCCAGCGTGGACGACAAAATCAGGGCCAGCGGCCAACAGCGGCTGCGCATGGCGGCCTCCTTCGCAAAATCGCTGATTATGACATCATCACATTAAGGAAGTATGAAGACGGCATGCCTGCCGGGCAAAAAAAAGCCGCCCCAGCGGAGCGGCCCGGCGTCGGCGCTCAGCGCAGCGACAACAGCGACAACACGCGGTAGCGGCTGATGCCCATCAAGGCCGGCAACAGCTGTTGCAGCTGGCCGAAGTCCCCTCCCTGATTGAGGCGGGCGTTGAAATCGCTGACGAAGCCGTCCGCCCAGCTGGGCTCATCCTGCCGCGCCAGCTGGCTGATGGACTGGCGCGCCTCGGCGATGGCGTTGCCTATGGTGGCCCGCGTCTGCTGCAGCTGGGCGATGGCGCGCAGCACGCCCTGCAGCGTTTGCCGCACTTGGGCGTGGTCGCCCACCTGCCACTGCGCCGGGGCCAGAGCCGGCGGCTCGGCATCCAGCGCCAGCGGCTGCGGCACCCCGCCGGGAAAACGCACGCCGCCGCCGCGCACCGCCAGGCTGTCGCGCAGCCGGCTCCAGTCGGCCTCGCTGCAGCTGAAGCCCAGCCGGCCATGGTTGTCCAGCTCGCAGCGCACGCTAGCCGGCCCCAAAGCCTGGTTCAGCCGCCGCAGCACTTCTTCGCGGCCGACGCCGTCGCCCACCCTCACCGCGCCGGCCGGCGCGCCGCCGCCGCCGGAAAACACCAGGGTTTCCGGCTGGCCCTGGCTCAGGCTGTCCAGGTCCAGGCCGCGCGCGGAGAACAGCTGGCGCGACGGCGCGCCCAAGCTGAGCCGCAGTTGGCCGTCCAAGCTGCCGGCGCTATCGTCCTGCCGCTGCAACCAGCTTTGCTGCAGTTGATCGCGCTGCGCGGCCAGGCCGTCATCGTCCACCCGCCGCTGGGTGAGCTGCAGGCTGAGATTGCCCTTGAAATCCTCCAGCTGGCGCAGCATGTCGTCGACGAAGCCCTGCGCGCACTGGGCGGCGGTGAGCTGTTCGTTGAGCTGGGTGCTGTAGCGCCAGCCCGCCGCCGCGGAGGCCGACGGCTGGGCGCTGGCCAGCGCGGGGCGGCCGCCGCCGGCGACGGCGCGGCTGGCGGCCGGCGCGATGGCCGCGCCGTCCTTGCCCCAGCGCTTGTCCGCGCCGGCATGCTTGATCGAGCTGAGCGTGCTGGACATGGCTGCGGACTCAGATCACGTCGAACAGGGTCAGCTGGCTGACCTTGCCGTAAGCCTTCTGGCTGGTTTGCAAGGCCATCGACAGATTGTTCATGTCCATATAGGCGGTGCCGTAATCCAGGCTGCCAAGCTCCAGAATGCTCTGCTGGTTGGCCAGGCTGAGGCTATTGTGATTGTCGTCCAGCGTCTGCAGCACGTTCTGGGAGCCGCCCAGTTCGGAGATGCGGCCGCTGACTTCGCTCAGCGCGCCGTCCACCCCGTCCATCACGCCGCGGATGGAAGCGCCCAACGCCGGGTCCTTGTTGTCCAGCGTCGGGCTTTGCAATGTGGCGATCACCTTGTCCAGCTGGTTGAGCAAACCCGCCATCGGCTGCAGCGTGACGTTGGAAGACTGGGTCACGCCCTCGCCCACCGTCACCAGCTGGCTGTCGGTGTTGCCGGCGAAGCTGTAGCGGCTGCCGGCCGGCTGGCTGGGATCCACCGCGATGGTGGCGGTGTTGATGGCGCTGCCGGAAAACATGTAGCGGCCTTCGCTGTCCTTGGTGTTGGCGGCGAACAGAATGCTGTCGCGCAGGCTGGTCAGCGGCGCGGCCATCGCCTTCAGGTCCTCTGCCGGCGGCTGGTTGGCCGCCGCCACCAGGATGTCGCGCGCGTCGCGCAGATTGGCGCTGATGCCGTCGAGCAGGGCCTCGTTCTTCGACAACTGCGACTTGAGCGCGCCGATATTGTCGCGATACTGCTTGAGCGAAGCCTCCTCCCGCTGCAGACGCAGCAGCCGCACGCTGGCGATCGGGTTTTCCGAGGCGGCCAGCATGCTCTTGCCGCTGGACATTTTCTGCAGCAGGTCGGCCATGCCGGAACTGGTGTTCTGCATGGCCAGCTGCAGGGTGGAGCGGTACTGGTTGCTGGAGATACGCATGCTTGTCCTTACAGGATGGCCAGCGTGCTTTCGAACAGCTGGTTGGCTACCGAAATCACTTTCATATTGGCCTGGTACATCTTCTGGTATTCGATCAGGTTGACCGCTTCTTCGTCGCGGTTGACGCCGCTGGTGGACTGCCAGTTCTTCTCGGCCTCGGCGCGGATCACATTGGCAGTGTCGAGCGCCGACTGGTTCTGCTGGCTGGAGATGGCGAGGTGGCCGATCATCTGCGAATAAGCGTCGCCCAGCGTCACCTGGCCGATGCCGGCCAAGGGGAAGGTTTGCTGCTTGATGGTCAGCACCGCGCGCAGATTGTCGTTATTGCCGGGTTTGGCCGCGTCGGCGGAGAAACCCAAATCGGCGGCGGCGATGCCGGTGGTCTGCAGCAGGCCATGGGCGGCGCCGGCATCGTACTGGAACAGCGGCTTGCCCGGCTGGCCGTTCAGATCGAAGCCCTTGGCCAGCTGGCTGTTGACGCGGTTGGCCAGCTCGCCGGCCAAAGTGCGCACCTGGGTCTGGATCGGCCGCAGATTGTCGCTTTCAAACTGGTTGAGCCCGCCCAGTTGGCCGCCCAGATCGCCGCCCGGAATCGCATACTTCTCGGTGCCGAAAACCAGCTTCAGCTGCTGGGTTCCATCCGGCTGGCCTTCGCTGTCCAGCACCGCGGCGCTGTCGCCGGCCACCAGCGGCAGGCCGTTCTTCAGGTTGACGCTCTTGCTGCCGTCAGGCTGCGCCACCACCCTCACCTCCACCAACGACGACAGCGCGTCGATCTGGCGGTCGCGCTCGTCCTCCAGCCCGGAAGTGTTGATCCCCTGCGCGCGCGCCGACATCAGCTTGTCGTTGAGCGTGGCCAGGTTGGCGGTGACGCTGTTGATCTGGGTGAGCGTGGCGCGGCGCTGCTCGGCGATGGCCGCCAGCTGCGACGTCAGCACGCCGTCCAGATTGTTGAAGCGCTGCGCCAGCGAGCCGGCCTCGCGCACCACCTGGTCGCGCATGGTGTTGGAATCCAGGCTGGCGGCGTTGAGCGCGGCGAAGAATTTGTCGAAACCGCTGGACAGGCTGCTGCCGTCGCTGCCCATCACCTTCTCCAGCTGAGTGAAGTAAGGCTGGGCGGACGACTGCTCGCCCAGGCTGGAGGCCGCCTGCCATTGCAGCAGATTGCGGTAGTCGTCGCTGAAGCGGCGCACGCTGCCGACCGCCACGCCGTAGCCTGCGCTGGTGGGGTCGCCCATGCCCGGCGCCTGGGTGGTCAGCACCACGCCCTGGCGCGAGTAGCCGGGCGTCTGCTGGTTGGCGATGTTCTGGCTGGCCGTATTCAGCGCGACCTGGGCGGCCTGCGCGCCGGACAGCGCGTTGTTGATCATGCGCATGGTTTGGCTGTCATCACTTGTTCAGGGGAAACATCGGCGTGGCGAAAGCCGCCAGCCCCTGGCCATTGTCATGGCCTTGCTGTTGACTGGCGACGGCATCCGCCGGCGGCTTAATGGCAATATTCCCATCCGCCGGCAGCAGCTGCGCCAGAATGGCGTTGGCCACGCCGAAAATGCGCTGGTGCGCCAGCTGGTCGGCCAGCGCGCCGTCGGCCAGGTCCATCATGTCGCCGTTGATGGAGTTGGCGAACACGCTGTCCTCGCCCGCCACCTCGCGGGTGGTCTTGCGCATCTGCTTGAACATTTCGCGCACGAACTGCGCCTCGAACTGTTCGGCGGCCTTTTCCGCTTTCTTGCGGTATTCGGCGCTGGCCGGCGCCACCGGCGCGTCGCCGCCGGCCGGCAGGTTCTGGTTTTGCAGATCGTTGTTCAGCATCGCCGTTTTCCTCAAATCACAATCAGTTCGCCGTCGATGGCGCCGGCCTGGTCCAGCGCCTGCAGGATGGCCATGATGTCGTCCGGCGTGGCGCCGGTGCGGTTGACCGCATCGATGATGGCGCGCAGGCTGGCGCCGGCGGGCCACTTGAACATACGCCCCGAGCCTTGCTCGACGTTGACGTTGGAATTGGGCACCACCTTGGTGTCGCCGTTGCTGAACGGCCCCGGCTGGCTGACCTGGGAGGATTCGGAGATCACCACCCGCAGGCTGCCGTGCGATACCGCCGCCGGCCGCACGGTGACGCCCTCGCTGATCACCACGGTGCCGGTGCGCGAATTGAACACCACCCGCGGCAGTTCGGCGCCGACATTGACATTGAGCCTTTCCAGCCGCGCGACGAAGGCCACGCGCTCTGTGGGATCGGCGGGCGCCTTCACTTCTATGGTGGTGGCGTTGCGGGTGCTGGCGATCTTGCCGTAGCTCTGGTTGATGGCCTTGACCACATTGCTGGCGGTTTCAAAGCTGGGGCGGCGCAGGCTCAGCCGTATGCTGTCGCCTTGCTCGAAGTCGCTGGGAATCTCGCGCTCTATCGACGCGCCGTTGGGAATGCGGCCGGCAGTGGGGGTGTTGACGGTGACGCTGGAGCCGCTCTTGCCCTGAGCCGACAAGCCGCCTATCACCACGCTGCCCTGGGCCAGCGCGTACACCTCGCCGTTGGCCGCCTTCAGCTGGGTGAGCAGCAGCGTGCCGCCGCGCAGGCTCTTGGCGTCGCCCAGCGACGATACGGTCACGTCTATGGTCTGGCCGCGGCTGTAGCCGGGCGGCAGGCTGGCGCTGACCATCACCGCCGCCACGTTCTTGACGCGGGTGTCGGTCTTCTCCGGCATTTTCAGGCCGAACTGCTTGAGCATGTTGGCGACCGACTGGCCGGAGAACTTCACCTGCGAGTTGTCGCCGGTGCCGTCCAGGCCGACGACGATGCCGTAGCCTATCAGCTGGTTGTCGCGGATGCCCTCGACGTTGACCATCTGCCGCAGCGGCTGGCCGCAAACCAGCGGCGCGCACGCCGCCAGCACCACAACCGCCAGCAGGCGGCGGAAAAACCCTAGTTTCATGGCAAACCTTAAAACGGCATCAGCGGGCTGGCGAAGAACTTCATCAGCCAGCCGGCATTGTTGGCGTCGGCCAGCGCGCCGGTGCCGGAATAACCGATGCGGGCGTTGGCGATGCGCAGCGAGGAGACGCGGTTGTCGGTGTCGATGTCCTCCACTCGCACATAGCCGGACAGGCGCAGCGTTTCCTCGCCCTGGTTCAGCGCCAGCTGCTTCTCGCCCTTCACCTGCAATAGGCCGTTGGCCAGCACCTTGTGCACCACCACGGTCAGCGAGCCGGCCAGCGCGTTCTGCTGGGTGGAGGTGGACGAGCCGTTGAAATCGCGGCTGGCGTCTATGCCCACCTGGGCGTTGAAGGTGGTATTGCCCAGCAGCGTCGGGCCCACCTTGGCGCCGGACTTCTTGCCGAAGCTGGTGCCGGCCTGCTTGCTGGCCTGGGTGGTTTCCTCCAGCACCACGGTCAGCACGTCGCCGGCGCGGAAGGCGTGATTGTCCGACGTCAGCGACAGCGCGCCCGCCGGGGTGAACACGCCGCCGCCGCGGCTGGTCTGCGCCTGCTGCTGCAACAGATCGGGCAATGGATCCGCCTCCGGCGGCGCAGGCTGGAACTGGGCGCAAGCCGCCAGCAGCAAGGCCGCCAGCGGCGCAAGGCGGATCAGCCTCATCGCACCGCCTGGCCCAGTTGCTGCAGCATGTTGTCGGCGGCGGACAGCACCTTGGTGTTCATTTCATAAGTGCGCTGCGCGGCGATCATGTCCACCATTTCTTCCACCACCTGGACGTTGGAACCCTCCAGGCTGCCCTGCTTGAGCTTGCCCAGCGCGTCGGCGCCCGGATTGCCGGTGGTGGGGTTGCCGCTGGCGGCGGTTTCCTGGAACAGGTTGTCGCCCAGCGCCAACAGGCCGGTGGGGTTGATGAAGTTGGCCAGGGTGATCTGGCCGACATTGGTCGGCGTGCCGCTGCCGCCCTCGGTCACCGACACCGCGCCGGTCTCGCTGATCGAAATTTTGGTGGCGGTGGGCGGAATGGTGATTTCCGGCTCCAGCGGCAGGCCCTGCGCGTTCACCAGCTGGCCGTTGGCGTTCAGCTGCAACTGGCCGGCGCGGGTGTAGCCGGTTTCGCCGTTGCTCATCTTCACCTGCAAAAAGCCCTGGCCGACGATGGCCACGTCCAGCGACTGGCCGGTGGTGGTGAGGTTGCCTTCGGTGAACACCTTCTGGCTGCCCACCAGCCGGGTGCCGTTGCCCAACTGCACGCCGGACGGCGAGATGTTGTTGTCGTCCACCTTGCTGCCCGGCTGCTTGTCGACCTGGTAGAACAAGTCTTCGAACACCATGCGGTCGCGCTTGAAGCCGGTGGTGTTGACGTTGGCCAGGTTGTTGGCGATGGCGGTCAGGCGCGCGTCCTGCGCCTGGATGCCGGTTTTGCTGATCCACAATGCCGGATTCATGCTGAATTCTCCAAATCGTTGCGCTGGCCGCTTACGCGCGCACCAGGCGGTTGCCCGCCTCGTTCATGTCGCTGGCGGCGTTGAACAGCTTCATCTGCATCTCGAAGTTGCGGTTGAGCGTCATGGTGGCCACCATTTCCTCCACCGCGGACACATTGCTGCGCTCCAGATGGCCGCTTTGCACGCTGACGCTGGCGTCGGCCGGCAAGGGCAGGCCCTGGCGGCTGACGATCAGGCCGTCGGCGCTCTTGGTCACCGCGTTCGGCTCCGGCTTTACCAGCTTGATCTTGTCCACCGGCTGCATTTCGGTGTCGCCGGGATTCAGCACCGACACGGTGCCGTCGGCGGCGACGCTGACCTTGGTGAAGCCCTCCGGCAGCGTGATGGCGCCGCCGTCGCCCAGCACCGGCCGGTTGTTGACGCTGAGGACGCCGTCGGCGCCCACCGTCATGCTGCCGGCGCGGGTGTAGGCTTCGCTGCCGTCGGGGGCGGCGATGGCCAGGAAACCATCGCCCTGCAAGGCGATGTCCAGATCGCGGCCGGTTTCCACCACCGCGCCGTTGCGGCTGTCCAGCACGGTGGGCGCGTTCTGGCTCAGCAGGCGCGCGTCGTAGCCGTAGCCAGGCACCGCCTGGCTGGTGGCGGCGTCAATGTCGGCGCGGAAGCCGCCGGTTTCGGCGTTGGCCAGGTTGTTGGCGTGGATCTGCTGCGCCTTCAACATGCGGTCGGCGCCGCTCATCGCGGTGTAGATCAGCGCGTCCATGCCTTACACCGCCTGCATCAGCGCTTGCATCGCCTGGTTTTCCGCCGAAATCACCTTGGTGTTGGCCTGGTAGTTGCGCTGGGCGGTCATCAGGCTGACCAGTTCGGCGGTGACGTCGACGTTGGACTGTTCCAGCGAACCGGTGGCCAGCTTGCCGGCCATGCTGCTGCCGGCGACGGAATACAGCGCCGCGCCGGAGCCGGCCGATTCCTGCCAGCTGGTCTGCGAGCCGGCGGTCAGCGCGTTTTCGTTGGCGAAGTTGGCGATCGCCAGCTGCGCCACCGTCATTTTCTGGTCGTTGCTGTAGCTGACGATCACTTCGCCGTTCTCGCCCAGGCTGACGCCGGTGCGCGCGCCCGGCGCGTAGCCGTTGGTGGCGTTGCGGCTGGTGCTGGGCTCGCCGGCGAACTGGGTGGTGCCGGTGTAGTCCACCGCCACGTTCAGCGCCGAAGCGCCAGCGGGACTGCCCAGCCCCAGGTTGACCGCCGCGGTCGGCGCGGTCAGCTTGCCGTTGGTGTCGAACTTGAGGTCGGTGGTGGTGCCCAGCAGATTGCCGTCCAGCGCGTAATGCACGGTGACGGTGCTGTCGGCGCTCTTGCAGAAGTACTGCGTCAGATTGTGCTTGTTGCCCAGCGAATCGTAGACGGTGGATACGTTGGAATGGTTGAAACTTTGGCTGACGGTCTTGTCGAACGGCACGGTCTGCACCGCCCAGCCGGCCGACATATTGCCGGTGTACTGCAGCGAATCGCTGGGCTTGGCCGGAATGTTGCCGGTCGGGATCTGAATGTCGCCCATCGCGCCCAGCGCGCCGGTATCGGACTTGGCGTAGCCCTGCACGCGGCCGCCGTAGTTGTCCACCAGGTAGCCGTCCTTGTCGGTGTTGAAGATGCCGACCCGGCTATAGGCCATCGCGCCGGCCACGCTCTTGGAGACGAAGAAGCCGCGGCCGTCGATGGCGGCGTCCAGCGCGCGGCCGGTGGTCACCACGCCGCCGCTGCGGCCGATGTTCTGGTTGTTGGGGTTGGCGTTCACGCCCATCGCCTGGCTGCCGGCGTAGGCCGAAGCGAAAGTCACCCGGCCGGACTTGAAGCCGTAGGTGCCGGAGTTGGAGATGTTGTCGCTGATGCTGCCCAGTTGGTTGTTGACGGCGTTGATGCCGGACAGCGCAATTTCAAAACTCATGTGAAGTCTCCGGAACGGGCGTTAAGCGGAACTGCCGGGCTTGCCCAGCAAGGCGGATATGGAAGAGGACGGGAAATCGCCCAGGCCGGCCAGCGTGATGGTCGGCTCGCCGCCGTTCACCGGCAGGCGCACGCCGCTGACAGCGGCCTGCAGCTCCAGCAGGCCGGCTTTTTTCGATTCGGTGGCGAACTCCACCTGGTAGTCGCCTGCGGCCAGGCCGTAATCGGACAGCTTGACGCTGAAATCGCTGGCGCCGGCCGGGCGCTTGCCCAGCGCGATATTGGTGCGTTTGCCGGCGGCGTCCACCAGGGTCAGCGTGGCGCTTTCCTCGGCGCCGGACAGCGTGACTCGGCCGGACAGATTGCCCTGGCCGTCGCTGCGGATGCGGTCGGTCTGCACCAGCACGTTCTTGCCCACCTGTGCGCCCAGCGCCACGCCTTGCAGCTCGCGCAGCATCGCGCCCTGGCTTTGCAACTGGCTCAGCATGCCCTGGGTGGACTGCATCTGGCTCATCTGCGCCAGCTGGCTGACGAACTGCGACGGGTCGGCAGGGTCCAGCGGGCTCTGGTTGCGGATCTGCGCCAGCAGCAGCGTCATGAACATATCGTTGCCGCCGGAACCCTGGCCGGCGGCCGGGGCGACGCCCTGCCCGCCCGCTTGCTGGCCGTTGCCGCCCGCGGCGAACGGTTTGGCCTGCGCTTGATCCACGCTCATGCGTTGTCTCCCAGTTTCAGCAGATCCTGCTGCATGCTCTTGGCCTTGGACAGCACCTCGACATTGGTCTGGAACGCCCGGCTGGCCGAGAGCATGTCGGTCATCTCTTCCACCGCGTTGACATTGCTGTAGAAGACGTTGCCGCCGGCGTCGGCCAACGGATTGCCCGGCTCGTGCGCCTTGCGCACCGGCTCCTGGTTCTGCACCACGTCCAGCACCTGCACGCCCATGCCTTCGCCCTGCATCTGGCTGCTGAACACCGGCTTGCGGCCGCGATAGGCCGCCTGCTCGGTGCCGGCGGCGGTGTCGGCGTTGGCCAGGTTGCTGGCCACGGTATTGAGACGCACGGTCTGCGCGGTCATCGCCGAGCCGGCGATGCGCGAGATGTCCCGGAATGACATGCTTGATTACCCCGCGATGACTTTGGCCAGCCCATGCAGCTTCATATTGATGAAGGTGAGGCTGGTCTGGAATTCGGAAACGTTTTGCGAGAACTCGGCCTGCTCGACGCCCAGCTCGACGGTATTGCCGTCGCGCGAGGGATGGTTGGGCAGCCGATACAGCAGATCGCCGCCGCCGTCGTCGAGCGCCAACGGCGAATCGGCGCTGGCCGATGCCAGCGCCGCCTTGAAATCGATGTCACGCGCCTGATAACCCGGGGTGTTCTCGTTGGCGAGGTTAGACGCCAGCACCCGGGTCCGCTCCGCCCGCAGCCGCAAGGCTTCGGGGTGGATGCTCAGGGCCTTGTCCAGATGCATGCCCATTGCCTTGACCCTATCAGTTCACTACCATGTTCAAGCTATTGACTAGAAATAGCCTTTCTATTGGAAAGCGATACTAATAAGCGAACCCGGCACCGTATACGCAACAATTACCACGCAGTTTCTAATGGCAAAATTCACGAACTCACACTACGCAACCATCCTCACGCTGTTCGCCCTGCTGGCGGCGCCGCCAGCCCAGGCCGGCCATTCCGCCGAACAGGCGGTCCGCCAGCAGGCCACCCAGCTGATCCAGCAACGGCTGGCCGACGCCGGCCTGGACCAGCCCGGCATCACGCTGCAGCTGATTCCCCCGCGCGACCTGCCCGCCTGCGCCCGCCCCTGGCAGGTGGAGGCGACCGACAGCCGCGCCTTCAGCCGCATGCGCTTCAGCGTCGCTTGCCCGGATGGCGACTGGCGCGGCGACTACATCGCGCGCGCCAGCGTCAGCGCCAGGGTGGCCAGCGCCGCCCGCGACCTGCCGGCCGGCGCGCCGCTGCAGAAAGAAGACATCAGCTGGAGCCGGCGCCCGGTCAGCGAGCCGGCCGACCTGTTCGGCCAGGCCAGCACGCCCTTGGGCCTGGCGCCGCGCGCGGCGCTGAGCCAGGGCCAGCTGCTGCGGCGCAAGCAGCTGCAAGCGCCGCAATTGGTGAAGCGCGGCGACGAGGTGCGCATCGTCGCCCGCCAAGACGGCATCGAGGTCAGCAACGCCGGCGAGGCGCTGGCCAACGGCCGCATGGGCGAAGTGATCCGGGTGCGCAATGTCGGCAGCGGCAAGGTGATCAGCGCCCGCGTCAGCGCCGGCGGCGAGGTGGAAGCGCAGGACTGAGCGGCCCGCCGCGCCATGGTGTATACCTGCGGGGTAAACCGCTTCGGAGCCGATATGAACATCCTGCCCGCCATCCTGCTGCTGATTCCCGCGCTGGCCTGCGCCGCGCCCGGCGCCTCCGCCCCGCGCGGCCAAGCCCGCTTTGGGGAAATGAAGGCCAAGCTGCTGCAAGAGCACGCCCAGCGCATCCAGATCCTGCAAGCCAGCCAAAGCTGCATCCAGGCGGCGCAGACGCCGCCGGCGCTGAAAGCCTGCGTGGAGACGCAGCGCCAACAGATGGAAGCGCTGCGTCCGCCGCGTTGACGCCCGCCCTCCCCGCCGGCCGCCGCGCCGGCGGGCAATTTCCCGCCCCAGGAATTAACTAATCCGAATCTTTCATTTCACACAAATCGTCAGCGTCGATACATTCTGCATATTCCATTATGTATTTTGTATCCAGAAATGAAAGCCATGCTCCCCAGCCTCGTCCTTCCAGCCATCCGCTGTCCGCGCCTGCCCGGCTGACGCCTGCGCGCCGTCCGAGCAGCCCCGCCTTACCCGCATAAACAAGAAAGCCTTTCCATGATGAAACACACCCTGCTGCTGGCCGGGCTGGGCGCCGCTTTGCCCATCGCCGCCCTCGCCGCCGATTCCGCCCCCCAGGACAACGCGCTGGAACGCGTCACCGTCACCGGCTCCAACCTGCGCGCCAGCTCCAAGGCAAAGGCCAACCCGGTGCAGGTGATCAGCGCCGCCGACATCGCTTCCAGCGGCAAGACCAGCCTGCCCGACGTGCTGCGCTCGCTGGCGGTGAACAGCGGCAACAGCTTCAACGAGCAATACACCGGCAGCTTCTCCGCCGGCACCGCCGGCATTTCGCTGCGCGGCCTGGGCCAGCGCAACACGCTGATTCTGGTCAACGGCAAGCGCGTCGCCAACTACGCCACCGCTCAGGAGCTGCAGGAAACTTTCGTCGACCTGAACTCGCTGCCGCTGAAGGCGGTGAAGCGGATTGAAATCCTCAAGGACGGCGCGTCGGCCATTTACGGTTCCGACGCCATCGCCGGCGTGGTCAACATCATCCTCTACCCCGACTACCAGGGCGCGGAGCTGGGCGCCAGCGCCAGCCGCGACGCCAGCACCGGCCAGAACGAGCGCCAGTTCAACCTGCTGGCCGGCAAGGGCGACCTCGAGCGCGACGGCTACAACGTCTGGTTCTCCTTCGACGCGCAAAAGCGCGACCGGCTGGACCAGACCGACGTTTCCTGGCTGAAAGATAACGATTTTCGCAACCAGCAAGGCGGCTCGCTGGTGCGCAACGTCACCAACTACTACAACGGCGCCCCCGCCCAGCGCTTCCCCAACGCCGCGGGGCCGCTGCAGGACATCGACTACGGCGCGGTCAACCCAGGCAAGAGCGGCCGGGTCTGGGCCTACAATCCGGCGCTCTACACCACGCTGATGCCCGGCATCGAGCGCTACCACGCGGCGCTGCGCGGCAGCTACCGCCTGAACGCCGGCGCCGAGGCCTATGCCGAATTCCTGTACGGCGCCAGCCACAGCAACCAGATTTTCGGCCCGCCGCTCACCATCAGCAGCTCGCTGCGCGCCTGGAACAGCGCCACCCAGTCGCTGGTGCCGATCAGCAATGTGCTGCCCGTCGGCAACCCCGGCAATCCCAACGCGACGCCGACGCCGATCAACGCCACCTTGTTCGACCTGGGCCAGCGCAACAAAACCGACAGCGTGTCGTTCCGCCGCCTGCTGGCGGGCGTGAAGGGCAGCGGCGACGCCTGGGACTGGGACGTGTCCGGCCTGTATTCCGACAGCCGGCTGCGCGAGTACGCGTACAACTTCGTCAACCGCTATGCCTACGAAGCCTTGCTGGCCAACGGCGGCTACAACTTCGCCGACCCGTCGCAGAACAACGATCAAGCGAGAAACAGCCTGCGCATCAGCACCCTGCGCCCGGCCTGGTACCGCACCGCCAGCTTCGACGCCACCGCCAGCACCGAGCTCGGCCAATTGCCGGCTGGCCCGCTGGGCTTCGCCGCCGGCTATCAGCTGCGGCGCGAAATGATGAATGCCGGCACCTCGCCCGAGGTGGCCAGCGGCGCCGAATTGCGGCCGGCGCTGGACCTGATCAACGGCGCCCGCACCGTGCAGGCCGCCTATGGCGAATTGAACGCGCCCATCGTGAAGAACCTGTCGCTGAGCGCCGCCGCCCGCGCCGACCACTACAGCGACTTCGGCAGCGCCTTCTCGCCCAAGCTGGGCCTGCGCTACCAGCCGCTGCAAAGCCTGACCCTGCGCGGCACCTTGTCCAAGGGCTTTCGCGCGCCATCGCTGCCGGAAATCACCCATAGCACCGCGGTCAGCTACGGCAGCGTGCAAGACCCGTACGACCCCATCACGCCCAACCAGAGCATAGGCTTCACCCACCTGGTGGTGGCCAACCCGGCCATCAAGCCCGAGCACTCCACCAACGCCAACCTGGGCCTGGTGCTGTCGCCCACTGCGGACAGCAGCATCGCCATCGATTACTACCGCATCCGCCAGAAGGACGTGATCGGCCTGGAGGACATCGACAATCTGGTGCGCAACCCCGGCGCCTACCCCGGCCAGATCGTCCGCGACAGCCAGGGCCGGTTGCAAACCATCACCCAGCAGTTCACCAATCTGGGCAACCGCGAAACCACCGGCTTCGACCTGGACCTGCGGCAAAGCTGGAAACTGGGCGGCGGCCGGGTGACGCTGGCCGCGCAATGGAGCCGCCTGCTGTCGTTCCGCCAGCCGTTGCAGCAAGGCGGCGCGCTGCGGGAAGGCGCCGGCAGCAATCTGCTGGGCGCGCTGCCGCGCTGGAAGGGCCAAACCTCGGCCAGCTGGGACAGCCACGACTGGTCGAGCACGCTGACCTGGTTCCACACCGACGGCTACACCCAGGCCTTCAGCAGCGGCGCTGGCGACCAGACCCGGGTGGGCAGCGCCAATACCTTCAACCTCAGCGCCAGCTACAAAGGCATCAAGCGCGCCACGCTGACCGCCGCGCTGCAAAACCTGAGCAATCGCCGGCCGCCCTGGGATTCGCACGCCGGCATCTACTACGATTCCAGCCAGTACGACCCCACCGGCCGCACCCTGACCCTAGGCGTGCAATACAAGCTGGACTGATCCTCCTCCCCTCGCGCGCGAACGGCGGCCATGTCTTCATGGTCGCCGTTTGTCGTCTCGACGCGATATCATTCGAATCATCAGTAAATTTACTTATGCTTAAGTACACTGCGGCATTTCCCGCGTACCTATCAGCGGATAACAACAACACCCGCGCGCACCCGACAAGGAATCACCATGGCTTTTTTCAACCGCAAACTCATCAGCCGGCTGGAGCAGACCACCGCCCAGCGGGACAAGGCCCGCGACATGCTGGCCGCCATCGAACGCTCGATGGCGGTGATCGAATTCAGCCCCGCCGGCGAAATCGTCCACGCCAACGACAATTTCCTGCGCGCCATGGGCTACCGCGGCGATGAACTGATCGGCCAGCACCACCGCATCTTCTGTCCGGCCGGCTACGCCAACAGCCCGGCCTACGCCGCCTTCTGGCAAAAACTGGCGCGCGGCGAATGCCAATCCGGACATTTTCTGCGCCTGCGCAAGGACGGCGGCGAAGTCTGGCTGGAAGCCAACTACACGCCGATCCTGGACGCCGACGGCAAGGTGAGCGGCGTGATCAAGGTGGCTACCGACATCACCGCCCAGGTGGCGGCGGAGCAGGACAACAAGGCCCTGCGCCAGGCGATAGACCATTCGATGGCGCGGATCGAGTTCGACCTGCAAGGCCATATCCTCGACGCCAACGACAATTTCCTGCAGACCTTCGGCTACGCGCTGGCCGAAGTGAAAGGCAAGCCGCACAGCATGCTGTGCGAAAGCGGCTACGCCCACAGCCAGGCCTACCAGGATTTCTGGGCGCAGCTGCGGCAGGGCCGCTTCATGCAGGGGCAGTATCACCGCGTCGACAAGCAAGGCCGTCCGGTCTGGCTGCAAGCCACCTACAACCCGGTGCTGGACCCGGACGGACGGCCGCTGCGGGTGGTGAAATTCGCCACCGACATCACCGAGCAGGTGGAGCGGCTGCAACAGCAGGCGGAAAACGCCCAGTCCGCGGTGCAGGCGTCGGAAAACACCGCCCAACTGTCGGTGCAAGGCAGCGCGGTGCTGGAGCAGGCCACCACCGAGATCAGCCGGGTGGCGGACAGCGTGGAGAGCTCGTCCACCATCCTGTCCAAGCTGGGCGACAGCTCCAGCCGGATCGGCTCCATCGTCAACACCATCAGCGACATCGCCGACCAGACCAATCTGTTGGCGCTGAACGCGGCGATCGAAGCCGCCCGCGCCGGCGAGAGCGGCCGCGGCTTCGCGGTGGTGGCCGACGAGGTGCGCAAGCTGGCCGAACGCACCAGCCAGTCGACCGGCGAAATCTCCGGCATCGTCAAGAGCATCCAGGACGACTCGCGCTCGGCCATCGACGCGATGGGCGAAATGCAGGCGCTGACCGACAGCAGCTTGCAACTGGCCGACCAGGCCCGCGGCGCGATTTCGGAAATCCGCGACGGCGCCCGCGACGTGGTGCAGGTGGTGCGCGAGGTATCGGAGCTGCTGCAGCAGAAATAGGCGAAAAAAATCCCGGCCAAGCGGCCGGGATGTCTGCGGGACAGAACGCCGGATCAGCGTCCCAGGCCCAGCGCCTGGCGCACGTCGCACATGGTTTCGCGCGCCACCTTCTCGGCGCGGGCGTTGCCGTCGGCCAGGATTTCGGCGACCAGCTTAGGGTTGGCCAGGTATTTCTCGGCGCGCTCGAACATCGGCTGCTGCTCGCGCACCACGGCGTCGATCACCGGTTGCTTGCAGTCCAGGCAGCCGATGCCGGCGCTGGTACAGCCCGCCTTCACCCATTCCTTGGTTGCGCCGTCGCTGTACACCTCGTGCAGCTGCCACACCGGGCACTTGGCCGGCGAGCCCGGGTCGGTGCGGCGCACGCGGGCCGGGTCGGTCGGCATGCCGCGGATCTTCTTGCTCACCGTTTCCGGCGCTTCGCGCATGGTGATGGTGTTGCCGTAGGACTTGGACATCTTCTGGCCGTCCAGGCCCGGCATCTTGGAGGCGGCGGTCAGCTTGGCCTCGCACTCGGGCAGGATGGTCTTGCCCTTGTTCTCCAGCCAGCCCATCAGCCGCTCGCGGTCGGCCGCGCCCAGGTTCTGGCTGCCAGCCAGGATTTCGCGCGCCTGCTCCAGCGCCTCGGCGCTGCCGTCCTGCAGGTAAGCGGTGCGCAGCTGATCGAATTGCTTGCCGGCCTTGCCTATCTTTTTCACCGCGGCGCGCGCCAGCTCCTCGAAATTGGGCTCGCGGCCGAACATGTGGTTGAAGCGGCGCGCCACTTCGCGCGTCAGCTCGATGTGCGGCACCTGGTCTTCGCCCACCGGCACCAGGCCGGCCTTGTACACCAGGATGTCCGCCGCCTGCAGCAGCGGATAGCCGAGGAAGCCGTAGGTGGTCAGGTCCTTGTGGCTGAGCTTCTCCATCTGGTCCTTGTAGGTCGGCACCCGCTCCAGCCAGCCCAGCGGCGTCACCATCGACAGCGCCAGGTGCAGCTCGGCGTGCTGCGGCACCCGCGACTGCACGAACACCGTCGACTTTTCCGGGTCGACGCCGGACGCCAGCCAGTCGATCACCATTTCATCGATGGACCTGCCGATGATCGAGACATCGTCGAAGTTGGTGGTCAGCGCGTGCCAGTCGGCCACCATGAAAAAGCATTCGTGACTGTGCTGCAGTTCCACCCAGTTCTTGATCACGCCATGATAGTGGCCCAGGTGCAGGCTGCCGGTGGGGCGCATGCCGGAAAGAATGCGGTTGGCGAACATATTGTTTTGCTTTCATTGGCGCGGGGCGAAACACCGCCGGCTGCTGCCGGCGGCAGGGCGGGCCCCGCCTAAGGTTCTAGAAAAACAGTCGGATCAGATCATACATCAAGCGGTAAAACGGCTGCAGGATCAAACCCAGGCCGCCGGTGGCCAGCAGGATCAACACCAGCCACATGCCGTAGCGCTCGGTCTGGGCGAAGCGCCAGGCCCAGCGCGGCGGCAGCAGGCTTTCGACGATGCGGCCGCCGTCCAGCGGCAGGATGGGCAGCAGATTGAGCAGCATCAGCGAGATATTGATGGCGACGCCGGCGCGGCCCATCAGCCACAGCGGCTCGCTGAATTCGCCCACGCCAACAGACGCCAGCTTTTGCAGGCTCGCCCACAGGATGACCATCGCGAAATTGGCCAGCGGGCCCGCCGCCGCCACCCAGCGCCCGTGCTGGCGCGGCTTGCGCAAAGCGCTGAAGTTCACCGGGACCGGTTTGGCCCAACCAAAAATGAAGCCGCCGGTCATCAACAGCAGCAAGGGCAGCAGCACCGTGCCGATCGGGTCGATGTGCTTGAGCGGATTCAACGTCATCCGCCCCAGCATGTAGGCGGTGCTGTCGCCGAAGCGGCGCGCGGCATAAGCATGCGCCGCTTCGTGCAGGGTAATCGCGAACAACAGCGGCAGCGCGTAGATGGTGATCTGCCGGACCAGCTGGTCTATTTCCAACATGGCTTCGTCTCCCGTTTCCGCCAGGCGTCGCCATGGCGGCAGATAGCCGGCCGCGACAGCGCGGGGCTCAGCCCGCCGCCACGCCCACGATCAGCTGGAAAATCACTTGCACCAGCGGCAGCAACAGCTTGCCGAGCAGGCCGCTGAACATCAGCAGCAGCAAAATCCAGAAGCTATAGGGCTCGATGCGGGAAAACTGCCAGGCCGCGCGCTGCGGCAGCAGCGCCTGCAAAATCACCCCGCCCGGCAGCGGCGGCAGCGGGATCAGAGTGAAGATCATCAGCGCCACATTGATCTTGACGCCCACCAGCGCCATCAGCGCCAGCGGCTCGGCGAAATAGGCCGGCACATGGGCGGATGCCAGGATCAAGCCCGCCCACAGCAGCGCCATCGCCAGATTGGCCAGCGGCGTCACCACCGCCACCTTGGCCAGCGCGCTGCGCGGCTTGCGCATGGCGCCGGCGTTCAGTTGCAGCGACTTGGGCCAGCCGATGATGAAGCCGCCCAGCGCCACGCCCAGCAGCGGCAGCAGGATGGAGCCCACCGGGTCGATGTGGGCCAGCGGGCTGAAGGTGCGGCGGCCGGTCATGTAGGCGGTGCGGTCGCCCAGATGGTCGGCCATATAGGCCTGCGCGCCGGCCGGCACGGTGATGGCGAAAAGAATCGGCAGGATGGAGATCGCCAGTTGCTGAATCAAGGAAAGTGACTGCATGTTTTCTCTAGAGCAAAAATGAATCAAAAACCGAAGGGCGAGAGCGGGCCCTTGCCCGAGCGCACCAGCTCGACGCCGTCGGTCATGTCGATGACGGTGGTGGGCTCGGTGCCGCACCAGCCGCCGTCTATCACCGCGTCCACCAGGTGCTCCAGGCGTTCGCGGATTTCATAAGGGTCGGACAGCGGCTCGGCGTCGCCCGGCAGCATCAGGGTACAGGACAATATGGGTTCGCCCAGCTCTTCCAGCAAGGCCAGCGCCACTTTGTGGTCCGGCACCCTCAGGCCTATGGTGGCGCGCTTCGGGTGCAGGGTGCGGCGCGGCACCTCGCGGCTGGCCTGCAGGATGAAGGTGTAGCTGCCCGGCGTGGCGCTCTTGAGCAGGCGGAACTGGCTGTTGTCCACCCGGGCGTAGTTGGCCAGCTCGGACAAGTCGTGGCAGACCAGGGTCATCATCCGCTGCTTCAGGTCCAGGCCGCGGATGTCCAGGATGCGCTCCATCGCCGCCTTGTCGCCCAGCGCGCAGCCCAGTGCGTAACAGGAGTCGGTCGGATAGGCGATCACCCCGCCGTCGCGCAGGATCTTCACCGCCTCGCGGATCAGCCGCGCCTGCGGGTTGTCGGGGTGGATCATGAAAAACTGGGCCATGTTTTCGTCCTTGTCAGGCCGCGGCGCGGATCACGCGCCCGCTCAGCGCCAGCCAGGCGGGGCGGCACAGCGGCGGCAGCGGCTCGGTGTAGCCGACGTCGCGCCCGCCCTCTCCCGGGGCGTGGAAATCGCTGCCGCTGCTGGCGTACAGCTGGTGCCGTTCGGCGTGCAGCGCGAATTTGTGCATGTCGTCGAGGCTGTGGCTGCCGCAGGCGACTTCTATCCCCTCGCCGCCCGCCGCCTTGAAGTCCAGGATCAGCCGCTCGATCAGCGTCTTGCCCATGTCGTAGCGCCCCGGGTGGGCGATCACCGCCATGCCGCCGGCGCCGGCGATCCAGCCGACCGCGTCCTCCAGACTGGCCCAGTCATGGGCGACATAACCGGGCTTGCCCGGCGTCAGGAATTTGCGGAACACCGTGCGCACGTCCTTCACCGCGCCGGACGCCACCAGGTGGCGGGCGAAATGGGTGCGGCCTATCATTTCCGGGTTGTCGCACCAGCGCATCGCGCCGTCGAAGGCGCCGGCGATGCCGGCCGCGGCCAGCGATTCGCCCATCTGCCGCGCCCGCTCCACCCGGCCATCGCGGATGCGCTGCAGGCCGGCGGCCAGCGGCGCGTGGCCGGGGTCTATGCCCAGGCCGACGATGTGCACGGTATGCCGGCCCCAGCTGACCGAAACCTCGACGCCGTTGAGGAAATCGATGCCGTTGCGCGCCGCGGCCGCGGCCGCCTCGGCCAGGCCGCCGGTGCAGTCGTGGTCGGTCAGCGCCAACAGCGACGGCGCGCGCAGCGCGGCGCGGTCAACCACTTCGGTCGGCGTCAGCGCGCCGTCGGAAACGCGCGAGTGGAAATGCAGATCAATGCCGGCCATCGGCGTCTCCCGCGGCCAGCCCTTCGGCCTGGCGCGCCTCCCAAGCCGCCAGCCTCGCGCGGTAGGCGCGCAGCTCCTGCTGATGGATATCCAGGATGCACGGCTCGCAGCCGCTGCCGCAGCACATGTCGTCATCCACCTCGAACGGAGGCTGCGGCATGGCGTCCGTCGCGTCGTCCATGTCAGGCGGCCTCGACCGTGATCAGGAAACCGTCGCCGCTGACCTTCTGGCCCGCCCGGATCTTGCAGGTCTTGCGCAGCTCCTGCGCGCCATCGACCTGCACATTGCCTTCGGCGATGAAATGCTTGGCTTCGCCGCCGGACTGGCAGACATTGCAGGCCTTGAGCAGGTCGCACAAGGCGATGTATTCGCTATTGAGACGGAACGTTTCTTTCATTTTCTGCACATCCATTCTGGACAGGCTTGTGAGCGGCCTGTGGACAAGGCCGCCAAGCCCTTAATCTGTCTGATCTTTTCAAGGCCGCCTATTTTTTAGGCAGCCGCGCCAGGCTATCCACTTCGCCGGCGAACAATGTTGTGGAGCCGCTGTGGACAAGCGCGGCAATCCGCTGATTTCGCTAGGCCTTTTACACCTGCCTGTTTTTTAGGCAGGCAAAAGCGGCCAAAGTGCCCGTGCCGCTTGCTCCAGCCGCGCTTCCCGGCCGCCCGCCAGCTCGACGGCGGCGATGCCGGCGCGGGCCAGTTCGGCGCGGTGCAGCTCCAGCAGCCAATCGCGCTGCGTCGGATGGCTGCGCAAGGGGTCGGGCTGCCAGGGCATGTCGGGGCGGGTCAGCAAAGTCAGCGCGTAATCCTGCGGCCGATACAGCCGCAGCAACTCGGCCGACGCCTGGCCGAACGCCACCTCCGCCCAGATCTTGCAGGTGAGCACCGTGGTGTCGCACAACAAGATGTCGGCGGCCGCGGCCGCTTGCTCCTCGGCCGCGAGTTGGCCGGCGGCGATCGCCTCGATGTCCGCCATGCTGGAAATATAAGGCCGATCGGCATAATAGGCACGCGAGTATTCCGCCACCCACGCCGCGCGCCGGCCCTCGCGGCGCAGCTGTTCGGCCCATTCCCGCGCCAGCGTGCTCTTGCCGCTGGACTCCGGGCCGACTATCGCCACCCTGACAGGCGCTTGGGCTTGCTTGTGCCGCATCATTCACGCTTCCCGTCCACGGCCGGCGGCAGGCGCCGCAGTCGCCGGGACCAAGCCGGCCATTATAACCCGCCGCCGCCGGCTTTCCCGGATTTTCACAGCCGCCGGGGACAGGGCTGTGGGCTGGCTGTGGGCAAGCCAGGCAAACCATTGAAACCAAGCGACATTTCTTCTTCCGCCTATTTTTTGGTCAAACGGGAACTTTTCCCCCAATCCCGGTGCAGAGCCATGTGGGCGCATTGTGGATAAACGCGGCAAACCCATGAGAAACAAGCCAAAAGCGGAGCTGCCTGTTTTTTAGGCAACCCATCCCGCGCCGCGCGCCGCGATAATCCCCATCCGCGCCCGGCAATCCTGTTCGCGACATGTGGACAACCGACGCAAACCCCTGATTTGACACCCGGCTCGGCCTCTAGCCTATTTTTTAAGCAACCCCATCGAGCCATCCCTCCCTGCGGCGGCGGATCAGACATCGCCCTTTCCCACACCTGCGGTGCAAAGCCGTGTGGACTCGCTGTGGACAAGCTGGGCAAGCCATTGAATCGAGTAAACAAAAAATGGCTGCCCATTATTTAGGCAGCCATTTTCGATCATTTCGCGCGCGTCAGGCGCTCAGCTCTCCGCGCAGCGGCCTCACCAGACCGGCCGCCAGCTCCGGCCACGCCAGCCCGGCCGACAGCAACACCTGCAGCTTGGCCAGCGCCGCCTCGGGCGTCAGATCGGCCCCCGGCAAGGCGCCCGCCCGCGCCAGCGGCTGGCTGGCGGCATAAGCCCCCACCTCCACGCCGCCGCGCGCCACCTGGGTCAATGTCAGCACCGGACAGCCGCGCGCCGTCATCGCCGCCACGCCGGCCAGCAAGGCCGGGTCCGCCGGCGCATTGCCGCTGCCGTAACAGAGCAGAATGGCGCCATCCAGCCCTTCGCGCTGCAGCACCTGGCCGGCCAGCGCGCTGCCATGGCCCGGGGTCAGCATCAGCGCCGCCAGTTTCAGATTTTCGTCCACCCGCTGCGCCCGCCGCTCGCCTTCGCCCGGCAGCCAGCGCGGCTTGTGCCAATGCGCATGGATGGCGAATTCGGCCAGCGGCAGGTCGTTGGGGCTGTTGAAGCCGGCAAAGCACTCCACATCCAGCTTGCGCGCCCGGCAGCCGCGCAGCAGCAAGCGGTCGAAAGCCACCGCCACTTCGTGCAGGTCGGGCTGGCAGGCGGCTTCCAGCGCGTCGGCCAAATTGGCCCAGCCATCGGAGCGCGGGTGCACCAGCGGCAATTGCGCGCCGGTCAGCACCACCGGCTTTTTCCAGCCCTGCAGCGCGAACGCCAGCACGCTGGCGGTATAGGCCATGGTATCGGTGCCGTGGATCACCACGAAGCCATCATAGGCGTCGTAGCGCGGCGCCAGCGCGTCTATGATCTGGTTCCACTGCGAAGGGACGAGAACGGAGGAGTCGATCAGCTGTTCGAATTCGACGACATCGAATTCCAGGCCTGGGCGGACGAAACGCTGCAGCAGGCGCGGCAGCAAGCCCGGCACGGGCGCCAGGCCATCCGGGGTGTGGTCCATGCCTATGGTACCACCGGTGTAGAGCACCAGGATTCGGCTCATTGAATACTCCATCAGGCTTTAATTATCAGCCAGATGGTAGCGCAAGCCCGCCGCGTCGTCACACGCGGCGGGCGCGCGGGACTCAGCGCAGGGCGTCGGACACCGCGTAGTCGATGGCGCGGCGCGCCTCGTCTATATGATGGACGATGTCGCGCTGCAGCGAGCGCAGGTAAGGATCATCCTCGCGGTGGGTGGCGTCCTGGCGGGCCTTGTCCAGCAACAGCTTGGCCTGATGGAAACGGTCTTCCGGCCGCCAGCGCGCATCCGGCGGCATGCGGTCGTCGACGTTCTTGCCGTCGTCGATGGCGGCGTCGCGCATCTTGTGCAGCGCGCGGTTGATCTCGTCCACCGCGCGGCGCTCGTCATCCATCACCCGCGGATAATCCGGCCGGGCCAGCAGATCGCGCGCGGCGCGCAGATCGGTCATCGCGTGCAGATAATAGGGATGCTCCTCGGGATGCCACTGGTGCTGCTGCCAGGTCCAGGCGTCGCCGTCGCGCCAGCCGTCGGCCATGGCTTGGCTGCTCAGCACCGCGTTGCCGGCGGCCGCCATCGTCAACATCATCAGTATTCCGGAAAATTTCATCTCGCTCTCCTTGGGAAGTCGGGTATCGGCCCGCGCTTAGCGCAGGGCATCGTTGATGGCTTGCTGCACCGCATGGTGCGCCGCGTCTACATGGTGGAGGATGCGATGCTGCAGGTCGCGCACCCACGGGTCGTCTTCCTGGTGGCTGGCATCGCGGCGGGCCGATTCGAGCAGCTCCAGCGCCTTGTGGAAGCGGTCGGTCGGGCTCAGCCGCGCATCGGGCTGCTCGTAGCGCCAGGGTTGTTTGCCGTCTTCGATGGCGGCGCGCTGCATCTCGCCCAGCGCGGCGTCGATCTCGGACACCGCGCGGCGCTCGTCATCCATGATCTGCGGATAGTCGCCGTGCGCCAGATAGGCGCGCGCCGCGCGCAGATCGCTCATCGCGTGCAGATAGTACGGATGCTCGGCCGGGCGCCAGTCGCGCGGCATTTCCAGCCGCACCGTCGCCGGCTGATACACCATCTGGGCGCGCGGCGGCGTCACCACGCAAGCGCTCAGGCTGGCGGCGGCGATCAGCGGCGCCAGCCACTGAATGCCAATGTTCTTCAATTTCATTTCTTGTCTCCTCAACGATTCCTGATCCGGCGGCGGGCCGCGCGGCGCAATCTGCTCCCGGCATCCATCCGGGACTGACTACAGCATTGCATCGTCGCGCTTCGCCTTCAGCAGGATTTAGGTTTCCGCATGTAAGCGTTTGTAGCCGCTCGCCGCATAAAACATATTTATTTTAATTAAAAATTTTAATTAAAACGATTTTGCAAATTTTCATTAACAAACAGTGAAAATCCGTTCGAAAACCATGGTCCTGCAAAAAAGTGACAGACAGTTTGTCTGCCTGTCGCTTTCCTGGAGATTAAGTCCAAAAGTTGATTTTGATTAAACAAACCCAGGCAAGGCGATGCTAAAAACATTGCAATCACAAAAAATCAATGCCCATATCATTTGCGGCAATTGAAGCCGAAATGGCGCCATTCGTTCACTGCTGCGGCAACGGGACACGGAAGGAGATTGGCGGGCCTTCCTGTCCACGAAACTCAACCTGCCACACCATTCACCACAGCAAGGTGCTTCATGTCCTTACACCGCGACCATGACATCCAGGCCCTGCAAGGCCAGACTCTGACCATCCATATCGACAACCAGGCCGTGGCCGCCGCGGCCGGCGAAACCGTGCTGAGCGTGCTGAACGCCGTCGGCCTGCGCCGGCTCAGCCGCAACGACCAGCAACAGATCGCCGGCTCCTATTGCGGCATGGGCGTTTGCCACTGCTGCCAGGTGCGCATAGACGGCCGCCACAAACGGCGCGCCTGCCAGACGGTGGTGCAAGCCGGCATGCGGGTGGAGACCGCCGGCAACCGCCTGGATACGGAGGGCTTGAAATGAACGGCAAACCGCTAATCGTCGGCGGCGGTCCCGCCGGCATTGCCGCCGCGATGGAACTGGCCCGCCATGGCGTGCACAGCATCCTGCTGGACGAGGCCTCGCGGCTGGGCGGCGTGGTCTACCGCGGCCCGCTGCGCCAGGGCGTGGTGCTGGACTACCTGGGGGAGCGCTACCGCGAAAACATGCAGGCGCTGCATCGCGAATTCGAACCATTCCGCCCGCAAATCGACATCCGCCTGGAGACTCGCGTCGTCGGCGGCGACGGCGGCCAGCTGTTCGCCCTGTCCCCGGATGAGCAGGTGCAGCCGATAGCCTACTCGCAGCTGCTGCTTGCCGCCGGCTGCCACGAACGCAGCGTGCCCTTTCCCGGCTGGACCCTGCCCGGCGTCATCATGCTGGGCGGCCTGCAACTGCAGCTCAAGAGCGGCGTGGTCAAGCCGCTGGGCCGCACCGTGCTGGCCGGCACCGGTCCGCTGCTGCCTCTGGTGGCTTGCCAGCTGCACCGCGCTGGCGCCGACGTGGCGGGCATCTACGAAGCCTGCGCCTTCGGCCGGCTGGCCAAGGAGGCCATCGCCCTGCTCAACCAGCCGCAACTGTTCCTGGACGGGCTGAGCATGGTCGCCTATCTGAAACGCCACGGCATTCCCCTGCATTACGGCTGGGGCATCGTCGAAGGCCATGGCCAGGACGAGCTGCGCGACATCACCGTCGCGCCCTACGACGCCGACTGGACCGCCGACCTGTCCCGGCAGCGCCGCCTGCCGGCGCAGACCCTGGCGGTGGGCTACGGCTTCATCCCGCGCACCCAGCTGACCCAGCAGCTGGGGCTGGCGCACCAGTACCACGACGATGGCTTCCTCAAACCGGACAGCGACGACTGGCAGCGCAGCAGCCTGCCGCATATCCACCTGGCCGGCGACATCGGCGGCCTGCGCGGCGGCGAGGCCGCGATGCTGACCGGCCGCATCGCCGCCATCTCCATGCTCTGGCAGCGCCACATTCTCAGCGAGCAGCAAGCGCTGCGGCAGCGCCAGGCCTGCCTGGACCAACTGGCGGCCATCCTGCGCTTCCGCGTCGGCATCGACCGCTTCACCCGCCGCGGCGCCGGCCAGCTGGCGCTGCCGCGGCCGGACACGGTGATCTGCCGCTGCGAGCACGCCACCCGCCAGGACATCGACGCCGCGCTGGAACAGGGCGTCAACGACCTGATCAGCCTGAAGATGCGCACCCGGATCAGCATGGGCGACTGCCAGGGCAAGATGTGCGTCGGCTATTGCAGCGACCGCCTGCGCGAACACACCGGCAAGCAGGACGTCGGCTGGATCCGGCCGCGCTTCCCGCTGGACCCGCTGCCGTTCTCGGCATTTCCGACCACCGCCCCCCAACCGACGGAAGAGGTTTGACATGAGCAAGCAGTACGACATCGTGATCGCCGGCGGCGGCGTCATCGGCGCCTCCTGCGCCTACCAGCTGTCCAAGCGCGGCAATCTGAAAATCGCCCTGATAGACGCCAAGCGGCCGGGCAACGCCTCGCGCGCCTCCGCCGGCGGCCTGTGGGCGATAGGCGAATCGGTGGGACTGGGCTGCGGCGTGATCTTCTTCCGCATGACCTCGGCCAAGCGCAAGCGCGAAGCGGCCGGCGCCGCGGTGAACGTCAGCGCCGGCGCGCCGCACATCCTGCCCAAAAGCTTTTTCGACTTCGCGCTGGCGTCCAACGCGCTGTACCCGGCCTTGCACCAGGAGCTGCGGGACAAGCACGGCGTGGATTTCAAGTTTGAGGAAACCGGGCTGAAATTCGTCATCTACGACGAAGAAGACCGGCTGTACGCCGAACACATCGCCGCGCAGATTCCCCACCTGGCCAGCCAGGTGCGCTGGCTGGACCAGGCGCAATTGCGCGCCGACGAGCCCTATGTCAGCCATAGCGCCCAGGGCGCGCTGGAATTCCTCTGCGACCACCAGGTCAGCCCCTTCCGCCTGGCCGACGCCTATACCGAGGCGGCGCGGCAAAACGGCGTCGACGTGTTCTTCAACGTCAACGTCACCGGCGTGGCGCGCCAGGGCAGCCGCGTCACCGGCGTTAGCACCGCCGAAGCCGGCGACTTTTCCTGCGGCACGCTGATCAACGCCGGCGGCTCCTGGGCCGATGAGCTATGCCAATGGGCGACCGGCCTCTCCATCCCGGTGAAGCCGGTGAAAGGCCAGATCGTGCTGTCGGAGAAAATGCCCAAGCTCTTGCGCGGCTGCATCACCACCAGCGATTGCTACATCGCGCAAAAGGACAACGGCGAAATCCTGATCGGCAGCACCACCGAGGACAAGGGCTACGACGTCAGCACCACCTACCCCGAAATCCAAGGACTGGTGCAGGGCGCCGTGCGCTGCCTGCCGGAGCTTGCGCGCATCAACATCAAGCGTTGCTGGGCCGGCTTGCGCCCGGGCACCCCGGACGAATTGCCCATCCTGGGGCCGGTCGACGGCGTGGACGGATACCTGAACGCCTGCGGCCACTTCCGCACCGGCATCCTCACCTCGGCCATCACCGGCGTGCTGCTGGACAAGCTGGCGCACCGCGAGGCCCTGCCGCTGGACATCACGCCCTTCCTGGCCAGCCGCTTCGCCGAACAGCCGCGAGACTGGCGTCTGGAAGCCCTGCACGCCTGACCCCGCCGCCCGCGCCGCGGCGGTTTTTTCCGTCCGGCGCGGGCACTCATCCAGCACTGAAATCATTTTGTCATATTACTGACGTGGATTTGTCATCAATCCCTCATACCATCGCATAAGTTTTGATAAGCCAATGGCCAAGAAGGGGAGCAATGATGAAGAACAAACTGGGTTACGCCGCCGTAGTCGGCGCGCTGAGCATGATCGCCAACTCCGCTCTGGCGGACAATCTGGCCGCACTGGCGCAAGCCGCTAAAAAGGAAGGCGAGCTGACCGTGATCGGCCTGCCGCATGACTGGTGCGGCTACGGCAACGTCATCGCCGGCTTCAAGGCCAAGTACGGCATCAAGGTGAACGAACTGAATCCGGACGCCG
The DNA here is from genome assembly GCF_001676875.1 of Chromobacterium subtsugae. Lineage (GTDB taxonomy): Bacteria > Pseudomonadota > Gammaproteobacteria > Burkholderiales > Chromobacteriaceae > Chromobacterium > Chromobacterium subtsugae. The sequence goes on along the minus strand of NZ_JYKA01000003.1, from coordinate 191,111 downwards.
GCTCCGCCGACGAGCTGGAGGCCATCAAGGCCAACAAGAACAACAAGGGTCCGCAAACGCCCGACGTGATCGACGTCGGCCTCTCCTTCGGCCCGCAAGCCAAGGCCCAGGGCCTGCTGCAGCCGTACAAGGTGTCCACCTGGAAATCCATTCCGGACAACGCCAAGGACAAGGACGGCTACTGGTACGGCGACTACTACGGCGTGCTGACCTTCCAGGTCAACAAGGACCTGATCAGCAAGGCGCCGGCCGACTGGGCCGACCTGTTGAAGCCGGAATACAAGAACGCCGTGGCGCTGGCCGGCGACCCGCGCGCCGCCAACCAGGCCATCCAGGGCGTGTTCGCCGCCGGCCTGTCGCAAGCCCGCGGCGACGTGAACAAATCCGCCGACGCCGGCCTGAAATTCTTCTCGCAGCTGAACAAGAACGGCAACTTCGTGCCGGTGATCGGCAAGGCCGCCTCGCTGGCCCAGGGCACCACTCCCATCATCGTGCGCTGGGACTACAACGCGCTGGCCGACCGCGACACCCTGAAGGGCAACCCCAAGGTGGAAGTGGTGGTGCCGAAGAGCGGCGTGGTGGCCGGCGTGTACGCGCAGGGCATCAACGCCTACGCGCCGCACCCGAACGCCGCCAAGCTGTGGATGGAATACCTTTACTCCGACGAAGGCCAGGTGGCCTGGCTGAAGGGCTACTGCCACCCGATCCGCTTCAACGACCTGACCGCCCGGAAGAAGATTCCGGCCGATCTGATCGGCAAGCTGCCGGACGCCGCCGCCTACAAGAAGGCCGTGTTCCCGACCATCGAGCAGCAGGAAAGCTACAAGGCCGGCATCACCAAGCAGTGGGACAGCGTGGTGGGCAGCAGCGTCAAGTAAACCTGGCGTAGCCATATCGCACCGGGCCGCCGAAGGCGGCCTTTTTACCTGGCAAGAGAAACCATATCGATGTCCGCATCATCCGACACCATGTCCCCTCCCGGCAGCAGACTCTCCAGCGGCAAACCGCAACGCGGATCCATCCTGTCCTGGCTGGGCGTCGCCCCCTTCCTGCTGTTCGCGCTGCTGTTCCTGATCCTGCCCACCGCCTTGCTGATGGTGGGCGCTTTCCAGGACGCGCAGGGCGACTTCACGCTGGGCAATATCATCCGCCTGTTCGAACCGAATATCCTCAGCGCCTACCAGATCAGCCTGGAAATCAGCGCGGCCTCGGCCATACTGGGCACCCTGCTCGGCCTCGCGCTGGCGCTGGCGGCGATACGCGGCGGCCTGCCCGCCTGGATCCGCCCGACGCTGACCACCTTCTCAGGCGTGGCGTCCAACTTCGCCGGCATTCCGCTCGCCTTCGCCTTCCTGTCCACGCTGGGCCGGATGGGGCTGATGACCATGCTGTTGCGCAAATACCTGGACTTCGACCTGTACGGCAGCGGCTTTTCCATTCTCAGCTTCGCCGGCCTCACCCTCACTTACCTGTATTTCCAGGTGCCCTTGATGGTGCTGATCATCGCTCCGGCGGTGGAGGGCCTGAAGGATGAATGGCGCGAAGCCTGCGAAAGCCTGGGCGGCTCCGGCTTCGCCTACTGGCGCCACATCGCGCTGCCGGTGCTGTGGCCCAGCCTGGCCGGCGCCGCGCTGCTGCTGTTCGCCAACGCCTTCGGCGCGGTGGCCACCGCCTACGCGCTGACCGGCAGCTCATTGAATATCGTGACCATTCTGCTGTACGCGCAAATCCACGGCGACGTGCTGCACGACCAGAACCTGGGCTACGCGCTGGCGTTGGGCATGGTTCTGATCACCGGCAGCGCCAACGCCGGCTACATCTGGCTGCGCAAGCGCAGCCACCGGGAGGCCGCATGAAAACCGCCGCCACTTCGCGCCTGGGCGCCTGGATCGCCATTTTGCTCGGCAGCGGCTACTTCCTGCTGCCCTTGATCGCCACCTTCGAATTCAGCCTGAAGATGAAACGCGAAGGCTATAGCTTCGAAGCCTACAAGGTGGTGCTGAGCGACCCCGGCTTCCAGGCCAGCTTCGGCTATTCCGCGCTGCTGGCGTTGCTGACCATCCTGGCCGGCATCCTGCTGGTGGTGCCCACCGCCTTCTGGGTGCAGCTGAAGCTGCCGCGGCTGCGGCCGCTGATCGAGTTTCTCACCCTGCTGCCGCTGGTGATCCCGGCCATCGTGCTGGTATTCGGCTACCTGCGCCTGTACGGCAGCGGCGGCTGGCTGCCGCTGACCGGCAACGAGCGCGGCACCGACCTGCTGTTGGTGTTCGGCTACGTGACGCTGGCCCTGCCCTATCTGTACCGCTCGGTCGACACCGGCTTGTCGGCGATAGACGTGCGCTCGCTGACCGAGGCGGCGCAGAGCCTCGGCAGTGGCTGGTTCGACATCCTCAGGCTGGTGATCTTCCCCAACCTGAAAACCGCCATCCTGTCCGGCGCCTTCCTGACCTTCGCCATCGTCATCGGCGAGTTCACGCTGGCCAGCCTGCTGGCGCGCCCGGCCTTCGGCCCCTATCTGCAATTGATCGGCGCCAACCGCGCCTACGAGCCGGCCGCGCTGGCCATCATCGCCTTCCTGGTCACCTGGGCGGCGATGGGCCTGATGCAGGTGGTCAGCCGCAACCGCGCCGCCCTCGGCGCCGATGAACACTGAATTGGAAACGGAAAGCATCATGGCATTTCTGCAAATCGACCATCTGAACAAGCGCTTCGGCCAGCAGGCCGTGGTCCACGACTTCAACATGAAGGTGGAGGCCGGCGAGTTCGTCACCTTCCTCGGGCCGTCCGGCTGCGGCAAGACCACGGTGCTGCGCATGATCGCCGGCTTCGAAACACCCAGCGGCGGCGCCATCCGCCTGGCCGGCGACGACATCACCCACCAGTCGCCGCAGAAGCGCGGCATCGGCATGGTGTTCCAGAGCTACGCGCTGTTTCCCAATATGAACGTGGCCGACAACATCGCCTTCGGCCTGAAGATGCAGAAGCGCGGCGCCGACGAGATCCGCCGCAAAGTCGGCGAGGTGATCGCGCTGGTGGAGCTGAACGGCCGCGAGAAACACTTTCCGCACCAACTGTCCGGCGGCCAGCGCCAGCGCGTGGCCCTGGCTCGCGCGCTGGTGGTGGAGCCGCGCGTGCTGCTGCTGGACGAGCCCTTGTCGGCGCTGGATGCCCGCATCCGCAAAAACCTGCGCGAGCAGATCCGCGACATCCAGCGCCGCCTGGGCCTGACCACCGTCTTCGTCACCCATGACCAGGAAGAAGCGCTGACGATGTCGGACCGCATCTTCGTGATGAACCAGGGCAAGGTGGAGCAAGAAGGCGCGGCGGAAACCATCTACACCCAGCCGGCCACCGAGTTCGTCGCCCGCTTCATGGGCAACTACAACCTGCTGTCCGCGCAGCAAAGCCAGGCGCTGCTGGGCCTGGACATCCAGGGCCATCTGGCGATACGTCCGGAATCCATCCAGCTGGCCGATGCCGGCGAGGCCGGCGCCGACACGCTGCCGGCGGTGATCCGCCAACACCAGCTATTGGGCAACATCATCCGCTACCAGGTGGAGTCCCGCGGCGCCACGCTGCAGGTGGACCGTCTCAACCGCAACGCCGGCGACCTGCTGGCCAGCGGCACCGAGGTGCGGCTGCGCATCTCGCGCGAAGACATCCGCGAAGTGCGTTGAAAACCGCGGCGCGCGCAAAACGAAACCCGGCCAGGCGGCCGGGTTTTCCATAGGCGGGCGCGCGCCGAGGCTAGGCCGGCTTGTCGTCGTCGCCCTGCTGGAAATACTGCATCTGCCGGCGCAGGCTGTCCGCGCGCATCGCCACTTCCTGCGCCGCCGCCGACAATTCCTCGCTGGCCGCGGCGTTGCCCTGCGACAGCTGGTTCAGCCTTTGCATCGCCTCGTTGATGCCGCCCACCCGCTGCGACTGCACCGTGGCTTCCTGCGAGATGCCGCGCACCAATTCCAGCGTCCGCTGGCTGGAGTCGACGATGTCGCTCAGCTGCCGGCCGGCGCTCTCCGCCAGCTGCACGCTGCGGTTCGCCACCTGGTCGATCTCCTTGGCCGCCGCCTGGCTGCGCTTCGCCAGCTTGCGCACCTCGTCGGCCACCACCGCGAAGCCCCTGCCGTGCTCGCCGGCCCGCGCCGCCTCTATCGCCGCGTTCAGCGCCAATAGATTGGTCTGGTAGGCAATGTCGTCGATGATGGTGGTGCGGCGCGCGATCTCCCGCATCGCCGCGATGGTCTGCTGCACCACCTGGTTGCCGTCCGCCGCCTGCCCGGTCGCGGTATCGGCCATGCCGCCGGCCCGGTTGGCGTCGCCGGCCATCTCGGCCATGCTGCGCGCGATCTCGTCCACCGCGCTGCTGGCGCCCTCCACGTCGACCGACGCGCGCGCCGCGCCCTGCGACAAGCCCTGCGAAGCCGAATTCAGCTCGGTGGACGCGTTGGCCACCGCATCCGCGTCCTGCTTCACCTGCAGGATCACCCCCGACAGCCGGTCGCCCATCTGGCGGATGTGCGCGGCCAGGCTGTGGTCGTCGCCGGCCGCCAGCGGCAGAAAGAAATCCAGCCGCCCGGCCGACAATTCGCGCATGCCCTGCGCCACCTCGTCGGGCTCGGCGCCCAGCGTGCGGATGATGTTGCGCCCCACCAGCACTGCCAGCGCGATGGGCAGCAACAGGAACAGCAGACCCAGCAGCACCAGATAGCCATGCAGGCGCGCGCTATGCGCCTGGCCCTCCACCCGCTGCCGGATCTGCTGCAGCAGGTCCTGCTGCACCTGGTACAGCGACGCCACCCGCTGGCTGGCCGCGGCGAACCACTCCTCCGGCGTCGCGCTCTGCATCGCGCCGGCGCCGCGCGCCAGCACCGCGTCGCGCGCCGACTCGAACTGGCGGCTGCGCATCATGGCGTTGCGCAGCAGCGCGTCGTCGCCGCCGTACTGCCGATATTGCGTCCGGCACAGTTCTTCCTGCGACACCACCCCGCTCACCTGGCGGAAATTGGTGATGGTGAAGCTGCCCACCGTCAGCACGCCGGTGATCAGCCCGCGGGTGCGGCCGGTGTACTCCTTCTGGCAATTCACCGCCGACCACTGCAAGATCAGCGCCTGTACGTCCTGGGTCTGGGCGTTGAACAGGGTGATGATGCGGGACAGCTGCTCGATCATGTCGGAATAGCGGTTGAAGGCGGGGTCGGGCGAAATATGGCGGTTGTCGACATCGCGCCGCAGCTGCGCCAGTTGTTCCGGCCGCGGCGCGCTGGTTTCCAGGTAATGGCGCAGCGCATCAGACAGCTCTGCCTGCGGCTGGCGCAGCAGCTTCTGCAAGGCGGCGGAGGCCCCGTCGCGCGCCCGTCCCAGCTGCGCCGGCAAGGCCTGGTGCCGGTTCAGGTAGCCGTAGCTCAAGCCGCGCTCGTCCTGCAGCGACTGGATCAGCTCGCCGACCATCGCGATGTTTTCCGTCAGCGTCTGGTCGCGATTCAGCGCCTGCAGCAGCTGGCGCTGGTTCCAGGCATAGCCGATCGCCACGAAAAACAAGGCCAGCACCAGCGGCGCGATCAGCAACACCAGCTTGTGGGCAACCGTAAAGCGCACTCGCATGCTCACCCCCGACGCGCAAGAACACTTCACTATAGGAAAGACGGCGCGGCGCGCGCCAAACCGCGCGGATCAGCCCAGCCGGAGCAGATCCTCCGGCGTATCGATATCCAGCAGCACGCCGGCGTCGTCCAGCTCCAGCCGCAACGCCTGGCTCCAGTCCAGCGCGTCGCGCGCGCCGATGTCTCCGGACAGATCGAGCAAAGCCGGCAGGCACGCGCCGGGCAGGCCGCGCGGATGGCCGGCCTGGCCCAGGTAGCAGGGCAGCACCGGCCGGCCGTGCCACAGCGCCGCCGCCACCTGGCTGACGGTGTGCGGCCGCACCAGCGGCATGTCCGCCAGGCCCAGCACCAGGCCGCGGCATTGCGGCAGCGCCAGCGCCCAGGCGGCGGCGCAGGCCAGCGAATGGCCAAGGCCGGCGCGATTGAGCCGGCAGGCCAGCGGCGTCGCGCCCAACTGGCGGCACAGCGCGGCGCCGAAGGCGTCGTCCTCCGGCAGCGCCACCGCCAATACGTCCACCTGGCCGACGAAAGCCTGCAGGCTGGCTTCCAGCAGCGTGCGGCCATCCGGCAGCGCGGCCTGCCGCTTGTCGCCGCCGAAGCGCCGCCCCGCTCCGGCCGCCAGCATGGCCCCGGCTATCATGCGCGGCAAGTCCGCGCCGCGCCGGCGACGCCCGGCCGCGCGCGCTCGCTGCGGCTGGCGATCAGGTCGGCGGCGATGGAGACGGCGATCTCGGCCGGCGTGCGCGAGCCTATAGCCAGCCCCACCGGGCCGTGCAGCCGCTCCAGCTGCGCCGGCGACAGGCCGAAGTGCTCGGCCAGCCGCGCCTTGCGCTTCAGGGTGGTGGCGGCAGAACCCAGCGCGCCGACGTAATGGCAGGGCAGCCTGAGCGCCTCCATCAACGCCAGGTCATCCAGCTTGGGATCATGCGTGACCGCCACCACCGCGGTGCGGCTGTCGCAGCCGAAAGCCAGCACCAGGTCGTCCGGCATCTCGCCGGACAGACGCGCGCCGGACAGGCTCCAGCCTTGGCTGTATTCGCTGCGCGGATCGCACACCGTCACCGCGTAATCCAGCGTCACCGCGATCTGCGCCAGATAGGCGCCCAGCTCCGACGCGCCGATGATCAGCAGCCGCCAGCGCGGTCCGTGCAACACGCCGAAGCCTTGTTCGTCCTCGGCGAACTCGCCCGGCGGGCCGGCGTCGGACAACGCTGCCGCGCCGTCGCGGTAGCGCACCGTCCGCCACAGGCAGCGCTGCGCGCGCACCGCGTCCAGCAACAGGCGCAGCTGGCCCGCGTCCGGCGCCGGCTCCACCGCCACCCGCAGGCTGTTGCCGCAGGGCAGCCGGTAGCGCTGGCGCTCCTCGACGCTGACGCCGAAGCTGCGCACCCGCACCGCCGTCTCCCGGCCGAAAAAGCCGCCGGCGACGATCTCCCGCCCCAGGTCATCCTCGACGCAGCCGCCGGACACCGAGCCGAACACCGCGCCGTCGTCGCGGATCAGCGCCATCGCCCCCGGCGGCCTGGGGCTGCCGCCGAAGGTGGACAGCACCGTCACCAAAGCGGCGCGCCGGCCGGACTCCAGCCAGGACAGCGCCTGGCTCAGCACTTCCTCGACATTGCCTTGCATGGCGGCCTCAGCGCGGGCAATAAGCGCCGCTGTCCGCCCAACGCCGCACCGCCGCATGGAAGTCCTGCTGCGACAGGGGCGGCGTCGCGCGGCCGGCGCCGGGCTTCCATGCCCATTGCACCAGCGGATCGGCGGTCATGTGCGCCACCAGCGCCGGAACGTCGCGGTTGCCGTTGCGCGTCTTGTCCAGCAGCCGCCGGCAGATCTGCCCGCCGCTCAGGCCTTCCCAGCCCATCGCCAGCGGCGCCAGATGCCAGTTGGGCGCGCCCGGCACCAGGCCGTCGGCGGAGTTGGCCGCCTGGTGGCAGGCCATGCACATCAGCGACGGCGCGCCCATATTGTCCGGCCCGCGCCGGATCAGCTGCGCGTGCGGATGGCGGTCGTCGCCCTGGCGCGGAAAGTCGGTGACGGTGTGGCAGTTCATGCAGCGCGGCGACTGCAGCACCTTGGCCACTTCGCCATAGGCCCGCAGCGACGCCGACGGGTCGCCGCCCGCCCAGGCTGCCGGCAAAGCGGCCGCCAGCGCCCAGCCCAGGATCATGGTTTTTCTCATGGCCGCCTCCTCATACCATCTGATAGCCGTGGCGGATCAGCGGCAGCTCGCGCCGCCGCTTGCCCGACGCCGCGTGGACGGCGTTGGCCAGCGCCGGCGCCACCAGCGGCACCGCCGGCTCGCCGGTGCCGCCCGGCGCTTCGTCGCTGGCGACGATGGAGACATCCACCTTCGGCGCCTGGAACATCCTGACGATCTGGTAGCCGTCGAAGTTTTTCTGCTCGACTTCGCCGTCCTTGAAGGTGATTGCGCCGAACAGCGCCGCCGACAGGCCGAACATGATGCCGCCCTCCATCTGCGCGGCCACCTGGTCGGGATTGACCACAACCCCGCAATCCACCGCGCACCAGACATGCAGCACTTTCAATTCCTTGCCCTTCACCGCCACCTCCACCACCTGGGCAACATGGCTGCCGAAGGAGGCATGCACCGCCGCCCCCAGGCCGTGGCCCTTGGGCAGCTTGCGGCCCCAGCCGGCCATCCGCGCCGCCTCGCGCAGCACCGCCTGCTCGCGCGGCGCCTTGTCCATCAGCGCCAGCCGGTAGGCCACCGGGTCGCGGCGCGCCAGCCGCGCCAGCTCGTCGATGAAGCTTTCCTTGGCGAAGGCGCTGTGCGAATGGCCGACCGAGCGCCACCACAGCACCGGCAGCGGAATCTCCGGCGTATGCAGGTCCAGCGCCAGCGCCGGCAGCGCGTAGGGCATGTCGTCGGTGCCCTCCACCGATACCGCGTCGATGCCGTTCTTCACCATCATCGGCGCGAACGGCGTGCCGGCCAGAATGGACTGGCCGACGCCGGTCTGCAGCCAGGCGGCCGGCTTGCCGTCCGCGGCTATGCCGCCGCGCACGCGGTCCAGCCACATCGGCCGGTAATAGGCGCCGGCCAGATCGTCGTCGCGGGTCCACATCAGCCGCACCGGCAGATCCTGACCATGTTGCTTGGCCACTTCCAGCGCCTCTCTCAGCCAATCGGATCCCACCGGCACCGCGCGCCGGCCGAAACCGCCGCCAAGAAAGGTGGTATGCAGCGAAACCTGCTCCGGCTTCAGCCCGGTCATCGCCGCCGCCATGCCGGCGTCTATGGTCTGCGACTGGGTGCCGCTCCAGATTTCGCAGCTGCCCGGCTTCAGCCAGACCACGCAATTGAGCGGCTCCATCGGCGAATGCGACAGATACGGCGCCTCGTACCAGGCCTCCAGTTGCTTGGCCGCGCCGGCCAATGCGGAATCGGCGTCGCCGACGCCGCGGTAATGCTGGCCGGGCCGCGACGCCAGTTCGCGGTAGTGGGCGCGCAGCCGGGCCGAATCCAGGCTGGCGTTGGCGCCGCGGTCCCACTCAACTTCCAGCAGGTCGCGCGCCTTCTTGGCCGGCCAGAAGCCATCGGCCAGCACCGCGACGCCGTTGCTGATCGCGAACACGGCCTTGACGCCGGGCACCGCCCTGGCCGCGTCGGCATTGAAGCCCTTGGGCTTGCCGCCGTAGCTGGGGCAGCGCTTGACCAGCGCCGTCAGCATGCCGGGCAGGCGGACATCCATCGCGAACTGCGCGCGGCCGTCCAGCTTCTCGCCGCCGTCCACCCGATGCACGCGGGTGCCCAGCAGCTTCCAGCGATGGCGCGGCTTCAGCGCCACCGTGTCCGGCACCGGCAGCTTGCCGGCGGCCTCGGTCAGCTCGCCGTAGCCCAGGCTGGCGCCGTTGGCGTTATTGAACACCCGGCTGTTTTCGGCGCGGCATTGCGCGGCAGGCACGCGCCAGCGCTGGGCGGCGGCGGCTATCAGCATGTCGCGCGCGGCGGCGCCTATCTTGCGGTACTGGTCGTAGCTGGACAGCGTGCTGGTGCTGCCGCCGGTGATCTGGATATGGAAGGCGGTATGGACGTAGATGGGCGCCGCCGGCGCCGACACCACCTGGATCCGGCTCCAGTCGCACTCCAGCTCCTCGGCGATCAGCATCGCCAGCGAGGTGTAGATGCCCTGCCCCATTTCCGACTTGTTGCTGACGATGGTGACGCCGCCGTCCTTCTCGATGCGGACGAAGGCATTCGGCGTCGGGATGGCGCCGCCCGCGCCGGCCGCCCGCGCCAGCCCGCCGTTCGGCAGCACGAAACCCAGGCACAAGGCGCCGCCCACCATGCCGCCGGCCTTGAGAAAGGCGCGGCGGGAGATTCCGCTTACGCTCATCTCGGCCTCCTATAACAGTTTGGCGGCGGCGTGGATCGCCGCGCGGATGCGGGGATAGGTGCCGCAGCGGCACAGATTGCCGCTGAGGGCCAGGTCGATGTCGCGGTCGCTGGGATGGGGGTTGGCGCTGAGCAAGGCGGTGGCGGCCAGCACCTGGCCGCTCTGGCAGAAGCCGCATTGCACCACGTCCAGATCGTGCCAGGCCTGCTTCACCGCCTGCGCCACCTTGCCGGCGTTGCCTTCTATGGTGGTGATGCTGTCATCGGCGGCCAGCGTGGAGATGGGCGTCACGCAGGCGCGTATCGCCAGGCCATTCTTCAGCACCGTACAGGCGCCGCACAGCGCCGCGCCGCAGCCGAACTTGGTGCCGGTCAGGCCCAGTTCGTCGCGCAATGCCCACAGGATGGGCGTGTCCGGAGAGGAGCCCAGCTCCACCTCCTTGCCGTTGATGGAAACCTTCATGCCTGCCTCCCGTTCCGAAAAACGCGAGACGACGGCCAGGAAACGGCCGCCGTCCGGATGCGAACCGGCGCCGCGCGGTTTCCCGCCGCGGCGCCGCTGCAATCACTATAGGCGCTATCGGTGCGGACTCAAGCCGGCGGGGCTCAGCCTCCCCGCTGCAGGCAGCGCTGGTAGCGGCCGTCGACGCGGCGCGCGAACCACTCGGTGGTGAGCTTGTGGGTGAACTTGGGGCTGACCAGCACGATCTGCGGAATGATCTCGCGCGGGGCCTTGGGGCCGGCCAGCGCGAACACCTTCTGGTACAGCTGGCTCTGGCCGAAGCCGGACAGCTTCTCCTGCTGCAGATCGCGCTGCATTTCCGCATTGCTCATCCCCAGCCGGCCGGCGATGGACTGCAGCGCGCGCTGGGTGTCGCTGACCGCGCCGGACAGCACGCGGTTCATCTTGTCGGAATACAGCATGATGTCGCCGTCCAGCGCCAGCTTGCGGCCGGACAGGCGGGCCACCGCCTGCTGGAAGGCGGCGTTGCGGCTGGCGTAGCGGCCGGCGTTGTAGTCGGCGAAACGGTACACCATTTCATGATACGGCGCCGGGTATTGCAGCAGGATGGCGGTGCCGAAGTAGACGCTGCCGCGGCGGGTGAACACTTCGTCGCGCAGGCTGGAATAGTTGTACGGATACGGCCAGGCGCGGACGTGGGTTTCGGCGAAGGCGACGCTGACCTGCATCGGCCCGCCGTCGCGGATCGGGTTCTTGTGCTCGAAGATGGTCTGGCCGAACGGCAGCTCGCGCACCATGTCTTCATACAGCGCGTTCATTTCGCGCTTGGTGCGCAGCGCGTCCACCCGCTGCTTGTAGGTACGGCCGTCGGGCGATTTCTTGCTCATCGCCGCGTCCACCACGAAAGACGGTATCAGGTATTTCTGCCGGCGCTGGTCAATCTCGCCCCAAACGATCTTGGACAGATTCGGCACCACCGGATCGGAGCTGAAGCCGGACTCCTGCTCCGCCACCGCCAGCACCGCGCAGAAGAACTGCGGCGTGTACGGAATCTTCAGATGGCTGAACGCGCCCATCACGTCATTGCTCCAGCCCTTGCGGTCGGGGATGCCCGGCGGCAGCAGCCGGTCCAGCAAAGCGCGGCCCTGGCTGTCGGAAATGACGGCGGGCGGCTGCACCGGCCGGGCGATGGGCAGCGACGGCACCTGCACTGGCGCCGAGGCCGGCGGCGGCGTTTGCGGCAGTGTTTCCACCGCCGGCGCGGAGGCCGGCTCTTCCGGAACCGGCGCGACGATGGGAGCGGGAGCGGAGGCGGGATTCGGCGGCGTGGCGCAAGCGGCCAGCAGCAGGCAGCCGGATAACAGTGTCAGACGGACTTTCAAGGCGGTCTCGCAAAACGGGCAAAGCGGCAGTGTAGCCCAGCCCGGGCGCGTTTGGCATGCGCCGGCTCAACGCAGGTCGAAATGATTGATGCTGCCGTCCTGATGCATGGAGGCGATGGCGCGGTCCAAGCGCGCCAGCACCGCGTCATCCAGCTTGCGGTTGCAGGCCAAGGCCACATCCAGCGTGTCCAGCACCAGCGCCACCCGCGGCTGCGGCATGCCCAGCCGCCGCGCCAGCGACGCCACGCCGACGTCCAGCATCGCCCACAGGTCCAGCCGGCCCAATTGCAGCTTCTCCAGCCCGCCGAAATAATCGGCGCTCTCCTCCGGCGCCAGCCCGCGCGCCCTCAGCCGCGCCGCCGCCATGGTGCCGCGCATCGCGCCTATCCGCAAACCGCGCGCCTCATCCAGGCTGCGCAGCCGGCGGGCGTCACCATCGCGCGCCAGCAGCACCAGCCGCATCGGCAGCAGCGTGGCGGTCCACTTGTAACGCTCGCCCAGTTCCGGCAGCCGCGCCATCGGCGAGCAGGCGTCGACCTGCTGCTCCACCAGCAGCCGGGCCCGCGCCTGCGGATAGGCGGCGAAGCGGAAATCGACGCCGGCGCGGCGCCCCACCTCGCGCATCAGGTCGATGCCGGTGCCCTCCATGGTGACGCCGTCGGCCGCCAGCGCGATCACCCCGGGAATCTGGGTGGTCAGCACCTGCAATGTTTCCGCGCGAGGCGCGCCGGCCAGCAGGCCGAACAGCAACAGCCCCATCCACCGCATTTCGCCGCTCCGCCGGGTTCGCACAGTCTGAACCATAGCAAAACGGGAGGCTCGCGCCTCCCGTTGTCCCTTTTCCACCTATCCGCTTAGATGCCAGCCGCCATGATCCAGCCTATCAGCAGCGGCGCCAGCGCCATGCAGAAGCCGCGCATGCACTGCATCGCCCGCGGCGAGCGGCCGGACGACAGCTCGGCCTTCACCACCGGCCAGGCCTTCCAGCCGACGAACAGCGCCAGCAACAATTCTCCGGCCGGCATCAGCAGCTTGGAGGTGACGAAATCCAGCAGATCGAAGAAATTCATCCCGCCCAGCTGGTAATCGCCCCACACGCCCAGCGACAGCGAAGCCGGAATGCCCAGCAGGAAGATGCCGGCGGCCATCAGCCAGGCGGCGGCGCGGCGCGACATGCCCCATTCGTCGATGGCGAAGCTGGTCACCACCTCCAGCAGCGAAACGGAGGACGTCAGCGCCGCCAGCAGCAGCAGGCAGAAGAACAGCACCGCGAACAATTGCCCCAGCGGCAGGTGGGCGAACACCGCCGGCATGGTGATGAAAGTGAGGCCGGGACCGGCGGACGGGTCGAAGCCGAAGGCGAACACCGCCGGCAGCACCATCAGGCCGGCCAGGAAGCAGGTCGCCACCGTCAGCAGGATCACCCACAGCGCCGAACCCAGCAGCTTGGATTCGCGGCCGACATAGGAGCCGTAGGTGATCATGATGCCCAGGCCCAGCGACAGCGAGAAGAAGGCCAGCCCCAGCGCGTCCACCAGCATGGCGGCGCTCGCCTTGGAGAAGTCCGGCGCGACGAAGTAGCCGACGCCCTCCAGCGCGCCCGGCAGCGTCAGCCCGCGCGCGATCAGCACCAGCATCAGCGCGAACAGCGCCGGCATCAGCAGCTTGGACAGCGCCTCGATGCCCTTCTGCACGCCGCCGGCCACCACCGCCAGCGTCAGCAGCGCGAAGCCGCCGTGATACAGCAGCGGCTGCGCCGGATCGCTGATGAAGCCGTTGAAAATGGCGCCTAGCGCCTTGGGGTCGGATGTCATGATGCCGCCCTGCAGCGACTTGACGATGTAGGCGATGGTCCAACCGCCTACCACGCTGTAGAACGACAAAATCAAAAAGCACACCAGCACGCCCATATAGCCGATCACCGGCCAGAAGCCGCCGGCCACCTTGCGGAAAGCGCCGACCGCGCCGGCGCCGGTGGCGCGTCCCAGCGCCATTTCCGCCAGCATCAGCACCAGCCCCAGCGTCAGGCAGATGCCGAGGTAGATGAACAAAAACGCGCCGCCGCCGTTGGTGGCGGCCACGTAGGGAAACTTCCAGATGGCGCCCAGCCCGATGGCGGAGCCGGCCGCCGCGAGAATGAAACCGAGGCGCGAGCCCCATTGAGATCTAGCCATGTCCTGTCACTTCTTTGTCGTATTGGTTTTTTGAAAGCGCATGCCGCGCCCGCGGCGCGCGAAAACGCGTTCCGTCCGAGCGGGAAAAGCTTGGGTGCCGATATCCGTCCCGGCCGGTTTGCAGCCTGGCGCGGATGTCTGATGGCGTCCTCTCCTCCCGCGGCGCGTTGCCGGCAGGCAGGGACTCGGGAAGACGGAGCCGGGAGAGGAGGCCGTCGGTTCAACGGCGGCTACCGGCGTTTCTGGGGTGGCGAAACGCGCCGGTCCTCATCGCAGATCCTGCGATACGTTTCAAAATGTAACACGATTGCGGGTGGTATCTACCAAATTAAGGCCCGACCTTGGCACATTACCCGAACGACATGGAAAATTTCCATTCAGCATGAACACCTGACCGTGAAATCTGTGCCAACTAGGAATAAGATTAAGTAAAAGCACGTAATGCCCAACGGGCGCCCTGCGCGAAAAACCCTCCTCGTCCGCCACAGGAGTTGAAGTCATGGTTACGTTCCAGGCGCTCCAGCCTTTCATCGACACCGTCCAGGGTTGCCTGATCGTGGCGTCTCCGGACGATGGCCGCATCGCATCCGCCAACCAGTTGGCCTGCATCCTGCTCGCCTGTCCCCACGACGAACTGCTGGACCGCTCCATCTTCGACTTCATCCAGGATCCGGAACTGGCAGCCGGCATCCGCGCCGAGCTGGGCAGCGACAACATGATCTACAACCGCGGCATGCAGCTGCGCACCGCCAGCGGCCGCGATTTCGAAGCGCAGCTGTCGGTGCGCAAGGTGAGCCTCAACGACCGCCCGATGCTGGTATTCAGCTTTTCCGACCGCACCGAGGCCAAGGTGATGGGGCAGCTGCTGGACTTTGAACGCCAGCTGGTGGAGCGCTCGCTGAGCATTGTCAAGACACTGAAGGAAGAAGGCGGCCAAACCGACGACGAGGACAAGCTGACCGGCGTCGCCGGCATGCACCGGCTGCTGGCCGTCGCCAACGCCGAAACCAGCCGCGCCCGCCGCTATGGCGGCCCGCTGTCGGGCTTGACGCTGGAACTGGTCAACGCGCCGGAAATGGTGCCCGACCAGGACGACGGTTCGGCCTACGCCCATCTGATCCGACTGGCCGGCAGCCTGTGCCTGCAAAACGCCCGCGACAGCGACCTGGTGGCGCGCCGCAGCGCCAACGCCTTCATCATCCTGCTGCCCAACACGCCGATGAGCGGCGCCAATGAAATGGGCCGGCGGCTGATCAAGTCGTTGCGCCAGCTCACCTTCGTCTATCAGGGCGCGGAACACCAGGCCGCGGCCTGCGTCGGCCTGAGCGCGCTGCGCCCGACCGAAACCAGCCCCGCCCCGATGCTGGAGCGGCTGCAGCAGGCGCAGGGAAAAGCGCGCGAAGGCGGCGCCAACTACATCATCAAGCTGCCCTGAACGGCGGCGCGCGCAAAAAAACCGCCCGGCGGCGTCGCCCGGGCGGTTTTTTTACGTGAAGATGGCTTAGGCCAGCCGGTCCAGCAGCTTCTGGTGGATGCCGCCGAAACCGCCGTTGCTCATCACCAGCACATGGTCGCCCGGCCGGGCCGCGGCGACGATGGCGTCGATCAGCGCATCGAAGTCGGTGAAGGTTTGCGCCTTGGCGCCCATCGCCTCCAGCGCCTCGCCCGGATTCCAGTTGAGGCCCGCAGCCGAGCAGAACACCTGGTCGGCCAGCGCCAGCGAACCCGGCAGCGCGTCTTTCATCGTGCCCAGCTTCATGGTGTTGGAGCGCGGCTCCAGCACCGCCAGGATGCGCGCCTGGCCCACCTTGCGGCGCAGGCCTTCCAGCGTGGTGGCGATGGCGGTCGGATGGTGGGCGAAGTCGTCGTAAACGGTTACACCGCCCGCCACGCCCTTCACTTCCATCCGGCGCTTGACGTTGGCGAAACGCGACAAGGCGTCTATCGCATCTTTCACCGCCACGCCGGCATGGCGGGCGGCGGCGATGGCGGCGACGGCGTTCAGGCGGTTGTGCTCGCCCATTAGTCCCCAACGCACCGTGCCCTGCATCTGGCCGTTAAGCAGCACATCGAAACCGCCGTCCTCATGCAGCTCGCCCAGCTGCCAACCGGCGTCCGCGCCGAAGCGCTCCACCGGCGTCCAGCAGCCGCGCTCCAGCACGCGCTCCAGATTGGCCTCGCGGCCGTTGCTGACGATGCGGCCGTTGCCGGGAATGGTGCGCACCAGGTGGTGGAATTGGGTTTCGATCGCGGCCAGGTCGGCGAAAATGTCGGCGTGGTCGAATTCCAGATTGTTCAGGATGGCGGTGCGCGGCCGGTAATGGACGAACTTGGAGCGCTTGTCGAAGAAGGCGGTGTCGTACTCGTCGGCCTCGATCACGAAAAAGGGGCTGACGCTGGCCGGATCCAGCGCCGGCTTGCCCGGCAAGCGCGCCGACACGCCGAAATTCTCCGGGATGCCGCCGATCAAAAAGCCCGGAGCCAGGCCGGCGTCTTCCAGTATCCACGCCAGCATGGAGCTGGTGGTGGTCTTGCCGTGAGTGCCGGCCACCGCCAGCACCCATTTGTCCTGCAGCACGTTCTCCGCCAGCCATTGCGGGCCGGAGATGTAAGGCAAGCCGCGATTGAGGATTTCCTCCATCAAGGGCTTGCCGCGCGTCACCACGTTGCCGATCACGTACACGTCCGGGTTCAGTTCGATCTGCTCCGCGCCGAAGCCTTGGGTCAGGGCTATGCCCATCTCCTCCAGCTGGGTGCTCATCGGCGGGTAGACGTTGGCGTCGCAGCCGGTCACCTTGTGGCCGGCCTGTTTGGCGATGGCGGCGATGCCGCCCATGAAGGTACCGCAGATACCCAGGATGTGGATGTGCATGGTGTCGGTCAGTAAGGCGTTCAGGACAAAGTTGCTAGGATAGCTGAAACGCCATGCCGCGAAAACGCCGCGCCGCCAGCCTGCTCTCGGCAGGACGTAAGAATATTCTTTTTGACTTAAAAATTATTAACAATTAACATTATTAATTTTTGAACTATCCTGGCAAATAAAGTCACCTCTGCGACAAATACTCTGGAGCGCAAGCTTCGCCGCCTGCCTGATATCCGGCAATTCCGCGTCTGAAACCCTCTCCTCGCCGCCGCAACCGCCTTTCTTGCCGGGTCGACCGCCGATCTTCCCTCTCGAAAACAACAGCCAAAGACAAGATGAAACGCAAATCCAAACTGGCCAATTCCGTGCTCATCATCGGCCTGGCCGCCTCGCTCAGCGCCTGCGGCTCGATGCGCAGCTATCAAGGCGAAATGAAAACCGCTCTGGCCGCCGCCAACGAAGGCCGCATCGACGATGCGCTGGCCAGCGTCGAGGCCAACAACAGCAGCGAAGACAAAGACCTGCTCTATCACCTGGAGAAGGGGCAGTTGCTGCGGCTGAAGGGCGATCTGCAAGGCAGCGTGGACGCCTGGCTGAAGGCGGATGAAAAGATCCGCGTCTGGGAAGAGGAATCCAAGCTCACCACATCCAAGGCGGCGGAAACCGCCGGCAGCCTGCTGATCAACGACAAGGTCCGGCGCTACGACGGCGAAGACTATGAGAAAGTGATGCTCAGCACCATGCTGACGCTGGATCACGCGCTGTCCGGCAACTACGCCGGCGCCCGCACCGAAATCAAGAAAACCTACGAGCGCGAAGCGCTGATCGCCAGCCTGCACGAAAAAGAGTACGACAAGGTGGAAGAGGAGGCGAAAGAGAACAACGTCCAGACCACCTTCAAGGATCTGCAAGGCTATCCGGTCGAAACCCTGGACGACCCGGAAGTCCTGAACCTGAAGAACGGTTATCAGAGCGCCTTCAGCCACTACCTCGCCGGCTACATCTTCGAGTCGCTGCGCGAGCCCTCCCTCGCCTCCGCCGGCTACCGCAAAGCCATCGAGCTGCGCCCCAACATGCCGCTGCTGGAGCAAGGCCTGAAAGGCCTGAACAGCCGCATCGCCCAGAAAGCCGCTGGCACCGACGTCTTGTTCGTGGTGGAAAGCGGGCTGATCCCCACCCGCACCTCGCTGGCCATTCCGATGCCGTTCAGCCTGGACGGCAAGCCCATCATCACCCAGATCGCCTTCCCGGTGATCATGCCCGGCCACAGCTACCAGCCGCTGGCCTTGCAGGTGGGAGACAAGCCGGTCGCGCTGACGCCGATCAGCAATTTCGACGCCATGGCCCGCCGCGCGCTGCGCGACGAGATGCCCGGCATCATCATGCGCAGCACCGTGCGCGCCGTCGCCAAAGGGCTGGCGCAGAAAGAGCTGGGCGACCAGTTCGGCGCGCTGGGTTCGCTCGCTGGCATCACCGCCACCGTGCTGACCGAGCAATCCGACGAGCGCGCCTGGAGCACCCTGCCCGCCCGCATCGCCATCGGCCGCGTCAACCTCAAGCCGGGCCGCTACAGCGTCAGCGTGCCCACCCCGAGCGGCGAACGCCAGGTCGAGCTGGATATCTCCGGCAGCCACGCCATCGTGCCGCTGCGCCTGTTCGAACAAACCGTCATCCCGCCCCAAGGCGGCAAGCAACCGCCGGCAGCCGCAGTGAAAACCGCCGGCATTTAATTCAGGAACACCATGAACATGCGTCACATCCGTCGTTGTCTGCTCCTGGCCGCGCTGGCCGCGGCCCCGCTCTGCCATGCCGACGGGCTGGAAAGCAAACTGGAAACGCTGGGGAAAATGGACAACATCAAGGTGGAGTCCGCACGCGTCGTCAAGCGCAACGACTTCCTCAACGTCCAGGCCGAGCTGTCCAACAGCGCCACCAAGCAGCAGATGCTGTTCTACCGCTTCAAATGGCTGGATGGCAGCGGCATGCAAACCGGCGCCGAGGAAACCTGGAAGCAGCTGCAGCTCCAGGGCCTGGAGCGCAAATCCATCCAGACCGTCGCCCCCACGCCGCAGGCCGCCGACTTCCGCCTGGAACTGCAGAGCCCCGACAACTCCGTCAATCTTTTCCGTTAATTCCGCAAGTCAAGGATACCCATGATGAATGCCCGCAATCTGACCCGCTCCGCCCTGTGCGCCCTCGCCATCGCCGCCCTGTCCGGCTGCGCCCAGACCAACTCGCCGACGCTGGGCGACGGCTCCGTCAGCTACGGCGACAGCAAGGCGGTGGAACTGGTCAGCAATGAATTCGGCTCCACCGACCTGCAGCGCCTGGCGGAAAGCATGACCCGCTCGCTGGTGCAGGTGCCGGTCATCCGCGGCAAGCGCCTGACCCTGGCCGACGTGCAGAACAAGACCAGCGAATACATCGACACCGCCGAAATCACCAAATCGATCCGCGTGCAGCTGATGAAGGCCGGCACCGTGCGCTTCGTCGCCGACGTGGCCCACATGGAAGGCCAGACCCAGGAATTGATGCGCCAGAACCAGTCCGGCCTGTACGACAAGAGCAAGAGCAAGAAGATAGGCAAGATGGTCGGCGCCGACTACCGCCTGACCGGCGGCATCTCCTCCATCGTCAAGAAGAACAGCGACGTCAAGGACGTGTACTACAAGCTCAGCCTGGAGCTGGTGGACAACGAAACCGGCGAGCTGGTATGGGCCGACGAGCAGGAAATCCGCAAGACCTCCCGCCGCTGATCCTTGTTTTCCGGCCGGGCCTCCCACGGAAGCCCGGCCTTCTGCAGACTGACATTTCCATGCCAAAAATCTTATTGAAAAGCCTGGCCGCGGCCCTCCTCGTGCTGCCGACGCTGGCCGGCGCCGCCGCCCTCAAAATCACCGTCGCCAATCTCGCCTACGAAGAAAAAGTGGAAGAATACTTCCACCTGACCGCCGCCTCCAGCGACGACAGCTTCAACGCCAACCGCAACTACGCCGCCGCCTCCAGCAGCAACCGCTATCTGGAAGTGGAAGGCACCAAGGTCCGCATCGACCGCGGCGAAATGCGCCGCTTCAACGCCGACATCAAGGGCGAGCTGCTGAAGCTGCGCACCGTGCAGCTGGTGGAAGCCCAGGGCTATCGGCCCTCCAAGAACAACGAAACGCTGTTCGACGTGATCGCCCGCATCAAGCGCGGCGAGTTCCGCGGCGCCGATTACGTGCTGTTCGGCACCGTCTCCAACATCGACGTGCAGGACGACGCCAACCCCATCGCCGGCACCTCCACGGTGTCCTTGTCGCGCAATATGCAGCTGGTGGCGGACTTCAGCCTGGTAAACACCAAGACCTACGCGGTGAAGGCGGCGTTCAGCGCGATGGGAGCCGGCTCCGACGTCAAGCTGGTCGGCGAGCAAGGCGCCGTCCTCAACCCCAACAACGGCAAGATCGTGTCCGAAGTGTCCAAGTCGCTGGGCCATAACGTGGTCGAACAGATCACCGAGCAATTCGGCGCGCTGGGAACCATGCGCGACAACGGCGGCTACGCCGACGCCCGCCAGCCGACGTACGCCGCGCCGCAGGAAGAAGTGATGGTGCTCACCCCAGCCGCGCCGGCCAAATAAGCCAGCGGCCGGCATGAAAAAAGCCCGCGGCGCGCCGCGGGCTTTTTTTGCGCCAAGAACCGCGCTCAGAAGAACAGCCAGGTCATCAGCACGAAGCAAGGCATCAGGATGGCGCCCGACCACAGCATGTAGCCGAAGAAGCCCGGCATCTTGACATGGCGGTGCTCGGCGATGGCCTTCACCATGAAGTTGGGCGCGTTGCCGATATAGGTGTTGGCGCCCATGAACACCGCGCCCATCGAAATGGCCAGCAGCGTGCTGCCCAACGGCCCCATCAGCGTGGCGGCGTCGCCGGAGGCCAGGTTGAAGAACACCAGGTAGGTCGGCGCGTTGTCCAGGAAGCTGGACAGGATGCCGGTCATCCAGAAGTACATGCCGTCCAGCGGCTTGCCGTCCGGCGCCGACACCATCTGCACCAGGCCGGCCAGGTCGCCGTGCGCGCCGGCGCGCAGGATGGCGATCACCGGCACGATGGTGATGAAGATGCCGGCGAACAGCTTGCCCACTTCCAGGATGGGCAGCCAGTTGAACTCGTTGCCGGCCCGCACCTGCTTGGGCGTGATCCACAGCGAGGCCAGCGCCAGCAGCAGCAAGGCGGCGTCGCGCAGCAGATTCTGCAGCTCCAGGTGGGCGCCGGGCAGCTCGAAGACGATGCCGGGCTGCCACAGGCCGGACATCAGCACCGCGCCCACCACGCCGGCCAGCAGCCAGAAATTGCGCTTGCCGTACAGCTTCAGCGGCTTGTCGTGGCTGGCGTCCACCGGCTTGAGCGTGCCCTCCTGCGCTTCCTTGGCGTACAGATGGCGGTCGAGGAAATAGAATATCGCCAGCAACAGCGCGGCCAGGGTCGCCACCGGCGCCAGCATGTGCTGGAAGGTCCAGCCGAAGGTCACGCCCTTGAGAAAGCCGAGGAACAGCGGCGGGTCGCCCAGCGGAGTCAGGCCGCCGCCGACATTGGCCACCAGGAAAATGAAGAACACCACCACGTGCACATTGCGCTTGCGGCCCTCGTTGGCCTTGAGCAAGGGGCGGATCAGCAGCATCGCCGCGCCGGTGGTGCCCATGATGGAGGCCAGACAGGTGCCTATCGCCAGCAGCGCGGTGTTCAGCCGCGGCGAGCCGTGCAGCGATCCCCACACCAGGATGCCGCCGGACACGGTGTACAGCGCGAACAGCAGCACGATGAAGGGAATGTATTCGGTTAGCAGCGCGTGCAGCACCAGCGTGGCGGCGTGCCCCAGGCCGAAGGACACGGCGAACGGCGCCAGGAACAGCGCGGTCCAGGCGGCGGTGATCTTGCCGAAATGATGATGCCAGATGCCGGGCGCCAGCATCGGAAACAGGGCGATCGACAACAGGATGCCGGCAAACGGCACGCCCCAGGCCAAGCCCATCGCGGCCCCGTCCATATCGGCGGCCTGCGCGAGCGCGGGCGTCATGGACAAGGCCGCCATGCCAAGTAATTTATGATTCATCAGTCCTTCCTGCGGGCATGCGCCCAAGAGCAAAAAATGCAGCGAGATGCTGCCAGAACGTTCCCGGTTGTAGTGAGCGGCGCAGGCAGACTCCGGGTGCCCGCCTGGCCGGATGCGCCGCGGACGGCGCCTGGGCTTAGCGGCTGCCCTTCTGGATGAACTCGATCTTGTAGCCGTCCGGGTCCTCGATGAAGGCGATCACGGTGCTGCCGTGCTTCATCGGGCCGGCTTCGCGCGTCACCTTGCCGCCCTTGGCGCGCGCCATGTCACAGGCGGCGTAGGCGTCGTCCACTTCGATGGCGATATGGCCGTAGGCATTGCCCAGCTCGTAGGATGCGGTGTCCCAGTTGTGCGTCAGTTCCAGCACGGTATGGTCGGCCTCGTCGCCGTAGCCGACGAAGGCCAGCGTGAAGCGCCCTTCCGGAAAATCGGAACGGCGCAGCAGTTTCATGCCCAGCACTTCCTGATAGAACGACAAAGAGCGCTCAAGGTTCCCCACGCGCAGCATGGTATGGAGCATTCGCATAATCAATCTCCTAAATGATTCAATCAAAAGCAAACAAGGCGCCGCCATATTGGCGCAGCCAGCGGCGTGCATCGCGCCAGCCGGGGCACAGACGCTCGGTCTCGGCCCAGAACGCCGGGGAATGGTTCATGTGCAGCAAGTGGGCCAACTCATGGGCGATCACATAGTCCACCACCGCCAGCGGCGCCTGCATCAGGCGCCAGTTCAGCCGGATCCGCCCATCGGCGCTGCAGCTGCCCCAGCGGGTGCGGGCGGACGACAGCTGCAGGCTGGACGGCTGGCGCGAACAGCGCGCCGCCAGCAAGGCCAGGCGGCCGGGAAACAGCGTAGCCGCCTCGCGTTTCAGGAATTTGGCCACCACCGCCTTCAGGCCGTCGCGGTCGCCGGCGGCCACCCCGCCCACCAGCAGCGCGTCGCCGCTGCGGCGCGCCGTTTTGCGCAGGCCGCCGGCCAGTTGCAGCGGCAGCGGCTGGCCCAGCAGAGTCAGGTGAGTGAGCTCGGCGCCGGCAGCCAGCTGGCTGCGCTGGCGCAGCACGTGGCCGACTATCCAGTCGCGGCGCAGCTCCAGCACCTGGTGCAGCCGCTGCTGGCTGACGCCGGGCGCGGCGATCAGCTCCACCACGCCGCCGTGCACCTTGATGCCTATGCTCTTGCGCGCGCGGCGGGTGAGCAGCACCGGCACCTCGCCGTCAGGCAGAGGCAGGCGGTGCCAGACGCTGGCGTTTTTCATCGGGATGGGCGAAGGGGCCGACGCCGCCGATCAGGCGCTGCTGCGATTCTATCCAGGCTTCCGCCTCGGCCATCATCGCCTCCGGACCGGCGTCATCGGCCGGACGCACCGCCGGGCCGATCACCACGGTGACTTCGCCCGGATACTTGAGGAAGGCGTTGCGCGGCCAGAATTCGCCGGCATTGTGGGCCACCGGCACCAGCGGCATGTCGAACTGCTTGGCCATCCGCGCCGCGCCCAGCTTGTATTTGCCCGGCACGCCCGGCTTGGTGCGGGTGCCCTCGGGGAACACCGTGATCCAGAACTTGTGGCGCTTGCGCTCCAGCCCCTGCTCCAGCAAGCGCTGGTTGGAGCGGGAACGGTCGGAGCGGTTGATCATGATGGGATTCATCAGCACCAGCCCCCAGCCGAAGAGCGGAATCCAGGCCAGCTCGCGTTTGGCCACGTACACCTGCCACGGAAAGATCTTCTGCAGCGCCAGCGTCTCCCAGCCGGACTGGTGCTTGGAGCAGATCACCGACGGCTCGTCCGGGATGTTTTCGCGGCCGACCACCGTGTACTTCAGGCCGATGACGTGCTCAAGCATCCACAGCAGGGTCAACGCCCAGCTGACGCCGAACACATGGCGGCCGCGGCGCGGCAGCGGCGCCGCCAATAGCAGCAGGCAGAAAAACAGCGGCGTGATGACGCACAGCACCAGCCAGTACAGCAGATTGCGTATCCATAGACTGATCATGCTTGCAGTGTCTACCTCAGTGATGGTTGATCAGATGCTCGGCGGCATCGTACAGGTCGTTGAACACCAGGGTGCTTTCCGGCAGCTTGCCGGACGCCATCGTCTTGGCGCCCTTGCCGGTCTTCACCAGGATGGGCTGGCCGCCCACCGCTGCGACGGCCTCCAGGTCGCGCAGGCTGTCGCCCACCAGCGGCAAGCCTTCCAGCTTGACATTGAAGCGCTCGGCGATCTCCAGCACCATGCCCGGCAGCGGCTTGCGGCATTCGCAGCCGTGGTCCGGCCCGTGCGGACAGAACACCACCGCGTCGATGCGGCCGCCGGCCTGGTTCACCAGCCGGTGCATCTTCTCGTGCATCGCGTTGAGCGCGTGCACGTCGAACAGGCCGCGGGCGATGCCGGACTGGTTGGTGGCCACCACCACGCGCCAGCCCGACTGGGTCAGGTTGGCGATGGCTTCCAGGCTGTGCTCGATCGGCACCCATTCCACGCTGTTCTTCACGAAATCGTCGCGGTCTTCGTTGATCACGCCGTCGCGGTCGAGAATGACTAGTTTCACGCGTCCCCCAATGAGTAGGGCGGAAGCCCCGCCGGGGCCTTCCGCCATTCAGGCTATCGCAAGCTGAAAGTTTGGCGGAAGCCCGGCCAGGCCGGGCTTCCGCCCTGCCCTTACTCCGCCAGCAGCGAGATGTCCGCCACGCGGTTGAACAGCGCGGCCAGGCGCGCCAGCAGCGCGATGCGGTTGGCGCGCACCGCGGCGTCCTCCGCCATCACCATCACGCCGTCGAAGAAGGCGTCGACCGGCGCCTTCAGGCTGGACAGCTGCGCCAGCGCGGCGGCGAAGTCGTGGGCGGCGAACTTGGCGTCCACCGCCGGCGCCAGGGTCTCCACCGCGTCGAACAGCGCGCGCTCGGCGTCTTCGGCGAACAGCGCCGGGTTCACCGCGGCGATGTCGCCCTCGGCCTTCTTCAGGATGTTCTTCACCCGCTTGTTGGCGGCGGCCAGCGCGGCGGCCTCCGGCAGCGCCTTGAACTGGGCCACGGCGGCCAGCACCGCGCGCACCTCGGACAGGCGGCTGGGCGACAACGCCAGCACAGCGTCGATCTCGTCGGCCTTGCAGTCGGCGGCCAGGAAGTTCTTCAGGCGGTCCATCATGAAGCCGAACACTTCGTCGGCCACGCCGGCGGACAGCTTGCCGGTCGGGAAGGCGTTGGCCACGATATCCAGCAGGCGCTTCAGGTCCAGGTCTGCCTCCAGCGCCATCCGCACCACGCCCAGCGCGGCGCGGCGCAGCGCGAACGGGTCCTTGTCGCCGGTCGGGATCAGGCCTATGCCCCAGATGCCGATGATGGTTTCCAGCTTGTCGGCCAGCGCCACCGCGGTGGCGATCTTGCCTTCCGGCAGCGTGTCGCCGGCGAAGCGCGGGTGGTAGTGGCCTTCGATGGCGGCGGCCACTTCCGCGTGCTCGCCGTCATGGCGGGCGTAGTACATGCCCATGATGCCCTGCAGCTCGGGGAATTCGCCCACCATGTCGGACACCAGGTCGGCCTTGGCCAGGTAAGCGGCGCGGGCGGCCAGCGCGGCGTCGGCCCCCAGTTCATGGGCGATGGCGCCGGCGATGCTCTGCAGGCGCTCCACGCGCTCCAGTTGCGAGCCTATCTTGTTGTGGTACACCACATTGGCCAGGCGCGGCAGGCGGCTGTCCAGGCGGACCTTCTGGTCTTGCTCGAAGAAGAACTTGGCGTCGGACAGGCGGGCGCGCAGCACGCGCTCGTTGCCGCCGATGACGAAGGACGGATCCTGCGGCGCGATGTTGGACACCAGCAAGAAGCGGTTCATCAGCTTGCCGTTCTGGTCCAGCAGCGGGAAGTATTTCTGGTTCTGCTGCATGGTGAGGATCAGGCATTCCTGCGGCACTTGCAGGAATTCGGCCTCGAAGCCGGCTTCCATCACCACCGGCCATTCCACCAGGCCGGTCACTTCGTCGAACAGCGCATCCGGCGCGGCGATGGTGGCGCCCAGTTTGGCGGCGGCCTCGGCCAGCTTGTGGCCGATCAATTCGCGGCGGGCGGCGAAGCTGGCGATCACCTTGCCTTCTTCATGCATGGCGCGGGCGTAGCCATCGGCGTCGGCGATGCTGACCTCGCCCTGCGACAGGAAACGATGGCCGCGGGTAACGCGGCCGCTCTTCAGGCCCAGCACTTCGCCATCGACCACGGCGTCGCCGTGCAGCATCACCAGGCCGTGCACCGGGCGCACGAACTGCACGTCCAGATTGCCCCAGCGCATCAGCTTGGGGGCCGGCAGCTTTTTCAACGCCAGCGCCACCACGTCGGACAGCAGCGCGGACAGCGCCTCGCCGGCCTTGGTGCTGGAATAAGCGTAGACATCCTGCTTGCCGTTGCTGACCACGGCCAGCTCGGACACTTCCACGCCGCAGGAGCGGGCGAAGCCGGCCAGCGCCGGAGTCGGCTGACCGTCCTTCATGCCGGCGGCCACCGCCGGCCCCTGGCGGGTGACGCGCTGCTCGGGCTGCATGGCCAGCACTTGCGGCAGCTGCACCGCCAGGCGGCGCGGCGACGCGTAGGCCACCGCTTCGGCGTCGGCGGCGATGAACTGCAGCTTTTTCAGCTCTTCGGTGATGGTCTGGGCGAAGCTGGCGGCCAGGCGCGGCAGGGCCTTGGGCGGCAGCTCCTCGGTCAGGAGTTCTATCAGCAGGGTTGCGTTCATTGTCATCGTTTCAATTATTTTGGGAAGCGGCGCCGGCCGCCTCGCAAATCACCTTCATCATGGCGTGGGCGACCGAATCCTCGTTCACCGGCTGCCACTTCCAGGCGTAGCGCGGCACCGGGAACATCGTGGAAAACAGGTGCTTGTTGTTCTGATCGAAATATTCCGACCCGACAAACACGTATTGGTACTGCTTGCAATCGGCGTAGCCGGTGGTGCGGCGGATGTAAAAGTGCAGCCGGTACGATTTTTCGTAGCGTTGCCTGGCAAAGCGTTCCTGGTGGATGAAATGCACCAGGCCATCCTTGCCCAGCCACAGGGAGTTGCCGTCTATCGCCAGCTGCAGCGACTTGCCGTCCTGGTACACCACCCAGTCGGCAGGCTGCTCGGCCCAGGCCGGCAGGCTGCAGCACAGCAATATCGCAATACAGGCTTTCATCATCCACTCCCCGGCAAACCCGGCCCGCGCCGGCCTTACCAGCATAGGCAATGCCGGCAAAACCTCGTCAGTCCTTGCGGCACATCGGGAAGCCCAGCGCCTCGCGGGCGTCGTAATAGGCTTGCGCCACGCCGCGCGACAGCGTGCGGATGCGGCCGATGTAGGTGGCGCGCTCGGTCACCGAGATGGAGCCGCGGGCATCCAGCAGGTTGAAGGTGTGGCCCGCCTTCAGGATCATTTCATAGGCCGGCAGCGGCAAGCTGGCTTCCAGCAGCGCCTTGGCCTCGGCTTCGTAATCGCTGAACTGGCGGAACAGCAGTTCGACATTGCTGTGCTCGAAGGCGTAGCGGGACTGCTCCACTTCGTTCTGGTAGAACACGTTGCCGTAGGTGACAGGCTGGCCGTCCGGCAGATGGGTCCAGATCAGGTCGTAGACGTTTTCCACCCCCTGCAAGTACATCGCCAGGCGTTCCAGGCCGTAAGTGATCTCGCCCAGCACCGGCTTGCAATCCAGGCCGCCCACTTGCTGGAAGTAGGTGAACTGCGTCACTTCCATGCCGTTCAGCCACACTTCCCAGCCCAGGCCCCAGGCGCCCAGCGTCGGGTTTTCCCAGTCGTCCTCGACGAAGCGGATGTCCTGCTGGGTGGGGTCCAGGCCCAACTCCTTCAGCGAGCCCAGGTACAGTTCCTGGATATTCGCCGGCGCCGGCTTCAACACCACCTGGAACTGGTGATGCTGGAACAGCCGGTTCGGGTTTTCGCCGTAGCGGCCGTCCTTGGGGCGGCGGCTGGGCTGCACGTAAGCGGCGTTCCAAGGCTCCGGGCCCAGCGCGCGCAGGAAGGTGGCGGTATGCGAGGTGCCCGCGCCCACTTCGGTATCGTACGGCTGCAAGAGCGCGCAGCCTTGGCGGTTCCAGTAGTGCTGGAGCGTGAGGATGATTTCCTGGAAGGTAAGCATAAACGTGGCGGTAGAAGAAGAAGTAAACGACGATTCTACCGCCTAGCGCCGCCGGAGCAAAGCCGTGCCGTCCGCGCCGGCGATGCGGGCCGCCAGCCGCCGCCCCTTGTCCAGGCAATCCGGCAGCGACGCGCCGTCCAGCCAGTTGGCGCACAGATGCAAGCCCCGCTCGGCCCACGGCGCCGTCGCCGCGCGCAGCGCGCGCTGTATCGCCGTGCCCTGCGGCAAGGCCTGCGGCCAGCGCGCGACGCGCTGCAGCGTCGGTGCCCCCTTTAGTCCGAACAGCCGCTCCAGTTCCCAATTCAGCCGCGCCAGCAGCGCATCGTCGTCCAGTTCCAGCAGCGCGGCCTGGCGCCGGCCGCCGATGAAGCTGGTCAGCAGCCGCTCGCCGGGACGGCAGACATGCGGGTAGAGATTGCTGGACATCAAATGCCCTAGCGCCAACGCCCCCTCGCTGTGCGGATGCAGGCCGCCGAAGCCCGGCAGCGGCCGCGTCAGCGCCTCGGCGCGCGCCAGCGTGAACGCCACCGCCAGCGGCGCGTAGCGCACCTGCCGGCACAGCGTCGCCGCCGCCGGTTCCGACCCTTCCAGCAAATCGGCGGCGGCGCCGGCCGGCAGCGCCAGCACCACTTGATCGAAGCGCTCCCAATCCGCCCCGGCGCGCAGCCGCCAGCCCGAGCCGTCGCGCGCCAGCGCCGTCGCCGGCGCGTTCAGCCGGATGTCCAGATCGCGCGCCAGACGACGCGGCAAGCTTTCCAGGCCGCCGGCCAGCGTGCAGACCCGCCGCGCCGCACGCTGGCCGCGCAGCCGCAGCAAAGCGCGCCACAGCGGCCCCGGCGATTGGGCCGCCACCGCCAGCTCTGGCAGGGTTTCCGCCAGCAGCAGCTCATCCGGATCGCCGGCGAAGACGCCGCCCGCCAGCGGGTCCAGCAAGTTATCCAGCGCCGCGCGGCCGAACTGGCGGCGGCAAAACGCCGCCAGGCTTTCCTCCCCTGCCCGCGGATCGCCGGATTTCAGCAGCCCCGCCGCCACCCCCAGTTTGGCGGACCAACCGGGAAAACCGCCCGCCAGCCATTGCGAGACGCTCTGCGGCAACGGGTGGTAGCGCCCATCCTTCAGCACATGGCGCGGCCTGCCGCCGCCGGCCGGCCATACCGGCGACAGGCCTAGCTCCTCAAACCAGCGCAGCAGCGCCTCGTCCGCCAGCAGCGTATTGGGCCCGGCCTCGCACAAAGCACCCTCGGTCCGGGTCCAGACCTTGCCGCCCACCCGGCCCGCTGCCTCGTACACCCGTACCGGCGCGCCACGCGCCCGCAGCCACCAGGCGCATGACAAACCGGACACGCCGGCGCCTATCACCGCGATCATCGTCTCTCCCCTTGCATAGCTCGGCCCAGATTATCCGACGCGCCGCCCGCGCCGCCCCTGATGGCGGTCAAGCGCCGGCCGCCGCGGGCAAAGCGGACTATACAAAATACAAAGATAATCCGACTGCAAACGAGATCCGCAGATGGCGCATGAAATCCGCATGAAAACCCGGCTCGTCGCGCTGGGCGTGATCAACCTGTCTACCCTGTTGCTGCTGGTCGTCGCCGGCATCTATCAGCTTTCCGCGATGAACCGCGACATGGAGCGGCAATTGAACCATGTCGCCCAGCAAAGCCGGATCAACCGCAGCGTGCAATTGGCCAATTTGCATTTCAAGATCCAGGTGCAGGAATGGAAGGACATCCTGCTGCGCGGCAACGCGCCGGCCGACTACCAGCGCCACTTCAACGCCTTCCAGGCCGAAGGCCGAACGGTGGACCAGACGCTGGAACAGGCGGCCCAGCTGCAAAAAGACAGCGGCCAGGACCGCTCAGCCCTCAACGCCATCCTGCAGCAGCACAGCCAGCTGGATAGCCGCTACCGCGCCGCGCTGGCGTCCTTCCGGCAGAGCGACCGCCTGTCCGGCCAAACCGTGGACCGGCTGGTGCAGGGGCAGGACCGCGACATGACCGAGCAGCTGCTTAACGCCAGCGCCGCCATCCAGGATGGCTTCGAGCGACTGCTGCGGGACCAGATCGCCGAATCGCGCAGCCATTACCGCGACGAGCGCGGCTGGTTCATCGCCGCCGCGCTGCTGAGCCTGGCGGCGCTGGCCGCCGCCATCATCTATATCGGCCGCAGCCTGTTCCGCCAGGTGGGCGGCGAGCCGGCCGAGGTGGCCGCCATCGCCAAGCGGGTGGCTGCCGGCGACCTGACGGTGCGGGTCGCGCCGCGCCCCGGCGACGACATCAGCGTGCTGGCGGCGATGGCGCAGATGGTGCGCCAGCTGACCGGCGTGATCGAGGAGCTGGGGAGCAACGCCGAATCGCTGAACCTGACCTCGGAAGAAGTCTCGGCCTCGGCCCAGGCGCTTAGCCAGAGCGCGTCGCAGCAGGCCGCCAGCCTGGAGGAAACCAGCGCGTCGGTGGAGGAGATCGCCGCCACCGTGGCGCAAAACTCCGACAACGCCGGCATCACCAACGAGATGGCGGGCAAAGCCGCCGAGGACGCCGACCAGGGCAGCCAGGCGGTGGGCCAGACCGTGTCGGCGATACGGGAGATCGCCCGGCAGATCGACATCATCGACGACATCGCCTACCAGACCAATCTGTTGGCGCTGAACGCCGCCATCGAAGCCGCCCACGCCGGCAAGCAGGGCAAGGGCTTCACCGTGGTGGCGGCCGAGGTGAGAAAACTGGCCGAGCACTGCCGCACCGCCGCGCGCGACATCGGCAAGCTGGCGGTGGACAGCGTGGCACTGGCCGAACAGGCCGGCGGACTGCTGGGGCAGATGCTGCCCTCCATCCGCAAGACCGCCGACCTGGTGCAGGAAATCACCATGGCGTCGAAAGAGCAAAGCGAGGGGCTGATGCAGATCAACACCGCGGTGTGCCAACTGTCGATGACCACGCAGCTGAGCGCCTCCACCTCGGAAGAGCTGTCGTCCACCGCCGATCAGCTCAACAGCCAGGCGCTGCGCCTGAAGCAGATGATGGCCTTCTTCAAGACCCGCCGCGCCGCCGACGCGCCGCCGCATGACTGACCCCGCCGCCAACAAAAACGGCTCCCGCAAGGGAGCCGTTTGCCTGGCGAAGCGGGGAGCCGGATCAGCTCCAGTCCAGGATCACCTTGCCGCTTTGGCCGGACAGCATGGAGGCGAAGCCGGCTTCGAAATCGTCCACCTTGTAGTGGTGGGTGATGATGGGGCTGATGTCGAGGCCGGACTGGATCAGGGCCACCATCTTGTACCAGGTCTCGAACATTTCGCGGCCGTAGATGCCCTTGATTTCCAGGCCCTTGAAAATCACCTGGTTCCAGTCGATGGCGGTGTTGGACGGCGGGATGCCGAGCAAGGCCACCTTGCCGCCGTGGTTCATGGTTTCCAGCATCTGGCGGAAGGCTTGCGGGTTGCCTGACATTTCCAGGCCGACATCGAAGCCTTCGGTCATACCCAGTTCCTGCATCACTTCCTTCAGGTCCTGCTTGGCGACGTTGACGGCGCGGGTGGCGCCCATCTTCTGCGCCAGTTCCAGCCGGTAGTCGTTGACGTCGGTGATGACGACATGGCGCGCGCCGACGTGTTTGGCGATGGCCACCGCCATGATGCCGATCGGGCCGGCGCCGGTGATCAGCACGTCCTCGCCCACCAGGTTGAAGCTCAGCGCGGTGTGCACGGCGTTGCCGAAGGGGTCGAAGATGGAGGCCAGATCGTCGGAGATGTCATCCGGGATCGGGAAGGCGTTGAAGGCCGGGATCACCAGGTATTCGGCGAACGCGCCTTCGCGGTTCACGCCCACGCCGGTGGTGTTGCGGCACAGGTGGCGGCGGCCGGCGCGGCAGTTGCGGCAGTAACCGCAAGTGATGTGGCCTTCGCCGGACACGCGCTGGCCGATCTTGAAGCCCTGCACTTCCGAACCCATGCCGGCGACGACGCCGACGTACTCGTGGCCGACGTGCATCGGCACCGGGATGGTCTTCTGCGACCATTCGTCCCAGTTCCAGATGTGGATGTCGGTGCCGCAGATCGCGGTTTTGACGATCTTGATCAACAGATCGTTGTGGCCGACTTCCGGCATCGGCACATCGGTCATTTCCAGGCCGGGAGCGGCCTTCAGTTTGGCTAACGCCTTCATGATTCTCTTATCCTTGCCCGCCGCGCCTGACGCGGCGCGGCGCTTGACGCATTAATCGGGGATGACGCCCAGCTCGCGGCCCACCTTGATGAAGGCGGCCACCGCGCGCAGCACCTGCTCTTCGCTGTGCGCCGCGGACATCTGGGTGCGGATGCGCGCCTTGCCCTTGGGCACCACCGGGTAGGAGAAGCCGATCACGTAAACGCCCTCCTTCAGCAGCCTGGCGGCCATCTCGCCAGCCAGGCGGGCGTCGCCCAGCATCACCGGCACGATAGGGTGTTCGCCCGGCACCAGCGTGAAGCCGGCGGCGGCCATTTCCTTGCGGAACAATTCGGCGTTGCGGCGCACCTTGGCGCGCAGTTCGGCGCCTTCGCCGCTCTTCAGGATGCTCAGCACTTCCACGCTGGCGGCGGCGATGGCCGGGGCCAGCGTGTTGGAGAACAGATAGGGGCGCGAGCGCTGGCGCAGCAGGTCGACGATGGGCTGGCGCGCGGCCACGTAGCCGCCGGACGCGCCGCCCAGCGCCTTGCCCAGCGTGCCGGTGTAGATGTCGACGCGGTCGGCCACGCCGCACAGCTCCGGCGTGCCGGCGCCGGATTCGCCGATGAAGCCCACCGCGTGGGAGTCATCCACCATCACGATGGCGCCGTGGCGGTCGGCCACTTCGCACAGGCCTTTGAGGTTGGCGATGATGCCGTCCATAGAGAACACGCCGTCGGTGACGATCAGCTTGAAGCGCGCGCCGGCCGCTTCGGCGGCGATCAGCTGCGCTTCCAGATCGGCCATGTCGTTGTTCTTGTAGCGGAAGCGCTTGGCCTTGGACAGACGCACGCCGTCGATGATGGAGGCGTGGTTCAGCTCGTCCGAGATCACCGCGTCCTCTTCGCTCAGCAGGGTTTCGAACACGCCGCCGTTGGCGTCGAAACAGCTGGAGTAAAGAATGGTGTCGTCGGTGCCCAGAAATTCGGAAATGGATTTTTCCAGCTGCTTGTGGATGGACTGGGTGCCGCAGATGAAGCGCACCGACGCGCAGCCGTAGCCGTACTCGTCCATGCCGGCCTTCGCGGCCAGCACCAGCCGCTTGTCGTCGGCCAGGCCCAGGTAGTTGTTGGCGCAGAAGTTCAGCACCTTCTCGCCGCCGGCCAGCGCGATGCCGGCGCTTTGCGGCGTGGCGATCACGCGTTCCGGTTTTTCGAAGCCGTCGGCCCGGATCTGCGCCAGCGTGGCTTGCAGGTGGGCAAGGTAAGTGTGGTTCATAACAGTCCTTGTGATTGGCCGGACGCGGGGCCTTAGCCCGCAGCCGGACTGCGCGGCGGCCCGCCCGACAGGCAGGCCGCGAGATAAACTGTCGCCATTCTAGCCCAGCCGTCACGCGGCTAGCAGTGACAGTTTTCAGTGTTTTGGCGGCACTCTGTCACCGTTGCCGGCGACGGGCGGCTTGGCCTCGCCGGACGGCGCGTCTTCCTCGTCGTCATCCCAACGCAGCGGCGCCACGCCGGACGGCAGCTTGATCGGCGGCTCCTTGCGCGCCAGCCTGGCCAGCGTGCCGATCAGCGCGATGGCCGGCGCGGCGATCACCGCCACCCAAAACCATGTGGCATGCAGTACATCCATCTTCCCATCCTCAAAAACAAACACCCCCTGCCGCCAGCGCGATCGAGGGGGTGGACGCCATGCTTTATATTATCAACGCTGGCGCAGCAAACGCGCGGCGTCCATCGCGAAATAAGTCAGAATGCCGTCGGCGCCGGCGCGCTTGAACGCCAGCAGGCTTTCCATCATGCACTTTTCTTCGTTCAGCCAGCCGTTCTGGAACGCCGCCTTCAGCATCGCGTACTCGCCGGACACCTGGTAGGCGAAGGTGGGCACGTGGAAGGTGTCCTTGACGCGGCGGATCACGTCCAGATAAGGCATGCCGGGCTTGATCATCACCATGTCGGCGCCCTCTTCCAGGTCTTGCGCCACTTCCTGGATGGCTTCCTCGATATTGCCCGGATCCATCTGATAGCTGTTCTTGTCGGCCTTGCCCAGATTGGCCGACGAACCCAGCGCGTCGCGGAACGGGCCGTAGAAGCCGGACGAATACTTGGCGGAATAAGCCAGGATCTTGGTGTGGATGAAGCCTTCTTCCTCGAACGCCTGGCGGATGGCGCCGATGCGGCCGTCCATCATGTCCGACGGGCCGAACACGTCCACCCCGGCTTCGGCATGGCACAGGCCCTGCTTGACCAGGATCTCGGTGGTTTCGTCGTTCAGCACGTAGCCGTTGGCGTCTATCACGCCGTCCTGGCCATGGATGGTGTACGGGTCCAGCGCGCCGTCGGTCATCACGCCCAGCTCCGGGAAGCGCTTTTTCAGTTCGCGCACCACGCGCGGCACCAGGCCTTCCGGGTTGTACGCCTCGCTGCCTTCGTTATCCTTGTCGCCGGTGATCACCGGGAACAGCGACAGCATCGGAATGCCCAGCTCCAGCGCCTCTTCCGCCACGTAAAGCAGCTTGTCCAGCGTCAGCCGCGGCGCGCCCGGCATCGACGGCACGTCAATCTGCTGGTTGCTGCCCTCCATCACGAACACCGGGTAAATCAGATCGTCGACGGTGAGCGCATTCTCACGCATCAGGCGGCGGCTGAACGCATCCTTGCGCATCCGGCGCATGCGGGTGGCAGGGAAATAGCGATTGGCAAAAATCATGACGGCAAACCCCCTTAAAAGACGTTGGCAATTGTACGCCTATTCCCGCCGGCGGGCATCGCTACCCTCCCGGACCTGCCGCAGCGGCGCGCCATCCTCGTCCATACCGGCCGCCCGGGTCGATTGCAGAGAAGCGGCCCCGCCTCGCACTCGCGCCAGGCGTCATCCAATTAAGCAATCGCACCTAGCGCAAAATCCCCATCGCCGTGATCCACTTGTCTATATTGGCTACAAGTGCTTTAAGCCTTGCGCCGCATTCCAAATCGCATCGACCGAATTCAATCATTCATCCAGCAGACCCATTCATGCCAACGCCAACGCCAAATCAGCCCGCTGATCCAAGAAAAATCCGCAATCGCTCGGCAAACGCATGCAGCGAAAACCGCAATCCCGTTACGGCTGAATATTCATAGAAAATGACGACTGCCGCGCCAGAAATAAAACCCCTTGAAAAATCACGCGCCAGCCGCCGTTTGCCGCACCGCGCAAATGACCAAGGCCTTGCCTTATATAGACAGCAAATCAAACAAGGCTGCCCTACCCCGCCCCGCGTCTTTTGGCGACAGGCAATCATTCTCATTATTAAGCACGACAATTCACATCAAATGAACGCCAAACTTGCTTATATACATCGCGGGCTTCTGTTCTATATCGCCAATGGAGGCGAGCAGCGAAAAGTTTACGGGCATCAATCGGTTTTAGGGATGGAAGCCGATCCCAACCGTATGGATCCGAATGGATGCAAACCTCTCGAAACCGGACGCCGCCGCGCGAAATCCGGTTTGCCATGCCGATTCGCAATGACAGAACTAGGAGGCGCCGCCGATGAAAAAAAACCTGCCCGTGGACAGCATTGAATTATTTCTGCTGCCCCACCGTCCCATCGTCACCAAAACCGATCTGAAAGGCCAGATCACCTACGCCAACCGGGCCTTCATCGACATCAGCGGCTTCAGCGAAGAAGAGCTGATCGGCCAGTCCCACAATGTCGTCCGCCATCCGGACATGCCCGAAGAGGCGTTCGCCGACCTCTGGACCACCATCAAGTCCGGCCGCCCGTGGAAAGGCCTGGTCAAGAACCGCAGCAAGCAGGGGCATTTCTACTGGGTGGAAGCCTACGTCACGCCGATCTGCGAAAACGGCCGCCCGGTGGGCTATATGTCGGTGCGCAGCGCGCCCTCCAAGACGCAAACCGCCGAAGCCGAGCAGCTCTACGCCCGCGTCCGGGAAAAGCGCCAGGCCTTCCCGCAAACCCGCCACACCACGCCGCTGCCGCTGAGCCTGGCCATGCTGCTGGCGCAGCTGCCTTCCGCGGCGCTGGCCTTGGCCGCCGCCGCCCTGCCCGGCGGCGCGGCGCGGGTCAGCCTACTCGCCCTGCTGGCCCTTTGGGCGCCGCTGGCCGGCTACCTGGCCGCCCGCTGGCAGACGCCCCCCATCGATGCCGCCCGCAAAGCCTTGATGCGCCTGGCCGAAGGCGACTTCAGCAGCCAGATCGCCCCGGCCGGCCTGCGCGAGCCGCGCGCGGTGCTGGAAGAAATGGAAACCCTGCGCATCCACCTGCGCGCCATCCTGGCCGACGTGGTGGCCGGAGCCGAAGACATCAGCGAAGCCGCCAGCGCCACCCACGCTGAGGCCGAATCGCTGAACTCGCGCGGCGAACACACGCAGGAAGGCATCATCCGGGTGGCGGCGGCGCTGGAGCAGCTGTCGGTGGCGGTCAACGAAATCTCCCAGGCCACCCGCACCGGCGCCGACTTCGCCGGCCAGGCCACCGAACTGGCCACCCAGGGCGAAACGCAGATGAACGGCACCCGCCAGGCCGCGCTGGAGGTGGTCAACGAGGTGTCCAGCACCCGCAACACCATCATCAAGCTGGAACAGTCGGTGGAATCGATCAACACCGTCACCGGCGTGATCAAGGAAATCGCCAATCAGACCAATCTGCTGGCGCTCAACGCCGCCATCGAGGCGGCGCGGGCCGGCGAGCAAGGCCGCGGCTTCGCGGTGGTGGCCGACGAAGTGCGCAAGCTGGCCGAACGCACCGCCGGCAACACGCTGGAGATAGAACAGTCGGTGGCCTTCCTGCGCGAACGCTCAAGCGAAGCGCTGGCCGACGTCAAGGCGGCGGTGGACAAGGTGCACATCGCCGAAGCGACGATACAGGTGGCGGCCCAGGGGCTGGAGGCCATCCGCGGCGCCAACGAGAAAGTGGCGGAATCCTCCGCCAGCGTGGCCAATATGCTGCGGCAACAGTCGTCGGCCTCCACCGAAGTCGCCCAGAACATGGAAACCATGAGCCGCCTGACCGAGCAAAACGGCCACAGCATCAGCACCACGCTGCAAGTGGCCCAGAAACTGCACCTCACCGCCGGCGACCTGCGCCGGCTGGTCAGCCAGTTTGAAAAACACATGTGAAACCCGCCGCCGCCAGTGATGGCGGCGGCTTTCTTCCTAGCGAGAACCGTGGATCGCGACTGCGCTGAGCGCGCCAGCCAGATGGCATGCGAGCTGGGCATTCTCGCCATATCGATGGCGCGTACGAAAGACTAAACCACATTAAGCCTACGACTTGCTCAGACAAAACTGACTCCCACAGGGCCGTAGATACCGTCCAGAACGGCCACCTCACAAAACCCTTAAACAAAAATAACGAACAAAAACAAACCACCTCCTCCTAAAACAGAAAAAACAGTAGCAACTACCACGAAAATATTCGATTCAAAACAGTTAGACTTAAAATGAAATCTATGAATAAATAAATCAAAAATATACTTAAAGAAAATGGAATAAAACCCCAGAGAAATCAAGTAAGCAAACACCTCACTCCAATCAATTCCTTTCTGAAAAAAAAGATTATAATAAAAATGGCATCAGGAAGAAGCAAGTAAAGTGGAAAGCCTAAAAACCATTTCATCCTCCTCCTCTCCAATATCCAAGCAGGGAAATACACCCAAAGCCCCACCCATCCCCACAGCCCCCTTAACATTACCCAACCGCTATGAGCTGGCCAACCCAAAAAAATCAATACCAATAGTTTGAGGATGTAAAAATACCACCCCAACCTCAAAATTACCCCACCATAAAATTTACACTCTTTCAAAAACCCGGAAAAAATCACCCCTAAAGCAAGAGCTGATACCGAAAAAAAGAAAAACGACAAAAACTGGAGAACAAAAACATCATAACTCCTTAAGAAATTTACCAAAAGTGCAAATATAAAAATCGTCAAAAAAATTGCAATCGAAAAGAAAAATAAGCACGTAGAAAAAAAACGCTCCCATAAGGACATTTAAATTAATCCGATCAATCACAAATGATAGTCCTTAGCTGAATAACATAATAATTTATATCCAAATTGGACTCTAATTTTAAAATCTAATATATCAATCTAACCAGGGCCGCAGATTGGGCTGAATGAAATGAAGCCCAACGTTTACCGAGAATGAAAAGATATAGCCTACCCCATAGGCATTATCGTATATTTCGCGGTAAACCTTGGGCTTCGCAAGCTTAGCCCAACCTACGCTCCTTAAAAAATCTTTCGCCATCCATTACCAACAACTGCTACATCCAGGAACGCTGGCGGGCCAAAATACATCATATCCTTGTCAAAGCTTGCTGGGCGATGGATTAGAAACTGAAATTTCTCATCGAACAGAACGCAGTCTAGCAATGGCAACTCAAGGTGGAAATCAAACTTTTGAAACTCCTCCAACCTCTTCTTTTCCGGATCAAATACAAGACATTCCACCTTATGATTTTCAATGCCAATGTCTATATCTCGAACCAAGAACACACTGCTCACATCAACACTCTTCATCACCATGCTTAAAAAAACAGCATCTTCATCAAAGATGTTTATATCATCTAATGCATACCCTCCCCAGCCCAAGCTCTTGACTTTTCCAATATCAATATTGCCAGCACCTTTAAAGCACTCAGACAAAATAGAAATCAAATTTTTATTTAAAAAACCTCTTTTAAAATCATTTAAATCCATACCATCCCCACAAAAGGCTACTGAGCCATAGGTTGGGCGGAATGAAATGAAAACAAACGCTTACCGAGAAGCAACAGACATCACCTAACCCATAGGCATTATCATATATTTCACGGTAAACGTTGGGCTTCACAAGCTTAGCCCAACCTATGGTCCTGTTGAGCAGCATTCCGGCCATTGGCCCACAGTCGGGCAGCAATCTTCTGGCCATCATCCATACCCATCATTTCGTCAGCGCCGAGCAATTGGCCGCATATCTTGGTTTGGTGCCAGTGGAACGTCAATCAGGCAGTTCGCTCTTGGGCCGAGCTCACCTATCCAAAGCTGGGCCAGCGCGCCTTCGAGCCGTGCTGTACATGGCAGCAGTGGTCGCCATACGATACAACCCACATGTTAAGGCGCTGTATCAACGATTATTAGCGCGGGGCAAGACGAAAATGTCCGCCCTGGGAGCAGCTATGCGCAAGCTGGTCCATCTGTGCTTTGGCGTGCTGAAAACACGCCAGCCTTACCGGGCCGACTACGCACGAGCCGCTTGACGTGAAAGACGGTATCTACGGTCCTGAATAATTTGCTTGAAACCGTAGATTAGGATGAATGAAATGAAGCCCAATCTATGGCCTGCCGCTTTAGGAAACCCGAGTCACCAGTGCAAAACAGAGGCACTCGAGAGTGAGGGCCTGCCCGATGAAAACCGTGACCTGCCCTCCCCCCCGAACCATTAACTTAACTTATTAAATGCAAACCATTCAGTTTGGCGAGTTTTATTGTCCTATCAAACAAATCACCATCCATCGAAAAAACATTATGTGTTTGATCATATCCAAATCTTACAACTAGCCTTCCATCCGAAAATTCAAGCTCACTTAACTTCCTTTCACGTAATCCAAGAATTATTAATCGCCTTAACTCATTCTTTCCAATTTTTCTCCCTGCAAAAAAAACCACTTCATTGGAAATACCAATCAAATCACCAAACCAGCCACAAAATTTCTTCTCACCAACATAATAGTCATCTAAGCAATTATTATCATTCGCATGATCAAAACACATAAATGGCAACGCATCACACTCCTCCTCATTAAGCACATGGTCATACACGGAAATATCAGCTCGAAATGGATATTCATCAATCTTCACAATACTCCTCACTTTCTCAAAACCTTCCCAGATTCATCCAAAGTTGCTACTCGCCGTCCTTTCGCATCAAATAGCTTCCAAGCACTACCACCGTGCGGATTTCCACTGCGTTCGGGAGAAATACTCCATCCAGTTTTGGGATCAACATAGTTTGCACCTCCTCCCGACTGCTTTTGACGCTGGCCAAAATCCGACAAATCAACAATATCTCCCTTACTCAAATCTTTCCCATAAGAGCGCGAGTAGCTACTTGGATCAATTGGGTCTACGATTCCCATACCTTCAAGAATAAACTGACCAAATGCCTTAGGGTCATTAAATGCCTTGCCAGCCCCCTCTAAAGAGCCACGAACCTCTCCTGCAATCTGACTTGCCAAATTTGGCTTACCATCAAGTGAGCTATCTACAATGGGAGGGATTTTGCCAGGTAACGCTACTGGCGGTGGCGTCATTGGCAAAGCAAAGAAATTATTCTCCATTTCCGTCTTCGCCGCATTCACCGTAGTCGCGGCGGTATCCGTCGCGCCAGCGGCGACGGATGCGCCAGCCAGCAGGCTGCTGACCAGATTCTCGCGCTGCTGCTTCTCTTCCGCCGTCATCTTGT
This sequence comes from Chromobacterium subtsugae, assembly GCF_001676875.1. Classification (GTDB taxonomy): domain Bacteria; phylum Pseudomonadota; class Gammaproteobacteria; order Burkholderiales; family Chromobacteriaceae; genus Chromobacterium; species Chromobacterium subtsugae. The sequence goes on along the minus strand of NZ_JYKA01000003.1, from coordinate 150,464 downwards.
CGGAGTTGGTGTCTTGCGCCTTGTCCAGCGCATTGTTCAACGCCACGCTGGCCGCGCCGCCAATCGCGCCCGCCGCGCAGCTTTGGCTGCTGGCTTCGGCGCCGGCGCAGGCCAGCGCGCCGTGCAGCACCGCGCGCACGGTTTCGCCTGCTACCGTTTTGTCGCCCTTTTCCAGCTCATCCACCATCTGCTTGATCTGCTGCGCGCCCAGGCCCTGCAGGTAAGCGATGCCGGCGTTTTGCGCCATGTCGCTCAGGCTGTTGCCGACATTGCCGCTGATCCCCGCGGTTGCCGCGGTGAGGATCTGGCTGTAGCGGCCGCCCGGCGCCCATTTGGCCGCTTGGTCGGCCTGGGCTTGCAACTGGGCTTTTTGCTCGTCGCTCAGCGACGGGTCGGTCTTGGCCCTGTCGGCCAGGTCCTTGGCCGCTTTAGCTTCGACCGCCTTGTTGGCGGCGAAGGTGCTGATCTGGTCGGTAAACGTCTGCACCACGGTGAAGGCGGTTTGCAGTTGCTGCTTGTCGAACTTGTCCTGCAAGGCGTTGGCGCCGTCCCTGTCGCTGTTGACGCCGCGATTTACCGCCGCGGCGGCCTGGGCGGCGCTTTGGCCGGTGAGGGCCTGCTGGCCGGCGTCGTCGACGATGGCGAGCTTGCCGCCGCTGATGCCGGCGCGGGTGACGCTTTCGGCGCTTTGGCTGGAAGCCATCACGCCGGACGTGCCGGCGCTGCCGCCATTGCCGAACTGCTGCACGTGGGCGCCGCTGTAATTGCCGCCGGACGATTGGCTGGCGGGCGCGCTGTTGCCTGCGGCCGCCGCGGCTCCGCTGCTACTGCTACTGCTACTGCTACTGCCGCTGGCCGCGCCGCCCTTGCCGTCTCCGTCTTTGCCGCCGCCGCCCATGCTGCCGCTGACGGCCAGGCCGACGCTGCTGCCGGAGGACCTGGCGTGGTTGTATACGTCGCTGGTGGTGAGGGTGCCGGTGCTCAGGCTGTTCTTGTCGTCCGCCACCGCCCGGTCGCTGCTGGCGATGACGGCGCCCGCCAGATTGGTGTTGCCCTTCACCGCCACCTGGTAGCCGCCGTCGCCGGCCTTCAGCCCGGACTGCTGCCGCACGCTGGCGTAGTCGTTGTCCATCTTCTGCTGGCTGTAATTGGCGCTGGCGCTGAAGCCGTAGCCGATGGTGACGCTGCCGGCCATGCTCTTGCTGCTGCTTTGGTACTGGTGCTGGTCTTGCAGGCTTTCGATGTCCAGATTGCCGCCGACATTGGCGACGATGGTCTGGCCGCGCGCTTCGGCGCCCTTGAGGGTGGCATCGCCGCCGGACTTCAGCGTGAGGGTGTCGCCGGCGGAGACCGTGGTGTCGCGCTGGTCGATGGTGCTGCCGTTTTCCTTGCCGAAGGAGTGGTTGGCGTTGGCGGTGCCGCCGAAGCTGAAGCCGCCCTTGCCGAAAGACACGGCTATGCCGGCGCCCCAGCCGGAGCTGTCGTTTTCGCCGCGCAGGCTGCTGCTGTCCTGCGCCGACACTAGCTGGATCTGGTTGTCGGCCTGCAAGGTGGCGTTGCGGCCGGCCTGCAGCCGACTGCCGGCGATGTCGATATTGGAGTCCTTGCCGCCGCCGCTGGCCCGCAGGATCAGGTCGCGCCCCGCCGTCAGGCTGGTTTCGGCATTGGCCAGCGATTTGCCTTCCTCGCGGCTTTCGCTCTTGCTGGCGCCGAAGGTGAGGCTGCCGGAGATCAATTGGCCGTCGGAGACGGACTTGGCCGACTGGTAGCCGTTGTAGGCGGCCAGGCTGGCGGTGCCGGCGGCCAGCGCGCGGGTGCGGGCGTCGGTGTTCTTGTTGCTGGCCACTTCGGCCATGCTGGTGACGGCGTCGGCGGCGGCCAGGATGGGGCTGCTGACTGCGCCGGTGATGCCGCGCTGGTTCATGCGGTGGGTTTCGCTGTGCTGGTCCTGGTCCACGCCGGGGGCGATTTGCAGCGATTTGCCGGTCAACGACAGGTCCTGGCCGGCCTGCAGCGCGGCGCCCGCCACCGTGATGGCGTCGGCGGCGCTGAGCGCGACATTGCCCTGCTGGCTTTCTATCCGGCTGAAGCCGCCGCTTTGCTCGCTGCCGTTGGCGGCCAGCTGGTCCCAGGTATGCTGGGCGCCGACGGTGGCGCTGTGGTTGCCGCCGCCGACATTGCCGAAGGTGAGGCTGTGGCTGTCCTGGCTGCTCTGGTAATGTTCCGTGCCGCCCAGCACGTTGACGCTGCCTTGGCTGGCCGCCACACTGACATCGTGCACGCCCTGCAGCGTGGCGCCCACCACGTTGACATCGCCGCCCAGGCCGACCACGCGGATCTGGTCGCCGCGGATTTCGCTGGCCTGCAGCTGCTGGTCCTGGCGGCTGCCCACGCTTTCGGCGCGCAGCTGGTTGTACGGCGACAGCGAAGTGCCGTTGTGGCTGGGGCCGCCCTCCAGCGCGCGGATCACGTCGCCCATTTGCTGGTTGTACATCGACACGCGGGTGTCGTAGCGGTAGCTGCTGCTGTCGTCCTGGCGCTGGTTGAGCCCGGCCAGCAGATTGACGCTGCCGTTGGCGAACAGGTCCACCTTGCCGCCGCCCTGCAGGCGCGAACCCGTGATGGTCAGATCGCCGCTGCCGGCGGCATCGGCCGGCTTGCCGCTGGCCTGCAGGCGGATGTCGCCGCCGGCCAGGATCGCGCTGCCCACGCTGCTGACGGTGCGGCTATGTTCGTGGCTGCCCTGTTCGCCGCGGGAGTAGGCGATGTCCACGCCCTGCTGCGACGAGGTGCTGGCGGCGGCTTCGTTGGCCAGCCCCTTGAGCAGGCCGAAGCCGCGCTGGGTATGGATCACATCCTTCAGGTTGTCGAAGGTGTTTTTCAGCGTGTTGACCTCGGTGACGCTGAAGCCGCGCTGTTTTTCGATGTGGTCGTGGTCCACCACCATGATGTCGCGGCCTTCGCCGACGGCGACGCTGTCGGCGCCAACATCGACATTGCCGCCAAGCGCGCTCAGGCTGCTGCCTTGCACTTTCAAGCCCTGCCCCGCCTGCACCGACAAATCGCCCTTCAGGCTGCCCACCAGGCTCTTGCTCTGGCTTTGCGTGACGCCGTTGGCGTTGAGCGCGTCGGTCAACTCCTTGCTGCCCACCATGAAGCCCGCGCCGCCCAGCCCAAACAAGCCGGAGGTTTTTTCGTGGTGGAACTGGAAGCTCTGGCTGGCATTGACCCCGGCGGCGATGTCGATATTGTCGCCTGCCTGCAGCGCGACATTGCCGCTGCCGGCCAGCTGGCTGCCGACGATGTTGAGGTCATGTCCGGACTGGACGCGGAGCGTGTCGGCGGACACATTGGTGCCGACCTGGGTGGTACTTTGATGCGCGCTGATGTCGACGGTGGTTTTATGCTTGAAAAAGCCGCCGGACGAGCGCACGGTCTTGCTGTAGTCGCTATGGGCGTCGTCGGCGGCGCCCAGATAGATGTCGCGGCCGGCCAGCAAAGCCGCTTCGCCATCGCTGGCGAGGCTGGCGGCCTGGGTGCGGATGTCCCGCGCGGCCTGCAATGCCAGCCCGGCTTCGCCATGCAGGCTGCTGCCGTGCTGCGTCAGGTCGTACTGATTGCGGACGGTGGCGCCCCAGTCGTTGTCGCTGCGGCTTTCGGTGGCTGCCGCCCCCAGCTTGATGTCGTTGCCGGCGGACAAGGCCAGCTTGGCATCGCTGCTCAGGCTGGCGCCGTTCAATACGGCGTCGCCGCCGGCGCTGGCCTGCAGGCTGCCCTTGCTGGATAGGCCGGCCACGGTCAGGTTGTCGGTCCGCCAGTTATGGCTGCCGCCCCAGTTGTAGCCGCTGTCGCGCTGGGTATCCACCTGGCTTTGCAGCGTCAGCTGCTTGCCGGCGATGGCCGCCAGGCTGCCATCCGCCTGTACCGAAGAGCCTTGCAGGCTGAGGTCGCCGCCGGCTTTCAGCACGATGTCCCCGCCTTGCAGCGTGGCGGCGTGATGGCTTTGCGACAGCGTGTCGTAAGCGCCGCCCCGCCAGCTGCCGGCGCCGTGCTTGCTGTCCTGCGTGGATTCCAACGCAAGGTTGTTGCCGGCCGCCGCCAGAATGCCGCCGCCCGCCTTGACGGCGCTGCCGCTCAGGGTCAGGTCGCTGGCGGCGTTGAGGACCAGGCTGCCGCCTATGTTCAGCTGGCTGCCCACATGGTCCACCTGCTGGTACTGGAAACTGCCGTAGCCGTTGCCGCCGCCCAGGCTATAGCTGGTTTCGCGGCTGCCGATGTCCAGATCGCCGCCGGCCTGCAGCCAGGCGTTGCCGCCCGCCCGCGCGTCCGCCGCCTGCAATTTGAGATCGCCGCCAGCCTGCAGCTGCAGATTGCCACCAGCCAGTATGCTGCTGCCGGCCTGGCTGTGCTGGGCGTCGTCGGTGACCACCAGGTTCTGCCTGGCGCTCAGGCCCAGATCGCCGCCGGCCTGCACCTTGCCGCCTTCGATGCGGATAGCGCCGGCCTGCGCCAACAGCGTGGCGTCGGCCTTCAAGACGCCGTTATTGATCAGCTCGCCGCTGGCTTGCAGGCTCATGCTGTTGCCGGCCAGCACCGCGCCCTGGCCGCGCAGCGACTTTTGATCGGCGTTGGCCAGATAGACCATGGGCACCAGCACCTCCTGGCCGCCCACGTTCTGCTTCACCAGCCACACCATGTCGGAGGTGAGCTTGGCCATCTGCTCGGCGGACAAGGCCATGCCCGGCGTCAGCTGGAATTGCTTGGCGTACTGCGCGCCGTTGCTCATCAACTGCTGGTACTGCTCCATCGCGTTGCGGCTGCCGTCCAGCAGGCGCTTGCCAGTCAGATCGGTGACGGCGCGGCTGACCAGTTGCTGCTCGTAAAAGCCGTCGCCCAGTCTCTTCTCCACCTTGCTCGGGTCGTAGTTCAGCTGCTTCAGCAGGTAGTCGGACGAGACGAAATTCTTGTACTGGGTGAACTGCGGATTGGTTTCCACCAGGTAAGGCTGCTGCGGCGCGGGCTTGGCGTGGAACATGCCGTTGTCCGGCACCGCGTAGCCGGCCGCCACCGGGTTCCCCGCCTTGGCGCCGCCGGCCTGCAATGTGACCTGCTGATGGGCCGGCGCCGGCTGGTACTGCCCGCCCAGCTCTCCCTGGCCGTAAATGCGGATGGGGCTGGCATTGGCCAACGCCGCGGCGGCCGCCACGCCCAGCGCCTGCTTGCCGGGCTGAGCCGCGGCGTCCACCGCCTGCGCCGCGCCCTGCGTCTGGCCGGCATGGTCCGGCGCGCCCTGGCCGCCGACGCTGGCCGAGTCCGGCGCCCGATCGAACATCACCTGGATATTCTCCAGCGCGGCCTGCATCGTCGCGGCATCCACCCGCGGCGCGCCCTTGCTGTTGGCGATGGTGGGCGCTTGCAGGCTCAGGTGCTGGTTGGTGACGACGGTGGCATCGAGGGAGCCGATAACTTCAGTCGAAGTACTAGCTGGTACATTAACCACCCGAGTAGCGCATTGATCTGTCTTTCCTTTTGCACAAAGCCTATCGACATATGGATTCTCAGTTCCCTGCATGAAATATTGAACTTCAGAAGTTACAGTCGTCTTCTGCAACTTCTGACCTATGTTCTCAATATTTCGGCCCACCCCATACAGCCCACCACCTATAGCAACTTTGCTATAGCGATTTACGACTTGATCCGCATTAACAACCAAATCCCCACCAGAGTAAAGGTTAGCTGCATTTACACTGGCACTAGCGCGATCAATAGAAATTGTTTTCTTCACATCATGAAACAACTCCCCACTCACACCCTTTTCATATGGAAAGTCAGCAGCACCCAATTCAACTTTCTTCACCAAACCCAAATTAAAAACATCTAAATCATCATACATATAGTCTGGCTTACCTGCCCGAGACTCCAACTCACCCCTAGGAACTGCCAAGAACTCTGGAATCAATCTATTTTGAATAACACTATCACTCGGCAGAAAATTTTTGGCCGGATCAAAACCGACCGGATAAATATACCGTGAACCATCCCTAGATAAATAATAATAATTCTCAATTGAGCTTGAGGAAAATTTAGAATCCCCTCTATGATTTTTAAAAACCATGCGCTCAACCGTCAGACGATGAGTTGAACTATCATCTGAAATTAGTCTATATCTAAGATCCTCCGTATCAGGAGGGAAACAATGATTCGCAGAACAGTCATAAAAAGGATATAGCGAGCTATAATCCTCTCCTTTCCCAAAATCAAACACCCCAACATAAGGTCTTGTTTCTGCCATACAATGACCTCGCCCATCGTGACCACAATACGAGGTTATTGCCTTTACCATTTCTGGGAACTGATATAGTGTTTTTCTTTCACTTGAATCTGATGTACTAACGGTAGTAACCACCGGATTCGACTCATTACTCACCCGCCCGGCGTCAATAAACATATTGCCGTCCGACTGCAAGGTCGCGACGTGATTCACCACTTGGCCGGTTTTCGCGCCGGCCTGGCCGATGCGCATATCGCCCTGGCTGTACAACCAGGCGCCGTCGTGGTTATTCAGCGTGCCGCCAACATCCAGCGCCAGATTGCCAGCCGAGGCCAGCAGCGCCTTGCCCCCGCTATTGTCCAGGCTACCGGCATGGATGGCGATGTCTCCAGCGGTGATGGAGGCGGTGTTGACCAGGCTGGCGGCGTTGAGATTCAGCGCGCCGGCGCCCAGGTTGCCGTTGTTGACCAGGCTCTGGCTGAGCCGGGTATCCAGCGCGCCGCCGATGTTGACATTGCCGTTATTGGTCCAGTTGAGGCCGCTCAGCTTGAGGTTGCCGCCGGTTTGCAGTTCGCCGTTGTTGAACAGGTTGCCGCTGCTGCTGATGCTAAGGTTGCGGTTGGCCTGCAATTGGGTGCCGGCGCTGTTGACGAAGTCGCTTTGCAGCGTCAGCGCCAGATCCTGCCCGGCTTGCATGGCGCCGGGGTTGGCCAGGGTGGCGGCATTGACCGCCAGGTTGCGCTGGCTGTAAACGCTGCCGCCGCTGTTGTCCAGGCTTTGGGCGTTCAGTTGCCAGTTGCCGTTGCCGGCGATATGGCCGCCGTTGGCTAACTGGCCGCTCACATTCAAGGTGCTGTCGCCCTGCCCCAGCGCCAGCACCTTGCCGCCGCCGTTCTGCAGGCTGCCGCTGTCCAGTTGCAGGGCCTGGCCTGCCTGCAACAGGCCCTGGCTGTTGTCCAGGCTGGCGCCGGTCACCGCCAGCGCGCCGTTGCTGCCCAGCGTGCCTTGGCGGTTGTTCAGCGCGCCGCCCCGCAGCGTCAGGTCGCCCTGGCTGCTGAGCACGCCCTGATGGTTGTCGAGGTCGCCGCTGTCGATCTGCAGCTGGCCGTTGGCGGTGATCTTGCCCTGGCCGCTGTTGTCGATCTGGCCGCGGATGTCAAGCTTGGCCAGCTCGCCGCCGGCCTGGCCGATCTGGCCGTGCTGGTTGCCCAGGCTGGCGGCGCTCAGCGACAGCTGGCCGGCCAACAGCTGGCCGTCGCGGTTTTGCGCGTCCTGCTCGATCTGCGCGCTCAGCAACGCCGCGCTTTGCAGCAGGCCTTGCTGATTGTTCAGCTGGCCGGCGGCGAGGTCCAGCTTGCCGTTGACCGACAGCGCGCCTTTTTCCGAGTTGTCCAGCATGCCGGACAGGCTGACCCGGCTGGCGTCCGCGCCCAGCGCCTTGACCGCGCCGCCGCGGTTGTCCAGGCTCTGGCCGCTTAACTGCAGGCTGTCGCCCTGGATCTGGCCCTGGCGGTTGTCGGCCGCGCCGGACAAGGCGAGGCCCAGCGCCTGGCCGCTGGCCAGCACGCCGTTCTGGTTATTCAGCGCTTGCAGCCGCAACTGCTGCGCGCCCTGGCTGGCCAGCACGCCATGGCTATTGTCCAGCTGGCCGGCGCCGAGCGTGAGGCCGCCTTGGCTGAATACATGGCCTTGCTGGTTGTTGAAATCCTGGCCAATCTGCAAAGTAGCCGCGCCTTGGCCGACCTGGCGGATTTCGCCGCCCTGGTTGCTCAGGCTGCCGGTCTGGATGTTCAGGCTTTGGGCGGCCAGATGGCCGCCGTCGTTGCTCAACGCGGCTTGCTTGGTCAAATTCAGCGCGCCGGCGGTTTGCAGATTGCCCTTGGCATTGTCGACGCTTGCCGCCTTGACGGTTAGGTCGGCGTTGCCGGCGATCTTGCCCTGGTTGTGCAGCTCGCCGCTGACGTCCAGCAGGCTGGCCGCATCCTTGCCCAGCGCCAGAACCCGGCCTTTTTCGGCATTGCTCAGGCTGGATGCCGTCAGTTGCAGGTCCTTGCCCGCCTGAATCAAGCCGCCGCCATTCTCCAGCGCGCCGGCCGTCAGTTTGACCGCGCCGTCGCCGCCCAACACGCCGTCGTTATGCAGCTTGCCGCCGACCGCGAGATCCACCCCCAGGCCGCCGACCAAACTGCCCTGGCTATTGTCCAGCGTCTTCAGCCGGCTAGTCAGTTGCTGCTGCGCATACACTTCGCCAGCCTGGTTGCTGAGCGCATCGGCGGCGATATCCAGGCTTTGCGCGACGATATGGCCGCCATCGTTCGTGAGCTGGCTTTGCTTGCTCAGTTCCAGATGGCCGGCGGTCTGCAAGCTGCCCTTGCTGTTATCGATGGTCGACGCATTGACCGTCAGGTCGGCGTTGCCGGCGAGCTTGCCCTGGTTGCGCAGCTCGCCGCTAACGTCCACCTTGCTAGCGGCGTCCTGGCCCAGCGCCAGAATCTGGCCATGGTCGGCGTTGGTGAGCGAAGCGGCGGTCAGTTGCAGGTCTTTGCCGGACTGGATGGTGCCGGCGGCGTTCTCCAGCTTGCCCGCCGTCAGCTTGACCGCGCCGCCGCCGCCCAGCGCGCCGTCGTTATGCAGGCTGTCGGCCACCGTCAAGTCGACGCCCTGGCCGCCGATCAGGCTGCCCTTGCTGTTGTCCAGGGTCTTGAGCTGGCTGGTCAGCTGCTGCTGCGCATACACCTCGCCGCCCTGGTTGCTGAGCGCATCGGCGGCGATGTTCAGGCTTTGCGCGACGATATGGCCGCCGTCGTTAGTCAGCTGGCTTTGTTTGCCCAACTCCAGATGGCCGGCGGCCTGCAGGCTGCCCTTGGCGTTGTCGATGGTCGCCGCATTGACCGTCAGGTCGGCGTTGCCGGCGAGCTTGCCCTGGTTATGGATTTCGCCATCGACATCCAGCCGGCTGGACGCGTCCTTGCCCAAGGCCAGGATTTGGCCCTTGTCGGCGTTGGTCAATGAGGTCGCGCTCAGCTGCAGGTCTTTGCCTGCCTGGATCAGGCCAGCGCCGTTGTCGAGCTGGCCGGCCGTCAGCTTGACCGCGCCGTCCCCGCCCAGCACGCCGCCGTCATTGCTCAACTCCCCCTGAATCTGAAGCGTCGCCGCCTGCACGCCGACCAAGCGCCCCTGGCGGTTGTCCAATCGCGCGGCCTGCGCATCCAGCCGGCTGTCGCTGGCGATGCGTCCGTGCTCGCGGTTGTCCAGCTCGCCGACCGCCAGTTGCAAGGCGCCGCCGCCGGCATGGCTGATGTCGCCGCCGCGGTTGTCCAGGCTGGCGGCCAGCAGCCGCCACTGTCCGGCGGCGCTGGCCAGTTCGCCCTGGCGGTTGTCGACGGCGCCGGCTATCCGCCAGTCGGCATTCGCCTGCCCGGTCTGCACGATCTGGCCCTGCCGGTTGTCCAGCGCGCCCAATTGCAACTGCACTTGGCTGGCGGACAGTTGGCCATCCCGATTGTCGAATTGGCCGTCGATGTCCAGCCGGGCGGCGCCAGCGGCGCTCAGGCGCGCTTGCTGCGCATGCAAATCGCCGGCGACCTGGACTTCCAGCGCGCCGTGGCTGGCGCTGAGCACTGTCCCCGCCAAGTTGGCCTGCCCGGCCCGCAGGCTGACATCGCCGCCGGCCAGCAATTCGCCGCTGCTTTGCAGCTCTCCGCGGCTCGTCAGCGCCAGCTTGCCGCGCTCGCTCAGCTTCCCGTCGGCTTGCGAGCCGGCGGCCAGGGCGCCGTCGCTGCGCAGGGCTCCGGCCTCCAGCGCCAGATCGCCGCCGGCGCTGAGCGCCTGGTGCAGCGTGGCCTGGCCGGCCACGTCGATGCGGACATTGCCTTCGGCGCGGGTGATGCCCTCGTGTTGCAGCTGGCCGCCGGCGCGCAGCGCCAGATTCTGCTGGCTATAGGTTTTGCCGCGCAGAATCAGGTCGCCGGCGCTGGTCAGTTCCAGATCGCCGGCCTGGGCCGCCATCGCGCCCTGCTGGTTGACGCCCACGCCCTTCTCGGTGCCCACCAGCTTGATGGCGTTGGCGTACATGCCGCCCAGCTGCGCCACATCCAGCGCGAAAGCCGGCGCGTCGGCAGGGCTGGCCTCCAGCGGCTGCGCTTGCAAGCTGGCGGCGTCCACCTGATTGCGGCCCAGCACCAGGTCCAGCTTCTGCGCGTACAAATTGGCGTTGATCGACGCCGCCCGGCTGATGATGGCGAAGCTGTCGACATTGGCGGCATTGAGGCCGGCCCCATCGACGCTGACCTGGCCGCCGGCCACCCGGTAGCCGGTCAGCGCGCCCTGGGCGTTCAGCTGCGGCGCGCCGGTGCTCAGCGTGACCTGCGGCGTGTTGATGAAGCCGCAGCCGCTGCAGCTGATGCCCCAGGGGTTGGCGATCACCACCTGCGCGCGCTGGCCGGCCACTTCCAGATAGCCGCGCAGCTGCGAAGGGTTGGCTTGCGTCACCTCGTTGAGGATGATGCTGGCGCTACCGTTCTTCAGATTGGCGTTGCCGCTGATAAAGCCGGCCAGCTGGGTGTTGACGTTGACCGCGCTGTTGTTGAGCAGCGCGCCGCCGGGGCCGACGTTGAACTGCAGGTACTGGTTGTGCGACACGCCGGCGGCGGTGGGGGCGGCGATCTGCACCACCGGCAGGCCGTTGGCGGCCTGGATCACGCCGGGCTGCTTGCCGGCCGCCGCGTGCGGATCGGCGACGATGTCGGCTGCCAAGGCGCTGGCACCCAGCCCCAGGCCGATCAGCAATACGCTCAGCCTCAGCGAGAATGCCTTGCACGCCGCCCCCAGCGTGGCGGCGACGCCCTCTGCGCCGTTGCCCTTGCCCTGTCCGCTGGCGTCTTCCTGCACCACCATCAATTGGCCGCGCGATTGATTGAAAATGATCCGATAAAGATGCTTGTTCATATTGTCAGCTCAAAAAGACGGGACAGGGCAGCGGGCTTACCACTGCGCGGTGATCGAAAAGTGGGTGATGGCCGGGCGGTCCCAGCCTTGCGGCTGGTGCAGCGCGCGCTCGTGGGTCAGTTCGGCGGACAGATGGCCGCCCAGGCTCAGGCGCAAGCCGGCGGCCCAGCCGGACAGGCTGCGCTCGGGGCCGGTCTCCCCGACCGGGCGCGAGATCTGGCCGGCGTCCAGGCCCAGGTAGGGTTCCAACGCCAGCGCGCCGGCCGGCGGCAGCGGCCAGCTCAGTTCATTGCGCAGGTAGTAGCCGCTCTGCCCCACCAGCGAACTGGCATTGAAGCCGCGCACGGTGCCGCGGCCGCCGATGGCGAATTGCTCGCTGGACATCAGCAGGTCCGGACTGTACTGGCCGCGCAGTTCGCTGCTCCAGCGCAAGGTCTGGCCGCAGGCATGTAGCGGCAGTTGCAGCGCCAGCCGCCCCTGGTAAAGCTGATGGCGCGGATTGGGGCCGCCTTGCGCCGCCTGGGCGTCAGACTGCGCGCCCCAGGCGCCGATGCCGCGCTGATAGCCGATGGAACCGTCCAGCACCGCCTCGCCCCAATACTGGCGGTGGCTGAGCTCCAGCCCGGCGATGGTCAGGTCGCGGCGCTGCTGCGCCACTTCGGCGTCCTCGATGAAGCTGCGCGACGCCTTGCGCGTCAGGCTCAGCTTGAGTTCGGTCTTGCCGCTCTGGTCGCGCCGCAACAGCCGCGACAGCGACAACTGGGTATTGCGGCTGTGGCCGCTGGAAATGAAATCCTGGTTCACGCCCTGCACCGTCTGGCGGTAGGCGAAGCCGCTGTAACTGGCCATGGCGGTCCAATCGCCCAGCGGCAGCAGCCAGGAGGCGGCGGTCGACTGGCTCAAGGGATGGCGCAGATGCTCGGCATCCTGAGTCCACGACAGCGCCAGCACATCGTTCAGGCCAGCGGCGCCGCCGATATTGAGGCTGGCGGCGCTTTGCAGCCGGCCGGTGGCGCGCTGGCCGGAGTCGTCCAGCGTCAGCGCGCCGGACAGCGGCCGGCCGCCTTGCCGCGCCACCACCACATCGCTCTCGCCCGGCGCCTCCGCCGGCACCATCTCCATGGTTGCCTGCTGGCCCGGCAACCGGCCCAGTTGCTCCAGCCCTTGCTCCAGGTCGCGCACATTGAGAATGTCGCCGGGGCCGGATGAAAACGCCGAACGCAGGGCCAGATCGCTGCCGCCTTCCTTCAAGCGGATGGCGTGTATCCTGCCCGCCACCACCGCCAGCCGCAGCGTGCCGCCGCGCAGATTCTGCTCCGGCAGATAAACCCGGCTGGTGACGAAGCCGCGCGCCACCATCTCGTTGGTCAGCGCCGCCACCAGGCGATTCAGCGCGTCCAGGCCCATGCACTTACCCAGCCCGGCATCCAGCAGCGGCTGCAGCCAACGCTGCCAGCTGGCCGGCGCGCCGTCCAGTTGCGTCTGGCCGATGGCAAAGCAAGCCGCCGCCGGCGCGGCGCCCGGAATGGCGGGCGCTGGCTTTGCGCCCGCGGACGAAGGCAGAAAGACATCCGGACGTTGCTGCAGCGACTGGCGTTGCTGCTCAAGTTGTTGCTGCTGCAGGCGCAGCAGCTGATCGGTTTGCTGGATCAAGGCAGGCGGCGCGGCGGCCTGGCAGATGGTGGACAGCAAAAAGCCGCCATGCGCGGCGGCCAGAGAACGGAGTTTCATCACAGGCGGCTTAATATTTTTATAAAAAACTTAACAATTAGCCGATTATTTTACACTTGATTAACATGTTAAATGGATAAGTAAAAACACTTAAACATAAGACAAGACCATGATATTCAACACATGTTTCCCTAGCCGCGCCGGCAATGAATCACCGCAGAGCGCCATCAAAAACGCAAAATCTGCTGCTGCGTGCCAATGGGGAAACCGTGCCGAAACGCTCTGACCTGCGCGCGCAGATTTTGTCAAAAGCTTAGCCAAACGACAAGAATCCGGCCCGGATTTTGCAAATATGGCGCTAGCGAACTTTTACCGCCGCTCCAGGGTAAAAAGCTCTGTTCCGCGCAACGCAACCACACCATCGTCATTCATCATGGCAAATACAATCGCGCGCAGAGGCAGATGAAAAGACAATGGCAACAATCCTTACCAAATCAATAGGAAGCTGTGTCGACTCAAGACTCGCCCAGCCAATAAAATGAAATTTTTTCATAGCTGCCCTTAACTCCATCAATGCGGCAATGCAGCATTCACGGAAAATTCCAAAGGCATTTTATTTTTACCAGATATGAATTATCAAAAAAACAACACGAATCCAGATAACAAGAAACGTAAACAAAATTTCATAATGCATAATTTCATCCGCTCAGGAGAATGCAACGGAATGTGACGCAGACAAGCCGTTGATATCAATAAAACTGCCAAATAGTATCAATCCGCCCGCCGCGCAATGCTGATGACATCCCAAACAAACCATCCAGCTTGTTAATAAATGTTTCTTGACTGGGAACTTTTCATCGCGACACACTGCGCCTTCACTACGGCGGAATAAAAAAAGCACCGCCTTGGCAGATGCCCGCGTGGCAAATCAAAAACAAAGGGTTTTAGAGAAATGAAGAAAGCTATCCTCGCCGCCGCCATCGCCGCGGCCGTTCCTGCGCTCGCGCAAGCCGATGTCACCCTGTACGGCTCGCTGCGCGCCGGTGTGTCCAGCACCAAGAACAGCACCAACAACTACACCAGCACCTTCGGCGTGGACGACTTCGGCAGCCGCATCGGCTTCAAAGGCAAGGAAGATCTGGGCAACGGCCTGAAAACCATCTGGCAGGTTGAGACCGGCCTGTCGCTGGACGGCACTTCCGGCTTTTCCAGCACCGACTCCGGCAAGCTGGCCAACCGCGAATCCTATGTCGGCGTGGAAGGCGGCTTCGGCAAGGTGCGCCTGGGCTACCTGACCGACGTACTCGGCGACACAGAATCCACCGACAACCTGTACGGCCCCTTCCGCGACAATATGGGTACCGGCTTCCCGCTGTACGAAGCCACCGACGTGTTCGGCGCCTACGGCGACTCCCGCTTCAAGAACGGCATCCGCTACGACTCCCCGGAACTATACGGCTTCAGCGGCACCGCCCAGTACGGCGCCGGCGAAAGCCAGGCCGCCGGCCAGATGAAACAGGGCGACAAGGTCGGCCTGCGCCTCGCTTACCAGAACAGTGGCTTCTTCGGCGCCTGGGCCTACGCCGGCGCGCTGAATACCAAGGGCGGCAGCAATAGCGCCACCAACCGTCTGGAAGGCGGCTACAACGCCAACAATCTGTACCTGGCTGCCAACTACCAGTGGGTCACCCTGTATGGCAATGCCCACGCCCAGAAGAGCGATAACTCCGGCCCAGTCCTCGCCGGCATCGGCAACTTCCCGACCATCGCCACTGGCACCAACAAGCTGGAAAACACCACTTGGGCCATCAACGCCGCCTACGCTTTCGGCAACTTCAAGCCGTCGGTGGTCTACTCCAAGCGCGGCGACGCCAAGGTGGACGGCGTGCGCTACAGCCTGGGCGCCACTCAGTGGGCCGCCGCGCTGGACTACACCGTCAGCAAGCGCACCCTGCTGCAGGCCGGCTACGGCCAAGTGAAGGAGAACCGCGACGCGCAAACCATCAATGGCCACGCGCAGTCCACCTCCTCCACGGTATGGGCGATGATGAAGCACAACTTCTAAGCAGTCGTCCCCGGTTCCGGAATGTGCAAACAGCCACCCTCGCGGGTGGCTGTTTTGCTTGGCGGCGATAAAAAAGCCAGCCTGGCTGCAGGCTGGCTTTTCGACGCGTCCGCGGCTGGCTTACTCGAAGAAGTCGCGCAGCTTGTCCATGAACGATTTGGAGCGCGGATTGTGGGTGGCCACATCGCCCTGGCTGATGGCTTCGAACTCGCGCAGCAGCTCCTTCTGGCGCTCGGTCAGCTTCACCGGCGTTTCCACGATCACATGGCAATGCAGGTCGCCGAATTCGCTGCCGCGCACGGCCTTCACGCCCTTGCCGCGCAGGCGGTAGACGCGGCCGCTCTGCGTTTCCGCGGCGATCTTCACCTTGGCCATGCCGTCCAGCGTCGGGATTTCCACTTCGCCGCCCAAGGCCGCGGTGGAGAAGGAGATCGGCATCTCGCAGTGCAGGTCCATGCCATCGCGCTGGAACACCGCGTGCTGCTTGATGTGGGTGACCACGTACAGGTCGCCCGCCGGGCCGCCGTTCTGGCCGGGCTCGCCCTCGCCGCCCAGGCGGATGCGGTCGCCCTCGTCCACGCCGGCCGGAATCTTCACGTTCAGCGTCTTGGTGGTCTTCTTCTGGCCGGCGCCGTGGCAGCTGGTGCATGGATCGGAGATCTGCTTGCCGCTGCCGTGGCAGGTCGGGCAGGTCTGCTGGATCGAGAAGAAGCCCTGGCTCATCCGCACCTGGCCGTGGCCGCCGCAGGTGGAGCAGGTCTTGGGCTGGGTGCCCGGCTTGGCGCCGCTGCCGTTGCAGGTGGAGCAGGACTCGTGCGACGGAATGCGGATCTGCTTCTCGCAGCCGCGCGCCGCCTCTTCCAGCGTGATTTCCATGTTGTAGCGCAGATCGGCGCCGCGGTAGACGTTGGAACGTCCGCCGCCGCCGCCGCGCTGGCCGCCGCCGAAGATGTCGCTGAAGATGTCGGCGAAATCGCCGAAGCCGCCGAAGCCCTGGCCGCCGCCGGCGCCGGCCTGCGGATCCACCCCGGCATGGCCGAACTGGTCGTAGGCGCTGCGTTTCTGGCTATCGGACAGGATCTCGTAGGCTTCCTTCACCTCCTTGAACTTGTCTTCGGCTTCCTTGCTGTCCGGATTGCGGTCCGGGTGGTACTTCATCGCCAGTTTGCGGTAGGCCTTCTTGATGTCGTCGTCGGACGCATCGCGATTCACGCCCAGCACATCGTAGAAATCTTTTTTCGACATTGTCTATTCACTCTCCGGCCGGCCTTGCGGCCAGCCCTGTCGTCTTGATGCGGCAAAGGCACAGAGGCCGGCGGAGAGCCTCTCCCCCATTCCCTGTGCCTCGTTCAGCGAGATGCGACGATTACTTCTTGTCTTTCACTTCTTCGAACTCGGCGTCCACCACGTTGCCGTCGTCTTTCTTGTCGCCGGCGGCTTGCGCGCCTTCGGCGCCGCCTTCAGCCTGAGCGGCCTGGGCGTACATGATCTCGCCCAGCTTCTGGCTGGCCTTGGCCAATTCTTCGGCCTTGGCTTCGATGGCTTCCTTGTCGTCGCCCTTGACCACTTCCTCAGCCGCCTTGACGGCGTCTTCGATCTTGGCCTTTTCGTCGACGCCGATCTTCTCGCCATGCTCGGACAGCGATTTCTTGATGCTGTGGATCAGGCCTTCGGCGTGGTTGCGCGCGGTCACCAGCTCGTGCAGCTTCTTGTCTTCCTCGGCGTTGGCTTCGGCATCCTTCACCATGCGCTCGATCTCGGCTTCGGACAGACCGCTCGACGCCTGGATGGTGATGTTGGCTTGCTTGCCGGAAGCCTTGTCCTTGGCGGACACGTGCAGGATGCCGTTGGCGTCGATGTTGAATTCCACTTCGATCTGCGGAATGCCGCGCGGCGCCGGCGGGATGTCGCCCAGATTGAACTGGCCCAGCGACTTGTTGGCCGCGGCCTTCTCGCGCTCGCCCTGCAGCACGTGGATGGTCACCGCGGTCTGGTTGTCGTCGGCGGTGGAGAAGGTTTGCGACGCCTTGGTCGGGATCGTGGTGTTCTTCTGGATCAGCTTGGTCATCACGCCGCCCAGGGTTTCGATGCCCAGCGACAGCGGGGTCACGTCCAGCAGCAGCACGTCCTTGCGATCGCCGGACAATACCGAGCCCTGGATCGCGGCGCCGACGGCCACGGCTTCGTCCGGGTTCACGTCCTTGCGCGGTTCCTTGCCGAAGAATTCCTTAACCGCGTCCTGCACTTTCGGCATGCGGGTCTGGCCGCCGACCAGGATCACGTCGGTGATGTCGGACAGCGACACGCCGGCGTCCTTCAGGGCCACGCGGCACGGTTCGATGGAGCGGGTGATCAGGTCGTCGACCAGGCTTTCGAACTTGGCGCGGGTGATCTTCATCGCCAGGTGCTTCGGACCGGTGGCGTCCATGGTGATGTACGGCAGGTTCACCTCGGTCTGGGTGGCGCTGGACAGCTCGATCTTGGCCTTCTCAGCCGCTTCCTTCAGGCGTTGCAGCGCCATCACGTCCTGCTTCAGGTCGACGCCTTGTTCTTTCTTGAACTCGGTGACGATGTAGTCGATCAGGCGTTGGTCGAAGTCTTCGCCGCCCAGGAAGGTGTCGCCGTTGGTCGACAGCACTTCGAACTGGTGCTCGCCGTCCACGTCGGCGATTTCAATGATGGACACGTCGAAGGTGCCGCCGCCCAGGTCGTATACCGCGATCTTGCGATCGCCTTCCTGCTTGGCCAGGCCGAAGGCCAGCGCGGCCGCGGTCGGCTCGTTGATGATGCGCTTCACTTCCAGGCCGGCGATGCGGCCCGCGTCCTTGGTGGCCTGGCGCTGGCTGTCGTTGAAGTAGGCCGGCACGGTGATCACGGCTTCGGTCACTTCTTCGCCCAGGTAGTCTTCGGCGGCCTTCTTCATCTTGCGCAGCACTTCCGCGGAGATTTGCGGCGGAGCCAGATCCTGGTCGCGCACCTTCACCCAGGCGTCGCCGTTCTTCGCCTTCAGGATTTCGAAAGGCATCAGGTCGATGTCCTTCTGCACTTCCTTGTCTTCGAAGCGGCGGCCGATCAGGCGCTTGGCGGCGTAGATGGTGTTCTTCGGGTTGGTCACCGCCTGGCGCTTGGCCGGCGCGCCCACCAGGATTTCGCCGTCTTCTACGTAGGCGATGATGGACGGGGTGGTGCGGTTGCCTTCGGCGTTTTCGATGACTTTCGGGTTGCCGCCTTCTACCACTGCCACGCAGGAGTTGGTGGTGCCCAGGTCGATACCGATGATTTTACCCATGATGTATTCCTTTTCTCGATTCGTTCCGGCGCCGGCCGATCCGATAGCCAGCGCCTGTTGTCTCAATAAATATTGGCTATGCCGATCTTTTCAAGAGGTCGTCGGCAGCCTTTTTTATGCCTTGGCTTTCGAAACCACCACCATGGCCGGTCGCAGCACGCGGTCGGCCAGCAGGTAGCCCTTCTGCATCACGCGCACCACGGTGTTCGGTTCGGCGTCGGACTCTTCCGCGCTCATCGCCTGGTGCTGGTGCGGGTCCAGCTTGTCGCCGGCCTTGGGCGCGATGTCCTTGATCTGCGCCTTGTCGAAGGCGGACACCAGCTGTTTCAGCGTCAGGTCCACGCCCATCTTCAAGGTGTCGATCTGGCCGCTCTGGTCGAGCAGCGCCATTTCCAGGTAATCCTTGACCGTCACCAGCTCGGCGGCGAATTTGCCGATCGCATATTTATGCGCGGCGGCCACTTCTTCCTGCGCGCGGCGGCGCTGGTTGTCCAGTTCGGCGCGGGCGCGCAGCAGGGTGTCGTTCAGTTCGGCGATCTCGGCTTCCAGCCCGGCGATGTGCTGCTCCGGGGTCTGCTCCAGCTCGGTATGCGCGTCGCTGGCGGTTTCGGTCGCTTCGTTTTCCACGGCTTCGGCCGCCGGGTTCTGATTTTCTTGCATGACGTTTCCTTGGAATTGCACCGGCTAAATTTGATGTCCAGACCCAAGGTAGGGCCTTTTGCATCGATTTCAAGCCCTCGGCGGCGCCGGTCGGCAAAAAGACAAGAAACGAATATCCGCAAATTTCAACTGGCATTTTTTCGTATTGGCAACATTTCAACCAGATGAACGATTCGTTTAAGTGAATGAATTGTTAGCTTATGAAAACACACGATTTTTTCTCTGCTGCACCGCACACAAGCGATTTTTTTTGTGCTTATAATGGCCGCACACCAAGGAAAAAGCCGGCTCGGCATGGCGCGAACGCGCTGTTCAAGCCGGCGCGGAAAATCAGGCCCACACGGCCCGGTTTGACAAAAAAATCCGGAACACCGGATACGCCGACACGCTATTGAGGACGCCGGGCCCGCCTGGCGAGCAGAGAAACGCATCGAGAAGGGTTCTAACATGACGACTCGCGAACAACGCATTGCAGCCATCCAGAAAGACTGGGACGAAAATCCGCGCTGGAAGGGCATCAAACGCGGCTACACCGCCGCCGACGTCGAACGCCTGCGCGGCTCCCTGCAGGTTGAGCACAGCCTGGCCCGCCACGGCGCGGAAAAGCTGTGGAAGCTGGTGAACACCGAGCCCTACATCAACTGTCTGGGCGCCCTCACCGGCGGCCAGGCGATGCAGCAGGTGAAGGCCGGCGTCAAGGCCATCTACCTGTCGGGCTGGCAGGTGGCGGCGGACAACAACGAATACTCGGCGATGTATCCGGACCAATCGCTGTACCCGGTGGACTCGGTGCCCAAGGTAGTGGAGCGCATCAACAACACCTTCACCCGCGCCGATGAAATCCAGCATGCCAAGGGCCTGGACAAGGGCGACAAGGGCTATGTCGACTACTTCGCGCCCATCGTCGCCGACGCCGAAGCCGGCTTCGGCGGCGTGCTGAACGCCTATGAGCTGATGAAGTCGATGATCCGCGCCGGCGCCGCCGGCGTGCACTTCGAAGACCAGCTGGCCTCGGTGAAGAAATGCGGCCACATGGGCGGCAAGGTGCTGGTGCCGACTCAGGAGGCGGTCCAAAAGCTGATCGCCGCCCGCCTGGCCGCCGACGTCTACGGCGTGCCGACGCTGGTGATCGCCCGCACCGACGCCGAAGCGGCCGACCTGCTGACCAGCGACGTCGACCCCAACGACGAGCCCTTCCTCACCGGCGAGCGCACCGCCGAAGGCTTCTACAAGACCAAGAAAGGCCTGGAGCAAGCCATCAGCCGCGCGGTAGCCTATGCCGACTACGCCGACCTGGTATGGTGCGAAACCGGCACGCCGGACCTGGAGTTCGCGCGCAAGTTCGCCGAAGCCGTGCACGCCAAGCACCCGGGCAAGATGTTGGCCTACAACTGCTCGCCGTCGTTCAACTGGAAAAAGAACCTGGACGACGCCACCATCGCCAAATTCCAGCGCGAGCTGGGCGCGATGGGCTACAAGTACCAGTTCATCACGCTGGCCGGCATCCACAGCATGTGGTTCAACATGTACGACCTGGCGCAGGACTACGTGGCGCGCGGCATGTCCGCTTACGTCGAAAAGGTGCAAGAGCCCGAATTCGCGGCCCGCGACCGCGGCTACAGCTTCGTGTCCCACCAACAGGAAGTGGGCACCGGCTATTTCGACGACGTCACCACCGTGATCCAGGGCGGCACCTCCAGCGTCACCGCGCTGACCGGCTCCACCGAGGAAGAACAATTCCACTAAAACCGTCACAAACAGCACACAAAAACCGGCGGAAACGCCGGTTTTTTATTGCGATAAAAATGATAAATTCATTAAATGTCGTCCACAGACCATTCAAAACAAATCAAATCGCAATGTCTGGAGATTTAGTGAAATGAAAAAAATACTGGCTGGCAGCCTAATCATCGCCAGCAGCCTGTGCTTCACCGGCTGCACGTCCATGCGCGTCATCGCCGACAATCAGCAAGCCCTGTCCAGCCTGGCCTCGCCGCAACAAAGCCAGCTGAAACCGGGCGACAAGATCAGCCTCAAGACCACCGACGGCAAAGAGTACACGCTGGTGCTGAGCGCCATCGACCAGCAAGGCCTGGAAGGCAAGCTCACTGATAGCGAGCAACTCACCCGGCTCGCCTGGCAAAATATCAGCGCGGTACAAAAAAACGAGATTGACGGTGTCAAGACCGCTGGCCTTATCTTGCTGCTGTCCGGCGCCACCTTCGCGATCGGCAAGGCTTTCCTGAGCATGTTCCCCGGCTAGCCGGCCGCCCGCCAACAATTGATCCCCAGGAAACATCGATGATCCCGACTACCCCTGATCTTTGCGATTCCTTTGCAGACGCCGTCCGCGTCCTGGAGCCCATTTTCCAGTCATACGGCGGCCATGCCCGCTTCCATGGCCAGATCGTCACGCTGAAGCTGTTCGAGGACAACAGCCTGGTGCGGCAAACGCTGGGAGAAAACGGCCAGGGCAAGGTGCTGGTGGTGGATGGCGGCGGCTCGCGCCGCTGCGCGCTGCTGGGGGATCAATTGGGCGAGCTGGCGGTGCGAAACGGCTGGGCCGGGCTGGTGATAGACGGCTGCGTGCGCGACAGCGCGGCGCTTGGGCAACTGCCGCTGGGGGTCAAGGCGCTGGCCGCGCATCCGCGCAAATCGGTGAAGCTGGGCGGCGGCCAGAGGGATTTGCCGGTGCGCATCGCCGGCTGTGAACTCGCGCCGGGCCAATGGCTGTACGCCGACGAGGACGGCGTGATCGTGGCGGAGCGCCAACTGGCCTAGCCGCCGCCGCGCTGATGCACCGGCAGCGCGCCCTGGGCGTTGGCGGTGCCCCACTCCAGCCTCTGCTCCCACCAGGTGTGGTGCTCCGGCACCAGCACTTCGGGGTTGTCCAGCGAAGCGGCGGTGATGTCGATTTCCTCGGGATCGGATTCGTGGAAGTAGGTCAGCGTGGAGCCGCAGTGCGGGCAGAAGCCGCGCGACACCGCGGCGGAGGAGTGATACTGCACCGGCTTTTCGCCGCGCCATTCCAATTCATGCACCCGCATGGTGAACCAGGTGACGAAAGCCGCCCCGCTGGCGCGCCGGCAGCTGCGGCAATGGCAGTGGGTGATGTGGAAAGGCGTGCCGCGCAGCCGGTAGCGCACCGCTCCGCACAGGCAACCGCCGGTCAGGCCAATGGTCATGACGGCTCTCCCAAGGATTGGGGCGCGCATCCGGGCGGCTTCCTGCGCCTGCCGCCGGGCGCCGCTACGCCCCTGCTCTCTTCACTATGCCTGAGCTATGCTGCATGTGCAAAAAAACTGTCACGCCCCGTGCTGGCGGGCAGCGGGACCGTCGCGTTCTATACTGGCGGAATGGGTATTTTCCCGCGGCGGATACTAGACATGCGCGCTCTTTGGCTTTTTCCCGCCTGGCTATGCCTGTCCGCGCCATGCCAGGCGCAAGCGCTCGACCGCTCGCCGCTGCGCATTTGCGACGATGCCGACGAATGGCCGCCCTACACCTACTATGTCCGCAAAAACCAGCAGCAGACCCGCGAACTGACCGGCTATTCGGTGGATGTCATCACCCGCATCCTGGACAAGCAGCGCATCCCGTTCCGGATAGACCTGTTGCCATGGAAGCGCTGTTTGTCCGCGATCGACAACGACGAGCAATACCTGATGGCCTTGAGCGCCAGCAAGAATCCGGAACGGGAGAAGCAGTTCCTGTTCTCCCTTCCCTATTACCAGACGCACTACTATGTGTTTTATTCGAGAGCCAAGTATCCGGACGGGGTAAACGTCGCCGGCCAGGCCGACCTTGGCCGCTACCGGCTGGGCGGCGTCAAGGGCTACGCCTATTCCGCGCTGACCGCGGTCGACAAAAACGCCATGCTGCGCGCCGCCGACTATCCGACGCTCGCCAGGATGCTGCAGGCCGACCGTTTCGACCTGTTCGCCGAAGACTATGAAGTGCTGGCCGGCCTGGACCGGCTGAGCGTCACCCACATCGTCGACAACCCGGCCATCGGCCGGATGCCGCTGCCCGGCATGCCGGGCAACGCCTTCCACATGATCTTCAGCCGCAAGAATCCCAGGGGCGCCCAGCTGCAACAGCTGGTCGACCGGGAATTGCGGCAGATGCAGGCTTCCGGCGAGCTGGAGCAGTTGCTGCGGCGCTACGTGCCGCGCTGAGCAGCGCCCGCCTCAAAACAAAGCCGATTCGAAATCGTGGATGGCGTGGGCCGCCAGGTTGAACAGCTCGGATGCCTTGGCCGGGTCCTTCTTCAAACCCAGATCGCCGCCCTCGTAAGCCATCGCCAGCGTCTGCAAAGCGGCGGGCATCTCCAGCCTGGCCGCTTGTTCGTACCAGCCGCGCGCGCGCGGCAAGTCCACCGCCACGCCCAGCCCTTCCTGATAGGCGATGCCCAGCTGGAACATCGCTTCGGCGCTGCCCCGCTCCGCCGCCAGTTCGAACCAGCGCCTGGCCGCCGCCGCGTCGCCGCCATCCTTGGCGCGCAGGCCCAGCATGCAGGCGGCGTCGGCTTGCCGGCGTCGCGCCGCCAGCGCCAGCCAGCGGTCGGACTGGCCGGCGTCGGCGGCCACGCCCAAGCCCTTGGCGTAGATCCGCGCCAGGCGGAACGCCGACAGCGCGTCGCCGCGCTCGGCCGCCGCCTGGTACCAGGGCCGCGCCTTGCGCCAGCCCGCCATGCCGCCGTCGCTGGCCAGCGCCTCGGCCAACGCGCGCTGGGCGTCGGCGTCGTCGTTCCTGGCCCAATCCTCCAGTTGCCGCCAGGCCGCCGCGTCGTTGGCGAACTGCGCGTGCTGGCGGGCGTCGTCCAGCTGGGCCTGGCTGGGCTTGGCGGCGCAGCCGGCGAGAATGGACACCGCCGCGATGGCGGCGATCCATGACATATTATGGGATTTCATCGCTGACAACCGGCGGCGGACGCCGCCGGCTCTGCTCCTCCGTGGCGCAGCCGCGTTCACTTGCTCAGATCGACCAGGTAGGTCCAGGTGCCATCGCCGTTGTCCGCCCCCTGGCTCACGCCATTGATGCCGGCGAGGCTGGCCGCCGCCAACTGGTTGGCGATGCTCTTGAAATTGACCTTGGCGTTGATCTTGACGAAGCTCCACGGCCGACTGCTGCCGTACTGGGCCCGGCCCAGGTCGCCATTGGCCTTGATGTAGGCGATCAACACGTCGCGGTTGGCGTCGGGGGCCTGGATGATGGTTTTGGTGCCATCTATGCCGGGGAAGTTGCCGCCGCCGCTGGCGCGGTAATTGTTGGTGGCCACGATGAACTGCTGGGACGGATCGATGGGCTGGCCGTCATACGTCAGGTTGACGATGCGGCTGCCCACCGGCTGGCTGACGTCGATCTGGTACTGCACTCCGTACATCACGTCGAAATTGAACACCTGGAAGGCGGAGTTGATCAGCTCCTGCGGCGCCGACGACGTCGGGTCCACGCTGTTGAACATCTGCGCGGCGCGCTCCAGCCAGTTCTTGACATCCGCGCCGCTCACCTTCACCGCCTGCACCGTGTTGGGATAGAGGTAGAGGTCGGCGGCGTTGTTGATGGCGATCGGCCCCTGCGCCACGTCGGTGTAGTCGCTGGCGCCATTTCGGCCGGCCTTGAACGGCGCCGATACCGACAGCACCGGCAGCGACGCGTACTGCGGCAGGTTGGCCTGCACGTATTTCTTCACGTAGTCCTGCTGCGCCATATTGACGATCTGGATCGCGCTGACATCTCCCAGCAAGGCGAAGTAGGTGTTCATGCGAAAATCGGTGCTGCCTATCGGCGTCTTCACGTAATTGATCGTGGCCTGATGCTCGCCCGCCACCAGTTGCGCAACGCGCGGGTCGGCCGCCACATAGCTGCCGTCGGCGTTCTTGATCGAACGCGTCTCCACCGCCGACTGGCCGGTTTGCACCACCCACTTGCCGCCGCTGTATTTCAGCGTCAGCCGGATCACGCCCAGGCGGTTGCCCCAATTGCCGGCCATCACCGTCGGCACGCCGTTGACGAAGCCCTTGTTGTTGTCCACGCCCTGCATAGCGTTGAACTGCGAGCCGGCCGCGCCCGGGTTGGGGAAGATATCGTGCGAGTGGCCTATCATCAGCGCGTCTATGCCGGTCTTGGTCAGGTGCCAGCTGCCGTTTTCCATCGCCGGGCTGTAGCTGGACGGATCCAGCCCGCCGTGCGACAGCGCCACCACCAGGTCGGCGCCGGCCTGGCGCATCTGCGGCACATAGGTGTTGGCGGTTTCCACCACGCCGTTGGTGTAGACCTGGCCGTTCAGGTTTTTCTTGTCCCAATCCATGATGGTGGGCGGCGTGAAGCCGATCACGCCGATATTCACCGGCACCTGCACGCTGCTGCCGTCCGGCGCGGTGCCGGCGAAAGTGCGCTTGAGCAGGGCATAAGGCTGGAAAATGGGCTTTTTATCCGCCAGATTGGCCACATTGGCCAATACCTGCGGATAAGCCGGCGCGCCGCAGGCGGATGGCCGCGCGATATTGGCCAGGCGGAAATCGGTATTGGTGACCTGCGACAGGAAAGGCAGGCCGAAATTGAATTCGTGATTGCCTATGGTGCCGGCATCGTATTTCAGGTAATTCATCACCTTGTGCACGGCGAGCGTATCCGCGCATTTCACCGGATTCACCGCCGCCTGGTAATCGCCCAGCGCGGTGCCCTGGATCAAATCGCCGTCATCCAGCAGCAGATTGTTCGGATACTGGCTGCGCGCCTGCTGAATCAGCGTGGCTGCCCGCTCCAAACCAAACGACGGATTGGCCGCCAGTTTGTAATAGTCGTAGCTGAGGACGTTTTGGTGGATATCGGTGGTTTCCAGCAGCGCCACGCTGACCGTGGTCCCCTCTGCCGGCCTGCCCGACGGCGCGCTGCCGCTGGAACAGCCCGCCAGCAGCAGGACTGCCCATCCTGCCGCCGCGATATTATGCTTGCTCATCACATGCCTTTCTTGTCTTACCGGGTCTGAATCGCCCAGCCGGCATTCTATTGGCTTAAGCGTCGGCATTCTGCCTTTGCAGATGATTTATTTATTTCAATGCGAAGAAAAACGGTTGAAAAACATCGCCAGAATGATCCAAGCGCCGGATTGCCGAACAATAGGCAAAGCAAAACAAGAAAAATCGGCCAAGAACAGAAAATTCGGATGCATTCATTTCAACGGGGGAAATCAGGCCGGCCATTTGAATCAGCGCTGTTTGGAAAATAAAAAACCGCCTGCTGATTCAGCAGGCGGCTGGATTCCGGATAAACGATGCTCAGGCCGGCTGGGTCGGCGTGGCGCCCTTGACTTCGGTCAGGCGGTTGTCGCCGTCGACAAACACCAGCTTGGGCGAGTGGTTCTTCAGCTCCGCGTCTTCGTATTGGGCGAACGAGGCGATGATCAGCAAATCGCCCGGCGCGGCGCGGCGCGCGGCCGAGCCGTTGACCGAAATCACGCCGGAGCCGCGCTCGGCCTTGATCGCGTAAGTGGCGAAGCGCTCGCCGTTGGTGACGTTCCAGATCTGCACTTCTTCGTATTCGAGAATGTCCGCCGCTTCCAGCAGGTTCTCGTCGATGGCGCAGGATCCAATGTAATGCAGCTCGGCGTGCGTGGTGGTCACGCGGTGGAGCTTGGACTTGAGCATATTGCGTTGCATGACAGCTTCCTTGTCGTTCCGGCTTAGCGGAACACTTCGATATTGTCGATCAGGCGGGTGCGGCCGAGGCGCGCGGCAGCCAGCACCACCAGGCGCTTTTCGCCGGCGTGAGCGATTTCCAGCGTGTCCGCCTGGCGCACTTCCACGTAGTCCACCACCCAGCCGGCGGCGGACAGGTCGTCGCGCGCGGACTGTTCCAGCGCCGCGTAATCCTGGCTGCCGGCCAGCAGGCCGTCGCGGATCGCGGTCAGGTTGCGGTACAGGCGCGGCGCCTCGGCGCGCTCCTCCGCGCTCAGGTAGCCATTGCGCGAGGACAGCGCCAGGCCGTCGGCGGCGCGGCCGGTGTCCACCGGCAGGATTTCAATCGGCGAGTTGAGGTCTTCGACCATCGCCTTGATCACATGCAGCTGCTGGAAGTCCTTCTTGCCGAAGCAGGCCAGGTCCGGCTGCACGATGTTGAACAGCTTGGTCACCACCGTGGCCACGCCGCGGAAGTGGCCGGGGCGGAAGGCGCCGCACAGCTCGTCCTGGATGCGCGGCGGCTCCACGTTGAAGTCCTGCTTGACGCGCGGATACAGCTCGCCTTCGGTCGGGAAGAACAGCGCGTCGACGCCGGCTGCGCGCAGCTTGTCGCAGTCCGCCTCGAAGGTGCGCGGGTAGGCGTCGAAGTCTTCGCCCTGGCCGAACTGCAACCGGTTGACGAAGATGCTGACCACCACTTTGTCCGCCTGGCCGCGGGCGGCTTGCACCAGCGCCAGGTGGCCTTCGTGCAGATTGCCCATGGTGGGCACGAAGGCCAGCTTGCCGGCCTGTTTCCGCCAGGCGCGCATGTCCGCCACGGTACGGATGATTTCCATCGCTTGTTCTCTCCCGGGCTTAGTAGGTGTGTTCCGCGGTCGGGAAGGTCTGTTCCTTCACCGCCTTGACATAGGCTTCGACAGCGCCCTGGATGCTGTCGGCCTCTTCCATGAAGTTCTTGACGAACTTCGCCTTCTTGCCCGGGTACACGCCCAGCATGTCATGCAGCACCAACACCTGGCCGGAAGTATCGACGCCGGCGCCTATGCCTATGGTCGGCGCGGAAATGGCTGCGGTGATTTCCTTGGCCAGCGCCGCCGGCACGCATTCCATCACAATCAGGCTGGCGCCGGCGTCGGACAGCGCCTTGGCGTCGTTGACGATGCGCTGCGCGTCATCGCCGCGGCCTTGCACGCGGTAGCCGCCGAAAGCGTTGACGAACTGCGGGGTCAGGCCGATGTGCGAGCACACCGGAATGCCGCGCTCCACCAGGAAGCGGGTGGTCTCGGCCATGTAGGCGCCGCCTTCCAGCTTCACCATGTGCGCGCCGGCCTGCAGCAGGCGGGCGGCGTGGGCGAAGGCTTGCTGCGGGCTTTCCTGGTAGGCGCCGAAAGTCATGTCGCCCAGGATCAGCGCGTTCTTGCTGCCGCGCGCCACGCAGCGGATGTGGTAGAGCATGTCCGCCTCGCTGACCGGCAGCGTGGAATCCACCCCCTGCATCACCGGGCCCAGCGAGTCGCCGACCAGCAGAATCTCGACCCCCGCCTCGTCCAGCAGACTGGCGAAACTGGCGTCGTAACAGGTCAGCATGGTGATCTTCTGGCCTTCCGCGGCCAACTTGTGCAGGGTATTGACGGTTATTTTCATTTCTCGACTTCCTCGTGTTCCATCTGCGGCGCCCAGGGGGACGATGCAACCGGTCCCCGGTCAGACGCTCTTGTTGAAATAACTGCGCTGGCCGCGCATTTCGGCAATGCAGCGGATCAGTAGATCGAAATCTTCGTCGCCGTCCACCAGGTTCAGATGATCGGTGTTGACGATCAACAGCGGCGACGACTCGTACTGGTGGAAAAACTCGCTATAACCGGCTTGCACGCGCTTCAGATAGCCTTCGGGGAAGTTTACCTCGTACTCCACCGCCCGCGCGGCCACCCTTTGCAGCAAAGTGTCTTCGGACGCCTGCAGATAAATCACCAGGTCCGGCACCGGGTATTCCGGCAAGGCCTGGCGCGCCAGGCGCTGGTACAGCGCCAGCTCGTGCTCGTCCAGGTTCAGCCGCGCGAACAGCGCGTCCTTTTCGAACAGGAAGTCCGACACCAGCGGCGCCGCCATCAGATCGCCCTGCAGCATCTCGCGCGCCATGTCGGCGCGCTGCATCAGGAAGCTCAGCTGGGTGGACAAGGCATGGGCCGGCATATTGCGATAGAAGCGCGGCAGGAAGGGATTGGCCGCCGGGTCTTCCGCCTTCAGCTGCACGCCCCAGTACTGCGCCAGCCGGGCCGCCAGCGAGGATTTCCCCGAGCCTATCGGCCCCTCCACCACCACGTAGCGCAATTGGCTCATATTATTCCTGTTGTTGTCGGGTTCCACGGCTTTCGTCCAGCCGCTCCACGCCGGACGCGTCCAGCGCGGCCGCCAGCGCGGCCACGTCGCCGACGCCCGGCAGCATGCCGGCCGGGGCGATTTCGGCCAGAGGCACCATCACGAAGGCGCGTTCGCGCATGCGCGGGTGCGGCAGGGTCAGCCGCGGCTCGCTCATTATGACGCCATCGTAATGCAGAAGGTCAAGATCCAAGACCCGAGGCGCGTTGCGGAAGCTGCGCTCGCGGCCGAAGCGCTGTTCGATCTCGAAAAGCCTATCCAGCAGCGCCAGCGGCGGCAAATCGGTGTCGAGCAGGGCCACCGCGTTGATGAAATCGGGCTGGTCGGCGTAACCGACCGGCGCGGTGCGGTACAGCGAGGAATGGCGCAGTAGCGTGGCGCCGGCCAAATGGCCAAGGGCCGCGAGCGCGGCCCCGACCTGTTGCGCCGGCTGCTCCAGGTTGCTGCCCAGAGCCACGTAGGCCAGCGTCACTCGGCGCTCTCCCCGCCTCCGGACTCGTCGCGGCGGCGGCTGTTGCTGCGGCGGCGGCGGCGTTTCTTGGCCGGCTCGGCGTCGCCGCCCTGCTCCTTGGCCTCGGCGATCAGGCGCTCGCACTCGTCGGCGTCGGCGCGCTGGAAGCGCTCCCACCAGCTCACCAGTTGCGCCGGCACTTCGCCGGCTTCGCTGCGCAGCGCCAGGAAATCGTAGGCGGCGCGGAAGCGCGGCTGCTCCAGGAAGCGGTACGGCCGGCCGCCGCTGCGGCTGTCGAAGCGCGCCTGCAGCGTCCAGATTTCGCGCATGGTCACGCTGAAACGGCGCGGGATGGCGAAATCGTTGTCCTGTTCGGACTCCACGTCGGAAATGGCGGACAACAGCGCCGGCAGGCTCTTCTCGCCAGCGGCGAGGCGCTGCTGCCAGCCCTGGTTCACCTGGCGCCACAGCAGGGTGGCCAGCAAGAAACCGACCGAAATCGGCTTGTCGGCGCGCAGGCGGGCGTCGGTGCTTTCCAGGCTGAGGCGCAGGAAGGCGTCGTCGTTGCCCTTGTCGTCCATCACCGCGTCCAGCAGCGGGAACACGCCGCGGGCCAGGCCCTCGTCGCGCAGCTTCTTCAGGCAGGCGTAGGCCTGGCCGGACATCAGCAGCTTCAGCATTTCGTCGAACAGGCGCGCCGCCGGCTCTTTCTTCAGCAGATGGGCGTGGGCGCGGATCGGCTTCTTGGTGTCCTCGTCGATCTCGAAGCCCAGCTTGGCGGCCAGGCGCACCGCGCGCAGCATGCGCACCGGGTCTTCCTGATAGCGGCGCGCCGGCTGGCCTATCATCACCAGTTTCTTGGCGTGCAGGTCCTTGACGCCGTTGTGGTAGTCGATGACGGTTTCGTCGGACGGGTCGTAGAACAACGCGTTGACGGTGAAGTCGCGGCGGTGCGCGTCCTCTTCCTGGCTGCCGAAACTGTTGTCGGCCATGATGCGGCCGGTTTCATTGGTGTCGTCCACATTGCCGCCGCGGAAGGTGGTCACCTCTATGGTTTCCGGACCCATCATCACGTGGACGATGCGGAAGCGGCGGCCGATGATGCGGGAGCGGCGGAACAGATGGTGCACCTGCTCCGGCGTGGCGTTGGTGGCCACGTCGAAATCCTTGGGCGACACGCCCAGCATCAGGTCGCGCACCGCGCCGCCCACCACGTAGGCGGCATAGCCGGCTTCCTGCAGCCGGGAGGTGACGCGCAGCGCCGCCTGGCTCAGCTGGTCGCGGCGCACGCCGTGTTGCGGCAACGGGAAGACGCGGGGCTTGTTGCGGCGTTTGCTCATGCCGGCCGGCAGGTCCAGTACTTTTCGGATTAGCTTGCGGATCATGTGGAAGATTGTGACTTGGAATGCTGGATTCGCAAGATTAGGGATTCAAGGCCGCGATTATAGCCCGATTCTTTACGGAAAATACACATCCCCGCCCTCCCGCGCCGCAACTTGTTTCAATCAAGACTGTCGCCCGCCGCGTCCGGGCCAAGCAGATAGCCATCCAGGCATTGCCGCAGATGCGCGCGCAGCGCCACCACCGCCGGCGACAGCATCAGCCGGTGCGGCGTCACCAGGAACAGCGGGGTCTGCTCCGTATCATAGCCGTCCAGCAGCGGCAACAGACGGCCGGCGCGCAGATCGGCCAGCACGTCCAGCCGCGACTTGTAGGCGATGCCGCGTCCGGCCAGCGCCCAGCGGCGCACGATTTCGCCGTCGTCGCTCTGCCAGCGCCCGGCCACCGTCACCGTCTGCCGCTCGCCGCCCTGCGCGAAGCTCCAGCGCTCGTGCACCGCCGCGCCCAGGATGAAGCGCAGGCATTCGCGGCCGCGCAGCTCCTGCGGCGCGGCGGGCGCGCCGTGCCGCGCCAGGTAGTCCGGCGACGCGCACAGCACCCGGCGGTTGTCCGGCGCCAGCGGCAAGGCCACCAGCGCCGAATCCTCCGGCACGCCGTAGCGCAACGCCACGTCCACCGGCTGGCGGTAGAGATCGGCCACCCGGTCGCTGATCTGCAGCTGCAGCCCCAGGCCCGGATGCCGCAGCAGAAAATCGTCCAGCCAGGGCCGCAGCAGATTGCGCCCCAGGTCAGACGGCATCGATAGCGACAGGCTGCCGGACAGCGCCTGCCTATCCTGCGCCAGCGCCACGCTCCCCGCCCGCAGCGCGTCCAGCGCCGCGCGCGCGTGTTCGAGATAGCGCTCCCCCGCCAGCGTCAGCCTCAGGCTGCGGGTGGAGCGCGCCAGCAATTGCGCGCCCACCGCCTGCTCCAGCCGCTTCAGCGCCGCGCTGGCCACCGCCGGACTCAGATCCAGCTGCCGCGCCGCCGCCGACAGGCTGCCGTTGTCCGCGGCGCGGATGAAAACCTGCAAATCATCGGTCCTGACCATTTTTATCAATATTTTTTTGAAACTGATTCGAATTCTAGCTGGATTTAATGGAAATAAAACAGGAATACCATGCAAACCATCACTTGGAGCCGCCATCCCGGCGGCCCCTCAGCCAAGCAAAGGAAACGCGATGAAAGCCGTCGCCTACTATCAGAATCTGCCCATTTCCCATCCGGAAGCGCTGCAAGACGTGCAATTGCCCGAGCCCGTCGTCGGCGAGCACGACCTGCTGGTCGAAGTGAAGGCCATTTCGGTCAACCCGGTGGATGTCAAAGTCCGCGCCAATATGGCGCCGGAAGCCGGCGAGGCCCGCGTGCTGGGCTGGGACGCCGCCGGCGTGGTGAAGGCCGTCGGCAGCCAGGTCAGCCTGTTCCGGCCGGGCGACCGCGTCTGGTACGCCGGCGCGCTGCAGCGGCCCGGCGCCAACAGCGAACTGCACGCGGTGGACGAACGCATCGTCGGCCGCATGCCGGACAGCCTGGATTTCGAAACCGCCGCCGCGTTGCCCCTGACCGCCATCACCGCCTGGGAGCTGCTGTTCGACCGTCTGCAAGTGCTGGCCAACCAACAGCCGTCCGGCAAGAAGCTGCTGGTGGTCGGCGCCGCCGGCGGCGTCGGCTCCATCCTGGTCCAGTTGGCGCGCCGGCTCACCGGCCTCACCGTGATCGGCACCGCCTCGCGCCCGGAAACCCAGGCCTGGGTGGCGGAGCTGGGCGCGCATCATGTGATAGACCACCGCCAGCCGCTGAGCCGGGAGCTCAAACGCATCGGCATCGATCAGGTCGATTACGTGGCCAGCCTGAACCAGACCGACCAGCACTTCGGCGAAATCGTCGAAGCGCTGGCGCCGCAGGGCAAGCTCGCGCTGATCGACGACCCGGCTGCGCTGGACATCTCCCAGCTCAAACGCAAGAGCCTGTCGCTGCACTGGGAGTTCATGTACACCCGCTCGATGTTCACCACCGACGACCAGATCGAGCAGCACAAGCTGCTGACCGAGCTGGCGCGGCTGGTGGACGCCGGCATCGTCAAGAGCACCGTCGCCGAGCGCTTCGGCGCCATCAACGCCGACAACCTGAAGCGCGCCCACGCGCTGCTGGAAAGCCATACCGCCAAGGGCAAGATCGTGCTGTCCGGCTTCTGAACCCCATCGCCGAAAAGGAAAATGCGAAATGATCGTTGAAATCGTCCGTCTGCGCGTCAAGCCGGGCCTATCGCAAGCCTTCGAAACCGCCTGGGCCGAGGCATCCGCCCGCTACCTGCGCCGCCAGCCCGGCTACCAGGCGCACAAGCTGGGCCGCCAGTTGGAAACCGAGCGCGACTACCTGCTGGCAGTGCAGTGGGACAGCCTGGACGCGCACCGCGCCTTCATGGACCATGCCGACTTCCAGCCCTTCGCCCAAAGCTTCTGGCACTTCTTCGACGGCGAGCCGGACCTGATCCACTTCCAGCCGAACCCCGCGCTATGAGCCCGGCCGCCGCCCCGCAAATGACCGCCCTCCTGGCGCGCGTCCGCGCCGCCGGCACGCTGGACATCGCCACCGAAACGCTGGCGCAAGCTCGAGCGGCGGCGGAGGGCCTGCGCCGCTGGCAAGCGCCGCCGGGCTGGATCCGCTGCGCGACGACGGCCTGGATTACGCCGCGGCGCTGCGCGCGGCCGGCGTCGATACCAGCTGCATCCTGTTGTCCGGCCTGACCCACGCCGGCCTGCACCTGAGCGGCGTCGTCGCGCAGGCGCGCCGCCTGACCGATCTGGGCGGCGAAGCCCTGCGCCGGGCGCTGGCGGCCGCCCCTCCCCCCAACGCCACGGAGACGACATGAACCGCCCCCACCTCACCCTGATCACGATAGACCTGTCCTTCCACCACGCCAGCGCCGCGGTGGTGGCCGCCCTGCTGGAAGAGCATGGCGTGGCCGTCAGCGAATGGCGCGTCCCGCACGAACGCGCGTTCGAGCTGCTGCGCAACGGCGAAGGCGATCTGCTGTGCAGCGCCTGGCTGCCAGGCAGCCATGGCGCCTATCTCGCGCCGCTGGAAGACGAAGTGGAAAAGCTGGCTGTGCTCTACACCCCGTACGCGTTGTGGGGCGTGCCCGACTACGTGCCTCAGGAGCAGGTTCCCAGCCTGGCCGACCTGAAAAAGCCGGAAGTGGCCGCCCGCATGCAAAAAACGATACAGGGCATCAACCCCGGCGCCGGCATCAGCCGCTTTTCGCTGGAAATCATCGAGCGCTACCGGCTGGACGAAGCCGGCTATCACTTCCGCCACGGCAGCCTGGACGACTGCGCCACCGCCTTCGAGCGGGCGGTGGCGAACCAGGACTGGGCGGTGGTGCCGCTTTGGCAGCCGCAGTTCCTGCACTGGCGGCACAGCATCCGGGAATTGGCCGACCCCGAAAAGCTGCTGCGCGGCAAGGACGAGGCGACGCTGCTGATCCGCAAGTCCGCGCTGGCGCGCCTGCCGCCGGCCGCAGTCGAGGCGCTGCGCGCGCTGACGCTGGGCAACCCGTCGGTGGTTTGCCTAGACCACCAGATTTCGCGCCAGGGCATGGATCCGCTCCAGGCGGCGCGGCACTGGCTGCAAACCGCCCGCGCGGCCGCCTCCGCCATCAAAGCAACATAGCGGCCGGCCATTCATCAACTCAGTAGACATATGGACGAAATCCATAGAGCATACAGGCTTCAGCCCCATGCCACGGCCATGCGCACCGGCGCAGGGGAAGAGATCAGGAAAGCCGCCGGCCTTTGCCGGCGGGCGGCGTTCCGCAAATCCAGGAGCACGCTGTGTATTCCAAATCGAGTCCAAGCGGCGGCGGACAGCCTGGCGGCATTGCGCGCCGGCTGCCGCCACATCATCTGAAACATGGCGCCGCGGCGCTGGCCGTCGCCATCGCGCTGGCCGGCTGCGCGGTCGGTCCCGACTTCAAGCCGCCCGTCCTGCCATCGGCAGCCAACGGCCCTTATACCGAAGCCCCGCTGCCAGCCAGCACCGTCTCCGCTCGCGGCGAGCATGTCGGCCCCGCCGGCGCCAGCCAGCGGCTGGCCAATGGCCAGGATCTGCCGGAGCAATGGTGGACGCTGTTCCGCTCCGACTCGCTCGATCAACTGATCCGCGCCGCGCTGGAGCACAACCCGACGCTGGACGCGGCCCAGGCCTCGCTGGCGCTGGCGCGCGAAAACTACAACGCCGCCGCCGGCACCGCCTATTACCCGGCAGTCAACGCCCAGCTGGGCGGCGGCCGCCAGCGCGCCATCCTGACCGGCACCAGCCCCAGCGAGTTCAACGTCTACAACGCCACCGTCAACGTGTCCTACACGCTAGACCTGTTCGGCGGCGAGCGCCGCCAGCTGGAAAGCCTGATGGCGGCCACGGACTACCAGCGCTTCCAGACCGAAGCCGCCTACCAGACCCTGATCGCCAACGTGGTGACCACCGCGGTGCAGGAAGCCTCGCTGCGCGGCCAGCTGGAAGCCACGCGCGAGCTGCTGAAGGCGCAGGAAGAGCAGCTGCGCATCGTCGACAAGCAGGTCGCGCTGGGCGCGCAGCCGCGCGCGGCCGCGCTGACCCAGGGCACGCTGGTGGCGCAGACCCGCGCCCTGCTGCCGCCGTTGGACAAGGCGCTGGCGCAAACCCGCCACCAGCTGGCGGTGTTCGTCGGCCGCTTCCCCGGCGAAGGCGGCCTGCCGGAATTCCACCTCGACTCCTTGCGGCTGCCGGCCGAGCTGCCGGTATCGCTGCCGTCCGACCTGGCGAAGCAAAGGCCGGACATCCGCGCCAGCGAGGCGCTGCTGCACCAGGCCAGCGCCAATGTCGGCGTGGCCACCGCCAACCAGTATCCGCAAATCACCCTCAGCGGCAATTACGGCACCCAGCACACCGTTCTGCCAGGCATGGACTTGGGCAACACGCTGTGGGGCCTCTCCGCCGGCCTGACCCAGCCGCTGTTCAACGGCGGCGCACTCAGCGCCAAGCGCCGCGGCGCAGAAGCCGCCTACCGCCAGGCGGAGGCCCAGTACCGCTCCACCGTGCTGAAGGCCTTCCAGAACGTGGCCGACAGCCTGCGCGCGGTGGATGCCGACGCGCTGGCGCTGAAAGCCCAGGCCGACGCCGAAACCCAGGCGCGCGAATCGCTGCAGGTGCACACCCGCCAGTACCAGCTGGGCGGCATCAGCTACCTGTCGCTGCTGGACGCGCAGCGCAGCTATCAGCAGGCGCGGATCGGCCTGATCCAGGCCCAGGCCGCCCGCTACAACGACACCGCGGCGCTGTTCCTGGCGCTGGGCGGCGGCTGGTGGCGCCACCCCGCCGCCGACGGCCAGGGGGCCGGGGGCTGAGCGGCGGACAAAGCACGCATCGCGCAGGCCGGCGCAACCGCGGCGGCCTGCGCCAACACAATCCGAATTGCCATATAGAGAAAACGAATCATGACCAAGCGAATGTTGATCATGCTGGGCTGCGTAGTGCTGCTGGTAGCGGCGCTGGGCGTGGGCTTTTTCCTCCACATCCAGAAACTGATCGCCAGCTCGCCCAAGCCCGGGCCGCAGACGGTGTCCACCACCATCGCCAAAACTCAGGAATGGCAGCCGCAACTGGGCTCGGTGGGCACCCTCACCGCCGTCCACGGCGTGGACATCAGCAGCGAAGTGGCCGGCCAGGTGCGCGAGATCGCCTTCAAGTCCGGCCAGGACGTCAGGGCCGGCGAGGTGCTGGTGCAGCTGAACGCCGACGCTGACGTCGCGCAGCTGCGCTCGCTGCAGGCGGCGGCCGAGCTGTCCGCCACCACGCTGAAGCGCGACCGCGCCCAGTTGGCGGTGCAGGGCGTCAGCCAGGCCCAGGTGGACGCCGACGAGGCCGATTTGAAGAGCAAGAAGGCCCTGGTGGCGCAACAGGCGGCGCTGGTGGCGAAAAAGACCATCCGCGCGCCGTTCGCCGGCCGGCTGGGCATCACCACCGTCAACCCGGGCCAGTTCCTCAACCCCGGCGACAAGATCGTCACCCTGCAGACCATAGACCCGGTCTATGTCGACTTCAACCTGCCGCAGCGCCAGATCGGCCAAGTGCGGATCGGCCAGAGCGTGTCGCTGAAGAGCGATGCCTTCGGCAACGAGCTGTTCCACGGCAAGATCAACGCCATCAGCCCCAAGATCGACCCGGCCACCCGCAACGTGCAGGTGGAGGCCACCATCGCCAACCCCAAGCGCAAGCTGCTGCCGGGCATGTTCGCCAACACCACCATAGACGTGGGCAGCAAGCAGAAGCACCTGACGCTGCCGCAGACCGCGATCACCTACAACCCGTACGGTTCGACGGTGTTCATCGTCAAGGCCGGCAAGAACGGCCCCGAGGCGCAGCAGGCCTTCGTCACCACCGGCGACACCCGCGGCGACCAGGTGGCCATCCTCTCCGGCCTGAAGGAAGGCCAGGAAGTGGTGACCAGCGGCCAGCTGAAACTGAAGACCGGCACGCCGATCGCCGTCAACAATTCGGTGCAGCCGGCCGATAGCCCGAACCCGACGCCGCAAGAACACTGAGGCCGCGCCATGAACTTTACCGATATCTTCATCCGACGGCCGGTGCTGGCCACCACGGTGAGCCTGCTCATCGTGGTGCTGGGCCTGCGCTCGTTGTTCGGCCTGCCGGTCAACCAGTATCCGCGCACGCAAAACGCGGTGGTGACCATCTCCACCGCCTATTACGGCGCCGACGCCAAGACCGTGGCCGGCTTCATCACCCAGCCGCTGGAATCCGCCATCGCCCAGGCGCAGGGCATAGACTACCTGTCGTCCACCAGCACCAGCGGCGTGTCCACCATCACCGCCACGCTGCGGCTGAACTATGACGCAAACCGCGCGCTGACCGAGATCAACACCCAGGTCAACTCGGTGAAGAACCAGCTGCCGGCCCAAGCGCAGCAGCCGGTGCTGACGGTGCAGACCGGCCAGACCACCGACGCGATGTACATGGGCTTCTACAGCGACACGCTTCCGACCAACAACGTCACCGACTACCTGGTGCGGGTGGTCAAGCCCAAGCTGGACTCGGTGCCGGGGGTTCAGACGGCGGAAATCCTGGGCGCGCGCCAGTTCGCGCTGCGCGCCTGGCTGGATTCGGCCAAGATGGCGGCGCACGGCGTCACCGCGGCCGACGTCAGCGCCGCCCTGGCCAACAACAACACGCTGACCGCGCTGGGCGCCAGCAAGGGCCAGATGGTGACCATCCCGCTGACCGCCGCCACCGACCTGCACTCGGTCGACGAATTCAAGCAGCTGGCGGTCAAGCGCAACGGCGACGCCATCGTGCGGCTGGAAGACGTGGCCACCGTGACGCTGGGTTCGGAAAACTATGACTTCAACGTCGCGTTCAGCGGCGTGCGCTCGGTGTTCATCGGCATCAAGGTGGCGCCGGAGGCCAACATCCTGGATGTGGCCGAACGCGTGCGCACGGTGTTCCCGTCCATCCAGCAGCAGCTGCCCACCGGCCTGACCGGCCAGATCGTCTACGACTCCACCGACTTCATCAACACCTCCATCCACGAGGTGGTGAAGACGCTGCTGGAGGCGCTGGTGATCGTGACCGTGGTGATCTTCCTGTTCCTCGGCAGCTTCCGCGCGGTGGTGGTGCCGGTGATCGCGATGCCGCTGTCGCTGATCGGCACCTTCTTCATCATGCTGATGCTGGGCTACTCGATCAACCTGCTGACGCTGCTGGCGCTGGTGCTGGCCATCGGCCTGGTGGTGGACGACGCCATCATCGTGGTGGAAAACGTCGACCGCCACATGCGCGAGGGCAAGACGCCGCTCGAAGCCGCCATCATCGCCGCGCGCGAGCTGGGCGGCCCGATTCTGGCGATGACGGTGGTGCTGGTGGCGGTGTACGTGCCGATCGGCTTCCAGGGCGGCCTGACCGGCGCGCTGTTCACCGAATTCGCCTTCACGCTGGCCGCCTCGGTCACCGTGTCCGGCGTGGTGGCGCTGACGCTGTCGCCGATGATGTGTTCGCGCTTCTTCAAGTCGGACATGGACAACAGCCCCTTCGTCCACGCCATCGACCGCACCTTCGAACGCGTGCGCCACCGCTACCAGCGCATCCTGCGCAGCCTGCTGCAGACCTGGCCGGTGCTGATCGTGATGGGCGTGATCCTGATCGCGCTCTTGGGCCTGATGTTCAAGATGTCGAAGTCGGAGCTGGCGCCGGAAGAGGACCAGGGCATCGTGCTGTCGCAGGTGGTGGGCGCGCCCACCGCCACCGCCGACCAGATGCAGGCCTACGCCGACCAAGTGTTCCAGGTGGGCAAGAGCATGCCGGAATACAAGCAGATGTTCCAGATCACCGGCGTGCCCACCACCAACGCCGGCATCGGCGGCGTGCTGTTCAAGGAATGGGACCAGCGCAAGCGCAGCGCGCATGAAATCCAGCTGGACCTGCAGGCGCGCTGGAACAAGATCGCCGGCGCGCGCGTGGCGGCCTTCCAGTTCCCCGCCCTGCCCGGCGCGTCCGGCCTGCCGGTGCAGTTCGTCATCACCACCACCGAGCCGTTCGAGAACCTGAACCAGGTGGCGCAGCAGGTGATGGACAAGGCGCGCGCCTCCGGCAAGTTCTACTTCGTCGACGCCGACCTGAAAATCGACAAGCCGCAGGCGACGGTGGTAGTGGACCGCGACAAGATCACCGCGCTGGGCCTGACCCAACAGGACGTCGGCAACTCGCTGTCTGCGGCGCTGGGCGGCGGCTACGTCAACTACTTCTCGATCGACGGCCGCTCCTACAAGGTGATTCCGCAGGTGCTGCAAACCGACCGGCTGAATCCATCCCAGCTGCTGGATTACTACATCAAGACGCCGAACAGCGGCGTGATCCCGGTGGGCACCGTGGCCAAGCTGAAATACGACGTGGTGCCGGAGTCGATCACCCGCTTCCAGCAGCTCAATTCGGTGACCATCTCCGGCGTGGCCGGCGTGTCGCAGGGCGAAGTGCTGCAGTTCATGCGCGATACCGTGCAGCAGGTCGCGCCCAGCGGTTACACCGTCGACTACTCCGGCCAGTCGCGCCAGTTCATGCAGGAGTCCGGCGGCTTCCTGGTGACGATGATGTTCGCGGTGATCATCGTGTTCCTGGCGCTGGCGGCGCTGTTCGAAAGCTTCCGCGACCCGGTGGTGATCCTGGTGTCGGTGCCGCTGGCGCTGTTCGGCGCGATGATCTTCATCTTCCTCGGTTTCTCCTCGCTCAACATCTACACCGAGGTGGGGCTGGTGACGCTGATGGGCCTGATCAGCAAGCACGGCATCCTGATC
Source organism: Chromobacterium subtsugae (assembly GCF_001676875.1). Classification (GTDB taxonomy): domain Bacteria; phylum Pseudomonadota; class Gammaproteobacteria; order Burkholderiales; family Chromobacteriaceae; genus Chromobacterium; species Chromobacterium subtsugae. Next base: position 110,325 of record NZ_JYKA01000003.1, on the reverse strand, counting down.
GTGGAAGTGGCCAACGAGCTGCGCAAGACCGGCTTGTCCAAGCAGGACGCCATCGAGCAGGCTGCCGCCATCCGGCTGCGCCCGATCCTGATGACCACCGCCGCGATGGTGTTCGGCGTGATTCCGCTGGTGATCGCCTCCGGTGCCGGCGCCGCCGGCCGCTACGCGATGGGCCTGGTGATCTTCACCGGCCTGTCCATCGGCACGCTGTTCACGCTGTTCGTGGTGCCGGCGATGTATATGTTCCTGGCCTCCAAACGCGAAACCGCCGTGGAAACCGCCGGCGACGCCGCGCTGGAAAACCAGCCGCGCTAAGCCAGCCGCGCCATTCGCGCCGGGCGGCTCCTTTGGGAGCCGCCCGTTTTCATTTGCGCCGCCACCGGGCTAGGCCAGACAGAATTCGCGCACCAACGCCACCAGTTCATCCGGCCGCTCCAGAAAAGCGGCGTGGCCGCTGTCGATTTCGACGCAGCGGCTGCCCGGGATCAGCTGATGCAGCCCACGCGTCTGGTAAGGCGGCACCAGGTAATCCTGGCGGCACGCCACCACCAGCGTCGGCGCCGCGATCGTCCGCGCCGCTTGGCGGATATCGATGCGCAGGCCCAGTTCGACACGGCGCGCCGTGTCGGGCGGCATGGGCTGGCGCAGCAAGGCGTCGATGCTGTCGCCGCCAAACCGGGTCAGCGCGGCCGGGCTGACCGCGAGCGCGAAGGCATAGCGGTTGCAAAGCTCGGCGTCCGCCGCCAGAAGCCGCCGCCAGCCTTCAAACACCATCTGGTGGCGGGCATCGCCGCTGTCCGCCCAGCCGGCCACCAGGATCAGGCGCCGCACCCGGTCCGGGTGCCGCGCCGCGACGGCGGCCGCCACCACCGCGCCCAGCGAATCGCCCAACAGATCGACCGGCTCGTCCGCAGCATGGCGGATCACCGCCGCGACCTGCTCTACCAAAATGTCCAACGTCAGTTCGCCGTCCGGCAGAGTGGAGCCGCCGCAACCGCCGTAATTGGGCATGACCACCTGGCAGTGGTCGGCGAAACGTTCCGCCACTTGGCCGAAATTGCCCTGCGCATCGACGCTGGTGCCGTGCAACAGAACCAAAGGCCGGCCAACGCCGCTGCAGGTATAATTGACCGAAGCGCCGGCCGCCTGAATGGTGATGCTCATGCGAAACCCCTTTGCCAGAACCAAGCTGGCCGGCGCGGAGAAGGCGCGCAGCAGCCAACATGCCATTACCACACGCACCGGCCGCCAAATTATTCCAAATGACTCAATCATTGCGCCATGCTCCGCCAAAATCGCATTCCCGGACGGGGCAGTCATGACGCTGGCCCGCGCTGCTGCATCGCCCGGCCGGCGGCGCAGCCCGAAATCTGCCGCAGGCGCGGCAAGCAAAGCGAAAAAATGAAACAGACCATGGAAGCGCGCCGCGTCAGCGGCCTGATTCTGGCCGGCGGCCAGGGCATGCGGATGGGCGGGCAGGACAAGGGCTGGCTGGAACTGGTCGGCGCGCCGCTGGTCGAGCTGACGCTGGCGCGGCTGCGGCCGCAATTGGCAAACGGAGAGTTGCTGATCAGCGCCAACCGCAACCTGGAACGCTATGCCGCGCTGGCCCGCGCGCTGCCGGACGCGCCGGAGTTCGCCGGCTGCGGGCCGTTGGCCGGCCTGGAAGCCGGCTTGGCGGCTTGCGCGGCCCCCTGGCTGGTGGCGGTTCCCTGCGACCTGCCTTTCCTGCCCGCCGACCTGGCCTCGCGGCTGCTGGCGCCGCTGCTGCGCGGGGAGGCCAGTCTGAGCGCGGCCAGCTGCGCCGGCCGGCAGCACCCGGCCTGCATGGCTTTGTCGGTGGAGCTGCTGGAGGATCTGCGCGCCTATCTGCGCGCCGACGGCCGCAAGGTCAGGGAATGGCAGGCCCGCGTCGGCGCGCTGCAGATAGATTTCGACGACGCGCCCGAGGCCTTTCGCAATCTCAATACCCCGGACGATCTGGCCGCGGCGGAAGCCTACGCCAGCCAGTGGCGCCAGTCGTAATAGGCGACCCTGTCGCCATCGGCCAGTTGCCGGTCCGCCGGCAGCCTGGCCAAGCCCGACGATCCCGGCAGCGCGCTGATAATGCCGGCGGCCTGGCGGCCATGCGGATGCAGCCGCGCGTCGCTTTCCAGCCGCACCCGCAGGAAGTCCTCTCGGCCGCAGTCCTTGCGCTGCGCGCCGCTGGCCAGGGGCAATTGGCCCACCGGCGGGAAGCATTCGCCGCGCCCCTGCATCCGCCGCATCAACGGCGTCACCAGCAAGGCGAACACCACGTAGGCCGAAACCGGGTTGCCGGGCAGGCACACCACCGGCGTCGCGCCCAGCCGGGCCAGCGCCACCGGCTTGCCGGGCTTCATCCTCACCTTCCATAAATCCAGCTCCGCCCCCAATCCGGCCAGCACCGGCTTGACCAGGTCGCGCTCGCCCACCGACACCCCGCCGACGCTCAGCACCAGGTCGCATTCGCGCGCCAGCTCGACGAAGGCCTGGCGCAGCTCGTCCTCGACGTCGCGGGCATGCCGCCGCGCCGCCACCCGCGCGCCCATGCCGGCCGCCAGCGCCGCCAGCATCGCGCCGTTGCTGTTGTAGATCTGCTGCGGCGCGCGCGCCTCGCCCGGCGCGACCAGCTCGTCGCCTGAAGTCAGGATGCCCACCTTCAGGCGCGGGAACACCGGGACTTCGGCCATCCCTTGCGACGCCAGCAAGGCGATATGGCCGGGCCCCAGCACGCAGCCGGCCTCCAGCAGGATCGCGCCCGCCGCCACATCCTCGCCGCGGCGGCGGATATGCTGGCCCGGCAGCGGCGGGCGGCTGATCGTCACCATGCCGTCGGCCTCTTCCGCGTCCTCCTGCATCGCCACCGCGTCGGCGCCGTCCGGCAGCAGGCTGCCGGTGAACAAGCGGATAGCCTGGCCGGGCAGCAAGGCCTCTGGCGCCTGGCCGGCATAGCAACGCTGCTGCACCGGCAGCGCCACGCCCGGCGCGGCGTCGGCGCAACGCAATGCGTAGCCGTCCATCGCGCTGTTGTCGGCCGGCGGCATGTCCAGCGCCGCCGTCAGCGTCCGTGCCAGCACCCGGCCCGCCGCTTCGTCCAATCGCACGGTTTCGGTCCCCGTCAACGGCGGCGCGTAATCGGCCAGGTAGCGCTGGGCATCCTCGAATGCCAACATCAGCTCTCCTCCTTGACGCGGAAGGCGCTGGCGAAATTGCAGGGCTGGTGGCGGCTGTCCAGCTGCTCGCGCAGTATCTTGTCCCAGGCCAGCTCGCACGCCCGCTCCGCCCCCGGCAGGCAGAAGATCAGCGTGCGGTTGGCGAAACCGGCCAGCGCGCGCGACTGCAGCGCCGAACTGCCGACCTGCGCCAGCGAGAAATGGCGGTACAGCTCGCCGAAGCCGTCTATCTCCTTGTCCAGCAGCGGCAGCACCGCCTCCGGCGCCGAGTTGCGCGGCGAGAAGCCGGTGCCGCCGCTGGTGAGGATCACCTGCACCTCGTCCTCGGCTATCCATTCGCTGAGCACGCGGCGGATCTGGTAGATATTGTCGGCGACGATGCCGCGCCGGGCGCAGACATGGCCGTCCTGGCTCAGTTTTTCCGCCAGCAGGTCGCCGGCGCCGTCGTTGTCCAGGGTGCGGCGGTCGCTGATGGTCAGCACCGCGCAGCGCAGCGAAACCGCTTGTTCGTCATGCATTTCGATGACCTTTCTGTAAGTGCCTCCGGACCTCAGCCCGCGGTGTATTCGACAAAGCCGTTCTTGCGGCAGAAGCTGGCCAGCGACATTCCGGCCTGGCGCGCGATGTCCACCGCCAGCGAGGTGGGCGCGGAAATGGTGGCCAACAGCGGAATGCCCATCCTGGCCGCCTTGCGCGCCAACTCGTAGCTGGCGCGGCTGGACATGAACACGAAGCCCTCATCCAGCGCCGCGCCCTGCAGCGCCAGATGGCCGATCAGCTTGTCCATCGCATTATGGCGGCCCACATCCTCGAACGCCCGCAGCACCGCGCCGTCCGGCCCGCACCAGGCCGCCGCGTGCACGCCGCCGGTGGCGCGCATCAGCCGCTGATGCTCGGGCAACTCGCGCGCGGCGCGGGCGATGATGTCGGCGCGGGCGATTATCCGCCGCGCCGCGGCGATCGGCGTCGGCGCCAGGTCGAGCAAGGCCAGGCTCTCGATGCCGCAGACGCCGCAGCCGCTGCGGCCTTCCAGCGAGCGCCGCCTCTCCTTCAAACCCAAAAAAGCCGGCTGGGCGATCTCCAGCCTCACCTCGGCGCCGCTGGCGAAAAACTCGGCCTCGACGTCGAAGATCTCGCCGCGCCGCGCCACGATGCCCTCGGTCAGCGCGAAGCCCACCGCCAGCGCCTCCAGGTCGCATGGCGTGGCCATCATCACCGCGTGGGAAATGCCGTTGAACACCAGCGCCACCGGCGTTTCCTCCGCCACCCGGTCCGCGTCGGCGCGCTGCCCGCCGTCTTCCTGATGGCGCGTCACCGCGCATTGAATGAAACCGTCGCCCTCGCCCATTGGCTGCTCCCGCATATCGCCCTCTCCCGCCATCCCGCCACCGGCGCGCGCCGGCATTTCCGCCGCGCCGCAATCCGCCTACACTACACCGCCTGCCACCTCCGACCGACGAACCATGACCCAGCCCTCGTCCGATCAGCTCGACCCCGCCATCGCCGCCCTGCTGGCGCAGCTATGGCGCGCCGCCCAATCCGGCGGGCCGGCCTGGTCGCTGCCGCGGCTGTGCAAACAGTCCGGCCTGCGCATGAGCACGCTGCGGCGCAGCCTGACCTTGCTCGCCGAACTGGAGCTGGCCGCCATCGAGCTGTACGCCGACGGCCGCGGCCGCGCCTGGCTCAGCGACGACGGCCTGGCCTTGTGCCGCCAGCTGTTCGAGCCCGGCGACGAAGGCTGACATTATCCCCCCCTGCCGAACGGGGCGCCAGCCGCCGCGCCGGAAACTCCCACCAAAGCGGCCGCATGCTTTATCCTTGCATCCCGACGCGGGGCGCCGCCCCGCCCTTAACCCACCCGCCGCAGGAGCCTGTTTCAGCATGGACCATTCCAAGACCAAGGGACGAATCGAACCCTACGCGCCGCCGGCCGGCGGCCTCGGTTCGCTGAAAAGCACCACCGTCGCCCTGGTCAAGGAAAAGGTGCCGGGCAGCCGCTACAAGACGCTGTTCCATCAGAACCAGCCCGACGGCTTCGACTGCCCGGGCTGCGCCTGGCCCGACCGCGAACACACCTCCACCTTCGAATTCTGCGAAAACGGCGTCAAGGCGGTGGCGGCGGAAGCCACCGGCAAGAGGATAGGCGCCGACTTCTTCGCCCGCCACACGGTGACGGCGCTGCTGGAACAGTCGGACTACGAACTGGAGCAGCATGGCCGGCTGACCGAACCACTGGCCTACGACGCCGCCAGCGACCGCTACCTGCCCATCTCCTGGGACGACGCCTTCGCGCTGACGGCGCGCCACCTGCGGGCGCTGCCGGACCCCAACCAGGCCTCGTTCTACACCTCCGGCCGCACCAGCAACGAAACCGCCTACCTGTTCCAGCTGTTCGTGCGCATGTTCGGCACCAATAATTTTCCGGACTGCTCCAACCTGTGCCATGAATCCACCAGCCGCGCCTTGCCGGCCACGGTGGGTGTGGGCAAGGCCACGGTGATCCTCGACGATTTCGAGCACGCCGACACCATCCTGGTATTCGGCCAGAACCCGGCCACCAACCATCCTCGCATGCTGAACGAGCTGCGCGAATGCGCGAAGCGCGGCGCGGCCATCGTCTCCATCAACCCGCTGAAGGAACGCGGCCTGGAGCGCTTCGCCAGCCCGCAGCATCCGCTGGACATGGTGGGCGGCGGCGTCGCCATCAGCTCGATGTTCATCCGCCCGACCCTGGGCGGCGACTTCGCGCTGATCAAGGGCGTGGCCAAGCGGGTGCTGGAGCTGGACGACGAGGCCGTGGCCGCCGGCGGCGAGCGGGTGCTGGATGCCGGCTTCCTCGCCGAGCATTGCAGCGGCTTCGACGCCTTCGCCGCCGACTTGCGCGCCGAAAGCTGGCCGGCGCTGGCGGCCGATTCCGGCGTGCCCTGGAGCGACATCGACGCGCTGGCCCGGCTGTACGCGCGCGGCAAGGCGGTGATCGCCACTTGGGGCATGGGGCTGACCCAGCACAAGAATTCGGTGGCGGCGATACAGATGCTGTCCAACCTGATGATGATGCGCGGCAATATCGGCAAGCGCGGCGCCGGCCTATGCCCGGTGCGCGGCCACTCCAACGTGCAGGGCGACCGCACCGTCGGCATCGAGGACAAGCCAACCCCGGCCTTCCTCGACCGGCTGCGCGACGTCTACGGCTTTGAGCCGCCGCGCCATCACGGCCTGGACGCCGTCGACACCATCGCCGCGATGCGCGACGGACGGGTGAAGGTATTCGTCGGCCTGGGCGGCAATTTCGCGATGGCCACGCCGGACACCCCGCTCACCTTCGCCGCGCTGCGCAACTGCGCGCTGACGGTGCAGATCTCCACCAAGCTCAACCGCAGCCACCTGATCCACGGCAAGGACGCGCTGATCCTGCCGACGCTGGGCCGCACCGAGATAGACCTGCAGAAAAGCGGCCCGCAGGGCGTGACGGTGGAGGACTCGATGTGCATGGTGCATCTGTCCTACGGCATCAACCCGCCGGCCTCGCGCGAACTGCGCTCCGAAACCGCCATCGTCGCCGGCATCGCGCAGGCGACGCTGGGCGGCGGCAAAGTGGACTGGCTGAGCTTCGTCGACGACTACGCCAAAATCCGCGACGAGATCGCCAAGGTGCTGGACGCCTTCCGCGACTTCAACGCCCGCGTGGCGAAGCCGGGCGGCTTCCACCTCACGCCCGCCTCGCGCGAGCGGCGCTGGCTGACCCCGGCCGGCAAGGCGCAGTTCATCGTCCACGCGCTGGAGCGCGACACCCCCATCCAGCGCGCCCGCGCCCGCCACGGCGACCAACTGATGGTGCTGATGACCGCGCGTTCGCACGACCAGTACAACACCACCATCTACGCGATGGACGACCGCTACCGCGGCGTCTACGGCCAGCGCCGGGTGCTGTTCATCCACCGCGACGACCTGGCGCGGCTGGGTTTTTCCGCCGGCGAGCGGGTGGACCTGTTCACAGTCTGGGACGACGACGTGGAGCGCCGCGCCGACGGTTTCCTGCTGGTGGAATACGATATTCCGCGCGGCTGCCTGGGCGCCTACTTCCCGGAAACCAATCCGCTGATCCCGCTAGACAGCGTGGCCGACGTCTCCAACACCCCCACCTCCAAATCGGTGCCGGTGCTCCTGCGCCGCGCCGCCGGCTGAGCGCCCGCGCGACCGGCCCTCAGCCGGCCGCCACCAGGCCGCGGACGATCGCTATCGCGTCGCCGAACTGCAGGCGCTGCACGCAGGCGGCCGCCTGGCGCACCCGCGCCTCGCTGTCGCCCAGCTCCAACGCCAGCAATTCTTCGATCAGGTCTATCACCGCCAGATTGTGGTCTTCCAGCAGCGCCAGCACATCCCGCAGCCGGTCCCGCTCCAGCGCGAGCGCGCCGGACGCCGGCGCGCTCCGCGCTTCGGCCGGCAGCGACGCCGCCAGCTGGCCGGCGCTGCTGTCGGCCAGCCGCTCCAGTTCGCGCAGCCGGTCGGCCAGCGCCGTTGCCGCCAGCCGCCCCGGATTGCCGGCCTTCACCAGCCGCGACAGCTCCTGCGCCTGCCGATTCAGCGCCGTCGCTCCCATGGTCGCCGCCACGCCCTTGAGCGCATGCAGGCTGACCAGCAAGCCGGGCCAGGCGCCTTTGTCCACCTGCCGCTCCATATCAGCCAGCAGCCTTTCGCACTCCGGACGGAAAGTCGCCAGCGCCGCGCGGTATACCTTGAGCTTGTTGCCGAAGCGGCGCAGCCGCGAAGGCAGCGCCTCTATCGCCGGCCCATCGTCGCTCCCGCCGTCTTCGCCTTCCCCGCCGGTCATCTGCGTATTACGCGCCTGCCAGCCGGCCAGCGCCTGCAGCTTGGCCACCAGTTCGTCTATGTCTATCGGCTTGCCGACATGGTCGTCCATGCCGGCGGCCAGGCATTCGTCGCGGTCGGCCCGGGAGGCGTTGGCCGTCATCGCCAGTATCGGCAGCGCCTGGCAGCGCGGATCGGCGCGCAGGCGGCGCGTCGCCTCCAGGCCGTCGATATCGGGCATCTGCACGTCCATGATCACCACGTCGTAAAGCGGATCGGCGGCGCTGGCCAGCGCCACCCCCTGCAGGCCTCCCTCCGCCAGCGCGACCTCGGCGCCTTCGTCGCGCAGCAATTCCATCGCGACCTGCCGATTCAAGGCGTTGTCCTCCACCAGCAGCAGGCGCAACCCGGCCAGCCGCCTCGGCGCGGCCGGCGGCATCGCCTCGCACAAATCGTTATCCGCGCCCGCCACCGCGCGGCGAATGGCGTCCACCAGCTGCTGCGGCGTCACCGGCTTGGTCAGCACGTCGCAGAACGGTGCCTGCGGCTGCTGGGCGATGCCCGCCAGCACCTCGCGGCCGAAGGCTGTGACCATCACGATCACCGGCGAATGGTTGGGCGCGGCCTGCTGCCGCATGCGCCTGGCCGTTTCCACGCCGTCCAGCCCCGGCATGCGCCAGTCCATCAACACCACGTCGTAGCGCCAGCCGCCGGCGATGGCCGCGCGCGCCAACGCTATCGCCTCTTCGCCGCCATTGGCGTAATCGGCATGCCAGCCCACCAAGGACAAGGTGTCGAGCAGGATCTCCCCGGCCAGCGCATTGTCGTCCACCACCAGCACCCGCAGGCCATCCCCCGGCCAACTGGCCGCCAGCGCCGCGCCCCCGCTCAAGCCGAAGGCCAGCTCGAACCAGAAGCGGCTGCCCTCGCCGGGCCGGCTCTCCACCTGCAGGCGGCCGCCCATCAGCTCGATCAGCCCCTTGCTGATCACCAAGCCCAGCCCGGTGCCGCCGAACCGTCGGGAGGTGGAGGCTTCCGCCTGGGAGAAGCCTTCGAAAATGCGGTTCAATTGCTCGGCGCTGATGCCGATGCCGCTGTCCAGAATCTCGAACCGCAGCACGACGTCGCGCTCGCCGCGCCGCGTCGCCGACAGGCTGACCACCACCTGTCCCGCCACGGTGAACTTCAGCGCGTTGCCGGCCAGGTTGATCAGGATCTGCTGCAGGCGCAGCCGGTCGCCATACAGCATGGAAGGCAGGGTCGGATCCATCCGGAACAGCACTTCCACATTGCGGTCGCCGTGATTGCCCGACAGCACCACCGCCAGATCGCGCATCAGGCTTTCCAGGTCGAAGGGGTGCGGGTCCAGCTGCAGCTTGCCGGCGTCGATCTTGGAGAAATCGAGGATGTCGTTGAGCAGGCCCAGCAAAGAGCGGGCCGCCGCCTGGGTTTTTTCGACGTAGTCGCGCTGGCGCCCGTCCAGCCCCGTGCGCTGCAGCAGCTGCAGCAGACCCAGCACCGCGTTCATCGGCGTGCGGATCTCATGGCTCATATTGGCCAGGAACTGGCCTTTGGCGATGCTGGCCTGCTCCGCCTGCCGCTTGGCCTCCAGCAAGGTGGCTTCGTAGGCCTGGCGCTCGGTGACGTCCTCGCAAATGCCGGTGAAGCGCAGCGCGCGCCCGTCGCCGTCGCGCTCGATCCGCGCGCCGGCCTGCAACTGGCGCACCTCGCCGTTAGGACGCACCACGCGGAAGGCGGCGTCATAGGCCCCGCCTTCCGCCGCCGCCGCCATCATGCCTGCCTCCATCCGCCGCGCGTCGTCGGGATGGAGCCGCTCCAGCCAGCTCCGGTACTCCAGTTCCTGCCGCGCCGGCTCCGGTTGCGGCGCCAGGCCGTGGATTTCGAACATCCTGTGGTTCCAGTTGAGCATGCCGTCCGCCGGCACCCAGCTCCACACGCCCAGCTGCGCGACATCCGCCGCCATTTGCAGCTGGTCGCGCGCCACTGTCAGTTCCTGCTGCTGCTGCAGCTGGGCGGTAATGTCGACGGCGATGCCCAGATAGCCGTTGATCCGCCCCTCGTCGTCGCGCATGGTGGTCACCACCAGCGATATCTTCAGTTGCGAGCCATCCTTGCGCAGATAGGTCCATTGGCTATGATCAGCGCCCAGGATTTCCGATTCATGGACGAAAATGCGGAAGCCTTCGATAGGCTGGCCGTAACGCTCGCTCAACTCCCGTCCGCGGGCGGCGATCTCCTCCGCCGGATGGAAGCGTCCCGGCGTGCTGACGCCGACCAGCTCCTCCGCGCGATAGCCCAGCATGCGCTCGGCGCCGCGGTTGAACAGGGTGATGACGCCGTCGACGTCGGTGGCGATGATGGAAATCTCCGACGCCGCGCCCAGCACATCGCTCAGCAGGCGATTGACCCGGCCCAGCTCGGCGTCGGCGCGCCGCCGCTCGGTGGTGTCTATGCTCAACGCCACGCAGCGGCCCAGGCTGCCATCGGCGCCCAGCTGCGGCGCGATCACGGTGTCCAGCCAGCGCAGGCCGCCGTCGCTGGCGCGGTTGCACATTTCGCCGCGCCAGGCCTCGCCGCGGCGCAGCGCATCCGATAACGCCGACCAGAACGCCGGCGTCTGCCCGCCGCCGTCCAGCCATTGCAGATCCCGGCCCAGCAGCGCCTCGCGCGCGTAGCCGTGGCTGCGGCAGAACAGATCGTTGACCTCCAGCAGCCGGCCGTCGGCGCCGGTCACCGAGTACAGGAGTTGGCGATTGATGGTGCTCAGCAGCAAGTCCACCTCCTGGCGCGCGCGCGCCTGGCGGTCGCGGCTTTCCACCAGTTCGGACACGTCGTGCACCACCGCGTAGAAACCTTGCACTTCGCCGTCGACGATATCCGGCAGATAGTGGGTCAGCGCGTCGCGCACCCGGCCGTCCGGCCCGGGAATCCGCCGCTCGAAGGTTTGCGGTTCGCCGCGCAGCGCCGCCTCGATGTAAGGCTGGTTAGCGCGGTAAAGCTCCGCTCCCAGCAACTCGCGCAATGACAGGCCCGGCAGGCTGTCGGCGGCCACCCCGAACCAATCCAGGTAAGCCCGGTTCGCCACCCGGTTGATCTGGCCGCGGTCCCAATAGCCGATCAGCGACGGCACCGCGTCCACCACCGTCCGCAGGGTATGCCTGGCCTTGCCCAGCTCGGCGCCGCGTTCGGCCACCAGCTCCTCCAGGTGGCTGTTCAGGCTGTGCAGCTGCGCCTCCACCTGCTTTTGCCGGCTGATGTCCCGCACCGAGGTGGACGCTCCGGCCACCTCGCCGGCGGCGTCGCGCACCGGCGAGATGGAAACCGACACGTCCACCAGGCTGCCGTCCTTGCGCCGCCAGCGGGTTGCGAAATGCTCGACCGGCTCGCCCCTGCCGACCCGCGCCAGGATGTCCTCCACCTGGGACTGCCGCTCCTGAGGCACCACCAGCCCCGCCAGCGGCCGGCCTATGGCTTCCGCGGCGGAAAAACCCAGCATCCGCTCCGCGCTGCGGTTCCAGTCGGTGATCACGCCCGCCAGCGTCTTGCCGATGATGGCGTCGGCCGAGTTCTCGACGATGGTGGCCAGCCGCGCCTGGGTGGCCGCCAGCTGCATCCGCCGCTGGTGGCTGCGCTGCCAGATGAAAGCCAACAGCGCGCCGAGCAGGCTCAGAAACGCGCCGGCCAGGCCGGCCGCCGCCGGCCGCGGCTGCTGCAGCCGGGCGGCGAAGCCAGGATATGCGCGCAGCGTCAGCTGCCAGCGCCGCCCCAGCACCAACTGGTATTCGGAATAGCTCGCCAGCGCTTGCCCGGCCGGCGCCGCGCTGGCGTACACCGCGATCGGCCGGGCCGGGTCGGTGACATCGTTCAGTTCCACCCGCACGCCGCCTTGCTCCTGCTCCAGTCCTCCCATCACGGTTTTCATGTGCAGGGGAACGCTCACCCAGCCGTAGCCTTGCTCCATTCTGGCGGCGCCGGTGGCGGGCACCACGCCGCCGCGATAGACCGCAAGCAGAACCACAAAAGCCGGATCCTGGGCCAGCGAACGCTGCACCAGCTTGATCGGCGCAGTCATCGTCATCTGGCCGCTGCGCAGCGCCTGCTCCGCGGTGGCGCGGCGATTGGGCTCCGAGGCAATGTCCAGACCGACCGCGCGCAGATTGCCCAGCTCCGGCTGGATGTAGGCCACGACATCGCGCTCGCCCTGATGCGGCTGCAACTGCCAGATGCGGAAATCGGACATGCCCTCGCGCCGCATCCGGCGCTCGAACGCCGCGCTTTGCCGCAGAGGCACCCTGAGGATGTAACCAAAGCCCTGCGCCCCAGGGAATTCGGCCGCGATGTCGCGCCCCTCGCTGTAATCGCGGAAACGTTCGCGGCTGAGGCCGCGCTCGCCCGCCGCCATGGCCACCCCGCGCATCGCCTTCAGGCCGAACTGATAGCGCAGCACCCGGTACGCCACCTGCCTGGCCATCCGCTGCGTCGCGCTCCGCACCGCCAGTTGGACATCGGCGTCGTTCTGGCGCGCCAATTGCCAGGATACCAGGGCGCTCAATCCCAGCCCTGCCAGCAAGGCCAGCAAGGACCAGCTCAATGCGAAAAAAGAACGGCCATGGCTGGCCCGAGCGCCCGATTCCCCGTCCACCCTATCCTCCCGTGTGCAAACCGCCGCCGTCCGCGCCTCAGGCCTGGCTGCCGGCCAGGCGGGCGCCATTGCCCAACTGGCGATCCATCTCTTCCACCGGCACCGGCCTGCCGTACAGAAAGCCCTGCATCACGCGGCAGCCCAGCGCGAGCAGCGCCCTCTCCTGCTCGGCCGACTCCACGCCTTCGGCCACCAGTTGCAGATCCAGGCCCTGGGCCATGCTGACGATGGCGGAGATGATGGCGAGATTGCTCTTGTCCCCTATCATGTCGCGGACGAAGCTCTGGTCTATCTTCAGCACGTCGATGGGAAACTGCCTGAGATAGGCCAGATTGGAATAACCGGTGCCGAAATCGTCGACGGCGATGGCGACGCCCAAGCGCTTCAGCTCGGCCAGCACGCTCATGGTTTGGGCGATATTGGCCGCCAGCACCCCTTCGGTGATTTCCAGCTCCAGCAGTTGGGGAGCGATGCCGGTTTCGGCCAGCACCGCGCGCACCGTATCGCTGAAGCAGCCGTCGGCGATCTGCGCGGCCGAGACATTGACGGCGATGCGCAAGGGCAAGCCGGCGTCGTGCCAACGCTTGCCGTCCAGGCAGGCCTGGCGCAGGATGAAGCGGCCCAGCGGCAAAATCAGCCCGGTTTCCTCGGCCAGCGGGATGAAATGTCCGGGAGAAATGATTTCGCCGCTCTCATCGCGCCAGCGCATCAACGCCTCCACCCCGACGATCCGCCCCTCCGTCACATCCACTTTGGCCTGGTAGTAAGCGCGAAACCCTCCCGACTCCGCGCCCATGCGGATATGGCGCTCCAGCGCCTGCCGCGACAGCAGCGCCTCCTCGATCTCGGCCGAGAAAAAACGGTAGCGGTTGCGCCCGTCCTCCTTGGCCTGGTACATCGCGGCGTCGGCGTGGCGGTACAGTTCTTCCTGGTCGCGGCTATCGTCCGGGTACAGACTGACGCCTATGCTGACCGACAGGTCAAATCGTTCCTCGTCCAGCAGGCAAGGTTCGGACACCGCCTTCTGCAAGCGGGCGGCGACGGCGCCCAGTTGTTCGATGCTGACCGGATCCGGCATCAGGATGATGAACTCGTCGCCGCCCTGCCGGCTGATGGTGTCGCCGGGCCGCACTATCGCCTGCAGGCGCTTGGCGACCAGCTGCAGCAAGCGGTCGCCGACCGAATGCCCGACCGAGTCGTTGATCACCTTGAAATGGTCGAGATCGAGAATGAACAGCCCCAGCCGCTCGCCGCTGCTTTCTGCCTGGCGCAGCGCCTGCTGGGTGCGGTCCTGCAGCAGCATGCGGTTGGGCAGATTGGTCAGCGCGTCATGCTGCGCCAGATGCATCATCTTGACCGCCAGCGCGCGCGCTTCGCCGACATTGTGGAACACGATGATGGCGCCGGTCAGCTCGCCGGCATGGTCGAGGATGGGCGCGGCGGAATCCTCCACCTCCAACAGCCGGCCATCGCGGCGCAGCAGCGCCCGGTCCAGCGTCATGCCGACGGCGCGGCGTTCGGCCAGCACCAGCCGCACCGGGTTGTCGACGCCGCGGCCGGCATCGCTGGCCTGCAGCGGCATCACGCTTTCGATCGGCTGGCCCAGCGCCTCTTTCGCCAGCCAGCCGGTCATCTCCTCCGCGATCGGGTTCAAAAACGTGACCCGGCCGGCGGCGTCGGTGGCGATCACCGCGTCGCCTATCGAATTGAGCGTGATGCGGATGCGCTCCTTTTCATCCCGCAGCGCCAGCTCCGCGCGCTTGCGCTCGGTGACGTCGGCGATCAGCATCAGGCAGCCGGGCCTGCCGCCCTCCTGCGGCCGGTGCGCCAGCGCCACCTGGCCATGCAGCGTGCCGCCGTCCGGCTTGGCCAGGCTGAGGTCGAAAGTCGCCGCGTCGCCGTTCAGCGCCGCCCGCAGCCGCAGCTCCATCGCCAGGAAGTTGGCCTCCCCCAGCACCGCCCGTGCCGGCAGACCGCGCATGTCGGCGGCGGCGATGCCGAACCAGGCGCCGCTCTCGTCGTTGGCGAACTCGTTGCACAGATCGGCGTTCCAGTAGGCGACGAAGGCCGGCAACCGCCGCAGCACCTCGGCCAGATCCCGCTGCGCGGCCGCCAGTTGGCGGGTTCGCAAACGCAGCGCCAGCTGGGTCTGCACCCGCGCGCGCGCCACCGGCACGTTCAGCGGCTTGTGCAGGAAATCGACGCCGCCGATGTTCAGCGCCTGCAGCTCGTGGCCGTCTTCGTCATGCGAGGTGACGAAAATCACCGGGATGTCGCTCAGCCGCGGCGTGGCCTTGATCTCCCGGCATACCGCGTAGCCATCCATGCCGGGCATTTCGATATCGAGCAGGATCACGTCCGGAACCGCCCGCTGCGCCATTTCCAAGGCCTCGCGGCCGCTGGTGGCGAAGCGCACCTCGCCCAGATCCCGCACCGCCTCGCGGATGACATGGATATTGCTCGCCATATCGTCGACGATCAGTATCCGCGCCCTCTCATGCCTTAGATCGTTGAACATCCGGCTTCCTTATGGCGCGGCTGCGCCGATGCGGCGACGGCCTGGGCGCGGCTGCGCCCGGCTCATGAGTTAGGCATAGCCTTCGGCCGCCCCGGCCACAAGCCGGCAGGATACGGATGGGATCAAGATTCCAGCGAAATAATGGTAAGCACGTAGCGCTGCGCGCATGTTTATGTTGCAGCGCAACAACTTCAGTGCGCGCTGTCCGCTCCCGCCGCCGGCGCGCTTGGCGCCGGACGCCGGATGAGCAGCAACAGCGGCAGCACCGCCAGCGACAGCCACATCATCACGGTGAAGTCGTCGATATAGGCCACCATCTCCGCCTGCCTGGTCACCTCCAGGTTGAGCAAGGCGCGGCCGGCGTCGGTGAACGGGCTGAGCGCCGCCGGCAACTCCCGCAGCAGCGGGCTGCCCAGCGCCACATGCTCGCCCAGCACCGCATGCGCTCGCGCGGCGTCCTCGGTCAGCATGGTCTGCACCAGCGAGATGCCGACGCTGCTGCCCACATTGCGCAGCAGGCTGTAGATCGGCGTGCCCTCGTTGCGCAGCTGCGGCTCCAGCGTGGCGAAGGTCACCATGCTCAAGGGCACGAAGGTGAAGCCCAGCCCGGCGCCCTGGATGAAGCCTGACAACACGATGATGCCGCTGCCCATGTTCGGCGCGATGCCGGCCATCTGGTACAGCGACAGCGCCGTCAGCAGAAAGCCGCCGGCCATGATCAGCCGCGGGTCGGCCTTGTGCACCAGCCGCCCCACCAGCATCATCGCCAGCATGGTGCCCACCCCGCGCGGCGCCATCACCTCGCCGGTGAACACCACCGGGTAGTCCAGCAGGCTTTGCAGCAGGCTGGGCAGCAGCGCCATGGTGGCGTAAAGGATCATCCCCACCACGAAAATGAACAGGCTGCCGGTGACGAAATTGCGGTCGCGCAGCAGGCCGCGGCTAAGGAAGGACTGCCCTTCCGGCGCGGACCAGGTGTGGATGATGAAATAGACGAAGGCCGCCGCGCAGACGATGGCCTCCAGACAGATTTCGGCGGAGCTGAACCAGTCCAGCTGCTCGCCGCGGTCCAGAAACAGCTGCAGCGCGCCGATGGCCACGCACAGCGTGGCCAAGCCGAAACGGTCCAGCTTGTCGTTGCCGGCGCGGCTCTCCGGCAGATAGCGGGCGATGCCGTAAAAGGCCAGCACGCCCACCGGAAGGTTGATGTAGAACACCCAGCGCCAGCTGGCGTTGTCGGTCAGCCAGCCGCCCAAGAGCGGCCCGAGGATGGGGCCCACCATGATGCCGGCGCCCCAGATCGCCATCGCCTGCCCCACTTTTTCCTTGCTGTTGATGTCGAGCAGCACCGCCTGCGACAAGGGCACCAGCGCCGCGCCGAACACCCCCTGCAGCAAGCGCGCGGCGACGATCTGCCACAGCGAATCGGCCAGGCCGCACAAGGCCGAGGCGACGGTGAAGCCGGCCACCGACGCCAGCAGCACCCGGCGCCGGCCGAAGCGCGCGCACAGCCAGCCGGTCAGCAAGGTGGCGATGGCGGCGGCGACGATGTAGGAAGTCAGCACCCAGCTGATCTGGTCCTGCGAGCTTTGCAGGCTGCCCTGCATGTGCGGCAGCGCCACATTGGCGATGGTGGTGTCCAGCGCCTGCATGATGGTGGCCAGCATGATGGCCACGGTGATCATGCCGCGGTGCGGCGCGCCGACGGCGGCGTTCATCGGGACAGCAGGCTCGCCAGATTGCCGTGCACCTTGCCCAGCAGCGCGCGCAGCTGCGCGTCCTCCTCCGGACTCAGGCCTTGCTGCGCCTGTTGCTGCAGCTCGTCGCCCAGCGCCATCGCCGATTTCAACGCCGCGAAGGCCGGCTCCAGCAGTTCGATTTCATTGACCCGGCGGTCGGTCGCGCTGGGCACCCGCCGCAGCCAGCCGGCCGCCTGCATCCGGTCGCACAGCGTCGCCACGCCCATCGGCGTCAGGTCCAGCTTGTCTGCCAGTTCGGCCTGCGACAAGGGCTTTTCGCCCTCGTGCGCCGCCAGCGCGCCCAGCAAGCGGCACTGCGCCAGCGACAAGCCGAGCTGCTGCCGCGCCCTTTGGTCGAAAACCCGGCCGTACAACCGCCCGGTGTCGCTGACCAGAAAGCCGAAGCGTTCCGCGATGCGTATCTTCATGATGTCATATCGTATAGTGGTTTATTATTTGCACAATACCATAGCCGCGGCGGGAGTCCAGCAGCGCCGGCCGCGGCCATGAAAAAGGCCCGGACGCGGACGTCCGGGCCTTGCGCCTTCTCGCGGCGGCGCTCACAGTTCCCAATATTCCTTTTCCCGGCCCTGCGAGCCCGGATTCAGCTGCTCGCGCAGGCGGCGCAGCTTTTCCGGCTCGCCGCGCACGCGGAAGCGGCTGCCCTCGTCCTCGGCATGCTCTTCCAGCACCTGGCAGTGGCTGTAGATCTCGCCGCGCAGCTGCTGCGCCGACCACGGCAACAGCAGTTCTTCCTCCACCAGGTCTTGCTGGAAGAAGGAGACGATGGCCGCATGCAGGCCGGCCACGTCGTCCGGGCGCAGCGCGCTCATCACCACGCAGCCCGGGTAGCGCTGCCGCAGTTCGGCGGTCCAGGCGGCCTGCGCCGCGGCGTCGCCGACGTGGTCTATCTTGTTGAACACGCGGATGCGCGGCACCTCGTCGGCGCCGATCTCCTTCAGCACCACGTCGGTCACTTCCAGCTGGCGCTCGAAGCCGGGGTCGCTGGCGTCGATCGCATGCAGCAGCAGCGAGGCGTCCAGCGCCTCCTCCAGCGTGGACTTGAACGAGGCCACCAGGCCGTGGGGCAGGTTTTTGATGAAGCCGACAGTGTCGCTGACCAAGACGCGCGGCACGCTTTCCGGGTACAGCACCCGCACCGTGGTGTCCAGGGTGGCGAACAGCTTGTTGGCCACCAGCACCTCGCTGCCGGTCAGCGCCCGCATCAGCGTGGACTTGCCGGCGTTGGTGTAGCCGACCAGCGACACCCCGCCCAGCCCCTGGCCCTGACGCTCCAGCCGGCGCGCGCGCTGGGTCTTGCGCTCCAGCTCCATCGCGGTGATTTCGCGCTGCAGCTCGGCGATGCGGTCGCGCACCTTGCGGCGGTCCAGCTCGGTGTGCGATTCGCCGGAACCGCGGCCGCCCATGCCGCTGCGCTGCCGGCCTTGCGGGCCGGCCAGCTTGGCCGCCTCGCGCAGGCGCGGCGCCATATAGCCGAGACGGGCGATTTCCACCTGCGCCCGCGCCGCGCGCGAGCGGGCGTTGCGGTGGAAAATCTCCAGAATGACCATGGTGCGGTCCATCACCTCGCAGCCGACGGCCAGCTCCAGGTTGCGCATCTGCGACGGCGAGATTTCATGGTCCACCAGCAACGCGTCTATCTCGACGGCGCTGGCGTCCATCTGCTGCGGCTCGTCTTCCAGCTCGTCGGCGCGGATGCCGCGTTTGACGAACATGCTGATTTCTTCCAGCTTGCCCACGCCCATATAGGCGGTGCGGTCGAAGCTGTTGCGCTTTTGCACAAAGGTCTGCACCACCTGGAAACCCAGGGTCTTGGCCAATTCGCTCAATTCGGTGAGCGAGGCCTCGAACTCGACATCGCTGACTTCCGGCAGCTGCACCGAGGCCACAATGGCGTAGCGGGGCTTCTCTTTGACTTCTGTTTGCATCTACGGATGGCTTTATTTTGGATGAAGAGCCCAGATAGTACCCGCAAACGGCGCGCTCCGCTGGCCAGTCGCGCATCTTCCTTGACCGGACGGCCGGCGCGGCCGATACTCGTGCCGCTTCGGGCTCCGCCCTTTATCTTCCACAGCCGTAATCATTCATGTCATTCGCTTCCCTGGGCCTGCAGCCCGACCTGGTCCAGTCCGCTCTCGAGCAAGGCTATATCCAGCCCACCGCCATCCAGAACGCCGCCATTCCGGCCATCTTGCAAGGCGGCGATGTGCTGGCCACCGCGCAAACCGGCTCCGGCAAAACCGCGGCCTTCTGCCTGCCGTTGTTGCAGCAATGGCTGGCCAGCCCGCGCGCCGTGCTGCGCCAGCCGCGCTCGCTGATCCTGCTGCCCACCCGCGAACTGGCGGCCCAGGTCGGCGAAATCCTGCGCGACCTGGCCCAGGCCCTGCCCCGCAAGCTGAAAGTGGCGGTGGTGTACGGCGGCGTGTCGATCAATCCGCAGATGATGGCGCTGCGCGGCGGCGCCGACATCGTGGTGGCCACTCCGGGCCGCCTGCTGGATTTGCATCAACATAACGCGCTGCGGCTGTCGTCGGTCAAAACCCTGGTGCTGGACGAGGCCGACCGCCTGCTGGACCAAGGCTTCGCCGAAGAATTGAACCGCGTGCTGGCCCTGCTGCCGGCGGGCCGGCAAAACCTGATGCTGTCCGCCACCTTCCCGCCGGCGGTATGCTCGCTGGCGCAAACGCTGCTGAACCAGCCCTTGCGGATAGACATCGAACAAAACGCCGCCACCGCGCCGGACATCCGCCAGCGCGCCATCGAAGTGGACGCCGACAAGCGCACCCTGCTGCTGCGCCATCTGCTGGCGACGCATGACTGGGATCGGGTCTTGGTATTCGTCGCCAGCCGCCAGGCCGCCGACCGGGTGGCCGGCAAGCTGGCGCGCAACGGCGTGGCCGCCGCCGCGCTGCACGGCGACTGCAGCCAGAGCCAGCGGGGCCAGGCGCTGGCCGACCTGAAATCCGGGCGCTTGCGGGTGCTGGTGGCCACGGACGTGGCGGCGCGCGGCATCGACATCGCCCGGCTGCCGCTGGTGGTGAACTACGACCTGCCGCGCTCGCCGGCCGACTACATCCACCGCATCGGCCGCACCGGCCGCGCCGGCGCCAGCGGCGAGGCCATCAGCTTCGTCAGCGCCGATTGCGCCGCCCACTTCAAGCTGATCGAAAAACGCCAGCAACTGCGGCTGCCGCGCGAACGGATAGACGGCTTCGAACCGAGCGAGGCCGCCGCGCCAGCCGCCTCTCTGACGGACCCGGACGGCAACGGCGGCATCAAGGGCAAGCGCAAAAGCAAGAAGGACAAATTGCGCGAAGCCGCCGCGCAGCAAACCGCAGCCGACCGATGAAATGAAAGAAGCCCCGCGAGGGGCTTCGGCTCAAGGGCATCCGGCGGCTGGCGCCGGGAGAATCAGCCTTGCTCGCGCGGCACCGGGCCATTGCTGAAGGCATAGCTTTTCTTGTCCTGGAAAATCACCAGATTGTACTTGCCCCATTGCGAGCGCAGCACCATGTGGCCCTGGGCGTTGTATTCGATATCGCCAGGCATGCCCAGACCGAGAACCGGCGCGATAACCCAGGCGATATCGCGGCGCGGCAGCGCCCCGGCGCTGAAATCCTTGGCCATTTCGTCCAGCAATTCGCGATATCCCGCCTTGATATCGCCGCGCAGCGCCTGCAAAGCGGCCGGATCCTGGCTCGTCAACGCGGAAAACGGCAGGGCATCGCGCAGCAAGACCACGTATTCGCCGACCCAGGGCTTGCTCTTGCCGTCTTCCTCCACGGTGGACTCGGCGCGCAAATGCAGTTGAACCTGAATGCCAACCTTCTCGTCGGCGACGAAGTACATCAGGTAAGGCTTCAACGCCGCCTTGTCCCTAATGCTGCCGGCGTTGAGCTTGCCCAGCTCGTCGCCGATCGCAGCGATGGCTTCCGCCCGCGCATCCAGCTGGTACAAAGCGGAAGACTTGCCGGATTCGCCCATATCCTGGGTCAGGCGGTCGATATTCATCGAATTGGCCAACACCCCCAGCGGTCCCAGCAATACCCCCACCGCCACGCTGCCTCCCGAAGTTTGCCGCACAAAAGCGGAATGTTCGGGAATTTCATAGGAGCGGGAATCGACTTCATCCTTGGTCGGACGGGCTTGGCTCAGCGCCACCCCATTCGCCGCGACAGCGGCCGGCACTTTCGCCGCCGGGATACTCTGCAAACTGCCGCAGGCGCTCAGCAACGCCGCCATGGCGATGCCCAAAACACAATGCAATCGTTTCATCATTCGTTCCATTCATCACGGGAAAATAAAGGCCTCTGACGGGCTCTGAAAATACCGGCGGCGCAAAACCAAACGCCGGACATGCAAAAAGCCCCGGCATGCCGGGGCTTTTTATAATACTGGCGGAGAGGGGGGGATTCGAACCCCCGTTAGGGTATTACCCTAAACACGCTTTCCAGGCGTGCGACTTAAACCACTCATCCACCTCTCCGTGAGGTGTACTACTCAAATAAAAACCCGCGCGGCGGATTTTCATGAAATCTGGCGGAGAGGGGGGGATTCGAACCCCCGTTAGGGTATTACCCTAAACACGCTTTCCAGGCGTGCGACTTAAACCACTCATCCACCTCTCCAGACCCTGTCGCCGTTGCGCTTTGGCGTTTCGCCGACAGAGGCTGCGCAGTATATAAGTCCTATTCGTCTGGCGCAAGCGTTTTATAAGCGGAATGTGAAAAAAGCTCGTCCACATAATCGCCCATGCCTTGCCTTTCGCGCTCCAGCCAGGCGGCGATCGCGGCGCGGAAACGGCCATCGGCGATATAGTGGGCGGAACAGGTGGCCACCGGCTCGAAACCGCGCGCCAGCTTATGCTCGCCCTGGGCGCCGCCTTCGAAGGCCTCCACCCCCTGGGCGATCGCATATTCCAAGCCCTGGTAGTAGCACAGTTCGAAATGCAGGCAGGGCACGTCGTCCAGCGCACCCCAGTAGCGGCCGTACAGCACATCGTTCTGGCGCATGCACAGGCTGGCGGCTATCGGCCGGCCGCCGCGGCTGGCGACGAACATCACGCAATGGCCGGCCAGCCGCTCGCCTATCAGACGGAAGAAATCCAGGTTCAGATAGGGCGCCGAGCCATGCTCCAGATAGGTCTGCCGGTAGCAGCGGTAGAACAGCCGCCAATCGGCGTCGGAGATCTCCGCGCCGGCCAAGGCCCTCACTTCGACGCCGGCCTCCGCCACCTTGCGCCGCTCCTGGCGGATTTTCTTGCGCTTGTCGCGGCTGAGCGTGGCGAGGAAATCGTCGAAATCGGCGTAGCCGCGATTGCGCCAATGGAACTGCACGCCGTCGCGCAGCAGCCAACCGGCCTGCCGCAGCCGGCTGGCCTCGTCCGCAGTCGGAAACAGCACGTGGGCCGACGACAGGCCGTTGTCGTCCACCAGTTGCCGCAGGCCGGCGATCAGATGCGCCTGCTCGTCCGCGCCGCCCAGCAGCCGGCCGCCAGTCACCGGCGTGAATGGCGAGGCCACCACCAGCTTCGGGTAATAATCCAGCCCGGAACGGGCGTAAGCCTCGGCCCACGACCAATCGAACACGTATTCGCCGCGGTTGTGCCGTTTCAAATAAGCCGGCGCCAGCGCCACCGCTTGGCCGTCGCGCTCCAGCGCCAGCGGCATCGGTTGCCAGCCGGTGGCGCCGCCGACACAGCCGGTCTCCTCCAGCGCCGTCAGCCATGCTTGGCCGACGAACACGCCCGCGCCCTCTCCCTGCGGCCACGCCGGCCGCTTTATGGCGGCCACGCCGTCATACAGTTGCAGCTGCAATGCTTTTCCTTTCTGAACCGACGCCATCTTCAGGTAAAATCGGACGATCAAGAATCATCGGTGTCTTCTCAAGATGCGTATCGCACTCGCCCAGTTCAACCCCGTCGTCGGCGACATCGCCGGCAATGCCGAAAAAATCCTGTCCCTGGCCCACGCCGCCATCGCCCAAGGCGCCGACGTGCTGGTCACGCCGGAACTGGCGCTGACCGGCTACAGCCCGGAAGACCTGCTGCTGCGCGAAAGCTTCTACCGCGAGGTGGCCAAGGGCCTGGACGCCATCGAGCAACTGGACGGCATCACCGTGATCGTCGGCCATCCGGCGCGGATAGGCAATGAGCGCTTCAACGCCGCCACCGTGCTGCGCGACGGCAATCGCCTGGGCCAGTACCACAAGATGCAGCTGCCCAATAACGAAGTGTTCGACGAGTGCCGCTACTTCACCCCGGGCGCCGCGCCGCTGGTGTTCGAGCAGAACGGCGTCAAGGTGGGCGTGCTGATCTGCGAGGACATCTGGCATCTGGAGCCCGCCGCGGAAACCGCCGACGCCGGCGCCGAGTTGATCGTGGCGCTCAACGCCTCGCCCTTCCACCGCGACAAGATCGAAACCCGCCAGCAAATGGCGCGCTTCCGCGTCGAGGAAACCGGCCTGCCGCTGGCCTACGTGCAGATGGTGGGCGGCCAGGACGAACTGGTGTTCGACGGCGCCTCCTTCGCCGTCAACAAGGATGGCGAAGTCGTCGCCCAGGCCGCAGCCTACGACGAGGAGCTGCTGCTGGTCGACTATGCCGACGGCGACTTCCAGCCCGGCAAGCAAGCCGCGCTGCCGGACGCGCTGGAAAGCGTGTACCGCACGCTGGTGGTCGGCGTGCGCGACTACATAGTCAAAAACGGCTTCCCCGGCGCGCTGCTCGGCCTGTCCGGCGGCATCGACTCGGCGCTGACGCTGGCGGTGGCGGTGGATGCGCTGGGCGCGGACAAGGTGCACGCGGTGATGATGCCGTCGCGCTACACCGCCGACATTTCCGTGGCCGACAGCCGCGACATGATCGCCCGCCTGGGCGTCAAGTACGACGAAATCGAGATCTGGCCGATGTACGAAAGCTTCATGGCCGCGCTGGCGCCGTCGTTCGATGGCCTGGCGATGGACACCACCGAGGAGAACCTGCAGGCGCGCATCCGCGGCACCCTGCTGATGGCGCTGTCCAACAAGAGCGGCAAGCTGGTGCTGACCACCGGCAACAAGTCAGAAATGACCACCGGCTACTGCACGCTGTACGGCGACATGGCCGGCGGCTTCGCGGTGCTGAAGGACGTGGCCAAGACCCTGGTGTTCGAGCTCTGCCGCTGGCGCAACAACGTGTCCGACGTGATCCCGGAACGCATCATCACCCGCCCGCCGTCGGCCGAGCTGCGCCCGGACCAGAAGGACCAGGACAGCCTGCCGCCGTACGAGATTCTCGACGCCATCATGGCGCGCTATGTAGAAGGCAACCAGTCGGCCGCCGACATCATCGCCGCCGGCTTCGCCGAAGCGGACGTCAACCGCGTGGTGCGGCTGTTGAAGATCAACGAATACAAGCGCCGCCAGGCGCCGGTGGGCCCGCGCGTCACCCAGCGCGGCTTCGGCAAGGACTGGCGCTACCCGATCACCAACCGCTTCAGCTGAATCCGCACCCGGGCGGCGCCATGCCGCCCGCCTGCGCGCCAAGCCGAAAACAGGTCAAGGGCATAACCCTTCCCGCTTCAGGTACAATGGCAAGCTGCCCTCGGATCACCGGACTTTCACAGGACCCTGAAAACAATGACTCGCATCAAACTGGCCGCCGCCGCGGCGCTTTCCTCCCTCGCCCTGCTGACCGGCTGCGCCACGCCGCTGGCCGGCAAGCCGGCCGACGAGGCAACCCGCAAGGTAATCGCTCAGAACTGGCAAAACGCCAGCTACAATTTCGACGGACAGCTCGGCTTCACCCAGCTGCGTTTTATCGACAGCGAAGGCAAACTGAGCCAGCCCGACATCGCCGACACCGTCGATCAGGTCGGCCGCTCCATCAAGATGAACATCAGCGGCGCCATCGACGCGCCGACCGGCCGACTGGAGCTGACACCGGAACTGCGCTTCGAGCGCCGCAACCTGCTGGCCAGCGTCAAGGTGCCGCTGCAGTTCCACGCCCAGGACATGTCGCTGCTGGTGGACCCGTCCGCCATCGACCTGGCCCTGCCCTCGCTGCGCAAAAACCCCGGCAAATTCATCCGCGCCAAACTGCCGGCAGACATCGCCGCCAAGATCCCGCTGAAGGAAATGTACCAGGCGATGCCGCAGATTCTCGACCAGGCCTACGCCCAAGTGGACAAGAAAGCCTTCAGCTTCGAGCCGCTGGACGCCTATGCCGACGAGGTCGGCGCCAAGTACAAGCTGCGCCTGACCCTCAGCAAGGAACAGGAGCAGAAAATGACGCTGCAGATCCTGGACGGCCTGGCCAAGGCCGCCCATCAGCAGGCTGCCCAACCGGATGACAAGTTCAACGCCGAATCCATGCTCACGCTGGTGCGCGACCTGGTCAAGCTCAGCCCCGCCGGCGAAATGAACGGCCAGACCGTCAGCGACATCTATGTCAGCCGCGGCGGCGAGCTTGAAGCCATCCGCCAGACCATCCACATGACCAGCGCCGAATTCAGCGCCGATGCCTACTTCAACCTGCGCTACAGCCATCATGGCAAGCCGCAGTTCGTCTACCAGCCGGCCGAAAGCGACATCATCGACTACGACAAGCTGGAGCTGCCGGACTGGCTGAAGAGCAAGGCCGGCGCCGACGAAGCGCCCGCCGCCGATGCCGCCCTGCCCGCCCCGGCCTACCCGCAGCCGGCCGCGCCCGCCGCCAAGGCCAAGAAGAGAAAGGCCAAACCGCGCGCGCAGTAATCGTCAAACGCCCGGCCGTCCGGAACGGCTGGGAAGCCAGACTGTCATACCTGTTTTCCCGGCGGCCGCGGCCGCCCGCAAGGACCTTACCCGATGAAACCGCTCAAGCTCGCCCTGACCGCCGCCGCCCTGGCCTGCCTGGCCGTGCCGGCGCACGCCTCCGCCATCGCCCAGCTGAAGGCTTTTGTCGCCGGCAGCAAGACCCTCAGCGCCGACTTCACCCAGCTGGTGACCAACAAGGGCAAGCGCGAGGAAGCCAGCGGCCGGCTGGAAATCGCCCGTCCCGGCAAATTCCGCTGGGAATACAGCAAGCCCTACTCGCAGCTGATCGTCGGCGACGGCAAGACGCTGTGGATCTACGACCAGGACCTGGCCCAGGTGACGCGCAAGGCCCAGGGCGCGGCGCTGGGCTCCAGCCCGGCGGCGCTCTTGGCCGGCAGCAACGCCATCGAGCGCGACTACCGGCTGAACGAGGCCGGCAAGCAGGGCGATGTGGAGTGGCTGACCGCCAGCCCCAAGAAGCAGGACAACACCTTCAGCAGCGTGCGCATGGGCTTCAAGGGCAATATGCTGGTGGAAATGCAGCTGACCGACAGCTTCGGCAACGACACCCGCGTCAGCTTCGTCAAGCCGCAGCAAAACGTGGTGCTTCCGGCCAACCGCTTCGCCTTCGTCCCGCCCAAGGGCGTGGATGTGGTCAGCGGCGACTGACCCCCGCCGCGCAAAAAAAGCCCGCCGTGCCGGCGGGCTTTTTTTCGCGCCTCACGCCGGCTTGAGCGCCCAGGTGGCGATGAAGGTCGGCAGATAGCGGTCGATCAGGAAGCGCGGCCGCGGCTGCCAGTCCTCGTGAAAACCGGCGATCAGAAAGCCCGCCGCCGTCTGCCCGCCGATCAGCTCGTCCAGGCTGTGGCCGAACACCAGCGCCTCGCCCCTCGTTCGCTTCGCCTCCAGCTCGGCCTCGGACAAATGCTCGGGATCGGCGTATGGAATGGCGAATCGCGGCCGGATCAGGCCCTGCTCCATCAGCGCAGGATCGCGGTCGGCGACGAACACCGCCGGGTTGTAGAAGCTCGCCAGCAAGCGTCCGCCCGGTCTCAGCACTCGATGGCACTCCCGCCACACCGGCGCTACATCCGGCACATACAGATTGGAGATCGGATGGAACACGCAGTCGAAGCTCGCGTCGGCGAAGCGCGACAGATCGCGCATATCGCCCTGCTCCAGCCGGAACGCCAGGCTCTCGCGCTCGGCCACCTCGCGGTCGCGCGCCAGCTGCTCAACGGACGCGTCCAATACCGTCACCCGCGCGCCGGCGGCGGCGAGCAGCGGCGCCTGCTGGCCGCCGCCTCCGGCCAGGCACAAGACGTCCAGGCCGCGCGCGTCGTCCAGCCAGCCGGCGGGCAAGGGGCTGGGCGTCAGCCGCGCCAGCACACGGCCCCGCCGGGCTTCGGCGATGGCGGCGGCATCCACCGGCCGCGACCACTCGCAATCGGCGCGCGCCTGGCGGTCCCAGGCGGCCTGGTTGTAATGAAAAACATCGTGTTGTTGAACGGCATCAGGCATCTTGTCCTCCATTGAGGGAAGGGAAAGCAATGCCGACGCGCGCGCTGCGCGAAAGCGGCCTCCCATCAGACTCAAGAGACGGGAAGGATTCGGAACGGATTGTCGAAAACAAGCAATGCGCACGCTCGCACGCGCCGGACGGCGGAACGAATCGGGGATGCGGAAGCATCCGGGCATCACTTGTTCATTTCGACAGGACTCCTGAGGATGAAAGTCGGGGCGGGAAGGGCCGATTCTAGCGAAACGGCCATGACAAGAGAATGCCCGTTTACACGCCGCGGCGCTCGTACACCGCCTGCGCCAGCGTGCCCAGATCGACATACTCCAGCTCGCCGCCCACCGGCATGCCGCGCGCGATGCGGGTGACGGCCAGGCCGCGCTCCTTGAACAGCTCGCTGAGCATGTGGGACGTCACCTCGCCCTCGGCGGTGAAGTTGGTGGCGATCACGATCTCGCTGACCTGGCCGTCCAGCGCCCGGGTCAGCAGCTTGTCCAGATTCAGGTCTTTCGGCCCGATATTGTCCAGCGGCGATATCCGCCCCATCAGCACGAAATACAGGCCCTCGAAACACTTGGCCTGCTCCAGCATCATCAGGTCGGCCGGCATTTCCACGATGCACAGCTGGTCCTGGCGGCGGCCTTCGTCGGCGCAGATGGAACACAGCTCGGCCTCGCTGAAGGTATTGCAGCGCTGGCAGTGGGTCAGCTGGGTCAGCGCCCGGTCCAGCGCGCGCGCCAGCTTGTCGGCGCCCTTCTTGTCGCGTTGCAGCAGGTGGAAAGCCATCCGCTGGGCGGTTTTGGGACCGACGCCGGGCAGGACTTTCAGCGCGGCAATCAAATGCTCCAGCGCGGGGGGATTCTTCATCGACACGGCATCAACCTGGGGGAAAGCGGCCGGGGCCGCACACGGAAATCATTTAATCAGCGATAGCGCCGGCGCAGCCGGCGATGGCGCCAAGCGAACACCAGCCGAAACAGAAGCCGGCACAGCGGCAGCGTGGCGGGCCAGCGCGGCAGGAACGCCACCCGGTCCACCAGCTCGCAGCCATCTGCCGTGGCGGCCACCCGGCGGCGGTGCCACCAGACGCGCTGCCCCAGCATGCGGGAGCGCTCGTCGAAAGCGCCCGGCTCCAGCCGCATCAGCGTCAGATCGTCGCACTCCACCGGCAGGCAGCCGAACAGCAGCAGCCAGCAAGAGCCGACGCGGAGCGGCGCTTCCAGCCGCGCGGGCAGCTCGCCCGCCGGGAGCCGCATGCCAAGCCAGGGGAAGAATTCGTCGGCGATGCCACCGCGGCTGACGACATCGCGCCATACCGTTTCCGGCGGGCGCGGCAGCCGGCTGCGCATGGTGAAATGGCCGAACATCCCGGCTCCGGCAAAAAAGGCCCGTCGCCGGGCCTGGGGGATCAGAACGGCAGCTTCATGCCGGCCGGCAGGTTCAGGCCGTTGGTGAAGCCGGACATCCGCTCCTGGGTGGTGCTTTCCACCTTGCGCGCGGCGTCGTTGAACGCGGCGGCGATCAGGTCTTCCAGCATTTCCTTGTCATCCAGCACGCTGTCGTCGATGGCGACGCGCTTGACGCCATGGGCGCAGGTCATGACGACCTTCACCATGCCGGCGCCGGACTGGCCCTCGACTTCCACCGTGGCCAGCTCGTCCTGGGCCTTCTTCATGTTTTCCTGCATTTGCTGGGCCTGCTTCATCAGGCCCGCGATTCCAGCTTTACCGAACATTGCTGTTCACTCCTGTACGGGTTGGATGGTCTCGATGAGCAGCGCGGCGCCCATTTCGCGCACCAGTTGCTGCACCACCGGATCGTTTTTCATGCATTCTCGGGCAATGGCCAATTGCTCCTGGCGCTGGCGGGCGTCGACCATGGCCGGGGTTTCCATCCCCAGTTCCTCCACCGTCACCGTCAGCTCCACCGCCCGGCCGAAGCGCTCGCTCAACGCGGCCTTCAGCTTGTCCTGGTAATCGCGTCCGCTCATGTGGCGGAAGCTTTCCGGCACCGCCAGCTCCAGCCGCTGCTGGTTCCAGCCTTTCAATACCGCATTGTGCGCCAGCATTCGCGCCGCGCCCAGCTTGCCGCCCAGATCCACCACCAGCGCCTGCCAGTCGCCGTCGAACTGGTAGTCGACCGGCTCGTCGTCCGGCGGCGGCGCCTGCGCGTAGTCGGGCATCGCGTCGCCGTCATCGGCCTGCCACGGCGTGTCGTCGATTTCGTCCTCGTCGCGGCCATCATCGTCCGCCTCGCTTGCCGTTGCGACCAGCTGCGGTTGCGGCGCCGGAGCCGGCGCGGCGACAAGCGCTTCAGGCGCGGGCGCGGCGGCCGGCGCAGGCTGCGGCCGGGGCGCGGGCTCGGGTTCCGGCTCGGCGGCCGGGACGCTTTCTTCGCTGGCCGCGCGCGGCGCGGACTTGGCCGGCGTTGGCGCCGCCAAGCCAGCCGCCTGCAGGGCGCGCGCCGCCGGCGACATGCCCCGCTCCGCCGGCACCGAGACGGAGGCTACTGCGGCGGATGCGGCCGCGGGCCTGGCCTGGGGCGCGACAGCCGCACGAGCCGGCGCCGCGGCTTCGGCCGGCGCGTTGACCGGATGGAAAGCCAGCATGCGCAGCAGCGTCATATTGAAGCCGGCATGCTCGTCCGGCGCCAGCGCCAGATCCTTGCGGCCATGGATGGCGATCTGATAATACAGCTGCACGTCCTGCGGCGCGATGGCGTCGGCCAGCGCGAACAAGGCCTCGCGCTCCGGCTCGTCGTCGGCCAGCGCCGCCGGCACCGTCTGCGCCAGCGCCAACTGCTGCAACAGCACCGCCAGTTCGGCTAGCGCCGCGTCGAAGCTGACGCCGCGCTCGGCCAGATTGTCCGCCTCCGCCATCAGCGCCGCGCCGTCGCCGGCGGACAGCGCCTGCAACAGGGTGTACAGATAGCGGCGGTCCACCGCGCCCAGCATGGCGCGCACGCCGTCTTCCTTGACTTCGCCCAGGCCGTAGGCGATGGCCTGGTCCAGCAGCGACTGCGCGTCGCGCATCGAGCCGGCCGCGGCGCGGCCCAGCAGCGCCAGCGCCGCCGTCTCATAGGCGATGCCTTCCACGTCCAGCATGTGCGCCAGATGCGTGGACACCTGCTGCGGCGTCATATTGCGCAGCGAAAACTGCAGGCAGCGCGACAGCACCGTCACCGGCACCTTCTGCGGGTCGGTGGTGGCCAGGATGAACTTGACGTGGGCCGGCGGCTCTTCCAGCGTCTTCAGCATCGCGTTGAAGGCGCTTTTCGACAGCATGTGCACTTCGTCGATGATGTAGACCTTGTAACGGCCCATGGTCGGCGCGTACTGGGCGTTTTCCAGCACTTCGCGGATGTTGTCGATGCCGGTGTTGGACGCGGCGTCGATCTCCAGCAGGTCGACGAAGCGGCCGCTGTCGATCTGGCGGCAGGCCGAGCATTCGCCGCAAGGGTCGGCGGTGCTGCCGGTTTCGCAGTTCAGGCTTTTCGCCAGAATGCGGGCGATGGTGGTCTTGCCTACGCCCCGGGTGCCGGTCAGCAGGTAGGCGTGATGCAGCCGCGCTTCCTTGAGGGCGTTGCTGAGGGCGCGCACCACGTGTTCCTGGCCGACCAGGTCGGCGAAACGCTTGGGGCGCCATTTTCTGGCAAGGACTTGATAGCTCATGGGGGCGGATTTTAATGGCAATTGCCGCGCAAGGCGACTGATTTTACCGGCGCGGCCAGGCCTGGCGCGCCGGCGCTTGCGGCCTTACTGGGCGGCGGATGCCGGCTCCGGCAGTTTCCGCGCCAGCGCGGCGTAATAGCGTTGGCGCACCTGGTCGGCGATTTCCTGCACCGCCTTGGCGTACAGCGTGCTGCGGTTGTAGCGGGTGATCGCGTAGAAGTTGTTCAGTCCCAGCCAGTATTCGGTGACGCCGGGCGAGCTTTCCAACGCGAACAGCACCGCCGGCACGTTGTCCGCCAGCGGCGTCTGCGGCGCGACGCCCATCTTGCGCAAATCGCCCACCGTGTAGTGCAGATTGAATTTGTCGGCCAGCAATTTGTCCACCTGCGGCCCCGGCACCACGCTGGCCGGCGCCACCACGTCGTCGCCGCGCTTCCAGCCGAAGCGGCTGAAGTAATGGGCCACGCTGCCGATGGCGTCGTGCGGGTTGTTCCAGATGTCGCGATGGCCGCTGCCGTCGAAATCCACCGCCCACTTGCGGTAGCTGGACGGCATGAACTGCGGCAGCCCCATCGCGCCGGCGTACGATCCCCTCAGCGTCAGCGGGTCTTTGCCCTCTTCCTTGGCCAGCAGCAGGAACTGGGTCAGCTCGCCGCGGAAGTAGGCGGCGCGGCGCGGATAATCGAAACCGATGGTGGACAGCGAATCCACCAGCCGGAAGCTGCCGGTGTTGCGGCCGTAGTGGGTTTCCACGCCGAGGATGGCCACGATCACCTCAGGCGGCACGCCGTACTGGCGCTCGGCGCGCGCCAGCGCGTCGGCATTGTCCTGCCAGAACGCCGCGCCGTCGGCGATGACTTTGTCGCTGACGGTGGAGGCGCGGAACTGGTACCAGGGACGCGAAGTGGACGGTTTGTCCAGAATGCGGATGATATTGGGCTTCAATTCGACATTGGCGAACACCGCCTCCAGCTCGGGGCGGTTGAATTGGCCGCTGGCCACCTGTTCGTCGATATAGCGCTGCACGTCCGGGCGCCCCAGAAAGGCGGCGTCGGCTTGGGCCTGCGGCGCGGAGAAGGCCGCGCCGGCCAGGGCGGCGGCAATAGCCAGTTTCAACATCGATTTCATGATTTTGCTTTCTTTTATGAGCGTAGGCGCGGTTCATTCGCGGAAGGACAAGGCGCTGCCCACCAACCGCGCGGTGATGTCGACGATGGGGATCACCCTTTCGTAAGCCATGCGGGTGGGCCCGACCACCCCCAGCGTGCCGACCACCTGGCCGTTGACGCGGTAAGGGGCGGTGACCACCGAGCATTCGTCCAGCGTCACCAGGCCAGACTCCTCGCCGATGAAAATGTTCACGCCCTGCGCCTCGCGGCTTTGCGACAACAGCTTCAGCAGTTCGGTCTTACGTTCGAACACGCCGAACAACTCGCGCAGCCGCGACAGGTCGTCGGACAGGTCGTTCACCTGCAGCAGGCGCGAGCCGCCGCTGACCACCACGTCCTCGCCGCTGCTGGCCAGCGTTTTCTGTCCCAGCCGCACCGCGGCCGACATCAGCTCGGCGATGTCGCCCTGCAGCTGGCGCAATTCCCCCTCCACCCGGGAGGTGACCGCGTCCAGCGCCTGGCCGCTGTAATGCTGGTTGATGAAATTGCCCGCCTCCACCAGTTCCGACGGCGTGTAGTCGCGCTCGGTCAGCAGCAGGTGGTTCTGCACGTCGCCGTCCAGCGTCACCAGTATCATCAGGATGCGGCGCTCGGACAGGCGCAGGAATTCGATCTGGCGGAAGGCGACGTCGCTGCGCTGCGGCGTCATCACCACGCCGGCGAAGCTGGTCAATTCCGACAGCAGCGACGACGCCGCCTGGACGATGCGCTGCGGGCTGTCCGGCTGCAGGCTGGCCTCCAGCTCGTGGCGCGCCAGCTCGTCCAGCGGCCGTATCGTCAGCAAGCGGTCGACGAACAGGCGGTAGCCGCGCGCGGTGGGCACCCGTCCGGCCGAGGTGTGCGGCGAGGCGATCAGCCCCATGCCCTCCAGTTCGGCCAGCACGTTGCGGATGGACGCCGAAGACAGCTCCATCCCCGGCAGCAGCGACAAGGCCTTGGACGCGACAGGCTGGCCGTCGGCGATGTAGCGTTCGATCAGGACCTTGAGCAGGCGTTGGGCGCGTTCGTTCATCATGTTCCCCATTGTACACATCCTGAACCGCGCCAAAAGGGCCAGCAGCAAGACTTTGCGCCGGTTAGGCGCTTTTGTTCCCCGGCAAGCTGCTGTTAGGGCTCTGGTTTTCTGCGATAATCGCCCCATTATTGGTCCGACCTACCCCATTTGGAGACAGCATGGCTTCCGAAGACAAGAGCAAGGCGCTCGCCGCCGCCCTCTCCCAGATTGAAAAGCAGTTCGGCAAGGGTTCGATCATGCGCATGAGCGACAACCAGATCAACGAAAACCTGCAGGTGGTCTCCACCGGCTCGCTGAGTCTGGACTTGGCGCTTGGCGTCGGCGGCCTGCCGCGCGGCCGCGTGGTGGAAATCTACGGCCCGGAGTCGTCCGGTAAAACCACCCTGTGTCTGCAAGCCGTGGCCGAGATGCAAAAATTGGGCGGCACCTGCGCCTACATCGACGCCGAAAACGCGCTGGACCCGCAATACGCGCAAAAGCTGGGCGTCAAGGTCGACGACCTGCTGATCTCGCAGCCGGACACCGGCGAACAGGCGCTGGAAATCTGCGACATGCTGGTGCGCTCCAGCGGCGTCGATCTGATCGTGATCGACTCGGTGGCCGCCTTGGTGCCGAAGGCTGAAATCGAAGGCGAAATGGGCGACAGCCACGTCGGCCTGCAAGCCCGCCTGATGAGCCAGGCGCTGCGCAAGCTGACCGGCAACATCAAGCGCACCAACACCCTGGTGATCTTCATCAACCAGATCCGCATGAAGATCGGCGTGATGTTCGGCAACCCGGAAACCACCACCGGCGGCAACGCGCTGAAGTTCTACGCCTCGGTGCGCCTGGACATCCGCCGCACCGGCGGCATCAAGAAGGGCGAGGAAGTGATCGGCAACGACACCCGCGTCAAAGTGGTGAAGAACAAGGTGTCCCCGCCGTTCCGCCAGGCCGATTTCGAAATCCTGTACGGCGAAGGCATCTCCCGCCAGGGCGAAATCATCGAGCTGGGCGTCAAGCACGGCTTCATCGACAAGTCCGGCGCCTGGTACGCGTACAATGGCCAGAAGATCGGCCAGGGCAAGGACAACACCCGCGAATGGCTGAAGTCCAACCCGGCGATCGCTGAGGAAATCGAACGCAAGATCCGCGAAGCGGTGGGCGTGAAGATCGAAATCAACGAAAACCAGGGCGACGAAGAGTTCGCCGACGACGCCCTCGACGCCTGATGGCGGCGACAGGCAAAAGCCTGAAGGCGCGGGCCGTCGAACTGCTTGCCCGCCGGGAATATTCCCGGCGCGAGCTGGTTCGGCGGCTCGCGCCTTTTGCCGACAGCGAAGACGAATTGAACGCGGCGCTGGACGAGCTGGCCGCCGCCAACTGGCAATCCGACGACCGCTTCGCCCGCCAGTTCGCCAACAGCAAGGGCGGCAAGTTCGGCAGCCGTCGGCTGCAGCAGGAAATGCGCCAGCGCGGCGTCGACGACGACACCATACGCGAGGCGCTGTCCGGCCAGGACGACCTGGCCAGCGCGCGCGAGCAATGGCGCAAGAAATTCGGCCGCCCGCCCGCCGACGCGGCGGAAAAGGCCAGGCAGTACCGCTTCCTCGCCCAGCGCGGTTTTCCCGGCGACGTGATCCGCCAGGTGCTGGCCGGCGGCGCGGACGACGACGGCTACGAGGACTGAGGCATGAGGGCGCGCGCCATCGCCACCGAGATCGACATCACCGCCGCCCACGAAACGGTGTGGCAGGTGCTGTGCGACTGGCCGCGCTACCCGGAATGGAATCCTTTCATCGTCGGCCTGCACGGCCGCCATCGGCTGGGCGCCCGCCTGGTGGCCACCCTGCGCTATCCCGGCGGCGCGCGCGCCACCCTGCGCCCCGTCGTCATCGAACTCTCCGCGCCGCAAGCGCTGGCCTGGCGCAGCGCCGCGCTGATGCCCGGCCTGCTGGACCGCGAACACCGCTGGCGGCTGGAAGCGCTGGCCGGCGGCGCCACCCGCCTGCATCACGACGGCGCGCTCAGCGGAGTGCTGCTGCCGCTGTGCGGCGCCGGAATCCAGGAAAGCGCGCGCCGGGGATTCCTGCTGATGAACGAGGCGTTGAAACAGCGCTGCGAAACCCTTGCCAGCGCCGCCACGGCTTGACACAATCGACGGATTCGCCCCGACGGCCAGTCCGGGGCAAAATTTTGAAATAGACCAGACAAAACATGAAAACCTCCGAAATCCGCAAGAAGTTCCTGGACTTCTTCGCCGCCAAAGGCCACCAGGTCGTCCCCTCCAGCAGCCTGATCCCCGGCAACGACCCGACGCTGATGTTCACCGTCGCCGGCATGGTGCAGTTCAAGGACACCTTCCTCGGCTTCGAGAAACGCGACTACACCCGCGCCACTACCAGCCAGAAATGCCTGCGCGCGGGCGGCAAGCACAACGACCTGGAAAACGTCGGCTACACCGCGCGCCACCACACCTTCTTCGAAATGCTGGGCAACTTCAGCTTCGGCGACTACTTCAAGCGCGACGCCATCACCTTCGCCTGGGAGTTCCTGACCGGCGAACAATGGCTGAACCTGCCCAAAGACAAGCTGATGGTCACCGTCTACGCCTCCGACGACGAGGCCTACGACATCTGGCACAAGACCGTCGGCGTGCCGGCCGACAAGATCGTCCGCATCGGCGACAACAAGGGCGCGCCGTACGCTTCCGACAACTTCTGGACCATGGGCGACACCGGCCCCTGTGGCCCGTGCACCGAAATCTTCTACGACCACGGCCCGTCGGTCGCCGGCGGCCCTCCGGGCAGCCCGGACGAGGACGGCGACCGCTTCATGGAGATCTGGAACAACGTCTTCATGCAGTTCAACCGCGACGAAGCCGGCACGCTGCACCCGCTGCCGAAGCCGTCGGTCGACACCGGCATGGGCCTGGAGCGCCTGTCCACCGTGCTGCAGCACGTGAAGTCCAACTATGAAACCGACGCGCTGGCCTGTCTGGTGCGCGCCGCCGCCCGCGAAACCGGCGTCGCCTACAGCCAGGACGTGCCGTCGCTGAAAGTGATCGCCGATCACATCCGCGCCTGCTCGTTCATGATCGCCGACGGCATCCTGCCGTCCAACGAAGGCCGCGGCTACGTGTTGCGCCGCATCGCCCGCCGCGCGATCCGCCACGGCTACAAGCTGGGCCAGAAAGGCCTGTTCTTCCACAAGATCGTCGCCGACCTGGTGGCCGAGATGGGCGAAGCCTATCCGGAACTGCGCGAAAAGCAGGCGCATATCGAAGACGCGCTGCGCGCCGAGGAAATCAAGTTCGCCGAAACGCTGGAAATCGGCATGGGCCTGGTGGACTCCGCGCTGGAAGGCGGCAAGAAAGCGCTGGACGGCGACACCATCTTCAAGCTGTACGACACCTTCGGCTTCCCGGTGGACCTGACCGCCGACATCTGCCGCGAACGCGGCATCCACGCCGACCTGGAAGGCTTCGAGCGCGCGATGGAGGCCCAGCGCGAGCGCGGCCGCGCCGGCTCCAACTTCAAGATGACCGGCAAAATCGCCTACAGCGGCGCCGGCACCGCCTTCCACGGCTACGACAAGAGCAGCGTGGAAGCAAAAATCCTGGCGCTGTACAAGGGCACCGAAGCGGTGGACAGCCTGTCCGCCGGCGACGAAGGCATCGTGGTGCTGGACGGCACCGCCTTCTATGCCGAAGGCGGCGGCCAGGTGGGCGACGTGGGCAAGATTTCCGCCACCGCCGGCCTGGACGCGCTGTTCGACGTGGCCGACACCCAGAAGATCCAGTCCGCGGCCTTCGGCCACAAGGGCCGGCTGCTCAGCGGCGCGCTGAAGGTGGGCGACGCCGTCACCGCCACCATCGACCTGCATGCCCGCCTCGCCAGCGCGCGCAACCACTCGGCCACCCACCTGCTGCACGCGGCGCTGCGCCATGTGCTAGGCAGCCACGTTGCGCAGAAGGGCTCGCTGGTCAACCCGGAGCGCACCCGCTTCGACTTCGCCCACGGCGAAGCCGTGACGGCCGAACAGATCGCCGAGCTGGAACGCGTGGTCAACCGCGTGATCTGCCACAACGTGGAAGTGAAGGCCGAGCTGATGAGCATGGAAGACGCGCAGAAATCCGGCGCGATGATGCTGTTCGGCGAGAAATACGGCGATGAAGTGCGCGTGCTGACCATGGGCGATTTCTCCGCCGAACTGTGCGGCGGCACCCACGTCAAGCGCACCGGCGACATCGGCCTGTTCAAGATCGTCGCCGAAAGCGGCGTGGCCGCCGGCGTGCGCCGCATCGAAGCCGTCACCGGCGAAGGCGCGGTAGCCCACGTGCAGGCGCAGGACGCCCTGCTGAAGGATGCCGCCGGCGCGCTGAAGGCGCAGACCAGCGACGAAGTGGTGGCCAAGATCGCCGCGCTGCAGGATGGCGCCAAGGCGCTGGAGAAGGAGCTGGCCAAGCTGAAGGGCCAACTGGCCGCCTCCGCCGGCGACAGCCTGGCCGACAGCGCCGCCGTGGTGAGCGGCGTCAAGGTGCTGGCCGCAGAGCTGGAAGGCGCAGACAACACCGCGCTGCGCGAAACGCTGGACAAGCTGAAGGACAAGCTGGGCTCCGCCGCCATCGTGCTGGCCGCCAAGGGCGACGGCAAGGTGGCGCTGGTGGCCGGCGTCACCGCCGACCTGACCGGCAAACTCAAGGCCGGGGAGCTGGTCAACTTCGTCGCCCAGCAAGTGGGCGGCAAGGGCGGCGGCCGCCCGGACATGGCCCAGGCCGGCGGCACGCAGCCGGAAAACCTGGCCGCCGCGCTGAAGGGCGTGGAAGCCTGGGTAGCCGGCAAGCTGTAAAGCCAAACGCACCTGTACCAACGGCCACATGTTATTCATGTGGCCGTTTTTCATATGGTAATAATCAATTTTCACAATGTCGGCACACCCTAGACTAGGAGCATGCCATGTCCGCCATAGAACTCCGCCAGGCCAGCTGGGATGACCTGCCCGCGGTATGCCAGCTGATCCAGCAGGCCTTCGCGCCGCTGCTGACGCAGCTGCCAAGCCCGCCGACCGCGCTGGATGAAACCGTCGCCAGCCTCACCGGCCACCTCAGCAGCGGCAGCCAGATCTTCGTCGCCGTCAGGCAATCGCGCATCGTCGCCTGCCTGCTGGTGCTGCCGCCGGAAAACGGCTGCGCCGAAATCAAGCGCGTCTGCACCCATCCCGACCTGCAAGGCCAGGGCCTGGGCGCGGCGCTGCTCGATTACGCCGAGCAAGAGCTGCAACGCCAGGGCGTGCAGCAGCTCAAGCTATCCACCCGCAGACGCCTGCCCAGCAATCTGCAGTTCTACCAGCGGCTGGGCTACGAGGTCAGCGCGCAGCAACCGTATCCGCAGGGCATAGACGACGAACGCGTCACGCTGAGCAAGCCGCTGGCGGAGCTGGTGTGCTGAAGCGCGGCGCAAGCTTGTCCCAGATCAATACGCAATAAATCATTCATTACTAATATACAGAGGCTTCTTATGGCTTCTCCTTTGTTGTTTGCTTGATGCCCCCGGCTCGTCCGGGGCATTTTTTTGCCCGGCGCGCGCGGCGGAATGCTTATAGTGGGATTACGCACCGGATACCGGAGAGCATCATGCGCCTGCTCCGCGCCGCCTTCCTCGCTTGCTGCCTGCAAGCGCTGCCCGCCTGCGCCGACCTGCCCCAGCCAGACATCTACGCGCTGACCGAAATCCTGCCGCCGCTCAGCTACGGCGAGGGCGGCGAGCACAAGGGCTTCTCCAACGAATTGCTGGCGATGATGCTGCGCGACAGCGGCCTGCGCGCCGTCATCCAAGTCAAGCCCTGGAGCCGCGCGCTGCGCGAGGCGCAGCAAGCGCCCAACACCATGCTGTATCTGGCCGTGCGCACGCCGGAGCGGGAAGAGATGTTAAATGGATAGGCCCGGCGCTGCCGCTGCCGATAGAACTGTTCCGGCTGAGCGGGCCGCGGGCCGCGCAGCCCGCCTCCATAGACGACGCCAGGCATGCGATGGTGGCGGTGGCGCGCGACACGCCGGGACAGAAAATGATGGAGAAGCTGGGCTTCGTCGACAATGTCAATCTGGTGCTGACCAATGACGAGGCCCAGTCGGCCAGGCTGCTGTACGCCCGTCGCGTGCAATACAGCGTCGGGGTCGGCTTGTTCCAGCGTTACGCCGCCAAGCAGCAGAACCAGCAGCCGGACAGGCTGGATTCGGTGCAGGTGCTGGACGACAGCACCCAGTTCTATTTCGCGATGCAGAGGGACAGCAATCCCGACTACATCGCCCGGCTGCAGGCCGCGCTGGACAGGATCAAGCAGGATGGGCGCTACGCGGCTTTGCTAAGGCGCTACACCCACCCCTGACTCACAACACCAGCTTGCCGCCGGCCAGCGCCAGCATCAC
The DNA here is from genome assembly GCF_001676875.1 of Chromobacterium subtsugae. Lineage (GTDB taxonomy): Bacteria > Pseudomonadota > Gammaproteobacteria > Burkholderiales > Chromobacteriaceae > Chromobacterium > Chromobacterium subtsugae. The sequence goes on along the minus strand of NZ_JYKA01000003.1, from coordinate 70,827 downwards.
CGCCAGCGTCGGCCGCAGCCAATGGTCGGCCAGCCTGCCGGTCAAGCGGCTGCCCAGCCAGATGCCGGGCAACGAGCCGCTGAGCAGCTTGAGCAGCAGCACCCAGTCCAGGTGGCCCATGCCGGCATGGCCCAGGCCCGCCACCAGCGTCAGCGGCACCGCGTGGGCGATTTCGGTGCCGATCAGCCGCGAAGTCGGCAAAGCCGGGTACAGCAGAAACAAGGCCAGCGTGCCCAGCGCCCCGGCGCCGATGGAGCTGAGCGTGACCAGCACACCCAGCACCGCGCCGACCAGCGCGGTCGGCCACAGCCGCTCGCCTACGCCCAGGCTGCCGAAATGGCGCTGCCCCAGGCGGACCAGCCACGGCTTGCATAGGATGGCGGCGGCAGTCAGCAGCAAGGCGATGCCCAGCACGAAACGGAACAGCGCGTCCATCACCTGCGACGGCACGTGCAGCCAGCTCAACAGGCCCAACGTCAGCATCGCCGCCGGCACGCTGCCCAGCGCCAGGTGCAGCGTGATGCGCCAGTCGATGTGGCGCTGCCGGTGATGCGCAGCCACGCCGCCAGCCTTGGTCAGCGCGGCGTACAAGAGATCTGTGCCGACGGCGGTGGCAGGCGAGATGCCGAACCAAAGCAGAATGGGCGTCATCAGCGAGCCTCCGCCCACTCCGGTCAGCCCGACGATGAAGCCCACCGCCAGGCCCGCAACCGTATATCCCAAATCCATCGGATTCCCCATTCATCCTGCAAGATCCATCCGATGCTACGCGCTTTGCTTATAACAATTTAGATTAATTAGATACAACATTATAAACATTAATTCCAAGCTCTCCCTGCGCGCCAAGATTCATCGCGCCATCACGGCGCCGTAACAAGGGCGGCCTATGTTTGCAATCAGAACAAAACGACAAGGAACGCCACAATCCCTCGCGGATATTCACGCAATCGCTTTACAAACCGGATGAATAGCGTCAATTTGATACTGTCAGGGCACAGCCTGACCGCTTGCGACGCCCGCATGGAGCGCCAGCCGCCAGGCCCCCTGAGAAGCCCACGTTTCGAGATCGAAAGGTGCAGGATGATTTCTCGTATCCCCCTGAGCGTTCGTAGAAAACAAGCCCGTGACCAACATGAAAGCTTCCTCTACGCGGTGGCGAAACCGCAACTGAGCGATGAGGAGAGATCCCGCCAGCAAAAAGTGCGGCAACGCGCGCATGACCGCGACGACGCCCGCTTCCTGGCTGATCGCTGCGACGACCTGTTCTGACCCGATGGGGGCCGCGCCCCCGCCCTCTGCCTTCTCCGCTCCGCCCAAGGCAAGCGCCCGCTGTTTTTTCTTTATGCCCGCTTTGGGCTGACCAAACCGCCGAATGCCCGTTCGGCCAGAGCGCCGAACTCATCCCCATTCCGCCGGTCTACCTAAAAAAAATTGAAACATTCCGCCTTGCGCGGCGGCATTTTTCAAAAAAACTGGCATCCGACAGTATTTTTATACTTTCTTTACACCCCCACTCCCGCTTTTATCAGGTTTTTGACGTCCGTTTGCGTACCTTCCAGGTTGCACATTACGCATGGAGATTTTCACTATGGATCTTCTTTACATCGGTCTGTTCGCGCTGTTCGGCGCGTTGACCTGGCTGTTGATCGCAGCCTGCGACCAATTGGGAGGCAAGCAATGACTGCCTGGTACCTGATCAGCGCCCTGTTGGCGCTGGGTCTGTTCGTTTATCTGATCTACGCATTGGTCAAGCCGGAGAATTTCTAATCATGACAACACCCGCCATGCTCCAACTGGGGCTGTTCCTGGCCGTGCTTCTGGCGCTGGCCTGGCCTCTTGGCGCGTACATGACGCGCATCATGCAGGGGGAGAACGTTGGTCCGGTACTCTGGTTCGCGCCGCTGGAACGCGGCTTCTACCGGCTGGCCGGCATTCAGAAGGATGAGGAGATGGGCTGGCGCGGCTATACCGTGGCCCTGATCCTATTCAACGTGCTGGGCGCGCTGGCCGTCTACGCGCTGCAACGTCTGCAAGGCTCTCTGCCGTTCAACCCGCAGGCGATGGCCGCGGTCAGCCCGGACTCCTCGTTCAACACCGCCGTTTCCTTCGTCACCAACACCAACTGGCAAGGCTACGGCGGCGAAACCACGATGAGCTACCTGACCCAGATGCTGGGTCTGACCGTGCAGAACTTCCTGTCCGCCGCCACCGGCGCCGCGGTGGTGATCGCGCTGATCCGCGGCTTCGTCCGCCACAGCAGCGCCAAGATCGGCAACTTCTGGGTGGATATCACCCGCCTGACGCTGTACATCCTGCTGCCGCTGTCGCTGGTGTTCGCGCTGGTGTTCACCCAGCAAGGCGCCATCCAGAACCTGGCCGCCTACAAGGACGTGCACACGCTGGAAGTCACCAAGTACCAGCAACCCAAGGTCGACGCCAAGGGCAACCCGGTGACCGGCAAGGACGGCAAGCCGGTGATGGAGGACAAGACTGCGCAGACGCAAACTCTGCCGATGGGTCCGGTGGCCTCTCAGGAAGCCATCAAGATGCTGGGCACCAACGGCGGCGGCTTCTTCAACGCCAACTCCGCCCACCCGTTTGAAAACCCGACGCCGCTGGCCAACTTCCTGCAGGACATCGCCATCTTCCTGATCCCGGCCGCGCTGTGCTTCCTGTTCGGCCGCATGGTGGGCGACCGTCGCCAGGGCTGGGCCATCATCGCCGCGATGACCATCCTGTTCGCCACCGCGGTGGTCGTGGAAACCAGCGCCGAGCAGGCCGGCGTGCCGCAATACAAGGCGCTGCACATCGACCAGCAAGCCAGCCACCTGCAGTCCGGCGGCAATATGGAAGGCAAGGAAGCGCGCTTCGGCATCATCGACACCTCACTGTTCATCGCCGTGACCACCTCCGCCTCCTGCGGCGCGGTCAACTCGATGCACGACTCGCTGACCCCGATCGGCGGTCTGGTGCCGATGTTCCTGATGCAGTTGGGAGAAGTGGTGTTCGGCGGCGTGGGTTCCGGCCTGTACGGCATGCTGATCTTCGCCATCCTGGCGGTGTTCATCGCCGGCCTGATGGTGGGCCGCACCCCGGAATACCTGGGCAAGAAGATTGAAACCTACGAGATGAAGATGACCGCGATCACCATTCTGGTGACCCCGACCCTGGTGCTGGCGCTGACCGCCATCGCCGTGAGCGTGGCCGCGGGCAAGGCCGGCATCGCCAATCCGGGCGCGCACGGCTTCAGCGAAATCCTGTACGCGTTCACTTCCGCCGCCAACAACAACGGCAGCGCCTTCGCCGGCCTGTCCGCCAACACGCCGTTCTACAACATCGCCACCGGCGTCGCCATGTTCTTCGGCCGCTTCTTCATGATCGTGCCCATCCTGGCCATCGCCGGCTCGCTGGCCGCCAAGAAGCGTCTGGCCGTCACCGCCGGCACCCTGCCCACCCACGGCCCGCTGTTCGTGGTGCTGCTGATCGGCACCGTGCTGCTGGTGGGCGCCCTCAACTATGTTCCGGCTCTGGCGCTGGGCCCGGTGGTCGAGCAGCTGCAAATGCTCGCCGTCCACTAAGCCCGTCAGTCAAGGAAACGACAATGAACGACAAGAATCATTTGAAATCCGTGGTGGCGGAACCTATCGCCACCGGCAACAAGAACGCCGGCAAGTCGATGTTCGACCCGGCGCTGGTGAAACCCGCCATCGTCGATTCGTTCAAGAAGCTGTCGCCGCGCACCCAGTGGCGCAACCCGGTGATGTTCGTGGTGTACGTGGGCAGCATTCTGACCACCGCGCTGTGGATACAGTCGCTGGGCGGCCACGGCGAAGCCTCGTCCGGCTTCATCCTGGGCGTGGCGCTGTGGCTGTGGTTCACCGTGCTGTTCGCCAACTTCGCCGAAGCGCTGGCCGAGGGCCGCAGCAAAGCCCAGGCGGCGAGCCTCAGGTCGGCCAAGAAAAACGTGGTGGCCAAGAAGCTGGCAGGCGGCAACCATGGCGCGGCCAAGACCATCGTCGACGGCACCAGCCTGCGCAAGGGCGATTTCGTATTGGTGGAAGCCGGCGACGTGATCCCGGTGGACGGCGAGGTGATCGAAGGCGTGGCCTCGGTCGACGAATCCGCCATCACCGGCGAATCAGCGCCGGTGATCCGCGAATCGGGCGGCGATTTCTCCTCGGTCACCGGCGGCACCCGCGTGCTGTCCGACTGGATCGTGGTGAAGATCACCGTCAATCCGGGCGAAACCTTCCTCGACCGCATGATCGCGATGGTGGAAGGCGCCAAGCGCCAGAAGACCCCGAACGAGATCGCGCTGACCATCTTGCTGGTGGCGCTGACCATCGTGTTCCTGATCGTGACCGTCACCCTGCTGCCGTTCTCTCTGTTCAGCGTGGACGCGGTCAAGGCCGGCACCCCGATCAGCATCACCACCCTGGTGGCGCTGCTGGTGTGCCTGATTCCGACCACCATCGGCGGCCTGCTGTCGGCCATCGGCGTGGCCGGCATGAGCCGGATGATGGGCGCCAACGTGATCGCCACCTCCGGCCGCGCGGTGGAAGCCGCCGGCGACGTCGACGTGCTGCTGCTGGACAAGACCGGCACCATCACCCTGGGCAACCGCCAGGCCTCCGCCTTCATCCCGGCGCCGGGCGTGTCGGAAAAAGACCTGGCCGACGCAGCCCAACTGGCCTCCCTGGCCGACGAAACGCCGGAAGGCCGCTCCATCGTGGTGCTGGCCAAGCAGAAGTTCAATCTGCGCGAGCGCCAGCTGGCCAGCCATGAAGCCAGCTTCATCGCCTTCAGCGCGCAAACGCGGATGTCGGGCATCGACTACGACGGCCGCCAGATCCGCAAGGGCGCCATCGACGCGATCCGCCGCCACATCGCCGAACTGGGCGGCCAGTTCCCGGACGCGCTGGCGAAAAGCGCCGACGAAGTGGCCCGCCGCGGCTCCACCCCGCTCTTGGTGGCCGAAGGCAACCGCGCGCTGGGCGTGATCGAACTGAAGGACATCGTCAAGGGCGGCATCAAGGAGCGATTCGCCGAACTGCGCCAGATGGGCATCAAGACGGTGATGATCACCGGCGACAACCCGCTGACCGCGGCCGCCATCGCCGCCGAAGCCGGCGTCGACGACTTCCTGGCGGAAGCCACGCCGGAAGCCAAGCTGAAGCTGATCCGCAGCCATCAGGCCGAAGGCAAGCTGGTGGCGATGACCGGCGACGGCACCAACGACGCCCCCGCGCTGGCCCAGGCCGACGTGGCGGTGGCGATGAACACCGGCACCCAGGCGGCCAAGGAAGCCGGCAATATGGTGGACCTGGACTCCAATCCGACCAAGCTGATCGAGATCGTCGAAATCGGCAAGCAGATGCTGATGACGCGGGGTTCGCTGACCACCTTCTCCATCGCCAACGACGTGGCCAAGTATTTCGCCATCATCCCGGCGGCGTTCGCCAGCACCTACCCGCAGCTGAACGCGCTGAACGTGATGGGCCTGAACAGCCCGGCCTCCGCCATCATGTCGGCGGTGATCTTCAACGCGGTCATCATCGTGTTCCTGATCCCGCTGGCGCTGAAGGGCGTGAAGTACCACGCCAAGAGCGCCGCCGAGCTGCTGCGCGGCAACCTGCTGGTCTACGGCCTGGGCGGCCTGCTGGTGCCCTTCGCCGGCATCAAGCTGATCGACATGGCGCTGGGCGCGCTGGGTCTGGTGTAACAGGCAAGCCCGCCTCCCGGCGCGCCGGGGAGCGGGCGCACGGCAGGCCCGGCGCACGGAACGCGCAACGGGCCTCTCGCCAAGAGAATGGAAAGGATTATCGTGAAAGTCATTCGTCCCCTGCTGGTGATCTTCGGCGGCCTGTCGCTGCTCACCGGCCTCGCCTACCCGCTGGCCACCACCGGCATCGCCCAGGCGCTGTTCCCGGCGCAAGCCAACGGCAGCCTGATCGAGAAAGACGGCAAAGTGGTGGGTTCGCGCCTGATCGGCCAGAACTTCACCGGCGACAAGTATTTCTGGGGCCGCCCGTCGGCCACCAGCCCGATGCCGTACAACGCCGGCAACTCCGGCGGCTCCAACCTGGGCCCCACCAACAAGGCCCAGCTGGACGCGGTGAAAGGCAATGTCGACGCCATCCGCAAGGCGCACCCGACCCAGACCGGCCCGGTGCCGGTGGACCTGGTGACCGCCTCCGCCAGCGGCCTCGACCCGGAAATCTCGGTCGCCTCCGCCTATTACCAGGTTGACCGCGTCGCCGCGGCGCGTAAACTGCCGGCAACCGAAGTGCGCAAGCTGGTGGAAGGCCGCATCATCGGCGAAACCTTCGGCCTGCTGGGCGAACCGCGCATCAACGTGCTGGAGCTGAACCTGGCGCTGGACGAACTTTCCAAGAAAGCCTAAACCCGCATGACCGATCTGCGCCCCGACCCGGATGCCCTGCTGGACGAATTGAAACGCGAAGAGCTGGACGCCCAGCGCGGCCGGCTGAAAATCTTCTTCGGCGCCTGCGCCGGCGTAGGCAAGACCTACGCGATGCTGGCGGCGGCGAAAACCAAGCAGCAGGAAGGGGTCGGCGTGCTGGTCGGCGTGGTGGAAACCCACGGCCGCAAGGAAACCGAGGCGCAGCTGGCCGGGCTGGAGGTGCTTCCGCCCAGCCAGATCGAGTACAAGGGCCGCGCGCTGTCGGAATTCGACATCGACACGGCCCTCTCGCGCCGCCCGCAGTTGATCCTGATCGACGAGTTCGCCCACTCCAACGTCCCCGGCTCGCGCCATCCCAAGCGCTGGCAGGACGTGGAGGAGCTGCTCGCCGCCGGCATCGACGTCTACACCACTCTCAATGTGCAGCATCTGGAGAGCCTTAACGATGTTGTCGGCCAGATCACCGGCATCATCGTCAGGGAAACGCTGCCCGACCATGTGTTCGACAGGGCCGACGAAGTCTCGCTGGTGGACCTGCCGCCGGACGAGCTGCTGTCCCGCCTCGCCGCCGGCAAGGTCTACCTGCCGCACCAGGCCGAGCGCGCGGTCAAGAATTTCTTCCGCAAGGGCAATCTGCTGGCGCTGCGCGAACTGGCGCTCAGGCGCACCGCCGACCGCGTCGACGCGCAGATGCGCGCCTACCGCGCCGACCAGTCGATCAACCCAGTCTGGCACGCGCGCGAACGGCTGCTGGTCTGCGTCGGCCCCGGCCCGGGCACCGACAAGCTGATCCGCAGCACCAAGCGGCTGGCCGCCAATCTGGACGCCGACTGGATCGCTGTCTATGTCGAAACCCCCAGCCTGCAGCGGCTGCCGGAGGAAAAGCGCGCGCGCATCCTCAAGGGCCTGAAGCTGGCGCAAGAGCTGGGCGCGGAAACCACGGTGCTGGGCGGCAGCTCGCTGGCCGCCACCCTGCTGGCCTACGCCCGCACCCGCAACGTCTCCAAGCTGGTGGTCGGCAAGTCGGCCAGCAGCCCGCTGGCGCGGCTGTGGCGCGGCTCGCTGGTGGAGGAGCTTACCCGTCAGTCCGGCGACGTCGACGTCTACGTGGTGGCCCACGACCTGGACCCGTCCGACGAAAAGAGCGGCAAGCGCGTGCCCAGCCTGCTGTTCAGCGACGGCGAATCCGGCAAGCCGCAGCGCGGCTACCTGGCCGCCGCCGCGGTCTGCGCCGCCACCACCGCGCTCAACCACTTGCTGGTGCCCTACTTCGCGCTGTCCAACGTCATCATGGTGCACCTGCTGGCGGTGGTGCTGATCGCCACCCGCTACGGCCGCGGCCCCGGCGTGCTGGCGTCCTTCCTGTCGGTGGCGGCCTTCGATTTCTTCTTCGTGCCGCCGCAGCTGTCGTTCGCGGTGTCCGACACCCAGTACCTGCTCACCTTCATCGTGATGCTGGTGGTGGCGCTGGTGATCAGCCAGCTGACCGCCCGCTTCCGCTTCGAGGCCACCATCGCCACCTACCGCGAGCGCCGCACCCGCGCGCTGTACGACCTGGGCCGCGAGCTGGCCGGCGCGCTGACCGCGTCGCAGATCATCGACACCGCGGTCGGCCGGCTGGAGCCGCTGTTCCGCGCCAAGGTGATGCTGTTCATCCCCAATAGCGAAGACCAGCTGCGCGCCGCCACCGAGGCCGGCAACGGCGCCGACACCGGCGTCGCGCAATGGGTGTTCGACAACCTGCAGCCGGCCGGCCTGGGCACCAACACGCTGCCGTCCAACGCCGCGCTCTACGTGCCGCTGAAGGCGCCGATGCGCACCCGCGGCGTGATCGCGCTGCTGCCGGAGGAAACGATCCCGGCCTTCCTGCCGGAGCAGCAGCGGCTCTTGGAAACCTGCGCCGCGCAGATCGCGCTGGCGCTGGAGCGGGTGCATTATGTGGAAGTGGCGCAAGACGCCATCGTGGCGATGGAGTCGGAACGGCTGCGCAACAGCGTGCTGTCGGTGGTGTCGCACGATCTGCGCACGCCGCTGACCACCATGCTGGGCCTGGCCAATATGCTGAATTCGCCCAGCCTGCCGCCGGAGCAGCAGGCCGACATCTCGCAGTCGATCCAGGATGAGGCGATGCGGATGAACAAGCTGGTGACCAATCTGCTGGACATGGCCAGGCTGCAATCCGGCGTCAAGTTGAACAAGGAATGGCAACTGCTGGACGAGGTGGTGGGCAGCGCGGTACGCGCCTGCGAGCACAGCCTGCGCCGCCATCATTTGGCGCTAAAACTGAACCGCGACCTGCCGGTGCTGGAATACGACGCGGTGCTGATCGAGCGGGTGCTGGTCAACCTGCTGGAAAACGCCGCCAAATACACGCCGGCCGGCTCGCGCATCGAGCTGGCGGCCCAGCACGACGGCGCCCGGGTGCGCATCAGCGTCAGCGACGACGGCCCCGGCCTGCCGGCCAATATGGAACAGAAAGCCTTTGAGAAATTCTCGCGCGGCGCGCCGGAATCCACCACGCCCGGCGTCGGGCTGGGGCTGGCCATCTGCCGCGCCATCATCGAAAACCACGGCGGCAGCATAGAAGCCGGCAACCTCAGCCCGCACGGCGCCCGCTTCTCCTTCACCCTGCCCGCCGGCGCGCCGCCCGAGCTGCCGCCGGAAGACGCCTGAAACCAGAAGAGCGAACCCCTATGAACGACGCACCGATTTCCGTAGTGATCATCGAAGATGAAAAACCGATCCGCCGCTTCCTGTCGTCGGCGCTGGATGAGGAAAGGCTCACCGTCTACGAGGCCGAAACCGGCAAGCAGGGCCAGATAGAAGTGGCCACCCGCAAACCCGACATGGTGATACTGGACCTGGGCCTGCCGGACATGAACGGCATCGACGTGATCAAGAGCCTGCGCGAGTGGACCGACATTCCCATCCTGGTGCTGTCGGCCCGCACCCAGGAAACGGAAAAGGTGGCGGCGCTGGACGCCGGCGCCGACGACTACCTGACCAAGCCCTTCGGCGTGGCCGAATGCCTGGCGCGCATCCGCGTGCTGCTGCGGCGCCGCATCCAGGGCAGCGCCGCGCCGCAGCAGAACTTCCACTTCGGCGACATCAAGATCGACCTGGTCAACCGCCTGGTGCACAAGGGCGATGCGCCGGTGCACCTGACGCCGATCGAATACCGGCTGTTGTCCACGCTGATCCGCAACGCCGGCAAAGTCATCACCCACCGCGAGCTGCTGCTGGCGGTATGGGGGCCGTCGTTCTCCGAGCACAACCAGTACCTGCGCGTCTACATGGGCCACCTGCGGCAAAAGCTGGAAGACAACCCGGCGATGCCGCGCCACATCGTCACCGAAACCGGCGTCGGCTACCGGCTGGTGGAAAGCGACCCCAGCCGCAACCAGACCGCCTGAGCGCGGCGGCCAGGGTTGACAGCCCCCTGCCAGCGGCATATTCTGATGTTCATGCGCCGATTTGACACAGCTTGCGGGCGCGATACAAATGCCAGCTAAAGCGTATACGGTGAACCCGCTTGCGCTCCTGATGTAAAGTGGCCAGCGGGTTTTTTCATGGCTGCGACACAGCCTTGGCGCCGTACCGCTCTCCCCCGCAAGCCGTCTGATCGACGCGGGACGCGCCGCCATCCGGCGGTCGTCCAGGCGCCGAGTTAATGACAACTTGCAGGGCGCCGAGAAATCCTGCTAAAGCGTCGCCGACGGCCACCCGCCCGGCACGCGCAGCGCGACCGACCTTGGGAGAGCCGTATGTACGATTGCCAGCAAGACAGCTATGCCGATTTTTCTTTTGCGATTTACGACGCCGTGGGAAGACCTCGCCCCCTCTGTGGCAGCCTGAGCGCCACACCGCTGCCGTCCAGCGACGACAGCGCCCTTTACGATCTCGCCGCCTTCGCCCGCGAACAGGGCTACAGCCTCGATCACCATGAACAGCATCTCACCGTGCACGACATCAGCCTTGCCGACGCGCTGGCGATCAACACCCGCTTCGGAGAAACGCTGATCATCAGCTGCGATCTGCGCCGCGATCCGCCGGTGCGCTTCTAGTCGGTACGCACGCAGACAGTAAGCGGGCGCGCCGGCTATAATGTGCTGTTTCGCACCCATGCCGGCAGGATTTGATGCTGTTTGAACTCAACCACGCCTCGCGCTCGGAGATTCTGCGCGAAGGGCGCCAGATCGCCCGCCTGGCTCTGCCGATGATGGTGGCCCAGATCGCCCAGGTGGCCACCGGCTTCGTCGACACCGTAATGGCCGGCCGCGTCGGCACCGACGATCTGGCCGCGGTTTCGCTCGGCGCCAGCGTGTTCATCACCGTCTACGTGACGCTGATGGGCGTGGTGGCCGCGCTCAATCCCATCCTGTCGCACCATCTGGGTTCCGGCGACGCGCGCGGCTTCGGCCGCGACGCCGGCCAGGGCCTGTGGTTCGGCCTGCTGCTGGGCACGCTGGGCGGCGCGCTGATGATCGCGCTGGAACCCGCGCTGCGCCAGTGGCTGCACCTGCCGCAGGAAGTGATAGCCAAGGTGATGCTGTTCATCACCGGCGCCGCCGTCGGCATGCCGGCGGCGATGGCCCACCGCGCGCTGCACGCCTACGCGTCCAGCCTGGGCCACCCCAAGGCCATCATGGTGGTCAGCCTGATCGCGCTGGCCCTGAACATTCCGCTCAACTACATCCTGATCCACGGCTTGTTCGGCTTCCCCCGCATGGGCGGCGCCGGCTGCGGCTGGGCCACCGGCGCGGTGTTCTGGTTCAACTGCCTGGCCTTGCTAGGCTACGTGAGCTGGCATAAGAAATTCGCCGGCAACCGCATCCTCGCCGGCATCGCCCGCCCCGACTGGCGCCGCTTCGCCGCCTTTTTGAAACTGGGCCTGCCCATCGGCCTGTCCTTCTTCGTCGAAGTCAGCCTGTTTTCCTTCATCGCGCTGCTGATCGCCGAGCTAGGCACCGTCGTCGTCGCCACCCACCAGTCGGTGCTGAATTTCTCCAGCCTGATCTACATGCTGCCGCAGAGCGTGGCCACCGCGCTGTCGGTGCGGGTCGGCCACCACGCCGGCGCCGGCGATTACCAGGCCGCGCGCTTCATTTCCGGCGTCGGCCTGCTGATGGGGCTGGCGATGGCGGGCATGGCCATGGTGCTGGTGCTGCTGCTGCGCGCGCCCATCATGTGGATGTACAGCGCCGACCCGCGCGTGATATCGATGGGCACCACGCTGCTCTTGTTCGCCGCCGTCTACCAGCTGACCGACGCCGCGCAGACCATCGCCTCCGGCGCGCTGCGCGGCTACAAAGTGACCGCCGTGCCGATGCTGATCCACATCACCTCGTTCTGGGTGGTGGGCCTGGGACTGGGCATCCTGCTGGGATTGACCGACCATATCGTGCCGCGGATGGGCATTTACGGCTTCTGGACCGCGCTGGTGATCAGCCTCACCGTGGCCGGCCTGCTGCTAACCTATTATCTGGCCCGCGCCAGCCGCCGCCGGCTGCGCCGCGACCAAGGAATCCTGCTATGAGCCTGCAGTTTAGCGCCGACTACGATCTGCGCCCGCACAACACCTTCGGCCTGGCCGCCCGCGCCGCGCACTTCTGCCGGCTGGACGACCTGGCCGACCTGTCCGCGCTGCTGGCGCATCCGCTTTACCGCCAGGGCCCGGTGCTGTGGCTGGGCGGCGGCAGCAACCTGCTGCTGACCCGCGACTACCCCGGCCTGGTGGTGAAAGTGGCGCTGACCGGCATTCGCCTGCTGGAACAGAACGGCGACGATGTGCTGGTCGAGGCCGCCGCCGGCGAAAACTGGCACGACTTCGTGCTGCACACGCTGGCGCAAGGCTGGTACGGCCTGGAAAACCTCAGCCTGATTCCCGGCACCGTAGGCGCCTGTCCGGTGCAGAACATCGGTGCCTACGGCGTCGAGGTGAAGGACCATCTGCAAGAAGTGGCGTGCGCGCAGCTGGAGCGCGGCGGCGAAGCGCTGACGCTGTCCAACGCCGACTGCCGCTTCGGCTACCGCGACAGCGTGTTCAAGCATGAAGCCGCCGGCAAGCTGCTGGTGACCGCGGCGCGCTTCCGCCTCTCCCGCGCGGCGCGGCCGCGCACCGGCTACGGCGACATCCTGCAGCAGCTGGAGCGGCAAGGCATCAGCGCGCCGACGCCGCTGGACGTCAGCCGCGCCGTCATCGCCATCCGCCAGAGCAAGCTGCCCGACCCGGCGGCGCTGGGCAACGCCGGCAGCTTCTTCAAGAACCCGGTGGTATCGCTGACCCGCGCCGAGGCGTTGTTGGCCGAACACCCGCAGCTGCCGCACTACCCCGCGCCGGACGGCCAGGTGAAGCTGGCCGCCGGCTGGCTGATAGACCAATGCGGGCTGAAGGGCTATCGCGATGGCGACGCCGGCGTGCATGAGAAACAGGCGCTGGTGCTGGTCAACTACGGCCAGGCGCGAGGCAGCGAAATCGAGGCCTTGGCCCGCAAGGTGCAGGACACCGTGGCGCAGCGCTTCGGCGTCAGGCTGGAGCCGGAGCCCTTGATACTCTGAGGCCGGCCGGGAACCATGCCGCGCCGGCGCCACTCAAGCTAGCAACACGTATCCGTGAACCACGCAATGGAGAGCAGGACGCAATGAGCAAGAAACCGACTGTGCTGGTGTTCGATCTGGGCGGCGTGCTGGTCGACTGGAACGGCATCGATCCGCTGATCCGCCTGTCCGGCGGCCGCCTCAGCCGCGAAGAGGCCAGGCTGTTCTGGATGCATTTCCACTGGACGGAAAAGCTGGATCTGGGCGCATGCACGCCGCTGGAATTCAGCGCCGCCATGGCGGACGAGCTGCGGCTCGACCTGTCGGCCGAGGCGATGCAGGCCCAGTTGCGCAGCTGGAACCGCGGCGCCTTCCCCGGCGCGCGGGCGCTGCTGGAAAAGCTGTCCGCCGACTGGCAGCTGGCGGCGCTCAGCAATATCAACAGCCTGCACTGGCAGCAGGTGAGCGAGGAATTCCAGCTGCTGGACCTGTTCGGCCACACCTTCGCCTCGTTCCAGCTGCGCCTGCGCAAGCCGCAGCCGGAAATCTACCGCCACGTGCAGCAGACGCTGGGGCTGGCGCCGGCGGACATCGCCTTCTTCGACGACAACATCGAATGCGTGGCGGCCGCCCGCGCCGAAGGCTGGCAGGCATTCCACACCATAGGCTTCGACAGCCTGCAGCGCACGCTGCGCGAGCAAGGCTGGCTGTAAGGCTTCGGGCGGAGCGGCCCGCGCTCCGCCGCCGGCCTCAGCCCAGCACGCCGCTGGCGCGCAGGAACAGGTACAGCGCCGCCAGCAAGCCTATCAGCCAGGACAACGAACGCAGCGAGGCCTTGTCCGCCAGATACAGCAAGCCATGCGTCGCCCGCGCCAGGATGAACACGGCGGCGGCGGCGTTCATCGCCGCCTCCGGCACCTTCATCAGCCAGGCCGCGACCACCGCGGCGGTCCAGGTCGGCAGCGCCTCCCAGGCATTTTGCTGCGCCCAGCCGGCGCGCTGCCGGTAGCCGCTGGCCCGCGCCGCCTCCTCGCGCGGCCGGTGATTGTCGTACTTCACCCCGGCCTTGGCGACGCCGGCCCAGATCAGCGGCAGCAGCGCCGCCAACAACAGACTCCACAATACGAACGGCATGGCGATCCTCCCTCAACGATTGCCCGGCTTGTCGCCGAGATAACGGCCGTCATCGAACGTCGCCACCCACTGCGGTTTGTAAACAATCAGCACCGCCAGCAGCAGCCCGGTCGTGAAGGCCTCCGACCACGACAGCAGAAAATAGTAAGGCACGGCGTCGTCCAGCAGCGTCTCCCACGGATACGCCCCCGCCGCCGCCAAGGCCGCCATGCCGCACAGGGCGGCAGCGAACAGGCTGGCGCCGGCGGCCAGGAAGCCGTTGACGAACACATAGACAAAGAAATGCGGCGGCAGGAAACGGCGCGCCAGGGCCAGAGCCGACGCCGCCACGCCCACCGCCGGCAACGCGGTCAGCAGCCAGTTCAAGCCCAGCGCCCGCCAGTCGGCGTGGCCGCCGGCCGCTAGCGCCGCCTGCACCGCGGCCAGGGCCAGCAGCGCCAGCCGCGGCCCCATCAGCAAGGCGAACAGGGCGCCGCCCAGCAGATGGAAGGACAGGCCGGGCAGCAGGCCGGCGCGCAACAGCCACAGCGCCAGGTCCAGCACGCAGGCGCCCATCCAGGCGTTGAGCGCGCCGTGCTCCAGCTCGCGCCAGCGCACCCCGGCGCCGGCCCAGGCCAGGGCCGCCAGCGCCAGCGCATTGGCCAGCCCGAGCGGCCACGCGCCAAACTGCAAAGCCGATAGATCCATGACGATACACTTGCGATCAGACTGCCTTCAGCATAACAGAGCCGCCGGACAAACTGGCGCGCTTCGTCGCCGCAAAGCCCTCCCTTTTGCCGCGCGGGCCGGTACAATACGCTTTTGGATGGAGACCCGCATGCCCGCCCTACCCGCTCAGCACCTGATTGCCCAGCAAGTTGGCCAAGCCCTGGCCGAAGACATCGGCCAATGCGATTGGACCGCCCGCCTGATAGACGCGGACAAGACCGGCGCGGCGCGGGTGATCGCGCGCGAGGACGCGGTGATCTGCGGCCAGGCCTGGTTCGATGAATGCTTCCGCCAGGTGGACAGCCGCTGCGCTGTGCAATGGCGGGTGGCCGAAGGCGAGTCGGTCGCCGCCGGCAGCGAACTGTGCCGTATCTCCGGCCCGGCGCGCGCGCTGCTCACCGCCGAGCGCAGCGCGCTCAACTTCCTGCAGCTGCTGTCCGCCGTCGCCACCGAGACCCGCCGCTACGTCGAGGCCGCGGCCGGCCACCGCGCCCGCATCCTGGACACCCGCAAAACCGTTCCCGGCCTGCGTCTGGCGCAGAAATACGCGGTGACCGCCGGCGGCGGCCACAATCAGCGCGTCGGCCTGTTCGACGGCATCCTGATCAAGGAAAACCACATCATGGCGGCCGGCGGCGTGGCCGAAGCGATGCGGCAGGCGCTGCAAGACCTGCCGCCCGGCGTGACGCTGCAAATCGAAGTCGAGACGCTGGCGCAACTGGAGGACGCGTTGGAGAACGGCGCCAAGCTGGTGCTGCTGGACAATATGTCGCTGGAGCAGATGCGCGCCGCCGTCGCCCTGAGCGCCGGCCGCGCCCAGCTGGAAGCCTCGGGCGGCATCGACCTGGACAGCGTGCGCGCCATCGCGGCCACCGGCGTCGACCGCATCTCGGTCGGCAAGCTGACCAAGGACATCCGCGCCGTCGACCTGTCCATGCGCTTCACCCTGTAAGCGACTACGCAGCGGCGGCGTTAGCTGTCATACTGAAGGGATGCCTTCCACAAGCCAAGCATACGTCTGCCGCCGCCCATGGACCTGACCCCGCGCAAACACGGCTCACGCTCCGCCCGCCATGCCAAGTGGGGGGCGGCGCTGTTTCTGCTGGTCACCCTCGGGCTGGTGCTGCTCGATCTCGCCGTCAGCTACCGCCAGGTGGAAAACGAGGCCGGGCACCAGGCCAGCGGCCTGAGCCAGCTGCTGGCGGAACGACTCAGCTCCGGCATCCACGAAGCCGGGCTGATCCTGCAAAGCAGCAACCAGATTCCGGAAGTCCAACACCTGCTGCGCAGCGGCGGCCAAAGCCCCGAGGCGCAGCAGAAGCTGCAACAGAAGCTGCAGCAGCAATTGCAGCTGGCGCCTTACCTCAGCCAAATCGAGATCGTCGACACCGCCTGCCAGACCATCTTCAGCAGCAGCCGCAGCAGCCTGCCGCGCTCGCGCCACAACGAATTCTGCCGCTGGCTGCACCGCATCGACCCGCAGGAAAGCAATTACACCGCCGTCACGCACAGCCCCACCGAGGGCGGCATCGTGCTGGCCAACAAGCTGCACGACGGCGACGGCAACCTGATAGGCATGGCCACCGGCCTGATCAACCACAACTTCTTCCAGGACGAGGTCAGCCGGCTGACGGTGGGCGAGCATGGCGAAATCCTGGTGCTGGACCAGCGCCAGCTCACCGTGGCGCGCTGGCCGCAGGTAGCCGGGCACGACCCGCAAAGCTACCGCCCGCTGCAGGCGCACATGATCCTGTCGCACGACGCCAACCAGACCCTGTTCAGCGCGCCGTCCAGCTTCGATGGCTCGATGCGGCTGTACAGCATGCGCCAGACCGGCAATTATCCGTTCCAGGTGGCGGTGGGCATCTCGCGGCAGGACTTCACCCGCTACGTCTGGGACAAGGCCTGGCTGGCCCTGCCCGGCTGGCTGTTCGTCGCCGCGCTGACCTTGCTGGCGCTGCGCAAGCACCTGTCCAATCTGCGCCAGCACCAGCAGCTGCTGCGCGGCAGCGAGAGAATCCGCGACAGCGAGGAGCAGGCCCGGCTGGTGCTGGACACCGCGCCGCTGGCGCTCTTGCTGGTCAACCCGCGCACCTGCCGCATCCAGCACGCCAACGCGCCGGCGCGCGAGCTGCTGCGGCTGCCGCCGCGCGCGCCGGACGAAAGCGCCAGCCACGAACTGAACCTGCCGCTGAAGCTGCAGCCGGTCGAGCAATGGCTGGCGGAAAACGAAGACGTGATGCAGCGCGAGGTGGAGCTGGAGCTGGAAGACCAAAGCCGGCTGTGGGCAATCGTCTCGCTGCAGAAACTGGGCCGCGGCAACCACCCGTCGTCGCTGATCGCGCTGTATGACATCTCGGGCCGCAAGCTGCTGGAGCAGCAACTGCACGAGAGCAATCTGCAGCTGGCCGAGATGGCGGTGACCGACCCGCTGACCCGCCTCTACAATCGCCGCCACGCCGACACGGTGCTGCGCGACGAAATCAGCCGCTGCGAACGCTATGGCCAGACCATGGCGATAGCGGTGTTCGATATCGACCACTTCAAGAAATTCAACGACCAGCATGGCCATCAGGCCGGCGACAACGTGTTGGTGGCGGTGGCCAACGCCTTGCGCGACACCACCCGCAACACCGACATCAACGCCCGCATCGGCGGAGAGGAATTCATGGTGATCTTCCCCTACACCCGCCTGCGCGACGCCCAGAAAGTGATGAGCCGCATGCAGATGGCGCTGACCCGCTCCACCGTGTCGGTGGTCGAGCAACCGATCACCTTCAGCGGCGGCATCACCGACTGGCGACCCGGCGACACGCCGTCGCAGATGGCGTCGCGCGCCGACAAGCTGCTGTACGAGGCCAAGCTGGCGGGCCGCAACATCATCCTGTGCGACCAGGAAACGCCCTGAAACGCCGTCGCTAGGCGCCGCCGGCCGCCAGCGCGTCGGCCAGCATCCACATCATCGCCGCGGTGGCGCCCCAAATGGTGTAGCGCTGCCACTCGAAGGACAGGTAGCGCCCGGCGATGCCGTCGCGGACATAGTCGTGCCGGCTGTAAGCGGCGCGATCCAGCAACAGGCGCAGCGGCACCTCGAACACCTCGGCCACCTCGTCCGGCGCCGGTGCCAATGCCAGCGGCGGCGTCAGCATCCCCACCACCGGCGTCACCACGTAGCCGGTGATGGTGACGTAGTCGGGCAGCCGCCCCAACACCCGCACGCCGGCCGGGTCCAGCCCGGTTTCCTCGCTCGCCTCGCGCAAGGCGGCGTCCAGCGTCGAGCGGTCGCCGCTCTCCACCTTGCCGCCGGGAAAGCTCACCTGGCCCGGATGGCTGGACAGATGTTCGGTGCGGCGGGTGAACAGCACCGTCGCGCCATCGTCGTGCCACACCAGCGGCAGCAGCACCGCCGCCGGCCGCAATTCCGGCCCCGCCGGCCGGCAAGGCAGATCCGCCACCTTGCCGGTGAAATCATAGGACTCAAGCCGCCGGGCAATCAGCGCGGCGGCAGCGTCTGCCTCCATCGACCACATATCGTTATCCTTTTACCGCCCGCGCCCGCCCAGCGTCGGCAAGGTCATTTCATTTCGGTGCGCCAACAGGCGCAGCGCCAGTCCGGACCAGAACAGCGCCTGCAACGACGCGACGCTGACCCAGCCCAGCCGGTCGGCCAGAAACAATCCGGCGGCCGCCAGTATCGACACCGTGCCATAGAAATCCCGATGCAGAATGAAGGGCACTTCATTGACCATCATGTCCCGCACCACGCCGCCGCCCACCGCGGTGACGAAACCCAACGACACCACGCCGAAGGCGTTCAGGCCGAACAGCAGCCCCACCTGGGCGCCGGCCAGGCTGAAGGCCACCAGCCCCAGCGAATCGGCGACGATGAACAGCCGCTCCAGCGTGCGGCTCTTGCGCCGGTGCAGGCCGGCCAGCCAGGCGATCCATACCGCGCCGGCGATGATGAACAGGTTGGTGTAATCGTAGAACACCAGCGGCACCCGTCCGACCAGCAGGTCGCGGATCACGCCGCCGCCGATAGCCGTCACCAGCGCCACGATGGAAACGCCGAGCAGGTCCAGCCGCTTGCGTATCCCCACCAGGTAGCCGGAAAAGGCGAAAGCCGCGGTGCCGATCGCCGAAAACCACTCCATCTGGAAAAACCGGCCGCTCCATTCCATGCCTCAATGTACCAAAAAAAATGCCAGACCGGCATGGTCTGGCATGTTTTGCGACTACGGCGCTCAGCGGCGCATCGAGTCGAAGAAGGCCTGGTTGGACTTGGTGGCCTTGATCTTGTCCTGCAGGAACTCCATCGCCTCCAGGTCGTCCATCGGGTACAGCAGCTTGCGCAGCACCCAGATGCGTTGCAGCTGGTCCTGCGGGATCAGCAGCTCTTCGCGGCGGGTGCCGGAGCGGTTGATGTTCATCGCCGGGAAGATGCGCTTTTCCGCCATCTTGCGGTCCAGGTGGATTTCGCAGTTGCCGGTGCCCTTGAATTCTTCGTAGATCACATCATCCATGCGGCTGCCGGTGTCGATCAGCGCGGTGGCGATGATGGTCAGGCTGCCGCCCTCTTCCACATTGCGCGCGGCGCCGAAGAAGCGCTTCGGGCGTTGCAGCGCGTTGGCGTCCACGCCGCCGGTCAGCACCTTGCCGGAAGCCGGCACCACGGTGTTGTAGGCGCGGGCCAGGCGGGTGACGGAGTCCAGCAGGATCACCACGTCCTTCTTGTGCTCGACCAGGCGCTTGGCCTTCTCGATCACCATTTCCGCCACTTGCACGTGGCGGGTGGCCGGCTCGTCGAAGGTGGAGGACACCACTTCGCCGCGCACCGAGCGTTGCATTTCCGTCACTTCTTCCGGACGCTCGTCGATCAGCAGCACGATCAGCACCGCGTCCGGATGGTTGGCGGTGATGGCGTGGGCGATATGCTGCAGCATCACCGTCTTGCCGGACTTCGGCGGCGCCACCAACAGCGCGCGCTGGCCGCGGCCGATCGGCGCGATCAGGTCGATGATGCGGCCGGTGATGTTTTCCTCGGCACGGATGTCGCGCTCGAGTTTGAATTGTTCGGTGGGGAATAGCGGAGTGAGGTTCTCAAACAGGATCTTGTGTTTGGAATTCTCCGGCGCCTCGCCGTTTACCTTGTCCACCTTCACCAGCGCGAAATAGCGCTCGCCGTCCTTCGGGGTGCGGATCTCGCCCTCGATGGAGTCGCCGGTATGCAGATTGAAGCGGCGGATCTGCGACGGGCTGACGTAGATGTCGTCCGGCCCCGCCAGATACGAAGTATCCGGACTGCGCAGGAAACCGAAACCGTCCGGCAACACCTCCAGCGTACCCTCGCCGAAAATGCTCTCGCCTTTCTTGGCCTGGTTTTTCAAAAGCGCGAAAATCAGATCCTGCTTGCGCAGCCGGCTGGCCCCGTCAATCTCGTTGGAAATGGCCATTTCAACGAGTTCGGATACGTGAAGATGTTTGAGATCAGATAAGTGCATAGCGGTCGTGAGGTCGACTCGGTAACAATTAGGCGGAACGCTAATTTGAGGGTGTGGAAGCGGAAACGAAACGGGCGGCCTGAATTTTATGCCACCCGTCTTGAAGATTGTGCGTGGAGAATAGACGCTTTAGATGTTGCTGTCAACGAAGGCCGTCAGCTGGCTCTTGGTGAGCGCGCCGACCTTGGTGGACACCACTTGGCCGCCCTTGAAGATCATCAGGGTGGGGATGCCGCGGATGCCGAATTTCGGCGGCGTGGCCTGGTTTTGGTCGATGTCGAGCTTGGCGACTTTCAGGCGGCCTTCGTACTCCTTGGAGACTTCGTCCAGGATCGGGGCGATCATCTTGCACGGACCGCACCATTCCGCCCAGTAGTCAACCAGCACCGGCAGATCGGACTGCAGCACTTCCTGTTCAAAAGAGTTATCGCTTACATGGTGGATGAGATCGCTCATGATTTCCTCGCTAATGGATTCAAGCCTGCTTAATTCCCGATGGTAACAAGCGGCGGCGGCCGCGGCAACCGGTCAAACCGCGGCGAAAATCCCCGCTCGCCAAGGGGCTTTGCGCGCCGCTGCGGCCTCCGGGTCCGCGCCGCCTCCCACTCGGCAAGTGCTGAAAACGGCCATCATTCGGTATAATGCCCCACTGTTTATATGAGAAGGACTCCAAATGGGCTTTCTGCAAGGCAAGAAAATCCTGATCACCGGCATGATCTCCAACCGCTCGATCGCCTACGGCATTGCCCAAGCCTGTCACCGGCAAGGAGCCGAGCTGGCGTTCACCTACGTGGTGGACAAACTGGAGGACCGCGTCCGCGAAATGGCGGCCGACTTCGGCTCCAAGCTGGTGTTCCGCTGCGACGTGCAGAATGACGACGAAATCAACCAGCTCTTCGTCGAGCTGGCCAAGGAGTGGGACGGCCTGGACGGCCTGGTGCACTCGATCGGCTTCGCCCCGCGCGAGGCGCTGGAAGGCGATTTCCTGGATTCGCTCAGCCGCGAAGCGTTCCAGATCGCCCACGACGTATCGTCCTACAGCTTCCCGGCGCTGGCCAAGGCCGCGCGCCCGATGATGCAGGGCCGCAAGGCTTCGCTGCTGACCCTGTCCTACCTGGGCGCGGTGCGCGCGATCCCGAACTACAACGTGATGGGCCTGGCCAAGGCCAGCCTGGAGGCGTCGGTGCGCTTCATGGCCGCCAGCCTGGGCAAGGAAGGCATCCGCGTCAACGGCATCTCCGCCGGCCCGATCAAAACGCTGGCCGCTTCCGGCATCTCCGGCTTCTCCAAGCTGCTGAACATGGCCTCCAGTCAGGCCTGTCTGCGCCGCAACGTGACCACTGAGGAAGTCGGCAACGCCGCCGCCTTCATGCTGTCGGACCTGTCGTCCGGCATCACCGGCGAAATCACCTACGTGGACGCCGGCTACAGCATCAACGCACTGAACGTGCCGGAATAAGCTTCCCGCCAACCGGCGGATGGCGATGCGAAGCGGGGCAATCCTGGATCAGGGTTTGCCCCGCTTCGCATTGCCCGCGGCTCCCGCTCAATCCGCCAGCCGCCCCTGCCGCCACTCCCGCGGCGTCAAACCGCATTGCGCCTTGAACGCCCGCGACAGCGCGGCCTCGCTGCCATACCCCACCTCGCTCGCGATCATCTTCAACTGCCGGCCCCGCAGCAGCGCCTGCTGCGCCAGCCGGACGCGCCAGGCCTGCAGATAAGCGCCGGGCGTGCTGCCCACCACGTCGCGGAACGCGCCGGCGAAAACGCTGCGCGACATTCCGGCAAGCTCCGCCAGCGCCTCCAACGGCCACGCCCGCCCCGGCTGCGCGTGCATCGCCGCCAGCGCCTTGCGCAGCCGGGGATGGGATAGCCCGGCCAGCATGCCGCCCTGTACCTGCCGGCTTTCCATCAACTGCCGCAGCACCAGGATCAGCACCGCCTCGAACAGCCTGTCCACCAACGCGTGGCGGCCGCAGTTGGCGCCGAACGCCTCTTCGAACAGCAGCGCCAGCACGCTGTCGGCGCCGGCGATGGCCGCCAGCGGCAGGCACACCATTTCCGGCAGCGCCCCGAGGATGGGGTTGTCAGCGCCGCCGTCGAAACTCAGCTCCGCGCAAGCCAGATCGGCGCCGCGCCCGGCGTCCGCGACGAAACGCCTGGCCACCGGCCGGGGGTAGAGCAGCAGGCTGGGCACGTCCACCCGCAGCGCAGGCTGGCCGGCGCGCATGATCTCCAGCGCGCCGGAGCGGATCAGGTGCAACTGGCCGCCCTCGCCCGGCGCGGCGAAATCGGTGACGCCGCACAAGGCTCCGGAATGGAACATCCGCGCGCGCACCGGAAAGTGATTCAACAAAGCCTCCAGCCTATCGGTGCATGCGTCGGCCACATTCATACTCCATATCAAGTTTTCGATACTTTACGTGACTTTTAGTACTCAACCCAAGCGTAAAGTTCGTTCTGCCAACCGGCACCAGCCATTCGCCAACATGCAAAGGAGCACCCCATGTCGATCGACACCATCCTGTACCGCGCCCACGCCACCGTCGCCGGCGGCCGCGAAGGCCATGCCGCCTCTTCCGACGGTGCCCTGGACGTCCAGCTGTCCATGCCGCGCGAACTGGGCGGCGCCGGCGGCCCCGGCACCAATCCCGAACAGCTGTTCGCCGCCGGCTACGCCGCCTGCTTCCTCGGCTCGCTGAAATTCGTCGCCACCAGGGAGAAAGTCGCGCTGCCAGCCGCCGCCAGCATCGCCGCCTCTGTCGGCATCGGCACCGTGCCCACCGGCTTCGCCATCGAGGCGGAGTTGCTGATCTCGCTGCCCGGCCTGCCGCCGGAAACCGCGCAGGCGCTGGTGGAAAAGGCCCATGTGGTCTGCCCCTATTCGCACGCTACCCGCAACAACCTCGACGTGCGCCTGCGCCTCGCCTGAGCCGCGCCCATCCCCAAGCGGAGAACCCTCATGAAAACCAAGCTCCATATCGTCGCGGCGTCGCTCGCCGCGCTTTGCGCCGGCTCCGCGCTGGCCGCCGGCAGCCCCGGAGTGGAACGCCATACCCAGGCTTTTCTCGAAACCCTGGCCCAAGGCGGCGGCCAGCCGCTGGAAACCTTGTCGCCGGCCGAGGCGCGCGATGCGCTGGCCCGCGCGCAAAAAGGCGCCAAACTGGCGCCGGCGGACGTCAGCGAGAAAATCATCTCCGTCGACGGCCAGCCGCTGAAGCTCACCGTGGTGCGCCCGGCAGGCGTCCGCGGCGCGCTGCCCGCCTTCATGTTCTTCCACGGCGGCGGCTGGATTCTGGGCGACTACCCCACCCACGAGCGCTTCGTCCGCGACCTGGTGGCCGACTCCGGCGCCGCCGCGGTCTTCGTCAACTACACGCCGTCGCCGGAGGCCCGCTACCCGGTGGCCATCCGCCAAGCCTACGCCGCCACCCGATGGGTGGCGGAACACGGCGCGGCAATCCAGGTGGACGGCAAGCGGCTGGCGCTGGCCGGCAACAGCGTGGGCGGCAATATGGCGGCGGCGGTCGCCCTGATGGCCAAAGCCGGCGGCGGCCCGGCATTGCGCGCCCAGGTGCTGTTCTGGCCGGTGGCCGATGCCGACTTCGAAGACGCCTCGTATCGCGAATTCGCCGATGGCCACTTCCTGACCCGGAACATGATGAAATGGTTCTGGGACGCCTACACGCCCGACCCGCGGCAGCGAAGCGACATCTATGCCTCCCCGCTGCGGGCGGCGCCGGCGCAACTGCGCGGATTGCCGCCGGCGCTGATCCAGACCGCGGAAAAGGACGTGCTGCGCGATGAGGGCGAGGCCTACGCCCGCCAACTGGACGCCGCCGGCGTAGACGTGGTCGCCACCCGCTACAACGGCATGATCCACGACTTCGGCCTGCTCAACGCGCTGTCCGGCCTGCCGGCCACCCGCGCGGCGCTGCACCAGGCCAGCGAGGAGTTGAAAATGCGCCTGCGCTGACAACCCAGCACGTTGGCATTGCCCGGCGGCGCGAAGCGGTGTAT
This sequence comes from Chromobacterium subtsugae, assembly GCF_001676875.1. Lineage (GTDB taxonomy): Bacteria > Pseudomonadota > Gammaproteobacteria > Burkholderiales > Chromobacteriaceae > Chromobacterium > Chromobacterium subtsugae. The sequence continues at coordinate 46,503 of NZ_JYKA01000003.1, read as the reverse complement.
CACTACATCGCCGCGCGCCGGATTTTCCCGCCGGCCAACCCTGGAATGGATCACCGACAGACGACATGCCCGACAACGACCATCAGCTGGCCGCCGATATCGCGGCCCAGGCTGCCGAGCTGCTGAACCAGCTGCGGCAAGGCAACACCGCCGGCGACAAGGCGCTGGGCGCGCTGGGCGACGCCAAATCCGACGCGTTGATCGCGCATCTGCTGCGCCAGGCCAGGCCCGATGACGGCCTGCTGTCGGAAGAGTCGGCGCCCGACGACGCCCGGCTGCGCTTGCGCCGGGTCTGGGTCATCGACCCGCTGGACGGCACCCGTGAATACAGCGAGCGCGAGCGCGATCGCTCCGACTGGGCGGTGCATGTGGCGCTGACCGAAGACGGCCTGCCCACCGCCTGCGCGGTGGCCCTGCCGGCGCTGGGCCAGCTGTTCTCCACCGCCGCGCCGGCGCTGGCCGGCGCGCCGCCGGGTCCGATCCGGATCTTGGTCAGCCGCAGCCGGCCGCCGGCCATCGCCGAGCGCGTGGCCGGGATGCTGGGCGCCGAACTGGCGCCGATGGGCTCGGCCGGCGCCAAGGCGATGGCGGTGCTGCGCGGCGAAGCCCACGCCTATCTGCACAGCGGCGGGCAATACGAGTGGGACTCCTGCGCGCCGGTCGGCGTGGCGCTGGCCGCCGGCCTGCACGCGTCGCGGCTGGACGGCAGCCCCTGCCGCTACAACCAGCCCGATCCCTTCATGCCCGACCTGCTGATCTGCCGGCGCGAGCTGGCGCCGGCGCTGCTGGACGCCATCGCCCGCGCCCAGGCCGAATCCGCCTGAGCGCCGCCGCTCAGGCGGGCGGCGGCGGATCAGCCGCCAGCAGCTTCTTCAACGCCTCCATCGAGTAATAGAAAGCCTGGTCGAGCTGGTCGATCAGGCAGGCGGCCGCCGGCAGATCGCCTGCGCGGCCCAGTTGCTCCAGCGTCGCGCACAGCGCCGCCAGCTGCAGCGCGCCGACGCTGCTGGCGCTGTTCTTCAGCGAATGGGCGGTGCGGAACAGCTCGCCGCCGTCCGCTTTCTTCACCGCCTCGTGCACCGCCATATGAATGCCCGGGCACTCCTGCATCCAGGCCTCCAGCATCCTGGGCAGCAGTCCGGCGCGGATGTCGCGTATCGCCTGCAACACCTGCGGCTCTATCCACTCGCCGCCCGCCACCGAGGCTTCGGCCGGCGCCTCGCTCTCCGGCGCGGCCTCTTTGCCCGCCGCGCGCAGCCAGCGCGCCAGCGTGGCAGCCAATTCCCGCTGCGTGAACGGCTTGGCTAGGTAATCGTCCATGCCCGCCTGCAGGCAACGCTCCTTGTCGCCCAGGCCGGCGTTGGCGGTCAGCGCCACGATGGCCAGGCGCGCGTCGGCGCCCCGCTCCTTGTCGCGTATCGCCCGGGTGGTCTGCCAGCCGTCCATCACCGGCATCTCGCAGTCCATCAGCGCCAGGTCGAACTTTTCCTCGCCCAGCAGAGCCAGCGCCTCCTGCCCGTTGCTGGCCACCCTGACGCTGCAGCCCATGTTCTGCAGCATCGCCTGCGCCATTTCCTGGTTGACCAGATTGTCCTCCACCAGCAGCACATGGCCGCTCAGCTTGCCGAACGCGCGCTCCTGGCGCTCCTGGCGCGCCGGCCCGCGGCCGGCCGGCTGGGCGTCGGGCTCGCGCGCCTGGATCAGCGCGTTGTACAGCTCCGAGCGCCGCAGCGGCTTGGTCAGTACTTGGCGCGCCAGGCTGGCGGCGTCCTTCAGTTGCTGGAAGTCATCGGCCGCCGAGCTGAGGATGATGGCGGGCGGCATCGCCTCGCCCAGCCGCTGCCGCGCCTGAGACAGGAACATCAACCCGTCCAGCTCCGGCATCATCATGTCGGACAAGACCAGGTCGAACTGCTGCTCTCCCTTCGCTTCTGCCAGCCGGTCCAGCGCCGCCAGCGGGCTTTGCAGCGCGCATACCCGGCAATGCCAGGCCGTCAGCTGCTGCTCCAGGATTTCCAGATTGGTGGCGTTGTCGTCGACCACCAGCACCCGCAGCCGGCTCAGCCGCTCGACCGGCGGCGGCGGCTGGGTTTGCGGGCCATTGGGCAGGGTCAGCCGGAAATGGAAGCGGGTGCCCACGCCCGGCTGGCTGGCCAGCTCGATGCGGCTGCCCATCATGGCCATCAGCCGCTGCGAGATCACCAGCCCCAGGCCGGTGCCGCCGAAGCGGCGCGTAGTGGAGCTGTCGGCCTGAGCGAAGGGCTGGAACAGCCGGCTCTGCTGCTCCGGCGTGATGCCGATGCCGGTATCCTCCACGCTGACCTGGCAGCTGGTTTCCCGCTCGCCGCGCCCCTCCAGCGCCACCCGCACCACCACTTGGCCGGCCTGGGTGAACTTGATGGCGTTGCCGATCAGATTGGTCAGCACCTGTCCCAGCCGCTTGCTGTCGCCTATCACCTCCACCGCCGACGCCGGCTGCGCGCACAAAAGCTCCAGCCCCTTGCCGTAAGCCACCGGGGCCAGCCGCTCCACGATCTCCTCCACCAACAGGCTCAGGCAGAAAGGCTGGCGGTCCAGTTCGAACTTGCCGGCCTCGATCTTGGAAAAGTCTAGGATGTCGCTGATGATGCTGAGCAGGTTTTCGCCGGAGCGGTGGACCACGTTGACGTAATGCCGCTGGCGCTCGTCCAGCCGGGTTTTCAATAGCAGGTCGGCCATGCCGATCACGCCGTTGAGCGGCGTGCGGATCTCATGGCTCATCACCGCCAGAAATTCGCTCTTGGCGCGATTGGCCGCCTCGGAGGCGTCGCGCGCCTCGGACAGCGCCACCGACTGGCGCTGCAGTTCGCCCAGCGCCTGCTGCAGCTGGCCATTGGCCTCTTCCAGCGCCAGGCGGCGTTTTTCCAGCGCCGCCTCGCGGTCGTGCAGGGTTTGGTACATCCGCACCCGGTTCAGCAGCAGGTTGTCGTCCAGCGGCTTCATCAGGTAGTCCACCGCGCCCAGGCCATAGCCGCGGCCGATGAACTCCTCGGCCTTGAAGATGGCGGTGACGAAGACGATGGGAATGCCCCGCGTGCGTTCCGTCATCTGCAGATGGCTGGCGGTCTCGAAGCCGTCCATGCCGGGCATCTGAACGTCCAGCAAAATCAGGTCGACATCGCGCTCCAGCGTGCGCAGCAGCGCGTCCTCGCCCGACCCCGCCTCCAGCACCTCGCAGCCGGACAGGCGGGACAGCAGCGCCCGCAGCGTCACCCGGTTGCTCTCGTTGTCGTCCACCACCAGGATGGCAAACCGCTTGCTCATGCTTCCGCGCTCCTGCCGATGCGATAGATATGGCTGCCGCCGCGGCAGGGCTCGAAGCCCTCCTCCAGCGCCAGCCGGTGCAAGCCGTCCTGCGGCCCCAGCGCCAGAAAACCCTCCGCGTGCAGCGAGCGGGCGAAGCGGCGCAGCACCTGGCGCTGCAGTTCGGCGTCGAAATAGATCAGCACATTGCGGCACAGTATCAGCTGGAATTCATTGAAGATGCCTTCGTCGGTCAGCGAATGGCGGTGGAACAGAATGCGCTGGCGCAGCCTGTCGTCCATGGCCAGGTAGCGCCCGTTGCCGGCCAGATAGGCGTCGAACAGCCTGGGCCCGCCGCTGGCGAGGTAGTGCTGGCGGTTGAGCGCCAGCGGCGCGCTGGGAAACAGCCCGCTCGCTCCCAGCTCCAGCAGATAGGGATTCAGGTCGGTGGCGAACAGATGGCTGCGGTCGAGCAGGCCCAGCTCGTCCAGCACGATGGCCAGCGAATACGCCTCCTCGCCGGTGGAGCAGCCGGCCGACCACAGCTTGATCATCGGAAAGCTGGCCAGATAGGGCAGGATCTCCTCGCGCAGTTGCTTCAACTGCGCCGGGTGGCGGAAAAAACTGGTGACGCCCACCGGCAGCTCGGCGCACAACCGCTCGAACAGGGCGGCGTCGCACAAGACCGCGCGCTGGAATTCGGCGAAGCCGCGCAGATTGAACTGCCCCATCAGATTGACGATGCGCCGCTTCAGGCTTTCGCGCTGGTAATGGCGGAAATCGTAGCCGTAATGGCTGACCAGCGCCTGCAGGAACAATTCCAGCAGCGCGCCGTCGGGCCTGGCGGCGTCGCCCATCGCCGCCGCGGCCGCCACGCTGGCGATGGCCGGCAGCTTCATGAGGAAATCGTAATGGCCGGCGTTGCGGGCGTTGTCCGGCATCACTCGCGCCGGCGCGCATTCGTCGCCGTCCTCGACGATGACGCAGGAACCGGCGGCGCGCAAGGCGGCGCAGCCGTCCACGCCGTCGCTGCCGTAGCCGCACAGCAGCACCGCCAGCACGCCGTCGCCGTATTCGCCGGCCAGCGATTCGAACAACGCGTCTATCGACGGCCGAGCGAACTGGATCTGCCGGTCGCGGGTGAGGTAGACCAGGCCGTGCGCCACCCGCATGTGGTGGCCGGGCGGCGCCACATACAGCGTGCCGGCTTGCGCCGGCGTCAGATGCTGCGGCATCAGCACCCGGTATTCGGTGCGCGATTTCAGCAGCTGATCCAGCAGATTGATCTGGTTTTCCTGCACATGCTGGGCGACGAACACCACCATATCGGACAAGGGCAGATGTTCGACGATGTGCAGGATGCGCTCCAGGCTGAGCGCCGATCCCGCCAGCGCCAGCGCCCGCAGCGGCGGCCGCTCCCCGGCCGCGGGCGGCTGGGCGGACACCTGCCGCACCGGCAGCCCCAGCCGCATCAGGCTGTGCGCCAGCAGCGCGTGGTAGGCGACGATCTTCAGCTTGCCGCCCGAGTCCAGCCTGGCCGCCAACGCCGCGATCAATTCCGCGGGCAGCAGGTCGGCGTCGTAGAAGCACAGCTCCAGCATGTCGTCGGCCGGGCCGCGCAGCAGCTCCTGCAAGGCCGCGCGCTCGTCGGCGGCGTCCAGCCGGCCCAGGATCGCCGCCCGGCACAGTTCGCCTTGATGCTGGAGATTGACGCTCACGTCTTGCGCCCCGCGCACCACTGCGCCGCCTTGGCCACCAGCACGTCGTAATCCACCGGCTTGGACAGGTAGTCGTCGGCGCCGGTAGCCAGAATCTTCTCGCGCTCGGCCGGCAACGCCTTGGCGGTGATCGCCACCACCGGGATGGCGGCCAGGGCCGGGTCGGCGCGGATGGCCGCGATCGCCTGGTAGCCGTCCATTTCCGGCATCATGATGTCCATCAGCACCAGGTCCACCGGCTGCTGCGGCAGAAACTCCAGCGCGCGCCGGCCGTTGACCGCGGAAAACAGCTTGGCGCCGTGCCGCTCCAGCGCGGCGGTGATCACGAACAGATTGCGCGGGTCGTCGTCCACCACCAGGATCTGCCTGCCGGACAGCAGCTTGCTGTCGCCGCCCGCCGCCGGCGTCTTGCGCGCCGCGTGCTGTCTGGGCACGTCCTGCAAAAAGCGCTCCACGTTTTCCATCAGCCGCTGGCCGGCCTGCGGCGCCTTGACGATCACGCAATCGGAATAGGCGCGCAGCGCCGCCTCCTCCTCGTCGCCGGGATGGCTGTCGGCGTAAAACACCAGCGAGATCGCGGCGTCGGCTTCGCGCAGCGCCGCCGCCGTCACCAGCGCGTCGGCCGCCGGCCCGGCGCCCAAGTCGATGATGGCCAGCTGGCAGGGCTTTTGCCGCAACAGCGCCGGCCAGTCGGCGTCCGGCGCGGCCGCCACGATGGCGCCGCCGTCGCGGCCCAGCAGCGACTGCACCTCGTCGCCGCGGATGCCGCCGTTTTCCACCACCAGGATGCGCTCGCCGCCCTTGCTGCCCACCGCGCTGATCAGCGTCGCCTCGGCGGCTGCCAGCAGGTGGTCGGCGGCGGGCTTGCTCAAGAAGCCGATGGCGCCCTGCTGCAGCAAGGCTTCGTCGCGGTCGCGCGCGGAAACGATGTAGACCGGCAGGCTGGACAGCGCCGGCCGGGTCTTGATTTCATGCAGCACCTGCGCGCCGTCCATGTCGGGCAGGCCGAGGTCCAGCAGAATGCCGTGCGGCCGGTACTGTCCGGCCAGAGCCAGCCCATCGGCCCCGTTCTGCGCCAGCAGCGTCTTGTAGCCCAGCCGGCGGTTCATGCCGACCAGCATCTGGCCGAACACCGGGTCGTCGTCTATCAGCAGGATGATGCGGTCGCCGGGGCTCACCGCGCCGCGGTCGTCGCCCGGCGCGTCCAGCCGCGGGCGCGGCGCGGCTGCCGGATGGCTGGCCGCGTGGCCCGGCTGCGGCTCGGCCGCCGCGCCGGCCTCCGGCAACAGCACGATGAACTCGCTGCCCTCGCCCGGCGCGCTCAGCAGCTCGATGGTGCCGCCCAGCATCTGGGCGAAGCGCAGGCTGATGGTCAGGCCGAGGCCGGTGCCGCCGAACTCGCGCGAGGTGGAGCCGTCGGCCTGCTGGAAGGCTTCGAAGATCACATTGCGCTTTTCCTCGGGGATGCCGATGCCGGTGTCGCGGACGCTCAGCCGGATCGGCAGCGGCTGGTCGGGATGATGGCTGAGGCGGAAGGTGACGCCGCCCTGGCGGGTGAACTTGATGGCGTTGGTCAGCAGATTGCGCAGGATTTGCGACAGCTTGTCGGGGTCGGACACGAAGTGCCGCCGCAGCTCGTCCTCCACTGTGAAGCTCAGGCCCTTGTCCCGCGCCACGTGTTCGAACATGCCTTGCAATTCCGAGCACAGATCGCGGCTGCTCACCGGCGACAGGTGCACGTCCATGCGGCCGGCCTCCACCTTGGACAGGTCCAGCACGTCGTTGATCAGCCGCAGCAGGTCTTCGCCGGAGCGGTGGATCACCTGCGCCCACTTCAGCGCCTCGCCCTCCACCTTGCCGTCCTCGTCGCTGACCATCATCTTGGACAGCAGGATGATGGAGTTGAGCGGCGTGCGCAGCTCGTGCGACATATTGGCCAGGAATTCCGATTTGTACTGGCTGGCCTGGTCCAGCTGCCTGGCCTTGGCCTCCTGCTGCCGCCGCGCCTCGTCCAGCTCCAGGTTTTGCTGCTCCAGCTGCTGCTGCGACTCCTCCATCTGCGCGTTGGTCTGCTGCAGCTCCTCGGTCTGCTGGCGCAGCAGCTGCTGCGCTTCTTCCATCTGAGCATTGGTCTGCTGCATCTCCTCGGCCTGCTGCTGCAGCAACTGCTGCTGCTCCTCCATCCTGGCGTTGCTCTCGCGCAGCTGCTCGCTCTGCTGCCGCATTTCCTTTTCCGACGCTTCGCTGGCCGCCAGCAGCTTGCGGATGTGCGCGCGCTGCTCGGCGACGAACAGGAAAGACGCCAGCATGCCGCCGACATTGGCCAGGAACTCCTGCTTTTTGTCGTCGAAACGCTCGAAGCTGGACAGTTCTATCACGCCGACCAGCTCTTTTTCGTGCAGCAGCGGGTAGGTGTAGGTAAAGCGCGGCGTCTCCAGCAGGGTGCCGGTGACGATGGGCGCCACGTCTTCATTCGACACCTCGAGGATGATGGGCTTTCTCTCGCGCGCCACCTGCCCCACCGCGCCCTCGCCCAGCTGGAAGCTGGCGCCGATGTGGTTGCGTTCGGTATACATATAACTGCCGATCAGCAGCAGCACCTGTTCAGACTCCTGGTACAGGTAGAACACGCCGCGGCCGGCGTCCAGGTAGCGGCCTATCATGCCGATGGCCGAGTCGGCTAGCTGCTCGGTGGTCAGGTCCCCAGTCAGCGCCGCGGATATCTGGCCATAGCCGTCCTTCAGCCAGTTGCGGCGCTCGTCCTCGCTGCGGGCGCCGCGCAGCATCCGTATCATCTCGTTGATGGCGATGCCGAGCTTGTCCTGGTTCGACGCCAGCTGCACCTCCTGGCTCAGGTCGCCCTGGCCGATCGCGTAAGCCCGGCTGGCCAGCCTGTCCAGCGCGTCGACCAGTTCCTGCAATCTGGCCATCAGGCTGTTGCCGTCGCCCTCCCGCAGCCGGATGTCCATGCTCAGGTCGCCTTCAGCCAAGCGGGAGGCGATATCGGCCGCTTCGGTCGGCTCGCCGCCCAGCCGGCTGAGAATGGAACGGCTGGTCAGCCAGCCCAACAAACCAATCGCCAGCAACATCGCCGCGCTGATGACCAGCGTCAGCTGAATGGCGCCGCGCTTGGTCTGCGCCGCCTCATCGGAAAACTTGCGGGCGATCACCATGTTGTAGTCGATATGGCCGTCTATCATTTTTTGCAGCTGGATGGACAGCGGGTCCAGCGCCAGCAGCATCTGATGAACGTTGGCGACGCTTTGCGCGTCGTTGCCGCGAATGGCGAGAATGGGCTCCAGAACGGACTGGAATTTCTGCCACACCGGTTTTTCCCGCTCCAGCCAATCCTTGTCGGTCGCGTCGGCAAAGCAGCTGCCCCCATCGCAGCCATTGGTTTCATAACTGCGGATGGCGTCGCTGACTTGTTCGCGGGCGGTTTGCAGCCGCTGCTCTATCTTCAGCCGCAAAGCCCGGTCCTCGTCGTAATCGAGGCGGCCGACCTGGATATTGACTTCCAGAAAAGCGCGCCGCAGCTCGCCCAATACTTTCAAGCTGGGCACCGCGTTGATATTGCCGAAATTGGCGCCGTCGTAGACTTTCTCCAGCAAATACTGCTCCAGCGCGGTGAGCATGGCCAATCCCAGCAAAGCGGTGGCCACCAGCAAGGCCATATTCTTGCCGACAGTGAGTTTCATGCGAGTCTCTCCGGATAAGGCCTGCGCGGCGCCGCATTCAATTTTGCAGTTTAGACAATCAGCGAAACTACTAAGGCTTTAAAAAGGAACTAGACTGGAGGCAGGCTGTTAAGCGGAATAGCATGAACAGGGAGGAAGCCGATGCCGGCGCCAGGCGACATTCTGGTGGTTGACGACACCATGACAACCCTGATGATGCTCTTGGCGCTATTGTCCACCGAGGGTTATCAGGCAAGCTCCGCGCAGAGCGGCGCCGAGGCGCTGGAACTGGTGCGCAAGCATCCTCCGGATTTGATCCTGCTGGATTTCAGCATGCCGGACATGGATGGGCTGCAGGTATGCCGCCAGCTCAAGGCCAGCTCCCGCACCCGCGACATCCCCATCCTGTTCCTCAGCTCCATCGCCGACACCCAGGCCAAGGTGGACGGCTTCGCCGCCGGCGCGGTGGACTTCATCGGCAAGCCGTTCGAGCGCAGCGAGCTGTTGGCGCGCGTCAACACCCACCTGGACCTCGCCCGGCTGAAAAAGCGCCTGAGCAAGCTGGTGGACGAAAAAACCGAGTCGCTGCGGCTGAGCGAGCAGCGCTTTCGCGCGATGATCGAACAAGCGCCGGAAGCCATCATGGTGTACGACCTGGACAGCAGCCGCTACGTCGACGCCAACCAGCAGGCCGAGGCGCTGACTGGCCGGCAGCAGAAGGACTTGATCGGCATGACGCCGGTGCAGCTGTATTCGCCGGAACAACCGGACGGACTGCCTACTGCCGAAAGCGTGCGCCTGCACGCCGCCAGGGCGATGAAAGGCGAGGTGCAGGTTTTCGAGCGCGTCATCGCCCGGCCCGATGGCAGCAACATGCCCTGCGAAGTGCGGCTGAGCAAGCTGCCCAGCGAAACCGGCCGCCTGCTGCGCGTCAGCTACATCGACATCTCGCCCCGCGTCGCCGCCCAGGAGAAGATCAACCGCCTGGCCTATTTCGACGCGCTGACCGGCCTGCTGAGCCAGAGCGGCCTGCTGGAGAAGCTGGACAATCTGTTCAACATCCGCCAGGAAGCCAATCTGCAGGGTTTCGCCATGCTGTTGATCGATCTGGGCGACTTCAAGTCCATCAACGACGTCTACGGCAACAGCGTCGGCGACCTGCTGCTGTGCGAAGTGGCGGAACGGCTGCGCCGGCTGGCCGGCGCCGGCAATCTGATCTCGCGGCTGGCCGGCATCGAATTCGTGGCGGTGCTCAGCGGGATCCACAGCCGCGAAAAAGCGGAACAGGCGGCCGACGAGGCGCTGGAGGCCCTGTCCCGCCCGTTCATCATCGACGAGATGACGCTGAACATCACCGTCAGCATAGGCGTCAGCCTGGGTCCGGAACACGGCGCCAGCGGCCAGGAACTGCTGCGCAACGCCGACATGGCGCTGTACAAGGCCAAGCAGCAAAGCAAGCGCCGCGTCCAGGTGTTCGAGGCGGCCCTCAGCCAGCAGATGCGGGAACGGGTGGAGCTGGAAAAGGAGCTGCGCCACGCCATCGAGGAAAACCAGCTGGTGCTGCACTACCAGCCGCAGATCGAGCTGGCCAGCGGCCGGGTGGTGGGCGTGGAGGCGCTGGTGCGCTGGCAACACCCGCGGAAGGGTATGATCCCGCCGGCCCAGTTCATCCCGATCGCCGAACAGTCCGGCCTGATCCTGCCGCTGGGACGCTGGGTTCTGCAGGAAGCCTGCCGGCAGCTCAGCCGCTGGCAGGCCAAGGAGCCAACCCGCATCCGCATGGCGGTGAACCTGAGCGTGGCGCAATTCACCGACCACGAGCTGCCGGAATTCGTCGCCGGCATCCTGAAGCAAACCGGCATCCCGCCCAGCAGCCTGGAGCTGGAAATCACCGAGTCCTGCGCGATGTTGTCGCCGCAGCAGTCGATAGACATGATGCGGCAATTCCACCAGATGGGCGTGCTCAGTTCGATAGACGATTTCGGCACCGGCCATTCGTCGCTGGCCTACCTCACCCGCTTCCCGCTGGACACGCTTAAAATAGACCAATCGTTCATCCGCAATATTTCCAGCGACGAACGCGACACCGCCCTGTGCGACACCATCGCCTATCTGGCGCACCGGATGGGCCTGCAGGTGGTGGCCGAAGGCGTGGAAACCGATGAGCAGCTGACCTTCCTCACCAGCATCCACGTCGACGTGGTGCAAGGCTATCTGCTGTGCAAGCCGCTGCCGGCGGCGCAGGTGGAAGCCTTCATCCTGCAAAGGCCGGACCAGTCGCCGCGGCCCGGCGTCGAATACTTCTAGCTCAGCGCGGCAGACAGTCGCGGATGAGCGCCAGATCCAGATGCTTCTCCAGCATGTCGGCCAGCTTGTCGATATTGGCCTCGCGCAGCGCCGGATAGTCCAACGCTTCCGGCTCTTTCAGCCCCGCCCAGCGCAGGATGGCCTGGCAGGCGGCCGGTTCGTCCAGCACGCCGTGCAGATAGGTGGCGAAGATCTGGCCGTCTTCCGAGCGCGCGCCATCCACCGAGCCATCGTCAAACCGAACGGCGGGATGCGCCAGGGCCGGCCCCTGGCTCACCCCCATGTGGATTTCGTAGCCGGCGGCCTCGGCGTCGCCCAATGTCAGCCGGCCGCGCATCCGCGTCAGCCGCTTCTCCGGCGCCAGCGTGGTTTCCATGTCCAGCCAGCCCAGGCCGTCGCCGCTGCCCGGCTCGCCTTCCAATCCATCCGGATCGTGCAGCTTCTTGCCCAGCATCTGCAGGCCGCCGCAAATGCCCAGCACCTTGCCGCCGTAGCGCAGATGGCGGCGTATCGCCTCCTCCCAGCCTTGGGCGCGCAGCCAGGCGAGGTCCGCCAGCACGCTCTTGCTGCCGGGCAGCACGATCAGGTCGGCCGGCGGAATGGTTTCGCCTGCGCGCACCAGGGTGAACTCCACTTGCGGATGCAGGCGCAGCGGATCGAAATCGGTGTGATTGCTGACGCGCGGCGCGGCGGGCGCGGCCACGCGCAGCTTGTCGCCGCCGCCCGATGCGCCGCCGAGCTTGTCCAGACCCATGCTGTCCTCGGCCTCCAGGTGCAGGTCGTACAGATAGGGCAGCACGCCCAGCACCGGCTTGCCGGTGTGCTGCTCCAGCCAGTCGACGCCGGTCTTCAGCAACGACGGATCGCCGCGGAAACGGTTGATCACCAGGCCGACCACCCGGGCGCGCTCCGATTCGGACAGCAGCGCCAGCGTGCCGGCCAGGTGGGCGAACACGCCGCCGCGCTCGATGTCGGCCACCAGGATCACCGGGCAGTCCACAGCCTCGGCGAAGCCCATATTGGCGATGTCGCCGTCGCGCAGATTGATCTCGGCCGGGCTGCCGGCGCCTTCGGCGACGATGCATTGATACTGCTCGGCCAGCCGCGCGTGCGACTCCAGCACCGCCTGCATCGCGATGGGCTTGTAGCCGTGATAGCCGCGCGCCTCCATATTGCCGATGGCGCGGCCCTGGATGATCACCTGCGAGCCGGTGTGGCTGTTGGGCTTGAGCAGCACCGGGTTCATGTCGGTGTGCGGCTCCACGCGGCAGGCCAGCGCCTGCACCGCCTGCGAGCGGCCGATCTCGCCGCCGTCCGCCGTCACCGCGCTGTTCAGCGCCATGTTCTGCGGCTTGAACGGCGCCACCCGCACGCCGCGCCGGGCCAGCAAACGGCACAGGCCGGTGGCCAGCGCGCTCTTGCCGGCATCGGACGTGGCGCCCTGGATCATGATGGTTTTGGCGGTCATGGCGATCTCCCTGCGCATGGATGGCTGACAACGCTTAGAATGGCGGCTTGATTCATTCCGGCCGCCCAAAGCGCGACAGAATTGCGCATTGGATAATACTGAGCGGCGGCCGGCCATTATATAGGGCTGTTCGTTGAATTCCGCACTGTTTCTGCCGATCGCGCTGCTGCTGGACCGTCTGCTGGGCGAGCCGCCGCGCTGGCATCCGCTGGTCGGCTTCGGCCGGCTGGTCAAAGCCATGGAGCGGCTGGCCTACCCGGCCGCGCCACAGGCTGAGCCGGTCTGGCGGATGCGCTTGCGCGGCGCTGCAGCCATCGCGCTGCTGCTGACCCCGCCCACGCTGATCGCCTGGGGGCTGGCGAGGCTGCCGTGGCTGGGCGCCATCGTTCCCATCGCCCTGCTGTATCTGGCCGTCGGCGCTCGGAGCCTGGCCCAGCACGCCGAAGTGGTGCGAAAAGCCTTGGCCGACGGCGACTTGGCCCTGGCCCGTGAACGGGTGGGCTGGATAGTCAGCCGCGACACCAGCGAGCTGGATGAAGCCGGCGTGGCGCGCGCAACCATCGAATCGGTGCTTGAGAACGGCAGCGACGCCGTCTTCGCCGCGCTGTTCTGGTTTCTGGTTCTGGGCGCGCCCGGCGCGGTGTTGTATCGGCTGTCCAACACGCTGGACGCGATGTGGGGCTACAAGAACGATCGCTACCTGCACTTCGGCTGGGCCGCCGCCCGCTTCGACGACGCGCTGAACTATCTCCCGGCGCGGCTGGCCGCCCTAACCTATCTGCTGCTGGGCCATGCCGCCGACGGCTGGCGCTGCTGGCGCGCCCAGGCGCCTACCTGGTACAGCCCCAACGCCGGCCCGGTGATGGCGGCCGGCGCCGGCGCGCTGGGCGTCAGCCTGGGCGGCGGCGCGCGCTATCACGGCCAATGGAAGGAACGTCCGCCGCTCGGTTGCGGTCCCACCCCCACGCATGAAGACATCGGCCGCGCGGTGCGGCTGGTCAACCGGGGCATGTGGCTGTGGGCCGGGCTGTCGCTGGCGGCCGCCATCTTGATCGGAGCGATCCATGCTTGAACACGGAGGCGGCCTGCTGCGCGCCGCGGCCGAATACGGCATTCCGGCCGGCGACTGGCTGGACCTGTCCACCGGCGTCAATCCCAACGGCTGGCCGGTGCCGCCGCTGTCGGCCGACAGCTGGCTGCGGCTGCCGCAGAACGGCGACGGATTGGAAGCGGCGGCCGCCGACTATTACGGCAGCGACAAGCTGCTGGCCGTGGCCGGCTCCCAGCCGGCCATCCAGTTATTGCCCAGGCTGCGCGCGCCCTGCCGCGTCGGCATGCTGGCGCTGTGCTACGCCGAGCACCCCCACCACTGGCAGAAGCGCGGGCACCAGCTGTTCCGCCTGTCGCCGGATGAGCTGGCCGCCGGCATAGACCAACTGGACGTGGTGTTGCTGTGCAATCCCAACAACCCCACCGGCGACCGCTTCGATGCGGCGCTGCTGGAAAGCTGGCGGCAGCGGCTGGCCGCGCGCGGCGGCTGGCTGGTGGTGGACGAGGCGTTTCTGGACGCGGCCCCGGAGGACAGCATGCTGCCGCACATCGGCAAGCCGGGACTGATCGTGCTGCGCTCGATCGGCAAGTTCTTCGGCCTGGCCGGCGCGCGCGCCGGATTCGTCTTCGGCTGGCCGGAGCTGCTCCAGGCGCTGGCCGAGGAGCTGGGGCCATGGACGGTGGCCGGCCCAGCGCGCGAGGCGGTGAAGCTGGCGCTGCGAGATGTGGAATGGCAGCGGGACATGGCCAGCAAGCTGCAGCGCGACAGCTCAAGACTGCAACGCTGCCTGGAGCGGCACGGCCTGCCGCCGGCCGGCGGCTCCGAGCTGTTTCAATGGGTGCCGGATGCGCACAGCCTGGCGACGCACCGCTACCTGGCCGGCCGCGGCATCCTGACCCGCTACTTCGAATCCATCCCCAGCCTGCGCTTCGGCCTGCCCAAAACCGATCAGGACTGGGTGCGGCTGGAACAGGCGCTAGCGGACTGGAATCGGTTTTAATCAAAACTACTGATGTTCACAGCCCGGTTTTTGTCACGTATCATCCGATTCCATCATGACGGTGCCCCTAGAGGGTGAAACGGGAACGCGGTGAAAAACCGCGGCTGCCCCCGCAACTGTAAGCGCAGAGTCCACGCCTGACGCCACTGGCCCTTAGCAAGGTCGGGAAGGCGGCGCCCGGACGGCGACGCGCGAGCCAGGAGACCGGCCGTCATACGTGTCGACGCAAGCAGAAACCGGGCGGGGTGTACCGGGGGATACGCACAAGCTCCGCTCATGGATAAGAAGACGGAAGGATGTGCCCTCGCTTGCGCGACGAGTATCGTCTACGAGGGCACCATGCATCCATCCACCACGCTGTCCACGGGCCGCCGTCTGGCGCGCCACGCTCCCATACTCGCCGGGCTGATCCTGGCCAATCTGTTGGCCTGGGCCTGGGCCTTCGCCGCTTTCGCCGACCACCCGGCCCAGCTCGCCACCGCCCTGCTCGCCTATTTGTTCGGCCTGCGCCACGCGGTGGACGCCGACCATATCGCCGCCATCGACAACACCGTGCGCAAGTTGATGCAGGAAGGCCGCCACCCGTCGGCGGTGGGCCTGTTCTTCTCTGTCGGCCACTCCGCGGTGGTGGTCATCGCCGTGGCGCTGATCGTGTTCGCCGCCAGCGCCTTGCAAAGCCGCGTCACCGGCTTCAAGGAGATAGGCGGCGTCATCGGCACCAGCGTGTCGGCCTTCTTCCTGCTGGCGCTGGCGCTGATCAATCTGTCGTCCTTGCGCGCGGTCTGGGCGGCTTTCCGCCGCGCCCGCGCCGGCGAGCCCATCTGCGACGAGCAACTGAACCTGCTGCTGAACAACCGCGGCCTGATCGCGCGCATGCTGCGCCCGCTGTTCAAGATGGTGACCAAAAGCTGGCATATGTTGCCCATCGGTTTCCTGTTCGGCCTGGGCTTCGACACCGCCACCGAGATCGGCCTGTTCGCCATCGCCACCTCGCAAAGCGCCAACGGCGTGGCACTGTGGCACATCATGGTGTTCCCGGTGCTGTTCGCCGCCGGCATGGCGCTGGTGGACACGCTGGACAGCATGATGATGGTGGAAGTGTACGGCTGGGCCTTCATCAACCCGGTGCGCAAGCTCTGGTACAACCTGACCATCACCTTCGTCTCGGTCGTGGTGGCAGTCGGCATCGGCGGGCTGGAAGGCCTGGGCCTGCTGGTGGACAAGCTGCAGCTCAGCGGCGGCCTGTGGGATGTGATTGCCGCCCTCAACGACGACCTGGCCCATTTCGGCTATTTCGTGGTCGGCGTGTTCCTGTTCACCTGGCTCGCTTCCGCCGCCATCTACAAATGGAAGCGCTTCGACCAAATGGCCCCGGAGGCGCAATGAGAACGCACGACAAACACGTGCTGATGTGCACCGGCCCGCGCTGCACCCCTGACGGCGAGGGCTCGGAGGCGATGTTCCTGCACCTGGGCCGCACGATAGACGCCTGCGACGGTCTGCGCGCCAAGCGTACCCGCAGCCACTGCTTCGCCGTGTGCAAGGAGGGGCCGGTGATGGTGGTGTACCCGGACGGCGTCTGGTATCGCAAAGTCAGCGAAGCCGACGTCGAGCGCATCGTCTGCCAGCATCTGAAGGGCGGCGTCCCGGTTGAAGAGCTGGTGTTCCATAAAACCGGCAGCGGCGACATCGAAACGGAACCCCAGGCATGAGCGCCGAAATCGCACTATTGAGCCACGCCGGCACCGACCTCGCCGCGCTGTCGCGCGCGCGCTGGCCTGAGGATTTCCCCGCGGTCACCGGCATCGCGCTGCAAGGCATAACCGACGAGGCCGCGATGCGGGCGCTGCTGGACGGCCAGCTTGCCAGCGCCCGCGCCATCGTGCTGCGCGTGCTGGGCCGCGCCGACGCGATACCCGGCCTGGAGCGGCTGCTGGCCCACGCCCGCCGGCTGCAGGCCGCGGTCATCGTGGTCAGCGGCACCGGCGAGCCGGACCCGGAGCTGCAGGCGCTGTGCAGCGCGCCGGTATCGCTGCAGCAGGACGTCCACGCCTATCTGCAGGCCGGCGGCAGCGTCAACCTGGGCGAGATGATGCGCTGCCTGGCCGACAGGCTGCTGCTGACCGGCTTTGGCTACCAGAGCCCGCAGCCGCTGCCCGAGCACGGCGTCTACCACCCGGAGCTG
The DNA here is from genome assembly GCF_001676875.1 of Chromobacterium subtsugae. GTDB lineage: Bacteria > Pseudomonadota > Gammaproteobacteria > Burkholderiales > Chromobacteriaceae > Chromobacterium > Chromobacterium subtsugae. The sequence continues at coordinate 29,815 of NZ_JYKA01000003.1, read as the reverse complement.
GCCGCGCCCTGCTCGCTGGAAGATTGGCTCGAAATCCGCCATCCGGACTGGCCCACCGTCGGCCTGTGCTTCTACCGCGCCCACTGGCTGTCCGGCAACACCCGCTTCATCGATCTGCTGGTGGACTGCTTGGCCGAGCGCGGCGTCAACGCGCTGCCGGTGTTCACCTCGTCCTTGCGGACCATAGACCAGGGCGGCCTGCCGGCGGCGCTGACGCTGCTAGCCGATCCGCGCGCGAATGTTTCGCTGCTGATCAACACCACCTCGTTCGCGATGGGCGACATCAACAACGACGGCCCCACCCAGCCCGGCTGGGCGGTGGAGGCTTCGGACCAACTGGATCTGCCGGTGCTGCAAGCCATCACCAGCAGCATGACCCGCGAGCAATGGGAAGCGTCCGACCGCGGCTTCAACCCGCTGGACACAGCGATGAACGTCGCGCTGCCTGAATTCGACGGCCGCATCATCGGCGTGCCGCTGAGCTTCAAGCAGCCGGCCGAGGCCGGCCAGGCCGAGCAATACGCGCCGCTGCCGGACCGCGCCCGCCGCCTGGCCGGCATCGCCGCGCGCTTGGCGCGGCTGCGCCATCTGGAAAATGCCGGCAAGCGCATCGCCTTCATCTTCACCAACTCCAACAGCAAGGCCTCGCAGATAGGCAACGCAGTGGGCCTGGATTCGCCCGCGTCTCTATACGCTATGCTGCGCGGCATGCAAGGCCGCGGCTACCGGATGGATCCGCTGCCGCCGGACAGCGACGCGCTGATGCACGAGCTGATAGACCGCGGCGCTTACGACCAGGACTATCTAAGCGCCGAGCAGATGAAAAACGCCGCCGCCCGCGTGCCGGCCCAGCGCTACCAGGCCTGGTTCGACGAGCTGCCTGAGGCGCTGCGCGACAAGATGCTGCAGCGCTGGGGCCAGCCGCCGGGCGGCGCCTACGTCGACGGCGACGAACTGGTATTCTCTGGCCTGGATTACGGCAATGTCTTCGTCGCGCTGCAGCCGCCGCGCGGCTACGGCATGGACCCGGACGCCATCTACCACACGCCGGACCTGCCGCCCACTCACCACTACTACGCGCTGTACCGCTGGCTGCGCGACGACTGGCGGGCCGACGCCATCGTCCACGTCGGCAAGCACGGCACGCTGGAATGGCTGCCGGGCAAGGGCGTGGGCCTGTCGCAGAATTGCTTCCCGGACGCGCTGTTGGGCGACATGCCGCTGTTCTACCCCTTCATCGTCAACGATCCGGGCGAAGGCTCACAGGCCAAGCGCCGCGGCCACGCGGTGATCATCGACCACCTGACGCCGACGATGACCACCGCCGACAGCTACGGCCCGCTGGCGCAGCTGACCCAGCTGGTGGATGAGTACTACCAGGTGGAACTGCTGGACCCGAACAAGCTGCCGCTGCTGCAGCAGCAGATCTGGGACCTGATCAAGGAGGCCAAGCTCGACACCGACCTGGCCGCGATGCTGAAGCACGACCATGATCACGATCACGATCACGAGCATCACCACGATCATGACCATAGCCACGACCACCCGCATGGCGGACACCAGCACGCGCCCGCCGCCGTCCACGGCAAGTACCGGGCGCAGGCGGCCAAGCCGGCGGCCGCGATGAAGCCGGCGGCGGCCGCGGCGGCGAAATACCGCCCAGCCAAGGCCGCGCACAGCCACGATCATGGACACCATCATCACCATCATGGCGACCACGACCATCACCACGGCCACCATGACCACCATCATCATGATCATCACAGCCACGACCACCACGACCATGACCACGATTGGGACGACACGCTGAACGAGGACGGCGTGCCCTTGAGCCTGGCCAAGATGGATGGCGTGGACGTCGCCCACCTGATCGAGGACATAGACGGCTATCTGTGCGAACTGGGCGCGGCGCAGATCCGCGACGGCCTGCACGTGCTCGGCAACGCGCCGCAGGGCGAGGCGCTGGTCGACATGCTGCTGGCGCTGACCCGGCTGCCCAATCTGGGCATCCCCGGCCTGCCCGCCAGCGTGGCGGCGGCCTGCGGCGGCGACTGGCCGCTGTGGCAGCAGGACCAGGGCAAGCGGCTGGCCGAAGCCCCCGCGTCCTTGCAAGCGTTGGCCGGCCAGGCGCTGGTCACCCGCGCCGACGCCCATGACGCGGTGATGAAGCTGGCGCGCGCGCTGATCGCCGATTTGGCCGCGCGCGGCTACCACGCCGCCGCCATCCCGGCCGCCGTCGAAAACATCCTGCCCGGCATCGAGCCGCATGCCGATCTGGAGCGGGTGCTGAACTTCGTCTGCGCCGAACTGTGCCTGAAGCTCGCCCGCACCGCCGAGGAGATAGACAATCTCTTGCGCGGCCTGGAAGGCGGCTACGTGCCGGCCGGCCCCAGCGGCGCGCCGACGCGCGGCATGGCCCACATTCTGCCCACCGGCCGCAATTTCTATTCGGTGGACCCACGCAGCCTGCCCTCGCAAGCCGCCTGGCGCATAGGCGACGGCTTGGCGCGCGAGATGCTGGCCCGCCATCTGAAGGAAACCGGCCAGTATCCGGAATCGGTCGCCATCAGCGTGTGGGGCACCAGCGCGATGCGCACCCATGGCGACGACATCGCCGAAATCCTGTCGCTGCTCGGCGTCAAGCCGCGCTGGCAGCAGGAAAGCCGCCGCGTGCAGGGGCTGGAAGTGATCCCCTTGGCCGAGCTGGGCCGGCCGCGCATCGACGTCACCGTGCGCATCAGCGGCTTCTTCCGCGACGCCTTCCCCCACCTGATTGCGCTGGTGGACGAGGCGGTGCACACCGTGGCGCGGCTGGACGAGCCGGCGGAGCAGAACTTCCTGCGCAAGCACTACCTGGCCGACCTGAAGAACGAACTCTTAGGCAAGCTGCCCGACTCCGACGCGCAGTCGCTGTACCGCGTGTTCGGCGCCAAACCGGGCAGCTACGGCGCCGGCATCCTGCCGCTGATCAACGAGCAGAACTGGCAGAACGACGCCGATTTCGCCACCGCCTATGTCAACTGGGGCGGCTACGCCTACGGCCGCGCGGCCAACGGCGCCGACGCCCGCGACGCGCTGCGCCATCGGCTGGCGGGCGTGGAAGTCGCCCTGCACAACCAGGACAACCGCGAACACGACATCTTCGACAGCGACGACTACCTGCAATACCACGGCGGGATGATCGCGACGATACGCAGCCTCAGCGGCCGCCAGCCGCGCGCCTTCTTCGGCGACAGCCACAATCCGGAAGCGCCAGCCGTGCGCGGTCTGAAAGAGGAAGTGCTGCGGGTGTTCCGCTCGCGGGTGGCCAACCCGAAGTGGATAGCCGGCATCCAGAAGCACGGCTACAAGGGCGCGCTGGAGCTGACCGCCACCGTCGATTACCTGTTCGGCTACGACGCCACCGCCCAGGTGGTGGACGACTGGGTCTATGAACAACTGGCGCAAAGCTACGCGCTGGACCCGGCGATGCAGCAGTTCTTCGCCGACAGCAACCCGTGGGCGCTGAACGCCATCACCGACCGCCTGCTGGAAGCCGCGCAGCGCCAACTGTGGGCGGAGCCGGACCCGGACACGCTGGCCGCCCTGCGCCAGCTGCACCTGGATAGCGAAGCGCTGCTGGAAGCGCGCGGAGAAAACAAAGCATGAGCCCGATTTACCCCTTCGCCGCCATCGTCGGCCAGGAACAACTGAAGCAGGCGCTGCTGATCTGCGCCGTCGACCCGACGGTCGGCGGCGTGCTGGTGCGCGGCGACAAGGGCAGCGCCAAGAGCACCGCCGCGCGCGGCCTGGCCGCCGTGCTGCCGGCGATACGCCGGGCGACCGGCTGCGGCTACAACTGCGAGCCCGACCATCCGCTGCCGCTGTGCCCGGTGTGCTCCGGCGACGCGCGCGCGCTGCATGACGGCCCGGTGCCCTTCATCAACCTGCCGCTGGGCGCCACCGAGGACCGCGTGCTGGGCAGCCTGGACTTCGAAAAGGCGCTGCAGGGCGGCAAGCAGGCGTTCAAGCCCGGCCTGTTGGCGGCGGCCCACCGCGGCATGCTCTACATCGACGAAGTGAACCTGCTGGCCGACCACCTGGTCGACGTGCTGCTGGACGCCGCCGCGATGGGCGTCAACACCGTCGAGCGCGAGGGCCTGGCGGTCAGCCACCCGGCGCGGGTGACGTTGCTTGGCACCATGAACCAGGAAGAAGGCGATTTGCGGCCGCAGTTGCTGGACCGCTTCGGCCTGATGGTGGACGTGGCCGCGCCGCGCGAGCCCGCCCTGCGCGCCGAGGTGGTGCGCCGCCGCCTGGCCTTCGAGGCCGACCCAGCCGGCTTCGCCGCCCAATGGCAAACCGACAGCGAAGCGCTGCGCGCCAACATCGCCGCCGCGCGCGCGCTGCTGCCGCAAACCCGGCTCAGCGATAGCCTGTTCCACTTCGTCAGCGAGCTGTGCTGCGAATTCGACGTCAGCAGCCTGCGCGCCGACATCGTGCTGAACAAGGCCGCCCGCGCGCTGGCCGCGCTGGACGGCCGCGCCGACGCCAGCGCCGAAGACATCCGCGACGCCGCCCGGCTGGTGCTGCCGCACCGCCGCCGCCGCAAACCGTTCGAGCAAAGCGGGCTGGACCAGGACAAGCTGGAGCAGATGACGCGGCAGGCGTCCAACCCGCCCCCTCCGCCGCCTCCTTCTCCGCAGGAACAGAATCACACCCAGCCGCCGCCGGACGCAGACGGCGAGCAGGAGCCGAATCCTGCCAGCCATGGTTCGGAACAAATCTTCGCCGCCGCGCCGGCCGGCGACATCGCCCGCATCCGCGTCCAGGCGCCCTCGTCCGGCGACGCGGCCGGCCGCCGCAGCGACGGCGCCAGCCGCCAGCGCGGCCATTACGTGCGCGCAGAGGCCAACCCACAGCCGGCCCAGCTGGCGCTGGATGCCACGCTGCGCCACGCGCTGCTGCGCGATCCGGACAACTTCGCCGTCACCCGCGCCGACCTGCACGACAAGGTGCGCGTCGCCAAGCAGGGCAATCTGATTCTGCTGGTGGTGGACGCCTCGGGATCGATGGCCGCGCGCCAGCGGATGGAGCAGGTCAAGGGCACGGTACTAAGCCTGCTGGAAGACGCCTACCGCCGCCGCGACCAAGTGGCGCTGATCGCCTTCCGCGGCCAGCAGGCCGAACTGCTGCTGCCGCCGTGCAACCGCGTCGAACAGGCCGAGCTGGCATTGCGCGAGCTGCCCACCGGCGGCCGCACGCCGCTGGCGCACGCGCTGGCGCTGGCCGCCGACACGCTGTCCCGCCAACTGGGCGGCCCGGCCCCACTGCTGGTGATCCTGAGCGACGGCCGCGCCAATGTGGCGCTGGATGGCGACGGCGACCCGTGGCGGCAGGCGCTGGACCTGGCCGGCCAGCTGGCCGGCGCGCCGGCGCTGGTGCTGGACACCGAACAGGACTTCGTCCGCCTGGGCCGCGCCCGCGAGCTGGCCGAGGCGCTGGGCGCGGAATACCTGGCTTGCGACGCCCTCACCGGCGAGCAGCTGACATTGACGATTCAACAAAGACTGGGCCGCTGAGATGACGGGCAAGGTTTACCTGATAGGCGCCGGCCCCGGCGACCTGGACATGCTGACGCTGAAGGCCGCGCGTTGCCTGAAACTGGCCGACGTGGCGCTGGTGGACGATCTGGTGCATCCGGACATTCGTTCCATGCTGCGGCCGGACGCCGAAATCGTGCCGGTAGGCAAGCGCGGCGGCTGCCCGTCGACACCGCAGGCGGCCATCGAGCAGCGGATGATAGACGAGGCCCGCGCCGGCAAGACGGTGGCGCGCCTCAAGGGCGGCGACCCCTTCGTCTTCGGCCGCGGCGGCGAGGAAATGCTGACGCTGCAAGCGGCCGGCGTCGAGGTGGAGATCGTCAACGGCCTCAGCGCCGGCCTGGCGGTGCCGGCCACGCTGGGCATTCCGTTGACCCATCGCCATTTCGTCCACGGCGTGACCTTCGTCTCCGGCCATCCGCACCAGGACGGCGACGAGCCGAACTGGCAGGCGCTGGCGCAAAGCGGCATGACGCTGGTGATCTATATGGGCGTCAAGCGGCTGCCCTGGATCCGCGCGGAGCTGCTGCGCCACGGCCTGAAACCCGACACCCCGGCGGCGGCGATAGAAAACGGCACGCTGCCGCAGCAGCGCCAAGTGCTGAGCACGCTGGACGCGCTGGAACAAGACATGCGCGCGGCCGGCATCCACAGCCCGGCGCTGATCGTCATCGGACCGACGGTGGCGCTGGCGTCCTGTAGTCCGTCCGCCGCCAATGAAACAACCAAGGAATACGCATGATCATCTGCATAGGCGCCGGCCCCGGCGACATCGGCTACCTGCCGCAGCGCTCGGCCCAACTGATACGCGAGGCCGACGTGGTGGCTGGCTTCAACGCGGTGGTGGACGTGGTCCGCCCGCTGATCCCCGACAGCGCCGAAGTGATCCAGATGGGCTACCGCGACCAGGTGGCCCAGCTGGACATCGTCGCCGAGCGCCACCATGCCGGCAAAAAGTGCGTGGTGGTGTTCATGGGCGACATCCACTTCAGCGGCTTCCAGTACCTGGAGCGGGTGGAGCGCGCCTGCGGCCACCCGGTGGAAACGATACCCGGCATCTCGTCGGCGCAGATCCTGGCCTCGCGCGGCAAGGTGTGCTTCGACGAAACCAGCTTCATCACCTTCCACCGCCGCGGCGACCTGACGCCGTTCAAGCGCCACCTGGTGCACGTGCTGCAGGACGGCCGCAACGCCATCGTCATCCCCTGCCCGTGGGATGAGGCGCGCTCCTTCATGCCCTGGCACATCGCCGCCTATCTGCTGGAAAACGGCATCCCGGCCGGCCAGCCGGTGGAAGTGTGGGAAAACCTGACCCGCAACGAGGCGGCATGGCGCGGCACGCTGGCCGAATGCGCCGAGCAGCGCTTCTCCGACATGAGCATCATGCTGATCCGCACGCTCGCGCCGATGGACAGCCAGATCGAGCCGACCCACAAATGAGCCAATCAGACTACGCCATCGTATTGGCCGGCCACGGCAGCCGCGACCCGGACGGGGTGAACGAGTTCATGCAGCTGGTGGACGCGCTGAAGGCGCGCGCCGGCGTGCGCCCCGTCGCCCACGGTTTTCTGGAGTTCGCCCGTCCGACGATAGACGAGGCGGTGGAACAGGTAATCGCCGCCGGCGCCAAAACCGTGGTGATGGTGCCCGGCGTGCTCTTGGCCGCCACCCACGCCAAGAACGACATGCCCAGCGAGCTATTGGCGCTGCAACAGACGCATCCGGGCGTCGATTTCCACTTCGGCGCGGCGCTGGACCTGCATCCGCGGCTGCTGGCGCTGTGCCGCCAGCGCATCGTCGAGGCCGAAGCCGCGTCGCCGCACACCATCTCGCGCAACGACGCCTGTCTGGTCGTGGTCGGCCGCGGCACCTCGGACCCGGACGCCAACTCCGAAATCTCCAAGCTGGCGCGGATGCTGGAGGAAGGCCTGGGCTTCGCCGCGTCTTTCGTCTGCTACTCCGGCACCGCCAAGCCGCTGGTGGCCGACGGCCTGCGCGCCGCCGCCATGCTGGGCTACCGCCGCATCGTGGTGCTGCCCTACTTCCTGTTCGACGGCGTGCTGGTCAAGCGCATCTACGGCGCGGCGGCGGACCTGGCGGCGCGCCACCCGGAAATCGAGGTGCTGAGCGCCGGCTACCTAGGCCCGGACCCGCAAGTGGCCGAGGTATTCCTGGAGCGCGCGCAGGAAGGCGTGGAAGGACGCGCGGCGATGAACTGCGCGCTGTGCAAGTACCGGGTGCAGATCGTCGGCTTCGAGCAGCAGGTGGGCGAGCCGCAGCGCGGCCACCACGGCAAGGTGCGCGGCCTGCTGGAACGCGAGCCAACCGCCAATCAGCCGCCGGCCTGGAAACGCTACACCCCGCATCCGATCGAAGCCGAAAGCATGCGCATCATAGACGAAGGCCGCGACTGGTCGGCCTTCCCGGCCGAACAGCGCACCGCGCTGATGCGGCTGGTGCACACCACCGGCGACTTCAACAGCGTGGACGACCTGTTCTTCTCGGCCGGCGCTTGCGAAACCGGCATGCGCGCGCTGCTGCGCTGCCGCCGCGTGGTCACCGACGTCACCATGGTGGAAACCGGCCTCAAGCGCGAGGTGCTGCGCCAGCTGGAAGTGGAAACCTGGTGCGGCGTGCACGACGAGGAAACCCGGCTCTTGGCCGAAGCCAGCGGCCTCACCCGCTCCGCCGCCGGCATCCGCCGGGCGTGGCAGAAATTCGGCAACGACTGCGTGGTGGCGATAGGCGACGCGCCGACCGCCATCCGCGAGGTAGTGCGGCTGGTGCGCGATCACGGCTGGCGGCCGCAGTTGGTCGTCGGCCTGCCGGTGGGCTTCGTCGGCACCCGCGAATGCAAGGAAGAGCTGCGCGCGCTGCTGCAAGTGCCGCGCATCACCAACCGCGGCACCCGCGGCGGCTCGCCGTGGGCGGCCACCGTGGTCAACGCGCTGATGATAGACGCGATCGAACACGTTCATCAGCAGCAGCAACGGGAAGAATGAGCCCGGTGCGCCAGCCCTACGACCTCGCCGCCCCCGCGCCCAACGGCATGCGCCGCGGCCGCACCACCGGCAGCTGCGCCACCGCCGCCGTCAAGGCGGCGCTGATGCTGCTGCTGGACGGCATCGACGCCGACGAGGTCTTCATCAGCCTGCCGGACCCGGACTTCTACCTGGCGGTGCCGGTAGAGAACGTGGCCTGGCTGGACGAAAACACCGTGCGCGCCGAAGTGCTGAAGTACGCCGGCGACGACCCCGACAACACCGACGGCGCGACGATCTTCGCCGAGGTAAGGATAAACGGCAGCGGCGCGCTGCGTTTCCTGGCCGCGCCCGGCGTCGGCATGGTCACCCAGCCCGGCCTGCGCATCCCGCCCGGCGAGCCGGCGATCAACCCGGTGCCGCGGCAGATGATGCGGATGGCGGTGGATGAAGCGCTGGCCGGCCGGCCCGACCCCGGCATCGACCTGGCGATAGGCTGCGTCGACGGCGACAAGATCGCCAAGCGCACCTTCAACCCGATGCTGGGCATCGTCGGCGGCATCTCGATCCTGGGCACCAGCGGCATCGTCGAGCCGATGTCGCAGGCGGCGTGGATCGCGTCGATCGAGGTTTATGTGCGGGTGGCGCTGGGCGAGCTGCCGACTGCCATCGCCTTCACCCCCGGCAAGATAGGCCGCGGCTACGCCGCCGACAGGCTGGGGCTAGCCAAGAAACAGGTTGTCCAGATCGCCAACTTCGTCGGCGACTCGCTGGACTTCGCCGAATCGGTGCTGATCGAGCAGGGCCGCATCCTGGACACGCTGTGGGTGCTGGGCCACCCGGGCAAGATCGCCAAGCTGTTGGACGGCGTATGGGACACCCATTCCGGCAAGAGCGGCATGGCGATGGACGCCGTCGCCGACGTAGCAGCCGACCTGGGCCATGCGCCCGAACTGGTGGCGCAAATCAAACAAGCGAATACCGTGGAGAACGTAGTGCAGATCATGAGCAGCCAGCCGGACGCGCGCGGCTACTGGATGGAAATAGAACGCCGCACCGCGGCGCGGATGGCGGCCAAGGTGCCCAGCGTGCGGCAAGTGGCGGTGCGCCTCTTTAGCATGGACGGCACCCCGCTGGGAGAAGCCGCATGAAGCTGGGCACGCTCATAGGCATAGGCGTGGGCCCCGGCCCGGCCGGGCTGATTCCGGTGGCGGCGCTGGCCGCGCTGCGCGAGGCCGACATCGTCTACCTGCCGCGCGCGACGTCCAGCGACACGTCTGTCGCCCGACTATGCCTGGCCGGGCTGGAATTGGACGAGAGCCGCTTCCGCGAAATCGAGTTCGAAATGAATCCGGACCGCGGCGCGCTGTCGCGCCATTACGGCGCGCTGGCCGAGCGACTGGCCGCCGAACTGAAAACCGGCCGGAACGTCGCCTACCTGACCATAGGCGACTCGATGACTTACTCCACCTATGGCTACCTGCTGGCGGCGCTGCGCGAAATGCTGCCGCAGCTGGAGACGCAGACCTTCCCCGGTGTCACCAGCTTCGCCGCCACCGCGTCGGCCTTGTCCTGGCCGCTGGGCGAAGGCAAGGAACGCATCCTGATCCTGCCCTGCCCCGACGACATGGCCGAGCTGCAAGCCGATATCGACAGCCACGACATCGTGGTGCTGATGAAGATAGGCAAACGGCTGCCGGACGTGCTGGCGCTATTGAACGATATGGGCATCGCCCAGCTGTGCGCCTTCGCCCGCCGCATCGGCCTGCCCGGCGAAGTGCTGTGCGCCGACGCCTCGCAATTGACGGCCGACGCCAGCGGCTACCTCGCCACCATGCTGATCCGCAAGACAGCCAGAGAAAGACGCCATTCATGAAAGTGTATTTCATCGGCGCCGGCCCCGGCGCCGCCGACCTGATCACGCTGCGCGGCAGCCGCCTGCTGGGCGCGGTGCCCATGGTGCTGTACGCCGGCTCGCTGGTGCCGGCCGAGATGCTGAGCCACTGCCGCCCGGACGCCGAAATCCACGACACCGCCGAGCTGAACCTGGACCAGCAGGAAGCGCTGTACCGCCGCGCCCAAGCCGAGGACAAAGACGTGGCGCGGCTGCACTCCGGCGACCCGGCCATCTACGGTGCCACCAACGAACAGATGTGCCGGCTGGAAGCGCTGGGCATCAAATATGAGGTCGTCCCCGGCGTGTCCTCGTTCACCGCCGCCGCCGCCGCATTGGGCAGCGAATTGACCCGGCCCGAGGTGTCGCAATCCATCATCCTCACCCGCACCAGCGGCCGCGCCAGCGCGGTGCCGGAGACCGAGTCCATCGCCAGCTTCGCCGCCCACCGCGCGACGATGTGCATCTTCCTATCCGGCCAGCGGCTGAAACAGACCGTCGCCGACCTGTCGCTGCACTACCCGCCCAGCACCCCGGTGGCGCTGGTGCGCCGCGCCAGCTGGCCGGACCAATCCGTCCACCGCTCCACGCTGGGCAAGATGCTGTCCGAGGTGAAGCAGAAAGACTGGCTGCTGACCACGCTGCTGTTGGTGGGCGAGGCGCTGTCGCGCGAAGGCGGCGTCGAATCCAGCCTGTACGCGGCCGGCTTCACCCACATCTTCCGCGACGGCGACGAACGCAAGACCAAGCGGGCCAGCCTGCGGAAAGAAAACCAGGCATGAGCCGCGCCGTGTGGCTGGTGCGTGCCGAGGCGCTGCCCTTGGGCCAAAAGCTGGCATCGGCGCTAGACGCCAAGCTATACCAGCCGTGGCTGGATGCGGATGCCAGCGGCCGCGAGCAATTTCGCGCCGCCTTCCACCTGCACAGCCACTGGGTGCTGGTGATGGCCAGCGGCATCGCCGTCCGCTATCTGGATGGCCTGCCGCAAAGCAAATACAGCGACCCGGCAGTGGTGGTGATGGACGAAGCCGCCCGCTTCGCCATCCCGCTATTGTCCGGCCACGAAGGCGGAGCGAATGACCTTGCCTACGAAGCGGCGCGGCTGACCGGCGCCATCCCGGCCGTCACCACCGCGACAGAAGCGATCAAGCCGCTGACGCTGGGCATCGGCTGCCGCCGCGGCAAAAGCGCCGAAGCCATCGAACAAGCGGTATCGCAAGCCTTGGCCGGCCGGCCGCTGTCCGACGTGCGCGAAGTGGCGACCATAGACCTGAAGGCCGACGAAGCCGGCTTGTTGGCATTCTGCGCCCACCACGCGCTGCCGCTGCGCGTCATCGCCCGCGAAGACGTCGCCGCCCGCGGCTGGACCGGCGCGCCGTCGGACTGGGTTCGGCGGAACGTCGGCGTCGACGGCGTGTGCGAGCCGTGCGCGCTGATCGCCAGCCCGCGGGGGAGGTTGATCGTGCCCAAGATGGCATTGGATGGGGTGACGGTGGCGGTAGTGGAGGATGGGCCAATTGTTTGAGTTCAAAAAACAAGCTGTGCCTGCTTTGCAGGCATCATTTAGGGGCAGTTCCACCGCCAGGGGCAAGGGGGGCTGCGCGGCCAGCCCCCCTTGCAGCCCCCAGGCCGCCCCTACGTGCCGCGAACCCCCAGGAAAAACGCGGTCGGCAAGGCACCGCCGAACGTCGCCGCGCGCTAGCGTCGCGCGGCTCAAACAGACGGCGGCTTAAAACCTTGCCGACCGCGTTTTTCCCGGCGCGTCCCGAAGGGGACGACTCGGCGTATCGTCAATGTTTTGCGCAACCAGAAGGTTATCAATGGCGCAGTCCACATGGGCAAACCCAGCGCTTATCTATTCATGCGTCACAAATAAATGCAACGGTAGCAATCCTAGCAAAGGATGAAATGTCGGTGGCGCACCCCCACTCCCCTTTGGCGCGCGCCGGTAAAAATCAGGCTGGCAAGGTTTTAAGCTGCCGCTTGTTTGAGCCGTGCGACGCTAGCGCGCGGCGAGTTCGGCAGCGCCTTGCCAGCCTGATGTTTGCCGGAAATTCGCGCGACGCAGGGGCGGCCTGGGGTTGTAAGGGCGCTGGCCGCGCAGCCCCCTTACCCGCCCACCGGGCGGAACCACACATCAACAGCGCCAAAACAATTACAGAATGCAAAATTAAGAGAACACATCCATGACCGGCAAACTCTACCTCGTCTCGGTCGGCCCCGGCCGCGCCGAACTGATCCCCGACCTTGCCCGCCAGGCGCTGGCCGCGAGCGACGTGATCGTCTCCTACGACCTCTACCTGACCTGGGTGCAACCATGGATCGCCGGCAAGGACATCCGCACGCTGCCGCTGACCCAGGAGCGCGAACGCGCGCAGCTGGCCCTGGACGAAGCCCGCGCCGGCAAGACCGTGGCCTTGCTGTCCAGCGGCGACATCGGCGTCTACGCGATGGCCACGCTGGCCTACGAAGACATGCGCGAGGACGATAGCTTCGACGTGCAGCTGATCCCCGGCATCACCTCGGCCAACTCCTGCGCGTCGCTGCTCGGCGCGCCGCTGTCGCACGACTTCGCCACGCTGAGCCTGTCCGACCTGCTGTGCCCGTGGGAGTGGATCGAAACCCGCGCCCGCCACATCGCCCAGGCAGACCTGGCGGTGGTGTTCTACAACGTGCAAAGCCGCCAGCGCCAGGAGGGCGTCTACCGCATCCTGGACATCATGCTGGAGCACAAAAAGCCTGAGACATTGTGCGGCATCGTCCGCAACGCCTACCGCGAAGACCAGGCGGTGGAAATCGTCACCCTGGCCGAGCTGCGCACCCGCCGCTTCGACATGCTGACCAGCATCGTCATCGGCAACCGCTTCACCCGCCGCAAGCGCAACTGGATGTTCACCCCGCGCGGCTACTTCAACTGGGACAACACCAGCGACACGGTGAAGGCCGACGCGCTGCCCGCCGGCGCCGCCTGGGTGTTTTCCGGCACCAGCGACGGCAACGCGCTGTCGCGCGCCATCGCCGAAACCGGCCGCGCGGTGGTGGTCAGCAGCGCCAGCGATTACGGCAACGAGCAAGCGCAGCAGGCCGTGCCCGGCGTCGCCACCGTCAGCGGCCGGCTGGGCGTGGAGCGCCGCCGCGAGCTGCTGTCCGGCAGCAGGGCTTCGGCCATCGTCGACGCCACCCACCCCTACGCCAGCGAGATGTCGCAGCAGCTGATGGCGCTGGCCGAGGAACTGGCCCTGCCCTATCTGCGCTACGAACGGCCGGCCAGCGGCAGCGCGCATCCGGTGATCCGCTGCGCCGACAGCGATGCAGCCGCCAGAATGGCGATGGCGAAAGGACACCGCATATTTCTCGCCACCGGCAGCAAGGAGCTGCACCGCTTCCTCTCCGCCGACGCGGAGCACAAACATCAATGGTTCGTGCGGCTGGCGCCGGACCCGCAGCACCTGCAGCGGGCGCTGGACTTAGGACTCCCGCGTTCGCGCATCTGCGCGATGCAAGGCCCGTTCTCGCAGGCCGCCAACGAGGCGCTGTGGCGCGACTGGGGAATCGACTGCGTGATCAGCAAGGACGGCGGCGAGGCCGGCGGTTTCGACGCCAAGGCCGCGGCCGCGGCGGCGCTGGGCATCCCGTTCATCGTCATCGACCGGCCGCAACTGGACTACCCGCAATCTTTCGACGATTTCGAGTCCGTGCTGGCGGTCCTGCCGCAGGGAGGCCAGGCATGAGCGCGCCGCGCCTTCCCGTCACCGTGCTGACCGGTTTCCTCGGCGCCGGCAAGACCACGCTGCTGTCCAAGCTGCTGGAAAACAACAAGCAACGCCGGCTGGCGATACTCGTCAACGAGTTCGGCGAGGTGTCGATAGACGGCGGGCTGCTGCGCGACGCCGACGCCGGCGGCGTGGAAATCCACGACCTCGCCAATGGCCTGGTCGCCTACGACGACGACGCCGACTTCCTGCCCACCATGCTGGCGCTGTGGCAGCGCCGCCAGCAGATCGACCACGTGCTGATCGAAACCTCCGGCCTCGCGCTGCCCAGCGCGGTGATGGCGCAGCTGCAAAGCGAGGCGCTGGCGCCCTATTTCGTGCTGGACGCGACGCTGGCGGTGGTCGACACCCCGCTGCTGCTGGCCGGCCACTTCTCCCCGGCCGGCAACGGCGGCGAGGCCGACGCGGTGGCGGAACTGTTCGACCAGCAGCTGGGCCACGCCGACATCGTGGTGCTGAACAAGATAGACGCGCTGTCCGCAGATGAACTGCTGGCGGCGGAGGAAACCGTGCGCCGGCAGGCGCCGTCGATCCGCTTCATCGAACTGGCCTATCAAGCCAGGCTGGACACCCGGCTGACGCTGGGCCTGCATCTGCACGAGGCCGCGCCGGCCGCGCACCGCCATTACGGCCCGGTGGCCAGCATGCCGGGGCTGGCGATGCGGCCGCTGGCCAACCAAACTTTGCTCGATGGCCACAGCCACGGCGGCCAGGCCGCGCACAGCCACGGCCTGTCCACCCACAAGCATTTCCACGAGCAGGACCCAGGCTGGCAATCGTTCATGATACGCAGCAAGGAGCCGCAGCATGCCGACAAGCTGGCCGCGGCGCTGGAGGCCATCGCCCGCGAGGAGCCGCTGCTGCGCATCAAGGGCTTCGCCGCCTGCGCCGACGGCCCCGGCCGGCTGCTGGCCCAAGGCGTGCGCAAGCGCATCGAACTGAGCCGCGACGAGGCGCTGGCCGCGCCACGCCAGGCGCAGCTGGTGTTCATCGGCTACCACCCCAGCCGCCCGCGCGTGGTGGCCTTGCTGCGCGACATCACCGGCGCGCACTGGAGCTAGGCGGTGAGCGCATTGGAACTATGCGGCCTGGACTGGTCGCCCGATCCGCGCTGCGCGCCGGAAGAGCGGCTGCTGCGCGGCATCGCGCTCACCGTCCGGCCCGGCGAGTTCGTCGGCGTCATCGGCCCCAACGGCAGCGGCAAGACCAGCACGCTGCGCTGCGCCTTCCGCTTCAACCAGCCGCTGGCCGGCGAGGCCAGGCTGGACGGCGCCGACATCTGGCGCCAGTCCGCCGCCGCCTTCGCCCGCCGCGTGGCGGTGGTGCTGCAGGAGTTCCCGGAGGACTTCGGCCTGACCGTGCGCGAGGCCGCGGAGATGGGCCGCATCCCGCACCAGTCGCTGCTGCGCGGCGCGCCAGCGGACGATGCCGACATCGTCGACGACGCCTTGCGCCAGGTGGGGCTGCTGGAGCGGCAACACCAGTCCTTCGCCACGCTGTCCGGCGGCGAGAAGCAGCGCGCGCTGCTGGCGCGGGCGCTGGCGCAACAGCCGGAACTGCTGATCCTGGACGAGCCGACCAATCACCTCGACCTGCGCCACCAGCTGTCGCTGCTGCGCCTGGTGCGCCGGCTGGGCATCGCCGCCGTCGCCACCCTGCACGACCTCAACCTGGCGGCCGCCTTCTGCGACCGCCTGTACGCGCTGCAAGAGGGCCGCATCGTCGCCAGCGGCAGTCCGGCCGAAGTCCTGACTGCCGACCTGCTGCGCGAGGTATTCGGCGTGCGGGCGCTGATAGACGCGCACCCGCTGGCCGGCCACCCCCGCATCACCCTGATCACCGAAGAGCATAGCCATGAGATTTGACTTTCCCCTGCTGCTGGCCGCCGGCCTCGCCGCCCTGTCCGCCGTCCAGGCGCACGCCGGCCATTACCCGCTGACCGTCCAGAGCTGCAACCGCCAGGTGACTTTCCAGCGCGCGCCCGAACGCGCGGTCAGCCACGACATCAACATGACCGAGATGATGGTGGCGCTGGGCCTGCAAAAACGCATGGCCGGCTATAGCGGCATCAGCGCCTGGAACAAATTGAATGCCCCATTGAAGCAGGCGCTGGGCGCGTTGCCGGAGCTGGCCGGCGACTACCCGTCGGCCGAGGCCTTGCTGGCGCGCCGCGCCGACTTCTTCTTCGCCGGCTGGGATTACGGCATGCGTGTCGGCGGCCCGGTGACGCCGGCTTCGCTGGCGCCCTTGGGCATCAATGTCTATGAATTGAGCGAATCCTGCGCCCACGTGATGAAGCGCCCGGCGGCCAGCCTTGCCGACGTCTACCGCGACATCGGCAACCTCGGCCGCATCTTCGACGTGGAGCCGCGCGCGCAAAAAGTCATCGCCGAGATGCGCGCCAAAGTGGACAGCGCGTCCGCCCGCGTCGCCAAGCGCCAGGCCACGCCGTCGGTCTTCGTCTACGACAGCGGCGAAGACCGCCCCTTCAGCGCCGGCCGTCTGGCGATGCCCAACGCGCTGATCCAGGCCGCCGGCGGCCGCAACATCCTGGACGACGTCGACGCCAGCTGGACCCGGGTGAATTGGGAAACGGTGATCGCCCGCAACCCGCAGGCCATCGTCATCATCGACTACGGCAAGGTGACCGCGCAGCAGAAGATCGCCTTCCTGCGCAACCACCCGGCGCTGGGCAAGCTGGACGGCGTGAAGAACCAGCGCTTCATCGTGCTGCCCTATGACAGCGCGACGCCTGGCATCGCCAATGCCGACGCGGTGGTGGCGCTGGCGCGCGGCCTGCATCCGCAGGCCTTCGCCCGGTGAGCGCGCCCGCCTTCGCGCGCGGCCCGGCGCCGCTGCCGCCCATTCTTCTGGCGCTGCTGGCGGCGCTGGCCGCCTCGGTGCTGCTGACCGTGGGCCTGGGCCCCGCGCCGGTCGGCCTGGCCGATAGCTGGTCCATCCTGCTGCATCAGCTGGGCGCGCCGGTCGCCCCCGCCTGGCAGCCCGGCCAAGACCTGATCGTCTGGCAGCTGCGGCTGCCGCGGGTGCTGCTGGGCGGCCTGGTCGGCGCCGGCCTCGCGCTGGTGGGCGCGGTGCTGCAGGCGGCCACCCGCAACAAGCTGGCCGACCCGCACCTGCTGGGCGTCAGCTCCGGCGCCACGCTGGGCGCGGTGTCGGTGCTGCTGTTCACCGGCAACCTGGCCGGCAGCCTCACCTTGCCGCTGGCGGCTTTCGCCGGCGCGCTGCTCAGCACCGCGCTGGTGATGGCGGTCGCGCTGCGCCAGCGCCGGCTGCAGGCCGAACGACTGCTGCTGGCCGGCGTGGCGGTGTCCTTCTTCATGATGGCGCTGGCCAATCTGCTGATCTACCTGGGCGACCACCGCTCCACCTCGTCGGTGTTGTTCTGGATGCTGGGCGGCCTGGGCCAGGCGCGCTGGGAACTGCTGCCGGTGCCGGCGCTGGCGCTGGGTTCCGGCCTGTTGGCGCTGGCCGCGCTGGGCCGCCCGCTCAATGCGCTGATGGCGGGCGAACAGACCGCCGTCACGCTGGGCATACAGGTGTCGCGGCTGCGCCTGGCGGTGTTCGCCGTCTCCTCGCTGATGACCGGCGTGATGGTGGCGGTCAGCGGCGCGATAGGCTTCGTCGGCCTGATGATTCCGCACATCGCCCGCCGCTTCGTCGGCGCCGACCACCGCCGGCTGCTGCCGGTGTGCGCGCTGTCCGGCGCCATTTTCCTGATCTGGGTGGACGCCGCCGCGCGCACGCTGATCGCGCCGGAGGACATCCCGGTAGGCGTCGGCACCGCGGCGATAGGCGGCGCCTTCTTCATCTGGCTGATGCGCGCGCGCTGAGCCGCCGCTTCGCCATTCCCTCAAGGAGCCAAACATGAAAACCGATCCGGCATCCCACCAACGCATGGCCGAGAAGCGCAAGGCGGGCTTTGAAAAGAAAAAAGCCGCCGCCACCAAGGAAAAAGGCCTGCTCATCGTCCACACCGGCACCGGCAAGGGCAAAAGCAGCGCCGCCTTCGGCATGGGGCTGCGCACCGTCGGCCACGGCATGCAGCTGGGCGTGGTGCAGTTCATCAAGGGCGCGCTGCACACCGCCGAGCGCGACCTGCTGGGCGGCTTTCCCAACTGCGACTTCCACACCATGGGCGAAGGCTATACCTGGAACACCCAGAACCGCGACGCCGACATCGCCACCGCACGCAAGGGCTGGGACGAAGCCTGCCGCATGCTGGCCAGCGGCGAATACGATATGGTGATCCTGGACGAACTGAACGTGGTGCTGAAATACGAATACCTGCCGCTGGACGAAGTGCTGGCCGCCTTCGCCGCCCGCCCGGCCGACCTGCACGTGGTGGTCACCGGCCGCCACGCGCCGGAAGCGCTGATCGAAGCGGCGGACCTGGTGACCGAAATGCGGCTGGTCAAACACCCCTACCGCGAACAGGGCATCAAGGCGCAACAGGGCGTGGAATTCTGAGATGGAAACCCGCCACTGCCCGGCGCTGTTTCTCACCGCTCCCGCCTCGCACCAGGGCAAGACCACGCTGACGGCGGCGCTGGCGCGGCATCACCGCAAGCAGGGCCGCCGGGTGCGGGTGTTCAAGACCGGCCCGGACTTTCTCGACCCCTACATCCTGGAGCAGGCCAGCGGCCACACCGTCTACGGCCTGGACCTGTGGATGAACGGCGAGGACGACTGCCGCGCCCGGCTGCATCAGGCCGCGGCGGAAGCGGACCTGATCCTGATCGAGGGCAGCATGGGCCTGTTCGACGGCACCCCCAGCAGCGCCGACCTGGCCGAGTTGCTGGGCGTGCCGCTGGTCGCGGTGATAGACGCCGCCGGCATGGCGCAGACCTTCGCCGCCGTCGCCCACGGCTTGGCCAGCTTCCGTCCCGGCCTGGTCTTGCACGGTTTGGTCGCCAACCACGTCGCCAGCGAGCGCCATGCCGAAATGCTGGCCCAGCAGTTGCCCGTCCATCTGCCGCTGCTGGCCGCGCTGCGCCGCGACGAGGCGGCGCGGCTGCCGGAACGCCACCTGGGCCTGGTGCAGGCGCAGGAGATCGCCGATCTGGACGCCAGGCTGGAGCGTTCGGCGGCGCAGATCGCGGGCACCGCCTTGGCCGCGCTGCCGCCGCCAGCCGCCTTTCCCGCCATCGCGCAGCCTGCCGTGCCCAGGCAGCTGGCGGGCAAGCGCATCGCCATCGCCCGCGACGCCGCCTTCGCCTTCGTCTATCCAGCCAATCTGGAAACGCTGCGCCAGCTGGGCGCCGAACTGGCCTTCTTCTCGCCGCTGGCCGACGCCGCGCTGCCGGACTGCGACGCCGTCTACCTGCCCGGCGGCTACCCGGAGCTGCATCTTGAAACGCTGTCCGCCAACACGGCGCTGAAAGCGGATCTGCATGGACACGTCGAAGCCGGCAAGCCGCTGTACGCTGAGTGCGGCGGCATGCTCTACCTGCTGGACAGGCTGACCAACCGCGATAACGACAACGCGGCGATGCTGGGGCTGCTGCCCGGCCACGCCACGCTGCAAGCGCGGCTGTGCGGGTTGGGCCTGCAGCAAATGGACTTCCCCGGCGGCGCGCTGCGCGGCCATACCTTCCACTACACCCGGCTGGAAACGGCTCTGGAGCCAATCGCCCGCGCCGAGCGCGCCAGCGGCGCCGGCCAGGGCGAGGCGCTGTATCGCCGCGGCAGCCTGCTGGCCAGCTATTTCCACGCCTACTTTCCGTCCAATCCCCTTGCCACCGCGAGCCTGTTCCTGTCATGAACCGTTATCCGCAAGCCGACATCGACGCCATCTACCGCGCTATCCGCGAACGCCGCGACATGCGCCACTTCCTGCCGGACCCGATCGATTCCGAAACCATGCGGCGGCTGTTGGCCGCCGCCCACTTCGCGCCCAGCGTCGGCTTCATGCAGCCGTGGCGCTTCATCCGCATCCGCAGCGCCGAACTGCGCGGCCAGCTGCACGCGCTGGTGGAGCAAGAGCGCATCCAGACCGCCCGCGCGCTGGGCGAGCGCGAAGACGAGTTCATGAAACTGAAGGTGGAAGGCCTGCTGGATTGCGGCGAAGTGCTGGTGGCGGCGCTGATGGACGGCCGCGAGCGGCACGTGTTCGGCCGCCGCACGCTGCCTGAGATGGACCTGGCCTCGGTGGCCTGCGCGATCCAGAACATGTGGCTGGCCGCCCGCGCCGAAGGCCTGGGCCTGGGCTGGGTATCCATCTTCGATCCGGCCAAGCTGGCCGCGCTGCTGGCCATACCCGCCGGCGCGCGGCCGGTGGCGATACTGTGCATCGGCCATGTCGAGGCGTTTTACGAGAAGCCGATGCTGGAGCAGGAAAACTGGGCCCGCCGGCAAAACCTGGCCGACCTGGTCTACGACGACCGCTGGCCCGGCCAGGCCTGAGCGCGCCCGCCATTGCAGCCATCGCCCCATGAAAATATCCATTGAATTTATTTAATACCGCACAATAATTCAAATGGCATTTAAATGGAGAAGACGATGAAAACTGCAAAAACAATGGCGGCGCTATGGCTGCTGGCCATCGGCCATCTGGCGCATGCCGATGCGACGGTGCCGCGCTGGGCGGTGCAAGCCGAAGGGCGGCAAGTCCGCCACGCCGACGGCTGGCAGGCCACCTGGCCCGGCGTCAACTGGCAGGTCCGCGTCGCCGCCCAGGCGGTGGGCGTCACGCTGGACGACGCGGTCAACTACTATGCGCTGGAAGTGGATGGCAAGGCGGTGCAAAAAATCGGCCCGGCCGCCGGCGAGCGCACGCTCTGGCAAGACCTGCCGGACCGCCGCCCGCACATCGTGCGCCTGTTCAAGCTGACCCAGTCTCCGGACAATCCCGGCTGGTTCAAAGGATTTTCGCTGCGCCAGGGCCAAGTGCTGGAGCAGCCGCCCAAGCCGCGCCGCCAGATTGAATTCATCGGCGATTCCTGGACCGTGGCCTACGGCAACCTGTCCACCACCCGCGACTGCACCGATCAGCAAATCGTCGAGCGCAGCGACGCCAGCCAGAGCTTCGCCGCTTATCTCGGCAAACGCCACGGCGCGCAAATTCAGAACGACGGCATGTCCGGCATGGGCATGGTGCGCAACTGGGGCGGCAATATGCCGGAAGTCGACTACCGCAGCTATCATCCGCGGCTGTTGCAGAACCTGCCGGCCAGCGCGCCAGGCAACAACGCCGAGCATCGCGACAACTGGCGGCCGCAGCTGGTGGTGATCGCGCTCGGCGTCAATGATTTCGGCACCGATGTCGGCCCTGGAGAAAAGCGCAGCCAGCAGCAGTTGGCCGACGACTACGTCCAGGCCTATCACGGCCTGATCGCCCGCCTGAAGCAGCGCTACGACAACCCCGCCTTCCTGCTGGCCGCCACTTATCTCTGGCCAGCCGACCGGATGCGGCCGCTGGTCAGCCGCATCGCCGACGAGGAAAGACAGCAAGGGACGACGGTGGCCTACGTGGACTGGCAAAACATAGAGCTGACCGGCTGCAACTGGCACCCCAACTTATCCGACCACGCCAAAATGGCCGACCAGATGGACGCCGCCATCCGCACGCTGGGCAATATCTGGGACAAGTAAGCCGCTGCCCGGGAGCGCAGGCCAGTCCCGCCCTCCCCGCGCGTCGTCAATCCCGAACCTCCCACTGCGGATTCCAGGCCACCTCCCACAGATAGCCGTCCGGATCCTGGAAATAGCCGGCATAGCCGCCCCAGAACGTGTCCATGGCCGGCTTGACGATGGTGCCGCCGGCGCGCGCCGCCTGCGCCATCGTTTCATCTACCTGCCCCCGGGAGGAAACATTGTGGCCGATCGACACGCCGGCGGCGGCGGCCCGCGGCTCAGGCAGGCCCGCGTCATGCGCCAGGCTGGCGCGCGGGTACAACGCCAGCTTCAAACCGCCTTCCAGTTCGAAAAAGGCGACGGCGCCGTGCTCGAACTCGGCGCCGACTATGCCCTCGCTTGCCAGCCCCAAACCGTCGCGGTAAAAACGCAGCGCGCGCTGCAGATCGTCCACCCCCAGCGTCAGCAAAGTGATGCGCGGCTTCATAAGCCTACCCTCCGGATCAGCGTCCTTTGAAATGCGGCGCCTGCTTGTCGAGAAAAGCGCGGGTGCCGATGCGGAAATCCTCGCTCTGCGCCGCCAGGCCGAAATAATCGGCCCCCAGCCGCGCCGCCTCGTCTTCCGTCAGGCTAAGGCCGCGGTGCAACGCCTCCCAGGTGAGCCGCACCGCCACCGGTGACTGCGCCATCACCTCGCGCAGCAAAGCCTCCGATTCCGCCAGCAAATCTGCGGCGGCCACCACCCGATTGATCAGGCCCAGCCGGCACGCCTCCTCGGCATCGATCAGCCTGCCGGTCAGCAGCAGCTCCGCCGCTCTGCCCTTGCCTATCAGCCTGGGCAGCCGCGTGGTGCCGCCGAAACCGGCCACCGCGCCTATCCTCACTTCCGGGTGGCCGAAACGGGCATGCGGCGCGGCCAGACGCAACATGCAGGCTTCGGCGATTTCCAGGCCGCCGCCCAGCGCGTCGCCGTTGATCGCGGCCAGCACCGGCTTGCCAAGCGCCTCTATCCTGCTTGTCACAGCCACCGCCAGCCGCGCCAGCTCCCTCACCTCGGCCGCCGAAGCCTGGCTGAGAAAGCGGATGTCCGCGCCGGCGGAAAACACCCGGCCGCTGCCGCAAAGGATCAGTGCCCGCGCCGATTCATCCACCGCGGCCAGCTCCAGCGCCGCCAGCAGCTGGCGCAGCAGCGGGCGGTTCATCGCGTTCAGGCAGTCGGGCCGGTTCAGCGTGATCCGGCCAATGCCATCTTCCACCTGGTAACGCACCACATCCTGCTCGAACATAAGCCCTCCTCGCAGCAAAGCGGCGGCCAATCCGCCGTCAGTCAAACCGGAAGCGGCGCTTAGCCCGCCGCCCACTCCATGTAATCGGCGGACGCGAGAAAGCCTTCCTGCCGATACAGCGGCCGCCCCGCCTCCGTCGCATGCAGCCAGACCTTGCCGTAACCCCGCCGCTGCGCCAGCGCCAGCGCGCTGCGCACGATCGCCCGCGCATGGCCCTGGCCGCGATGATCCGGCAGCGTGTACATATTCAGCAAATACGCGTCCCGCCCGGCGGCATTGCCCGGATAAGGCGGCCGAGCGAACACCGCCAGCGAACCGATGGCGACCACCTGGCCGGCCTCCTCCGCCACCCAGGTGACGCAATCGCCGCCTTGCAGCGCCTGGCGGAAATACGCGATGGTGGCGGCGCGGATGGTTTCGTCGGGGCCGACGCCGTTGAGCGCGGCCGCGTCGTCGAACAGCCGCATGCGCAGCAGGACTATGGTTTCCAGATCGGAAGGAAGGGCTTGGCGGATGATGGCGGGCATGAAGGGAAGCGGCGCGTTGGCCGACGATATGATCCACCGCCAGAATAGCACATGAGCATAGGCGTGATAGGCCAGACTATCTTTATCGTCCGGATGAAGAAAGCGGCGTCACGACCACGCGGCAAAACCTGCGGCCCCCTCCGGCGAGCATGCGCCATCCCGCCGCCGGACGCCCGGCGGCTTCAATTCTCGACGCGCAGTTGCCGCTGCAGACACGCCGGGCACAGGCAGTCGCTGTCCGCCGCGCTTGGCGACAAGCGCCGCGGCAGATCCGCGCACCAGCAGCCGCCCGCCTCGCCGCCCGCCCCGCAGGTGAAGCCACCGCCGCAACGGGCGCAGGTCTTGGCCTGCACCGGCACAGGCAAGGCCAACAGGCGCTGCCAGACCCGCTCCTTCTCTTCCTTGCCATAGCTGGACCAGCCGGCGATCTCGTCCAGCGTGCGGCGGCAGCCGACGCACACCTGCCCGCTCTCGTCCAGGCGGCAGATGCCGATACAGGGCGATGGCGGCGGCGTTTCCATGCTTGTCCGTTTCATTCGCCTCTCCCATTGAAATTGTCGTAGTCGATATTAGCGCGCGTCTGGCCGTTTGTGCGCGCAAACAAAAACGGCGCGGAAGTCCGCGCCGTTCGTCATGGAGAAAGCTGGCTTACTTGGCTGCGGATGCGTCCTTGGCCACGCCGCCGCCGACGGTTTCCAGCACTTTCCACTGGCCGTTTTCCACCTTGTAAACGGTGATGCCGCCGTCTTTCAGGTCGCCCTTGTCGTCATAGGTCCAGTTGCTGGAAGTCACGCCCTTGTGGGTGATCTTGGCCAGCACCGGCATGTAGACCTTGGGATCGGCCGAATTGGCGTCCTTCATCGCCTGGATCAGCGTGCGCGCGGCGTCGTAGCCGTACGGCGAGTAGGTGGCCACATCGGACTTGAAACGGGCCTTGTAGCGCGATTCGTAGTCCTTGCCGCCCGGCATCTGCTCCAGCGGCAGGCCGGCCAGCGAGGCGATGGTGCCGTCGGCTTCCTTGCCTGCCAGTTGCAGGAAAGTCGGGGTCTTGGTCATTTCGCCGGAGATCAGCGGCGCCTTGATGCCCAGGCGCTTCATCTGCTTGGTCATCGGGGCGGACTGCGCGTCGGCGCCGCCGTAGAACACCGCATCCGGGTTCGCGCCCTTGATGCTGGTCAGGATGGCGGTGAAGTCGGTGGCCTTGTCATTGGTGAACTCGCGCTTCACCACTTCGCCGCCGGCCGCGCGGGCGGACTTCTCGAATTCGTCAGCCAGGCCCTGGCCGTAGGCGGTGCGGTCGTCGACGATGACGATCTTCTTCGCCTTCAGGTTCTGCACCACGAACTTGCCCATCACGCCGCCCTGCTGGGTGTCGGAGGTCATCGAACGGAAGGTGTTCTTGAAGCCTTGCGCGGTGAATACCGGCGAAGTCGCCATCGCGATCATCGGGATGCCGGCGTCGGAGTAGATCTTGGAGGCCGGGATCGAAGTGCCGGAGTTGAAGTGGCCGACGATGCCGGCGACTTTCTCGTCGACGAACTTCTGCGCCAGCTGGGTGGCGGTTTTCGGATCGGCCTGATCGTCCTGGGCGTCCAGTTCGAAGGTGACCGGCTTGCCGGCGATGGTCGGCTTCTCGGCGTTGGCGTCTTCGATCGCCAGGGTCACGCCGTTCTTGTATTCCTCGCCGTAGTGCGATTGCGGACCGGTCAAGGGGGCGGCGAAGCCGATCTTGACCACGTCGCCGCCAGCGCTCGCCTGGGCCGGAGCCGAAGCGGCGCCTGCCGGAGCGGCTTCTTCCTTCTTGCCGCAGGCGGACAGGGCGACAGCGGCGGCAACCGCCAGAGTCAGGGTAGACAGCTTGGATACTTGCATCTCTTCAGTTCCTCTCTTGCTTCAACACAACCAGCCAGCAGGCCGGCTCCAGTCTTGCTCTTAAAGTAAAAACTCTGGCCGCATTATTTCAACGCGGCCGGAGCCTGGCAAGTTGATTATTCGCTCATGCTCATCAGGCTGGCGTTGCCGCCCGCCGCCGTGGTGTTGACGCTGAGCGCGCGCTCCACCACCAGCCGGTGAATATTATAGCCATGCGCGTCGCGCAGGATCAGTTGCGCCAGCGCGCCGTCGCGGGCGGCTAGGCGGCGGCGCGCCTCCTCCGCGCCAGAGCCGGCGAACAGCACCGCGTCCACGTCGGCGGCCAGCACGTCCGCCGCCAGTTCGACATGGCTACCCAATTGCGCAGCCAGCTTGGCGCCGGCGCCGTCCTTGGCCAATACCGCGCGGTTGCCGGCGGCGAACACCGCGGCCAGCTGTTCAGCCAGTGCTTGCGCGTCGTCCGCCACGCAGCCGATGCGGCCGCGGCCGGCGAAGCCCAGCGTGTTGTTCTCGCCGGTCGGCCCCGGCAGCGCCACGCTGTGCGCCAATGGGCTTTCCTTGCGCGCCGCGGCGATAGCGCCATCCAACGCCAGCCCCTGCGCCTTGGCGGCGGCGGCCAACGCCTCCAGCGCCGGCAGCTCGACGGCAGCGTTAACGGCGGCCAGCTTCGGCTGCCAGGCGGCGCGGCTCAAGCGATACAAGTAATACGGACCGCCCGCCTTGGGGCCGGTGCCGGACTTGCCCTCGCCACCGAACGGCTGCACGCCGACCACCGCGCCGACGATATTGCGGTTGACGTAGACGTTGCCGGCCTTGATCTTGCCGCAGATGTCGGCGATGGTTTCGTCGATGCGGCTATGAATGCCGTGGGTCAGGCCGTAGCCGGTGGCGTTGATCTCGGCCACCACCTGGTCCAGATCGCTGGCGGCGAAGCGCAGCACGTGCAGCACCGGGCCGAACACCTCGCGCTTCAGTTCGGACAGATTGTCGATCTCGAACAGCGTCGGCGCGACATAAGTGCCCTGCTCGCACTCGCTGGACAGCCTGGTCTGATGCACCGCCCTCGCGGACTTCTTCATCTTTTCGATATGGGCCAGCAAGCCGGCCTGCGCCTCCGCGTCGATCACCGGTCCGACATCGGTGGTGAGCTTGGCCGGGTTGCCCACCGTCAACTCGTCCATCGCGCCCTTGATCATCTTGACCACCTTGTCGGCGATGTCGTGCTGCAGGTAGAGCACGCGCAGCGCCGAGCAACGCTGGCCGGCGGAGTCGAAGGCCGAGCTCAACACGTCGGTCACCACCTGTTCCGGCAGCGCCGAGCTGTCGACTATCATCGCGTTCATGCCGCCGGTTTCCGCCACCAGCACGGTGTCGTCGCTGCGCTTGGCAAGCGTGCGGTTGATGATCTGCGCCACTTCGGTGGAGCCGGTGAAGATCACGCCCTGGATGCGCGCGTCGCCGGTCAGCGCCGCGCCCACCACCTCGCCGCGGCCCGGCAGGAACTGCAGCGCGGCGCGCGGCACGCCGGCTTCGTGCAGCAGGCGCACGGCGTAAGCAGCGATCAGGCTGGTCTGCTCGGCCGGTTTGGCCAGCACGGTGTTGCCGGCGGCCAGCGACGCGGCCACTTCGCCGATGAAGATGGCCAGCGGGAAATTCCACGGGCTGATGCACACCACCGGGCCCAGCGGCTGATGGCTGGCGTTGTCGAATTCGGCGGCGATCTGCGCGGCGTAGTAGCGGCAGAAGTCCACCGCCTCGCGCACTTCGGCGATGGCGTTGTTCAGCGTCTTGCCGGCTTCGCGCACCGCCAGGCCCATCAGCGCCGGCATATTGGCTTCCATCAGGTCGGCCATGCGGTTCAGGCAGGCGGCGCGCTCCGCCACCGGCGTGGCGGCCCAGGCGGCGGCGTAGCCGGCCGATTGCGTCAGCGCGCGCTCCACATCGGCGGGGCTGGCCTCTATCACCTTGCCGACGATGTCGGCGTGATTGGCCGGATTGCGCACCTCCAGCAACTGGCCGTCGCTGACATCGCCGTCGCCCAGCATCGGGAAAGCCGCCCAGCGTTGCTGCTCGGACGCCTGCAGGCCCAGCTGCAGGGTAGCCAGCACGTGCTCGCTGGACAGGTCCAGGCCCTTGGAGTTGCGGCGGCCATTGCCGTACAGCTCGGCCGGCAGCGCGATCTTGCCGTGCGGCGCGCCGGCATGGCGGGCCGCTTCGGCCACCGGGTCGGTCACCAGTTCGGCGATGGACACCGCTTCGTCGACGATGCGGTTGACGAAGGAGGAGTTGGCGCCGTTTTCCAGCAGGCGGCGCACCAGGTAGGCCAGCAGGGTTTCATGCGAACCCACCGGCGCGTAGATGCGGCAGGCCTTGCCCAGCTTGTCCTTGCCCACCACTTGGTCATACAGCGTTTCCCCCATGCCGTGCAGGCACTGGAATTCATAATCCAGCCCGGTGGCCAGGTCATAGATCGCCGCCAGGCTGTAGGCGTTGTGGGTGGCGAATTGCGGGTAGATGGCGTCCTGCGCGGCCAGCAGTTTTTTGGCGCAGGCGAGGTAGGACACATCGGTGTACACCTTGCGGGTATACACCGGGTAGCCTGGCAGGCCATCCACCTGGGCGCGCTTGATCTCGGCGTCCCAATAGGCGCCTTTCACCAGCCGCACCATGAAGCGGTGGCTGGTGCGGCGCGCCAGGTCGATCAGGAAGTCGATGACATAAGGACAGCGCTTCTGATAGGCCTGCACCACGATGCCTATGCCTTCGAAGCCGTTCAGATCCGGATCGTTGGCCAGCGCCTCCACCAGGTCCATCGAAATTTCCAGGCGATCGGCTTCTTCGGCGTCGATATTCAGGCCGATATTGTACTGCTTGGCCAGCAGGAACAAATCCTTCAGGCGCGGCAGCAGTTCGCTCATCATCCGCTCATGCTTCAGACGGGCGTAGCGCGGGTGGATGGCAGACAGCTTCACCGAAATGCCCGGGCCCTCATAGATGCCGCGGCCGTTCGACTCCTTGCCGATCGCGTGGATGGCGGTGACGTAGTCTTTCAGATAGCGCTGCGCGTCGGCTTCGGTCATCGCCGCTTCGCCCAGCATGTCGTAGCTGAAACGATAGCCGCGCGCCTCGCGCTCGCGGCCGTTGGCCAGCGCCTCCTCAATGGTTTCACCGGTGACGAACTGCTTGCCCAGCATCCGCATCGCCATGTCGACGCCCTTGCGGATCAGCGGCTCGCCGCCCTTGGCGATCAGCCGGGTCATCGCGGCCGACAGGCCGGAGGCGCTGTGCGAGGAAACCAGCTTGCCGGTCACCAGCAGGCCCCAGGCGGCGGCGTTGACGAACAGCGACGAGCTGTTACCCAGGTGGGCCTTCCAGTCGCCGCGGGAAATCTTGTCGCGAATCAGCTTGTCCGCGGTTACGCGGTCGGGGATGCGCAGCAGCGCCTCCGCCAGACACATCAGGGCGATGCCTTCGCTGCTGTCCAGAGAGAACTCATGCATCAGCGCATCGACGCCGCTGGAGCGGGTGCGCTCGCGGCGCACCTCGGTCACCAAGCGGCTGGCTAGCTGCTGCACCGACTTCACCTGTTCCGGACTCATCGCCGCCTGCGCCAGCAAGGCCTGCACGCATTCGCGTTCGTCGCGCCGGTAGGCGGCGGTGATCGCATCGCGCAAAGCGGTTTGATGATGAGCAAAAGCTTCAAATTGCATGGGTTTCTCCGAATATTGTTTGCAGCCCCGGCCTCGCGTCCGGGTAAGCCGTCTATTGTATACAAGGACATCCCGTTTTGTTCGACAATATAAAATATTCTTTAGCGCCCAAACACTACCAAAACGATAGCAGGCCAGGCCATGAGTTCGCATTCCATCCGGACGAAAATCACCCCAATCGCATAGATAAGGCTTTGCAGCTTGGCAACATTGCGTTGTCTGTCACGCGCAAACGTAGTCGGATAGCGAACAAGCGCTGTCTGAAAATGACAAGTCAGCCTAGTACATTTAATTTTAATCGCAAATAACTGTCATGAAGCTGACTGGAAAATGACACAACAGCGGGACATGCTTGGGAGAGAGATAAGCAAAAAAGCCCCAGGCTGATGCCTGGGGCTTTTTATGGGGGAATCTGGCGATGTCCTACTTTCACATGGCGAATGCCACACTATCATCGGCGCTAAGGCGTTTCACGGTCCTGTTCGGTATGGGAAGGCGTGGGACCACCTCGCTATTGTCACCAGATAAAACGGTAACGCTGCTGCGTAATTCTATTGCCTTTTTCAGGCGTAACGCCAAGTCATCGACTTGGCGTTG
>NZ_JYKA01000029.1 GCF_001676875.1 Chromobacterium subtsugae | reverse complement strand
TGCCATTTTGTTTAAAAACAATCAAGTAAAAACAAAACCACTCACAAAACCACCCCGCCTTAATTGTGTTCCCTATTCGAGACAGTCGCCGTTGCCGCTGCTGCATGCATAGCGCGCATGAAAGCGCATGAGGCCCGGCACCCCACCAGCGGGCGAGAGCGCCGCGCCTGGGGCGTTTGCGGGCCGTTCATGCGCATGCATGATTTCCCACACATGAAGCGCGGGGGCGAGGCGGGGCTTCGATGGCGCGCGCTGGGGGCTGGCCGACCTGGCGCGGTGTCATTCATGCCGCCGCAATGGTTCTGGCTAGTATTGATATTCTGTCGAGCGTGGTCTAATTTGAATTCGTACAAATTCAAAATGGGAAGCCACATGGAATCCACGCCGTACACCATAGAGCTACTGGCTGATGAGCTGGACTTGGCAATACGCCTGCTCAAATCAGGGCAGCCCACATTGCTGGAGGCACGGCAGATCACGCGGCGGTTCCGCGAGGTGTTCATCGACCAAACCCGCGACCTTATGCCGCCACACGAAGGCCGCGACCAATATGTCGGCGGCCAACTAATCGTGGTGCAAGAGCTGGAGATTGCCATCGAGAGATTCCGCGCCGTGGGTATATCGCCAAAAACGCGACTCCGCGAAATCCCGTGCCTAGACACCGCGCTGCGCCACTCTCTGGATGCCGCCGCCGCCGGCACTCCGGGCGGGATTTCCTTTCGCTGAGGTAGGCAAAGCAAAAGCCCCGCATCCGCGGGGCTTTGTCCTTCAGGCTTGCGACGAGTCAGGCCGCCGCCGCGGCAGCCAGCGCATACTCGCCAAACTGGATAATGTCCTCTCCGAGTCCAAGCGTCAGCTTCGCCCACTCGTTGACCTCCTGCAAGCGCATCATCAGCGGCTTGATTTCGTTTTCGTAGAACACGCCAGCCGCCTTGGGCGCGTCGCCGAAGCCGCCGGCGTTGCCGGGGATCACGCCCAAGAGCTGCGGCGGCACCCGGTGCGCGGCCAGCACGTCGTCGCGCGTCACGTTCTTGATGTTCAGAAACTCGTCCTTGGCCGTCACCTCGCTGATCGGCAGCAGCTGCAAGCCATCCTTCTTGCCGTTGGGCGCGTACATGAACAGGTTTTTGAAGTTGCCTGGCCCCTTGCTGTCGCGCAGCGCCTTGCGCAGGTTGTCGATGTCCTGCTCATTGTTGGCCGGGTCCGTCATGTACAGGATGAAGCCGGCGTGCGAGCCGTTCAGGTAGTACTTGCGGCGGAACAGCGTAGCCGACTCGTTGAGCCAGGCCGATTGCAGCGCGGCCAGGTATTCCGGCAGGCCGTACACCTCCTGATTGATGTCGGCGTCCATCAGATGCAGCACCTGGCCGGCCAATTGCTGCTCCTGGTCGAAACCCGGCACCCACCAGAAGCCGGCCAGGTCTTTGGCGCGGCGCACATACTTGGCGCGCGCCGGCTTCAGCTCCATCACGCCGCCCAGCCGATTGGTGATGGCCTGCAAATAGGCATTGCCGAAGACCAGATAATCCATCAGCCAGGCCGAAAACGCCGACCGGCTCAGCAGCCGATGCGGCTTGAAGGTGCTGACCAGCACATTGCGCTTCACCATCAAGGCACTGGCGTGATGGACGTTGGCGCGCAGGCTGCGCGCCAGGCCGTCCCAGCTGACCGGCGGCTCATACCAGCGGCCATTGTCCACGCACTGCAACAGGTCCATGATTTCGCGCCGGTCCAGCACCGGCACTGGCTCGCCGAAGGAAAACGCCAGCGGCGTGCTGGCCGGAGCCGATGGCGCCGCCGGCGCGGCCGGGGTTTGGGAATGGTTGTGGCTGCGGCGAGGTTTGCCCATCAAAAAATCTCCATGAAGCTGGTATTGGTGGAAGTCGCGCCCTCTAGCGGCTCGTGCGCCAGGGCGTGCATGGTGGCCCACGCCAGGTCGGCGTGGCTGGTTTCTTCGGAGCGGCCGGCGGCGAAGGTGACGCCGCGCCCGCTGGGGGTGCTGGTTTTCTTGATCGACAGGAAGGCCGCGGCGATGTCGTTGTGGCTGGCGTCGTACTCAAGGCGGCCGCTATTGATCACGTCCAAGGCTTTAAGCACCAGACGGGTTTTCACCTCGACGCTGTAGCTGATTGCCACCGCGTCCGGCCGGAACTGCTTCACCAGCTGATAGACGCCCGTCCCCAGGCCGGACGTGTCGATGCCGATGTATTCGACGTTGTAGCGCTGGGTCTGCTGGCGGATGAAGTCGGCCTGCTTGGCAAAATCCATGCCTTTGAACTGCGCCCGCTCCAAGATGCGGAATTTGCCGCCCGGTACGGCCGGCGGCGCCAGCACCACCAGCGCCGCACTGTCGCCGGTGTGGCTGGGGTCATAGCCAAGCCAAACCGGGCGATGGCCGAACGGCCGCGCGGCGAACGGCTTGAAGTCGTCCCACACCTCCCAGGCATCCACCATCGCCCGCTGCAACGCGGCGAAGGAAAACACGCTGGCGCCGTCGTCGATGAACTGGCACATGAACAGCTGCAAGAACTCTTCCGGGCTGTACTCCGGCCGCAGCTGATCCAGATCGAACCGATCGCAGCCGCCGGCCAGCGCGTCCATGATGGTGACGATCTGGCGCCAGCGGCCATCCGGCCCGCGCACGCCGCCGGCCAATGCCTGGTGCGACACGTCGAGCTTGATGTGTTCCGCCTTGGGCCGGCCGCGGTTGAAATGCTCGCCGGTCCACACCTTGTAACCCTCATGGGACATGGCGGATGGCGTGGAGAAATAGGTCTGGCGGTACATCTTCTGGCTGGCCATACCGCTGGCCAGCTTGCGCAGCTCCAGAAAGCGCGGAATCCAGAAGTATTCATCCACATACAAGTCGCCGTGGCGGCCCTGGGCGGTGCGGCTGTTCGTCCCCAGGAATGACAGCTCCGCGCCGTTGGGCAGCTTGATGACTTCGCCCTTCAGCTCCACCCCGGTGACATCCTTCACGAAATCGCAGATGTAGGACCGGAACTGGAAAGCCTGGGCCTTGGAAGCGGACAGGAAGATCTGATTGCGCCCGGTCTCCAGCGCGGTAATCAGCGCCTCATGCGCGAAATAGTAGGTGGCGCCGATCTGGCGGCTTTTCAGGATGTCGCGGATGCGCTCTTGCTGCCCTGCCCTGTACCAGTGCTTCTGGTAGTCGAACATGCCATCGAGGAAGGCCGCCACCAGCTGCGCCTTGTGCTCATCGGTAATCGGGTTGCGTTCCGGCTGGCGCTTGGGCTTGGCGTTGCGGTTGGCGATGTTCGGGTTCAGGTCCGACTCTTTGCCGGTCTGGCTGTACTTGCCCACCCGCGCCAGGCGTTCCACCTGGCGGCCGAGCAAGTCGATTTCCTTGAAGTCCTTCCCCTCCTTGTCCTTCTTCAGAATCAGCTGCTGCATCCGCGTTTCGATGGTGGACGCGATGCGGTCGGCCGGGTCGGAATCGTCCCAGGCGTCGCGCCGCTTCCAGCTATGCACCGTCGCCGGCCGCGCGCCGACATGTTCGGCAATGCGCGCGATGCGCCAGCCCTGCCAATAGAGGGCGCGGGCCAGCCGGCGCGGGTCTAGATCGAGTTCAGAAATAAGGGTTTGGGTATCCATGCCGGCAGTCTGCCGGCTTGTCTGGCGCAATTCTTCGCCTGCCGGTTGTGCCTGATCGCCACACAACAGCCACCGCTCGACCCCGCCCCACGCGGCCGGGATTATGGGCGCATCGCCACGACAGACACCCGACCGAGGACCGCAAACCATGGCAAGCAAGGCAAAGAAATTCCGTGTCGCCACCGAAGGCGCCACCACCGACGGCCGCAACATCGAGCGCAGCTGGATCGAGCAGATGGCAAAAAATTACGACCCGAAGAAATACGGCGCACGGGTCAATATGGAACACATCAAGGGATATACGCCGGACAGTCCATTCAAGCGCTATGGCGATGTGTTGGCGCTGAGCGCGGAAAAAGTGGAAGACGACAAGCTGGCGCTGTTCGCTGTTATCGATCCGACTGACGATCTTGTCAAAATGACAAACGACGATCGCCAAAAAGTTTACTCATCCATCGAGATCAACCCGAAGTTTGCCGACACCGGCGAAGCCTATCTGGTCGGCCTGGCCGTCACCGACGATCCCGCCAGCCTGGGCTGCGACATGCTGAAGTTCAGCGCAACAGCCAAGAGCAACCCGCTGGCAAAGCGAAAGTTTGACCCGGACAACCTATTTTCCGAAGCCATCGAATTCACCCTGGAGCTGGAAGACGACAACGCCGGCGCGCTGGCCGGCTTCAGCGACAAGATCAAGGGCTTGCTGGGCAAATTCTCCAGCCGCCAAACCGCCGACACCGCCGAGCTGTCCGCCGCCGTGCAAACCATCGCCGAAAGCCAGGCCGGCGTGCTGGAGCAATTCAGCGGCCTGCCGACCGCGGCCGAGTTCAAAAAGCTGGGCGAGCAGTACGGCCAGCTCAAAACCGACCATGACGCCCTGGTGGCCAAACTGAGCAGCGAATCCGCCACCGCCCCCCGCAGCGCCGCCACCGGCGCCGCCGCCGAAGTCGTCACCGACTGCTGACCCGCCATCCCCCATTACCGGAGCCATACCGCATGAAAACCGATACCCGCAACGTGTTCACCCAGCTGCTGGAGCAGATCGCCAAGCTAAACGGCGTCAGCGCCGCCGCCGTCGAAAAGTCCTTCAGCGTCCAGCCGACCATCCAGCAGAAGCTGGAAACCCGGATTCAGGAATCGAGCGAATTCCTGTCCCGCATCAACATCAACGGCGTGGATGAGCTGGAGGGCGAAAAGCTGGGCCTGGGCATCTTCGGCACCGTTGCCGGCCGCACCAAAGTGACGCCGACCAACCCGCGCCGCCCGCGCAACCTTGGCGACCTGAACAGCCATAAATACCGCTGCGAATTCACTGAGTTCGACACCGCCATTCCCTTCGTCCAGCTGGACGCCTGGGCCAAGTTCCCGGACTTCCAGACCAAGCTGCGCGACGTCATCGTCAAGCAGCAGGCGCTGGACCGCATGATGATCGGCTTCAACGGCGTCAGTGTGGCGGAACAGACCAACCGCGAGAAGTTTCCGCTGCTGCAAGACGTCAACAAGGGCTGGCTGCAGCAATACCGCGAACATGCGCCGGAGCGCGTGATGGCGGAAGTGAAGAAGGGTTCGGGCAAGGTCATGATCGGGGCAAAGGAAAAGGGCGGCGACTACGCCAACCTCGACGCGCTGGTGATGGATGCCGTAGCGGGTTTGATTGACCCGGCCATGGCGGGCAATCCCGACTTGGTGGTGGTCCTGGGCCGCGACCTGCTGCATGACAAGTACTTCCCCATCGTCAATCAGGACAACAAGCCCAGCGAACAGATGGCGGCCGATGTCGTCATCAGCCAGAAGCGCGTTGGCGGCCTGCCGCCTGTTTCCGTGCCCTACTTCCCGGCCGGCGCGATGCTGATTACCCCGCTGTCCAATCTGTCCATCTACTACCAGAGCGGCAGCCGCCGCCGTCACCTGCGCGAAGAGCCGGATTACAACCAAGTGGCCAACTACGAGAGCAACAACGAAGCCTACGTGGTGGAGCGCTACGAGGCCGGCTGCCTGGTGGAAAACATCGAGATGGTGAACGCGGCATGAGCTACGCCCGCGCCCACTTCCAGCGGGCCAGCGCGGCCAAGGCTTCGGCCTTGGCCGTGGAAGACGGCCCCATCAACTGCACCGCCTACGAGCTGATGCTGGTCAAGCTGGCCGAGGACAAGCGGCGCTTGAAGCAAGTCCAGTCCATGGAAGGCAAGGCGGCGGTAAAGCGCGAAGTCCTGCCCGATTACGCCCCTTGGGTGGACGGTGCGCTGCAAGGCGGCAAGGGCCAGCCCGACGACGTGCTGATGACGGTCCTGATGTGGCGCATCGACGCCGGCGACTACAACGGGGCGCTGGATATCGCCGAATACGCGCTCCCCCACGGCCTGCCGCTGCCGGACCAGTTCAGCCGCACCACGGCCACGGCCGTGGCCGAGGAAATCGCCGACGCCGCCAAGCGCGCCCGCGACGGCAAGCAGCCGTTCGAGCTTCAGACGCTGACCTACACCTCCGAGCTGACCGACAAGCACGATATGCCGGACCCCGTGCGCGCCAAGCTGCTCAAGGAAACCGGCCTGGCCATGGCAGAAGCGGAGCCGGCCGCCGCGCTGGAGCATCTGCGCCGCGCCCAGCAGCTGCATGGCGCCGTCGGCGTCAAAAAGGACATCGAGCGCATCGAACGCACCATCAAGAACAGCGCCCCGCCGCCCACCAGCGGCCAGGCGTAACCGAGCGACCCCGCGCGACTGACGGCAGGGGGTGGACGCCAGGCGCAAGCCAACGGCCGAAGCCCCCTCCACCGTCACCCCATCAGGAAAGCCGCCATGCAGATCAACAGCGTCAACACCGTCAACGCCTCGCCCACCAACGCCCCGGCGCCGGGTGATGGCCCAGCCATTCAGACCAGCCGCTTCTGGCCGGACGTCGAGCCTGGCCATTTCCGCGCCGCGATGCGCTATGACGGCACCGTCACCGCCGTCCGCCTGCGCCACGCGCTGGTGGAGGCCGTCGCCGCCGTCAATGGCGAGCTGTTCGGCTGGCGCGTGGCCAGCGGCGCGCAGCGGCTGGCCGACATCGAGGCGGAGCAGATCGACGGCGAGTCCATCCTGGTGCAGCGCTGGCGCCGGGCCATCTACGCCACCGCCGCGGCCGACCTGGCCGAGCGCTACCGGAGTTTTGACGCCACCGGCGCCGGCCGCCAGCGCGCCGACGATCTGGACGACACCGCCGACCAGCTGCGCGCCGACGCCCGCGCCGCCATCCGCGCCATCCTGGGCGCCGGCCGCGTCACGGTGGAGTTGATCTGATGCGCGCCGTTCGCGCCATTCAGGGCGACACCGTGGACGCCATCGCTTGGCGCGTCTACGGCCAAACCCGCGGCATGGTGGAGCGGCTGCTGCAACACAACCCCGGCCTGGCCGACCTGGGCGTCGTCTTGCCCAGCGGCACGCTGGTTCAGTTGCCGGACCTGCCCGCGGCGGCTCCCGCGACAGCCAAAACCCTCATCAACCTATGGGACTGACCATGGCAGAACCTGTAAGCAGTACCGCCACCAGCGCGACGCTGGCCACCATCGCCGGCCTGGC
Organism: Chromobacterium subtsugae; assembly: GCF_001676875.1. GTDB lineage: Bacteria > Pseudomonadota > Gammaproteobacteria > Burkholderiales > Chromobacteriaceae > Chromobacterium > Chromobacterium subtsugae. The sequence continues at coordinate 27,139 of NZ_JYKA01000029.1, read as the reverse complement.
CCTGACGCCAGGCATTGACGCCGCTGTCGTGCTGGGCGCTTTCGCCGGCGCTGCCGTGTTCGTGCTGAGTTCGGACAGCCTGAGCCTGGCCAAAAAGGCCGGATTTTTCGTGGCGTCCTTCATCGCCGGCTGCTTGGCTGCCGTCAGCGTGGCCGGCGTGCTGGCGCGCTGGCTGATCGCCGATATCAGCCCCGGCGTCTGCGCGATGCTGGCCGCCGCCCTCGCCGTCAAATTGCTGCAATGGCTGATTAAAAGCGCGGACGACCCCGCCGCGGCCCTGCGCAACCTGAAGGGGGGCGGCAAATGATCGCGTTCGCACATGCCGCCGTCGCGGCCCTCCTCGTCCTGGTGCTGCTGGCCTTTCAGCGCGGCCCCAGCCAGCACCGGCCGTGGGCCAGCCTGCTGGCTTACCTGCTCACCGTCGCCGCCGGCGCGGTGGCGGTGCTGCGCCTGTTCGGCCGCCCGGAGCTGGCCGAGCTGCCGCAGCTGTTCATCAACCTGGCGCTATTGCTGGCGCTGATCGCCCAGCGCGGCAACGTGGTGGAGCTGTACCGCAACGCCGGCCCGCGCCAGTCGCGGCTGGCCATCCTGCTGAGGAAAGCCAGATGGATCTGATGAAGAAAGGCGCGCACGGCCTGGAAGTGCAAGCGCTGCAGCAGCGGCTGGTCGCCGTGGGCGCCAAGCTGGCCGTCGATGGCTGGTATGGCGACGCAACCGAAGCCGCCGTCGCCTCGTTCCAGCGCCGCGCCGGCCTGGTGGTGGATGGCATCGCCGGCGGCAAAACCCTGGCCGCGCTGGCGGGCCAAGTCGGCCCGCGTCGTCAGCTGGGCGAAGCCGACCTTCAGGAAGCCGCCGAGCGGCTGGGCGTAGAGGTGGCGGCCGTCAAAGCCATCAATGCGGTGGAGTCGCGCGGCTCTGGTTTTCTGTCGGATGGCCGCCCCGTCATCCTGCTGGAGCGCCACGTCGCCTATCAGCGCGCCGGCAAGCAGGCCGACAGCCTGGCCGCGCAATACCCGGCCGTCTGCAACAAGGCCCGCGGCGGCTACGCCGGCGGCGCGGCCGAATGGGCGCGCTTCGCCAGCTTGGCCATCATGGGCGGCGAACAGCTGGCCATCGAGTCTTGCAGCTGGGGCGCATTCCAGCTCATGGGCTATCACTGGCAGCGGCTGGGCTATGCCAGCGCCGCCGAATGGCGCTTGGCGATGGAATCCGGCGAGCCGGCCCAGCTCGACGCCTTCGTGCGCTTCATCCTGGCTGAGCCTGCATTGTTGAAAGCCCTGCAAGCCAAGCGTTGGGCGGATGTGGCCCGGCTCTACAACGGCCCGGCCTACCGCGAAAACCTCTATGACGCCAAGCTCGCCGCCGCCTACGCGCGGGCGGAAAGGCTGGCCGCATGATCGCCGACGCCCTGCTGACTTTTGCCCGCCGCGTCCTGGCCGTCGTCCTGATCGCCGCCACGCTGCTGGCCGGCTTCGCCCTCTGGCAGCAGCACGCCTTGCTTCAGCGCCAGGCGGCCGACCTCGTGGCCGCCCAACGCGACGCCGCCACGCTGGCCGAACGCAACCGCGCCCAGGGCGAGCAGCTGGCCGCCCAGGATATCGACATCAAGCTGCAGATCGCCGCCGGCCGCGAGCTGGCCGGCCAGCTGTCCGCCCTATCCCGTCAACACGCCGCCGCCGCGGCGAAACTGGAGGCCGCCATCCATGCCACGCCTGACGCTGTCGCCTGGGGTAGCGCTGCTATCCCTGGCCCTGTTGCCCGCCTGTTCGACACCACCGGCCGCGCCGCCGCGCCCGCTGCTGATCCAGCGCTGCCCGACGGTGACGGCTTGCGCGCTGCCGGCGCTGGCGCCGACGACCAACCAACAGCTGGCCAACAGCTGGCAACAACACCGGGCGGCGCTTGAGGATTGCGCCGCGCAGATCGACCACATCATCCAATGCCAACAGCCATGACTGACTTTTACGACCGCGCCCAGGCGCTGGAGCAACGCCAGCGCGATGAAGCCCTCGCCCGCCAATTCGCCAACCTCGCCCACGGCGCCAGCCTGAGCCACTGCGAAGATTGCGCCGAGCCGATACCCGAAGCGCGCCAGCGCATCGTCGCCGGCTGCACCCGCTGCGTGCAGTGCCAGGAAGATCATGAACAAGCCCGCTGACCTGCGCCGCGCCATCGAGGCCGCTTTGCCCGAGCTGCGTGACAACCCCGACCGCCTCATCATGCTGGTGGAGGATGGCGGCATCGTCACCGCGCCTGGCCGGCTGAACTTCGGCTATCGCTACAAGCTGAAAATCACCGTCATCGACTTTGCCGGCCACCTGGACCAGCTCATCATCCCGCTGCGGGCCTGGATCGAGCAGAACGAGCCGCCGCTCATGCAAAACCCGGAGGCGCTGGAGCGGGGTTTCCGCTTTGCGGTGGAATGGATCAGCGCCACCACCGTGGATGTGCAGTTCACCCTGCAACTGTCCGAAGGCGTGCGCGTGGAAGTCGGCGAGGATGGCAACATCACCGCCACCCACTATGGCGAGCCGCCCGCGCCGTGGGAAGGCGACGCAATGGCCGGCCGGCTGGTCATTGTCGCCGAGGCGCAGCCATGAGCCTGGCCCGCCTGGACGCCGAGCTGGGCGCGCTGATCCACCAGTTGGACACCGGCGCCCGCCGCAGCCTGGCCCGCGAAATCGGCCACGCGCTGCGGCAGAGCCAGCAAAAGCGCATCGCCGCCCAGCAGAACCCGGACGGCAGCGGCTTCGCGCCGCGCCGGCCGCAATACCGCGAGCAAAAGGGCCGTATCCGCAGCCAGATGTTCACCAAGCTGCGCGGCGCGCGCTGGCTCAAGATCGAGGCCAGCGTCGGCGGCGTGGAGGTCGGCTTTCTGCGCCAGGTGGAACGCATCGCCCGCGTCCATCAATACGGCCTACGCGACCGCATCAGCCGCCATACCACCCGCGAAGCGCAATACCCGGCACGCGAACTGCTGGGGCTGAGCCAACCTGATTTCGAGCTGATCCATTCCAAGGTGTTGGATCACCTCGCCAAGTAACACCGCCATACCCGTAACACCCGCAACACAAGGAACTTCATGTCCATCCAGCTGCACAACGCCGATTGTCTGCGTTTTCTCCCGACCCTCCCCGCCAATCACTTTGAACTGATCCTGACCGACCCTCCGTATTCCTCTGGTGGCCTGCATGTAGGCACGCGACAGCAACCGCCGGCCACCAAATACCTGGGCAATGATGTTCAGCGAGCCACGCACCAATTCGCCCACGACAACAAAGACCAGCGCAGCTGGTGCAGATGGTGCGTGGAGTGGCTGACCGAATGTCACCGCGTGCTGAAGGATGGCCACCTGATCGCCGTCTTCATCGATTGGCGACAGCTGCCCACCCTGACTGATGCAATGCAGATGGCCGGCTTCATCTGGCAAGGCGTGGCGGCCTGGGATAAAACCAACGGTGGCGCCAGACCGCGCCAAGGCGGGATGAAACAGCAGGCTGAATTCATCGTGTGGGCCAGTAAGGGCAAGATGCGCAAGGCGGATATCTACCTACCCGGCGTTTTTCAAGGACGCAAGCCGACCAAGACCTACCACATCACAGCCAAGCCGGTGGCCGTGATGGAGGAACTATGCAAACTGGCCGGCAATGGCGGCCATGTGCTAGACCCGTTCGCCGGCGGCGGCGCCACGCTGGTGGCCGCGCGCAATCTTGGCCTATCCGCCACCGGCTGCGAGCTGGAACCGGATATCTACCATCAAGCGCAACTGGCATTGGAGGATGGCCAGCCGCTTGCGGCATAGCGGGTGTTGTGCGGCGAAGCGGCACAACACCCACCGCGCGACACCCCACGCCGGCCTGTGCAAACTGGCCGGCATGGACGATATCGCAGACCTCATTCGACGCATTGAATCGCTGATTCGCTACGGCACCATCGCCGAAGTGGACCACGACGCCCGCCGCGTCCGCGTCAAAAGCGGCGAGCTGGCCAGCAACTGGCTGCCCTGGAGCGTCGGCCGCGCCGGCGAAACGCGGGAGTGGAACCCGCCCACCGTGGGCGAACAGGTTGTGCTGCTCTGCCCCAGCGGCGACCCGGCCGGCGGCTTCGCGCTGCTGGCCATCTATTCCGACCAGTTCGACGCGCCCAGCAGCAGCCCGGACGAGCATCTGCGCGTCTACCCGGACGGCGCCCGCATCCTCTACAACCATGCCACCGGCGCCCTGTCCGTCACCGGCGTTCAAACTGCCCAGGTGCAGGCGGCGCAGCGCGTCACCGTGGATTGTCCCGAGTCGCTGTTTACCGGCAACGTCACCATCAACGGCCGGCTGATCGTGCTGGGCGATGTGCTGGCCAAGGCGAAGGCCACCATAGCGGGCCTGTTCAGCTACCTCGCCGGCATGGCGGGATCGGGCGGCGCCGGCGGCGCGTCCACCACCATCAGCGGCACCATCACCCATAGCGGCGGCGCGTTGTCGTCCAACGGCGTGACACTGCACAGCCACACCCACCCCGACCCGCACGGCGGCAATGTAGGAAAGCCCCAATGAGCAGCTATACCGGCATGAACCCGCAAACCGGCCACGCCATCAGCGACGCCGACCACATCCGCCAATCCATTGCCCGCATCCTGACCACGCCGCGCGGCTCGCGCATCCAGCGCCGCGAATTTGGCTCGCTGCTGCCGGAGCTGATGGACCAGCCGCTCAACGGCCGAACCCGCATGCAGGCCATGGCGGCCAGCGTCATGGCGGTGGCCGCCTGGGAGCCGCGCATCGAGCTGTCCGCCATCCGACTGATGGTGGGCCAGGGCGATGCCGCCGGCGCGCTGACCATCCACATAGCCGGCCGCCGCCGCGACAGCGGCAAGCCGCTGGCTTATGACATCCCTATCAGGAGCTAACGCCATGACGATTGACCTTGCCGCGCTGCCGCCGCCGGCCGTCATCGAGCCGCTGGACTATGAAACCCTGTTCGAGCAAAAGAAGGCCAAGCTGCTGGCGGCCGTGCCGGCAGACATGCGCGCCGCCATCGCCGCGGCGCTGCAACTGGATAGCGAACCGGTGACGATGCTGAGCCAGCTGGCCGCCTACATCGAGTTGACCGCGCGCCAGCGCATCAACGACGCCGCCAAGGCGTCCATGCTCGCCTACGCGGAGAAATCCGATCTGGACCACCGCGCCGCCGACTACGGCGTGCGGCGCTTGCTGGTGCGCCCGGCAGACCCCACCACCACGCCGCCGACCTCGGCGGAATGGGAAACGGATGCGCGCCTGCGCTATCGCGCCCAGATGGCGCTGGAAGGACTGGCCGCCGGCGGCCCGCGCGGCGCGTACCGCTTTCACGCGCTGAGCGCGTCGGCCGACGTGGCCGATGTCGATATCGACAGCCCGGCGCCGGGCCAGGTGCGGGTCTGGCTGCTGGGCCGCGACGGCATGGCCAGCCAGGCGCTGCTGGATACCGTGGCCGCCGCGCTCAACGCGGAAACCATCCGCCCGCTGTGCGACACCGTCACCACGGCCGCCGCCACGCCGCTGGCATTCGACATCCGCGCCGACATCACCTACCAGCCAGGCGGCGAAGCGCTCAGCGGCGGCGCGGCCGGCGCCGCGCAGCGCCTGGCCAAGATGCTGGCCGCGCGCCGCCGCATTGGTGGCGGCGTGCCGCGCTCTGCGATAGACGCCGCGCTGCATGTGGACGGCGTGGAGCGCGTCGCCATCGTCAGCCCGGCCGCCGATGTGCTGGGCCAGGTCGGCCGCTATCCCGACTGCGCATCCATCATGGTGACGCCCGCATGAGCCGCCAGCTGCTGCCCCCCAATCGCACGCCGCTGGAAGCCGCGCTGGCCGACATGCTGGCGCTGGACCTGAACACGACCGCATTGCGCGGCCTGGCCGACAGCGCGCGCTGCCCGCCGGCGCTGCTGCCGTGGCTGGCCTGGGAGCGCAGCGTCGAACAATTCGATGCGGCCCGGACAGAGGAGGAACGCCGCGCGCTGGTGGCGTCGTCGGTCGATGTGCACCGCCGCAAGGGAACGCTTTCCGCCGTGCGCCAGGTGTTCCGCGACCTGGGCCTGGGCGAAGTGCAGATTGATGAAGGGACAGGCGGCTACCGCTACGACAACACGGTGGCCTACGACGGTTTCGCCAGCTACGGCGACCCGGACGGCTGGGCGGAATACCGCGTCCGCATCGACAAGCTGCTGAGCGTCGAGCAGGCCGCCGCCGCCCGCGCGCTGCTGGCCGACATCGCCCCGGCCCGCTGCCTGTTGTGGGGGCTGGACTTCGGCGGCGCGGAACTGATTTACAACGACATGGCCGCCTACGATGGCGGCTACACATTCGGAGTGGCATAAATGGCAGACCTGAAAGAACCGGCCGAGCCGAAGTTCCCCCCCGTTTACCAACTGGAATTGACCGACCGCGTCAGGGCCGGCGCGGGTGGCATCTCGAACCGCCAGGCTGAGCAGTTGGTAGAGCGGACGGGGTTTCTCAAGAAACGAATCGACGACCTGGTATCCGGCGCGCTGGCAGCCAAAAGCGCCGAGCGCGCCGACCGCCTGGCCTCGCCGCGCAACTTGGCCATGACGGGCGATGGCGCATGGTCCGTGACGTTCGACGGCAGCGGCAATGCCAGCGGCGCGCTGACGCTGGCCAATACCGGCGTCGGCGCCGGCAGCTATGGCATGGTGACGGTCGATGCCAAGGGCCGCGTCATCGCCGGCCGGCAGATGGCGGCAGCCGACGTGCCGGCGCTGGACTGGGGCAAGATCACCGGCCGGCCATCAACAATGGAGGGCTATGGCATTACAGATACGGCCTGGCGCGACCCGGCAAAGCGCGTATGGGGGGCGGCATTCCGAGCCAATAAGGGAGACCCCGCCGATTTGGGCGGCGACACTGCGACCGCTGGTTTTGCGTTTGACGAAGATGGCGATACGGGGTTGTTTGCCGCACAAAGCAGCCGACCGGGAAGCGGATCGTCCAAGCTCATGCTGAAAATCGACAATATCGAAGCCCTGGCGGTAGGCGCCAGCGGGGAGATTTACTCCAAAAAGTACGGATGGCTACATGAGAAATTTGCGGCGGCATCGGTGGTAAGCGATCAGGCGGGCCAAGTTGCAAACAAAGCCGACAAGGCCACTACACTGGCAGGCTATGGCATCACCGACGCGCTGCCGTTGCAGGCGGATATCGCGGCGCCGGTGGATCTGGACACCTTAATCGCCAGCGGCATCTACCACAACCCCGCCAACGACAATGCCAGCAAGGGCAAGAACTGGCCCTGCCCGCAGGCCGGCCAACTGACCGTGAGGGCGGCCGGCGAGATGGTCTATCACACCTATCAGGCGTTTGCCGATGGGGGATTTTGGCACCGCTGCCGCTATCAGGGGCGATGGAACCCCTGGCGGCGCCTGGCAGATGCGGCCGCCATTCAGGATGGCATTGCCGCCGCGACGCCGCCTGGTCAAATCGCCTATTTCGCCCGCGATACGCCGCCGCCTGGCTGGCTCATCTGCGCCGGCGCTCAGGATGTCTCGCGGACTGCCTATGCCGCGTTGTTTGCTGCCATTGGTGACCGGTTCGGAGCCGGCGACGGCCGGACTACGTTTGGCGTCCCTGACCTGCGAGGGGAGTTCGTCCGCGGTTGGGATGCCGGGCGCAACGTCGATGCCTCCCGTGTGTTCGGGTCCGGCCAGGCGTCTCAAAACCTCTGGCACGATCACGCCATCCCGACACCCGGCTCGACAACGGGTGGGGATACCGTGCGCACCGACAACGGCGGCACCGGCTTGGATGCCGGCGCCAGGCACACATCCAATGAATTTTTAACCGAATTCGGCACGGGCCGGCAGCTTCGTTATGCCACGTATGGCTCCGGCGGCAGTGAGTCCCGCCCCCGAAATATCGCGCTCCTGGCCTGCATCAAAATCTGAGGAGAACCCCATGGCTGATAAAAAAATCGTGTATTGCTATAGCGCCGATACTGGCGAATATGTCGGGCAAACGACTGCGCAACGCTCGCCGCTGGAGCTGGAGGAGGAGGTCTATCTTGTCCCTGCCTGGGCTGCTGCGGATGCGCCGCCGCCGGCCGCCTCACGTCAGGCTGCGGCGTGGCGTACCGACGATGGCCGCATTCCCGCCCATTGCATCCTGGGCGGCGGCTGGCAGCTGCTGCCGGACTGGCGCGCGGTGCCGCTGTGGGATACCGCCACGGCGCAGCCGATTGCCGCGCAACTGGGCGACACACCGCAGGCGCTGGGCGCGACCGAGTTGGCGCCGCCGCCCTTTGGCGTGTGGGATGGCGCGAGCTGGCGCGTTGACCACGCTGCCGCGTTGGCTGCACAACGCGCCGCGGCGGAATCGGACATCGCCGCCCGGCGCGGCCAGGCGGACGCCGCCATCGTGCCGCTACAAGATGCTGCTGACCTGGCCATAGCAACGCCGGCCGAGTCCGAGCGGCTGGCAGCCTGGCGACGCTATCGGGTGGAGTTGTCCCGAGTGCCGCTGCAGCCTGACTACCCGGCGACGATAACCTGGCCGCCGGCGCCGGCCGCGCAATGAAAAAGCCCCGCGTCTGCGGGGCTTGTTCTTTCATGGGGGCTACCTTCAGGCGGCGATTTGCCCGGCCTCAAACCTCAACGCCGCCGCGGCGCTGGTGGCAATGAAATGGATGGACGGGTCTTCGTGGTGGCTGGCCAGCGTCTGGCCCAGGTGCGCCAGACAGACGCAGAGGTTTTCCAGCGTTTCGCGTGGGTCTTGGCCAATCAGGGGATTCAATATGTGTGCGTCGTCGCGGCTGTGCATTTTGTTTCCTTTTTTTCTGCATTTCTCAGCATGAAATGCTATGCCGCTATTTTATGGAATGGCGCTCGCCTGGATATTGGCGTTTAAGCCAATGCGTTGCATAAGATCAGGCAAAAAAATATGTGCAACGAGCAAGCGAGAGTCCAGCCGCTTGCTGCCTTCGGACTTAAGCCCAAGTTTTCTAAAGGAATTTTCAACGTGCGCGCGGATGGTGCGTTCCGTGATGCCCAATGCTAGCGCGGCATCGCGGTAACTCTGGCCGGCGGCGATAAGTAAAACTACGGATACTTCGGAATCGGTTAACTGTCCTAATTGCCGGGCCTGCATCTGCTGGCGCAAAGACGCGTCAGCCAGTAGCTGGCGCAAATCCTCCGCCAGGCCAGCCCGTAAGTGCATCGGAGCATCCTCTTTCGCTATTTTCGCCATGCCATCCAACAACGTGAGCATATCCCGAGCGTCCGCCGTCTCCAGAAAGCGCTGGATCAGGTCGGACACGGGAAAGGGCATAAAGTCATACGTAAAAATACGGTCAAATTCTATGCTAGGTTGTGCCATGCGCTCATACAACAAGCACAACACGACTTAACAGAATATAGCCGGCAACATGCTCGGAACCTCACCCGGAGACCGAGCTATGAAAGATTTCCACCACGGCGTGCGGGTTGTCGAAGCCACCGCCGGCACCCGGACCATTCGCACCATCTCCACCGCCGTCATCGGCATGGTCTGCACGGCGGACGATGCCGACGCCGACGCCTTCCCGTTGGACACCGCCGTCTTGCTGACCGACCTGAAGGCCGCCATCGGCAAGGCCGGCAGCAAAGGAACGCTGCGCCGCGCGTTGACCGCCATCGACGCCAACGCCCGGCCGCTGGTTGTGGTGGTGCGCGTCAAAACCGGCAAGGACGAGGCCGAGCAATCGGCGCTGACCATCGGCACCACGACCCCGGCCGGCCAATACACCGGCCTGCGCGCCTTGCTCACCGCTCAGCAGCGGGTAGCCGTTCGCCCGCGCATTCTGGTAGCGCCCGGCCTGGACTCGCTGCCCGTCGCCACGGAAATGGCCGCCATCGCCGCCAAGCTGCGCGCCTTCGCTTATGTCTACGCCTGGGGCTGCAAGACCAAGGAAGACGTCGCTGCCTACCGCGCCAACTTCGGCCAGCGCGAGCTGATGCTGATCTGGCCGCAGTTCCTCGCCTTCGACAGCGCCGCCGCGGCCGATGCCATCGTCCCGGTGACGGCCTGCGCCGCCGGCCTGCGCGCCGCGCTGGATGAGTCCATCGGCTGGCACAAGACCTTGTCCAATGCCCTGGTGCAAGGCGTCACCGGCATCAGCCAGGACGTGTATTGGGATTTGCAAGAGCCTGCCACCGACGCCGGCTACCTCAACGAAAAAGCCATCACCACGCTGATCCGCCGCGACGGCTTCCGCTTTTGGGGCAACCGCACGTGCAGCGCCGACCCGCTGTTCGCGTTCGAGTCCTACACCCGCACCGCCCAGGTGCTGGCCGACACCATCGCCGAGTCGCATATGTGGGCGATGGACCAGCCGATGACGCCGGTACTGGTCCGCGACATCCTGGACGGCATCAACGCCAAGGGCCGGGATTTGGTGACGCGCGGCTATCTGCTGGGCTTCAGCGCCTGGCTGCCGGCCGACCTCAACAGCAAGGACACCCTCAAGGATGGCCAGCTGCGCATTAGCTACAAATACACCCCGGTTCCGCCGCTGGAAAACCTGCAATTCCAGCAGGAAATCACCGACGAATACCTGATGGACTTTGCCGCCAAGGCGGCGGCGTAAAGGAGAAATCATGGCCGCACTGCCGCGCACCCTGCGCAAGTTCAACCTGTTCAACGACGGCATGTCCTTCATTGCCGAATGCCTGTCGGTCAAGCTGCCCGCGCTCAAGATGAAAACCGAGGACTACTCGGGGGCCGGCATGATTGGCCCGGTGGCGCTGCTGAGGGGAGTGGAGAAGCTGGAGCTGGAGCACACCTACAACGGCCCCATTCCCGAAATCATCGCCACCTTCGGCGCGGATAAACACGACGCCGCCAAGCTGCGCTGGATGGGCAGCTATGCCAACGAAGCCACCGGGGAAAGCCACGCCGTCGAAATCGTCGCCGCCGGCCGCCATAACGATCTGGACCCCGGCGACGCCAAGGCCGGCGAGAACGGCGAGTTCAAAGTGAAAACCGACCTGACCTACCTGAAATGGATCATGGACGGCAAAGAGCTGATTGAAATCGACATCGTCAACGACGTGTTCAAGGTGGCCGGCCAAGACCGCATGGCCCAGCACCGCGCCAACGTCGGCTTATAACCCAACATGCCCGCCGTCGGCGGGCTGCCCTCACGCATAGGAACCCCGCACCATGAACGAAAACACCATCAAGCTGGACGCCCCCATCCAACGCGGCGAAACCCTGATCGACACCATTGAGCTGCGCCGCCCTGGCGCCGGCGAGCTGCGCGGCCTCAAGCTGGCCGACGTGCTGCAGATGGACGTGGACGCCGCCATCAAGCTGCTGCCGCGCCTGTCGATGCCGGCGCTGACGGAAGAAGAGGCCAAGCGGCTGGACCCGGCCGACCTGCTGCAATGCGCCACCGTGGTGGCCGGTTTTTTGTTGAAGAAATCGGAGCTGCAAGCCAGCCCCTCCCCGGCAGCGTAGACGACGCCATCGCCGATATCGCCACCATTTTTCATTGGCCGCCCTCAGCCTATGGCGCCATGCCGCTGGCTGAGCTGGCCAGCTGGCGCGAGGCGGCCCGCCTAAGATCAGGAGCCGCCGACAATGAATAGCCAGCTGAAACTGGAAGTCATCCTGGCGGCCGTGGACAAGCTGACACGGCCGCTCAAGCAAGCCATGGCTGGCAACAAAGAGCTGGCGCGCGCCGTCAAGGAAAACCGCGACCAACTCAAGCAGCTTCAAGCCACGCAAAACAGCATCGACGCCTTCCGCAAACTCACCAAGGAAAGCAAGGACACCGGCCAGGCGCTGCAAGGCGCCAAGCAGCGGCTGGAGGATGTCCGCCGCCAGATGGAGCAGGCCGGCGGCGCCAGCCTCAAGCTGTCCCGCGAATACGCCGCCGCCGAGCGCGCCGTCGACAAACTCACCCTCGCCCACCGCAAGCGCCTGGATGCCGCGCGTGCCGCCTCTGGCGCGCTGCAAAAGGAAGGTATCGACACCCGCCAACTGTCCGCCACGGAAACCGCCCTCGCCGCCCGTATTCAGGAAACCAACCGCGCGCTTGGGGCGCGTCAGGCCAAGCTGGACGCCGTGGCCAAGCGACAGCGTCAGCTCAACGATGCGCAGCAACGCTATGGCCGGCATCTCGCCATCCGCGACAAGGTGGCCGGCGCTGGCGTGAAAGCCGCTGCCGGTGGCGCGGCGATTGGCGGCGCGATGTCTTTGCCAGTCATGGCCTATGCGGAAGCAGAAGATGCGGCTACGCAGCTGAAAGGCGCGATGATGCGTGCCGGTGGCGTGGTTCCGCCGGAGTTTGAGCAAATCAACAACCTGGCTCAAAAGCTGGGCGACCGCCTACCCGGCACCACCGCCGATTTCCAGAACATGATGACGATGCTGCAACGCCAGGGCATGAGCGCTCAGGCCGTCCTGGGCGGCTTGGGAGAAGCGGCGGCCTACCTGGGCGTACAGCTCAAGATGACACCGGAGGCGGCTGCGGAATTCACCGCCAAGCTGCAAGATGCCACCCGCACCAGCGAAAAAGACATGATGGGCCTGGTGGACATGATCCAACGCGGCTTTTACGCCGGCGTGGATCCGGACAACATGCTGGAAGCCTACAAGGGCTTGGGCGCAGCCATGGACATGGTCAAGGTCAAAGGGCTGGCGGGGGCGAAAGCTTTCGCCCCGTTCGTCGTGATGATGGATCAGGCGGGCATGCGCGGAGAGTCAGCCGGCAACGCCATTCGCAAAGTCATCGCCGCCAGCCTCAGCGTGGACAAGATCAAAAAAGTTCAGAAAGAATTGCGCAAGAAAAAGGGCATTGCGCTGGACCTGGACTTTACCAATGGCAAGGGGGAGTTCGGCGGCCTGGACAAGATGATGGCCAAGCTCAGCCAGTTGAAAAAACTGAATACCGTCAACCGCATAGCCGTGTTGCAGGATATTTTCGGAACCGATAAGGAAACCAGCGAAGTCCTGTCCAAGATCATCGAAAAAGGCAAGGACGGCTATCAGGACGTGGTGCAAAACCTGGCGGCACAAGCCAGTCTGCAAGCGCGCGTCAACCAGCAGCTTGGCACCCTGAAAAACCTATGGGACGCGGCATCCGGCACCTTCACAAATGCCATGGTCCGCTTTGGCGAAGCCATCGGCCCGGAGATGAAAGCGGCGGCGGAATGGATCGGCACCCTGTCGGAAAAGCTGGGCGCCTGGGCCAAGGAAAACCCCGAGCTGGCTAGTGCCATCATGAAAACCATCGCCATCACCGGCCTGTTGCTGGCCGGGCTGGGCGCGCTGGCGCTGGCCGCCGCCGCGGTCATGGGGCCGTTCGCCATGCTGGGCCTGGTCATGTCCAAGGCGTCTATCGTCATGGGTTCGCTGGGCGGCGTGTTTGGGCTGCTGCGCGGCGCGCTGTCCTTGCTTGGCGGCGGGCTGGGCATGCTGGGCAAAGTGTTCATGTGGGTGGGCCGCGTCTTCCTGATGAACCCCATTGGCCTGGTAGTAACGGCCATCGCCGCCGCGGCGTACCTGATCTGGAAAAATTGGGACTGGATCGGCCCCAAGTTCGCCGCGCTGTGGGAAGGCGTCAAGGCGGTGTTTTCCACCGTCTGCGGCTGGATCACCGGCTACCTGATGAATTGGACGCCGGTAGGCTTCATCGTCCGCCATTGGGAAGACATCTGTAAAATCACCGCAGCGCTGTGGGACAAGCTGAAGGGCATCATCGTAGCCGCCGCCGGCGTGATTACGGACTGGTTCCTCAACTGGACGCCGGCCGGCCGCGTCATCAAGCATTGGGACGTGATCCAGTCGGCCACACAAGTGGCCTGGGACTGGATCAGCGCCAAGGCCACCGGCGCCGGCAAGGTGATAGCGGACTGGTTCCTGAATTGGACCCTGCCCGGCCTCGTCATCAAGCATTGGGACACCATCACCGGATTCCTGGGCGGCATGGGCGCGCGCCTGGCGGAGCTGGGCCGCATGGCGATTGATGGCCTGATTGGCGGCGTGATGAGCCGGCTAACCGCGCTGCGGGATACCCTGGGCGGCATAGGCGATACCATGGTTTCGGCCCTGAAGTCCGCGCTCGACATCCATTCGCCGTCCCGCGTCATGGCCCAGCTGGGCGGCTACACCATGGCCGGCCTGGAGCAGGGCATCGACAAGGGCCAGGCCGGGCCGCTGGCCAGCATGCGCGACACCGCCAAGCGGCTGACCGCCGCCGGCGCCGGCATCGCGCTAACTGCCGGCCCGGCGCTGGCCGGCTCGCTGGACAACCGGCCGCCCCTGTCCGCGCGCGCGCCGGCCATGGCGGCGCCAGCCCCGGCCATCACTATCAACATCCACGCCGCGCCAGGCATGAACGAGCAGCAGCTCGCCGCCCTGGTGCAACGCCAGGTGGCGCAAGCGCTGGCGACGTCAGCCAGCCAGCAGGCCGCGCGCCGCCGCTCTTACCTGGGAGACATCGACTAATGCTCAACATCGGACCCGTCAAAATGCCGATGATGGCGCTGGGCCTGTTCGTTTTCATGATGGACACCCTGCCCTATCAGGACTTCAAGCAGAAATACGCCTGGCGCTGGCCAGCGAATGGCCGCGTCGGCCGCCGGCCGGCGTACCAGTTCCTGGGCGCGGACGAGGAAACCATTTCCCTGTCTGGCCGGCTGCTGCCGGAGTTGACCGGCGGCGATACCTCGCTGGCGCTGCTGAAGCTGATGGCCGATCAGGGCAAAGCTTGGCCGCTGATCGAGGGAACCGGCGCGATATATGGGTTCTACGTGGTGGAGTCCCTGGACATCACCCGCCAGGACTTCTTCAGCGATGGCAAGGCCCGCGCGCTGGATTTCACGCTGGCGTTGAAGCGCGTGGATGACAGCCTGCTGGATAGCCTGGGCGCGCTGGCGCGCGGCGTGCTGGAGCTGGCGCTATGAGCCTGTTTGACGATGCTGCGGACGTGGCCGGCGCCGCCGGCGACATGCTGCAACAGGGCGCGGACCAGCTGGACAACCTGGCCGGCCAGCTGGGCGATGCCGTCGGCGGCCTGGCCGACAGCGCCACCAACGCCCTGGGCCTGTCGCAGCCCAAGCGTCCGGCTTGCCAGCTGCTGCTGGCAGGGCGCGACATCACCGCCAAACTGGAGCCGCTGCTGATGAGCCTGACGCTTACCGATAACCGCGGATTCGAGGCCGACCAGCTGGACATCGTGCTGGACGATAGCGGCGGCCAGCTGGACATCCCAGAGCGCGGCGTCACCATCAGCCTGGCCATCGGCTGGACCGGCGCGGCGCTGGTGGACAAGGGCAGTTACATTGTCGATGAGGTGGAGCATACCGGCGCGCCGGACACCCTCACGCTACGCGCCCGCGCCACCGACCTGCGCGCCGGCATCGCCACCAAGCGGGAAAAGAGCTGGCACAAGACCACCCTGGGCGCCATCGTCAAGGCCATCGCCAAGGCGAACGGGCTGACGCCAGCCATTCCCACCTGGCTGGCCCGGCAAAAGGTGGAGCACATCGATCAGACCAGCGAGAGCGACGCCAACCTGTTGACTCGCCTGGCCAAGCAATACGACGCGGTGGCCACCGTCAAATCCGGCCGGCTAGTGTTTTGCAAGGCGGGCGATGCGGAAACCGTCACCGGCCACCCCTTCCCCGCCTGCCTGATCCTGCGCCAGTCCGGCGACAATCACCGCTTCAGCGTCGCCGACCGCAATGCCTACACCGCGGTAAAAGCCTACTGGCACGATACGCGCGGCGCGAAAAAGGGCGAAGTCATCGTCAACAAGGACACCAAGTTTGAACGCCGCGCCACCGTCACCAAGCTGGGCCGCAAGAGCAAGCGCACCAAGCTGACCGCCATTCAGGCGAAGGGCATCGAACCCAGCAGCGAAAACATCAAGGTTTTGCGCCACGTTTACGTCAGCGAGGCCACCGCCACCCAGGGCGCGAAAGCCGCCTGGCAGAAGCTGCAACGCGGCGTCGCCGAATTCTCCATCACCCTGGCCGAAGGCCGCCCCGAGCTGTTCCCGGAGCTGCCCGCCCAGGTGCAAGGGTTCAAGCCCGTCATCGACGCCACCGGCTGGGTGCTGAAGAAAGTCACCCACCAGCTGGGCGACGGCGGCTATACCACGGCGCTGGAGCTGGAGGCACGGCTTGAAGATATGGCGGGATAGCTGCACCTGCACGAAAGGACAGTGGAATTCTGTTGCATTAATCATGCAACGGCGTATAGTGAAGCCATGGCCGCAACGGTGCGGCCTACCCCTCCCCAGGGTGCTGGGGACAGGAGAAAACCATGCAATACCAGATCCAATTCACCGCCAGCCAAACCAACCACGACATGGGCGATGACGCCGCCCAATCTTTCACCACCCTGGCTAAGGCTGAGCAATACGCCGCCGAGTTGACCGAAGCCCTGCGCGAGTTGGTTCGAGACTGGTCCAGCGATGCGGGCCGGGAGCCGAATTACGACGACATTCGCGTTGAAATAGTGCGCCAGGTGTTTGTCGATGGCGTGGAGGTGGAAGACCAGGACGATCAAGACATCATCCTGGCGCTGATCGCCGCCGCCGAGCGCGCGCACCCGGCGGTGCGCTGGAATAGCTGCCACTCTGCGGGGGGCGAAGGCCGCGCCCGCGGCTGGCGGTTGCTGATCTGCCCTCGTGGCACGTGGGAGCCGGTGGCGCTGGCGCGACTGGAGAGCGAGGCCATGTTCCAGTTTTTCCACGCTCAGGGGTTGGAATATCCTTGCAAAGTGTCCCGCCGGCTGGGGAGCATGCAAGAGCGCCAAGCGCGAGAGGTGGCTGCGCGGAACGCATTGTTGCCGGTGCGGCAGGCGGCATTCCAGGCAGCCCGCGCGGTGGACGAGTTGCGCCGTCAGCTGGAGATAGCAGAAAGCCGGCTGCTGGATGCTCGCCGGCTGCAATCGGAAATGGAGGACCGGCTGGCTGCGCGTTTGGCGGCTATTGCCGCCAGCAGCTGGAGTCTGCCGGCCATGTGATGAACAATCGCCCCGCCAGTCGGCGGGGCTTTGTCCTGAGGGGTTTACGTTGGACGAATACAAAATCTTGCTAGAGTCGGGCGGGCGCGAGGAGGAGTTGGCGACCGTCCGCGACCCACTCATCGCCGCCGCCGCGTTCCGCGCGCTGCTGCTGCGCGGCGATCTGCGCGCCAGCCGGCCGTTGGCGATTCTGGAGCGCAACGGCCGCACACTGTACGAGATTCCGGTCGATGGCCGAGCGGATGCAGCCGCTGCCGCGCTGGATCTGCCGCAGGCCGCGCTGGCCGACGTGCGCCAAGCCTTGCTTGCCGCCGGGGTGGATGCCGAGGCGCTGGAATTGGGCCGGGCGCAGTTGAACGACGTGTACAAGGGATTGCTGCGCGAGGTCCGCGACAGCGAGCTGGCCGGTGTGCTGCGGCGGGTGGGTCTGCCCGTCAGCAATAGCCAGATTCTCGGCTGGCGCGTCAGTCCGGAAAACCGCAAATTCCGCCCCATTGCCATGGGTGAGTTGTACGCGGTGGCGGTGGCGCTGGGAGAGCTGCGCAATGGTAGCGCCTGAGCTGTTCGAGGCGTTGGCCACCGTGGCAGGCATTGGTGGCCAGGGGCGCGAGGCCGCGCGTCTGGTTGCGGTTGAAGGTCTGACGCCGGCGGAGGCAGCCAGCCGGCTTGGCTTGGGCTGCCGGAGCAGCGCCACGCGACCATACAACAGATTCGCCGATGCGCTGGCATTGGTCCGGCCTTATCTGCGGCCGGAGTTGACGACCGGCGATGACGAGCGCATGATGGCATCGTTCCCTGTTGCCGGGGATGAACCAGTAGGCGCTGGTATACAGCAACCTTTCCCCGCGTCGCGGGGTTGAACCGCAGTAGATGGCGATCGGTAAGTAGTTCCCTGCACAGGCAGGGATGAACCAGACGGCGCTACACAAAGCAGCCGTTCCCAGCGATTGCGTGGTTGAACCAATTGATGCAGTAGATTCGAATCGTTCCCCATTTCATGGGGATGAACAAGCCCCCGAAATTCGGGGGCTTTTCTTTTGCCCTCTCGCCGCAAATAACCCCGGAGTTATTGACAGCAAGCCACACCGGGGTTATAGTAACCCCATCAACAACAACGCAGGAAGGCGGATGGATAGTCGGGAATTCATCAGGTTGCTAAGAGCTGATGGATGGTTTGAAGTAGCCTGCAAGGGCAGCCACCACCAGTTCAAGCACCCCAGCAAACCCGGCCGCGTGACAGTCAAGCACCCCACCAAAGATTACAAAATCGGAACGTGGAACAGCATGCTGAAACAAGCTGGATTGAAGTAAAACAGAGCCGGCCCGCAAGGGCTGGCTTTCCGGCCAGACATCCGCCACCAAGAGGAACCACCATGTTATTTCCTATCGCCATTGAGCCAGGCGACGCCGACCACGCCTACGGCGTCACCGTGCCAGACTTGCCCGGCTGCTTCTCCGCCGGCGACTCCATCGACGAGGCCATCCGCAATGCGCGCGAGGCTATCGACTTCCATCTTGAAGGGCTGGACGAGGACGGCGCCGACATCCCCACCGCCAGCCAGGTGGCCGACCATGTCGGCCTGCCGGAATTCCAGGGCTATATCTGGGCGGTGGTGGAGGTGGATATCGTCCGCTACCTGGGCAAGGCCACCAAGGTAAACGTCACGCTGCCATCTAATCTGATCCGCCGCATCGATGCGTTTGTGGAGACGCACACCGAGTACGAAAGCCGCTCGGGCTTCTTGGCACGGGCAGCACTGAACGAGCTTAGGGCTTAGCGGTCATCGGCTGGCCCCCTGTCTCCGGGTGGGCTTGTGTACTTCATTCATTCGTCAGCGCAATGAAAAGCACCACTTGCTTGGAGGTGCTTTTTTTGTGGGAATGCGTAGCGCCTACGCCGCTACGTTGCATCACAGCTATCAGCACTTCATGACCGAAGGCGTGCATGACTAGCAATTTGTTCAGCACATGTAGCTCAAATGTGAATACAAATAGCTAAAAATGTAAAATGCAAATCCCAATAACAAACAAATGCCTTCGTGATGAAAGACTTTCTCATTTTAATCGTGGGTCTGGCCGTTGCCGTGCTGGTCTGGAAGCTGCTTACTAAATGGTTGCGTTCTAAGGAATATCGCGGCTTTGTAGTGGTGCCCTTGGGGCTGATTGCCTCCGTGTTCGCCTTCGTAATGACAGCAGGTTCCATGCTGCCCACCCCGCCTAAGAAGCCTGAAAAGGTCGAGGCCATAGCCCAAAAAGCGGAGGCTGATAAGGTGGCTGCGCCAACGGTCAAACCGGAGGCTAAGCCGGTAGAAGCGCCTAAGCCTGCCGCAGCTCCGCCGGCAGAAAAGACGCCGCCAAAGACTCTCGGCATGTCTGCGTCGAAGCTGGTTGGCGATATCGAGATAAAGCAGCGCACAGACTCGCCGCTGCGGGATGGCACGCGCCGGGAGCTGTTGACCATCAATCCCATTATGACGCTGGAGGCGATAGGCGATCCAAGCGATCTGTCCCGATATACGCTGATGTTCGGCGTGCCAAACGACGACCAGGCGGCAGTCTTGGAGAATGCCGTTTACGCGGCCGGGATTCTTGCCAACACCTTTCCTCAATGGAATGGCAAAAAGGACAATGCGATAGATTGGTTCACCGGTGCGATGCGCAAGCTGACGCGCAATGTTGAGAAAAACCGTAGCGAGCCCAAGCCGATAACGCTGACGCGGGAAGGCAAGCAAGTCAAAATCAGCGCTATCCCGTCGATGGGTATGGTGTTCCTGTCTGTGGACCCTCTTGAATAGGCGGGAGTCCATGCAAAACGCCCGGTGCAATGTCGGGCGTTTTTCTTTGTGATGCCTGCTCTGCTACGACAGGCGCTTGTAGTTTTCAAGTAGGCCGCGGACAAGGGCGCGCCCCTTCTCGTCCACCTGGTTCAGATCAGCCAAGAGGCTGCTGTCTTCGTTTGACAGTGCGGCACCGTTGCGAACTCCTGTCACAAGGTACAGCACATCAAAGCCAGCCTCATGCCATTTTTGCAGGACTTCAACGTTAGGCGATCTGTCGCCTTTTTCATAGGTATGGTAGGCCGTAAAGCCAACGCCGCCAGCTTTGGCAGCATCTGACTGTATCAGGCCTAGTCTATTTCTCTCTTCGCGCAGTCGTTCACCGAAGCTCAATTCTTTACTCCTGACAGCAGAAAACTACGCATACGCGAAAAACAAGCTTGCAATTATCGCAAACGCGAAGTACCATCCGCTTTGTATTCACATTCACGAACATCTTAGCCGATATGTCCACAAACGCACAGAAGGCAAAGCGGGTTTACGGACCTCGCGGGGTGGCCAAGTCAAAAACCGTTCAGTTTCGGGTGCCAACGGCTAAGCGACTGCTCATCACAGAGCTGGCCTGCATGCTGGAAATGACGGAAAGCAATTTGGGCCGCGAACTTGTTGATGTGGCTCTTCCCATCTTTCTGGCCCAGCACGGCCTGACAGCATGGGCAGAAGATACCTTGAAAGCACTTACGGCATAACCACCGAACCCGCAGCCGTTTGGTGGACAGGAGCAGCAAATGGACAGATTGAGAACCGCATACCAAACGATGTGCAAGGCCATGCCGGGCGGCTGGGCCGCCATGGCGGCGGCGCTGGGCTTCAGCAAGGACGGTCTGGAAAACCGCGTGTACGAGCGCAAGGGCCAGGCGGTTTCCGTGCATGAGGCGATGCAGATGCAGGCATTCAGCGGTTCGTCAATCTTCGCTGAGGCGGTGGCGGCGGATAGCGGCGGCGTGTTCGTGCCGCTGCCGGACATCGACACGGTAGACGATGCGGAAATCCAGCGCGTCTACATGGAGTTGGTGGATGAAGTGGGCTGCCTGGCCCGTGAGTGGCGCGAAGCCACCCGCGACGGCGAGGTGGACAAGCGGGAACGCCAGCGCCTGGAGGCCATCCGCGACGCCATCTGCGCCAAGGTGACACAGATGAATCACCTGACGTTCCAAGTCTTTTGCAATAAGGGGGTCTAGTCATGACTGCAATGCGTTGTCCGGCCTGTGGCGAGTCCGCCCTTACCATTCGAACCAGCAGGGAGCAGACCCCGGCCACGCGTGAAATCTACGCCATCTGCAAAGTCTGCGGAACTCAGCCACGCGGGGTGATGGAATGGCTGGACTGGATGGTTGAAGGGCTGTTGCCTGCCAGCATGCACCGAGCCAAGTTGCCACAATCCCCGGCCGCTCGCCGCCAAGAGGCAATGAACCACTACCGGCAGCGGGCCAGACGTGAGCCCGATAATCAAATTTCACTTTTCTAGCCGCTCCCTAGGCTAGTTCCTCCGAAGCACCCGCCCCAAAAAATCGCACCGCGCAGTGCGAGGGGGCTTTTTACGCCCAAAAAACGCAGCACCCCAAAGGAGAACGACATGCAACAGCCCGCCGCCGCCCCGCAACAGCTCGCCGCGCTGCGCGTCCGCAAGATGCGCTACGTCCGCTTCAGCAATGGCGCCGCCTGCTATTCCGCTGGCTATGCCGCCGGCCGCCTGCGCCAGTTCAGCAGCCGTCGCGAATGGCTGGAGTACCTGGGCGCGGCGCTGTTCATGCTGTCGCTGATCCTGCTTCAGCTGTATCTGCCGGCGTGAGGTGCGACATGGAAGCCCGTGAAAACTACGAATACGGCGAGGACTTTGCCCGCCATGTGATGCCAGCCCTGGGCGACCTGTGCCGCGCGCCGCTGGCGCCGGTAGCGCCGCGCGACATCGCCATGCAGGCGCTGGCCCGCATGGATGAGCGCCAGGCGCAAGCCCGCCGCCCGATGCTGGAGTCGGTCGAGTCGCTGCAAGCCAAGGTGCTAAACGCGATTCGGAAAGATGCGCTGGCGCAAATCCAAGATGCCATTCAAACGCTGGCGGAAACGGAAGCAAAAATCAACCAGTTGATCGCCATGCATGGGCTGGGGCTGCGCGCGCTGTTCATGCAGCAGCCGGGCAGGATGTGGTACGACATCGAAACGATGCTGGACGAAAGCAATTTGGCCGAAGTCCGGCTCGCGCGCGGCGGCCTGCCCTTGCATGCCGAGCCGCAGGCGGTGCGGGGGCAAGCGGCATGACTTGGCAATCCCGCCTCCCGCTGCTGGACCGTTTCCCGCGCCACCTGAGCCGAGCCATCGGCCGCGAGTGGTGCGAGCGACGCGGCCGGCCGCTGGCGCTGCTGCCCTGGCAGGACGATGTCCGCCAGCGGGAGGCGGACCAATGGCTACGCGACCTCACCGCGTTCATGCCTCGCCACGCCTTGCCCTTGGGCGCGTGCGAAATGGAACTGGTGGAGTTTGCGAAGCAGCGCGCGTTCGAGGCGGACCAGCTGATCGGCCGCGGCGCGAACATTGAGCAGTTGGAGAAGTACTGCGCCCGTTACGGAGTCGCCCCGCCAAGCGGCAAAACCAAGGCAGGCCGGGCCGCCCGCGTGGCGTGCAGCCTGTGGTGGCGCCGCGCGCTGCGCCGGACCAATGCCCGCCATAGCGAACACCTGTCTATCCAGCTGGGCCTGGTGCATCGCCGCCATGGCCTGTATGCCAGCCATGACGCCATCGCCCGCCGCCGCGAGCAAAAGCGCCGCAACCGCGGCTTGCTGGAGGCGATGGCCGCCATCAACGAGCTGGGCCAGGAATACACGCTGCAGCAGCTGTCGGAGCTGAGCGTCAGCAATCCCACCATCCGCCGCGCCGAGCTGATGGTCCGCATTGCCGGTTTCGAGCATATCGCCGTCGGCCTGGAGTACGCCGGCGAGTTCATCACCATTACGTCGCCGAGCAAATACCACCCGCGCCACGCCAAGAGCGGCCGGCGCAATGCCAAGTACGCCGGCAAAACGCCAATCGACACCCGCGACTACCTGGGCGGCGTGTGGTCACGCATTACCGCCGCCATGGCGCGCGCCGGCATCGCGCCGTTCGGCTTCCGCGTGGCGGAGCCGCACCACGACGGCACGCCGCACTTGCATGCGCTGCTGTTCATGGCCAAGGACAAGGTCAAGAAATTCCGCGCCATCGTCGCCCGCTATGCCGTGCGCGAAGACCGCGCCGAGCTGGGGCTGAACTACCTGCAAACCAAGGGCGAAGCCATGGCCGCCGCGCGCCAGTTGCGCGCCGCCGGCGCCAAGGGCTTGCTGGCCGACATCGCCGCCAGGATCGGCAACGAGGCCGACTTCTGGGCCAATCCTCCCCGCTGGGTGTGGAAGGGCATCAAGGCGCGCGTGGCATTCGAGGCCATCGACTGGAAGCGCGGCACCGCCGCCGGCTACATCGCCAAGTACATCGCCAAAAACGTGGACGGCGCCAAGCACAACGGCGACAGCGTGGGCATCGACTTTGAAGCCCAGGACCACGCCGGCCAGGCCGGCAAGGACGACGGCGCGAGCAAGGACCAATCCGCCGCCACCGACGCCACCGTTACCGCGCGCCGCGTGGATGCCTGGGCCAGCACCTGGGGCATTCGCCAGTTCCAGCAAGTGGGCGGCCCGCCGGTGGGCGTGTGGCGCGAGCTGCGCCGCTGGGACTATCAGGCCGCCGACGCCGAAGACGTGCTGATGCATGCCGCCATCGCCGCCGATACCGGCAACTGGGGGCGCTTCGTCCACCTGATGGGCGGCCACGCCATCAAGCGCGCCGCCATGCCGCTGGGCGTGGCCCGCGACAGCGAGCCGGCAGAGAACCGTTACGGCGAGGATGGCCAGCGCCAGGTGCGCGGCGTGGTGGAGCGCGAAAGCGGCCAATTCGCACAAACCCGCGTCCACGAATGGCGCATCGGCCGCAAGGCTGACGGGGTTGAGGGCGGCGCCGCCGCCCCTTGGACTCGTGTCAATAACTCTACGTTTTTGGAAGTGCCGCCGGCAGCGCCGGCCCAGCCCGAATGGATGTTCGGCACGGCAGACCGGATTCAGGCGAATGTCGAGGACGACGACAGCGAACTGCTC
The DNA here is from genome assembly GCF_001676875.1 of Chromobacterium subtsugae. Lineage (GTDB taxonomy): Bacteria > Pseudomonadota > Gammaproteobacteria > Burkholderiales > Chromobacteriaceae > Chromobacterium > Chromobacterium subtsugae. Next base: position 3,181 of record NZ_JYKA01000029.1, on the reverse strand, counting down.
ACCGCCGAGCAGCTGGCCGCGCGCCGCGAGTGGGACGCCCATCAGCGCTATCTGCGGGCATTCCCCGAATTCGTCCACGAGTGGGCCAAGCGCGGCATCGAGGCCGCCGAGCTGGACGCCCAGCGCCAGCGCGAAGCCAGTATCGAGCGCGTGCGCTTGCAGCGTGCCAACAGCCGGCTGGCGGCCAACCTTGGGCTGACGCACCGCGCCGGCATCGCCGTGATTTCCCAGGTGCGCGCCCAGGCGGAAGCCGCCCGCGCCGAGCGCGCCGCCCGCCCTGCCCGCGCCAGCAGCACCGAGCGCCACGGGCCTGGCATCACCGTTTCCCAGCAGCTCGCCCAGGCTACCGCCAGGGCGCGGCAATGGATCAACCAAGCAGGCCGCATCTGAGCGGCGAGGAGGACGCATGAATGAACCAAACCGGACCGAACTTTTAACGGCATTGCTTTCGGACCTTGAGGAGGTGAAAAGCGAACGCACCAGCAGCGCGGTGGTGGTTTGCAGATTTCTGCAGGACGGCGAATTAGAGCTAGCCCGCAGTGCGCTGACCAAGCACTTTGAACCAGCTGAACAACGGTATAGCGAGCTGGTGGCGCGAATGAGCGAGCTGGCATTGAAGAAAAATACCAACGAACAGGAGCAACCGCGATGAACACCGCCGCAATGGAAGTGCAAACCAACCTCTACACCCGGCTGATGATGGCCGCCAACGGCCGCTATCGCGCCGAGCTGGACGCCGTGAATAGCCAGCTACGCAACATCGAACGCGCCGAGCGCATGGCGCGCCGACTGCGCGATGTCGAAATGAACGCTGAGGCTCAGGCCGGCGCCGGCTATGTCCCGTTCATCGTCCTGCGCCTGTCCATCGAGGTGATGCCAATGCAGCACTACGCCCTGGCGCTGGCCGGCAACGCCCTGGAGCGCCAGCTCGTCCCGAACGGCCGCGACGCCCAGGGCCGGGAGCGGTTCCAAATTCTGGCCGCCGGCGACGAACGCACCAGCCTGGAGCTGGTGGTGGAAGGTATCTGAACAACCCGCCGCACCGCGGCCATAGGCGAGCGGCCAGCCCATCCGACCAATTGGGCGCCGTCCTCTGAAAACCGGCCAGGCCGCTCGCCTATGGCCGCCAGCACAATAAGGAAAATGACCATGACAAACGACACGATGACTCTTGATGATGCGGCAACCGCGCTGAACATCGGCACCGAAACCGCGCGCCAGCTGGCAGATGCTGGCGTGCTGCCAGGCTGCAAAATTGGCCAGGGTTGGGTGTTCCTGCGCGATGACGTGCTGACCTACCTACGCGACGAAATCCGCCGCCAGACCAATGCACGTCGGGCAATGGCGGATGCTGTCCGGACGGAAGGCCAGAGCCGCAAAACGGAGCGAGTCAAAACAGCCGCCGGCGCTGCTGGCGTGCGAAGCGCCCGCCGTCGCGAGCACCCCAATCTGGATTTAGTGGAGAAAGCGGCATGAAGACAATTGTTTATGAAAAGGTAAACCCAGACCACAGCGCAGTGGCCGGAATGACGCCGGAGCAAATCGAGAGCTATGTCCGTATAGGTATCGCGGCTTGTAACTGCGAACAGATCAAATCCACCCGGCCGTTCACTGTTTACAATCCTACTGGATGGGGAATGGACGACGATGGCGAGTTTACGGCGTCGGCCATGTCGAAGGCTGGTGGTAACTACGGGGGCGTTACCGTTGAGGAGGTATTGCTCATGGTATACGAGGAGGAATGCATGACAGCGGTACAACCGCAAACAGGGTGCGCCGAGACTGTAGATCGGCCAAAGTGCTGAAATTGAAAACGCCCCAGCCGGGGCGTTTTGCATTACCAGAGCTGATCGGCCAGCTCGCTGCCGCGCAGATTGGCATAGCGAGCCAGCATTCGCGGGTCTTTGTGGCCGGTGATTTTGGCGATTTGCAGGTCGGACAGTTTTGTTTTCAGGAAAAACCGGCACGTCGCTTCATGGCGCAGATCGTGGAAGCGCAGATCACCGCAGCCGGCCGCCTCAAAAATCCGCGCGTACTGGCGCGACAGTAGCGCGGTGGTCTTCCGCAGCACGTCGGGGCTATTGGCGCCACTCCACCACGGCAACAACCTGTCGCCCTCATGGTTCCAGCCTGACATATCGCGCTCGCCGGCCGCTACCTGCTCGCGGTAGCGCACGAGTGCCGCCAGTGCCACGCTGGACAAAGGCACCTGTCGCTTGTCGCCATTCTTGGTCTTGTCCAAGAAAATGGTTCGCCGCTCCATGTCGATCTGGTCGAGCGTCAGCGTGTAAATCTCGCGCATCCGCATTGCCGTTTCCAGCGCCAGCTCCAACATCAGCTCAAGCGCACCACGCCAGGCGCAGGCAAGCGGCCTCTGCTTGCCGTCTGGTTTGCATCCATCGAGGATTCGGCGAATTGCCGCCTCCTCTGCCTCCAGGAGGCGCCGGTCTCGCTCGGTGTTGGTCGGCACCTCTACCGCCTCGCCCTCTTTCGCGCTGGCGCGCAGCACCGCGGCGTCGGCGTCGGTATATGTCGCGTAGCGTTTTGGCAGCAGCCGCAGCGGGTTGGTAACGAAAGTGCTATCAGGCAGGCGCGTCAGGTAGTCGAAACAGCGCGCCAGCGACCCCACATAGATTCTGATGGTGGACGGCGCCAGCTTCTCAACTTGCTTCATGTCCCGCACCCAGCTTTCCGCCCAGGTGTAGCAGACATTGCGCATCAGAACCTCGCCCACCTTGTCTACCAGTGCCGCTTGAACTTGCTTATCGCTATCCACCAGCGCCACGCTGGCCTGGTACATGCGCAGCGCATCGCGGATGGTGGCGATTGCGGGCCGCTCGTCGACAAGATCGGCCGGGATGATGCCACGGTCCAGCAGCGCTTCCAGCCTGGCGCAGTAGGCGTCGCCCTCTGCCTCGCTGTCGAACGTGAAGGATACGGGCTTCGGCAATAGCCCTTTGCGCCGGACGATGAACTCCCAGGAACCGCTAGTCCGTTGGCGTTTTGTGGCCATGGTGCAACTCACGTAGATTAACAAACTGTTATTCTACGAGTGGTTCCGCCATCTTTACGAGTGGTTAAGGGCGGGAAAGTGCAGGATTACCGCCGTTTTGACAGGGTGAGGGCTTAAGGGAATACAATGGAAAAAGCCCGTAAATCCTTGGATTTACGGGCTTAAATC
>NZ_JYKA01000028.1 GCF_001676875.1 Chromobacterium subtsugae | reverse complement strand
GCTGTCTTTTTGTAAAATGCTTTAAAAACAATGACTTGCATCTTTTGCCGGTTAGCAAGTTGAGGTTTGTCGCGGTACAGTAAAGGACAGCACCACCACGACGCGGCACGGATTCGGCACATGGCCGAAAAACGAGCGCGCGCCGCGGCGGCACAAATCCGTCACACCATCATCCCCTGTTATCCGTCTGGACTCGCGGGTCGGCCTGCATCTTGCCCCGGAACCACGACGCGATACCCAGCACCGGCGCCATCGTCGCCATCACCCCGGCCTCCGCGCCGATCATCCCCGGCAGCTGCGCCAGCACCTGCGGATTCTCCCCCCCGAACATCACCCCCAGATAGCACGCTGCAACGGTAATGCCGCTGATCAGCGCCAGCAGCCCGAAGCAGAACCCGATGAAGGGTCGCCAGGAATAGGTCGGCCAGTGGTCCGACTTGGCTTCAGCCTGCATCGTCGCGTTGACTGCTGCGGTGTCGGCCGTGTCCGCCTGGATCTCGGCCAGCTGTACCGCCTGGCTGATCTGGTTCAGCTGCTCGCTGTGCCGGTCCAGTTCCTGCTGCAGTTGCAGCGCCAGCGTCGGGTTGCCGCGCACGGCCGCCAGCGCGTCGTCGCCGCTCGAAGTGCCCGTCACCTGCTGGGCGATGCTGACCACCTTCTGCGCGGCGTCGGCGGCTTTGTCGCTGCCGCTGATCCACTTCACGATGTCGGGCACGAACGAGGCCAGGCCCATAGCGATAGAAATCGGGTCCATCAAACTGCTCCTTTCAGCATGTTGCGGGAGATACGCGCCGCCCAGCCTTTGCCGAATGTCGGCCAGGTGCGCAGCGTGGTCATGTAGGCCAGCCGGTAGGCCAGGAACCGCAGCACCGAGCGCGCGGGGTCCATGGCGTTGGCGGCCTGAATGGTGGCCTGGCCGATGTGGCCGTCAGGATGAACGCCGACGGCGTTCTGCAGCCACTTGGCGGGGAATCCGCCGTTGTAGGCCGCGTCCAGCACCTGGAACGCGAGCGCATCCGGTAGCGCGTCGCACTGGAATTTGTCCCAATACTCGCGCTTGGCGATGGCCTGGGCGGTGGCCAGCGGCATGTCTCGCATGGCGCCGGTGTAGCCGGCGGCCACCGCCACGCGCTTAGTTACGCCCCACATGGTTTCGCCACCGGGGTCATGCGGGTTGTTGCTGTAGCCGCCCTCGTTGCCGATGAGCGCGGTGAATGCTGCGTTGAAATTGGCCATGAGCCCTCCTATCTGACTACATGAGACACGAACGCGCCGGCGGCGCAGTAGACGATCAGTTTCACTACCTCGAAAATCCCGTTTTCCCGGCGCCCGTCGATGCGTCGAATCTCCTTCCAGATCGCGTCCTGCCCGGATTGCAGCGTCGAGATATGCGCCTCGACGGTGGATATGCGGGCCTGCGCGCGCGTCATTTCCTGCACGGCCGACGCCAGCCCCTGCATGTGCTGTGCCATGGCCGACATCTCGCGCTGCATCCCTTCCATGCGCTCGTCCAGCCGGGCGACCGTTACATCCTGGCTTTCTCCCATCGACTCCCCTCCAAATTGATAGCGGCCCCGTAGGGCCGCTTGGATTTAGCTGACGATGTCGTATGAAATTCCCGACAGCGAAACGTAGGTAGAGCAATTAGCTGTACCGCCGACCACTTCATTTACTGTGACCACTCCATTAGAGCCAACAGTAATTGGCACGGAATAAACGTTATTCGGAGCGACAAAGCCTACTGCGCTATAGCGTTTATTCGATACTGGCCGCGCCCAATATGGCAACGTGGCAATGACGTTTGAAGTCCCGGGCGTCAAAAGTCCTTTCAACGATATTTTACCGCCCAGCAAATCGACGCCGAATTGCTCATTGCCGACGCCACCTTGATTTGCCCAGCTATTTGACAGTGTTGGCGGAGTGCTACCAGAAAGCGAGCTATAAACGGCGGGTGTCGCCACGTCCTTGAACAGCATATTCACCAGCAGTCGCGGGCTGCCAGTAATGAAATACACCGCATCGCTGGCGCTGGTGACAGACAGAACGTTTATGCTCAATACAGAGCCATAGCCCACATTTACCGCATTCTGTACGTTTGTAGCCTCAAGGCGGCCGATTTCAGAAACCAGCCCGGCGCCGCCCTGCATATTGTGAGCGACCGCGAATATAGTATTTCTGGCATCGATTGACTTTATGCTGTTCCGTTGAAGGCTTTGACCGGCGGTGCCATTCATTGATACTGCGGTTCTGCCTGCGACCGTTACGCCGAATTGATCGGAGAAAATGTGGTCTATGTCGATGCTGCTGATTGCATAGGGTCCATCCCAGGTGTAATAAACCGAGAATGGATACCCTTCGCAATGGATGGTGCCAATTTTGATATCGTCCAGATTATTGGCGTGGGCGTTCAGCATCACCCCAGCGTTGCATTGCGATGTTGCATAGGGAGCGGTGTTAATTGGCCCAGCTGCTCGGCAGTAAATACTTTCCACGTCTACGCCGCCTGCAATTTGCGTAGCCCCGGCATCGGCCTTGAATATAACCGAATCGGATTGATTCATATAAGCTTCAATCCGCTCCACGAATGCGTTCTTGCACTTTATAACGACGCCGTGCTGGCCATATACGGCCATTATCACGCCGGAGGTTTCCAGGCCTTGGAGCCCTTCGCCGATCAGCATGGCGTGCGTCGGTGCGCCTGGAGAGCTGCATAATCCGATAATGTTATGCAGTTTGGACGACATTTTCGGTGCAGCCGGTGGGCTGGCAGCGGTGGTTGTGTCCGGGTACGTGAAATTGTAGGCCTCAGTAATGCCAGCCGCTTCAACGCCTCCATACACGTTTTGCAGAACGGTATAGCCGCAATCAATACCAAGGTCGGACATTTCAAACTGATTCGCCCACGCCAGCAGCATGCCCTGAATAATCGTGCCACCAGTAAGCGCTTTGCAGTCGTTGGTTAGCGACGGCATTTTACGCCCGACCAGTTTTACATTGTCCTTGGAGATATATTTCCCGCTGCCTACACCGCTCATTCCCACCGCATATCCATTTGGCGGATAGGTTTTGTCCTCCAGTTGAACGATGCCGCCAGATGCAGGCAGGGCGTGGATTGCCAGGTCTACGATATTGTTTTGCGTCCCCCACCATTCCGGGCGAACAAAACTGTTTGCCGATATAGTGACGTTGCTATTCGGGGTAAACATCTGCCCCATCGTGTCCTCTAATTCAGACGTAAATACATAGGTCGGCAAATAGCAGACACCGGGTATTTTCAGCTTTTTATGGACGGCAGCCGCATAAATATCTGCCGCCTGAACGGCAGCGGTGTCATTGGTTACGCCGTCGCATTTTGCCCCGAATGTCTGGACATTGATGTTTGATCCGACGGGGGACAATTTCCAGCGGCCGCCGTCGGTGGCGACGATGATGGTGCCGTTATTGTCTGCGCTGGTGGTGTCCAGCGGGTCGAGGTAATAGTTTCCGCCCCCGCCATCCCCCTGCGCATCGTGCCCGGTTACAAACGCATTTGGCGCACCGGTTTTAACGAGCGCACGCACTGCGGTTAAATTCGGCACAACATGGCTATATGTCGAAACGGGATTCAGCAAAACGAATTGCGTCCCGTTGTAGAAAAAAACCGCGCCGTTTGCCGGGATATCGCCTACCGACACGGTTTTCGCGCCAGGTAGAACAATCGGGACTGCCCCGACGCTGTTGATATTCAGCGTCGGGCTCGTCGTCGCATTGGAGCCGACCATTACCCCACGGAAAACCTGCCCAACTGCATAGCTCTGAAACGCTGGCAGAACGGTGGCGACGATGGTGTCAGTTCCGCCCACGCTGGTCAGGGTCTGGACGGTGTTGTCCTGAACCTGGGCCAACGCGGCATAGTCGTTTCGCGCCTGGCCATTGGCCACCCCCGTATGTCTGAAGTTGCCCATCGGCAGGTTGGCAGTGGGGGCCGCCTGGCCATCGCGCGGCACGCTGTTGGTGATTTCCGACCCGATGTCGGAAATGGTGCTGTTGAACGCGTTGGGGTCCATCAGCGTGCCAGCCTGAACCGGGTTACCTGCCGGCGGGTTGTATTGCCCTGATCCGTTTCGCATTTTCATGCTCCATGAATGAAGAAGCCCCGCCAGAGGCGGGGCTTGTCGATGGGGTGATGTGGTGTTACGGCGCAGCTTGGGCGCCAACGTTGGCGGCGGCGGCCGGCGTGCCGCGCAGCGCCTGCAGCAGCAGCGGGCTGACGGTAGTCTGGCTCTGCAGCAGCTGGTTGGCCACGTCAGGATTGAGCAGCGCCTGCGCCAACTGGTCGGCCGCGCGCCGGGTGGCGGCGTCCTGCAGTGCGCCAGCGCCGAGCCAGCCGCCCATGGTGCCCACGCCAGGAATGACGGTGCCGATGGCCGCCGCTGCCGCTTTCTGGGCGGTGCCGCCGGACGAGCCTTCTCCGGTCAGCTGTCGCATCAGCCAGTCGTTGGCGGCCAGGTTGGACAAGGTGTCGCTACCGGATGATTTCAGGCTGTTGCTGATGGAAGAACGTTGCAGATCCTGCTGGACGCCCGTCAGGGCTGCGGTGGCATCGTCGCTGATGCCGTAGTCGGAATTGCGCAGAGCGCGCGCCAGCGCGGAGTTGTAGCCGTTCAGCGTAATAGATGGATCACCAGCGGCGTTAAGAGCGCGATTGCCAAGGTTGTCCAGAATCGACTGTCCGGCCTCCATGTCGGAAATGGGTACAGACGCGTCTCGATACGATTGCCGCGCACTCGCGTAATTTGGAGACTGCGTGTCGAGCCAGTCGAGGAAATTCCCACGAAGATTCCGTATCGCATTTTGCTCTGCGCCCGCCATGCCGGTCCGTTGCCCTTCGTCCAGCATAGCATCGAACGCCATCTTCATATAATGGCCGCCGGTGCCGGTCAGGTCGCCGTCGTCGGTGATGATCGGTGCGCGATCCATCGAGTTGGCGGCCAACTGGCGCGCGCGCTGCAACGCCGACGCGCCGGCCGGCGTGGACAGCAGATCCGTCAGCGTCGAGTCAGGAACATACGATTCCTGGCGCGCCGCGGCGTAGAGCGGACCGGCGGCATCCTGCCGCGCCTGGATTGCACCTGCCATGGCGTCCGGCGTACCAGCTACCCCCTGGATGGCCTGCAGGCGCGCTGCGTTGTTCTCGATCGCGCGCTGCTCGAACATCGCCCGGTACTGCGGCAGGTTCGAGACGGCCTTTTCCAACTGTACGGCCTGCGGCGTCTGCAGCACCTGCGCCAGCGTCGGCCGCGAGCCCGGCACGAACTGTTGCGCCGGCGTGCGCAACGCGGCGGCCAGGTCGGCGGCGTTCGATGCCGTGCCGGCTGCCGGGCCCGCAGCACCAGCAGGCGCTGCCGCGCTGGCGCCAGCCCCTTCAACTGCGGGGGCTGTTGCAGCGGATTGCGCCGGCGTGCGCAACGCGGCGGCCAGCGTGTCGGCGGCGGTTGCCCGGGGCGAGATTACCGGTTTGGCGGCCTGGTAAAGGCCGCGCGCGCCATTGGCTGCACCGGATACTGCGCCACCGATAGCACCGCCGATGGCGGTTTGAAGGGCTTTTTCCTGCCAATAGCTGGGCGCTTTGCTGCCCTGGCCGGTTATCAGGTCGCTCATGGTCGGCGGCACGGCATTCGTAACGGGCTGCATGGCACCGACCGTTGCGCCCTGGGCGACGGCATTGGCAATGCGCCGGGCGCTGGCGCTGCTGGATACCAGCGGCAGCCGTTCAGCGATAGATCCGGCCCGGCCCAGCAACGACGCGCCGCCGCTGGCCAGGAATGGTGCCGCATCACCAATCGCTGCGCCGGCTACGCTGGCGGCGTTGGTCGGCGTGTTCGCCTGGTATTGCTGCTCGCGCTGCGCCATGTAGGCGTTGTTGTTCTGGGTAACGCCATGCCAGTACCGCGAAACAGGGTTGTCCGGCAGCATCTGCAGCCCTGCATCCACCCCGTTATCCAGCAACTGGGACGCGCCCAGAACGGGATTTAGCAGGTGGTGCTGACCGGCACGGATGAAGTCGCCCACGCCGCTGTTCGCCAGATCCTTGCCGAGTCCGCCCGGCAGTACGGCCGACAGCGTGGTAGCGACATTGTCGGTGGCTGGAGTAGCCGGCTTTGCGGCTTTGGTCTGGGCAACCGGCACAGGCGACTTTGATTGCAGGGCGGCCAAGATCGGGTCGCTCTGCCCCTGGCTACCGGCTGCGGCCGGCGCTGCCGTACCAGACAGCGCGGCCATGATCGGGTCGGCACCGGCCGGCGGCGGTGCGGCTTTCGCGGCCTGAGCCATCTGGGGCTGGGGCTGCTGTTTCAATTGCTGGAAGTAGCCAGCCACCTTGCTCACATAGTCTTGCGTGCGCGGCCCCCAATTCGCCGGGTTCGTGCCGCCGTGATACTCGGTGACGGCCATCTCCGGGTCGCCGCCGTTCCGTTGCAGCGAACCAGCCAGCAGCTGCGCCGCGCCGTCAATAGCCTGCGCGGGGTCGCGCGGGTCGATGCCGAGCTTGTTGGCGATGCTCTGCCGGATCTGCATCAGCCCGATGGCGCGGTCGTTCGGGTCGCCGACCGCCGGCACGGGGCCGACGGCGGACAGGTTGCCTTTCGGGTTCTCCTGCATCTGAACGGCGCGCAACAGGTCCGGGTCGATCCCGTACCGGGCCGCCGCGGCGTGGAAGAGGGGATCGAGCCGGTTTGCCATCACATCCATCCTTGCTGTTTGACGAATTGGTATTTCCGCAGCAGTTGGGCCTTGTCCGCGGGCTGCAGCTTGCCGACGAACTGCTGCAGATCCTGCGGGTTCATCAGCTGCATCTGGGCGATGCGCGGGTCGAAGTTCTGACGCCACATGTTGTCGAACTGGTTGTACTGCGTGGCGTCATTCCCATGCTGCGCCATGTACTGGCTGGCGGCGGCTGCCTTCGCTTGCAAGGCCATTTCGCCGGCCTTGTTCCAGGTCGCCAGCGCCTGCAGCGCCTGCGGGAAATGCTCATCGTTCGGGTTCGCGTGCATTGCGGCGTTGAGCTGGCTGTCGGTGCCCGTGCCACCGGACGCCTGCCATTGCCGCAGCCCATTCTGGGCCAGGAATTTCTGCATTTCCTGGAATTGCGTCACGCTGTCCTTCTTGCCGGCCACCAGCGATCCCAGCACCGGAGAATTGGCGGCGTACCCCAGAATTTTGTTCTGCCAGGCCGAGCCCGGCCCGGTGTTCACGCCGTTCTGCGACAGCTGGATGATGTTGTCCAGCACGTTGACGCGCGTAGGGCTATCCGTCGCTGCCGTCGTCAGGTCGTTGTAGCGTTTGGCGTTGGCCTGGGCGATGGTGACGCGGCTGTCGTTGGTGCCTGCGATTGGTGCCGGCCGAAGGTTGCCGCCAGCCGCTTGTCCCGGAGCCTGGTATCCGGCGAACCGTCCGCCACCGCCCGCCGGCGCGCCACCTGACGCCTGCAGCTCGCTGGTGAAAACCGGGTTTCCATCGGCGTCGTATGCCGTCATCGGTTTGACGGCAGCCGCGCCGGCCGCTTTGGCCTGTGCGGACGACTGCACGGCAGCAGTGCCGCCCTGTACTGGCACCATAGCCCATGAGCCATCCGCGGTTTGCACGCTCTGGAACCCCTCAGGTGCAGCAGCTGGCATCGTGGTGATGTGTCCGGTGCGCGGGTCGACCAGGCCACCGCCTGGGCGCACGGGGACAGGTGCGATGTAGTTGTCCTTGGCGATGCTGTCCTGAAGCACCTGGCGCCCCAGCTGCGACGACGGGTCTATGCCGGCGGCGCGCAACTTGGTGACGACGTCCGGCGCCTTGTACTGCGACAGCATCGCCTCGGTGTATTTGTCTGGGTTCATCAAGTACATCGCCATAGCCTGCTGCGGCGTCATGCCCGGCAGGGTCATGGATGCGCCGCCGGCAGAGGGCGGTGTAGCCGGAGGAGGGGCCGGAGTCTGCCCAGCGCCGCCACCATCTCCGCCGCCGCTGCTGGACTGTTGCAGAGCCTGAGCGAGTGCCGTCGCCTGCCTGGTTGGCCCAGCCGTTGCGCCACGCTCGGCCAGAGCCTGCAGCGCGGCGGCATATGCGGGATTGCTGCCGTTGCCAGCATCGGATAGACCCGGGTCGCTCTGTTGCTGGGTCGCCGGTTGCGCGCCAGCGCCGTCGGCGCCGAATTGGCCGCGCAGGTATTGGGCATACTGCTGGTTCAGCTCGCTCTGCTGCGACATGGCATTTTTGGCCATGGCCGCGCCGGTCCAGGTTTGCAGCATGCGCGCGAGCCCCTCCAGTGGGGACTGTCGAATCGCCACGCCCCCCACCGATTGGAGCGGCTGCGGTTGCATACCCTGGTTCATGGCCTGCATGCCCACCTGGCGTTCCAGCTCGATCTGCTGTTGGGTTTGCGCCAGGTTGGGGTACAGCAAGTTCATGCCGTTCATCATGTTGTCAGCCATAGTTCCAGCTCCATGATTGTTGAGGCGCAGGGGTCATGGTGGAGTACGGCATCGAGGTATCTACCGGTGGCAGCTGCTGCTGGTTTTGCCGCTGGCCACCAGCCATCTTCCCCATGCTCCCGAATCCCTGCTGGATCATCTGCGCTTTTTGCTGTGGGCTCAGGTTGTTGAACATGCCGAAAAGCCCAGAGCCGCCAGAACTGCCGGCAGCCGCTTGGTATGGGCCGCCGAACTGCATGGCGTCACCGCCCAGCCCGGCAGTGCTGACGCCGTAGTCCGCGAACGTCGATCCTCCAGCGGCCGCGCCAGAGTCAGCGCCCATGCTGGCAAGTCCACCAAGCCCACCGCCAGACCCTGCGGCCGTCAGCCCGTACCCTCCGGCTCCGGCCTCGGCTCCTGCGCCCATCTCGGCAGCGCCGGCCCCAGCACCCGCGCCGCCAGCACCGCCGGCCCCCATCAGCGCGCCGCCGCCGAAGATAGAGCCGATGACGGCGGCCGCGGTGGCATCTGGGTGGTTTTGCGTCCAGCCGTTCCCCAGCTCCAGCGTGGAGTTGGCGTGCATGGCGTTGTGGGTTTTGTAGATGTCGTTGAAGGGGATTTTCCCGGTCAGCACGTTGCCCCACCACTTAGTCTCCGACCAGGGCATCTCCAATTCTTTGCCGACGAATCCTAATACGCTCATATCGCCCCCATGTTCACCGCCAGGTTGCCACCGCCCGCATCAAATACTGCACCAGGGGCGACGCGGCGGACGTCCTGCGCCATATAGCCGACGGTGCGCGGTGCGCGGTCGGACTGCCAGAGGTAGCGGAATGCGTACAGCGCCAAGCCGCGCACGCCAGTACCGATGCGTTGCACGGCCTTTTTCAGCCGCCGATCGGACAACATATAGGCCGATCCCAGCATACCGCCTAGGCTGAACAGCCCATTCATCATCCCTGCCGACTGGCCTGCCTGGGCGTTGTAGGCGTTCAGCTGGCCTTGATAGGCCATCTGAGTCGCCGCCATGGTGTTGGTGGGGTTCATGCTGACGCCAGGTGCGCCGCTGAAGTTCGGCATCTGCACCTGCGAACCGGTGCGCAGCGCGTTCAACTCGTTCAGAGGCTGGTTGCGCATCGTCAACTGGTTCTGCAGCATCTGCTGGTTGGCGCTGTTGTTCAGCTGGGCGTTCTGCATGCCGATCCCGAACAGGCCGGCCTGCGCCGTGTTCTGCAGGTTGGCGTTTTGCAGCCCTTGGTTGAACAGCTGGTTCTGGTACTGCATGCCCTGCAGGGTGGCGTTGTTGGCGGCCTGTGACTGCGTGAATCCCTGCTGGCGCGCCTGGTTGTCCATCGCGTTGTTGTAGGCCTCGCTACCGGGCGTGATGCCCTGGTTTGCCAGCTGGGCAGCCAGCGACTTGTTGGCCTGGTCCATCTGCGGCTGCAGCAGCGACATCTGGCTGTTGTAGGACGCATTCGTCGCGTTCTGGGCCAGGCCGGTCAGATCGCCGCCGTTCACCGGCCCAGCGTAGCCAGGCATGCCGCTGGTGCTGACGCTGGACTGCACGGCAGGCATGCCATTCGTAGACACCGGGCTAGAAAGCTGACTGCCCACATTCCCCAACAGCTGGTTGGAGGTGTTCTGCATCATCTGCGAACCCTGCATGTTCGAGTCGTACAGATGCTGCTGGCCAGGGCTCAGGTTGATGGATTGGGACCAGATCGGCGCGCCCGTGGTGGGGTCGGTGCCGTTCTGGGTCCAGGTGCTGTTTCCGAGCGGGGTATAGGTGTTGGTGCGGTTCAGCGCCGCATTGTAGGCGGCCGTCTGTTGGTTGCTGGTAGTCTGGGCGGCCGCGGTCGCCGTAGGATCAGGCGCGGCCGGCGCTGAGCCACCTTTGCCGCCACCCTCCAGGGTGGCGAGCTTGGACGTGCCGAAGCCTGCCGGCCGGAACGCACGCTCCGGCAGCATGGTGAAGTGGTCGTATCGCATGGGAAACCTCAGAGGAAACGGCAGTCCTCGCGCCGCATGATGTAGACGATGGCGTCGCCATCGGGGAAATAGTCGGCCAGCGTGGCCTCTTGCCGGAAGCCGAGCCGTTCATCCAGCCGACGCGCCCGCATGTTGCTGGCACCCACCAGGCCGGTCAGCCGACGCACGCCGAGTTGGTTGAAGGGGTAGCCGAAAATGTGCCGGTAGAACTCACGATTCAGCGCGCGCGGGTCGTCGCACCGGCTATGGATGGCGATGGAACTGCCCGTCCAACTGTCGTACATGACGCCCACCACCAGCTGGCCGTCGACCTCCATGCCGATGGCCGGATTCCCCTCCACCCACCGGCCGCCGGCCGCCTCGCAGACCCAGCGCCCGACGCGTTCGGGCTCATCGAAAATGATCCGCTTCACATCACGCTCCCGATCTCGAATGCAAAATCTGTGGCCATCCACTTCACGTTGGCGCCATTCGTGGTGATTTTCAGGTGCAGCGCCGCGGTGTAGCCCATACCCGTTACCGACTGCCAGTTATTGATGATGGTCTGCCCATACGGCCAGGTCGACGTTCCCCATATCGCCGATCCCCACATGGCCATGGTGATCGGTGCCGTGGACATCATGCCGATTGGCGGCGTGGTGTCGTAGTCGATGTTCAGCATCATCAGGAAGGACGGCTGGCCAGACGACGAAAAAATGGGTTTGGCGGATGTCCAGTTCTTCAGCGTGGCCGGCTGTCCGAAGTTGCTGAACGCCGGCAGCGCCTCTGCCTGGATCGCTGCGCCGTTGTCGCTCCATCCTTTCCAGGCCTGGGCAACGATGCCGGCGCCACCGAAGTACAGCTGGTCGTGAAACACCTCGAACGCATTCGCGTTCCATCCCTGGAACTGGCACCACGCGCCGGTGACGGTGTTCTGCACATACTGTTGCTGCTGACCCTGGCTGACGGGCACGTTGACGATAAGGGCGTTGGCGGTAGGGTAGGCGATGGCCTGCCACCCGTAGTTGTTCGGGTAACTGCTGGTGGCGTTGCTGATTGCCCACTGGATGTTGTCGGTCAGCGCGGACTTGTTGTCGCTCACGTCGGCGAAGAACCGGCCCTGGTTCATGCTCTGCAGCCCGTCCTTGCTCAGGTAGAGCAGGTCATCGCCGAACCGCGTCAGGCAGCGGTTGCCCATCGGCGAGCCGAACTGCCAGACCCCGACCAGCGACCATGTGGTGAGCTGCGATGGGTCGGTGCCCTGGTAGATCGCCACCTCTCCGGTGTTGGAGACGAAAACCGTCAGATCCTGGGCGCCGAAACCGCCCGTGACGCTCCAGCTTCCAACCGCCACCAGCTTGCCGCCGTTTCGGAACACTGGGCCGACGTCGAAAATCTGTGCCGCGCCGCCCAGCGACTGCACGGGCAAATAGGCCGCCTGCGTGCCGCCAATCACGAACCAGATCCGGGATTTTGCCGTATGTACGAATGAAATCTGGTTCAGCGGGATGCCGGTAATGCTGATGGGCGAGCTGGTGGCCGTCACCTGCTGCCAACTGCTGCCGTTGTACAACTGGGGGTAGTCCAGCCCATTCACTGCATAAAGGAACGTCCCGCCTGGTGTCGTCATGTGGGCGGTGACATACCGGTCGGATGACTGGCCGGCCACCGCGGGCGCGCCGACGGCGCCGGAGTTCGTCACGTCGTAGATGCCAGCGCTGGACGCGGCAAACAATCGTGCGGCCGGCCCATTGTAGGCGAACACGCTGTCAACCTGGCCCGGCAGCCCGGTGGCCCAGTTCTGGAATCCAGGCCTGATTTCCACATCCGATGGAGTGGGGAACATGTTGATCAGGATGCAGGCCATGTTGGCCGGCATGTTGGCAATGGCGTCCCGCGCGTTCCAGCCGCCTACCGGCGCCGGCACGCTGACGCCGCTGGTGGTGGGCGAAAACGATGCCATGAGGTCAGGAGCCTATGTTTCCATACCCGGTATCGGGGATGTTTGCTGTGGAGATGAAGGGGTTCAGGCCTGAACCGCTGGTCAATGACAGATCGCGCATGCCGGCCTGGGAGGCGATTGCCCGATCGCGCGCGCGCTTCCAGTCCTCGTATTCGATGCTGAACTCCAGCCCCTTTTTCCGGCGGTAGCGCCAGATGATGCCCAACACCATCACGTTGTCGTCTAGCAGGTAGGTGTCCGTGTCCGCGGCGAACTGCGGTTGCGGCACATTGTTGGCGGACTGGCACCAGCAGTTGCTGTAGTACTCGTAGACCAGCGTGTTGTTGTCGGTGGGGCTGGGGACCGGGAACAGCACAAACTGGCCGGCTAGGACACGCCAGCGCCGGCGCGGCCCCAGTGGCACCACTGCGGACTTCAGCACCTGCCATTCCTGCGGCGTTGCCGGGCCCAGCAGCTGCCAGCGCATGCTGCGGTCCCATGCCGTGCCGGGGATGAGCATGTCAGCGTCCGCCGGCAACGCGTAGGTGTCCTGACCGCCTACCACCTGCCACACGAACTCCCGCCGGAGCATCTGCCACCCGTCAATGCTGGTCCCGATGGCATGCATTTCCTGCCCTTCGCGGTTCGCCAGCGCCAAAAGCTGCTTGACGGTGGGGTCGATGGACCCGATCACCTGGGGAGGCTGGATAATGCCGATTTCGGCACACGCATCCTGTATCAGCTGCAACAGGGATTTGTGCCCGGCGGGAGTTAGCGCGCTCATGCGTTGCGGCTCCTGCGAGAGGTGCTTTCAGCAGCTTCGGCGGCGGTGCGCGGCTCTTGCAGCTTATTCTGCAGGTCTTCTATCTGAGCCTGCATGGCAGCCATGGACTGTTCCATCCGGGTGATGGTGTTGTCGCGGGCCTCCAGCTCGGACTGCATGCGCGCCATCGGCGCATTGCCGGCGGCGGCTTCCAGCCAAGTCCGGGCGCGGTCGCGCAGTTGCCGGCCACCGAGCCAGGACAAATTGCCGTCCGCGAGTGCCGCCAACTGGTCGACGGTGTGGATGTTCAGCGCCTTCAGCTCGGCCACCTCCACCTTACTGATCTGCGGCCACTGCTCCAGCGGAATACCGTCGCCGTGCTGCGTCATCTCCTGTTTGAAGGCGGCCCATTGGTTCGGGAAGCGGCGCAGGTCAGAAGGACCGGCTTCATCGTCCTGCAGCTTGACGGGGCGGACCACCTTCTTGGTCTTGTCGCCGGGGAACAGGATCGTGATGAAAGGGATTTCGCTGAAAATCGGCCGCCCTTCTTGCTGGCTCTCGAACGGCTGATGGACGGCCTCGGTGTGGAATTCGACGTATAGGCCGGTATCGTTGCCATGGGATACCTGCGCGATGGTTTGGCCCGGGGAAAAACTGTATTTTTCCGGGGCGAATGCGTCGTTCATGGGGTAGTCCTTTGTGGGTTATGCCGGGCTGACGGTCAGTTGTTCAAAGTGGGGATGTAGGGCTGCTGGGCGGCGGGCTCGGCGTGTTCCTGCTGGGGCGCGGCATACAGCGATGCCGGCGCCGCCGGCGCTTGGCTGAATCCGCCGGGGATGTGGGACACCAGTTCATTGAACGCGGCCACAACTTCGTCAGCGTGGGCGTGCGGATCGGGGTGGCGGTTGGTAGCGGCGAAGGCCAGCGCGATCAGGCGGATTTCTTCGGTGGTGATGTTCATGGCTGCTCCAAGAAAAGAGAAGGGCGGCCGAAGCCGCCCTGTTTGGCGATCAGGTGATGGCTCCCTGCGCCAGCGGGAAGGTGCCCCACAGCACCGCCTGGTTTGCCGGCAGCACGATCTGGCCGTTGCCGCTGCCGATGGTGGCGCCGGCCGCCGACGCGTACTGCACGCCCTGCATCTGCAGCGAGGCAGACGCGCCCGGCTGCACGCTGCCAGCCGCGCCGAAATACGCCTGGCCGCCAACCGCAGGCGCGCCCGAGGTGTAGACGATCATGGCGCCACCTACCTGGAACCACGCCCACTGACCGGCGGGCGGGTTGCTGATCGCTGCGCCCAGAGACAGGCCGGAGTTTTTCACCCCCGCCCACGGCTGAGCCTGCAGGATCAGATTGCCGTTGCCATCCAGCGTGTGGGTGAACTGAACCACCTGGCCCGCGCCGATGCCGGCCGTGTACGAGCCGACGACAGTTGCGTTGCCGGTCGGCGTGTTCGGGTTGGCAATCGGCTGCTGGCTGTTGGTGTCGATCACCAGGCCGACGTTGAAAGTCAGCGTGGTGGTAGACGGCACCGACGCGACGATGAACTGGCCGTTGTAGCCTGCCGGCTGAGCGCCAGCGATGGAGATCGCCGCGCCGACGGCCAGGCCATGCGGAGCAGTCGTGGTCAGGGTTGCTACCCCGGCCGCCACGGTGATGGATTGCACGGCCTGGGCCGCGATCGGTGCAACCTGGGCGAACGCGAAGAAGCCGCCGCCCAGCACCGAATGGGTGCCGTCCACGAACTGCGACGGCAGGTTGTAGCGGCCCATTTTGCCGGCGTTCGGGCCGACCAGCATTTCCGGCCCCGGGCCGACCGGGTCGACGCTGCCCAGATCGACGGTGCCGATCAGGGCGTCCTGCATAGTCCAACGTGCCATGTTGTTCCTTTCCTTACGCGCAGAGCACGCCTTGCAGACGACGGTTCGAGCAAGTCATATTGCCGGCAAAGCCGATGAGCTTGACCATCGCGTCTTGGTTGGTGGCATAGCGGTTATCGCCGATCGGCGCGAAGTTTCTCGCGCTGTGCGGCCGCAGGAAGATGTAGTTCGTGTTGAGGAAATACATGCTGTTCGCCGGGGCACCACCACCGACGCCACCATCCGGGACCACGTCGGCGCCCATGAACTTCAGGGACTCGAAGCCGGCCTCGGCCATCTCGGACGAGGTGATGCGTTGGATGGCCTGCAGGCTGGACAGGTAGGCCAGGTAGTAGTTGTTGTCGGCGACGATGAGGTCGGTCTTGTCGGCGCCACGAAGCAGGTTGATCCACAGCTGGTTCATGTAGCCTTGGATGTTCTGCGGGGTGACGGCCGCGCCACCGTTGCGCAACGCGGAAAACGCCAGGTTGCGCCAGAACGCGCCGATGCTGGTGGAGGCGTCGATACCGCCCACCATGCCCTGCGCGGGGTTCTGGCTGACCAGCAGCTGCAGGCCGCCGATTTGACGGCCGCCGTCGGCGGTGCCGTCGCTGTAGCAGTCCAGAGCCACGTTGTTGGTCATGGTGCGTTCGGCGTTCGAGATCCGGCCCTCCAGCAGGTCGATAACCTGCTCCTCGCCGCTGTTCTGCAGCTCCTCCAGGCCGCTGATGCTGATGGCCACGGCCGCCTGCGCGTAGTTGAACTCCGCGCCGGTGAACACGTCGGACGGGCTGATGTTCAGCTGCTCATAGCCCGAATACCGCTTGTAAGTGCTGTTCTCGGCGTATTCCAGCTCTTGCACGATGGTGCGACCGCCGGACACTGGCTTGACCTTGCCTTTGCGCTTCAGGCGGTAGAGGAGGGCGTTGTTCTTGGTGAAGTTGTCGGCGATTTTCCCGCTGCGGTTGCGCAGCGTGGTGGTGACGATTTCCGTCATCGTTGCCGACGGGTTCTGCAGTCCCATGTGGGCTCCTTTCGATTCGGTTCAGTTCAGACCTGGCCGCGGGCGGCGCGGAGGCTTTGTGCTAACTCGTCGCGCAGGCTGAGGTTCTGGTTTGCGGCTGCGGGGGTGACACTGCCGGGCGCGCCGCTGAGGCTGACGCCGGCAGCTTTGGCCTGCTGGGCTCGTTGGCTGGCGGCCTGGGCTGCTGCCTCCCTCTGGTCAGCATCGTGTTTGCTGATGAGGTTCTGGCGCAGGTCGGGCCGTGCCCATACGGCGCGTTCGTAGGCATCATCCAGGCTGCTCGCCATCCCCGACTGCAGAAGCACGGCCATGTCGCCGCGCACCTGTTCGAAGTGCGGTTTGCCTTGCTGGAACGCCTCGATCTGGCGCTGCATGTCAGCCTGCTGGGCTTCATGCTGTTGCTGTACCCCTTGCAGTTGCATCTGTTCGAGCTGCTGCAGGCGCTTCTGCATCGCTGCGACGGCAGGGTCAACTTGCTGGGGCTGGAACTGCGCCACGGCATCCAGTGGAATGGCGTAGTCGCGCAGGATCTGGTGGACCATCTGGATTTTCTGGTCCGGGTTGCCGTAACGCAGCGCGGCGTCGGCGGCGAACAGGTGCTGGGCGGCCACCACCGGCGGCACGTTGAACTGGCGGATCGTGTGTTCGAACGGCTTCAGCGCCTCGCGGAACTGGCGGCCGGTCTGGCGCTCGTCGTCCATGCGGCTGAACTGCTGCTGCATCTGGGCTTCGCGGGTGGCGATGTACTGCTGCGCCTCCGGCGGGATTTTTTCCCAATGGGGGCGGGCCTCGGCGGACCAGCTTGGCGGCGGCGCGGTAGCGGCTGCGGGTTGCGCAGCGCTGGCATCTGCAGCAGGCGCGGCCACGGCGGTTTTGTCCACCGACTGGGCAGCGGCTGCTGCGGCAGCGGGCGCGCCTTCCGGCTTCGCAGTGAAGCGGCCCTGTTGATCGCGCGCGGCGGTGCCGGGCTTGGGCTCGCCCTGGCCGGTGGTCTGCTGCTCAGCGGCCGGCTTCGGCTGCGGCGGCGGGTCATTCGGCGCGCTGTTAAGTTCGGTGTAGGCAGCCTGCAGCTGCTCACGCAGGGACTGTTCGCCGGCGTCGTTCTCTTCCTCGCCGCCGGGGACTGCAGTAGCGTGTTCGCTCATGGTGGTTGACTCCAGAAATGACGAAGGGCCGCGCGTGGCGGCCCTGGTGCTTGATGGGATTGGGGTTATTTGGCGTCGTGCAGCTTTTGCTTGAGCTGGAAGCCCAGCAGCGGCCAGAGCTTGTTGACTGCATTCTGGCGAGCGATCTTGCGGCCGATCTCAGCGTCGAAGTTCTCCGGGCTGGCGCAGGCGCTCTCGCCGGTGACGGTGAAACCGTTCTTCAGCACCAGCACGCAGAAGGTCAGCAGCGCCAGGGGCTGGCCCGGATGGCCGTCATTGGGGTAGACGCCGGTGGCACCTGCCACACCCTGGCCGGCGGTAAAGTAGTGCTCGCTGGCGATGGCGGATTCGACGTCAGCCGGCGTGATGCGCGGCGCGGTCAGCCCTTTGGCCTGGATTTGCTGCTCGATGGTGGTTTCGGTCATGGTTTCCCTTTCAGGCGTTGTGTTTGGCCAGCACCTCGCGGGTGGCCTCGGTCAACTCGCGCCGGACGTTGAAGTCGCCCAGCACCTCGGTGCGCGGTTTCGGCTTGCTGCTCTCCGGCCCCAGCTCTACATAGTCGTTTCGCCGCAGGAACTCGCGGTGCTGGGCGCGGCCCTCGATCATCGGCGCGGTGCCGGTTTTGCTGTCGATGGCCATGGCCTGATAGGCCGGCTGGTCGGGCTGGATGAATGGCGCGGTGATCTGGCGTTCCATCACCAGCCCGCAGCACTCCGGCAGGTTGTCGTTCATCTCGGCGACGCGCCGGTAGATGTCGAGGGTGTGCTGGCAGTGCTGGCACTTCATGACGTAGATGGGCATTACTCGTCGCTCCCGTTGGGTTCTGCGCTGTCTGCGCGCTCGGCTGCGGCGGCGGCGCTGATCTGGGCCGTCTGCAGCGTGGTCTGGGCGGTAATCTCGGCCACCTCCACGCGCGCGGCATTGTTGAGATTGGCCAGGATGATCTGCAGATTCTGGTCGGCCTCGGCGCGCTGCTGCTCCAGCACCATCCGCATCTGCTCCATCCTCTCGTCGAACTGCTGCTGCATCATCTCGCGCTGAGCCTCCAGCGCGTTCTGGTGCGCGTTCTGCTGCGCCTGGGCGGCCTGGGCGGACGTGTCGACCTGGGCCTGCAGCTGGGCCTTGAACTGCTCCAGATCCTTCAGCGCCGCCAGCTTTGCCTGTTCGACCTGGATGGAAACTTGGCCGCGCATCTGCTCCAGCTGCATTTCGACCTGGCCCTTGGCCTGCACCTCCTGCAGCCGGCCCTGCACTTTGATCATCTCCGGATCGGGCTTCGGCGGCTGCGGCTGGCTGGCCAGCTGCTGCAGTCTGTCCAACGTGGCCTGGAATGCGCCCTCCAGGCTGCGGCCGACCTTGAACGAGCGCACGGCGAACATCAGCAGCTCGCCCAGCAGCGGCGCGATGGTCGGGTTCTGCTCGGCCGCCGGCACAGCCGCCTGCAGGAACTTGCTGCAGCTGTCCAGGAACGCCATGCGCTGCTGTTGCTCCTGCTGCTCGTCGTCGCCGATGGTGCTGTCCGTCTCGATGTCGATGCGGAACGTTCGCGCCGCGTTGTTCTTGAGCAGCGCATCGACCTCCTCGATGCTGGGGTCGGCCATCGCCTTCAGCAGTTTCGGCGACAGCTGAGGGGCTGGCGCTGGTGCCGGCTGCGGCGGTTGGCCAGGCTGCTGCGGTGCTTGGGGGTGGCCTTGAGGCATGGCCGGCTGCTGTTGCATCTGCTGGAGCTGCAATTTCTGCGCCTGCGGCAGCAACTCCACGCCGCTGATCGTTAGCAGGGTGGCCATGCCGAAATGGGCTGCCATCACCTCGCCCATCAGCGCCAGCAGGTCGCGGGCGAACCGGGCGGCCTCGTCCTGCATGTCGCGCAGCCGGATGCTGGCGAACGCCCCTTTGGCGCGGGTGGCCGTGGCCGTCTCGCTTGGGTCGTTGGCGCCGCGCAGGATGTCGGACATGCCGGTGATCTCGTACATCTCCTGTTTGACCTTCTCGCGCGCCTCGTACAGCTGCATCAGCGCTGCGGCCACCTGTTCCAGTGGCAGGAACTGCACCGAGCCGGCTAGGCCGCCCTTTTCTGCGAACGCTGGCCAGTTCTTGACCGGCACCAGCCGGTTTTCAACCCCCTCCGACAGCATCCGCTCGACGCCCTCGGCACTGCCGTCGTACACGCCCACCAGCTTGACCGCCTTGACCAGTGCGTTGATGCGCTGGGTCAGGCCGTCCAGCTCCTCTGCCTGGTCCTGGTAGATGGCGTAGTCCGGCGTTGGGATGCAGGTATCGCCCGCCAGCGTGGCGAACAGCGGGCGAGGGCACGGCCAGAACTGGTTCAACTTCAGAGGGTCGGGCCGCTGGTCCAGCACCTTCTGCGGATGGTCCTTGCAGACCCAGATGGCTGTCCTGGTCGGCTTGTCCCAGATCTCGTAAACGATGGCTTTCTGCGGGACCGTGGCGCTGTCCGTCTGGTTGCCGTCAGGCGTGGCCGCCTTGGTCAGAGGCACGGCGTTGCCGATTTCCTCGCCGAACCGTTTCACCAGCTCGGCGCGCGTGCAGTACACCCGGCGCCAGACGGCCGTCACCTCTTCCCAGACGCGGGCGTCACCGGTGTGGCCGAAGTCCGTCCAATGCACGTAATCGGGCATCACCTCTTCGTAGTCGACCATCTCGGTGCCATCCGGCACATGCGCCAGCTGGCCGGCGGACTCGTCACCATCTGGCGCGTCGTCGGTGAGCTGGGCGCCGGCAGCTCGGACGTCGGCGTCTCCCTCTACGCTGGCATCGCGCAGGTGAGGCACGTAGCGCACCCATGCCACGCCGCGGCCGCACAGGAAGCGGTCGCGCACGGCGTTCTTGACGATGAAATGGAACCCGGTCAGCTGCTGGGTGAACGCGAGTGAGCGCTCCAACACCTCGCTGGCTACGCGGCCGGCAGGGTCGTCGTCCTTGTAGCGGCGCTCCACTTCCGGTTTCGGGCAGCGTGCGTAGACCGCTGGCAGCATCACCTGCAGGTTGCTCCACAGGACGTTGTACCGGCTGGCGGTTTTGGCCAACTCGCTTTCTCGCTCGTCCTTGTAGCGCTTGACGATGCGCTTGCCGCGCTCATGCCAGGGGCCGGCCTTGGCCTCGTAGCGGTTGATTTCCGCTATCCAGCGCGCAGCCTCCGGATCGGCCGGAATCTGGGTTTCAGTGGTCATGGGGGTTATATCCGTTTGCGTTGCGCTGGGCCGGTGTCGCCCCAGAACAGATCATCAGCGGTCATGTGCTCGAAGAATTTTGGTGCCGGCTTCTGCTGCTCGTTTTCCACTGGCTCGCGCCAGGCCACGGCCAGCATGCGCAGACCGTCAGACAAGTGGGACGTCCAGTTGTGCAGGGGGACTTCCTTGAAACAGCGATTCTCGGTGTCGTACTCGCGCTGGTATGCCTCAGCGGCGGAAATGCCGTCTGTGCAGCGGTCTGCATCCATCCAGCACCGCCGCAACAGCGCGCGCGTTGCCTGGATGCCATCCTGCAGCGATAGGGACGGCACGATGCGGACGCTGCCCCAGCCGAAATGCGCGGCCAGCTGCTCCTGCACGCTCTTGCCGCTGGCGGCGAATGTTTTGGCGGCGCCGTCATGCGGTAGCCAGAGCGTGCCGTAGCGGTAGGCGCGGCGATGCTCCAGCCCCTCGATGTCATCGCTGAATCGGAACTTGACCTCTCCGGCGATGATGTCCATTTCGCATTCACGGCCCGCGAGCTCACCAACGATGTCGGCGACGGTCTGGCCGTGCTCGCTGTAGGACTCCAGAATCCGCACCTCTCCGGCGATCACCTGGAACCACCAGATGGACGTGTCATCGCTCCAGCCGATGTCGAAAGCGCAATGCACCGGAAAGGCTGGATCATGCGCCACCTTCGTGATGCGGCCTTCTCGGCGCATCGTGGCGAACTCGCGGCCGTAGTAGGCACCGAGGACGGCAGCCTCGAACGAGCAGAAATACTCCTGCTGGTAGAACGCCTCGCCGGCATCTTCGCCGAACAGGTCCACTTGCTCACGGCGTTCGCTGGCCAGCTGCTCCTCAGTGAATACGCCAGTATCTTCGGCGGTCTGCACTTCTCCCCACCAGTCCGCGGATGCTTGGGCAGTCTGCAGCAGCTTGTAGGCGTGGTTCTTGCCGCGCGGGGTCGTGATGAACAGCGCCCAGCCACCGTTTTCGGCCAAGATCGGGCGCAAGTACGCCCACGCCGCCGGGTTTCCAAGGGCGAACTCGGAGAAAACGACGCCGGCCGGCGGCGAGCCGACCAGCGAGTTGAAATTGTCCGAGCCCACAACCTGCCAGGTGCTGCCGTTGCGGAACCGGATCATCATCTCCTGTTCGCGGGTGGTGGCGCGCAGTTCCACCGGGAATGCCTCATCGATCCGGCGCCGGCCGGTGTGGGGGTTCACCGCCTCCCAGATGGCTTTGCGAGCCTGGCTGGCCTGCGGCAGCATGTGCCAGTACGTGGCCACGCGCTGGTGGGCGGCGACGGCAGTCCAGTGCAAGCACACCTCGTCCTTGCCCCAGCGCCGATGCGCGATTTCCACCGCCCGCAGGCCGCCGCGTTCCAGATAGCCCCACATGCCTAGCTGGTAGCCGCGAGGCTTCCAGTTATTCGGCAGGCTTATCCGGGGCATAGCGGACAATCTCCACGATCAGGGGGCCGTCATCGGCGCCGGTTATCTCTTGCTTCACCATCTCGCCGTACTTCTTCGGCGCCAGCTTGCTCGCGTACCACTTGCGGGCATCCACGCGCAGCCGGCTGCGGGCTATCACGTCGTGGTTTACGCCGGTCGCGCCCGTGCCATCGATGGGGTAGGTGTCGTTCTGGCCGTCGTCGGCGATGTCCAGGATCTCGTCGGCCAGGGTGTCGGCCTGGATCTCCCTGGCGCGCGCGTATTGCTCCCGAAACTCGGTGTGCTTGTCGAGCCACCGCATCACCATGCTCATGCTGGGCATCTTCGGATCGCGGCAGATTCGGGTCAGGCTATGGCCGCAGGCAAGGCGCTCGCAGATACGCTCCACGACGGCGCGGCTGTATTTGCTCGGTCGTGCCATGGGAGTTTCCAGGGTGGGAATAGCTGCCCGGATCACCTCCTTTCGAGGCACCAGGGCGGAAATGAAAAAAGCCCAGCGGGTGCTGGGCTTATTGATCGGGCACGACAAGAGCGGCATTACGCCGCTCGTTCTTTGTCGAAGCTCCCGCATTCGAATCACTTGAACTGCTGTGACACTCGCATTCTGGGACAGATTTCTCCGGCATGCAAGCGGAGCGGTAGCGGGCCATGCGGGCGTGCTGGTAGACCTGCTGAGCGGCGCGGATCAGCAGATACCAGAAATCATCGCGGCGGATGCTGGTGCGGCCAACCAGAAACCGCGGCGAGTCGTGGTGGACAAAATACCCGCGCAGCAGCTTTTTCTCTGGCATAGCCGGGGACAGCGCCGCCCACGCCCCTTCGATGAACTGGCACAGGTCGGCGTCTACCTGGCGGGCGGGCTGCAGGACGTGCTTGCACGCGTCGCACGGGTCGGGGAACTCATAGCAGGCCGGGCAGCGATTGGGGCGCATACGCCCTTCAGCGCTGATGATCGACGTGCTGCTGCCGCCGTGGCTGGAACGCCATGACACGAACCAGCCCCAATCCTCCATTGCATCCCACAGGTGCTGTGGGAAATCTTCGCGCCGTACCTGCATATTGCCCCCTTGTTGCGTTGATGCTCAGAACTCTTCGACTGCCCAGCCGCCACCATCCCGTTTTGCTTGGACCTTCACGGCGATGAAACGGAACGGGTACTGGTCCGCAGCAATCTTGATCTTGGCGCGCGCATCGTCCTGCCAATGCCCCTTGACCTCGTGCATTTCCATCTGGCCGTTTGCCAGCATGACGGCGAAATCTGGGCTGTAGAACGTGTTGTCTGCGAGGCGCAACTTGACGCCCTCAAACCGATACCACGCGACTTCTCCAGCCTGCTTCCTTTGGGCGAGGTGATTTTCATAAGCCTCCTCGGTCTTGTTCATGGCGCCTGCTTTAAGCCGGCCCAGCGCCTGCATGCGATTTTTGGCATTCGGCCTTTGCCCGAAATTGAGTCCGTGTTGCATGGCTTACCTCAGTGAATCAGGCCCAGCGCCAGGGCGCCGAGCAGGGTGATGGCCGCGGTGGCCAGGACAGTGACGACGGCTTTGGCGTGCGGGGTCATGCGATATCCTCGTCGTGTTGCCGGGCAATCAGCTGGACAACGGCGAGTACCCACAGCGGCCAGGTGAACAGCAGGGAGGCGAGTTGCAGGGCGGTTTTCATGTGCTTTGCTCCGTGGATTCCGGCAGATAGGGGATGAGCGAATCAGGCACCGCGTGGCCGGCTTTTTTCAGTGCGGCGGCGGCATGCTGCTTGCCGATCGTGGTGCCACGGTAGACGCCACGGGCCACCTCGTCGGCGATCTTGAGCCAGTTGTCCAGACGCATCCGCCCTTCATCCGGGAACCGCATGCGCTTTGCCGCGCGCTGCACGTCGGCGAGGTGTACTTGCACGTCGGCGTGGCTCATCTTCGGCGCCGGCAGGGCGTGATCTGGGCTCACATCCGGGATATCCGCCATGCGCTCGCGGTTTGCATCCAGGGCGGCGCGCCATCGACCGGCCATAGCCTTGTAGTCGCCGCGCAGCAGATCATCGCCCATGGCTACCGCTGCCCAGAACACGGGCTGGCTCGGCCAGTCCTGCGGCTCGTGCCGGCGGCGCTTCGTCATCTCCGTTACCGCGCGGTAGAACAAAACCTCCGGGTCGCGGTTGTTGCTGGCGATTTCGCCCATGCAGGCGCGGATGAACTCGTCGCAGGTCGGCGGGTAGGTGTAGCGATGCGCCAGGCCGCGCACAATCTGGTTCGGGGTGGCGCCGGCAATGTCCAGCTCTTCGGCCCAGACCTTCTTCGCCTCTTCGATGCCGGCGTCGACGATTGTGCCGCCGACGGTAGCTTGCTGGCCGTCGCGGTATTTGTCGGCGAACTGCGCGCCAAATCGCCCCATCAGGCGCCGGAAAATCTCGTCCACCCAGCGCAGAGGGATGCTTCCGGTTGCGCCGGTGATCAGGTCATTGCTCATGGATCGTTTCCCCCTGAATCTCACGCTCTGCGGGCATATCGCGGCGCGGTGGGTTGTACATCGAGGACATGGCCGCCTGGCGGTTGCCGGTGTTGCTCTGGCTGGCCTGCATCCGCGATTGCGTGATGCGCTCGCGGTCGGCATTGATCTGGTGCTGATCCAGCAGCCATTTCCCGAATTGCTTCTGCCAGGCGGTTTCGTCAGCGCGGAGCGTTGTCGCGGCCTGGTGGTGGAGGATGAACCGCTCCTTCTCGGCGTCCGGGTCGATACCAAGCTCGCCGGCTTTCAGGCGCATCGTGCGATTGGGGGTGAAGTCGTCAGGGACGGGGATGCCGTCGCGGTTGTTCGTGCGTGCGGTATCACCCACCGAACGAAGAGAGGTGGGTTTATCTGTATCTGTTTCTGTATCTGGTGGCGTTGCGGTAACGTTACCGGGCTGTTGCTTCTGTTTCCGCTTCTTTTCCCGATGCCGTGCAACCCGCTCTGCGCTTGAATCAGAGACGAATTGCCGCTTTTTCCAGTTGGCAATGTTCCAGCCTTCATCGATGAAACCCTTTGCCAGAAAAACAGCCTTGGTTGCGGCCAAGTCATCGATGCTGATACGGAGCTGAAACGCAATTTCTTCGTCTTGTAACGTTACAAGGTCGTTGCTGCAACGCAGGCAAAACAGCATCACCAAACGGCGCTGCATTGCCTCCGGCAGGATCTGAACCTTCGGATCGGATGCGAATTCCGCGTATAGGCGAAACCATCTATTTCCGGCCATGTGACCCCCTTGTAACGTTACGTGGATGTTCCATGGAAGCCTTGGAAATAAAGGGTTTTGACGGGTTGAAATCTGCTATGTCGTTCTGCATAATCACTCCATCACCTGAGAAGAACCCCCGCGAGGCCCGGCCAGGCCGTCGACCGGGGGTTTTGTTTTTTGCAGCCCTATTCCTCGACGGCGCTCTCGAGCCTGTCGAGTTCGGCAACGCGAGGGTGAAGGACGCCGTAGGCGCTTCTTAGGGTGTGAAGCCCCAGGTATTGCTGGGTCGATATGCCATGCGCAGCAGCGCGGCCGGCGAGGTCCGCCGCTTCCGGAGCGGGGATGTCGATGTCCATCGTCACGTCTACGGGTTTCTGCTCTTGGCTCATGCTGCAATCCTTTTCGTCCCGTTGTTGGACGGAGTGTGCTCGATCAGCATCTCCGGAATACTTCCCACCATGCCCAGCAGAGCCAGATCCAAGATCCTGGCAACCGCCGCCGACTCGGTATCGATGCCGTGGAGCTCCATATAGCGCTGCATGGCGTCGTAGGTGCGGTCGGTCAGGCTGGACTTGACGTGGTTCTTTCGATCAGCTCGTTTCCTTGACATGGTTTCGCTCCTGGGTTGATGTGACTGCCTGCGTAATTGCGTTCATCAAATCCTCCTTTTCAGGGTAAAAGCGGGACAAACCGTCCCGAAATGGGCACTTCTTGCTATGCCATACTGCACTTACAGGTAAACAGCTTTGTCATAGTTGAGACTTTAGGGACAGCAACTGACGCAGCGGAATACGGGTCACTCGATGCACCCGTTCCAGTTTGCTTTTTGGAATGCCGCGAGCACCTGATTCCCACAGCGACACGCTCGCCTGGTCGGAACCAAATCGGTCAGCGGCTTCTTTCTGGGTCAGGCGCTGTTGTTCGCGCCAGTTTCGTAGCTTGTTCATGAGCGGAGTTTATTGCGTTACGCAATCAAAATCAAGAAAGGAAGGCGCTGAAAATGATTGCAAATCATCAGCATCGTATGATGCTATGCAACGCTAGAATTTTTGATATGAAAACGTGGCAAGAGCGTGCGCGCGAGGTGATGCGCGATAAGAAGCTGACTCAGCGAGCCGTGGCGGATCGGATGCACCGATCGCAAAGCACTTTTGCGTGCTGGCTTAATGGGCGAAATGTGCCGAACCTGGAAGATATCGATGCCCTCGCTGGTGCGCTGGGTGTTGATGCGGCGTGGCTGGCCTATGGTATCGAGGTTCGGGCCAATCCTGTTGTCGGTAGGATCATGGATGCGATTCATGAATTGCCGGCTGGCGAAACTCAGAAGCTGGCGGATGTTTTGGAAGCGCTGAAGGGCGCCGTGAAGCAGTAGCTTCACGCGCCCGTAGTTACCATATCTTGCGCTTCACCTCCCGGACGTAATCGCCCAGCGCCTGCAGTACCGAATCAAGATTTCCCCCTCGCTCGATCCTGATACAGCCTTCCTCGTCTACTGCGAAAAATATGAAGCCGGCACCACCTGGCGGCGGCAGTGTCTTGCTGTCTTCCGTGCCTATTGAGTTGGCGGTTGCTCCATTACCTATTCCAGAATCCATAGGTCTGAAGTGGTGGCAGTTCCCCGTGTGAATGCACGGTTTTCCGCCCATCGTTCCCGTTGTATTGCCATCCATGCGAACCCCTTTTTGTTGTTCGTTCTCGGTGATCTTGGCCTTTTGGGCTTGGATCGCCTGACATAGGACAGCCTACGGCGGATTATGCGGGAGGGGTATCAGTACAGATTTCCATCTGTACTCTTTTGCTACATTTTTGTAGCAAGAATCGAGGTTGCGAGGCGAATCATCGCGTCTACGTCCCCGGTCTCTAGGCCAGTTGCAAGGGCAAAGAGATGGTGGCAGCGGTCAATGTGCTCATGGTCGATGGGGTCGCCGTGCAGGAGGTGCGCGGGCGTGACATTTAGGTATGCAGCAAGCTTGCTTATCTGTTCGTGGTCAGGCATTTGGTATTTGCACCAGCGACCTACGGTAAACCGGCTCACGTTCATGAAGATGGCGACGGATGGAGATTTGACACCGCGGGCGCGCATAGCTGCCCGCAGCCGGTCGTGAAAATTTTCTGACACGTGCGGATAGTACGCATTTATACGTATTCTTTACAATAGCAGCCGCACCGCTCACTTTTGTTGCAAATTCCATTTGGTTTTTTTGGTTTGAATGCAACATTGCACGTTAAGTCAGTTGACTATTTCAGTCTGGAATCTTTCGTTGAAGGATTAACGACCATAGTCGACCTATGGCATCTGGTCCCATTTCCAGAAGTCGATCTGCCAAGTCCTCCATGGAGGTGGCGGCCACGAAGGTGTTTTCAGGCGCTGGCGTTGGGCGCTTCGGCTCTTTGCCCGTTTCAATCCATTGGGCCCTAACGTTCAGCGACTTCGCAATGGCCAGTAGGTGGGTGGTGCCGCGGCTTCGTCCTCGTTCGAGGTCTGAGATTACGCCGCGGCTGACGCCGGCCCGGCGCGCCAGTTTCTCCTGCGACAGGTGTAATGCGATCCGTTCTGCCCTGATTCTTGTGCCTGGTCCGTTCATCCGGGCATTCTGGGCTAGAGAGTTTCAGCAAAGGCTGCACAGCTGGATGGTAATGCTGCAAGTTGACGCGGGGCGCGGCATCGCGCCCCGCGGGGCGGCTTACTGGCAGATGATGGATGGGGTCGTGAATGTACCTGTCTGAGGGGTGCAGGTGATTTGTGTTGGCGCTGGTGGCGCTGGCATTTCCGGCGCCGTCATGGGGGCTGTGGGGACTATCTGCGGCCGCGTCAGCATCTGCGGCATTTGTCTCATGGCCGCGTTGAATAGCATCGCGTTCTGGGTCCGCATCTGCATTTCCATGTTCATGGCGTTTTGGATGCACTCCTGCGTGCCTGGGTTGTTTGCGTGGTCGTGTATTTGCCCATCCAGTAGGGCGGTCGTGATCTGATCGAGGCTTGCTGCTGCCCGGGCTCTGGCAGCGAGCAGCTCTGCCAATTCGGGGTCGCAGCCTTTTATGGCGGCGTCCCGCACTTCTTTAAGTCTCTCCTGTGGTGTAGCGCACCCGCATAGCGCGCCCAGGCAGAGGATGGCCAGCATTGTTGCTTTCATCTCTCTAGCTCCAGTGTTTGGAGCTTTCATTTTATGTATTCCGCATCGGCCCTAGAAGGCGCTCACGGGTGCCGCTATTGCGGTACGTGCAACACTCGGAAAATTTATTGCGTTTCGCAATTGACATTGTTGATTGCGTATCGCAATAATTCGCTCACACCACCGGCAAACACCGCCGGAGCGATCTTGAACAAACCGCAGTAGCAGACGGCACACCGCCCACCGTGACCACCTGGCAGCAACCAGGGGCGAAGAGGGCGGATAGCGCCGGCACATGATCGGATGCAACCAGCGGCGCCAGGCGGGGATGGAAACCTGCAGGGCGAGCGGGAAGCGGCAAGGCCGCAAGATGCAGATGAAGGGAGTGGAGTCGGGTGGTGTAGAAGGCCGCTTCTCACGAGGCGGCACACTGAAGCGGAGGCCCTGCACCGAATCGCTGATACACCGGGCCGCCGTGTGCGGCCCATCCCTGAGCATCTTGCCCGCAGGGTGCTCAGGGATGCACCCGCATCCTTCTCCTCGTACTACCCCGTTTGCCCGGCCCCGCGCCGGGCTTCTTTTTTCCTGGGAGGCCGCATGTCCCCATTGCTGCAAACCATCAACCGCATCGAGCGGCGCCGCGCGGTAGTGGCGGCCGCCAAATCCATCGCGGTCTGCGTCGGCATCGTCGTACTGCTGGCCGCCGTCAACCTGATTGGGAGCTGAACACCATGAGAGCAAACACCATGCCGTGCGCTGCTGTCGGCAGCCTGTGGCAACACCTGATGATTCAGGACCGCGCTGAGCGTCAGGCCGATCATCTGAAGGAAAAGGCGGGCGAGTTTCAAGTCGCGTACACCAACGGCGGGATCGATTGGGAGGACGTCGCCGGCAGCACCGAGGCCACGCTGGCGATGAATGCCCAGCTGCTGGACCTCGTCCACAAGATGCCGGACTGCCCGGCGCGCCGGCTGACGGTGGAAATGCTGGAGGCGGCCCGCGCCGACTACGTGGCACGCAAGCTGCGGGAATATGTGGCAGCGCAGAGGAAGGTGGCGTGATGGAACACACATTCAAGATCCTCGTCCTGCACGAGGGCTACTACTCCGACAGCGGTGCGGAAATCACCGACGAGAATGGTTTCGTCATCATCGACGCGCGCCAGACGGCCATCCTCCTCGGCTACGCCGACAAGCTGGGCATCGATTGCCCGTCCGACGATGAGCGCGCGCGCCTGGAGTTCACCAAGGAGCAGCAGGCCGCCAACGCCCGCCGCATCGTGGCCTGCGTGAATGCGTGCGCCGGACTGTCCGACGCCGTGGTATCGCATGGGCTGGTGCCTGCCAGCCGGCATTCAACGGTGGCGCACCAGCGCGACCAGCTGCTGGCGGCATTGCGGAAGGTCTTGGAGTTGTCGAATGAAGCGGGGGCTGATCTGCATTGCCTGCTTGAGGGTGATACCAAAAAAGCCCGTCTGGATGCCCGGGATGCAGAAATTCATCTGCTGGCGCTGAATGATGTCGCCAAGGCCGCCATTGCTGCAGTGGAGTCCGGCCATGGCTGAACCCTACCGCGTGCGCGCCAGCAGCTGGGCGTCGTTGTTCGACTGCGCCCACCGCTGGGAGGGCACGCACATCCTCGGCATGCGGATGCCCAGCAGCCCGCGCGCCCAGCTGGGAACCGCGATCCATGCGGCCACGGCGGCATTTGACGAGGCCGTGCTCGCCGGCCAGGCCATCCGGCCCGTCGACGTGGCGCCGGTGCTGGTGGACGAGTTGGCCTCGCCCGACCGGGAGGTCGACTGGTCCGCCGACGAGCTGACCCGGCGCGACGCCGAGCGGATCGGCCTGCAGCTGGTGACGCGCTACTGCCTGGAGATCGCGCCGCGCTACCACTATGTCGCCGTCGAGCTGGAGGTGGTGCCCTGGCTGATCGACTGCGGCGGCGGCATCGTCATCGAGATTCGCGGCACGCTGGACCGGAGCCGGGCGCGAGCTGACGGGACCGGCGGCGTGGGCATCTGCGACCTGAAAAGCGGCGTCAACGCCGTCAGCCAGGGGCGAGCCAAAACGAAAGGGCACGCCCCGCAAATCGGCACTTACGAGTTGCTGTACGAGCGCACCACCGGCCAGGCGGTGACGCTGCCGGCCGACATCATCGGCCTGAAAACCAGCGGCGCGCCGGAGGTGGCCGTCGGCCAGATCGTCGGCGCCCGCGAGCAGCTGATTGGCTCGGACGACTCGCCCGGCCTGATGGACTACGCGGCGGACATGTTCCGCAGCGGCCTGTTTCCCCCCAACCCCACCAGCCACCGGTGCAGCGCCAAATACTGCGCGCGGTGGCGCGTGTGCAAATTCAAGGATGACCAACCATGACCGGAGCAGCAACCAATCTCGCCGAGCTGAAGCGCGTTTCGAAGATGCCGGCGGCACAGGCCGGTATCGGCAGTGTGAAAACCTTCTTCGAAAGCCAGAAGGCCACGCTGGTCGCCGTGTTGCCCAAGCACGTCAACGCCGACCGCATGCTGAAAATCGCCCTGGGCGCGCTGCGTACCACGCCCAAGCTGATGAATGCCACCGTGGAGAGCCTGATGGGCGCCGTGGTGCAGTGTTCGCAGCTGGGACTGGAGCCGAACACGCCGCTGGGCCATGCCTACCTGATCCCGTTCGACAAAAACAAGAAGGTGGACGGGCAGTGGGTGGTGGAGAAAACCGAGGTGCAGATCGTCTTCGGCTACAAGGGCCTGATCGATCTGGCGCGCCGCTCCGGCCAGATCATCAGCATTTCCGCGCACGAGGTCTGCCAGAACGACTTCTTCGAGTACAGCTATGGCCTTGACGAAAAGCTGGTGCACCGGCCGGCGATGAGCAACCGCGGCGAGGTGATCGCTTTCTACGCGGTCGCCAAGCTGGTCGGCGGCGGCCACGCCTTCGAGGTGATGAGCCGTGAGCAGATCGAGGAGATCCGCAACGCTTCGCAGGGCTGGCAGTCGGCCAAGCGCCGGAACAAGGAAGGTGACAGCGTGTGGGGCCAGCACTTTGTCCAGATGGGCCGCAAGACGGTGCTGCGCCGGCTGTTCAACTACCTGCCGGTATCTATCGAGCTGGCCACCGCTGCGGCGCTGGATGGCCGCGCCAGCGATGGCGCAAGCCAGGGCCTGGATAACGTGCTGCAGGGCGAGTTCAGTGTGGTGGACGACGATGCTCCGCAGATCGGCCAGGACGATGCCGGCCGCGAGGATGGGCAGCAGGCCGCCCTGGGCGCGCCGGCCGACGTCGATACCGACACCGGCGAGGTGCTGACGCAGCAGCAGTTCCGGCGCCAGCGCCAGGCGGATCCGGTTTATCAGGCAGCCGAGGCCGAGGAGTCGCAGCAGCGCGCGGAGGCGCAGCCGATGTTCGGCCTGCAGGATGCGTTGGCCGCCGTGCGCGCCGGCAACCTGGACGACGCCCGCGACATGGCTCGCAGTCTGTCCGAGAAGGACCAGCAGATCATCGAGCAGACCATCGCCAACGAGCAGCAGCCCGCGGCGCGCCAGCGGCGCCAGCGCGATCTGGAGTAGGGCATGGGCCGCGTCATCGCTACGCGGCCGGCCAGCTCGATCTACACGCCCGACCGGCTGAAGGAACTGCTATCGGATGCGGAAACCAATGCCAGCAGCGATTGGGACCGCAATTTCATCGACTCCATGCAAGAGCGCCTGCGCCTGTACGGCATGGGCATGCATATCAGCGCTCTCCAGCGCCACCACCTCGAACGCATCGCCGCCAATTTTTGAAAGGACCAACCAATGAACGCACCCCGCGATTTTCGCGCCATGACCGCCGACAGCATCGGCAAAGACCTGTTGGGCGCGCTGCTCCAGGAAATCAAGCTGATGCCGGACGTGTGGCAGAAGCTGCCGCAGCAGAAGCAGGACGATGTGATCGACCGCATTCGAGCCCGCGTGGAAACCAACATCCGCATGGCGGTGCATGTCCTGGCCAGCGAGGGCCGGACCACGGTGGTCGGCGAACTGGATCAGGTGGTCCGCAAGGACGGCATCAAGGCTGTGTTCAAGATCAACAGCAACGCCGAAGGCCGGCATGAGCTGTTCGACAGCGAGCGCAAGGCGTGCCTGATCATCATCGCAGACGCTGGCGAGAACCTGGCCGGCATGGACGACATCCACGGCGAGACCGACCAGCGCGCGCTGGACCTGGGCCACGAGTACCACAACAACGACGGCGGCGGCATGGACGACGTCCAGGACGGCAACGTGGTCGATGCCGAGTTCGAGGAGGTGAAGCAGTTGCCGGCGCCGGGAGACGCCACGCCGACGGAGGCGGAACTCGATGCGGCGTTCGACGCCGGGTATGACGCCGCCGAGGCGGGCGAGCCGGAGAGTGCGTGCCCGGTGATGGCCGGCGCGCTGTGCATCGAGTGGGTGAAGGGCTGGAAGGCCGCCAAGGAAGACGCCGCTGGCGCTGAGCTGTTCACCGACAAGCAGCCCGAGCCGGAGCCCGAGCTGGAACGAAAGATCACGCAGCCAGCTGTCCGCTACCGCCACCCCACGAACGAAAACCAGACCTGGACCGGCCGCGGCCGCAAGCCGGCCTGGGTGCAGGCGTGGCTGGATGCCGGCGGCACGCTGGAAGAGCTGGCCGTCGACGACGAGCCAGAAGCCGCATAACCCATCACCCATCACCAGGGCGCCGCACGCGCCCGTCGGAGAGCATCGTGAGCAACCACATCACCACCATGCGCTATGCGATGGAAATCGCCACGCTGGCCCAGGCTGTGGCCGAGCGGGACGGCCAGATCGAGCAGATGCGCATCCTGATCGAAATGAAGGACCAGCAACTGGATACGGTTCTGAAAAGTGCCAAGGATTTGGCCGATCAGAACACCGCGCTGGTCGCGCGCGAGAATCGCCGCGCTGAACGCATGAGCGCCGACCGCGCCAAAGAAAGGAGCAAGGCAGCATGAAAATCTCATCCATCACCATCAAGAATTTCCAGGGGCTGCGTAATGCGGCCCTTTCCTTTTCCAGCCGCATCGCGCTGATCGCCGGCGACAACGGCGCCGGCAAAAGCTCGCTGCGCGACGCCATTGCCATGGCGCTGACCGGCGTGGCCACCCGCGTGGAGCGCAAGAAGGATTTCGGCCAGTTGGTGAGCGAGGGGGCCAAGAACAGCGGCGTGCGGGTCGACTTTGACGACGGCCGCCATGCCGCGGTGTCGCTGCCAGACGGTAAAACCGCCGGCATCGCGATCGACAACGACACGGCCCAGGACACGCTGCCCTACGTGCTGGCCCCGGAGATGTTCGCGGCCGCGCCGACGGATTCCCGCCGCGCGCTGCTGTACGCGCTGACCGGTTGCAACGCCAACGCCGCCGAAGTGGAAAAGCGGCTGAAGAAGCGCGGCGCCGAGCAGCGCCACATCGACGCCATCATGCCGCTGGTGCTGTCCGGTTTCCCGGCGGCGCTGAAGGACGCCCAGGCCCGCGCCACCGAGGCCCGCGGCGCGTGGCGCGCGCTGACCGGCGAAACCTACGGCGACAAGAAGGCTGAGGGATGGCAGCAGGACGCCCAGGCGGTGCAGGACGGCGATATTCAGCAGGCCCAGCAGGACGCCCAGGCGGTGCAGGACGAGATTGCCCAATGCCAGCAGCGGCTGGGCGAACTGCGCGCCCGCCGGCAGCAGCAGGACGACCGCCAGCGCCAGCTGACCGGGCTGACCGCAGCCGCGGCACCGCTAGAGCGCATCCAGACTCGCTTGAAGGTGGATCTGGTGGAGCTGGCGCGCGTCCGCGACGAGGTGGAGGCTATCACCGCCGGCCCGGCGCCGCGCGTTGGGCTGGTCCACGACCTGGCGCGCGCGCTGAATCTGTCTCTGACGATGGCGATCCCGCTGGGGCAGATGAACCCGGAGCAGCGCCAGCACCTGAAAACGGCCAATGCCGCGCTGGACCAGTACGCCGCCGAGCATGGCAGCCTGGCAGACGACGGCGTGCCGCCGAGCGCCGAAGATATGGCGCGCCTGCCGCAGCTCCAGCACTCGCTGGACATGATGAGCCGCGCCGTCGCCAACGATGAGCGTGACCTGAAGATCGCCGCGGACGCCGCCGCCCAACTGCAGGCGCTGCATGGTGCCGAGCAATTGGCGCCGGTGACGGACGCAGAGGTCGCGGCCCTGGTCGAACGCATCACCACGCTGCAGGCCAGCCACCGCCAGTTGGCCGACACCCTGGCCACCCTGCAGGAGCAGAACCGCGTCGCGGCTGACGCTGTCCAGCGCACCCGGCAGGCCGCCCAGCACCACGCCGACGTGCAGGCCTGGACGCTGATCGCCGACGCCATGGCGCCGGATGGCATCCCGGGCGAGATCCTGGCCGACGCGCTGCGCCCGGTGAATGACCGGTTGTTCGAGCTGGCGCGCTTGGCCGGCTGGGCGCGGCCGCTCATCGCCAACGACATGTCAATCAGCGCCGACAGCCGCGCCTATGGACTGCTGTCCGAGTCCGAGAAATGGCGCGTCGACTGCATCATCGCGCTGGCGCTGTCGATCATGAGCGGCCTGCGGCTGGTGCTGCTGGACCGGTTCGATGTGCTGTCTATCGCCGGCCGCGGCGAATTGTTGGATCTGCTGGAGGCGCTGGACGACGAACTCGACACCGCCCTCGTGTTCGGCACCCTGAAGTCGCCGCCGGCAGGCGATGAGGTTATCCAGTCCGTCTGGATCAAGGGCGGCGAGGTGGTCGTCTCCGAAACCATCCCGCAAGCGGCGTAATCCACCACCCAAAAACCAAGGAAAACCCCATGAAACCCATCCTTTTCTACGACACCGAAACCACCGGCCTGCCGAACTGGAGCGCACCATCTGACGACCCGTCGCAGCCGCACATCACCCAGCTGGCCGCCGAACTGGTGGACGAGGACACCGGCGACGTGCTGGACAGCATGGACATGCTGATCCAGCCGGATGGCTGGACGATACCCGACGACGTGGCGGCGCTGACCGGCATTACCACCGAGCGGGCCGCAGAATTCGGCGTGCCGCTGGCGCAGGCGATGGATTCGTTCCTGGCCCTGTGGGCGCAGGTGGAGCGGCGCATCGGGCATAACGAGCCGTTCGACGCTCGCATGATCCGAATCGAGCTGATGCGGCTGTATGGTGACGAGCGCGCCGACGAATGGAAAGCCGGCGCGGCGTTCTGCACCTGCTCGAACAGCACCAAACTGGTCAACCTGCCGCCGACCGAGAAGATGCTGGCCGCCAAGCGCACCGGGCCGAAGCCGCCGAATTTGGCGGAGGCCTACAAGTTCTTCACTGGCCAGGATCTGCTCGGCGCGCACAACGCCATGGTGGACGTGGCCGGCTGCCGCGAGGTGTATTTCGGCATCCTGCGGCACCGGGAGGCAGCGTGATCTACCAGACCTACGGCGAGGACTACCACGTCACGCCGCGGCCTGAGCCGCTGCCGGCGGCGGCCGGCCAGGCCGATGAGCCGCGCTACCCCGACGACGGGGTGGAGAGCGAT
>NZ_JYKA01000027.1 GCF_001676875.1 Chromobacterium subtsugae | reverse complement strand
TCCCGCAGGGGTGGAACGCGGCGCTGGCGCCGGCCTGAGTTCTGGTGAAGTCGAAACGAAACCGGCCGCGAAGGCCGGTTTTTTATGTCTATGGTTTCGCGTTCCGCTCGCCGGCGTCAGCCGTCGGCGAAATCCAGGCTGACGGTCCAGGCCGTTTGCTGGCTCACGCTGTAGGAGATCTTGGCCTGGCCGTCGCTTTCCGTGACGCCTAGCAGGCCGCTGCCCTCGTTCTGGCCCAGCGTCAGCTGGTAGAAGCCATCGCCGCCGTAGTCGTAGTCGGGGCCATCGGCGAAGATCACGCCCAGCATGTAGGCGTTGCCGGGGCCGCTCCAGTCCACGCTCAACTGGACCGACTGATCCGGCCCCAGCGGATAGGCGCCGCTCTCGGCCTGGCCGTCTATCAGCAGTGTCTGGTCATCCCAGTTGGGATCGCCTTCGATGAAGACGTCTCGGCTGGAATGGTTTTTCACGGTGACTACGGGTTGGCTCATCTGCATCTCCTTGCGGGCGTGTGTGGGAAGGGCGCCAGGCAAGGATAGGCGGCGGAGCCGGCAAGCTTGCCGACGGCTGTCCTTTCAGCCGGGCGAGATGGGCGCGGACAATCAACCGAATCAATTTGAAGGACGACGATGGGGTGGGGACGTTTGCTGGCCGCGATCGCGGTTTGCAATCTGGCGTATTGGCTGGCTTTGCTGCTGGCGGCCAGGTTTTATGGCATACGGGTGCGGGAGCATTGCGTGGGCATCGGGCCGGTGTTGTTCGGCAATGGCAAGCTGCAGCTGCGCTTGCTGCCGATTTCCGCCTGGGTGCGGATGGCGCTGCTGGCTGACCGCCGGCCGGAGGAGGCGGAACGCGTTTGCCTGGATGCCAAGGCCGTTCCCATTCAGCTGATCGTCGCCGCTTCCGGCTGCGTGGCGCTGCTCTGGCTGGGGGCTTGCCTGAATGAGGGCGCGAGCCTGGATAGTTTTCGCGCAGGCTGGTCGCAACTGCCGTTCGGCGCGCTGCCGCCATGGGGCGAGGCGCAGCATTGGCTGGCCGCGCTGTCGGACTGGACGGCGCAGTCGGGCTTCCTGGCGATGTTGCCGGTGGTCGCGGCCAAGATGGCGGTATTCAATTTATTGCCTTTGCCGGGAGCGGCTGGCGGGATCATGCTGCGCCTTTTGGTCCCGATGGGGGCGCGGCCGGCATTCGAACATTCCAACGTGTTCCGGCTATGGATGGCTGCGCACCTGCTGTGGCTGTTTTGCTGGCTGGCGGCGCTGGCGCTTCATGTCTGGCCATTTGGCTGAGCGTCGTCGGCCGGCCGCGCCAGTTGTTCCAGCAGCCACCCGGCCGCCGCGCCCAGCGGCCTGTTGGCGGCCCACACCAGGTCTACCGGCATCCGCTTGGGCCAGCCGGCCACGTCCAGCTGTTTCAGCTCGCCGCCGCCAAAGCTTTTCACCAGCCAGCACGGCAGTTCAGCCCAGCCCACGCCCAGGCGCGCCATGTCCAGCAGCATCAGGTAGCTGGGCGCGTACCATTGCCGCTGGCCGGCGTGGGCGGGGTTCTTGTCGTTGTAGGTATTCAGCCGCAACTGGCGATGCAGGGCCAGTTGCTGTTCGTCGATGCGGTCCATTCCCGCCAGCGGATGCCGGTATGCTGCGTACAGCGCCAGCTCGCTGGCCTCGCGCTGGCGCTGATGGCGGATATCCGGCGGATAGCGGTCCAGCGCGCCGACCAGGCCCAGTTGCGCGCGCCCGGACAAGATCAGATCCAGCACGTCTTCCTGTTCCCCGGCCAGGCATTCCAGCTCCAGCAGCGGGTAGCGCGCCTCCAGCCGACAAGCGACGTTTTCCAGCGTTTCGGACTGGAAGGTGTCGGACAGCACGATGGTGAGCCGGCTTTCCACGCCCGCGCTCAGCAGCGCCGCCTGTTGCTGCATGTCCTGGCTGGCATTCATGACTTGGCGCGCCTGCGGCAGCAGCAGCCGTCCGGCCGGGGTGAGGGTGGGCGTGCGGGTGCCGCGGTCGAACAGCAGGTTGCCCAGGTCGATTTCCAGATTGGCGATGGCTTCGCTGACGGTGGACTGGCTTTTGCCCAGCCGCCTGGCGGCGGCCGAGAAGGAGCCGAGCTCGGCGGCGTAGACAAAGGCGGAGAGGGCGTCGACGGAGAGAGTCATATCGGTTTAACCGATGAGTGGTATTTTTATAGTATCCGGAAAGCCAATCATAATGCCAAGCATTGAACTTCAGCAGTCGGGAGAAATCGATGCAAGCGGCAAACAAGAAACTGGGCGAGCGAGTACTGCATGCGGTGCTGTACGAGGCTTGCGCGATGGCGTTGCTGGTGCCTTTGGCGGCGCTGGTTATGCAAAAGGACGTGCTGCACATGGGCGCGCTGGCCTTGATGATGTCGACGGCGGCCATGTTGTGGAACATGGTGTTCAACGCGCTGTTCGAGCGCGTGGAGCGTCTTTTTGGGTGGCGGCGGACCGCCGGCGTGCGTTGCCTGCACGCGCTGGGTTTCGAGGGCGGACTGGTGATATTGCTGGTGCCGCTGGCCGCCTGGTGGCTGGATAGCGGCTACTGGCAGGCTTTCCTGCTGGATTTGGGCTTCTTTGTGTTTTTCCTGCCTTACACCTATGTGTTCAACTGGCTGTACGACCATCTGCGGGAGCGCTTTGTCGCTCGGCGGGGCTTGTCGGCCGCAGTGGAGTGATCGATGAAAGTCTGGCTGTTCCTGATGGGGGCCATCCTGTCCGAAGTGGTGGCCACTTCCGCGCTGAAGGCGTCGGATGGCTTTACCCGGCTGTGGCCGTCGCTGTTGACCGCCGGCGGTTATCTGCTGGCTTTTTACCTGTTGTCGCAGACCTTGCGCGAAATCCCGGTGGGCATCGCCTACGCCTTGTGGTCCGGCATCGGCATCGTGCTGGTTTCGCTGATCGCCTGGCTGCTGTATGGCCAGAAGCTGGACGCGGCCGCGCTGGCCGGTATGGCGCTGATCATCGCCGGCGTGGCGGTGATCAATCTGTTTTCCCAGTCGTCCGCGCACTGAGCGCCGCGGTGCGCAAGACGTTTTTCCAGGGCCGCCCTCCAGGGCGGCCTTTGTCATGTGATTTTATACAACACTTTTTTATGCTTTATGATTATTCATATTGGGTGTTTTGTGTCTTTTTGTGGTTAAAAAGTGGCATTTCCATCCGGCATTCATGCCGGATTGTTTTTTCAAGATGCCGCTTTGCTATCAATGGCTTGCGCGGCCAAGGGGATGGCAGTTCGTCATGCCGGCGCGCCGAATATCAGCGATTTGCCGAATAGATTGCGTTATTGTTTGTTTGAATTAAACTGATTTCAATTATATTTACATATCAAATATAGATTCTTATAATCAACGGTTTACTTTAGATTGTTCGGATTGATTCTCACGCCCCAGCGGCGCAAAACTTTGCCGCCGCGATCAACCGGACCCGCAATCTCATCCATACTGTATGCATCAAGACACCTCGCGTTTACGTTTTCATCTGCAGAGTCAGGATTTTCATTATCAGGAACTCGGCCGGGATGCCGAGGTGGTCGAGATCTGCGAGCGCTGGCCTTTACTGCAGGCCATCTACTGCGGTCAGACCGATAGCCGGGAGCGGGAGGACGCCGCGGCGCCTGCGCGCGAAGCGGCGAGCGATACGGCTTGATGGAGCACGACATGGCGATTTTGGCGGTATGCGGAGTGAAGGGCGGCTGCGGCGCCACCACGGTTGCGGCGGCCCTGGCCCTGTTGTGGCAGCGGCAGCAAAGGCCGGTGCTGGCGATGGACTTGTGCCGGCAAAACCTGCTGCGTCTGCATTTCGGCATGGAGTGGCATGAGGCCGATGGCTGGCGGCGGCGGCGCGACGCCGGCGCCGACTGGGCCCGCGCGGCGTGGGAAGTGGGCGACCGCCACCTGACGCTGGTGCCGCATGGCCGGGTGGAAGAGGATGTCGACCAGGAAGGGCCGGAACCGGAAGAATGGCTGCGCGACGAGCTGGCGCAGCTGGAGCGGCAGCCCGGTCAACGCACGGTGCTGGACCTGCCGGCGCGCGGCGTGGCCGAGCGGCAGCAGGGCCTGAAAGCGGCCAGCCACGCGCTGGTGATGCTGTCTGCCGACCCCGCCGCCTGCGCGTTGCTGGATGCGGTGGAGGCAGAGCTTCACGCCGGTGGCTTGCCGGCTGAGCGCATCTTTTTCGTCATCAATCATTTCAATCCGCTGCGCAAGCTGGACGGCGACGTCGAGCTGCTGCTGCGCAAGAAGCTGGGGCCCAGGCTGGCGCCGCTGCCCATCCACCGCGACGAAGCGGTGCGCGAGGCTTTCGCCAAGCAGCAGCCGCTGTTCGATTACGCGCCGGCCAGCCAGGCCGCCGATGATTTGCGCCAGCTGGCGGTATGGCTGTCGGTTAGGCTGGACGCGGGGCGGAGCGGCGCATGAGCTTGCGGGGGGCGGATTGGCGCGCGTGGTGCCTGCGGCTGGGTTTGCTGCATCCGGCCGACGCGCCGCGGCTGGCGTTTGCGCTGCTGGGGCTGTTCTTCGTCGCGCCGACAGAAGGCTGGGCGGCCTGGGGCAGGGCGGCGCGCCGCTATTTCCCGCAGGTGGATTTTTCCCGGCTGCGGCCGGCCGATCCGCTGCGCATACTGCTGCAGCTGCTTTGGCTGGCGCTGGTCAAGCCGCCGCGCGCGCTGGGGCCCAGGCGCCAGGCGCGTTTGCCGGCGCTGCTGCAGTTCGCGCGCCGCGAGCTGGCGGCTGTTTCCGCCCAGCGCCGCCGCCTCGCCGGCTGGCTGGAGGGCCGCTTTCCGCGCTTGTTCGATCCGGCCAGCCTGCGCGGCTCGGTGGAGGGCATAGCCGAACACGCCTGGTGGCAAAGCGCGGCGATCCGAACGATTTGCTACCTGGCGGCGGCATTGCTGGGCGTGGTGCTGGTGACGACGCCGTTCGACGAATACTCCCAAGCAGTGTTCACCGTGGTGCTGTTGCTGATGGCGCTGTGGGTGCGGCGCATCCCCGGCCCGGTGCCGACGCTGATTCTGATGGTGTTCTCCATCGCGGTGTCCACCCGTTACATTTGGTGGCGCACCACCTCCACCATCAATG
Organism: Chromobacterium subtsugae; assembly: GCF_001676875.1. Lineage (GTDB taxonomy): Bacteria > Pseudomonadota > Gammaproteobacteria > Burkholderiales > Chromobacteriaceae > Chromobacterium > Chromobacterium subtsugae. Next base: position 43,959 of record NZ_JYKA01000027.1, on the reverse strand, counting down.
ACGACACCTGGCCGAATCTGATCGCCGGCGTGATCCTGCTGGGCGCGGAAATGTATGCCTGGCTGGTGCTGCTGCTGGGCTTCTTCCAGTCGTCGTGGATGCTGGAGCGCAAAGTGGTGCCGCTGCCGGCCGATACTTCGCTGTGGCCCAGCGTCGACGTGTTCATCCCCATCTACAGCGAGCCGCTGCGCGTGCTCAAGCCCACCGTGTTCGCGGCGATGAGCATGGACTGGCCGGCCGACAAGCTGCGGGTGCACATCCTGGACGACGGCACCCGCGACGAAATCCGCGATTTCGCCGCGCAAATCGGCGTCGGCTACATCGTCCGCCAGGAGCACAAGCACGCCAAGGCCGGCAACATCAATCACGCGCTTGGCCGCACCGACGGCAGCTTCGTCGCCATCTTCGACTGCGACCACATCCCCACCCGTTCCTTCCTGCAGACGACGATGGGCGGCTTTCTGCGCGATGAGAAGCTGGCGCTGGTGCAGACGCCGCACCACTTCTTCTCCGCCGATCCGTTCGAGCGCAATCTGAACACCCGCGACAAGGTGCCCAACGAGGGCGAGCTGTTCTATGGCCGGGTGCAGGACGGCAACGACTTGTGGAATGCCTCCTTCTTCTGCGGTTCGTGCGCGGTGCTGCGCCGCGACGCGCTGATGTCGGTGGGCGGCATCGCGGTGGAAACCGTTACCGAGGACGCGCACACCTCGCTGAAGATGCACCGCCGCGGTTACCACTCCGCCTACATCAACCTGGTGCAGGCTGCGGGCCTGGCCACCGAAAGCCTGTCCGCCCACGTCGGCCAGCGCATCCGCTGGGCGCGCGGCATGGCGCAGATCTTCCGCAGCGACAATCCGCTGCTGGGCAAGGGGCTGACGCTGGGGCAGCGCTTCTGCTACCTCAACGCGATGATGCACTTCCTGTACGGCATCCCGCGCCTGGTTTTCCTCACCGCGCCGCTGGCCTTCCTGCTGTTCCACGCCTACACCATCTACGCGCCGGCGCTGGGCCTGGTGCTGTACGTGGTGCCGCACATGGTGTTTTCGGTGATGTCCAACTCGCGGATGCACGGCGAATTCCGCCGCTCCTTCTGGGGCGAGGTGTACGAGACGGTGCTGGCCTGGTACATCACGCTGCCCACCACGGTGGCGCTGCTGTTTCCCGGCCTGGGCAAGTTCAACGTCACCGCCAAGGGCGGCGTGGTGGAGGAAGACCATGTCGATTGGAACATCACCAAACCCTATCTGTTCCTGCTGGCGCTGAACCTGCTGGGCGTCGGTTTCGGCGTCTACCGAATCTGGAGCGGGCCGGGCAACGAGATCGGCACCGTGCTGGTGAACCTGTTCTGGGTCGGCTACAACACGCTGCTGCTGGGCGTGGCGCTGGGCGTGGCGCGGGAATTGCGCCAGGTGCGGGTGTCGCACCGGGTGGAAAGCCGCCTGCCGGTATCGCTGCACCTGCACGACGGCAAGGTCTATCCCTGCCATACGCTGGATTACTCCGAAGGCGGTATGGCCTTGCAGTTGCCCGAGGGCCTGCAACTGAAACTGCGGCAGAACACCGAGCTGACGGTGTCGATGCGCCGCAGCGGCCGCAGCTTCGCGCTGCCTTGCCGCCTGGTGTTTTCCAAGGGCGGCAGGCTGAGCGTGCGTTTCGTCGGCCTGACGCTGGACGAGGAAATGGCGCTGGTGCAATGCACGTTCGGCCGCGCCGACGCCTGGCTGCAAACCGGCGAGCGCGCGCACGAGGGCACGCCGCTGGGCGGCGCCTGGGACATCTGGCGGATGGGCGGCGGCAGCTTGTGGCAGCTGGCGCAGCAGTTGTTTTCGCCGCTCGCGGTCCGCAATGGCCGCTGGGCCGGCTTCTGGAATTGGCTGGGCAGCCTGCTGCCGCGGCAGCCGCATCTTCATCGGGACATCAAATGACAAGCCGCATACCAAGAAAAACCCTGTCCATTCTGCTGTCCGGCCTGCTGCTGGCGGCGCCGGCGCTGAGTGTCGGCGCCAAGGAGGAGACGGCGGCCGCGCAGCCGCCGGCCCAGGCGGCGCCGCTGGTCACCACCCGCACCCTCAGCTTCAAGCAGATGGGCGCCGGCTATCCGCTCAAGATGCGCGGCGACAACAGCCTGGTCGGCGTCGGCTTCGGCAGCCGCGGCGACGAGGTGATCACCGGGCTGACGCTGCATCTGCGTTACACCTTCTCGCCGGCGATGCTGGCCGACCTGTCGCACGTGCAGGTGCTGCTCAACGACGAAGTGGTGACCGTGCTGGCCTTGCCCAAAGAGCAGGGCGGCAAGCCGCAGCAGCTGACCCTGCCGCTAGACCCGCGCCTGCTGGCCAATTTCAACCAGCTCAAGTTCCGCCTGATCGGCCATTACACCAATCGTTGCGAAGACGAAACCCACAGCAGCCTGTGGGCGGAGATCAGCAATGCCAGCGAACTGCAGATGACGGTGCAGGCGCTGCCTTTCGTCAATGATCTGAGCTATTTCCCGGAGCCGTTCTTCGACCGGCGCGATTTCTCGCCGCTGAAGCTGCCCTTCATTTTCGCCGCGCGGCCGTCGCAAACTTCGCTGCAGGCGGCGGGCGAACTGGCCTCGTGGTTTGGCGCCCAGGCCGGCTGGCGCGGCGTGCGCTACAGCGCCGCGCTCAACAGCTTGCCGGCGGCGCAGCACGCCATCGTTTACGCCGTCAACGGCCAGCGTCCCGACTTCCTCGCCAAGCTGCCGCCGGTGAACGCGCCCACCATCGCCATCGTGCCGCATCCGGAACGCCCCGAGCGCAAGCTGCTGCTGATCCTGGGCCGCGACGACAAGGACCTCAAGCTGGCCACCGACGCGCTGGTGCTGGGCCAGGCTGGCATGAGCGGCAGCCAGGTGGCGGTGCGCGGCATCAAGCTGGAAGCGCCGCGCAAGCCCTACGACGCGCCCAACTGGGTGCGACCCGACCGGCCGACCCGGCTGGGCGAGCTGGTGGACAATCCGCGCGACCTGCAGGTCACCGGCCAGCAGCCGGCGCCGGTGCGCGTCTCGTTCCGCGTGCCGGGCGACCTATTCACCTGGGGCAGCCGCGGCATTCCGCTGGACCTGAAATTCCGCTACACCGGCCAGCAGCAGGCGACCGGCTCGCGCCTCAATATCGGCATCAACGAGCTGTTCGTGCAAAGCCTGAACCTCAACGCCAGCGGCGTGGGCAGCACCCAGACCAGCCTGCGCCTGCCGGTGCTGGAAAACGGCTTGCTCAGCAATATCGACCGCATCCTGCTGCCGCCTTTCCGCGTCGGCAGCCGCAACGAGATGCAGTTCCAGTACGTGTTCGCCGCGGAGAAGCAGGGCGAGTGCGCCAATAACCTGGCCGACGGCAACCGCGCGGCGATAGACCCGGACTCCACCATCGATTTCAGCGGCTATCCGCACTACGCGGCGCTGCCCAACCTGGGCTTGTTCGCCACTTCCGGCTTCCCGTTCACCCGGATGGCCGACTTGTCGGACACCGCGGTGGTGCTGCCGCGCCAGCCGGCGCAGCAGGACATCGGCGCCTTCCTCAATGTGATGGGCCAGATGGGCCAGTCCACCGGTTACCCGGCGCTGCGCTATCGGCTGGTGGACGAGGGCGCGCTGGATAGCGTCAAAAAAATGGACCTGCTGATCGTGGGCAACGCCCGCAACCTGGGCTTGCTCAAAGCCTGGCGCGACAAGCTGCCCACCACGCTGGACAGCGCCGGCCGCAAGGTGGCTGAGGGCGAAACCACCGATCTGCCGGCCGGCATGGGCCAAGCGCCGGGCCAGGCGGCCGGCGGCCGCATCAACGGCCAGGTGGACTTCGCCGCCCAGGGCAAGCTGGGCGCGATCCTGGCGCTGGAATCGCCGCTGGCCAGCGGCCGCAGCGCGGTGATCGTCACCGGCAGCGAGCCCGACGCGCTGGCGCTGGCGACCGGCGCGCTGGCCGACGACGGCAAGGTGGCGCAGATGTCGGGCAGCGCGGTGCTGGTGCGCGGCGACACCATAGACAGCCAGCAACTGGGGCCGGTGTACTATGTCGGCAACCTGCCGCTGTGGACTTGGGTGTGGCTGTTCCTGTCCGCCCATCCGCTGCTGCTGGCAGGGCTGTCGGCGCTGGCGGTGCTGATCTTCGCCTTCGCCATCCTGCGCCTGTTCAAGGCGCTGGCGGCGCGCCGCATCCGGGAGTCTTGAGGTGGGCATCCCGCGACGCGCGCTGCTGGCGGCGCTGGGCGCGCTGGCCATTTCCACGGCCCGGGCCGCGCCGTGCGACGGCTGGCCGGCCTGGCAGGATTTCCAGCGCCATTTCGTTTCCGACGGCGGCCGGGTGGTGGACCGCGGCGCCGACGGCCAGCCCACCACTTCCGAAGGGCAAAGCTACGCGCTGTTCTTCGCGCTGGCCGCCAACGACCGGCCGGCTTTCGACAAGCTGCTGCGCTGGACCCGCGACAACCTGGCCGGCGGCGACTTCAGCGCGCGCCTGCCCGCCTGGCAATGGGGCAAGCGCCCAGACGGCCAGTGGGGCGTGATGGACGACAACAGCGCGTCCGATTCCGACCTGTGGATAGCCTACAACCTGCTGGAAGCCGGCCGGCTGTGGCGCGAGCCGCGCTACACCGCGCTGGGCAAGCTGCTGGCCTTGCGCATCCTGCGCGAGGAGGTGGCCGACCTGCCGGGCCTGGGGCCGACCCTGCTGCCCGGCCGCTACGGCTTCAGCAAGCCGGGGCTGACCCGGCTGAATCCCAGCTATGTGCCGCCGCAACTGGTGGCGCGCATGGCGCACGCCTTGCCTGGCTCCGGCTGGGCGGCATTGCGCGGCACCTCGCAGCGCCTGCTGCTGGAGAGCGCGCCTGCAGGATACGCGCCCGACTGGGCGGCTTACCGCCAGGGCTTTTCCGCCGATGCGGCCAGCCAGGCCGCCGGCAGCTACAACGCCATCCGCGTCTACCTGTGGACCGGCATGCTGGCGCCCGACGCGCCGGGCCGGACGGCCTTGCTGGCCAAATTCAAGCCGATGGCGCAACTGGTGGCCAAAACCGGGCTGCCGCCGGAAACAGTGGACACCCGCAACGGCAAGGCACAGGGCACCGGGCCGATAGGGTTTTCGATGGCGCTGCTGCCGTTCCTGCAAGCGCAGGACGAGCAGGCGGCGCTGCAGGCGCAGTTGCTGCGTGTGGAGGCGATGCCGCTGTCGGAGCGGCCGGATGCCTATTACGACCATGTGCTGACACTGTTTGGCCAGGGTTGGCAGCAAGGCCGATATCAGTTCAACGCGAATGGCGAGCTCAAGCCGGCCTGGGAGGGCGCATGCGCGGCATCCTGAGCGCCATGTTGGCGGTGGGCTTCAGCGGCGCGCTGCATGCGGCGCCGGCGGCGGTGGATCCGGCGCAGGCGCTGCTGGAGCAGGCCAGGCTATGGCAATCGCTGGGCCGGCCGCTGGAAGCGCAGCAGGCGCTGGACAAGCTGCAGCGCATCCATGCCGCCACTGCGCAGGATCGCGCCGAGGCGCTGACCCTGCAGGCGCTGGTGCAAGTGCAGCAGCGCCAGGATAAGGACGCGCAGCAGACGCTGGCCAAATTGCGCAAGCTGTATCCCGGCTATTCCGGCATCGCCCGCGTGGAGCAGATGCGCCGCATCATGGGGCCGGACCGCAACAAGCTGCTGACCGCGCGCTCCCTGTTCAACAGCGGCAAGATCGAACAGGCTTACGCCGCATTCAACGCGCTGTACCAGGGGCCGCCGCCGGAAGGCGCGCTGGCGCTGGAGTACTGGCAATTGGTGGCGCGGCTGCCCAATGGCGGCTGGGCCCGCAGCCAGGCCGAGTTGAAAAAGCTGATCCGGCAAAGCCCGTCCAATCACCGAAACCGCCTGGCGCTGGCCAGCATCTACCTGCTGCACCCGCCGGTGCCGGCTTCCGTGCTGGCGGACCTGAAGGCGCTGACGCAATTCTCCGACAGCCGCAGCGAGGCGCTGGGCTTGTGGCGCCGCGCGCTGCAGCAGTCCGACCTGCCGGATGACGCCTATCTCGCCTATCTGAAGGTGGAGCCGGAGGACGAATTGGTCAGCTCGCGGCTGGCGTCGTTGCAGGATGGCCGGCGCAAGCGGCGCGAACAGCTGGCCGACCCGGCTTACCGCGCCTTGCTGGCGGCCGACAAGCAGCTGGACGCCAACCAGCTGGCGGCGGCGGAAAAAAGCTTGCAATTGGCGGCCAGCCGCTACGGCAAGCAGGCCGGCTATCTGCAAAGCCTGGGCCGGCTGCGCGAGAAACAGGGCCGCTACGCCGACGCGGTGGCCAGCTATCGCCAGGGCCAATCGCAACAGCCGGACGACAAGGGCTGGAAGCGCCGCATCGCCGACGCCCAGTTGGCCGACCTGCTTGCGCGGGCGCAAGCGGCGATGCAGGCGGGACAATGGCAGGCGGCGCGCGCGCAATTGGACCAGGCCGGCAAACAGCAGCCCGGCAATGTCGACGTGCTGCTGGCCGACGCCGAATGGCAGGCGGGGCAGAAGCACGCCGTCCGCGCGCGCCAGCTGTACCGCCAAGCCTTGCAGAGCAAGCTGGACAGCGGCCAGGCGCTGGCGGGCCTGCTGCGCACCTATCTGGATGCCGGCGAGTACGCGCAGGCGGCCGAGATGCTGCGCGCGCTGCCGCCGAAGCAGCAGCGCGCGCTGGGGACGTCCTACCAGTCGGCCCGCGCCGACGTGGAGCGCGAACTGGGCGACCGCCTGCTGGCCCAGGGCCAGCTGAGCCAGGCGCTGCCGCATCTGCAAAAGGCGGTGGATTTGCAGCCGCAAAACACCTGGAACCGCTACGCGCTGGCCAACGCCTGGCTGGCGGCCGGCGACGCGGCCAAGGGCGGCGCCATCTTGCGCCAGCTGGCCGACGCGCCGGCCGCCAGCCCGGAAAGCCTGTACGCCTACGCGCTGTTCCAGGCCAAGCGGGAAGACGATCGCTCGGCGCTGGGCGCCTTGCAGCGCATCGCGCCGGACGCGCGCAGCGAAGGCATGGCGGCGCTGCAGCGCCGGGTGTGGCTGCGGGAAACCATGCGCCAGGCCGACGCCCAGCTGGCTTTCGGCCATGCGGCCGAGGCGCGGCGCAGCCTGCAAAACGCCGAACGTCTGATGCGCGGCGATCCGGCGCGGCTCTCCGAGCTGGCGCAGGCCTGGCTGCGCGCCGGCGACGCCGAGCACGCGCGCCAGATGCTGTTGACGCAATATCTGGAACAGCCCGGCGCCGACAATGAACTGGCCTACGCCGACCTGCTGCTGGACCTGGGCGACGCGGCGGCGGCGGCGCCGTTGCTGGCGGCTTCCGCCCAGACGCGGCAGGACATGAACGATGAGCAAAAGCGCAAGCTGGCCGATCTGCAGGCCGCGCTGGCGTCGGCGCAGGCGGACGCGGCGCGGGACGCCGGAGATGGCGCCCGCGCGCAAGCCATCCTGCTGCAGGCGGCCGCGGCGGCTCCGCAGGACGCGCGCCTGCAGCGCAAGCTGGCCGATTACGATATGGACGCCGGCCGCTGGGGCAGCGCGCGCGCCCGCTTGCGGCAAGTGTTGAGCCAGCAGCCGGACGACGACGAGGCGCAGCTCCAACTGGTGGATCTCTACATCAAGACCGGCCAGCGCGACCTGGCCGTGCACGGCGTGGACGCGCTGCTGCGGGACAAGCCCGGCCGCAGCCTGGACTTCCGCTTGCGGGCGCTGACGCGCCTGGGCGACGCCGGCGAGACGGAGCGGCTGGATCGCGAAATCGCCGCCTTGCTGGCGCAGGGGGTGAAGAGCCCGGCGCTGATGGGGCAGGCGGCGCGGCGCGCCCGGCAGCAGGATAGGCCGGCCCAGGCGCTGGCCTGGTATCGCGCCGGTTTCGCCCCCGCCGGCAACGAAGTGCAGACCACCGCCAACAGCGGCCTGCTGCTGGGGCAGCAGCCGTTGCGGCCAGTGCCGGCCGAATCGGCGCAGCAGGAAGGCTTGCACGAAGACTACGCCGAATTGCTGGACGCGCGCAGCGTGAAGATCTGGCAGGGGCTGGACCTGACCTACCGCAGCGCCGACAACGGCACGCCGGGCCAGTCGCAGATGACGATGTGGCAAGCGCCGCTGCTGGTGGAATTGCCGGCCCCGCGCGCGGGCAAGTACTTCCTGCGCGCCGACGCGGTCAGCATCAACGCCGGCTCGCTGGACAACAGCCTGGGCAACGATTACGCGCTGCAGCGTTTCGGCTCGGTCGCCGCCTGCGCCGCGCAGTCCGGCAGCAGCGTGCAAAGCTGCGCCGGCCAGTACGGCGCGCAAACCGCGCAAGGCGCGGCGCTGGGGCTGGGCTACGAGAACGAGCATTGGCGGGTGGACGCGGGCGTCACGCCGCAGAGCTTCCCGGTGTCCAATCTGATCGGCGGCGTTCGCTATTCCGACAGCGTCTCCATCCTGAACTACAAGCTGGAGGCCGCGCGCCGCCCGGTGACCAGTTCGCTGCTCAGCTACGCCGGCGTGCGCGATCCCTACACCGGCCAGACCTGGGGCGGGGTGGTGGCCACAGGCGTCGGCGGCAGCCTGGGCTACGACAAGGGCGGACGCTTCGGCGTGTGGTCGAATTTCGCCTATCAACAGCTGACCGGCGAAAACGTGGCCGATAACCGCAAGCTGACGGCGATGGGCGGCGTCTACTGGCGCTTGCTGAAGGAGCCGACCCGGCAAGTGACGGTGGGCGTCAACAGCATCAATTTCTGGTTCCAGAAAAACCTGGGCGAATTCACTTTCGGCCAGGGCGGCTATTACAGCCCGCAGCGTTACAACTCGCTGTCGGTCCCGCTCAGCTACGCGGCGCGCAATGAGCGCTGGAGCTGGCTGGGGCGGGCGTCGGTTTCGGTGTCTAGCGCCAACGAGGCGGCGTCGCCGTTCTATCCCACCCGGCCGGACCTGCAGGCGCAGGCGGGCAATCCGTACGTCAGCGCGAGTTCGGGGCCGGGCTGGGGGGTGTCGCTGAGCGGCGCGTTCGAATACCAGCTGACCTCCAGGCTGGCCCTGGGCGGCATGCTGGAGTACCAGCATTCGCAGTACTACCAGCCGGGGCGGGCGTTGTTCTACCTGCGTTACCAGCCGGACGGCGCGTCGCTGACGCTGCCGTTCCCGGTGGAGCCGCTGCAGCCGTATTCGAGCTTCTGAGGAGAATGACGTGAATCTGCTCAAAATGGTGGGCTGTTGTCTGGCCATCGCGCTGCTGCCGCAGGCGGGCATGGCGGCATCCGTCGAGCTGGACGCCGCGCGCGCCTGGTACTGGCAGCACCCTTACCAGCCGGAGGCGATCAACCGCCTGGCGCTGCAACTGGTCAAGGCAGGCCAAACCGGCAGCGCCATCGTGCTGCTGGAGCGGGCGGCGCGCATCGCGCCGGACCGCGAGGACATCCGCGCCAACTTGCTGCGGCTGCAGTCCGGTTCGCGCCAGGTGGTGGACGCGCCGTGGGCCGGGCAGGGCCCGGAGCCGGCCGATGCCGCGCCAAGCCAGCCCCTGGCAGCGCCCGCCGCCGCCGAGGCCTTGCCGCCGCCCTGGCCCATGCCCGCCGCCAAGCCATAGCGGCAGGATGCTTGCGAAATGCCGGTCACGGAACGCGTGGCCGGCATTTTTATTGTCCGCGCGCCTGGGCGGGGCGTAAAAAAGCGGCCCTGGACAGGGCCGCTTTGTGGCGGGTGGGGCCGAGGGGGCGATTATTGCACCGGGTACTCGGTCCAGTCGCCGCCGTCCTGCTGCAACAGGAAGCGCTTGCCGCTCTGCATCACGATGGAGCTGGCGCTTTCCGAAACATAAGGCGTCGTCGGCAGGTCGCGCGCGAACTCGGCCGGCTGGTAGTCGGCGCCGAACGGGCTCTTGGTCATCATCCGCGACAGGATGGTGGACACCGCCAGATAGCTGCTGGGCTGGTCGATGCGGACTTGGCTGGGGTGGGCCTGGCCGCCTATCACCTTGACGGCCGCCGGCACGATGGTGATGTGCGGCGTGGGGATCTCGCGCAGGCCGCTGAATTGCTGCTTGTCGCCGCGCAGCGCGGCGCCGTGTTCCGGCACCAGCACCAGCACCATCTTGCGATGGCTCTTTTCCAGTTGGTCGATGAACTGGGACAGGTCGGCGAACAGCCGGTTGGCCCGGTATTTGTAGCTGTCCATGGTGTTCAGCCCGGGCGCGCTGGGGATGCGGTTGCCGTCGTGCAGGCTGATGGTGTTGTAGTAGGTGGCCACGTGCGCGCTGCTGTCCTGCTGGCGTTGCTCCAGCCAGCGGTTGAGCACCGCGTAGTCGCTATAGATGGGCGTGTTGTCGAAGGAGCGCAGGCCCACCGGCAGGCCCTGCTGCGAGATCAGCGGCTGGTTCAGCCGGCCGTCGCTGCGGATCTGCTTGAGGAAGTCGTCGAAGCTGCCGTCGTGGTTCATCGTCAGCTCGGTCTTGAAGCCCAGCGCCGCCAGGTCTTCAAACAGATAGCATTCCTTGGGCGCGCTCTGGTACAGCTCGCTGTGCTTGGGCTGGCCGCAGCTGGCGCGCAGCACGCGCAGCGCCGCCGGGCCGCTGTACGGGGTGGCGGAGTTGAAATTGCTGAACAGGAAATCGAAACGCCCAAGCAGCGGGTGCTGGTCCATGCCGATGGCGCGCAGGTCGTCCCAGGACAGCGAGCAGACATGCAGGATCAGCACGTCGAAGCCCGGGTCGGCCAGCGGCCCCTGGAATTTCACCATGCGCTGGCCTTCGCTCTTGAAGAAAGCGGCCAGTTGCTGGTCCGGCGTCTGCGCGGCGTTGGGCGCGGCGCCCGCAGTCGCCGCGCCGCTGTCGGCCACCGCGGCGGCCGGCGCGCGCGGCTGCTCCTGCCACAGCTGGCGTCCGCTCAGCCCCAGCAGGGAAATCATCACGATGGTGCCCAGCCGCAGGTAGCGCGACAACAGCCAATAGCCGCACAGCAGGATCAGCGCGCCGGTCAGCAAGGACAGCGACAGCACGCGCCCGGCCAGATCCAGCAGGTAGTGGAAGCTGAAGCCTTGCAGCGTGGACAGCTGCTGCAGCGCCATCGACGGCGAGGGCAGCCAGCTGTCGTGGTAAAGCAGCGCGGCGCCCGCCAGCAGCGCCAGCGCGGCGCGGAGGCGCAGGCGCGTCTTGCCGGAGATCGGGATCAGCAGCGCCAGCGCGAAGGCGAGATTAGGCAGCGGGTGCAGGTTGAGCGTGCCCTGCCAGGACAGCAGCAGCTTGGCGATGAAGTAGACGCTCCACGTGCCCAGCCCCAAAGAGCGGGGGGCGGCGGGCGCGACGGTGTCCGGCGTGGCGGATTGGCTGGATTTCATGATGGCTTGTGGCCCGGATCGGCGCGCCGGCTCTTGGCCAGCGGCGCGTCATCCTGCTGGCGCAGGCGTTGCAGATAGGGGTGGGGTTGGAAGTGGCGCATCCGGCGCGACAGCAGCTCGCGCAGCCGCGGCAGCAGCCGGGCGTGCAGCTGGTAACCGGCGATGCCGGCCGCCAGCGCCGCCAGCAGCACCAGAAACTGCAACTGGCTCAATTCGGGATTGAACATATCGGTCCTTTATTGGCTGCCGTGCCGCCGCAGCGGCGCGCGTTGCAGGGTGGGCGGCGTGTGCGCGTGGCGGCTGTCGCGCGGGCGCGGCGCGTCCGACAGCTGGCGGCTGAGGTCCGGCAGCTTGTCGAAGCCGGACTGGCGCGACAGCTGCGACAGCGCCAGCTGGATGCTTTCGCTGTCCGCGCTGCGCACCTCGGCCTGGGCCACTTCGCCTATCGGCATGCGGAACAGGTTGCCCAGCGCGGCGTCGGCGTCGGCCTCGCGGCAGGCGAACAGGAACAGGTAGGCGTATTCGCCGTCGGCGGTGCACAGGTCGCCGGCGCGCTGGAAGCGCCCCAGCGCCAGCAGTTCGGCCGGGCTCGCGCCCAGCGCCGGCTGCAGGCGGATGAACATATTGCTGACATCGATGGCGCGGCTGCGCTGCACGGTGCCGGCCACCACCTCGACGAAACGGGCCGGCGGCAGGTAGCCGCGGTCGGCCTCGGGCCGGCTGGCGGCGCGCAGGGCGTCGGCTTCGACATGTTTTCTGCCCTGGTACACCGCCTGGCGCAGCGAGTGGACGATGCTGGCCAGGCTGGAAAAGCGCAGCTCCGCCGGCAGCACCGCGTTGGCGCCCAGCCGCAGCAGCAGCTGTTCCTCGTTCTGGCGCAGCCGGCGGTTGCCTACCTCGCGCACTACGATCTTCAGGCGCTTGCCGCATTGCTGGCGCAACTGCGCGACGGCGTTGCCCAGCACTTCCTTCTTGCTGCTGGCGGTGTCCAGCAGCACGGTGGCCGCCACCGCCTCGCGGGCGGCTTCCAGCAACTGGGGCAGGTCGTCGAACAGCCGCCAGTGCGGGGTGGGCGGGGTGTTGCCGCTGAGGGCTGCGTTGGTGGCCAGCACTTGCAGCGCGTCGGTGGCGAGCCGGCTGTGGCCCTCGGTCGCGTCGCCGGCGTCTTCTTCGGCTTCGCGCTGCGCGCTGAGCAAATGGCGCGGGCTCAGCTCCAGCGTGCGCAGCCTGGCGGTTTCCGCCGGCCCGGCGCCCAGCCAGTGCGCGATCTGCCAGCTATAGAAGCCGTCGCCCAGCGGCTGCGCGTACACCATGCCGGCGCAGTCGCTGCCCAGTTGGCTGAGGGCGGCCAGCGCGGCGGCGTCCAGATGGCTGCTGTCCAGCAGCAACAGCAGCGCATGGCCATGCCGCGCCGCCCAATGGCTGCAGGCCTGCAGCGCGCGGCGCGCCAGGGCCGGCTGCTGCAACGGCAGATAGTCTTCGGCGTGGTCCAACGCCACGGTCATGCCGCCGCCGGCAGGCTGCAGCAGCTTGCGGCAGCGCGCCAGCTCATCCAGATAGGCGTCGATTTGCTGAGCGGAGGATTTGCGCGGCTTGCGCGGGGAGAGCAGATGCAGATTGCCGGCGTGGATGCGGCGGTCCAGCCAGGCGGTGTCTTGTTGCGCGGCGGGTTGCTGCCGGCTGGCGCAGATCAGCGGCTGGCTGCCGGCCGAGGGCAGGTTGGCGAACAGCAGCGCCTGGGCCAGCGCCGGGCCGGGCGCGGCGATCAGGTAAAGCGCCCCGCCGTTCAGGGCGGCGGCGGACGGCGGAATCCCGTCTATGCCCAGGCTTTGGGTGGTGTCCATTGCAGTATTTTGATTCCAGATTATTTAAATAGTATCAGCCGCATGCTTTTCAATCAAACCACGCCGCGGCTTTTGCCATCTGTCATGCCTGGTTGGAGTGTAGCGCAGCGCGCCAGGATGTCGCCGCGCGCGGGGTCAAGGTTTTTTCAGCCAGATGCCGAGATAGGCTTGGCGATAAGCCTGGTCGTCTTCGATGTCGCCGTCGCGCGGGTGGGCCAGCAGCTTGTCCTGGGTCACCAGGATGGGCTTGCTGACGAAGCCGCTGGGCGGCTGGCGGGCGAAGCCGCGGTTCAGTTCGTCCGCCATCTGCCAGCCTTGTTGGTTGCAAGGTTCGGCCACGGTGGCCTTTTGCTGCGAGATGCCTTCGCGGATGCGGTTCATCGCCGAATTGGAGCCGTCGCCCGCCGAGATGTTGACGATGTCCGGCCGGGCGGTCTGGTGCAGCGGAAAGTTGATGTTGTCGAAGTACAGATCGTTGATGGCCAGCGTGTGGGTCCAGGCCGCGCCGTATTTCTGCGCCAGCCGCGGCACTCGTTGCGGGATCAGCTGCGCGGTCTTGCTCAGGTCCACGTCTTCCATGGCCAGCACCTTGCAGCGCTTGCAGCGCAGCAGCGCGTCCTTCATCGCGTTGGCCTTGCGCATGGCGATGGAAAAATGGGAGTCGGTGAAGATCACTGCGCCCAACGGGCCGGTGCTGCTGCCAATGGCGTAGCTGACCGCGGTTTGGGCCACGGCGATGGGGTCGGTGGTGACGTTGGCGAACAGCTCTGCATTGGGACCCGGGCTGCTGCCGGCGTGCCAGCCCACCGCGACCTTGCCCATCTGCTTGAGCAACGCCAGTTCCAGGTGGTAGCCGGCGCTGTCGGCGCCCACCAGCGCCACTCCGGCGACGTCCTTGGCGGTGGCTTGCAGCAGCAGTTGTTCACGCACCGAGTCGTTGCTGCTTTTGGCGTCGGCCACCGTCACCCGCCAGTGCAGATAGCCGGCGGCGTTGAGAAAGCTGCGGGTGGTTTTGGAGATGCCGCCGTTGCGCAGATCGTAGGCGATCAACAGCACATGGCGGCCGCTTTGCGCCGGCGGGCCTGCGGCCGGGGCGACGGCGTTCGGCGCGGGCTCCGCCGGCTGAGCGGCGGAAGATATCAGGAGGGAAAATGCCAGCAGCCGCGGCAGGGCGCGGCGCGACAAGGCGCGCAGACAAGGTGGGGAGGATGCGCGCAATCGGCTGGCCGGCTCGGCTTGGGTCGTCTCCATGCTCAAATATAGCAAGCGGCCTGCCCGTTGCCGGACAGGCCGCCTGTGGTGGCCTGAACTCGCTTAGCCGTGGGACGGATTGCGATAGACTGGAGCCCCGTTCAGCCAGGTCTGGCATACGGTTATGCCGCGCAGGTCGGTCACCGCGTCGTCAAGCGGATTCTGGTCCAGAATCACCAGGTCAGCCAGCTTGCCCGGCTCCAGCGAACCCACCAGGTGGTCCATATGGCACTGCCACGCGGCATCCAGGGTCACTGCCCGCAGCGCTTGCTCGCGGCTGAGGCATTCCGCCGGATTCAACGGCGCGCGCTCCTTGGCCGGCGCCCCTTCCATCGTGCGGAAGATGGCCTGCTCCATCATGCGCAGCGGGCCGAAGGGAGAGACGAAGTGATCGGAATGCAGGCTGACGCGCATGCCGGCCTGAACGGCGGACTGCGCCCGGTCCAGCAGCTGCGCGCGGCGATTTCCCAGAATGGTCTTGTTGAAGGCATAGCCCCAATAGCCGACATGGCCGATCAGGAAGCTGGGGCTTACCTTGAGGCGAGCCATCTTGGCGATTGCGCGATCGTCCATCAGCGAGGCGTGCTCCACCCGCATGCGCAGGCGGCGCTTCTTATCCGCGGCTTCAGAGGCGGGGGCCAACGACTCGGCGTAACCGTTGAGCACATCGGCCATCGCGTGGTCGCCGTTGGCGTGGATCAGGATCGGCCATTCTTCATCACTGGCCAGTTGGATCAGTTCCGCCAGCTCGCCGGGTTCGAGATTGTGCAGGCCCGTGGGCGGAACGTCCGGCACCGGATGGGCTTCGGCGCACGGATAGGGTTCGTTCTGATAACCGGTCAGGCCCTGGTTGGAGCCGTCGTATATCAGCTTGATCGCCTTCAGCGCGAAGCGCTTGTCCTTGGCATTGTCCAGATCGGGTGTGATCTGGAGCTCTTTCCAGTGTTGCATCCTCTCCTTGTCCGGCGTGAACAGCGCCGCGGCGATCCGCAGCGGCCCCCCATGGGCGGCCAGCTTCAGCAGGTCGATTTCCAGCTTGCTGCCGGATACGCCGGCTCCCGCGTCCAGCAGGGTGGTGATGCCGGTCTGCGACGCATCCTGCAGCACCTTCGGAATCTGGAGCACGGCCTCCGCCCAGACGATGGGCGGCATCGCCCCAAGCAGCGCCTTGACCCGGTCCTCGGTCAGCACGCCCTTGCTCGGCGGCAGGCTGCCGTCAGGATTCAGCAACCCTGCCTTGCGCAAGGCAGGCGTATTGGCATAGGCGATGTGGCCGGATGCGTTGATCAGGGCGATAGGCGTCTGTTCGCTCAATTCGTTCAGCAGGTCGGCGTTGATATCGATCCATTCCTTCATCAGCGACGGATCGACGCCGAAGCCCAGCACCCATCGGTCTCCTTGCGCATCTTTCGGCAATTTGGACTGGGAGAGCGCCTCGCGAATCTGCGCCGAGATGCTTTCGTAACTGTATTGCGGGTCCAGGCGCTGGCCTTTGAAGGGCGCCAGCGGCAGCCAATGCCGGTAAAGCGCGCTGGGCAGAACATGGGCATGCGGATCGATGAGGCCGGGCAGCAGCGTGCGGCCCGCCAGGTCTATCCTGTCATAGGCCTGTCCCGGCATTTGCGCTTCCATCGCGGTTTCCACCAATTGCAGGGAACCGGTGGCGACGATGACGCCGTCGGCGATGCCCAGTGCCTCCACGCGCTGATTGCCATTGGCGGCGACCGTATAAATAGGGCCGCCGCAGAAAACCGCGCGCGCCGGGGTGTGCGAAGGAATGGCTTGCTTGAGCGCGGCTTCCAGGGCTTGCAGCGCTTGTTGAGGATCGGGGAGGTTGTCGAACAACGAAGGCAGATGCGGCATCGAGCAGCAGGCGCAGCCTAGATGATGGTGTTGTGTCATGTGGATATCCTTGTTTCGTGGTGTTTGAAATTCCTTTGGCATTGCAACTAAAAGATTAAGCTTTTTTCATTAAAGTTTTCAAATGCATGGTGTGGAAGCTGTCGGATAGGGCAGCTGGCAGCAGCTTGCGCTGCCGGAATCGCGGCGCCAAGCTCGGTGAATGGCTGAAAAAGAGGTATAATCAGGCCATTTTTCCATTCAAAAAATCAAGATTAAGCACCATGGAACTTGCCAAGAGCTATGAACCGGGCGACATCGAGCGTCGCTGGTACGATCAATGGGAACAGGCCGGCTACTTCAAGCCGAGCATGGACACCGCCAAGCCGTCTTTCGCCATTCAGCTGCCGCCGCCCAACGTCACCGGCACGCTGCACATGGGCCACGCCTTCAACCAGACCATCATGGACGGCCTCACCCGCTACTACCGGATGAAGGGCGACAACACCGTCTGGATTCCCGGCACCGACCACGCCGGCATCGCCACCCAGATCGTGGTGGAGCGCCAGCTGGCCGACCAGGGCCTGAACCGCCACGACATGGGCCGCGAAGCGTTCACCAGCAAGATCTGGGAATGGAAGGAAAAATCCGGCGGCACCATCACCAGCCAGATGCGCCGCGTCGGTTGCTCGGTGGATTGGGACCGCGAATACTTCACCATGGATGACACCCGCGCCGAGGTGGTGACCGAAGTCTTCGTCCGCCTGTACGAGCAGGGCCTGATCTATCGCGGCAAGCGCCTGTCCAACTGGGACGCCAAGCTGGGCACCGCCATCTCCGACCTGGAAGTGGTATCCGAGGAAGAAGACGGCCACATGTGGCACATCAAGTACCCGGTGGTGGGCAGCGATGAATATGTCACCGTCGCCACCACCCGTCCGGAAACCCTGCTGGGCGACGTGGCCGTGGCCATCGCCCCGGATGACGAGCGCTACCTGCACCTGGTGGGCAAGCAGCTGGAACTGCCGCTCACCGGCCGCACCATCCCGGTGATCGCCGACGAGTACGTGGACAAGGAATTCGGCACCGGCTTCGTCAAGATCACCCCGGCGCACGATTTCAACGACTACGAAGTGGGCAAGCGCCATAGCACCCAGCTGATCAACGTGATGAGCCTGGAAGCCAAGATTCTGGCCAAGGCGCAAATCTTCGGCTTCGACGGCGCCGCCCAAGGCACCATCGAGCTGCCGGCCGCCTACGCCGGCCTTACCGCCCAGGAAGCGCGCAAGGCGATGCTGGCCGATCTGCAAGCCCAGGGCCTGCTGCTGGAAACCAAGCCGCACAAGCTGATGGTTCCGCGCGGCGACCGCACCGGCACCGTGATCGAGCCGCTGTTGACCGACCAATGGTTCGTGGCCATGAACAAAGTCGCCGACGGCGACGCCACCGGCCAGTCCATCGCCGCCAAGGCGATCGAGGCGGTGGAGTCCGGCGAAGTGCGCTTCGTGCCGGAAAACTGGGTCAACACTTACAACCAGTGGATGAAGAATATCCAGGACTGGTGCATCTCCCGCCAACTGTGGTGGGGCCACCAGATCCCGGCCTGGTACGACGAAGACGGCAATATCTACGTCGGCCGCACCGAGGAAGAAGCCCAGGCCAAGGCCGGCGGCAAGACCCTGCGCCGCGAACAGGACGTGCTGGACACCTGGTTCAGCTCCGCCCTGGTGCCGTTCTCCACGCTGGGCTGGCCGGAAGAAACGCCGGACCTGAAAGCCTTCCTCACCTCCAACGTGCTGGTGACCGGCTACGAAATCATCTTCTTCTGGGTGGCCCGGATGATCATGATGACCAAGCATTTCACCGGCAAGGTGCCGTTCAAGGATGTCTACATCCACGGCATGGTGCGCGATCACGAAGGCAAGAAGATGTCCAAGTCCGAGGGCAACGTGATTGACCCGGTGGACCTGATCGACGGCATCGCGCTGGCGCCGCTGGTGGAAAAACGCACCACCGGCCTGCGCCGCCCGGAAAAGGCCCCGGCCATCGCCAAGGCCACGGAAAAGCTGTTCCCGGAAGGCATCCCGGCTTACGGCACCGACGCGCTGCGCTTCACCATGGCCAGCTACGCCACGCTGGGCCGCTCGGTCAACTTCGACTTCAAGCGCGCCGAAGGCTACCGCAACTTCTGCAACAAGCTGTGGAACGCCACCCGCTTCGTGATGATGAACGTGGAAGGCAAGGACTGCGGCCAGGATGAAAGCCTGCCGCTGGAGTATAGCTTCGTCGACCAGTGGATCATCGGCCGCCTGCAACAGGCCGAGATCGACGTCACCAACGCGCTGGAAACCTACCGCTTCGACATCGCCGCCCAGGTGATCTACGAATTCATCTGGAACGAGTACTGCGACTGGTACGTGGAACTGGCCAAGGTGCAGCTGCAAACCGGCAACGACGCCCAGCAGCGCGCCACCCGCCGCACCATCGTCCGCGTGCTGGAAGTGGCGCTGCGCCTGACTCACCCGCTGATGCCCTTCATCACCGAAGAGCTGTGGCAAACCGTGGCCCCGTTGGCCAACGCCAAGAAAGCGGACTCGCTGATGCTGGCCCCGTGGCCGGTGGCCGACGAGAGCAAGATCAGCGCGGCAGCCAACGCCCGCATGGACGCGTTCAAGGACATGGTCAACGCGGTGCGCAATCTGCGCGGCGAAATGGGCATCGGCCCGGCCGTCAAGGCCCCGCTGTTCATCGAAACCACAGACGCGTCCATCGCCGACTTCGTGCCGTATCTGAAGCTGCTGGCCCGCCTGACCGAAGGCACGCTGGTGTCCAAGCTGCCGGAAGACGATGCCCCGGTGGCGATGTCCGGCGAAGCGCGCCTGATGCTGAAGGTGGAAGTGGACAAAGCCGCGGAAACCGCGCGTCTGACCAAGGAGCAGGGCAAGGTGGAAGCCGAGCTGGCCAAGCTGACCGCCAAGCTGGAGAAGCCGGGTTACGTCGACAAGGCGCCGGCGCATTTGGTGGAGCGCGATAAGGCCCAGTTGGCTGAGTTGAATGACAAGTTGGAGAAGGTTAGGGCGCAGTTAGTGAAACTAGCTTGATTATTTGCCATTGTCATGATAAAAAAGCCGTCATCGTTGACGGCTTTTTTATTGGAGAAAAGATGAGAAATAAAAAGATTGAATTTGCAAATTTGGTAATTAGAACTGATGAATCTGCAATGTTGGACTTGTTCGATGACTTTATTGCGCCAGCTTTTTTTGGGGATGCTTTGATTAGGAAGTATGGTGGTGTCAGCTATATATTCCATAATGTAAGAGTAATTAATGCCTCGCAGGGTGATGGGCGTGTTGATGGGGCGATTGTTGGCCGATTGGTGAAGGATGAGGATATTAAAATTGAGCAGAAACTTATAGATGGGAGTTTGCTTGAGGCTGATGAGGTTTATCAGCGAGCGCCCTCATCTGTTTTTGTGTTTTTTTTAAAGGATCATCGCCTTGCTTTTGTTCGTGAGCATGCAGGGTCCCCAGGATTGCAGGCTTTTAAATCGACTATTCAGTTTTTTATAAAGAAAATACATGGGGTATTTTTAAAGGATAAGATTGAGGAGTTGCTTGAGGATGTGGCGAGGAGTGAGCGGGTTGCAAAGCGGGCAGAGATAAAAGCATTAATTCCTCTGCCTTCAGTTAATCTTGTGCCATTGGAAGATGCAAGAGGAATTGAGCAAGCAATTTCATCAATGGATTCAATTCGTGATTTGATTTTTGATGTGATTAGGACTAATGACGAATTTAACCCGGGGGAATTTTTTGATGATGTGCGAGATGTAAAGGTTGGCTTAGGTAATCCTGAGAAGGCAGTTGTGCGATTTGGAGATAGTAATCAAAATATTAATCAGCAAGCAGCAGCCCGGCTGGTGAAAAATGCTGTTGAGGACCAAAATGTTATATACAGAGTTGAGGGAACGGGCCTTGGTCAGCGATTAAAATACTCCAATAGTTTAGATGGGCAAGACAGTGATGTTATCAGTGTGTCTGCGCCTTTGCCTAATGAGGAGGTAAGCCCTAGCCAGATTGCTAGGCGTGCTGTGATGGAGTATCAGAGAATGATTGATAGTGGTGTAATTCGTGAACCAGAAATGCAAGAGCCTGATGAAATAGCAAGAAAAGTTGCAGATATAATTGCACGTTATGGCGGGGAGCGCGATGGACAATGATCAAGATAGACTGCTAAGAGAGATAACAAAGGAGGGGAATTTTTGGCAGCTGTTTAGAATGGCTTTTTCAGTTGATTTTACACTGACAAATAAATTAGTACCTATTTTTACTTTTGTTGTTGTTTTTCTTGTGAATATTCCAGTGGGAGGGCAGGGGCTATCATTCGATGATGTGGTTTCTTCAGCAAGGGATTTTATTGGATGGAATTTTACTATACTTGGTTTCATGATTGCAGGATATGCAATATTTACAACGGCAACTAGTGCAGACCTTAGCTTGGCTCTTATGAAAAAGCGTGAGCGTGTTACGGGCTTGCCATACTTAAAATTTATTCATGCAGTTTTTTTAAAGGCGATATTGGTTTTTTTGCTTGCAAATGTTCCTCCATTGCTTTGTTCTGAGTTTGTTAAAAAGACCGGGTTGATTAGTATGCTATTTTCCGATTTAGGTGAGTGGCAAGGTTATTGTTTTGCATTCTTTCATGCTATGAATGTTTCTCTCTTTATTTTGGCACTGGCAATGCTTAAGTCATATATTTTCAATATTTATGCTTCAGTGATGATGGCAGTTAGATGGTCTGCGCGTGATTGATCTTATGGATTGTGTAGAGAGGGCCGCAGGTTGGGCTGAATGCAATGAGGCCTAACGTTTATCGCGTTGGTTTGTCTGCTTTTTTGTGTCCGCTACGCGGACAATTGTTTAGGTGCCGGTTCCTCCCGGCGTGACGGGTCCATTTCTTTTGCTCCGCCAAAAGAAATGGACGAAAGAAAAGGCGGCCCTGGGCGCTTCGAAACCCCGGTCAAAACAACGCGCCCCAGGCGCGGCCGAACTCGCACCGCGCTAACGTCGCGGTGCTCAAACAGACGGCCGCTTAAAACCTGGGGCGCATTGTTTTGACCGGCTCGCGCCAAGGGAGCGGGGCTCGTTGCTCACACTCTACTGGGCGTGCTTGTTGCAAGCTGCGTGTGGTTGCTATGCGGCGGAACTCTCGGCGTTGCCGGGATTCCGCCCTACGTAGGGCGGATGCCCCGAAGGGGTGATCCGCCGCAGAAGATAAGCCCATGTTGTGTGGCAGCCAATTTGCCCCTGCATCCCGTGCGGAAAGTGGCACCTAAATCATTATCCGCGAAGCGGATACGAAGGTCTTTTCTACACTTCTTGCCAGTCTCGATCGTGGAAACCCTGATTGATCTGGCGCTAAGACGCATTTAACCTGACGCAGTCATGCTTGACCGCATGACCGGGTTTGGCGACCTGAACTACTTGGATCGGCGCGCTGCTTCGCAGCGCTTCACAATCTTGATGGAGTTCTAGCCATGACCCAGTTGGCGCACTCTCCCATGCAGCCTGGGCTGCTGTCTTTTCCCTTCCTTACGCACACTATCCGCCTTCTGCATCGCCACAACGGCCTGTGGTTCTTCGCCGATGACGTCGCGGCGGCGATCAAATGCCGCAGTACAGCGGCGCTGCTCAGCAAACTCAACAGAGAAGAAGTCCGCACCCTGCCGGTAGGCGTGGAGGATGTGGTGTGCCTGTCCGAAACCGGCGTGGCCATGGCGATTCGGCGCTATCGCAAGCCGGCGGCGCGGCGGTTTCGGCGTTGGTTGGAGGAGGAGTTGCTGCCAACTTTGTGGCGGGAGGGCGAGGAGGCGTTGACGGCAGATCAGTTGGAGCAGGCCTTGGCGCTGGCGGCGGAGGCGGCGCGGCAGGTGAGTCGGGCGGTGCTGGATGCAGTGTTGGAGAATGGCGAGGCGTGCTGGCAGCATAGCCGCTGGCTGGTGACGCTGGACTATGAGCGCCATAATCGCCAGAAACACCCGCTCGGCCGCATGATGGGCCTGAACAGCGCTGTTTCTACATTGGACGGCTTAGCCGAGTTGATCGCCGTGCCGGACGGCATGCCGGCGACCGATACCGAGCTGGTGAAACTGGCCGCCGCTTGCCATCTGCGGCTGGCCGAGCGGATGAGCCTGCGCGTGGCGGATGAGTAACATAGGGTGCGTCACCACCTCCCCAGGCGGTACGACGCACCGTTTGTTTCCATATCTCTCAAATATTGATTCGGCAAGATATATCGGCGGTGCGTCGCCCTTGCGGGTGACGCACCCTACCATTGGCCGAGTGGATGAGCTTGCGAATGGGTGAGGCATGGTAGATGCCGGAGCAACGCACCGTTTGTTTACAAAGCCTGAACCCATTGGCCGTGTCGTGGTCTATTTACTTAATGCTGCTATGCTGTGGCTAGTGCAGCCTCCATGCTGGTTTCTCGATTGCTTTCCCTGAACGGTTGTCCGCCTTGTCCCGGCCAGGCCTTTGCTGGGCGGGGCCTGCGGCCGTTCGTCAACAATAAGGAAAATCCATTGATTCACAACACGATTCCGCGCTGGACCATTGTCACCCCTGTATTGGCCTGGGCCGCCATCGCCGCGTCTTCGGCGGCCGGTGGGCATGCTTCCTATCTGACGCTGCTGGCGGTGTTGCTGGCGGGAACGGTATTCGCCGCCGTGCACCATGCCGAGGTGGTGGCGCATAAGGTGGGCGAGCCTTTCGGCACGCTGATCCTGGCGCTGGCGGTGACGGTGATTGAGGTGGCGCTGATCATTTCCTTCATGCTGGGCGGAGGCGAGGAGAAGCTGGCGCTGGCGCGGGACACCATTTTTTCCGCCATCATGATCACCTGCAACGGCATTCTGGGCATTTGCCTGCTGCTGGGCGGCTTGCGCCATCGCGAGCAGAACTTCCAGCTTAGCGGCGCCAAGGCGGCGTTGACGGTGCTGGCGGCGATTTCGGTGCTGGCGCTGGTGCTGCCCAACTACGGCACCAGCCAGCCGGGGCCGTTGCTGTCGTCGTCGCAGCTGGCGTTCACCGGCGTGGTGTCGCTGGTGCTGTATGGCGCTTTCGTGTTTGTGCAAACCATTCGCCACCGCGATTATTTCCTGGTGGAAGGCAGTCATGACGAGGACGAGCACGCGCCGCCGCCGTCCAACAAGGTGGCCATGCTGGCCGTGGCGATGCTGCTGATTTGCCTGGTGGCGGTGGTGACCCTGGCCAAGCTGCTGTCGCCGTCGATTGAAAGCTTTGTGGTGAACGCCGGCGCGCCGGCGGCGGTGGTGGGCATCATCATTGCCGCCCTGGTGCTGTTGCCGGAGGGGCTGGCCGCCGCCAACGCGGCGCGGGCGGATCGGGTGCAGACCAGCCTGAACCTGGCTTTGGGTTCGGCGCTGGCTTCCATCGGCCTGACCATTCCGACGGTGGCGATGATTTTCGTGTTCCGGGGCGAGCCGCTGATCCTGGGTTTGGAAATCAAGGAAACCATCTTCCTGTTGCTGACGCTGGTGGCATGCTCCTTGTCGCTATCGGTAGGGCGCACCACCATTTTGCAGGGCATCGTGCATCTGGTGATCTTCGCCTCTTTCGTGTTCTTTGCGATCAGCCCCTGAGCGAGCCTCGATGAGTTGAAAGCAAAAGCCGCCGGCATCTGCGCTGGCGGCTTTTCTATTTGGGGCTGCTGCCATTTGGCCATGGCCGGCCAGGTAGGGCGCGTCCCCCCCAGCGGGGCGACGCGCCTTTTATTTCCCATTCTCGCAAGTGTTGATTCGGCCGGACAGGCGGTGCGTCGCCCCTGCGGGGTGGCGCACCCTACGGGTGATCGCTTGATTCTTTCGGTTCGCCAAACCATTGCGCCAAGATGGGCGTAATCTCCTCTGCATCGGGCGAGGTCTCGCTGGCCCAGGCTACAAATCCGTCGGGCCGAACCAGAACGGCGCGCAGGCCAAGATTGTTTTTGACCGTGGCCGTGACATAGTCGACGCGTCCTTGCCAGCGCTTCATCCAGTTTAGAAGGGGCGCAGCTGCGTCGAAATGCAGCAGCAAGCCCCGGCCATTGCGCAACAGGCGGCCGGCCTTCGTCCCGTCGTCAAACTCGAAGTCCGGCACGCTGCGGCCTGCCAGCGGATGCTGGCTTGCCATGTCGTAGCGCAGGGACAGTCCCCATACCCGCTCTGCAAAATAGGTCGCGCCATCTCGGGTTTCGATCAAATCGCCGATGATGGCTGCGAGCGCGCGCGTGCTTGGCGTGGGGCGCATCAGCGCCACCTGCGCGCGGGACCAATCGAGCACGCGGGCGCCGATTGGGTGCCGCTCTTGCTGATAACTGTCCAGCAGTCCGGCCGGCGCGTCCCCGCGCATCGTCGCGGCCAGCTTCCAGCCCAGGTTGATCGCGTCGCCTATCCCTAAATTCAGCCCCTGGCCGCCCAGGGGGGAGTGGATGTGCGCGGCGTCGCCGGCAAGCAGCACGCGCCCCCGGCGATATGCGCTTGCCTGATAAGCGCGATCGGTCCAGGTAGTGGCAAGCCGAATATCGGCCAGGGTCGCATCGGCACCGGACACGCGGCGCAGTACGGCTTGCATGTGTTCCTGAGTGAGAGCTTGCGTTCGATGGCAAGCGCCGCCGTCGAATTCAACCATGGCGATCACGCCGGGCTTGGCATAGGTGTACATGCCGGTTGGCGTATAGTGCCGGCCGGGTTGAAGCGTGTGCGGCTCTGCTAATGCCGCGTCCACGGAGTAGCCGGTGAACTCGGGAGCGGTGCCAAGGAATTCGAAGCCGCCAGCCTTGCGAACCTGGCTGCGGCCGCCATCGCAGCCGATGAGCCAGCTTCCGTTAAAAACCGTGCCGTCGGCGTGAACCGTGACCTCGTCGTCTGAAACAAGATAGCCATCGACACCGACGCCGCGCAGAATCGTCGCCCCCATGGCGGAAGCACGGCGTGCCAAGACCGTTTCGAAGACCTCCAATGTGATTGCCATCGGAGTGTCGGCGGGGCCAGGCAAATGGAAAGGCCAATTCGAGGTGTCGATGTCATCGAGATGGAACGGTATGCCGGCGAAATGTCCGGCAGCGCGGCGCGGTTGCTGCATCCAATGGGCGCTTGCCTTTGTTTGCTTGGCTGCATCGTTGGCCTGAGTCGCGGCGATGATTTCGTCCAGCAGGCTGCGGCGATGCAGGGCTTCAAGGGTGGGCACCGACAGACCGCGCATGCCAAACTGAAGGCGCTTTAGAGGGGAGTGTGAATCCGCAGCCTGCTCTAGCACCAGAACCGAAAGGCCGAAGAGGCGAAGTTCGCAAGCAAGAAAGAGTCCAACTGGGCCGGCGCCGGCGATGATGACGTCGTAAGGGGTGGGATGATGATTGCGCATGAGGAGCTCCATTGTCGATGTTCGACCGGAGCGTTCCCCACTTTGAGACCCGCACGGACGAACGACGGGACGCTTGTAGCGTCTGCTGTTCGTCGCGGGGATCTTGTGCGCGAGGCCAAAGACCAGAGCTTTCGTTACCGAAAGGACTTGGGCCTACCAGACCAAGTCTGCCTTTTCCGACGCGGATTTATACCATGGCGATGCGGCGGCGTGCAATGACGGGCCGGCGGCGGATGCCGGCAGGCTGGGCGCATTGGGGGGGAGCGCGGGGAGTGGCGGCGACTCAGGCGTAGTCGTCTATCGCGCCTCGCGGATTGCGTTGCCGGCTTGCCGGGCTGCGGCCGTCGCTTGTGCTTGAGCGTGCCTCTTGCTGTTTGGAGTTGGGCAAGCTGGGCCTCAAGTTGGGCAATTTCCTGTTCTATCCGGTTCGCTTGTTTTTGCTGACTTTCCTGCGAGCTTTGGGACCCGCCCTAGCCGCCATTCTGCAGTTGCTGTTCCAGTTGTTGTATCTGTTGCTCCAGCTGGCTATCGAGGCTTGAATTGTCTGTCCGCGCGGCTGCGGCGGGCAATGATGGGGAGATGCTGTTTATCGTCGCGGCATCCTTTGTGGCTGTTGGCGCGGCGCTGGTGAAGGCAACGGCCAAAGCGGAGCGGACATTCAATATTCGATTAGGAAATTCACATGTCAACCTCTGTGGTATTTATTTTTACTTTGTCACTTAACGGCGGGCGGACAGGCAGGCGGGGAAGGAGGCTGGGATGCGTCCCGTGGCGGGCGACGCATCCTACCCGGCATGCGGAGTGGAGTTTGCCGGTTTAATTGCTCAATGGCACCAGCGTGAACGATTCCCAATCATTGGCTGTGCGGGCATCGCTATGGACAGGGACATTATTGGCGCCGCCGATGCCACCATTATTGACGAAGGTGACGTAGTTGCCATTGGCGGTTTTCAGCGCGTAAGTGTTGCTAGCCGGATCAAACTCCAGTTGGAAGCGTTCCCAAGTGCTTGCCCAGGTGGCGTCGGTATGAAAAGGGCTGGCACTGGTGTTGGGGCCGCCCACGCCGCCGCCGTTCACCGCAGTCAGATAGTAGCCGGCGGTGGTGCGGAATGCGACGCGGCCATTGGGCAGTTGCACCAGATAGAGCGTTTCCCATCCGCCCTTGGTTTTGGCGTCGGAATGCAGTGCGACTGCGCTCGGGCCGTTGTTGGGGCCGCCCAAGCCGCCGCCGTTCACTGCGGTCAGGTAGTGGCCATTGCTGGTTTGCAGGGCCAGCGGGCCAGAAAGGGTGACGATGGGAGCGGCATCGCTGGCGGTGGATGCGATAGTTAGAGAGATGGCTGCAAGCAATGCTTTGAAGGTTTTCAAATTCATCACGATCTCCAGAAGGATTGGTTTGCCTGAAGGCTCTGGCAAGTTAAGGCAAAGCCGACTTTATGACAAATGAATTTTAATGAAAAGCGGAGAGGCAATTTTGATAGCCCTGGCTAGGAGGTAAATCTTCGCCAGGCAACTTGATGCTTATGGGAGGGGCGGGTGGCCGTGAGGTGATTGCCTGCGTTGGCCGGCAGGCGATGGGCGGCGTGATTCATCTGTCGATGCCGGATATAGCGCGCCATGGGCGTAGTTGTGGCAGCTTGCGCTGGCGGAGAGCGGTTGTCGGTGCCAGCGTAGGCTTGGTCAGATGGTGGTGATCAACGCATCGGCCTGATAGCTGGCGGTGGCGATGCCGGAGGCCGAGCTGAATGTTATCTGGAAGCGGCGGCCGATCTGCTGGATAGACAAAACTTCGAACGATACAACCAGATTGTCGATGTGCTGGGTGATCAGGTCACCCTGTTTCAGTTCCTGAATTTTCATGGTTTACTTTCTGCTTTCCATGCCAATAGCATGGCGTGGAATGGGTAAAACGAGTCCTAACGGCAAGGACGCTTTGCGATATTTTCATGAGTTGTGCCCGGATGTCGTGGGGGGCTGCGAGGCAATGGATTTCATCGCCGTCAAAATTCAGAGCGCTGGCGCTGTGCGGCGTGAAACGGTTTGCTGGCTAGGCTTGTGACAACAACCTTCGCGTGCCAACGGCTGATTTACTGGAAAACTGAGGCTGGGCTTGAGAAGAGGAGCGTGACGGCTCGTGCGAGCGCTACAACATGAAACAATAGCAGAAAATTATGCTGGTAATTTTCTGATTTGTCAAGACTATTTTCCTGCAGGCCTGGGGCGGCCCGGTCTGTCCGAAGCCAGCCATCCGCTTTCGCAGGCGTGCGCATCTGCACAGGCGCCGTCGCGATGGCATGAATCGCTCGCGCCCATTGGGTTGCTCCTCTTGGCAAAGTGGCCATGTATAAGCCTGGCAGTTGGGCGGCCAAAACCGGTTTGGATTGAGTGGGGCTCTCTTCGTCTGGTATTCAGTGGCAGTATTTCTTCAGGATTTGATTGCCATTGAGGAGCGTGAAGCCTATCGCAGGCGTGCCATATGCTTCTTCCAGCCGTTGGCTTTCACTTTCGGCCATGTCATATCGTGGATAAATGGATGAGGCTAATATATTCTCAGCAGTATGAACGGACCAGCCCAGGAATAATCCAGTTGAACCACGCTCGCACGCAATATGATAAATTCGCATTGGGTACTCCTTCCAAAATATCTCTTGATAGGTAGATTGTGCCTCGTTTTGAGCGCTTTCTTCTGGTGGCATGGTTGCCATGCCGCTTGTCGCGCTAGCGTGCTAAGCGATTTTTTTGTGATGATAGATCACGCGATTTCCGCCCTGCGCCTTCGCTCGATACATAGCGGAGTCTGCCAGCGCCACAAGATTGTTTGGAGTATTTGCATCTGCAGGGTAAATGGCGATGCCAATACTGGCAGTCGGAAAAATGACGCTGCTGGGCAGTGTAATGGGTTGGCATATCGAGCGTACTATTCTTTTTAGAATCATCGCGTATTCTGAGCTTTTTTTCAGGCCCATAAGCAATAAGATGAATTCATCTCCGCCAAGTCTGGCAGCGGTGTCGCCAGCCCTGATGGTAGAGTCTAGTCGAATGGCGAGCTCTTTTAAAACGGCATCGCCACATTGATGGCCGTGCATGTCGTTTATCGCTTTAAAGTTATCCAAGTCCATAAAGCAGACTGCGAGGAAAGTTTTATTCCGGTCTGCTTGAGAGATTGCCTGAATCAGTCTGTCGGTGAACAGTAGGCGATTGGGTAGCCCCGTTAATGTATCGATGTGAGCGCTTTTGGTTATTGCGGCCAAGTCAATTTTTTGTTGCGTGATGTCACTCATGATTCCTATGTAGTGGGATACTTCATGCTGAGCGTCATGAACAGCAGAAATATTGAGTCTGATGGCGTATAAAGAACCTTCTTTATTTCTATTCCACATTTCGCCTTGCCATTGGCCATTTTTGTTGATGGATTCCCACACCGAGTCGAAAAAGGCTTTGTCATGGATGCCGGAAGAAAATAGATTAGGTCTTTTGCCTGCTATCTGGGTAAGACTGTATCCCGTTATTCGGCATAAGGTCTGGCTTGCCTGTAGTATCTTCTGCTGGTTGTCAGTGATGCATACGCCTTCGCTGTGGCTGCGGAAAAGAGAATCGGCAAGTTTTAGTCTGGCTTGTATTGGCCATGTTTTGCAAGGGTCGTCGATTTTCTCCGTGGAGGATATTTTTGCTTCTTCATCTAACCGGCGCATGGGGGATCCTTTCAATCATTCAGCCCCCATGTTAATTGTTCATTTTTTATTTCAATCTGCAAGTTTATGGGTTTGTGGCAATCTGTTTTTATGGTGCGTGTGGCTTATATGATTGATGTTGTAGATTGAATTGGTTGGTTAAATAGAGGCTTGCTTTTCGGTGAGTCTATTCTCGTATAAGGCTACGCGCTGCTGGGGTGTTTGTAAGAATTTTTATTTGATTGAAATCTCTGTGATTATTGCTATTTTTCGCAATTTTTATGGGTGGGGAAAAGCAGTATGCGCTTTTTGCTGTGGTGTGTGATTGATCGATGATCAATTTGAATGGCAGGTCGATTGTGATAAATAGGCCAAGACCTTGTCCATATCTAGACATCCGAACGTCAAGGGCGAAACGCCAGGATTTGCCGTTTGAGTATTTTCTGGGTGGTATTCTTGTGAGGTGGTTTTATATTTCGCCTTTTTTAAAAGCTTGTCAAATTTATTTGGCAGGCGAGATATGATTGCATCTTGATTGTGCCAATGATTTCCTGCTTTGAGGCCAAAACGCAGTCGTCGTTACAATCAATCAGGTGCAGAAAGGACTCCAGATAAGCTGAGCTGCCAACGCAGCCTTGAAGAATAGGGCGTGCTCGGCAAGATGGCCGAGCCGAAATGATATAGGCAGCCACGTTGTTTTTATTAGGTTCTTGTCATTTCTCAGCGGTTTTGAACGGTCTATACCTGGCCTTTTTACTAGGTTTTCCCCTTTTCGGATAATCTACTGCTTGGTTTTTTCTAAACAAATCATATGGGCCCACGTGGCCAGCTTTGGGCTGCGGGGAGTTGGTGATTGAAGGCACGGCTGGGAGCATGCGTTCGCGGCGGATAGGCAAGCGGGTGTTGCGTGTTTGCAATTTCCCGCCCAAATGGTTGTCTGGCGTATGTTTCGAGGCGCAGGTCACCGGTGCTTGCGACGCAGCC
Organism: Chromobacterium subtsugae; assembly: GCF_001676875.1. Taxonomy (GTDB): domain Bacteria; phylum Pseudomonadota; class Gammaproteobacteria; order Burkholderiales; family Chromobacteriaceae; genus Chromobacterium; species Chromobacterium subtsugae. The sequence goes on along the minus strand of NZ_JYKA01000027.1, from coordinate 13,640 downwards.
CGCCATGCCGCTCCTGCGGAGCTTCCATTGCCGCGGCCGAACGGCAGCCGCCTGGTGTGAGCCGGGCGGCGAGTGATTTTCAGCGCGGCGTTATGGTCGTGTTGCCAGGGTTGGCCTATCCCGGCGATGGTGGCACGTTGCGGCGAATATGTCCCAATGGCGTGGGCGAACCCGCCGGGGGCGGGCCGCTCCGGCCAGCATGCAGCAGTCCTGCCAGCGGAAACAGGATGGTGCCGACTAGGCTGAGGGGAGCCGCGTTTTTGGTGGCGCTTTGCTGGCCTGGCGGCGCGGCGCGCTGGGCTTGAAGTTGATCGTGGCTGTCGGTCACCTAGGTCCGATCTGCGGTCGCTGATAATCCTGGCGAAGTCCCTTTTTAGCGGTTTGATATTTTATGGAGAGGGGGGCCTAGATCTGCGGATGGGTGTTTCGGATGCTGGGAGGGTAGACCGGGCGGCGCACGCATTTGTTGGGTCTGGTCGCGCGGCCGCAGCCAGTGCGTCCTGATTATTTGCAAGGGGTCGCCGGTCCGGGGAGGGTGGCGGCGGCTTGTTGGGTGTGAGTGGTTTTCTGCGCCGTTTCGCTGGCTTGGCCAGCGGGAGTGTTGCAATTGATCTTGGATTGCGCAAGTCGGGTTTGCAGCTTGCCGTCGCAGGTTGTCGTGAACGTCCATGAAGTGAGATTGCCCTGCTTGCCGACGCAATTGTGACAATACTTGATACTACTGGATATCAGCGTGGAGTTTTTCAGGCACTCCTGAGACTTGATGTCGCCCAGCCGCCATTCCGCAGCCTGGCTGGTGGTGGCAAGAGCTAGCAAGCTGGCGGCCGCGGCGATGGCGCAGGCGATGGCATTGTTCATGGCTTGTATCCTCATGGGCTGGTTAGGGGCCGTTGCCACGGCCCATAAGCCTGCAGCATAGCGAGCCTGCGGATGGCGGATGCCGTCCTTTGGCCGAGTTGCTTTTTCCGGAGCCGGCGCGCTTTGCCGCGGCAGGCCGCCCTAAAGAGAGGGCGCGCCTTGCGCGGCGAGATGGTGGCATGCTTTGCCGTAGCGCCTTTTTCATCCGGATGGCATGGGGGGCGCCATCTTGAATTAACCGAAAACCAGGTCATGAAATGCATTGCAAAAATCGCCAAATGGTATGAGAACAACCGGGTTCGAATCAGCGGAAGCTGTGATGTCAAAAACCACCATTAAGCGTTTCCAGGGAATTCCGCAACGAGCAAGCAGGCCGCTGTTTTCGTCATCCTGTGCTCTGGCACCGCTCAAGCCGCGGGCTGCGTCGAATTCGATGGCTCGAACCGCGATCAATGCTCGGTAGGCAAGCGGGAGGTGCTGCTGCAGGGGGAGTCCCAGATTGAATGGATGGACTTTTATCGAGAAAATCGGAATTTTCTGTAGTGATGTCCGCAATTGAGTTCTTTCTCGCGCGGTCATATCAAAAACGCCATGCGGGCCGCGTCAAACTCGCTGAGGCGGGTGGCGTGCGAAGCTAGGCAGAGGATCCAAAGCGCCCTGGCATGCCATCAGCGATGCGCTGCCGCAATATGATGCGTTTCCTGGAGACTGAGTGGCGCCGTCATACAGTGATTATGCCTGCCTGATATGCCGCGCGGCTGCGGCATCGTCGAATTCCCAGCTAAGGCGGCAGGCATTCTGATCTTGGTGGATGGCTCTCTGATCCGCGCATTCAGCAAGGGAATGATCGGCCTGCTGGCAGCCAACGGGACTCTGCCGTGCGCATCCTGGTTCATTGAAAGCTGAGAGCCGGCCATATGTCCTGCGCCAGCAGAGGGCAAGACGTATGACTAATGATATAATATGCTTGCTTTTCCATTTTTTGTAATTGGCAATAATGAAAAAAATTCTTCCGCTGCTGGCGTTGGCCAGCCTATCCGCGAACTCCCGCGCTGATGATAATGAAGTGTTGCGCCATATCGCCGACTGTTCCGACAGTTTTTCCCGTTATATGGCCAGCCAGCCGCAATCGGCTGCCGACAAGCATTTTTCCGTGAAGAACGGCGCAGCCGCTCTCAAGATGAAACTGGTAACCGATGCCGCCAAGGAACTGGAAGAAAACATTCCGGGCAGTTCGACCGGAGTGAAGGATATCAGTCGTTACGCCGATATCGATAAAGCCATTCCGATTTCTGGGCAATGGGCATTGAGCAGCTACTTTGAAGAGCATGCGCGTTTTGCCAAAAACTCAGATGCCGGCGTGAAGGAAACCTATAACTGGGTTTTTCATCTGGATGGCAAAAAGGATATGTTGCTGCGCGATTTCCTGCGCCTGACCGGCAATCTATCGTATAGCTGTGATGGCAATAACTGTCTCGCTTACCAGCGCATGGCGAAAGGCGGCTGGCAAGCGGTGAAGCCGGAACAGCTGAAGGCAGGCGAACCCTATCTGCAAATTATGGCTAGCAAGGAGGGCAGCAAGCAATTCAGCATATCTTGCAATTTGGCTTCGGAAGGCAAGCATTTGCCGGTTGGCCTGATCAAAACCCGCCGCCCGGATTGGCAACTGAATTTCTGATGCGCCAAAGAGAACGAGCAAAGTCGGCGCCCAAAACACATATGCATGCCATGCCGAGCGCAGGTGAGGCGAGTGTTGCAACAGATGTCGAACGCTGATTTCGTTCTTTATGCTCGACAAGCGGGTCATGCCTCAAAGTGGCATGGCCTGTTTGCTTTTGGGCGGTGGAATTGGAGGAGGGCATTGTCAATTTCTTCTTGCGAGGCGGAACCCTTTGTGCGCAGCTGTTGGCTCGAATAGATAGCGTACCGTTTCTTTGACGCAGGGTTCGATGACCAGCACGTCGCCGTCCCAGCCGTACAGCGTGGCCTGGCCCTGGCTGATCTTGGCGATGCGGCGTCCCTGCGGGGCGTAGTGGTAGTCGGTGCGCTGGCCGTCCGGGGCGATGAGGCGGGAGAGGTGGTTGTGGCTGTCCCATTCCAGCTTGGTGAGGCTGCTGTTGACGCGCTTCTCCATGTCGTAGCGGTAGTGGCGGCCGGCGTACTGGCTCAGCAGGTTGCCTAGCAGGCTGTTGTCCTGATGGCCGTCGGCGGCAGGGGCGTTGTCCAGCAAATTGCCTGCCGGGTCGAAATTGAAGTTCTCCACGCCCTTGGGGGTGGCGGCTTGCAGCAGGCGGCCGACCGGATCATAGCGGTAATTCAGTTGGCCGTTGCGGCTGTCGGCGATGCCGGTCAGTTGGCCGGCGGCGTCGTACTGGTACTGTCGGCTCCACTGCGTCGCGCCCATCAGTCGCTGGCTGCTCAGCCGGCCGGCCTTGTCGTAGACATAGCGGGTGGCGCTGCCGTCGAAGCCGGATTCGGCGGTCTGGTGGCCGTTGCGGAACGGGGGCTAGCTTTTTTTGCAGGCGAGCTGCAAGCTGTTCGATCATTCCAACCAGCATGGTGCGATCTTCGTCCGCCAGTTTGGCCAGCAGATCGGTTATATACATGGCCTGATCTGTTGGACGATAGCTAGCTTCTTGTACCAAATCGGCTGTTGAGCAGCCGAAAATTTCCGACAGCTGCATCATGCGCGTGATGGTTGGGATGACCACTCCACGCTCCATCCTAGATGTCCAGTCCCGGACGATTGCTCACGCGCTTTTTGAATAAATCAGGCCGCTGCTTTTGCCAAGCCTGGATCGGTGTCCGATGCTGTAGTGCCAATTGCGGCAAATGCTGATTGTAGAGCAGGACATAACGCTGCAGTGTCTCGCCCAGATCTTTGCCGGATTCGCAGCGGTGCGTCGCCAGCACATCGCTGATCCGGCCATTGAAGCGCTCAACCATCCCGTTTGTCTGCGGACTGCGCGGCTTGGTCAACCGGTGTTCGATACCGAGTGCGTAGCACAGCAGATCGAACTCATGGTCTGTCCCACTCCCCATGGACAGAGGGTTAAGCACTAAGCTCTGAACGGCGGCGTTCGAATTCAACCGGGGTCAGATACCCCAGGGTTGAATGACGTCGTTGGTGATTGTAAAAGCGGATGTAATCAAACACATCCGTACGCGCCTCATCGTAGCTCCGGTAGTGGGTCAGATAAACACGTTCCGACTTCAATGAACGGAAGAAGCTCTCCATCGCTGCATTATCCCAGCAGTTCCCGGTGCGGGAGTGGCTCGGTACCATTCCGTGCCGTTTCAGCAATGCCTGGTAGTCAAAGGCACAGTACTGACTCCCGCGGTCCGAATGCAGAATCACCTCTCCTGAAGGCTGGCGGCGCGCCACTGCCATCGTCAGGGCAGCATGCACCAGTTCTTGCTGCATTCGATGATGCATGGCCCAGCCCACTATCGCCCGGGAGTACAAGTCGAGCACCACCGCCAGGTACAGCCACCCTTCACCGGTCCGGATATAGGTCATATCCGACACCCAACGCTGATTGATGTCGCCACCAGCAGCAAATTGTCGCTGCAGCAGATTAGGCGCCATGGGTAGAAGGTGTTGACCACCACTGACGGGTCGACAATGTTTACGAGTTCTAACCCTGATACCGTTTCGCCGCATCAGGCCCGCGATGCGATGCCGCCCGCAGGCGAAGCCCTGTGCAAGAAGTTCGGCATGAATACGCCGATGGCCATAAATACCATTGACCTCGGCATGCACCAGCCGGATTTCACGTAGTAGTTGTCGGTTCGCCATCTCTCGCGCCGAAGGTGGGCGGTGTAGCCACGCATAGTAGCCACTGCGGGACACACGAAACAGTTGGCACATCGGGGCTACCGGGTAGCGGTCCGACAGCGCCTGAATCGCACGGAATTTCACTTCATGGGTTGCGAGAAGATGGCGAGCGCCTTTTTTAGGACATCGCGCTCCATGGTAACGCGGGCCAGTTCATCCCGCAGTCGCTTGAGCTCGGCGGCTTCACCGGTCTGTTTGCCTCGGCCAGGGAAGGCATCGGGTCCTGCGTCTTGGAGCTGACGCTTCCACTTGCCCAGCAGCGACTCGGTAATGTCGAAGGCTTGGGCAACATGCCGTAACGGGGTGCCGGCAAGTACCTGCTCAACCGCTTCGCGCTTGAGGGCCTCCGGGAAAGTACGTCTGGTCTTGATCATGAACACTGCTCCTTGGTGGGGATTATCCACCTTAAGTTAGTGTCCACGGGGAATGGGACAGACCATCGCGCGCCTGGCCCCAAGCTTGGTAGTCCATTTCCAGCGCGAGCGCGCCATGCTCATCGGTCAGCGCCTGCGGGGTGCCCAGGTGGTCGGTGTGGTAGTAGTACACCGCCTTCGGCGCTTGTGGCTCAGGTCCGGCCTGACGCAGCGGGTCCTTGTCCGGGTCGTAGGGATTGTGCTGGCTCCAGGCCGGCACCTTGACGCCGCGGATGGCGTCGGTGTGCACCTGTGCCAGCGGCACGAAGCTGTCCGGCTCGAACAGGTAGTGCACTGCTGCTTCGTCGCGGGTTTCGAAGGCCAGCACGTCGCCGTCCCAGCCGTACAGCGTGGCCTGTCCCTGGCTGATCTTGGCGATGCGGCGGCCCAGCGGGTCGTAATGGTAGTCGGTGCGCTGGCCGCCCGGGGCGATGAGGCGGGAGAGGCGGTTGTGGCTGTCCCATTCCAGCTTGGTCAGGCTGCCGTTGACGCGTTTCTCCACCAGGTTGCCGCGGCTGTCGTAGCGGTAGTGGCGGCCGGCGTACTGGCTCAGCAAGTTGCCCATCAGGCTGTTGTCCTGATGGCCATCGGCGGCAGGGGCGTTGTCCAGCAGATTGCCGGCCGGGTCGAAACGGAAGCTTTCCACGCCTTTGGGGGTGGCGGCTTCCAGCAAGCGACCTACTGGATCGTAACGGTAGTTGAGGGCGCCGCTGCGGCTATCGGCGATGCCGGTCAGTTGGCCGGCGGCATCGTACTGGTACTGTCGGTTCCACTGCGTCGCGCCCATCAGCCGCTGGCTGGACAGGCGGCCGGCCTTGTCGTAGCTCTGGTGCTGTTGCAGCGCGTTGCCCAGCACGCGCTGGGTTTCGCGGTGCAGCTTGTCGCGCTCCAGGTTGAAGATGTCGCGCTGGCCGAGGCTACGGGCTGAAATATGGATAGATTGGTGGTATTTTTGTCATTATTTGAAAATCCAGAATTCTCTTATACTTATCACCGTTATTATGCCGCTATTTTTCTTTTGTATTGGGCTATTTATTTTTTATGTTATATTGTGCAACCCGAGCTACATCATCATCGTTGTCATTGGTTAAAATATTTAATAATTCAATTGGCGTTTTTTTATTGGCTGCAATGGATTGACGCACTGTTGGATCTGGATCTTTTGCAAGCGCGTAAAACAAATCTTTAGATAACTTTCTTTTAGTGGCGACAAATTGCCTTATTTCTGGCCCATATTTGCAGAGCTCTTCAAGAATTTCAAGGGGCACTGTTTTATTGTGTGCGACCCATTTTTGATACTCAGGGAATCGATTAATAATATCTATCCATACGTGAATAGGAGCTTCCTCCTGTGCGGATCTGTCATATTCTTCTTTTTTTTCGCTGTCACGTAGCGAAATAAATTCCTCTGCAGAGCTAATCATTTTAAATCCTTCTGAACTCGAATCTCGAGGCTATTATCATCCATTTCGATAGTGACGAGGCCGGCATCAGTTTGAGCATTAAGTACCAACTTGCCAGGAGGCTCAATGCCCTCAAAGGAATTGATAGTACCAATCTCTAGAATAATTCTCTTTAACTCTCTGGGATGAGCATCTGATTTGGGGAGCGCATAACATCGGTTGCCAATTTTTAATCCACTTGCACTTATATTTCTTTGGGGCTTGCTGCGCACTTTCCTTTGAATTAAAGCTCTAGGTAGGAGATTTTTATTTCAGAGTATCGTGCCTCGGGATGTGCAATGATTTAAAACGCGGCTAGTCCTCTATTTTTTTATTAATTTGTTCTCTGGAATTTTTATCGTATTTATGACGTAGTCTGTGGCAGTTGTGAAGTCGTCAAATTCTTCTCTGATATATTTAAAATATAAATCTGTGGCATCTTCATATTTTAATAGATAATCATCAAGGCCAATGTAATATTTTTGATTCAATCTTTTAAAGAAGAATTCGCTAACAGCTTCGCCGTTTGGATGTTTGTATTTTTCTGAAATCCAAATCCCAGATTTTTGGTGAACTAAGCTTTTTAGCTTCATTAAATCTTCAGTATTCATTTCTTTTTTGACCTTGAAGGGCAGCTGCTCGGTTTTTCAATAAATATGTCAGTTTTCTTGCCTTCTGGGGTGACGATATTTATATGTGGAATAGTTTTGTGAGGATGTCCGTCAGGTAGTCCTTCATGACCATATAAAATGCCAGTTGCTGGGTTTGTCTTATAGTCCATGTGATACGAAGCTCTGCCTGTTCCATTTTGTCTGTTGGCTTTAAAAGCAGCCTTGTCTTTTGCTGTCTTCTCCTCGCTTTTATCTGCAGCACCTGCCGATTTTTGAGCGTCAGGGAAGGCTCCAAACAAAATGGCATTGGCTTCTTGATATGAGCACGCTGTTACACTTTGCCCCGTTTTAATTTGCGCTATCTTCTTAAGGATGCTCGCCGAACTGAGTCCGTGAGGGTCGATCCATTCAATTGGATTTGTGCCATATTCATATATGTTTATTCCGCCATTGTGCTTTATCGGATCGCGTGAAATAAACCGTCCGATCTCTGGATCATAGTAGCGATGGCGGTTGTAGTGCAGCCCGGACTCGTCGTCATGATACTGCCCCTGGAAGCGGAACGGGTTGCGGATGCCGGCTTTTGAGGCGGCGTCAGCGATGATTTCGCGCGCTTCGCCCCAGGCTTTGTAGTCCATTTCCAGCGCGAGCAGGCCTTGCTCGTCGGTCAGCGCTTGCGGGGTGCCCAGGTGGTCGGTGTGGTAGTAGTACACCGCCTTGGGGGCCTCGGGTTCCGGCGCGGGCTGGCGTAGCGGGTCCTTGTCCGGGTCATAGGGGTGGTGCTGGCTCCAGGCCGGCACCTTGACGCCGCGGATGGCGTCGGTGTGCACCTGGGCCAGCGGCACGAAGCTGTCCGGCTCGAACAGGTAGTGCACTGCTGCTTCGTCGCGGGTTTCGAAGGCCAGCACGTCGCCGTCCCAGCCGTACAGCGTGGCCTGGCCCTGGCTGATCTTGGCGATGCGGCGGCCCAGCGGGTCGTAGTGGTAGTCGGTGCGCTGTCCATCCGGCGCAGTGAGGCGGGACAGGCGGTTGTGGCTGTCCCATTCCAGCTTGGTCAGGCTGCCGTTTACGCGTTTCTCCACCAGATTGCCGCGGCTGTCGTAGCGGTAGTGGCGGCCGGCGTACTGGCTGAGCAGGTTGCCGAGCAGGCTGTTGTCCTGATGGCCGTCGGCGGCCGCGGCGTTGTCCAGCAGGTTGCCGGCGGGGTCGAAGCGGAAGCTTTCCACGCCCTTGGGGGTGGCGGCTTCCAGCAGGCGGCCGACCGGATCATAGCGGTAACTCAGCTGGCCGCTGCGGCTGTCGGCGATGCCGACGAGTTGGCCGGCGGCGTCGTACTGGTACTGTCGGCTCCACTGCGTGACGCCCATCAGCCGCTGGCTGGACAGACGGCCGGCCTTGTCGTAGGCCAGGGTCTGTTGCAGCGCATTGCCCAGCACGCGCTGGGTTTCGCGGTGCAGCTTGTCGCGCTCCTGGTTGAAGATGTCGCGTTGGCCGAATAGCAGGCCGTGGACGTGGCCGCTGCCGTAGTTGAGCACGTCCACGCGGTGGCCGTCCGGGCGGACGGTGGCGATGCGGTTACCTAGCTTGTCGTACTCATACTGTCTGGAGAAATGGGGTAACTCATCGAGAGAAATTCGATCGCAGGAAGAATTTCTCTCGATGAGATTTATTTCTTAAGTGAATGGTCATTATATTGGAGCGTATTTTCGGTCATCAGTTTCAATATCTTCTTGACTGTTAAGAATGACATTCTCCACATCAAGAAAATTGATCCCCTTTATTTCTTGCTTCTCCATTTCATTTTTTAGTTCTTCAGAGACAATTAGACTGAATTGATTTGGTGAAACATCAAAAACATCAAACAAGTCAAGATCCAAGTCTGATTTGAATCTTATAGATTCAAACATTTCACCAAACTCTCCTGCAACCTTGCTACGATTCATGTCTATAATATTTTTTTTGCTTATTCTTTTTGTTTTTCCAACAAAATATCTCTTGCCTGGAATTAATTTTCCTGAATTATCTAGGTAAGATACTGGAGCTATTTCTGAAAAGCTGGTTTTGAATGAAGCTAAAATATTAACGACTCGCTCGCTTAAAACATAGAAGTATGGGGATCCACGCCTGATGTCGTATTCATAGGTCGAATTTTCGACAATCAATGATAAATTATCGGGAAATGGCGGAAGCCCTCCCCCAAATTTCTTTGGACCAGCATACCAAGGCAATTTCCCATATCCGCTTTTATAAGAGTTACTATTGAATTCGCTTAAGAGGTATGCGTAAAAGAAGCCAGATGGGCAACCTGGCTCTTCTTTCATAGCCATGATGTAGAACTTTTTCATACCTTCCTCAATTTAAACGTTCAGGGCATTGTCCAGATGTCAAAGGAGTTCGCATTTTTTTCTTCGTCTTTCTTGTATTCTTCCAGTTCTCATTCTTGCATCTGCTGCCGAAATATTACCTGAATCAAAATTGAATCTAACCTGCTCAACTTCGGCTGAAACTGAGTCGGAGTAATTTTTATGTGATCCATTGTGGTAGTATTTTCTATTCATGGCATTAGCCCCTGACGCGCTATCAGGCATCAATACTCCATTTGATCTATGATCGCGAATCCCAGACATACCAATGTTGTCGAAGAACTCTTCATTTTTATTCCAAGCCTCTTGCGGGATGATGTGTTGTGCTTGCTTTTTATCCCCTTTAATACCCGCCAAGCTCTTGTCGAGAGCACAACTGCCTCCCTTCTTTTTTAGCCCCCATGGGTCTAGCCACTCTATTGGATTAGGTGCGTAACTAAAAAGATTAATGCCCCCAAATAGTCCAATCGGATCCCGCGAAATAAACCGCCCGATTTCCGGATCATAGTAGCGATGACGGTTATAGTGCAGCCCGGACTCATCGTCATGATACTGTCCCTGGAAGCGGAAGGGGTTGCGGATGCCGGCTTTTGAGGCGGCGTCGGCGATGACTTCGCGCGCTTCGCCCCAGGCTTTGTAGTCCATTTCCAGCGCGAGCAGGCCTTGCTCGTCGGTCAGCGCTTGCGGGGTGCCCAGGTGGTCGTTGTGGTAGTAGTAGACCGCCTTCGGCGCTTGTGGCTCCGGACCGGCCTGACGCAGCGGGTCCTTGTCCGGGTCGTAGGGGGGGGGGCTGGCTCCAGGCCGGCACCTTGACGCCGCGGATGGCGTCGGTGTCCACCTGGGCCAGCGGGCACAAAGCTGTCCGGCTCGAACAGGTAATGCACCGCTTCTTCATCGCGGGTTTCGAAGGCCAGCACGTCGCCGTTCCAGCCGTAGAGTGTGGTCTGGCTAACCAAAGTTTTAATTGCCCTGAAGCCTAAGCAGAAACATTTTCTAAATATAAGAGGCGCTTGAAGGATAGGAGGTGATAGTGAAAATAACCGCTCTTAAAGTGATTCCGCAAGCTTCCATTTCTTTCCATCAGTAGAGAAATGTAATTTTTCAATCAACCATTTTGAGTTGTTTTCTTGAAGAGTATATCTGAAAAAATTTTCAAATCCACTGTTTTGTTTTGTTATGACGTAATTGTGTGTAGACGATATTTCTTCAATAATGGTTTGTTCGTAAGCCGGGGGGCGACCCACCGCCATAGTAGTTAAAGCGGCGTCGGCAATTTTATTTTGCTCGCCATCTTTGACATACTTCTCAAATATGATGCGCAGTCTTTCTCTTGCCATCTTTTTTGATTTTTCACGCTCAGTGGGATCAGTTTTATAAGCTTCACTTCTCTGTTCTTTGTAGAAGCTTATTTCCCAGTCGAGCATCTCTTTTAAATATTGTCCTATGGTTTCTTGGGGGGTCATTTTTTTTCTCCGCAACAACATTTTAAAGGATTGTCAAAGACTCTCGTAGTGGTTTTGCCATTTATTCTTGTTTGGTATAAAACAGAATGAGGCCTAGTGGAGCCCTTGTCATACTGTGGAACGACTCTGACAATTACATTGTCACCAGCTTTAACTTTTTCTGCAATTTGAGCTTCGTGAGTTCTATATTGGCCACGGTTAATGCCCAGAGCTTGGGGGAATACTCCATCATCACCACCAGAACCTCCTAGTCTATTCGCAATGGCATGGCCAGCATCATCGTGCGGGCAACCTAAACTACGGGCGAATGCTCTAGAGGAGGTGCTAGTCTTTGTGCCTGTATTCAAATCCTCGGGTCTAATTTTAGCAGTGGCACTTCTAATTTCACCGTTGGGGCCGTATTTATACTTGTACTTGGCACCTGCTGCCCACAGACCTAGGGGATCAACCCATTGTATTGAGTTAGGTGCATAGTTATGTGTATTTATCCCTCCCATCAACCCAATCGGATCCCGCGAAATAAACCGTCCTATCTCAGGATCATAGTAGCGATGGCGGTTGTAGTGCAGCCCGGACTCGTCATCATGATACTGCCCCTGGAAGCGGAAGCGGAAGGGGTTGCGGATGCCGGCTTTTGAGGCGGCATCGGCGATCACTTCGCGCGCCTGGCCCCAGGCCTGGTAGTCCATTTCCAGCGCAAGCTGGCCTTGCTCGTCGGTCAGCGCTTGCGGGGTGCCCAGGTGGTCGGTGTGGTAGTAGTACACCGCCTTCGGCGTTTGCGGTTCCGGTGCGGCCTGGCGCAGCGGGTCCTTGTCCGGGTCGTAGGGGTGGTGCTGGCTCCAGGCCGGCACCTTGACGCCGCGAATGGCGTCGGTGTGTACCTGGGCCAGCGGCACGAAGCTGTCCGGCTCGAACAGGTAGTGCACCGCTTCTTGGTCGCGGGTTTCGAAGGCCAGCACGTCGCCGTCCCAGCCGTACAGCGTAGCCTGGCCCTGGCTGATCTTGGCGATGCGGCGGCCCAGCGGGTCGTAATGGTAGTCGGTGCGTTGGCCGTCCGGTGCGATGAGGCGGGACAGGCGGTTGTGGCTGTCCCATTCCAGCCGGGTGAGGCTGCCGTTGACGCGCTTCTCCACCAGATTGCCGCGGCTGTCGTAGCGGTAGTGGCGGCCGGCGTACTGGCTGAGCAGGTTGCCGAGCAGGCTGTCGTCCTGATGGCCGTCGGCGGCCGGGGCGTTGTCCAGCAGGTTGCCGGCGGGGTCGAAGCGGAAGCTTTCCACGCCCTTGGGGGTGGCGGCTTCCAGCAGGCGGCCGACCGGATCATAGCGGTAACTCAGCTGGCCGCTACGATTGTCGGCGGCGTCGTACTGGTACTGGCGGCTCCACTGCGTGGCGCCCATCAGCCGCTGGCTGGACAGGCGGCCGGCCTTGTCGTATGCCAGGGTCTGCTTGGTCTGTCAGGTCAGCTTGAACCTGCGGTTGGAGAGAGTGTGCGGCCACGGCAGCCTGGCGGTAAAATTAAACTCCGTCTCAGACCAAATAAAAGCCTACCAATCCATACTGACTTGGTAGGCTTTACATGTTGATCAAAAATAATACTAGCTAAGCCCATCTAGATAATGGCGAGCCTATAACCAAGTCATTCAGTTCAGGGTCCGACAAAATCCCAGCAGATTGAAGAGGAGAAACTATTTCTTCAAGAATTTCAAAATCCTCTTGGCATCCTGTGTTTTCAATCAAAACATCAATACTTTCCTTCACAAGCTGATAATCCCTATTTTTATGTGCATGAATTATCAGGTCCACTATCTCTTCTTTGATACTTTTATTTTCAGCTCTCTCTACATCATCCGAATCAAAAGATTTATCATAAAAATCATCTAAATTCTTTTTTATCGCCTCAAGCCGTTCACTCATAAAAATACTCCTTACTCTATAACCTCGTACGAACCCTTAGGAATGCCATTTCTTATTAATACTTCTTGGTCTTTAGTGGCAAACCGCTTAGCTTTTCCTGTCAATCCTTGGCCCTTGCTAACATCAATGATGTCGCAATCAGGTATCTTTGACAGATCTACTTTTATTTTACAATTGCATTTATTATAAAAGTCGCTTGTTTTTTCACTTTTAGTTGTTGAAATAAGCTGTGTTTGCAGTTTTCCATTTTCCACATGTTCCTGAGGGCTATAACTAGCGCTAGGGTCCTTTGGGGATATATCTTGATTTTTTAATGCACATTGCTTTTGCTTCGGTGTAAGTGCCCGGTAAACCGTCCCTGTAAACTGTTTCCCCGTCAAACCTAACGGGTCCATCCAGACTATGGGATTTAGTGCATAACCATAGATATTGATTCCGCCTTTTAGCCCAATCGGATCCCGCGAAATAAATCGCCCGATCTCCGGATCATAGTAGCGATGGCGGTTGTAGTGCAGCCCGGACTCGTCGTCATGATACTGCCCCTGGAAGCGGAACGGGTTGCGGATGCCGGCTTTTGAGGCGGCGTCGGCGATGACTTCGCGCGCCTGGCCCCAAGCCTGGTAGTCCATTTCCAGCGCCAGCGCGCCATGCTCGTCGGTCAGCGCCTGCGGGGTGCCCAGGTGGTCGGTGTGGTAGTAGTACACCGCCTTGGGGGCCCCGGGTTCCGGTGCGGGCTGG
>NZ_JYKA01000026.1 GCF_001676875.1 Chromobacterium subtsugae | reverse complement strand
AGGATTCGCTGCCGCTCCGCACGATCGTCTCGAGGGTGAGGGCGGTAAAAATAGGTAGCTTGCCGCAGCTGAATGACTGCGGTGGCGCGACGGATGCTGACGCGGTACGCGTCGATCAGGAAGTTGGCCAACTCGCGTTTGCGGCCCGGCCTCACAGCTTTTTTTGGATGACTTCCTGCAGCATCTGCTTGTCCAAGCTCAGGTCGGCGACCATGCGCTTGAGACGGGCGTTCTCTTCTTCCAGTTGTTTCAGGCGGCGCAACTCGCTGACGCCCAGGCCGCCGTATTTCTTCTTCCAGTTGTAGAAGGTGGCTTCGGAGACGCCCATCTTGCGGCAGACCTCGGCGACGGTGGTGCCGGACTCCGCCTGGCGCAACGCGAAGGCAATCTGTTCTTCGGTGAACTTCGATTTTTTCATGACAAACCTCCTGCCCGGATGGGCTTAAATTTGCCAGAAATCTCTACTTTTCGCCGCTACGTTTTTGCGGGAGGAGGTCAGTCACAAGGCCTGAATGCGCTCCTGCTCGTTGCTGGGGAGAAGAGGGCTTTGCATCTAGATTGACTCCGTGATGCGGTATACAAATATAGTATCGATTCGGATTTGCCGGTTTCATAATCCGGGCCGCCGAATTCAGGCAACCGCCCCGGCAGCTTCCGCCGGGTTTTTTTCTTGGCGGCTGGAGAGGCGCCGGGATGTCTCGCCGTGCGGTAGTGTCGTCGCAGCGCTAGTGGTATGGTTTGTGTTGACGTTGTCATTTTCTGGCGCGATCGGGAGGAGGCGGAGTGACGAATTCGCGGGTGAGCCGTTTCTGCCATGCTCTGGCGCTGTGCGCCGCGTTGGCCGGGTGCGCGATGTCGCCGCGGGGGGGCGAGCTGTGCAGCTTCTCCGGCGCGGCGCAGTCGGCAAGGCCGGGGGCGGTGATCGTCAATCTGTACGCTTTGGGAGAGGGCCTGCCAGAGCTGGCCGCGCAGCAAGTGTTGCCGCAGGGTGGGGAGTGGCGGCTGGCGGCCGCGCCGGGGCGCTATCTGGCGTTGGCGTTCCAGGACGAGGCGGGCGACCAGCAATGGAGCGGCGGCGAGTCTTGGGGCGAGGCCGGCGGCGGCGAGCCGCTGGTCTGCGCGGGAGGCAGGCCGCTGCGCGGATTGGATATCGATCTGGGATCGCGGCAGCCAGGCGGCGAGGTGCGCAAGATGCTGCAGGAGTCACGGCCTGGGCCGCTTGCTCTGCCGCAGGGCCGCGCGTTGAGCGTGGGGGAGGTCGGCAGGATGGATGATCCGCTGTGGACGCCGGAGTATGGGCAGCAGGGCATCTGGCATCCGGACCTGTTTATGCGCCAGGCGCATCCCGGCATTTATTTCCTGCATCCGTACCAGGAGGGCAAGATCCCGGTGCTGTTCATTCATGGCATGGGCGGGACGCCGCGCAACTTCGACACGTTGGTCCAGAGTTTGGACGTCAGCCGTTTTCAGCCATGGCTGGCGTTTTACCCCAGCGGGAGCGATTTGACGGTTTCGGCGCAAATGCTGCACGTGGTTTTGCTGCAATTGCAGCGGCGCTTTCATTTTCCGAGTTTGGTGGTGGTTGCGCACAGCATGGGCGGGCTGGTGGCGCGCCAGCTGTTGCTGGACATGGCTGTGGATCGGTCGGCGGTCACGGTGCCGCTGCTGTTGACACTGGCGACGCCATGGGCCGGGGATGGCGGCGCAGGCGTGGGGGTGAGGCGCACGCCGGCGCCATGGGTAGTGGACAGCTGGCGCAATCTGGCGCCGGACAGCGTTTTTTTGCGGCAATTATTCGTGCGCGCGGACGGCTCGCCCAAGACACTGCCGGCGGCGACCCGGCATGTGTTGCTGTTCGGCTTTCAGCGCGGCAGATGGATGTCGCGGGAACCAGGGGATGGCCGGGTAGCGCTGAGCAGCCAACTGCGCGACGAGGCGCAGAGCCAGGCTTCCCGCATCAAGGGTTACCAGCAATCTCATGCCGGCATTCTGCATGCGGATGAAGTGTCGCGCGATGTCAGCGCGGCGCTGGCCAGCTATGCGCTGCCGGCTGCTGGTCAGCCGGATGGCGGGCGAAGGCCGCCAATGCTGCGCCGCTGATGCGGTAATACACCTTGTCCTCCACCACGCCGGCGCCTATTCGGTCATAGAAGGCGAGGGCTGCCTGGTTGCCGCGCTCGGCGGTCCAGTCCAGCCGTTGGCAGCCGCGCTCCAGCGCCAAGCTGGCTAAGGCTCGCAGTAGGGCCTGGCCGGCGCCGCTGCCGCGGGCTTCCTTGCGGGTGAACAGATCCTTCATGAACAGCTGGCCGCTGTACTCCGGCGCGGGGTAGAGCAGGGAGAATGTCGCCAGGCCGAGCGTTTGGCCATCGCGCTGGGCCAGCATGGTCTGCACGCCGCAGTGCGGCTGGAACAGATTGGCGGCGACATAGCGTGCCGAGGCGTCCAGATTGGCGCGGTCGGCGCCGAAATAATGCCGGTCTATCAGGTAAAACAGCTCGGCCAGCACATCGCAATCGGCCGGTGTGGCCAGTCGGGTAGTGATCATGTCTTTATCCTGTCGGGCCGGGTGTTGCCGGCCATGGCTCGGATGGAGCGGAGGTTATTCCAGATCGCGGCGGAACACCCAGGTCAGCTCGCTGGAGGCTGAGGCGTCGAAAGCGTAGCCTTCGCTGTCGAAGTCGCGCAAAGCTTCCGGCTGCAGCACGCGATGCTCGGCGGCCCAGCGCGCCATCAGGCCGCGCGCGCGCTTGGCGTAGAAGCTGATGATCTTGTACTGGCCATTCTTGCGGTCCTGGAATACCGGCGTCACGATGGCGGCGTTCAGCTGCTTCGCTTTGACCGACTTGAAATACTCTTCCGATGCCAGGTTGACCAGGACGCTTTGTCCCAGCTGTTCCAGTTGCGCGTTCAGCGCGTCGGTGACGATCCGTCCCCAGAACTCGTACAGGTTCTTGCCGCGCGGGTTGGCCAGCCGGGTGCCCATTTCCAGGCGGTAGGCCTGCATCAGGTCCAGCGGACGCAGCACGCCGTACAGGCCGGACAGGATGCGCAGGCGCTGCTGCAGGTAGCCGGTGGCGTCGGGACTCAGGCTACCGGCGTCGAGGCCTTCGTAGACATCTCCCTTGAAGGCGTACAGCGCCTGTTTGGCGTTGTTCGGGGCAAATGGCGGCTGCCAGTCGGCGTAGCGGCCGACGTTGAGGTTGGCCAGCGCGTCGCTGATGCTCATCAACTGGCTGATTTCCAGCGGGCTTTTGCGTCGCAGCTCGCTTATCAGTTCGGCGCTGTGCTCCAGCAGGCTGGGCTGGCTGAATTGCGCGGAGGCGGGGGGCGTCTGGTAGTCCAGCGTCTTGGCCGGCGAGATGACCATCAACATGCGGCAAATCCTTTTGATGAATAGCCGGCTATTGTAGCAAGCTTGCCGCCGCGGGCGGCGCGCGGCGGCGGGATTGGATAGAATGAACCGTGTGTGATGACGAGGAGGAGCCGGATGCGGGTGTTGGTGCAGAGAGTCAGCCAGGCGGAGGTGACGGTTGCCGGCGAGGTAAAGGGGCGTATAGGCGAAGGCTTGCTGCTGCTGGTGGGCGTGGAAGAGGCGGATGGCGGCGACGATATCGGCTGGCTGGTGCGCAAAATCAGCCAGCTGCGCATTTTCGGCGACGAGAACGGGGTGATGAACCGTTCGCTGCTGGAGAGCGGCGGGCAGGCGCTGGCGGTCAGCCAGTTCACCTTGCACGCCAGCGTGAAAAAAGGCAATCGGCCATCGTATTCGCGCGCGGCGCGCGGCGAGATTTCGCAGCCCTTGTTCGACCGCTTCGTCGCCGAACTGGCGGCGGCGCTGGGCAAGCCGGTGCCTACCGGGGTGTTCGGCGCCGACATGCTGGTGAGCCTGGTCAATGATGGTCCGGTGACCATCTGGCTGGATAGCCGCAATCCGGAGTGAGGCGATGAACAAGCTGCCGTGGCGGGTGCTGGTGGTGCCGTATTACCTGAACCGCTACGCGCGCCAGGTGCATGTGTTGCGGGTGGCGCTGGCGTTTTTGTTCGGCTTGCTGCTGACGCTCTGGTCCGGCATGCCGCATGGCGGCTGGATGCTGGTGACGATTTTGATCGTGTTGGGCGGCGCGCCGCACTGGGGCGGCGTTCAGCGCAAGGCCTTGGAGCGTATGGGCGGTTCGCTGCTGGGGGCGCTGGCCGGCCTGGCCGCCATCGTGCTGCATGGCTGGTCGCCGTATGCCTGTTATGCATGGATGGCGGCGGTGGTGGGTCTGAGCACCTGGCACGCCCAGGGCCGCGGCGGTTACCTGGCCTTGCTGACCGGCATCACGCTGGTGATTGTCGGCGGCCTGGGCGACGAACCCATCGCCGAAGCGCTGTGGCGCAGCTGCAATGTGTTGATCGGCTCGCTGATCGGCATGGCGGCGGCGGCCACGCTGCCGTTGCGGGCGATAGACAGCTGGCGCTTTCTGCTGGCGGACAATCTGCGCGAGGCGGCGCTGCTGTACAACCGCATCGCGCGGCGCCTGCCGGTGGAGGGCGATGCCGCGCTGGCGGAGTTCAACGCTCGGTTGATCCTGATGCGGGGCTTGCTGCCGGCGGTGACGCAGGAGTCGTCGCTGGCGCACGGCCGGCTGGAGCAGGTGCAGCGTTGCCAGCGCGGCATGTGGACGCTGCTGGACCGGATGGCGGAAGTGGCGGCGGCGACGCCGGCCTTGGCGGAGGAGCGTTCGCCGCGGCGCGCCATCGTGCGCACCTTGCTGCGCGCGGCGCATGCGTTGCGTTTCAACCAGCCGCAGCTGCTGGAGCAGCCCTTGCCGGCGGCTGACAATCCGTCGCGGATGCAGTGGCCGTCGCATTGCCATTGGCTGGTGGCGGAGTTGACGCTGACGGTGGAGGAGTTGCGGCAAAACCTGCGCCAGACGCTGCCGCAGCTGATCGCGGTGCCGCCGCCGGCGCGCAGCCTGGTGCGGCGCATGCTGGGTTTGGGGCGGGGGATGAAATAGCCCAAGGACGCGCGCCATCGGATATGAAAACGGCCCGGAATGTTCCGCGCCGTTCATCGTTCAGCTAGGTGGCGGCGGCGCTCACAGGCCGACGATCTTCACCTTTTGCCCCGGCTGCAGGCGACTGGCCTGGCGGCTGCCATTGAGGCGCTGGATGTCGTCGTGCTTGACGCCGAAGCGGCGGGCGATGCTGAACAGGGTGTCGCCGCGTTTCACCGTGTATTCGGTGGAGTGGCGGGCCGGCGCGGGCCGGCTGTCGCTGACCTGGATCAGGGCCGGGTCGGCGTCGCGGTCGGACGGGCCGGCGCTGGCCAGCTGAGTCTCGCCTTGTTCGACGGATTGCAGCTGCAGTTGCTGGCCGACTTGTACCATATTGCCGTCCAGCCTGTTCAGCGACTTGAGTTCTTCCACGGCCAGATTGTTGCGGCGGGCGATGCTGTACAGGGTGTCGCCGCTGGCGACGGTATAGCTGCCGATATCGCGGGTGGCCAGCGACTTGGCGGCGCCGTCCTGAACTCCGGCGCTGGCGATCACCACGGTTTGACGCGGGGCGGCATCCTGCGCCTGGGGCGCCGCGGGGGCGGCGGTAGCGGTCATGATGACGGGGGCGGGAGTTGCCTGAGCAACTGCGGGCGCCGGCTGCGGCGCGGCGGCGGTGTCGGCCTTGGCCAGCAGGGTGGCGCCGGCCGGCGCGTCGCCGATCTGCGCATCGGTGGACTCCAGCGGCTGGCCATCGTTCAGGGTTTTGTTCATCGCCACCAGAACCGGTTGGCCGGCCTTCAGCGTCGGGCTGTTCAGGCGATTGGCCGCTTGCAGCTGGCCGGCGCTCATGCCGTGGCTGCTGGCGATGCTGTTGGCGCTTTCATCGGTTTTGGGGATGTAGACTTCCCAGGTCAGCAGCGGCTGGTTCCATTTGTCCAGATTGGCCTGGAACTTGTCGGCCTTGGCGGCGGGCAGCAGCATCTGCCGGCCGGCCTTGTAGGCGAACACCGGCAGGTTGAAGGCCGGGTTCAGCTCTTTGAACTCCGCCACCGATATGCCGGCCAGCCGGGCGGCGATGTCGATGTTCATGTGCTTGCTGGCGGAAACCGCGACGAAGTAGGGCTTGTTGGGAAACTTGTCCAGCCGCACGCCGAATTTTTCCGGATTCAGCAGGATGTTGCGCACCGCCAGCAGCTTGGGCACGTAGTTGCGGGTTTCGTTGGGCAGGCGGATGCTTTCGTAGGTGGCCGGCTGGCCTGCGGCCTGCGCTTTGGCAAGCGCGCGCGCGACATTGCCTTCGCCCCAGTTGTAGGCGGCCAGCGCCAGGTTCCAGTCGCCGAACTGGGCGTACAGGTTTTGCAGGTAGTCCAGCGCGGCGCGGGTCGACTCCATCACGTCGCGGCGGCCGTCGTACCACCAGGTTTGCTCCAGGCCGTATTGACGGCCGGTGGCCGGCATGATCTGCCACAGCCCGGACGCGCCGGTGGGGGAGATATAAGCGGGCACGCGCGACAGCGCGGTGGGAACGAAGGCGCTTTCCACCATCGGCAGCAGCGCGATTTCGGTCGGCATGCCGCGGCGCTCCACCTCGTTCATGATATGGAACAGGTATTTGCGGCTGCGGTCCAGCGTGCGCTTGAAGTATTCCGGCCGGCTGGCGTAGAAACGCTCCTGCCGGCGCACGGTGTCGGCGTTGACCTCGTCCAGCCGGAAACCTTCCCTGGCCCGTTTCCAGACGTCGTCGCCATTGCGCAACAGGCTGGAGTTCTGCAGCATCATATCCAGGCCGGCGGCCATCCCTTCATCTACGCCGGGAGCGCGAACGACGGGGTCGGCGCCGGCGATGGCCGGCGATGCGGATAGCAATGCTAGAGACACGGTTAGTGCCAACGGGGTGAGGCGTTTCATGCAGACGGGCCCATAATTCAGATTCCGGCTGATCCTAAACATGCGCATATGGGGTGTCAATTGAAAAAACCACATATTTTCATGCGCTTTCATTGTTAATAGCCTATTTGCCAGGCGTGTGAAGTCGATTGGCGTCCGGCCTAGGGAATTTACTTATCCTGCATGGGGTTTTTAGCGGAAATCGTTCTTCCAGGCGCGCAGGCGAGCGAAGCTGTCGGCCTCTGCGTCGTCGGCGCGGCCGCCTTGCGCCAGCAGGGATGCGCGGATGGCCGGCTCCTGGCAGCGCAGGAAGGGGTTGCTGGCCAGTTCGACGGCGATGGTGCTGGGCAGCGTGGGCAAGCCCTGCTCGCGCAGCGCCTGGTCGCGGCTTTGCCGCATCGCCAGCACTGGGTTGAGGGGGTCGGCGGCTAGGGCGAAGCGCAGATTCGACAGCGTGTACTCGTGGGCGGGGTAAACTTTGGTCCGGGGCGGCAGTTGCGCCAGTTTTTTCAGCGAAGCGAGCAGTTGCGCGGGCGTGCCCTCGAAAACCCTGCCGCAGCCTGCGGCGAACATCGTGTCGCCGCAAAACAGGTGGTCGCCGATCCGGTATGCCAGGTGGTCCAGCGTGTGGCCAGGCACCGCCAGCACCTCGGCCGGTCCGAACGCGAGCGGCACTTCATCGCCTTCCTTGACCGCCGCCGTCACGCCGGAGATGCCCGGCGGGCCGTATACCGGCGCATCCGGCCAGTCGCGGGAGAGTTCGGCCAGGCCGCCGCAGTGGTCGGCGTGGTGGTGGGTGATCAGGATGGCCTCGAGCCGCAGCTTTTCCCGGCGCAGGAACGCTAGCAACGGCGCCGCGTCGCCGGGGTCGACGGCAACGGCGCGATCGTCGAGCCGCAAAACCCAGATATAATTGTCTGAGAACGCCCCGACCGGGGTGACGCTGAACTTGGCTGGCATAAGGCCTTCCTCAATGAAAAATTCGTTTGGCGGCTGGCTGACCGGCACCGAACTGGGCCGTTATCTGCTGGCGCGCGAGCAAGATTACTTCGAACGGGCGGTGGCTGACGTGTTCGGCTACCACGCGGTGCAGGTGGGCGTGCCGGAGATGGACTGCCTGCGCGGCAACCGCATCCCCTGGCAATGCCGGGTGGCGGAGGCCGGAGAGGTGGATGTCCGCTGCGATCCGGCCTTCCTGCCTTTCGAGAACCGCAGCCTCGATCTGCTGGTGATGCCCCATGTGCTGGATTTTACCACTCTGCCGCACCAGGTATTGCGTGAAGCCGACCGGGTGCTGATGCCTGAGGGGCGGTTGATCCTCACGGGCTTCAATCCGCTGTCGCTGTGGGGCGTGCGCCGCTTGATCCAGGGGCGCGAGTCGGTGCCGTGGAACGGCAGCTTCCTGACCCAACTGCGGGTGAAGGACTGGCTGACGCTGCTGGATCTCGAGCTGGAAGAGGCGGCCTTCATGGCCTATGCGCCGCCGTTCGCGCGCGGCGACTGGCTGTGCCGCTGCGACTTCATGGAAGACGCCGGCGAGCGCTGGTGGCCGCTGGCCGCCGGGGTATACGGCATCGAGGCGGTGAAGCGCCAGCGCGGCATGCGGCTGATCACCCCAAACTGGAAGCAGAAGCAGGCCAAGAACAAGGGCGCGCTGGGAGTGGTGGCTGGCAACGAGCGCCAGCACACCCACAAGCGCCCCGACGCAACCGAGCGGGACGGCGCGCCGTCCTGCCATTGACTAGAGACAGCATGACAACGGAAGACAAGGTCGAGATTTACACCGACGGCGCCTGCAAGGGCAATCCCGGGCCCGGCGGCTGGGGCGCGCTGCTGCGCTACAAGGGGCGGGAGAAGGAGATATTCGGCGGCGAACCCGGCACCACCAACAACCGGATGGAGATCATGGCGGTGATCCGCGCGCTGGCCTCGTTGAACCGGCCGTGCCAGGTGGTGGTCTATACCGACTCGCAGTATGTGCAGAAGGGCATCTCCGAGTGGATACACGGCTGGAAGGCGCGCGGCTGGAAGACCGCGGCCAAGGAGCCGGTGAAGAACGCCGACCTGTGGCAGCAGCTGGACGCCGAGCGCAACCGCCATCTGGCGGTGGAGTGGCGCTGGGTGAAGGGCCACGCCGGCCACGAATTCAACGAAAGAGCCGACCAACTCGCCAACAAGGGCGTGGAGACGGTCTGAGCAAGACAAGTTGCGGCCGCCCGCCATGGAGCGGCCCGCGGGAAGCAGCATGAGACAGATTATCCTCGATACCGAAACCACCGGTCTCGATCCTAACCAGGGCCATCGCATCATCGAATTCGCCGGCCTGGAAATGGTCGGCCGCAAGCTGACCGGCAAGCACCTGCATCTTTACATCCATCCCGAGCGCGACATCGATCCGGACGCGCAGCGGGTGCACGGCATCTCGCTGGAGTTTCTCGCCGGCAAGCCGGTATACCGCCAGGTGGCGCAGGAAATCGCAGATTTCCTGCGCGGCGCCGAACTGATCATCCACAACGCGCCGTTCGATGTGGGCTTCCTCAACGCCGAATTCGCCAAGCTGGGCCTGGAGCCGATCGACAAGCTGTGCGCCAGCGTGATCGACACGCTGCGCGAAGCGCGCGACATGTTCCCGGGCAAGCGCAACAGCCTGGACGCCTTGTGCGACCGCTTCGAGATCGACCGCTCCAACCGTACCTTGCACGGCGCGCTGGTGGACTGCGAGCTGCTGTCCGAGGTGTACCTGTGGATGACGCGCGGCCAGGAAAGCCTGGCGATGGACATCGACGTGGAGCTGCCCGGCGACGCCGGCGGCGCCATCCAGTTCGAGCGCAAACCGTTGACGGTGCTGGCCGCCAGCGAAGCGGAGCAGGCCGAACACCAGGCCTACCTCGACGCGCTGGACAAGGCGGTGAAGGGACAGTGCCTGTGGCGCAGCCTGGAGCAGCCGGCGCAGGCGGAGGGCTGAGCATGGCCAGGTATATCGCCCTGGTGCCGGCGGCCGGCTCCGGCAGCCGTTTCGGCGCGGCCAGTCCCAAGCAATACTTGCAGCTCAACGGCAAGCCGCTGATGTGGCACACGCTGGCCACGTTGGCGGCGGTGTCGGCGATAGACGAAGTGGCGGTGGTGATTTCGCCGCAGGACGAATGGTTCGACGACTTCGCCTGGGATCTGCCCAAGCTGCGGGTTTGCCGCGTGGGGGGGGCTTCGCGCGCCGAAAGCGTGGGCAACGGCCTAGCGGCGCTGGGATGCGATGCCGACGACTGGGTGCTGGTGCACGACGCCGCGCGCTGCTGCCTGTCGGTGGCGGCGGTGGAGCGCCTGATCGCCACTCTGTCCGGCCACCAGGTGGGCGGCCTGCTGGCGCTGCCGGTGCCGGACACCGTCAAGCGCGCGGACAGCGAAGGCCATGTCGGCGCCACGGTGCCGCGCAACGGCCTGTGGCTGGCGCAGACGCCGCAGATGTTCCGCGCCGGGGTGTTGGAAAAGGCCTTGCGCGAGCAGCCGGCCGACGACATCACCGACGAGGCGTCGGCGGTCGAGCGCGCCGGCCTGAAGCCGCTGCTGGTGGAAGGCGACGCGCAGAATTTCAAAGTGACCTACCCGCGCGACCTGGCGCTGGCGCGCGCCATCCTGGCGGCCCGCGACGGCCAGTGAACTGCAAAATCAAAGGAAGAAGATGTTCCGTATCGGACAAGGCTACGACGTGCATCAACTGGTGGAAGGCCGGCCGCTGATCCTGGGCGGAGTGCGGGTTCCGCATGAGAAGGGCCTGCTCGGCCACTCCGACGCCGACGCGCTGCTGCATGCGATTACCGACGCGCTGCTGGGCGCGGCCGCGCTGGGCGACATCGGCCGCCATTTCCCGGATACCGCCGCCGAGTTCAAGGGCGCGGACAGCCGCGCGCTGCTGCGCGAGGCCGCCGCCCGGGTGCGCGCCGCCGGCTGGCGGCCGGTCAACGTCGACAGCACGCTGATCGCGCAAAAACCGAAGCTCGCGCCCCACATCGACGCGATGCGCGCCAATATCGCCGAGGATCTGGGGCTGGAGATCGGCGCGGTCAACGTCAAGGGCAAAACCAACGAGAAGCTGGGCTATCTGGGGCGCTGCGAGGCGATAGAGGCCCAGGCCATCTGCTTGCTGATGCCGGCTTGAGCCGCGCCGGGCCGGCATGCCATGGCCGGCCCGTTATGGGATAATCGCCTATCATTGCTCATGCCCGCCATGAGCCCTCACACTTGACAGGAGGCCTTACCATGCTGACCCAGGATCAACTGAAGCTCGCCGTCGCCAAGAAGGCGCTGGAATTCGTGCCGGACGACGCCATAATCGGCGTGGGCACCGGCAGCACCGTCAACCTGTTCATCGAGGAACTGGCCGGCATCAAGGGCCGCATCAAGGGCGCGGTGTCGAGCTCCGAGGCGTCCACCGCCCGCCTGAAAGCCCATCACATTCCGGTGTTCGACCTGAACGAAGTGGAAAAGCTGACGGTGTACATCGACGGCGCCGACGAGATCAACCACCACCTGCACATGATCAAGGGCGGCGGCGCGGCGCTGACGCGCGAGAAGATCGTCGCCGGCGTCGCCGACGAATTCATCTGCATCGCCGACGAGAACAAGTACGTGGCCATGCTGGGCGCCTTTCCGCTGCCCATCGAGGTGATTCCGATGGCGCGCAGCTATGTCGCGCGCGAGCTGGTGCGACTGGGCGGGCACCCGGAGCTGCGCCAGGGCGTGACCACCGACAACGGCAACGTGATCATCGACGTGCACGGCCTGCAGATCATGAAGCCGGTGGAGCTGGAGGAAACCATCAACCACATCGCCGGCGTCGTCACCTGCGGCTTGTTCGCCCGCCGCCGCGCCGACGTGCTGGTGCTGGGCAAGCAAGGCGGCGTGGAAGTGCTGCGCTAAGCCTGTCTCCGCGGCCGGCTAGATGTCATGTCACGGCACTGTCATCTAGCCGGCTTACTATTGCTGTTTATCCCGATTACTCGCAACACTCAGAGGCGAACATGGCAGATCACATTTCCAAACAGTTCGATCTGGAACTGGAAACCATCCGGACCCGCGTATTGCAAATGGGCGGGCTGGTGGAGCAGCAGATTCTGTCCGCCATCGAAGCGATGATGTCCGGCGACATCGCCCGCCTGGACAAGGTGATGGCCGAGGACGCGCTGGTCAATGCGATGGAAGTGGGCATAGACGACGACTGTCTGCACATCATCGCGCGCCGCCAGCCGGCGGCCAGCGACCTGCGCATCGTCTTCACCGTGATCAAGATCATCACCGACCTGGAGCGCATCGGCGACGAAGCGGCGAAGATCGCGCGCATGGGCAAGACCATCCATCAGGCGGAACGCTACCAGATGCCGCGCTTCCGCGAGATCGAGAAGATGGCCGCCGTGGCGCTGGCGATGCTGCGCCGCGCGCTGGACGCCTTCGCCCGGCTGGACACCAGCGCCGCGTTGGAATTGGCGGAAGAGGACGAGCGGCTGGACGAGAATTTCGCCGCCGAGCTGCGCCAGCTGATCACTTTCATGATGGAAGACCCGCGCACCATCAGCATGTCTATCGACACGCTGTTCATCTCCAAGGCGATCGAGCGCATCGGCGACCATTCGAAGAACATCTCCGAATACGTGGTCTACCTGGTGAAGGGCAAGGACATCCGCCACACCACGCTGGAAGACAAGAAGCGCGAGACGCTGGGACGCTGATCGAGCTTCGGACATGACGCTGGATGCAAAATGGCGGTAACATTTCGCGGTTACCGCCATTTTGCTTGCCGCGCGCGCCGGTGCGCGTTTGTCCCCAGGCTGCCCGGCAGGCGCAACCGAACAAGAAAAGGGGTGTCCTTGACACACGCCACGCCCCCCCACACCGTACTGGCCACCATCGACCTGGGCTCCAACAGCTTCCGGCTGCAGGTTTCCCGCGTGGTGGACGACCAGCTGTACACGCTGGACGTGATGAAAGAGACCGTGCGCCTGGGCGCCGGCCTCACCGCCGACAAATACCTGAACGACGACACCCGCGAGCGGGCGCTGGCTTGCCTCGCGCGCTTCGGCGAGCGCCTGCGCGGCTTCGTGGCCGGCCAGGTGCGGGTGGTCGGCACCAATACCCTGCGGGTGGCGAAGAACGCCGCCGGCTTCATCGCCGAAGCCGAAGAGCGGCTGGGCTTCCCGATAGAAGTGATCGCCGGCCGCGAAGAGGCCCGGCTGATCTATCTGGGCGCCGCCCACTCGCTGCCGGACACCAAGGAGCGGCGAATGGTGGTGGACATCGGCGGCGGCTCCACCGAGTTCATCATCGGCAGCCATTACAAGGCGCTGGTCACCGAAAGCCTGCCGCTGGGCTGCGTCAGCTACACGCTGCGCTTCTTCCCGGACGGCAAGCTGACGCGCAACAACTTCCGCGACGCGGTGCTGGCGGCGCGCAACGAGATCCAGCGCATCCGCCACGAATACCGTCCCAGCGAGTGGCAGCTCGCGGTGGGCACTTCCGGCACCGCGCGCTCGCTGCGCGACGTGCTGGAGATCAACGACTGGAGCCGCGCCGACATCACGCTGGCCGGCATGGAGCGGCTGCGGGCGGTTCTGATCGAGCAGGGCAGCATGGACGCGATAAAGGTCAACGGCCTGAAGGCCGACCGCGCGCCGGTGCTGGCCGGCGGCCTAGCCATCATGATCGCGGTGTTCGAGGAGCTGCAGGTCGAGAAGATGATCGTCACCGAAGGCGCGCTGCGCGACGGCGTGCTGTACGACCTGCTGGGCCGCCAGCGCGAGAAGGACATGCGCGACAGCACGGTGGCGCTGTTCAAGCGCCGCTACCACGCCGACACCCAGCAGGCCGAGCGCGTCAACCTGCTGTCGGAACGGCTTTACCGGATGGTGGCCGGAGAGGATGTCGACCAGGACATGCTCAAGCGCCTCTCTTGGGCGGCCAAGTTGCACGAGATCGGCCTGACCATCGCCCACACCGCCTATCACAAGCATTCCGCCTACATCCTGCAGAACGCCGACATGCCGGGCTTTTCCAAGCGCGAGCAGGCGACGCTGGCGACCATCGTGCTGGGCCACCGCGGCGACATGGGCAAGATGGCGCAGTACATCGGCCAGCCGGCGCTGTGGCAGGCGGTGGTGGCGCTGCGCCTGGCAGTGCTGTTCTACCGCAGCCGCATCAATGTCGAGCTGCCGGGCAGGCTGGACCTGCGCCAGCACGCGCGCGGCTTCACGCTGTCGCTGAGCAAGAGCTGGCTCAGCGACAATCCGCTGTCGGCCAGCAGCTTCCGCCAGGAAGTGGGGCAGTGGAAAAACGTCGGCTTCCAGCTGGACATTGTGCAGGAATAGGCGGCGGATGCGGCACCCGGAATTGAAGGAGCGGCTGCCCACGCTGGGCGAACAGGCGGGGACGCTGCTGTCGGTGGGCGAGGCCAAGCATGCCGGCACCAAACTGTCCTTGTTCGATTTTTGCGCCGATGAGGCGATCGAGCTGGCCGAGCTGCCGCTGGCCAATCTGGCGAGCTACCGCCGCCGCGGCGAGGTGCTGTGGCTCAACGTCTACGGCCTCAGCGACGCCGCCGCCATCCAGGCGATAGGCGAGCGCTTCGGCCTGCACCCGCTGGTGCAGGAGGACATCCTCAATGCGCGCCAGCGGCCCAAGCTGGAAGACTACGACGATTACCTGTTCCTGGCCTGCCGGGTGTTCGACTACCAGCAGGGCGGGCGGCTGCAGTCCGACCAGATGTACCTGGTGCTGGGCGACGGTTTCGTGCTGTCGTTCCAGGAAAAGCCGACCGGGGTGTTCGAGCAGGTGCGAGAGCGGCTGCGCAAGGGCCGCGGCGCGCTGCGGCGGCGCGGCGCCGACTACCTGGCTTATTCATTGCTGGACGCCATCATTGACGACTACTTCGGCGTGCTCGGCCAGTTCAACGACAAGGTGGAGCGCACCGACGGCCAGCTGCTGGCCGGCCGCGACAACGGCGTGCTGCGCCAGATCCAGCGGCTGAAGCGCGATTGCCTGAAGCTGAGGCGCGCGCTGCTGCCGCTGCGCGAGGTGCTGCTGTCGCTGAACCGCGGCGACGAGGAGCGCTTCGGCGAGGATACCCGCGTCTACCTGCGCGACGCCTACGACCACGTGGTCCATGTGCTGGAATCGCTGGAGATGAACCGCGAAATGGTCGGCGACATGATGGACCTCTATCTGTCCACCCAGTCGCACCGGCTCAATCTGCAGATGCGGGTGCTGACGGTGATCACGATGATCTTCATGCCGCTGACGCTGATCGCCGGCATCTACGGCATGAACTTCGAGTACATGCCGGAGTTGAAGTGGCACTACGGCTACTTCATCGTGCTGCTGGCGATGGGCGGGATTTCCGCCTGCATGAGCTGGTGGTTCTGGAAGCGGCGGTGGATTTGACGCTCCATCTTCGCGGTGCCATGATGAAGCTACGCCTTGGTAGGCTATTGATTCAAATGAGAATGGCAGGAGAGCGACATGAAGCCGTTTTCGGTTCATGCGATCTGGGATGGCGAAGCCGGGGTCTGGGTCGCGAGCAGTAAGGATGTGCGTGGGCTGGTTGCAGAAGCGTCGACTCGGGAGGAATTGGTCGCCATGCTCAAGGCACGCATTCCAGAGCTGCTGGAGTTGAATGATCAACCATTGCCAGAGGGAGAGATTCGTTTTCGTCTGAAATCAGAACAAGTCTCGACCGAGGTCATTTGTGACTGACTTTACCGCTGCGGTAAAGAAAAAGCTGAAGGAGTATGGCTGCAGTTTTGATCGCCAAGGGAAAGGTGATCATGAAATCTGGTACAGCCCTATCACTCAAACGAAATTTCCGGTGGATGGCAGCATCAGATCCAGGCATACCGCCAACGAGATCATGAAACAGGCCGGAATCCCCCACCATTTCTGAGCGAGATCCATGCACATCAGCCGGCATTGTGCCGGCTGATTTCATTTTACACCTCGTCCGATCGCAGCCGTTTGACGCCGGCCTGGCGCATCTTCATCCAGGCGTCGGCCAGCGAGCCGTCTATGTCTATCGCGCGGCAGGCGTCTTCGACCACGAAAGTCTCGAAGCCGGCGGCGCGGGCGTCGATGGCGCTCCAGGCCACGCAAAAATCGGTGGCGAGGCCGGCCAGCCAGACCTTTTTCACCCCCAGCGCGTCCAGATAGCCGGCCAGGCCGGTGCGGGTGGCGCGGTCGGCCTCGACGAAGGCGGAGTAGCTGTCCACCTGCGGGTTGCCGCCCTTGCGCACGATCAGCCGCGCGTGCTGGGTTTCCAGTTCCGGGTGGAAGTCGGCGCCGACGCTGCCTTGCACGCAATGCGCCGGCCACAGCGTCTGCGGGCCGTAGGGCAGGTCTATCGTCTGAAAAGGCTTGCTGCCCGGGTGGCTGCCGGCGAACGATACGTGGCCGGCCGGGTGCCAGTCCTGGGTCAGCACCACGTTTTCGAACAGCAGCGCCAGGTGGTTGATCAAGGGCACCACTTCGTCGCCGCCGGGGACGGCCAGCGCGCCGCCGGGACAGAAGCTGTTCTGCACATCCACCACGATCAATGCGCAGTCGGCACCATAACGTTTCAGGGGCATGAGGCTACCTTGTTGTTGCAGGTTCAGTTGTCTTGTTAACACGCCAACGGCGACGGGTAAAGAGCCCGAGGCGCGTCTGGCTTGCGCTTTATACCCCTTGGGGGTATATAATCAGGGCAGGAGGACACGATGACCCAGTCCCTGCTTACCCTGCCGGTAGCCGGCATGAGTTGCGCCGCCTGCGCCGCCCGCATCGAGAAACAGCTGAACCGCCTGGACGGCGTGCAGGCCTCGGTCAGCTTCGCCAATGAAAGCGCGCAGCTGCGCTACGACCCCAATCAAACCCAGCCCGGACAACTGGTGGACGCCATCGTCCGCTGCGGCTTCGAGGTGCCGCGCCAGACGCTGCTGCTCGGCATCGGCGGCATGAGCTGCGCAGCCTGCGCGGCCCGGCTGGAAAAGGCGCTGGGCCGATTGCCCGGCGTGGAGGCCAGCGTCAACTTCGCCGCCGAGTCGGCGAGGATCGATTACCTGCCGGGGCTAGCCGACCGCGACCGGGTGCTGGACGCGGTGCGCAAAGCCGGTTTCGAGCCTTCTTTGCGCGAAGACGGCGGCGGCGAAGCCGAGGCGCGCTATCGCCGCGAGCTGGCGTGGTTCGCCGCGTCGGCGCTGCTGACGCTGCCTTTCATGGTGGAAATGGCGGCGATGTTCGCCGGCGGCCACCACGGCTGGCTGCCCAGGCTGTGGCAGCTGGCGCTGGCGACGCCGGTGCAGTTCGTCGTCGGCTGGCGCTTTTACCGCGGCGCCTGGCAGGCGCTGCGCGGCGGCGTCGCCAATATGGACGTGCTGGTAGCGCTGGGCACCAGCATGGCCTGGCTGCTGTCGGCCGCGGTGACCCTGCTGGGTCTGGAGGGCGAGCACGTGTATTTCGAGGCCAGCGCGGCGGTGATCACGCTGGTGTTGCTGGGCAAGCTGCTGGAGGCGCGGGCCAAGGGCAAGACCTCGGCGGCGATCGCCGCGCTGGCGAAGCTGGCCCCCCGCACCGCCCGCGTCGAGCGCGATGGCGAGCTGTTCGAGGTGGCGGTGGAGCAACTGCAACGCGGCGATGTGGTGGTGGTGCGCCACGGCGACCGCCTGCCGGTGGATGGCGAGGTGGTGGAGGGCCAGGCCTGGCTGGACGAGAGCCTGCTGACAGGCGAGAGCCGGCCGGTGGCCAAGCAGGCCGGCGACAAGGTCTACGCCGCCACCCGCAACCAGGACGGCATGCTCAAGGTGCGCGCCACCGGCGTAGGCGGCGACACCCAGTTGGCGGAGATCGTGCGCATGGTGGCGGCGGCCCAGGGCAGCAAGGCGCCGATCCAGCGGCTGGCCGACCGTATTTCCGCCGTCTTCGTGCCGGCGGTCACCGCGCTGGCGCTGCTGACCTTCGCCTTGAGCGGCTGGCTGTTCGGCAGCTGGACGACGGCGCTGATCCACGCGGTGGCGGTGCTGGTGATCGCCTGCCCGTGCGCGCTGGGCCTGGCCACGCCGACCGCGGTGATGGTGGGCGTGGGCAACGGCGCGCGCCGCGGCATCCTGTTCCGCAACGCCGCCGCGCTGGAGCAGGCCGGCAAGGTGGACGTGCTGCTGGTGGACAAGACCGGCACGCTGACCGAGGGCCGGCCGACGCTGCGCCACGCGTTGGCGCTGGACGGCGACGAGAACCGCTTGATCCAGCTGGCCGCCAGCGCCGAGGCCGGCTCCGAGCATCCGCTGGCCCATGCCTTGCTGCAGCGGGCGAAAGAGCGGGAACTGCCCTTGCTGGCCTGCGAGCGCTTTCGCGCCGATGTCGGCAGCGGCGTCGAGGCCGCGCTGCCGGGCGTGGGCACGGTCAAGGTGGGCGTGCCGTCCTGGATCGGTCTGGATCTGCCGGCAGAGGCGGCTGACTGGCCGCAGGAAGGCAATACCGTGGTGGCGGTGAGCCTGGACGAGCGGCCGCTGGGTCTGTTGGCCTTGGCCGATCCGCTGCGCGACAGTTCCAAGGGCGCGGTGGAAGCGCTACGGAGCTTGGGCATCAAAGTGGTGATGCTGACCGGCGATCATGAGAGCACCGCGCGCGGCATCGCCGCCGAAGCCGGCATTGACGAGTGGCGCGCCGGCATGAAGCCGCAGGACAAGGCCGATGTGGTCAAATACTGGCAACAGCAAGGCCGCAAGGTGGCGATGCTGGGCGACGGCGTCAACGACGCGCCGGCGCTGGCCGCGGCCGACGTCAGCCTGGCGATGGGCGCCGGCTCCGACGTGGCCATCGCCGCCGCCGACATCACGCTGATGCACGGCGACCTGGCGCACGCGGCGGACGCCATCCGGCTGTCGCGCGCCAGCCTGGCCAAAATCCGCCAGAATCTGGCCTTCGCTTTCGTTTACAACGTGCTGGGCATTCCGCTAGCGGCGCTGGGCATGCTCAACCCGGTGATCGCCGGGGCGGCGATGGCGGCCAGCTCGGTGTCGGTGGTATCCAATTCGCTGTTGCTGCGCCGCTGGCGCTGAGCGCGGCGGGGTTGACGATTTTCAAGGAGAGAAGCATGACTGAACTGGTTTTGAACATTGACGGCATGACCTGCGGCGGCTGCGTCAAAAGCG
This sequence comes from Chromobacterium subtsugae, assembly GCF_001676875.1. GTDB lineage: Bacteria > Pseudomonadota > Gammaproteobacteria > Burkholderiales > Chromobacteriaceae > Chromobacterium > Chromobacterium subtsugae. The sequence continues at coordinate 30,673 of NZ_JYKA01000026.1, read as the reverse complement.
TGAGCGGCATCCTGGGAACCATGGCCGGCGTCGCCGAAGTGCAGGTCAGCCTGGAAGAGAAGCGGGCGACGGTGGATTACGACGCGGCGGTGGTGTCGCCGCAGGAGCTGGCGGCGGCGGTGGCCGACGCCGGTTTCGACGTCAGCTTCTGAGGCCTGGGATTTAGGCCAGTTTTCCCGCGGGGCGAGACGCGTTTTGCTAAGCGTCTTGCCCCGCAGTCCGTCGCGTCGACGGCGCCGCGGCCGCGGTTTGCGCGGGCATGCCGGGGGGACGGACATGTGCACGCATTTTCTGCTGCAGTCGCAGGACAAGCAGGTCGTGGTGGGGCGTTCGATGGATTTCTCCCGGCCGCTGACGCCGGCATTCTACGTGCAACGCCGCGGCGAGCGCTTTTCGCAGCCGGTGTGGGCCGGCGCGGAGTTCCGCAAGATGGCCGACGCCGAGGCCTGGCGGGTCCGCCATGGCTATGTCGGCGTTTGCTCTTCCCACTTGCCGCTGCCCGGCATTTCCCAGCGCATCGTCACCGACGGCCTGAACGAGGCGGGGCTGAGCGTCAGCTTGCTGTGGCTGCCGAATGCCCGCTACCAGGAATTTTCCAGCCTGGGCACCACGGTGCTGGCGCCCTTGTTCGCCGACTGGGTGCTGGCGCATTGCGCCAGCGTGGCCGACGTCTGGGAGATGCTGCCCAGCCGGCAGTTCTGGCTGCCGGCCTGGCTGGCCAAGTCGCTGCCGTTGCATGCCGCCATCGTGGACAAGGACGGCCGTTCCATCGTGGTGGAGTTCCAGGACGGCCAGCAGAAGATCTACAGCAATCCGGCGGGCGTCTGCGCCAATGCGCCGTGGTTTCCCTGGCATCTGGACAATCTGGGCCATTACCTCGGCCTGACGCCCGACGATCCGCCGCCGCGGGAGTTCGGCAATCTGCAGCTGCAAGCCAGCGGCGGTGGCGGCCTGGCCAATCTGCCCGGCGGCTATTCCTCGCCGGCGCGCTTTGTCCGCGCCGCCTATCTCAAGCAGTTCGCCGATCCGGCGGCGGATCTGGGCGCAGCCTATGCGCTGGCCGCCCAGCTGCTGGGCGCGGTGGAGACGCCGCGCGGCGCCATCCGCGACGGCGCCGCGCGCGAGCACACCCAGTGGACGGTGCTGACGGGGCTGGCCAGCGGCGAAATCGCGCTGCGCGCCTATGGCGGCATGCGTTATTGCGGCCTGAGGCTGGCCGATATCGATTTCGCCGCGGTGAAAAGCGGCGAAATCCCGCTGCCGGGGCTGGACGACATCGCCTTCATGCGCGCTTAGTCCGCGCCCAGCGTGCCGTACTCCACCGGCGTTTTCACGTAGAACACTTTGACGCCTTCTTCGCGCAGCCGCTCCAGCAGGCGCTCGGCCTCGTGCGCGCTCAGCGCCATCGTCACTTCCTCGGGCTGGTCGGCCAGCTCGAAAAAGCGGGCGGCGTGGATGCGGCGGTCGTTGCCGAAGCCCTCGCTGGCGGCGAACAGGGTGGCGCCGCCTATGCCCAGGCGGTGGGCTTCCTGTAGTATCCATTCGGCCAGCGGCACGCCGTGATGACGGTGTCCCTGCTGGGTGAAAAACGACAGCTGATAACCTTGCATGGCGGGCTCCTTCCGGCGGATGCGGCTCACAGCTCGATCAACGTGCCTTCCTTCAACGGGCATACGCGCAGGCCTGCCGGCGCGCCGCCCTGCATCTCCTGCAGCAGCATGTCGCGGCAGCAGGGATAGGCGTGCGATATCCACAGGTGAACATTGGCGGGCAGATTGGCCAGCAACGGCGCCAGCGTGGCGGGCGCCATATGGCTCTGCTCGTCGGCCTCGTGCTGGCGGTCGTTGCTGTAGGTGACTTCGCAGATCACATCGGTCAGCGACGGCACGCCGCATACCCAGTGCCAGAAGGCAGGGCAGGGCGCGGAGTCGCCGCTGAAGGCCAGCGCCCGCCACGGGCCTTCTATCAGCCAGCCCATCGCCGGCACGTGGCGCTGGGCTGGCAGGGCGGTGGCCAGGCCGTCGACGAGGGGAACGGTGTCGCCGACCTGCACCGGCATCATGCGCAGCCATGGGCATTCCGGCGAGGGCAGGCGGGTGTAGTCCGGCCAGATGGCGCCGTTGAAGAGGTGCTGGCGCAGAATGTTCAGCGTTTCCGCCAGTCCATAGACTTCCAGGCCGCTGCCGCGGTAGCCGGCGTGGACGTCGGCGAGCAGCGGCAGCAGCGCGCAGTGGTCGATGTGGCTGTTGGTGAGCAGCACGCGCCGGATGGCGAGCATCTCTTCGGTATCGAGGCTGCCGCAGCCGGTGCCGCAGTCTATCAGCGTGTCCTGGCCCACCTGAAAGCAGGTGGTCTGGCCAGGATGGCCGACGCAGGCGGAGGCGCCCAGGATTCGGATATGCATGCAGTGCTCCCTTGGCGGTGTTGATTTCATTGTAGATCAAGGCGTTATTTGCGGGTCGCCCGCCATTTTCTGTAGATGATGTGGGCATATTGTGGGCGAGGGCGGCCGGGATTATCATCGTGGCTTCCGCCTGCAAAGCCGGCTTGGCTCGGGCGGCTACAAAGAGATAAGGGGAACGAACAATGCAGAAGCAAATTCTGACCGCGCTGGCGGCGTCGCTGTTGGCCGGTTCGGCGCTGGCCGCGGATATTCCGCTGCGCGACTTTTTCCGCAACGCCGAGCAAAGCGGCTTCAGCCTGTCGCCGGATGGCCAAAGCGTGGCTTTCCTGTCGCCGTGGGAGAGCCGCAAGAACATCGTGGTGCGCCGCCAGGGCAAGCCCGACCAGCGCGTCACCGCGATCAAGGACCGCGACCTGTCCGGCTATTTCTGGAAAGGCAACGACCGGCTGGTGTATGTGAAGGACAACGCCGGCGATGAAAACTTCCACCTGTACAGCGTGGATCTCGCCAGCGGCGAGAGCAAGGACCTGACGCCGTTCCCCGGCGTGCGCGTCGACATCGTGGACGGCCTGGTCGACCGCGACGACGAACTCCTGGTGCAGATGAACAAGCGCAACCCGGAGCTGTTCGACGTTTACCGCGTCAATCTGAAAACCGGCGAGTTGAAGCTGGAAGCGGAAAATCCGGGCAAGGTGGCCGGCTGGCTCACTGATCACGACGGCAATATCCGTTTGGCGATCGAAAGCGACGGCGTCAACAACACGGTGCTGTACCGCGACGAGCCGGGCGGCCCCTTCCGCAAGCTTTTCACCACCAATTTCCGCGAGAACTTCACGCCGCTGTTCTTCACCTTCGACAATCAGCGCTTCTACGCGGCCAGCAGCCTGGGCCGCGACAAGGCCGCCATCGTCGAATACGACCCGAAAACCGGCAAGGAAGTGAGAGAAGTCTACGCCCGCCAGGATGTCGACGTCGCCGGCCTGGGCTTCTCGCACAAGCGCAAGGTGATCACCTGCGCCGACTTTGAAACCGACAAGCCGGGCCGCCAGTGCTTCGACGCGCAAAGCGAAGCCTTGCTATCCGGCCTGGAGGCCAAGCTGCCGGGTTACCAAGTGGACATCACCTCCAGCAACCGCGATGAAACCCGCTTCATCGTGACCGCCTGGAACGACCGCACCCGCGGCAAGAGCTATCTGTATGACAAGAGCAGCGGCAAGCTGGAACTGCTGGCCGAGCTGGCGCCGTGGCTGCCGGAAGACAAGATGGCCGTCATGAAGCCGATCCAGTACCAGAGCCGCGATGGCCTGACCATCAACGGCTACCTGACACTGCCGCAGGGCAAGGAAGACGCCAAGGGCCTGCCGGTGATCATCAATCCGCACGGCGGGCCGTGGTATCGAGACAGCTGGCATTTCAACCCGGAAGTGCAGTTTTTCGCCAGCCGCGGCTGGGCGGTGCTGCAGATGAACTTCCGCGGCTCCACCGGCTATGGCCGCCAGTTTTGGGAGGCCTCGTTCAAGGAGTGGGGCGGCAAGATGCAGGATGACGTCAGCGACGGCGTCGACTGGCTGGTCAAGCAAGGCGTGGCCGATCCGAAGAAGGTGTGCATCTACGGCGGCAGCTACGGCGGCTACGCCACCTTGTCCGGCATCACCAAAACGCCGGAGCTGTACCGTTGCGCGGTGGATTACGTCGGCGTGTCCAACCTGTTCACCTTCATGAAGACCATTCCGCCGTACTGGAAGCCGTTCCTGGATTCGATGTACGAGATGGTGGGCAATCCGGAAAAGGATAAGGATCTGCTGCGCGAACGCTCGCCGGTGTTCCATGTCGACCGCATCCAGTCGCCGCTGCTGGTGCTGCAGGGCGCCAAGGACCCGCGCGTCAACATCAACGAGTCCAACCAGATCGTCGACGCGCTGAAGAAGCGCGGCGTGGAGGTCGAGTACATCGTCAAGGACAACGAGGGCCACGGCTTCCACAACGAGGAAAACCGCTTCGCCGCCTATGGCGCGATGGAGCAATTCTTCAAGAAGTACCTGGACTGATTCCACCAGCCAGACGTTTACACAGCCCGCCGCATGGCGGGCTTTTTCGTTTACAGCGCCAGCCAGCCGGCCGCCGCGCACAAGCCCACCACCAGCCAGGGCGGCAGTTTCCATGCGGCCAGCGCCAGCAAGGCCAGCAGGACGGCGGCGAAATCGGCCGGCGCGCGCACCGCGCTGGTCCAGGCCGGGTGGTACAGCGCGGCGAGCAGCAGGCCGACCACGGCGGCATTGATGCCGGCCAGCGCCGATTGAGCGCCGGGCGCGGCGCGCAGCCGGCGCCAGAACGGCAGCGCCCCGGCCAGCAACAGGAAGCCGGGCAGAAAGATGGCGACCAGCGCCAGCGCGCCGCTTTGCCAGCTGCCGTCGCCGGCGGCGCCGAGAAAGGCCGCGAAGGCGAATAGCGGTCCGGGCAAGGCTTGCGCCGCGCCATAGCCGGCCAGGAAGGCGTCCCTGGGCACCCAGCCGCTGGCGACGGACGCGGTTTCCAGCAGCGGCAGCACCACGTGGCCGCCGCCGAACACCAGCGCGCCGCTGCGGTAGAAGGCGTCGAACAAGGCCAGCCGGTAGCTTGGGCCGGCCGCGGCCAGCAGCGGCAGGCCTGCCAGCAATGCGAAGAACAGCGCCAGCCACAGCGCGCCGCGGCGGCGGCTGGGCGCGGTGGCGTCGTCGAGCCCAGGCGCGCTTTGGGGCGGGGGCGTCAGCCACTGGCGACCGGCCGCGCCAGCCAGCGCGATGACGGCCAAGGACAGCCAGGGCGCGGGCATCAACAAGGCCAGGCAACAGCTTGCGCCCATCAGCGTCAACCGCGGCCGGTCTGGGCACAGCTGGCGCGCCATGCTCCACACCGCCTGCGCCACCACCGCCACCGCGGCCAGCTTCAGTCCATGCAAGGCGCCGGGCGGCACGGCCTGGGCGTGATGCGACAAGCCCAGCGCCAGCGACAGCATCAGCAGCGCCGACGGCAAGGTAAAGCCCAGCCAGGCCGCCAGCGCGCCGGCGAGTCCGCCCCGGCCCATGCCCAGCGCCATCCCGACCTGGCTGCTGGCGGGACCGGGCAAAAATTGGCATAGCGCCACCAGGTCGGCGTAGTCGCGTTCCGGCAGCCAGCGCCGGCGCTCGACGAATTCGGCGCGGAAATAGCCGAGGTGGGCGACCGGGCCGCCGAAGGAGGTGAGGCCCAACTTCAGGAAAACCAGCAGGATGCGCCAGAAGCCGCGGTCGTTCGCCGCATGGGTTGGATGCATGGCATGAAAGGGGTGGGGAAACAGCGCCACCTTAGCGGAAAACCCGCCCGGCTTGAAGCGCTACGGCTGCGACAGCGGCTGCCGCCAGCGCCGCGCGCCCCAATGCCCCAGCAACTGCAGCAGGCCGCACAACAGCAGGTAGCCGACGGCGATGGCGCTGAAGATCTCCAGCGGATACACCTGCTCGCGGTTGTTGACCTGAGTCGCGACGAAGGTGAACTCGGCGACGCCGACGATATAGGCCAGCGAGCTGTCCTTCAGCAGCGACACCCATTGGTTGACGAAGGAGGGCAGCATGATGCGCAGCGCCTGCGGCAGGATCAGCCAGCGCAGCGTCTGCCAACGGGTAAAGCCCAGCGCCAGCCCGGCGTGCCATTGGCCGCGGCCCACCGCCGTCAGGCCGGCCAGCACCGCCTGGCCCAGATAGGCCGAGTGGATCAGCGCCAGCGCCAGGATCACTGTCGCTAGGCCGGGAATGTCTATGCCGAACAGCAGCGGCAGCAGGAAATAGCACCAGAAGATCAGCATCAGCACCGGGATGGCGCGCAGCACCGCGGTGGCGGCCATCAGGCCGCGCCTAAGCCAGGAGGCGCCCAGCAATTGGGCGACGCCCAGCGCCAGCCCCAGCAGGCTGGCCAGCAGCGCCGCGGCCAGGCTCAGCAGCGCGGTCAAGAGCAGGCCGCCCGGCTCGCCGCCGGACAGATTGCCCCACAGCAGGTAGTCGAGATTGTCCTGTATCACCGGCGGAATCATCGCAATGTCCTCCATTCAGGCTCCGGCCTTTGGGCCAGCAGTTGGGTGATCAGCACCAGGATCAGATACAGCGCGGTGGCGGCGGCGAATGACTGGAAGGCCAGCAGCGTTTCGGTTTCCACCTGGCGCGAGGCGTAGGACAGCTCGGCCAGGCCGATGGCCATCGTCAGCGAAGTGTTTTTGACGATGGCGGTGTACTGGCCGACCAGCGGCCGCTTCACCAACTGCCAGGCCTGCGGCAGCACCACCAGGCGCAGCGCCTGCCAGCCGCTCATGCCCAGCGCCTTGGCCGCCAGCCGCTGCCCCTTGGACACCGCGTTCAGTCCGGCCTGCAGCTCGCCGCTGATGAAGGCGGCGCTGTACAGCGTCAGCGCGGTGAAGGCGGCCAGGAATTCGAACGACGGCCACGGCAACGCCAGGCCAAGGGGCAGCTCAAGCGCGCGCGGCGTGTTCAGCCAGATCTTCGCCTCGTCCGGCAGCAGGCCGGACACGCCGAAATACCACAGCAGCAATTGCACCATCAGCGGCGTATTGCGGTGCAGGCCGACGAATAGCCGCGTCGCTAGCCGCAGCGGCCGCGGCGCGCCGTCCAGCAGCGCGGTGAAGGCGACGCCGAGCAGGCTGGCGGCGGCGATGACCAGCAGGGACAGCCAGCCGGTCAGCAGCGCGCCCTTGCCCAGCCAGATCAGGTAATGCGGCTCCAGCCAGTTGTGGCCGAGCCAGGCGGGTGGGGTCATGCGGATGTCTTTCTACAGCGGTGAAACGGCAAAACCGCCGGGGACGCCGGCGGTTGCGAAGCGGAACGGGCTGGGGTCAGACCGCGTCGCCGATCTTGAAGTCGCGCGGCAGCGGGGCCTTGGTCTTGGGACCGAACCAGCGGTCGTAGATCTTGGCGGCGTCGCCGCTCTTTTCCAGCTGCTGCAGCGTGTCGTTCACTACCTTGGCCAGGCGCGCCTCGCCCTTGGGCAGGCCGATGGCCTGGTATTCGCGGGTCAGCGTGAACGGCGCCAGCTCGTACTTGGCCTTATCCGGCGCGTTGGCCAACAGCGCGGCCAGCTTGGAGCCGTCCTGGGTGATGGCCTGGACGTTGCCGTTGCGCAGCGCGGTGAAGGCCAGCGGGGTGTCGTCATACGCCACCACGGTGGTCTTCGGGTATTTTTCGCGCAGGTACACTTCCTGGGTGGTGCCCTTGTCCACGCCTACGCGCAGGCCGGCCAGCTGTTCCGGCTTTTGCAGCGTGCCCTTGCGGACGATGAACTGCTGGCCGGAGGCGAAGTAGGGCAGGCTGAAGTCCACTTGCTTCTTGCGCTCGTCGGTGACGGTGAAGTTGGCGGCGACGATGTCGGCTTTGCCGGATACCAAGAGCGGCACGCGGTTGGCCGGGTTGGTGGCGACCAGTTGCAGCTTCACGCCCAGCTTCTTGGCGATGTGCTGGGCCACGTCGACATCCAGGCCGGAAATCTGGCGGGTTTTGGCATCGAGGAAGCCGAACGGCGGGTTGCTGTCGAAGGCGGCGACGCGCAGCACGCCGGCTTTCTTGATGTCGTCCAGGCGGTCGGCCAGGGCGGCGGTGGAGGTCAGGGCGACGGCGAGTGCGAGGGCGAGTGTCTTTTTCATGGCGAGCCTTAGTCTGATGATTTGCCGATGTGCAGCGGATGGCAGTCATCTTACCCGGCTTTGTTAATGCCCATAAATTATAAAAAATTAGTTATATATTCCATTTTTTAGTTTTCATGAGGCGCATCCGGCCTGATGGACGTGAAAAAGGCCGGGTTGCCCCGGCCTGTCGGTTGCGTCGCGCCGCTGCGGTCAAGCGGCCTTGCGCTTGCCGAAGAATACGAACAAGGCGACGCCGATGATGATCATCGGCAGGCTCAGCCACTGGCCCATGCTGATCACATCGGACTTGCCGAAGATGCCGGCGTCTGGATTGCGGAAGAATTCGCTGCAGAAACGCGCTAAGCCATAGCCGATCAGGAACAGCGCCGACACCTTGCCGGTGGCGCGCGGTTTGGCGCTGTAGATCCACAGCGCGGAAAACAGCGCGATGCCTTCCAGCGCGAATTCGTACAGCTGCGACGGATGGCGGGCGAGGCCGCCGTACTGCATCAGCATGTTCATCAGGTCGGCCGATTGCTGCGCCTCGGCGACGTCGTCGAGCCGCGCCTGCGGAAACAGCATCGCCCACGGCAGGTCCGGGCTGGCCACCCGGCCCCACAGCTCGCCGTTGATGAAGTTGCCGACGCGGCCGGCCGCCAGGCCCAGCGGCACCAGCGGCGCGACGAAGTCGGTTAGTTGCCAGAAGGAGCGGTTCACCTTGCGGCCGTACAGCGCCACCGCGACCAGCACGCCGATGAAGCCGCCGTGGAAGGACATGCCGCCCTTCCACACCATGAAGATTTCCAGCGGATGGCTGAAGTAGAAGCCGGGCTGGTAGAACAGCACCTCGCCCAGGCGTCCGCCCAGCACCACGCCGACGGCGCCGTACATCAGCATGTCGTCCAGCTGGGCGACGGTCAGCACGTCATTGCCTTTTTTCAGGCGGTATTTCCCCATGACGAGGAACAGGGTGAAGCCCAGCAGGTACATCAAACCGTACCAGTGGACCGCCAGCGGGCCGAGATGGACGGCGACCGGGTCGAACTGAGGATGAATCAGCATTTGTCAGGGATGTGCGTTTGCGGTAAAAGAAATGTGACGAGATTATACGGAAAGCGTTCCCCGCCGTCGCGCCGCTCACCCGCGGCGACTCGGCTTCTGGTTTGGGCCACCCGGCACCCATGGGCCAAACGCCGCCAGCTTACCCTGCTGGCGTGACGGAACGACGACCGGCTTTGAACAGATAAAGGAAGCCTCATGCCTCAATACCGCTCCCGCACCTCCACTGCCGGCCGCAACATGGCGGGTGCCCGCGCGCTGTGGCGCGCCACCGGGATGACCGACGCCGACTTCGGCAAGCCCATCATCGCCATCGCCAACTCCTTCACCCAGTTCGTGCCCGGCCACGTGCACCTGCAGAACATGGGCCAGCTGGTGGCGCGCGAGATAGAAAAAGCCGGCGGCGTGGCCAAGGAGTTCAACACCATCGCCATCGACGACGGCATCGCCATGGGCCACGGCGGCATGCTGTACAGTCTGCCTTCCCGCGATCTGATCGCCGATAGCGTGGAATACATGGTCAACGCCCACTGCGCCGACGCGCTGGTGTGCATCTCCAACTGCGACAAGATCACGCCCGGCATGCTGATGGCGGCGATGCGACTGAACATCCCGGTGGTGTTCGTCTCCGGCGGGCCGATGGAGGCCGGCAAGGTGCAGTGGGGCAACGAGGTGCGCAAGCTGGATTTGGTGGACGCGATGGTGGAGGCCGCCAACAGCGCGGTGTCCGACGAAGACGTCGATCGCGTCGAGCGTTCCGCCTGTCCCACCTGCGGCTCCTGCTCCGGCATGTTCACCGCCAACTCGATGAACTGTCTGACCGAGGCGCTGGGCTTGTCGCTGCCCGGCAACGGCAGCCTGGTGGCCACCCACGCTGACCGCAAGGAACTGTTCCTCAAGGCTGGCCGCCTGATCGTCGAGCTGGCCAAGCGCCATTACGAGGGCGAGGACTATTCCATTCTGCCGCGCGGCATCGCCACCAAGGCGGCCTTCGAGAACGCGATGAGCCTGGACGTGGCGATGGGCGGCTCCACCAATACCGTGCTGCACCTGCTGGCCGCCGCCAGCGAAGCCGGGGTCGACTTCAAGATGGCCGACATCGACCGCATCAGCCGCGGCGTGCCGTGTTTGTCGAAGGTGGCGCCGGCGACGCAGAAATATCATATGGAGGACGTGCATCGCGCTGGCGGCGTGATCGGCATCCTGGCCGAGCTGGACCGCGCCGGCCTGATTCACCGCGACGTGCCTACCGTTCACAGCCCGACGCTGGGCTCGGCGCTGGAGCAGTGGGATGTGATGCGCCATGGCGAAGGCAGCGAGCCGCACCGTTTGTTCCGCGCCGCGCCCGGCGGCGTGGCCACCACCATCGCCTTCAGCCAGAGCATGCGCTACCCGACGCTGGACGACGACCGCGCCGACGGCTGCATCCGCGACAAGGCGCACGCCTATTCGCAGGATGGCGGCCTGGCGGTGCTGTACGGCAATATCGCCGAGCGCGGCTGCATCGTGAAGACGGCGGGCGTCGATGATTCCATCCTGAAATTCACCGGGCGCGCCCGCATCTTCGAAAGCCAGGACGCGGCGGTGGAAGGCATCCTCGCCGACCAGATCGTCGCCGGCGACATCGTCATCATCCGCTACGAAGGGCCCAAGGGCGGGCCGGGCATGCAGGAGATGCTGTACCCGACCTCCTATCTGAAGTCCAAGGGCCTGGGCAAGGCCTGCGCCTTGCTGACCGACGGCCGCTTTTCCGGCGGCACCTCCGGCCTGTCGATCGGCCACGCTTCGCCGGAAGCGGCCGAGGGCGGCGCCATCGGCCTGGCGCAAGAGGGCGACACCGTGGAGATCGACATCCCCAACCGCCGCATCCATCTGGCGGTGCCGGACGAAGAATTGGCGCGCCGCCGCGCGGCGATGGAGGCCAAAGGCCGCGACGCCTGGAAGCCGGTGGGCCGAAATCGCGTGGTCAGCCCGGCCTTGCGCGCCTACGCGGCGATGACCACCAGCGCCGACACCGGCGCGGTGCGGGATGTGTCCCAGGTCGAGAAATGACCTATCGGGATGGCATGAAAAAGCAGCCGCTTGCGGCTGCTTTTTTTATTTTCCTTAACATGTATTCAACGACTGTTCATACATCCGGCTATCTGTTTGATTATGATGCCATTTGATTGAGAGGGTGTCCGCGCGCAATTCGCCGCGACGCATGGGTCGGTATAGGCCGGCACGGATGTCCGTTCTGCAGTCCAAAACAGGCCGCCCGCGCGGGCGGCCTGCCTGGGGCAGCCGGGCCTGAGAATTTCACCGTGCGGTGAAATTTTCGGGCCTGGCTGTTATTACACGGTGGAGAGCGTCACCACCGCGGCGGAGACGATGGCGATGCCGGCCCAGCCTATCGGTTTGAGTTTCTGCTTGTAGAGCACGCGCGCGCCCAGCGCGGTGCCGAGTATGCCGATGGCGCCCCACAGCGCGTAGGCTATCGCCAGATCCATGCCCTTCACCGCCTGGCCCAGCAAGGCGAAAGCCAGCCACACCAAGGTGATGGCGCCGAAGCCCCAGGCCTTGCGGCGGAAGCCGTCCGATTTTTCCAGCATCAGGTTGGCCCCCACTTCTATCAGCGCCGAAGCCAGCACGAACAACAGATAGATGGTTTTCATGCGGCGGCCTCCTCGTCATGGGTTTCGCCCAGCGTGACGCAAGCCAGCCCCAGCAGCGCGAGTCCCAGGCCCAGCCATTCCTGCGGCACCAGCTTTTCGCCGAACAGCCAGACGCTGACCGCGGTCAACCCTGCCAGGCCCAAGCCTTCCCACACTGCGTAAGCGACGCCGACCGAAATGGCGCGCAAGGCCAGAGACAGCAGGTAATAGGACAGGGCCAGCGCGGCGGCCATCCAGATGTAGCCCAGGTAGCTGCCGCTGCGGGCGGCCATGGCCATCAGCGAAGTGCCGACGATTTCGCAGCCGATGGCGGCCATCAGCAGCGCCCAGGCGATGAATAATGGGGAGGATATTTTTTTATACATAGCGTCCAATAAATTAAACAAGACAAGGGTCAGACTCGGCCCCAATCGGCCGAGTTCCTGGCCGTCTCGATAAATAAAACCGGCATATCGGCGGAATTGGGCGCATATGGGTGAAAAAGGCGTAAAAAAACCGCCAGAGGCGGTGTTGGACTTTGCGGACGATTCTCACTGCAGCACGGTTTCGCCATCCTGCAAGGCCAGCGCGAACTGTTTGATCGGGCGTCGCCGCTCGATCAGTTCGGCCAGTTGCGGCGAATGGCTGGTCACCCAGAGCTGGCTGTAACGGCTGGCTTCGGCGATTAACCTTGCCAGCGCCGGCAGCAGCGCCGGGTGCAGGCTGTTTTCCGGCTCGTTCAAGGCCATGAAGGCGGGCGGGCGCGGGCTGAGCAGCGCCACCGCCAGGCAGAGGAAGCGCAAGGTGCCATCGGACAATTCGGCGGCTTCCAGCGGACGCAGCAAGCCGTCGCGCCGCATCAGCAGCTGGAAGCGTCCGTGCTGGGCATCGGCCTGGAAGCGGCTGTCGGGGAAGGCTTCGGACAGGATGCTGCCCAGCAGCTCGCCATCGCCGATCTCGACGATGGTCTGGTAGGCGGCGGCCAGGTTGGCGCCGTCGTGCGACAGCACCGGCGAGCGGATGCCGACCTGGAGCGCGCGCAGCGGCGAGCCCGGCCAGACGGCGAATTCGTGGTAAAAGCGCCAGTTGCGCAAAGTCTCGCGCACTTGCGACAGTTCTGGGTAGCGGTGAGGCTCGGCCAGTTGGCCGAAGATGGACTCCTCGGCGCGCAGGGCGGCGGGATAGGCGTTGCGCTCTCCCTCGATGCCGGTCAGGAAGGCGGCTTGGTTGCGTCTTTCCAGCAGCAGGGTGGATGGGCGGCGGCCCTGGCCGGCTAGCCACAGGCTTTCCTCCTTGACCAGCGGGTCCAGCGCGAACAGGCTGAGGCTGGGTTCCGGGTAGCCCAGCTGCAGCTCGTAGTCGAAATCGCTCAGCTTGGCCGACAGCGCCATCCGCCTGGGGGCGCCGGCGCGGTCGCCGCGGCGCGGGCCGCCGGCCCACATCGCTTTTTGCGCGCCGCCTTCTTGCGCCAGCGCCGGCGACAGGCGGCCTTCGGCGGCGTCGTGCAGCAGCTTGATCGCCTTGTAGAGATTGGATTTGCCGCAGCCGTTGGCGCCGACCACCACATTGAGCGCATCCAGCTCCAGCGTGAGTTTGCGGATGGAGCGGAAGCCGGACAGGCTGAGGCTGTGTATGGGCATGGCGGATCGGAGAGTGGGAAGGCGGAATGGTTTGAGACTGGCGCGCGCGCCGGCGGTTCCTGGCCGCGGTGGGCGGCGGAGCCGGTCAATTGATTAGGTCTTGATGTTTGTCATAATCAAGTCAGGCGGCGGTGCTAACATGATCATCGTTCCTGTCCGACAGTCGGGAAGCCGGGTGAGCGGCTTCGTTTCCATGCCTTGCCGCGCGTCTCTGCGCCGGTCTCCTATATTCGGTTCGTTTGGTGAAAAACCGAATCATTCCTTCTGTTCAATATTCGTTTTGTTTCGCAAGTGAAATATTTGCTAAATGACAATAGAATTATGAATTCTATGTAACCTCCCTTTTGGGATGCCGTGCAGGCTTGCGGCTGGGTGATTGCAGCGGCTGGCCTCGGCAGGTTTTGGCGTGGGAATCGCGTTTGTGAAGCTGAGATGAATTGTGAAGAGACTGTGTCTATCGCAATGATTCGTAAGATTTTTGTCCGAATGAACATGGCGGGAAGGCAAAAAAAATGCGCGGTGCCTTTCGGCCCGCGCCAAGTCTACAAAGGAGAAATAGAGGAGAAACTATCAAGAAGCAATTGCTGCATCTCAACGAGAACGGATTATCCGGATTGCGGTAGCGAGTGTCAACATGTGCGTTTCCGAAAATGTCGAGAAATGTAAGTTTTTGTCGCGCTTCGATACATAGGGGCGGGAAAAAGGCTGAAACGGCAGACCTTCAGCATGTCGTCATGCCCGGCGCGCCGCCGCCCCATAACGTGGCAGCTGTGCCACAATACGTTTTTTCCGTTTGCAGCAGGATGTCAGCACATGGACGCCGTCCGCCATATTCTTCCCGATCCGCGCCAGTACCACCCGCAGGTTTCCCTGACCAACCGCCTGATCCACCATGCCCAGTCGGCGCTGGACGCCGCCGACGCCGGCGAGCGCGACATGTGGCGCCAGGCCCTGGTGGGAGCCATGGATGAAATGCTGCAGCGCGGCGAGCTATTGTCGATTTCGGTGGCGCTGGCCATGGTGCCGACCCAGGCTTGCTATCAGTTGGTGTGGGACGCGCTGCGCCAGGCGGTGGAGGAAACCGGCGGCGCGCGCGCGCAGGTGTTCGCGATGCCGCTGGTGCTGGTGGCCGGCAGCCGCAACGAAGCGACGCTGCCGGGCGAGATCGCCGATGTCGCGGGCCTGAACGCGCTGCTGCGCCAGCATGGCGTTTTCGCCGCCGACGGCGATGTCGCCATATCCGGCGCGCTGCTGCATCCAGACAGCCTGGTGGGCTTGGACGCGATCCGGCTGCATCAATTGGCCCGCCAGGATGGCGCGTCGGCCCGCGCCGGCTTGCCGAGCCAGGCGGCGCCGATCACGGTGAAGGAAGAAGGCGTGTTCCTGCGCTATCTGATGGGCGTGGCGGCGCAGCGCGACGGCGAGGCCTCGCCGCTGCGCCAGGGCGGCTCGGTCGGCGCCTGGGGCATGCCGCTGATGAAGTTCCTGGGCGAGCAGCTCAAGACCGAAGGCGTGACGCTGTTCCCCATCGCCCGGCCGCCGCTGCCGGCGATGCAGGCGCTGGTGGCGGGCAACTTCGCCCGCTTCGAGGTGGCGCTGCAGGTGTTCGCCAGCAGCCAGATCCGCCGCCTGCGCGAATTGGACAAGGAGCCGGTGGCGATTGTCTCCGCCCATGAAAACGGCGAATTGCACTTCACCTTGTCGGCCAAGGGCGACGAGCGCAATTGGGAGGCTTTCGTCTGGCCGCTGGCGTCGCTGGACAACGTCAAGCTGATAGAAGAGAACTTCCGCGAGCTGATGGCCGAGTGCCACGTGCGCGAGGTGCATGTGATGGCCGAACTGCAGCCGGAAAGCCGCGATGGCATTCCGCTGTTCTTCACCGCCGACGATTTATAAGCCAGCGCGCGTTCGCCGGCCAGACAGCCCCGCCGCGAGCGGGGCTTGTTTTTGGTGTTCAGTCGGCGGCGGCTGGCGTGCGCGCCCAGGGCGAGTCTGCCAGGCGGCGGGCCAGGTAGTCGATCAGCGCCTGCACCCGCGCCGGGCGGCCGCGGCCCGGCGGCGTCAGGATGTAGAGCGCGATGGGGTCGACCTGCCAATCGGGCATCGCGGTTTCCAGCCGGCCGTCCTGCAAATCCCGCCAGACCAGGAATTCCGGCTGCAGCGCCAGCCCTAGGCCCGAGTGCAGCGCCGGCGCCAGCGCGTCGGCGTTGTTGACGCGCAGCGGCGCGTGCATTTCCAGCGAAAACTCTCCTTCATCGGCGTGGCGGAAGCGCCAGTGGCGGCCGCCAGGCGCGTTGCTGTATTGCAAGGCGCGGTGCCGGGCCAATTGCGCAGGGTGCTCCGGTTTGCCGTGGCGCGCGAAGTAGGACGGCGCGCCCACCAGCAGGATGCGCACCGCGCACAGCCGGCGCGCCAGCAGGCTGGAGTCGGCCGGCGAGGCGATGCGCAGCGCCAGGTCCATCCGTTCCGCCACCAGGTCCGCCTGCTCGTCGCTGAAGCGCAGGTCCAGTTCCACCTCCGGATGCCGCGCCATGAAGTCCGGCAGCAGCGGCGCCAGATGCGACAGGCCGAAGGACATCGGCGCGGCCATGCGCACTGGGCCGCGCAGCGCGCGGGATTGCTCGGCGATGTCCGCTTCCACCGCCTCGCCCTCCGCCAGGATGCGCGCGGCGCGCTCCAGCGCGGCGTCGCCGGCCGTCGTCAGCGACAACTGGCGCGAGGTGCGATGCAGCAGCACGGTTTTCATCCGGTCTTCCAGCCGCGATACCGCCTTGGACACCGTGGCCTGCGACAAGCCCAGCTCTTCCGCGGCGCGGGCGAAGGCGCCGCATTCGGCCACCTTGGCGAAGATGGCCCAGGCTTCCAGGTCGGGAAGTCGTTTCATGATGGCTCCGGAGAAGAGGAGAAACTGCCGATACTAGCATTCCGGCTAGCCGGTTTGGCCTGGATTATCTAAAAAATGGAAATCATGGTATTCGATATATTCCATTAACGCGATGCTGGCGGCAGCTTATAGTGGCGGCATCACTATCGACAGCAGCAGGAGCGCGCCATGATCGAACGCCGTCCCTACGCCAGCCTGGGCGCAGCCCAGCACGGCTGGCTGGATGCCAAGCACCACTTTTCCTTCGCCGAATACCGCGATGCCGAGCGCACCCGCTGGGGGCGGCTGCGGGTGTGGAACGACGACACCATTGCCGCCGGCACCGGCTTCGATCCGCATCCGCACGCCGACATGGAAATCATCACCTATGTCCGCGAAGGCGCGATCAGTCACGAAGACAGCCTGGGCAACCGCGGCCGCACCGAGGCCGGCGACGTGCAGGTGATGAGCGCCGGCAGCGGCATCACCCACTCCGAGTACAACCGGGAAGCCGTCGCCACCCGCATCTTCCAGATCTGGATCTACCCGGACCGCCACGGCGGCGAGCCGGCCTGGGGCAACAAGCCGTTTCCCAAGGCCGATCGCTCCGGCGCTTTCGTCGCGCTGGCCAGCGGCATGGACGGCGACGCCGACGCCTTGCCGATACGGGCCGACGCCCGGGTGCTGGGTGCCACCCTGAAGGCCGGCGAGAGCGCGGGCTACCGCTTCGGCGCGGCGCGGCGCGGTTACCTGGTGTTGTCCAGCGGCGAGGCGCAGGTGAACGGCGTCGCCCTGCAGGCCGGCGACGGCGCGGCCATCGCCGGCGAAGCGTTGATCGAGGTGTCGGCCAGCCGCGACGCCGAACTGATCCTGGTGGACACCCGCGAGTAAGCGTTCGCCGCCGCTCTGGCCTGCGCCGGGCGGCGCGCCAGAGTTGCCTTCACGTCAAGGTTCCGCCGCAGGCATTTCGTGTAGAATGGCCTGATCGTTAACCTATTGATGGAAGAGCCAGACGATGTTTGCTGCCGACCAGACGATTGCCAAATTCGACCCCGAACTCGCCGCCGCGATTGCCGCCGAGTGCCAGCGCCAGGAAGATCATATTGAACTGATCGCCTCGGAAAACTACACCAGCCCGGCGGTGATGGAAGCCCAGGGCTCCCAGCTGACCAACAAGTACGCCGAAGGCTACCCGGGCAAGCGCTTCTATGGCGGCTGCGAGCATGTCGACATCGTCGAGCAACTGGCCATCGACCGCGTCAAGCAACTGTTCGGCGCCGAATACGCCAACGTGCAGCCGCACTCCGGCTCGCAGGCCAACCAGGCGGTGTACTTCTCCATCCTGAAGCCGGGCGACACCGTGATGGGCATGAACCTGGGCCACGGCGGCCACCTGACCCACGGCTCCCCGGCCAACCTGTCCGGCAAGATGTTCAACATCGTCGCCTACGGCCTGAACGACAAGGAAGAAATCGACTACGACGACATGGAGCGCGTGGCGATGGAAACCAAGCCGAAGCTGATCATCGGCGGCGCGTCGGCTTACGCCTTGCGCTTCGACTTCGAGCGCATGGGCCAGATCGCCAAGAAGGTCGGCGCTTACTTCATGGTGGACATGGCTCACTACGCGGGCCTGGTGGCCGCGGGCCTGTACCCGAACCCGGTGCCGCACGCCGATTTCGTCACCTCGACCACCCACAAGACCCTGCGCGGCCCGCGCGGCGGCATCATTCTGGCCAAGGCCGAGTTCGAGAAGAGCATCAACAGCAATGTGTTCCCGACGCTGCAAGGCGGCCCGCTGGAGCATGTGATCGCCGCCAAGGCCGTCGCCTTCAAGGAAGCGCTGCAGCCGGAATTCAAGGAATACCAGCAGCAGGTGCTGAAGAACGCCGCCATCATGGCCAAGACCCTGGCCGAGCGCGGCCTGCGCATCGTGTCCGGCCGCACCGAGAGCCACGTGTTCCTGGTCGACCTGCGCGCCAAGGGCCTGACCGGCAAGCAAGCCGACGCGCTGCTGGGCCGCGCCCACATCACCGTCAACAAGAACGCCATCCCGAACGATCCGGAAACGCCGTTCGTCACTTCCGGCATCCGCATCGGCTCCCCGGCCATCACCACCCGCGGCTTCAAGGAAGCCGAGGCCATCGAAGTGGCCAACCTGGTCGCCGACGTGCTGGACAACCCGAACGACGACGCGCTGATCGCCCGTGTCGCCGAGAAGGCCACCGCGCTGTGCCACCGCTTCCCGGTGTACGCCAAGTAAAACCGGCCGCGCCGCAAAAAAAGCCGCTCCTTGGAGCGGCTTTTTCTTTGTGCGGCGGCGGTGTCAGAACGCGTAGTTAAGAGTCAGGCGGGCCACCGGCCAGAAGTTCAGCTTGTTGGTGTCGTCGCGCAGCTTGTTCTGTTCGACGCCGACATCGTTTTGCAATTGCTGGCATTGCGCCGCGCTCAGCGCGCTGGTGCAGCTGGCGGTCAGGGTGGTATCCGGCTTGCCGGTCAGCAGCACGCCGAAGTCGCCGCTCAGGCTCAGGCCCTTGTTCTTCACGCTGTTGCCGAAGCCCAGGCCCAGGTACAGCGCCGGCTTGTTCCATTTGGCTTCGCCGTCCAGGTCGCCGACCTGGTTGGAATAGTAGGTGTTGCCGTTGAGGCGGTAGGTGGTGCTGCTGCCGGCGCTGGCTTGCAGGCCCAGCTTGGTCTGGTTCAGCGCCAGGCCGCCGCTCATGCGGAAGCTGTTGCCGAACGGGAAGTAGTCGGCCAATACGCCGGTCTGGAACAGCTTGAACTTGCCGTTGTAGTGGGTGTCGGTGTTGTAGTCGCCGTCGCGGCTGTAGTTCAGGCCAGAGAGGGTGCCGCGGACGTTGAGATTGTCCAGCACTTTGTAGCTGGCCATCAGATCGTAGCCGGTGGTGCCGAGACCGGCGCCCACTGCGAACTGGGCATCGTCGCTCTGGGCGAAGGCGGCTGCGGGGAGGGCGAGGAGGGCGAGCGCGACGGCGCGTTGAAACACTTGCATGAAAATCTTTCCAGCTGTTCTTGTAATGATTAATAAAGTACTAATCATAAAATTTCATTTTATAAAGAGCCTGTGAAAAATACGCTTGCGGCATGTGCGGGAAGGCTCCGATGCCAGAAGCGGACTTTGCTGATAACATTCAACTATTACAACCTTCAGGACTATTGGCATGAAATGCGCGTTTTGCGGCAACGCCGATACCCAGGTGATCGACTCCCGCGTCAGCGAGGATGGGGCCAGCATCCGGCGGCGGCGCCGCTGTCCGGTATGCGATAAACGCTTCACTACCTTCGAAACGGCCGATGTGCGCATGCCGCAGGTGGTGAAGACCGCCGGCCATCGCTCCGAGTTCGATATCGAGAAAGTGCGCACCAGCTTCCTGCGCGCGCTGCACAAGCGGCCGGTGTCCACCACGCTGGTGGACGAAGCGATAGACCGCATCTGCCACAAGCTGCTGCAGCTTGGCGAGCGCGAGGTGAGCAGCCGGCAGATCGGCGAGATGGTGATGAACGAGCTGGCGCGGCTGGACAAGGTGGCCTATGTCCGCTTCGCGTCGGTTTACCGCAGTTTCCAGGATATTTCCGAATTCACCGATGCGATCAAGGAAATCCAGAAGTCTGCGCATTGACGCAGCCGGCGCAGGCCGAGCATGAGCACGGCCGTCCCGAGGAGCGCCGCGCCGCGGCCTGATGTCGCCCGCGGGGGGCGCGCATGAGCCGAGTGGGCATTCGCGAGGCCGATCCGGCGCGCGACGCACCGGCCTTGTTCGCCTTGATGGCAAGCAGCCGTCCGACGTTGGCGCAATGGCTGTCCAGCACGGTCAGGCCCCAATCGGCGGCGGATATGGCCGCCTTGCTGCTGGCGCAGGCGCGCAGCAACCAGGAAGGGCGCGCCGCCCACAGGCTGATTGAGGTGGACAGCGAGGTGGCCGGCGTCTGCTCGCTGCATGGCATCAATCTGGCGCATGGCTACGCGCGCCTGGGCTACTGGCTGGCGGATCATCACGTCGGCAAAGGGACGATGGGCCTCGCGTTGCGGCTGTTGCTGGCGTACGCGTTCGACGAACTGGGCCTGCACCGGCTGGAACTGGGCTGCGCGCCGGAGAACCTGCGCAGCTGCCGTGTCGCCGAACGCCTGGGTTTCAAGCTGGAGGGAGAGCTGCGCGACGCGCAATTTCTCAATGGCCGTTTCTGGAACATGCGTTGTTACGGCCTGTTGGCCGATGAGTGGAAGAATCGAACATGACGGACTATAGCGCCGACGATCACCTGCACATGCAGCGCGCGCTGCGCCTGGCTGAAGCCGCCACCCGCCGCGCCGCGCCCAATCCCGGCGTCGGCTGCGTGCTGGTGCGCGATGGCAGGGTGATAGGCGAGGGCGCCACGCTGGCGGTAGGGTCGGACCACGCCGAAATCCAGGCGATCAAGGATTGCCTCGCCCGCGGCGATACCCCCCGCGGCGCCACCGCCTACGTGACGCTGGAGCCCTGCAGCCACCACGGACGCACGCCGCCGTGCGCGGAGCGCCTGGTTGCGGAGGGCGTGGCGCGCGTGGCGGCGGCGATGGTCGACCCCTATCATGAAGTGGCCGGGCGCGGCATCGCCATGCTGCGCGCGGCCGGCATCGAGGCATCGGCCGGGCTGATGGAGACGGAGGCGCGGCGCACGCACCGGGGCTTCCTGTCGCGTGTCGAACGCGGCCGGCCGTGGGTGACGCTGAAGGCCGCGGCCACGCTGGATGGCAAGACCGCGTTGCTCAACGGCTGCAGCAAATGGATCACCGGCGCGCAGGCGCGGCTGGATGTGCAGCGCCTGCGCGCCGAGAACTGCGCCATCCTTACCGGCAGCGGCACCGTGTTGGCCGATGACCCGCAACTGACGGTGCGCGAGGTTCCGGTGGCGGCGCAGCCGTGGCGGGTGGTGCTGGACGGCGCGCTGAAAACCGATCCCGCCAGCCGCATTTACCAGGGCGGACGGACACTGCTGGCCAGCTGCGTAAGCGATGCCGGGCGGCTGGCCGCCTACCGCGAGCGCGGCGTGGAGACGCTGGCGCTGGCAGGCTGCGCCGGCGAAGCGGATCTTGGCGATCTGTTGCGGCAACTGGCGGCGCGCGGCGTCAACCAACTGATGGTGGAGGCCGGCGCCGGCTTGAATGGCGCCTTGCTGCGAGCCGGGCTGGTGGACGAGATCGTGCTGTACCTGGCGCCGTCGCTGGCGGGCGATGCGGCGCGCGGCCTGTTCGCCTGGCCGGCGTTGACCGACCTGGCCGACAAAGTGAGGCTGGACATCGTCGACTTCGGCAAGGTCGGCGATGATTTGCGCCTGATCCTGCGGCCGGCGGCCTGATCCACCGCGCATGGCCGCCGCCCGTTCGGGCGCGGCGTCATGTATGCTGGAAGCAGGCCATGCGGGATGGCCTGAGAGCGTGTCCGCCGGGGCGGGATGCGGTTGGCTGGAGGGTGGCATGGCGGATGTGGCATCGGCGCTGGGCGCGTATCTGCACCTGATTGACCGTTTGGGCGCGAAGGCCGAGGTGGTCGAACAGCGGCGGGCGTTGTTGCTGCGCCTGCTGAAGCGGCTGGAGAGCCAGGCGCGCAATGCCGAAGCCTATCATGCCGCGGTAGAGCTTTTCGTCGCCGATTGCCCGCCGCGCGAGCGGGTGCTGGCGATGACCTGCGGCCGCGAATTCTACTGCTTCTGGCTGGACGACATGAAAAAGGTGGTGGAGATCACCGCCCGCAACGGTTTTTCGCTGCACAATCCGCAAATGCTGAATGTCGGCACGTTCGATCATCTGGTCGCGCAGATGCGGCAAAAGCGCTTCCGCCATTTCCCCCCTTCGCTGGGCCTGTATCTGGGCAAGCTGTTCGAGGACGGCCATCCCGAGGAGGGCATACGCCAGCGCGACATTCTGCTGAAGGCGCTGTTGTTCCTGCTGTCCCCCCATCCCTTTCATTCCACCAGCTACCGGATGGCGGTGGACGCCTTGTTGCTGCACTTGCAGGATCGCGCCGAGCGCCAGCTGCTGTTGCCGGCGGTGCGCGAATACTTTCCGTACTGGCAAGCTTTTCCCTTCGCCCGGCAGCGGGCGCAGGCGGAGCGGGAGGCCGGCGGCGAGCCCGGCGCCGCCCAGGATAAGGCATGATAAAATATCATTTGATATAAGTTTTCATGTCGTTTTCCCCTTTATTTCCATGCGCTTATTGTCGATCTTCCTTGTCTTGCCGATTATTTATTCTCATGAGAATATGTTTTCTCCATTACAAGGGAGAATGCCATGGGGAATCAGACGGCCTATCAGAGCCTGACCCAAACTTTCCAGCGTTTGCATCGTTTCGGCCACCTGTCCGCGATCGCCAGTTGGGACCAGGCGGCGATGATGCCGGCCAAAGGCAACGAGGCGCGCGCCGCCGCCCAGGCCGAATTGCAGGTGCTGATGCACCAGCTGATCACCGCTCCGGAATTGAAAACGCAGCTGGACGCCGCCGCACAAGAAGAACTGGACGCGGCGCAACGCGCCAATCTGCGCGAAATCGGCCGCGAATGGCGGCAGGCGAATTTGCTGCCGGCCGCGTTGGTGGAAGCCAAGGCGCTGGCGGCGGCCCGCTGCGAGCACGCCTGGCGCAGCCAGCGCAAGAACAACGACTGGCAGGGGTTTCTGCCTAATTTCCGCGAGGTGCTGCGCCTGGCGCGAGAAGAGGCGACGCTGCTGGCGGAGGCGACAGGCGTCAGCCGCT
The DNA here is from genome assembly GCF_001676875.1 of Chromobacterium subtsugae. Lineage (GTDB taxonomy): Bacteria > Pseudomonadota > Gammaproteobacteria > Burkholderiales > Chromobacteriaceae > Chromobacterium > Chromobacterium subtsugae. The sequence continues at coordinate 7,681 of NZ_JYKA01000026.1, read as the reverse complement.
ACGACGCGTTGCTGGACAAGTACGAGCCGGGGATGACCAGCGCCAATCTGGAGCGCATTTTCGGCGACGTCAAAACCTGGCTGCCGGGCTTGATCGCCCAGGTGCGGGACAAGCAGTCCGGCGAGCGCGTGATCCAGCCGCAAGGCCCTTTCCCGGTGGAGAAGCAGCGCCAGCTGGGCCTGGAGGCGATGGGGCTGCTGGGTTTCGATTTCGATGGCGGCAGGCTGGATGTCAGCAGCCATCCTTTCTGCGGCGGCGTGCCGGAAGATGTGCGCATCACGACCCGCTATCGCGACGACGATTTCGTGCAAAGCCTGATGGGCATCGTCCACGAAACCGGGCACGCCCGCTACGAGCAGGGCCTGCCGCGCGACTGGCTGCCGCAGCCGGTCGGCCGCGCCCGCTCGATGGGCATCCATGAAAGCCAGAGCTTGTCGTTCGAGATGCAGCTGGGCCGCAGCCGCGGCTTCCTGCAATTGATCGCGCCGCTGATCCGCAAGCATTTCGGCGACCAGCCGGCTTTCGACGCCGACAACCTGGCGCGCCTGTACACCCGGGTGCAGCCCGGCTACATCCGCGTCGACGCCGACGAGCTGTGCTACCCGGCGCACGTGATCCTGCGCTTCGAGATCGAGCGGGCGCTGATCGACGGCGAGATCGAGGCCGAGGACGTGCCGGCGCTGTGGGACGAGAAAATGATGGCGTATCTGGGCGTGGATACCCGCGGCAACTACCGCGACGGCTGCCTGCAGGACATCCACTGGACCGATACCTTCGGCTATTTCCCCAGCTATACCCTGGGGGCGATGTACGCGGCGCAGTATTTCTCGGTATTGCGCAAGCAGACGCCGGATCTGGACAGCCGCATCGCGAAGGGCGATCTCGCGCCGGTGTTCGATTGGCTGAACGCCAATATCTGGAGCCAGGGCAGCCGCTGGAGCACTGACGAGCTGGTGGCCCGGGCCACCGGCGAGGCGCTGAACCCGGCGCACTACCGCGCGCATCTGGAAGCGCGTTACCTGGGTTGAGGCGGTATGGCCGGCCGGGCCGTGGCGGTCCGGCCGGCGCTTATTCGCCGCGCAGCAGGAAGCGTTCGACTTCCGCCGCCATTTGTTCCGGTTTTTCCCATTGCAGCATGTGGCCGGCGCCGGCGATCTTGACTTCATCCAGATGGGCGAAGCAGGAGCGGCGCTGATCCAGGGTGTCCATCACGCCGCTGATCGCCGGATGCTCGAACGAGCGCTCTCCCAGCAGCCACAGCGTCGGCGCGGCGATGCGGCGCCAGCAGGCCATCGCTTCCTCCAGCCGGTACAGCACCGGATTGACCATCTTGTGGCGCGGATCGGCGCGGTAGATCACGCCGCCGTCAGCCGGGCGCGTCAATTCAGCCGCCAGCCAGCGCGCCCTTTCCCCGGTCAGCAAGGGGTTGCGCGCCATCAGCTTGTCCGCCGCCTGGGCCGGCTCCATCGGCTCGAAAGCCATAGCCTGGCTGGTCTCGCGCAGCCAGCGGCCGTAGCGGCCCGGCGCCTCGGCCGGACGGGTGGCGCCGAGGCCGAAGCCTTCAGCCAGCACCAGTCGATGGATCCGTTGCGGACAGACGCCGGCGTAGATGCCGGCGATCATCGCTCCCATGCTGTGGCCCAGCAGGTTCACCGGTTGTTGCGGCGACAGTTGCCGCAGCAGATCGTCCAAGTCTGCCAGGTAATCGGGGAAATAGTAGCTGCCGTCATTCCATTGGCTGTCGCCGAAGCCGCGCCAATCCGGGGCCGCCACCTGCCAGTCGCCGGCCAGGGCGTCCACCATGAATTGAAAGGTGGCCGAGCTGTCCATCCAGCCATGCAGCAGCACCAGCAGCGGCGCCTGTTCCGGCCCCCAGCGGCGGATATGGCAGCGGCGTTGATTGAGCGTGAGGTATTGGCTGCGGGAGGGCTTCATGATCGGCGGATTCCTGATGGGCGGGCATCCAGTGTAAACGCGCGGGGAACGGGTGGGTAGCGGCTGGAGCGGTGGGCATGAGCGGATTTATGCCTTTGGCTTTTTTTGTTCGGTTTGATTTTGAATTTGGCGTTATTTGAAATGTTTTAATTTAAAATGTTGTCAATGTGATGCAATAATGCCACATGCGAGTTATGTGCGAAAAATGAATTTTCCACTAATGAATTCATTTTTTATCAGCATGTTATGTTTGTTTTTGCCACGGTTTTGCGGGCGCGCAGCTGTTGAAGACTATGGGCGGTTTACTTTAACCTTGCGCTCAATCACTTCTGAACCGGTAGCGAAAAGCCTTGTCGAAGGCTGGTTTGCCGGGGGGAAGGCGATTGGCGCTGAGCATCGTCCAGCCATGGCATCACGGTCTGGCGCAGCTTTTCCGCACCGAATCTCTGGCCGGATTTCGGCCAATTTTTAAACCATATGACGCTTCAGTTTGAAGTCTTTCGTTTTTATTTGATGGGCTTTGTTTGATCTGATTATGGTTTTGTTGATTGGTTGCGGAAGGTGGGATGAATTCGGCGCTGGAGCGCCCGAGGCGCGGGCAGATCGCAGGACTGCCGAAGCCGCTCCGGCGCGATGAACGACATATCAATTTCAGCCCTTTCGCGAGGGCGAGCAATCGGGCAGACCACTGCCTGCAACTTCAACGGAGACTTTGTAATGAAACAGATCGTAACTGCCGCGCTGATCGGACTGGGTTTGTATTCCACGGGCGCCATGGCCGCTGACGGCACCATCACCGTCAATGGAAACGTCGTTGCCCAGACTTGCACGGTTTCCGGCAATGGCGCCAGCGCCAATGTGACTGTGACGCTGCCGACCGTCGGCGCGTCCGCGCTGGCCAGCCAAGGCCAAACCGCCGGCGCCACGCCGTTCACCATCCGTCTGAGCAGCTGCCCGTCCGGCCTCAACAACGCCCAAACCCGCTTTGAAGTGGGTCCGAACGTCAACTCGGTATCCGGCAACCTGCTGAACGCCGTCGGCAAGACCTACGCCTCCAACGTGGAAGTGCAGCTGCTGAACAACAGCTTCACCGCCATCAACCTGAACAACAACGCCAATTCCCAGATCGTGTCGATCAACAACGGCTCGGCCACGATGAACTACTACGCGCAGTACTACGCCACCGGCGCCGCCACCGCGGGTTCGGTGAACAGCTCCGTTCAGTACTCGATGACCTATCAGTAATCGGTTCGGTCGTCCGGCGGTTTCTTGCGAGGCCGCCGGACGGTTTTCTCGACTCGGAAGCGGATTGAAAATGAAACAAGCAGTAAGGCGAGCGGCGCTGGCGCTGATGTTGGCGGGCGCGGCACTGAGCGGCGCGGCCCAGGCGGGCGTGGTGATTTCCGGCACCCGCGTGGTGTACAAGGCGGATGACCGCGAGGTGACCGTCAAGGTCAACAATCCGGGCAAGGAGCCCTCCCTGGTGCAGGTATGGGCCGACAGCGGCAATGAGAAGTCGGTTCCCGATACCGCCGACGCGCCTTTCCTGATCATGCCGCCGATTTTCCGCGTCGACCCGACCAAGGGCCAGACCCTGCGGCTGACCTTCACCGGCGCCGATCTGCCCAAGGACAAGGAGTCGGTGTTCTGGCTGAACGTGCTGGATGTGCCGCCGTTGCCCAAGCTGACCGCGGAGCAGCGCAATTTCATGCAAGTGGCCTTTCGTTCGCGCATCAAGCTGTTTTACCGGCCCGCCGGGCTGGCGGGCACGCCGGACGATGCCGCCGACAAGCTTTCCTGGACTTTGCTGCCGCAGGCCGGCGGCAAAGGCTATACGCTGCGGGCCACCAACCCGGCCGCGTACCATGTTTCTCTGAATCGGGCGATTCTCTTGTCCGGCAAGCATGAGTTCGACACGGATGGCGGCATGGTGCCGCCGGGCGGCAGCAAGGATTTCGCGCTGAAGGATGCGAAGTTCAAGCCGGAAGGCGGCCTCAAGCTCAATTACGAAAGCATCAATGACTACGGCGCTCCGGTGATGCATAGCGCGCCGCTGGCTCCCTGATCCTATTCCCTGCGCCAGCCCGCGCGGCGCGCTCCGGATTCTCTAGCGATGAAGCACTTGACTACACGGCGGCACGATCGCCGCTGGGCGCTCAGCCCGCTCAGCCTGTTGATCTGCGGCCTGTTCGGCGGCCAGGCCGCCTGGGCCGACGCGCCCGCGGCGGCAAGCGCCCCTGCCGACGACGTCCAGTTCAATCCGGTGTTCATCAATCAGAACTCCAACGGCCAAAAGGTGGATCTATCCCGCTTCAACCAGACGGGTGGCGCTCTGCCCGGCAACTACCGCGCGGATGTCTACGTCAATGATGTCTGGCTGGGGCGTCGCGACGTGCTGATGAAGGAGATGGCCGAGCGCAAGGTGCTGGCCTGCTTCAACCGCGCGATGCTGGACGAGCTGGGCGTGGATTTCGCGCGCTTGGGAGAAACGGCCGAACTGCCCGGACGGGACGAGCCCGGCCGCTGCGCGGATATCGCCGCGGTGGTGCCGGGCGCGCGTTCCAGTTTCAACAGCACCGATTTGCGCCTGGATGTCAGCCTGCCGCAGAAGTATCTGCGCGCCCAGGCGCGCGGCTATGTCGCGCCGGAATACTGGGATGCCGGCGCGCCGCTGGCCGGCTTCCTCAATTACAACGCCAATGGCTACCGTTACGACAACGGCGCCTCCGGCAAATCCACGCAGTTCTATTTCGGCGCCAACGCCGGCCTCAACGTCGGCTTGTGGCGGCTGCGCTACGACGGCGCGCTGACGCAACAGAACAGCGGCAACGGCCAAAGCCAGCGCAACTACCAGCACGCCTCGACTTATGTTCAGCGCGACATCACCGGCTGGCGTTCGGTGTTGACCGTGGGCGACTACTTCACCCCGTCCGACCTGTTCGGCAGCGTGGCCTTCCGCGGCGTGCAGCTCAGCTCCGACGACCGGATGCAGCCGGAGTCGCTGCAGGGCTATGCGCCGGTGGTGCGCGGCGTGGCCGAGACCAATGCCAAGGTATCGATCCGCCAGAACGGCAACCTGATCTACGAAAACGCGGTGCCGCCGGGCGAGTTCAGCATCGACGACCTCTACAACACCGGTTTCGCCGGCGATCTGGAAGTGACTGTAGCCGAAGCGGACGGCCGCGTGCGCAAATTCGTGGTGCCTTACGCGGCGGTGCCGCAGCTGCTGCGCGACGGCCAGTCGCGCTATGCCGTGATGGCCGGACAATGGCGCGGCGCCTCCTTGAGCAAGCTTCCCGTCTTCGCGCAGGCAACCTACCAGCGCGGCATCAGCAACGGCCTGACCTTGTATGGCGGCCTGATCGCGGCAGACCATTACCAATCCGCGCTGTTCGGCTCCGGCATCAATACGCCGCTGGGCGCGCTGGCGCTGGATGTGACGCAGTCGTGGGCGAGCGGCTTGCCTTACGGCGGGGCGGACAGCGATATGCAGGGCCAAAGCTACCGGGTCACCTACAGCAAGCTGATCGAATCCACCCGCACCAATTTCACGGTGGCAGCGTATCGCTTTTCCACCGCCGGTTTTCTCGAACTGGGCGACTACGTCAACCTGATCAACCAGCAGGGCGCGGTCTTCCGCGCCAAGAACAAATTCCAGCTCAACGCCGACCAGGCCCTGGCCAAGGGCTGGGGACATATCTTCATGGCCGGCTCGTCGCAGGATTACTGGAATCAGCAAGGGCGAGATCTGACCTATCAACTGGGCTACGGCAACAGTTTCCAGTCAGTGAGCTTCAACCTGAGCGCGGGCCGGACTCACGATGCTAGCGGACGCAATATCAATCAGTACATGCTAAGCGTATCGATGCCGCTGGGGCGCGAGCCTTATGCGCCGCTGTTGAGCGCCAGCGCGAGCAGCAGCAGCGACCGCAGCGCCAGCGGGCAGCTCAGCTTGAGCGGCTCGGCCGGCGAGCTGCGCAATCTCAGCTACAACCTGTACGCCAATACCAGCCGCAACAGCGCGGGCGGCAACAGCAGCGGCGGCGGCGGCAGCGTGCAGTACGCCAGCTCGATCGCCACGCTTACCGCGGGGGCCAGCTCCGGCGGCGGTTCGTCGCAAGCCAATGTCGGCTTGAGCGGCGCGCTGGTGTTCCATCCCGGGGGGGTGACGGCGGCGCAGTCGCTGGGCGAATCCTTCGCGGTGGTGGAGGCGCCGGGCGCTGAGGGCGCGGCGGTCAGCAATACCAGCGGCGTGCGCGTCAATAGCCGAGGCTACGCGGTGGTGTCCAGTTTGATGCCGTATCGCCAGAACGAAATCACGCTGGACCCCAAGGGCATGAGCCAGGATGTGGAACTGCAGGAAACCAGCGTGCAGGACGCGCCGCGCGCAGGCGCCATCGTCATGCTGAAGTTCAACACCCAGCAGGGCAAGCCGGTGATCGTGACGCTGCGGCGGGCGGACGGCAGCCATTTGCCGGTGGGGGCCACCATTGCCGCCGACGGCGGCGAAGACGCGCGCGCCATGGTGGGGCAGGGCGGGCGCGCCTTCCTGCGCGGGCTGGAGGGCAAGCCGCTGGTGGCGCGCTGGGGCGGCGAACCGGACCAGCGCTGCCATTTCCGTTACGCGCTCCCGCAAGCGACAGGCGGAGCGGCGTATCTGCAGATGGACGCGGTCTGCGCGCCGCAATGATATTCAACCGTGGCGGCATCGCCCGTCGGGAAACGATGACAATGAAAAAATGGATCACTCAGGGATTGCGCGGATGGTTGCTGGCGCTGTGTTTGGCCATGCCGCTGACCAGCCATGCGCTGGGTTGCTGGAATGGCGACGACGGCTCGGGCGGCGTGACGTCGACCTTCAACCTGCCCGGCAATCTGTACGTCGCCGCCAATGCGCCGGCAGGCACCATCATCTGGCAGTCGCCGCTGCAGAACCTCAAACTGTATTGCACGCAGAGCATAGGCGAAAACGTGTATTTCTGGGTGAACCCGCAAAGCCAGGCGCTGGCGCCGGGCTTGCAGATCGGCATCCTGTTCAAGGGCCGGACCTATACCCAGAGCAGCGGCGCCATCGATACCGGCATCTATGTGCCGTGGAACGGCTGGATCAATACCACGCTGCAGTACTCCATCGTGTTGCTGAAGACCTCCGGCGCGCCTTCCAGCGGCACCGCCACGGTCAGCCAGTACTCGGTGTTCCAATTGGACGGCATCGGCGGGATCAACGCCACGCCCAATATCAACTTCAACCAGCTGATCAACGGCACGGTCACCTTTACCCCCGGCGGCACTTGCAATCTGAGCGCGAACGGCCAGTACACGGTCAATCTGCCGACTGTCGGCAGCGGCCAGTTCGCGGCGGTGGGCAGCGCGGCGGCCCGCACCGGCTTCACCATCAGGGCCACCGATTGTTCGGATGGCGTGAAGACGGCCACCTTCCGTTTTTCCGGCGCGCAGGACAAGAACAACGCGGTGTTGTTCGCCAATAGCGGCTCGGCGCGCGGCGTGGCGATCAATCTGGGGAGTTCGGACGATGGCGCGAATATCGGCGCCAACAAGACCAACAATACCCGGGTAGTCAATGTGCAGTCGAAGTCGGCGCAGCTGGGGCTGTTCGTCGAGTACATGCGAACGGCCGCCATTGTGCCGGGCAGCCTGCAAACCGCGATTACGATAGACATGTTGTACCAATGACCTGGCGCCGCCGCGCCCGGAACGCAAAAAAGCTCGGCCGTTTGGCCGAAGG
>NZ_JYKA01000025.1 GCF_001676875.1 Chromobacterium subtsugae | reverse complement strand
AGTCTCGCTGTCAGGGCTGTTCGAACCGCGGATGGTCTCGTTGCCATCGCTTTCGCCTGCGCTCATTTCACGGAACAAATCTGTCATTTGAAAACTCCTTATTATCAATATTCACGCACTGCAATCATGCCGGTCAGGTTCGATGCGAAAACGTTCGCTCCGCGCGCATCCCCACGCCCAGCAAATCTCGATAAGCGACAATCCCCGGTTCCACCCCATAGCGCGCCGCGGTCCGCCGCGCCTGCGCGCGCATGGCGGGGTCATCCGCGCGCAAAGCCTCCCTCACCCGCCCGATCAAGGCTTCTTGGTCGAAAAAGCTGGTCAGATGCCCGTTGACGCCGTCGCGGATCACCTCGCGCAGCGGCGCGGTGTCCGACGCCACGATGCGGCAGCCGCTGGCCATCGCCTCCAGCAGGCTCCACGACAGCACGAAGGGATAGGTCAAATAGACGTGCGCCGCCGACACCTGCAGCGCCTTGCGGTAGACCTCGTACGGCACCTTGCCGAGGAAATGCACCCGGTTCGGGTCGACCGGGTTTTCCCGCAGCAGCTTCTCCCGCCAGTTGGCGGCATCGGCCGGCGCATTGCCGTAGCTGACGCCGTCGCCGCCGACGATCACCACTTGGCAATCGGGCTCGGCCCGCAATAAATCCGGCAGCGCGCGCATGAAGATGTGGAAGCCGCGGTAGGGTTCCAGATTGCGCGCGACGTAGGTGACGATCTTCTGCCCGGCGCGCAATTCGCGGCCGTTCGGCAGCGTCAATGCCGCCGATGGATCCGGGCCCAGCCGTTCGGCGTGGATGCCCTCGTGCGCCACCCGCAGCTTGGCGCGGTAAGCGGCCGGGTGCAGGCTGTGCTGCCAGTGGGTGGGGCAGATGCCGGCGTCGCAGTTTTCCAGATTGAGCAGATGCAGCGCATTGCGGGCGCGCAGCCGCGCCGCGCCATCCAGGCTGAGCGGGAATTCCGGGTCGAAATCGGCGTCGGCCCCCTGGCCGTGGTAGAAGAATTCGCAGTAGTGGATCAGCCGCGCGTTCGGAAACAGGTCTTTCAGGAACAGCGTCTCGCCCCAGCCGGGGTGGGCGAGGATCACGTCGGGCCGGTAGCCGCGATGGGCCAAGGGCTGCAAGCTGCGCAGCACCGCCTGGCCGTGCAGCACCGCGTCCTCGTAGCTGATCAGATAGGGATGGGTTTCCCGGCTGGGCCGGCGATGCGGCTTGTAGCGCAGCAGCCGCACGCCTTGCAGGCCGGGCGCGGTGTCCCGCCCCACCGCCAGCAGGTCGATGCCGGGCCGGGTTTTCAGATCATCGGCGATGTGGCGCAGCTGGCCGGGGAAATTCTGGTGGATCAGCAGGATCTTCATCTCAACGCTCCCGCATGCCTTCGCCGATGTGCTCCTGCAGCGGGCTGAGGAAGTAGTCGATCACCCGGCGCTTGCCGGTCTTGATCTCGGCGCTGACCGCCATGCCGGCGCTCAAGTTGACGCGCGCGCCGTCTATCAGCAGATGGCCTTGCCTCAGCCGGATGCGGGCGGGGAACAGCAGACCGCGCTTTTCGTCCTGCTGCGCGTCGTGGCTGACGGTTTCCACCACGCCGTCCAGATAGCCGTAGCGGGTGTAGGGAAAGCTTTCCACTTTCACCGTCACCGCCTGGCCGGGCCGGACGAAGCCGATGTCCTTGTTCTCGATCTGCGCTTCCACTTCCAGCGTCTCGTTGGCGGGCACCACGGCCAGCAAGGGCTGCGCTTCGGTGACCACGCCGCCGACGGTGTGGATGGCCAGCTGCTGCACGCTGCCGGACACCGGCGCGGTGAGTTGGGTCAGCGCCTGGCGGCGGCCGGTTTTCTTCATTTCCTCGCCGGATTGGCTGGCCTGCTCGCGCGCTTCGCGCAGCTTGCCCAGCGCGTCGCTGCGGAAGTTGGCGGTCAGCGCTTGCAATTCTTCGCGCTGGCCGGCGATGGCTGCGGCCAGCTCCTGGATGCGGCTTTGCTGGCTGGCCAGGTCGCCCTGCTGCTCGATGCGCGCCTGCTGCTTGTCCAGATAGGCGTGCCTGGAGATGAAATTCTTGTCCAGCAGCTCCTGGTAGTCGTGCTCGCGCGCCTCGGCCAGCCGCGCCGTGCCTTGCAGCTTGCGCACCTGCTGGCGGGTGGTAGAGAGTTCCGCCTCGCGCTGGCGCAAGGTGGCCTGCAGCGCCTCGCGCTTCGCCTGGTAGGCGCGCCACTGGCCGACGGCCAGGGTTTCCTCGCTCAGTTGCTTGGCCGGATCGACGCCGTCCAGCTTCTCCAGCTGCGGCAGCCGGCCATTGTCCAGCGCCGCCAGCAGCGCCTGGTAGCGGGCGGCGGCCAGGCGGGCGGTTTCCAGCGCGTCGCCGGCCTTGCGGTTGTCGGCGCCGGCGGCGGTGGCGTCCAGCTCGATCAACAACTGGCCGGCCTTGACCAGCTGGCCGTCGCGCACGTGGATGGCCTTGACCACGCTGGGCTCCAGCGGCTGGATGATCTTGGTGCGGCCGCCGCTGACGGTCTTGCCGCCGGCGACGGCGACGATGTCCAACTGGCCGATCAGCGCCCACAAGAACATGCAAAGACACAACGCGACGATCACCCGCATGCTCCAGCGCGGCAACGGCGACACCGGGCTGTCGGTCAGTTCCAGGTGGGCGGGCAGGAAGGCCAGTTCGTCCTCGCTGCGCGGCTTGGGGTCGAGCTGGTGGCGGATGGACCAATATTCGGCGAAGGCCTGGCGGTAGCGGCGCAGGAAATCCCGCAATGCCTCAATCTGCTGCTTCATCGCGGCTTATCCTTGCTGCAGGCTGTGGAGGTGGGCGTAGTAGCCGCCCGGTTTCTGCGCCAGCTCGGCGTGGCTGCCGGCCTCGACGATCACGCCCTTGTCCATCGCGATGATGCGGTGGGCGCCGCGCACGGTGGACAGGCGGTGGGCGATGATCAGCACCGTGCGGCCCTGGCAGATGGCGCGCATGTTCTGCATCACCGCGCGCTCGGACTCATAGTCCAAGGCGCTGGTGGCCTCGTCCAGAATCAGGATGCGCGGGTTGCAGACCAGCGCGCGGGCGATGGCGATTCGCTGGCGCTGGCCGCCGGACAGGCTGGCGCCGTGCTCGCCGACCATGGTGTCGTAGCCCTGGGCCAGCTCCATGATGAAGTCATGGGCGCCGGCCAGCTTGGCGGCGCGGATCACCGCGTCCAGCGGCATGCCGGGATCGGACAGCGCGATGTTGTCGCGTATGCTTTGGTTGAACAGCAGGTTTTCCTGCAGCACCACGCCGATCTGGCGGCGCAGCCAGGCCGGATCGGCCAGCGCCAGGTCGTTGCCGTCCACCAGCACGCGGCCGGACTCCGGCACGTACAGCCGCTGCACCAGCTTGGTCAGCGTGCTCTTGCCGGAACCGGAGCGGCCGACGATGCCGATCACCTCGCCCGGCCGGATCTCCAGGCTCAGCTTGCGCAGGATCTCCGGGCCATCGGGGCGGTAGCGGAACACCACCTGGTCGAACTCGATCTTGCCCTGGATGGGCGGCAGCGCCGCGCGGCTGGCCGGCAGCTCGGTGCGGGTGTTGAGGATGTCCCCCAGCCGCTCCACCGAGATGCCCACCTGCTGGAAGTCCTGCCACAGCTGAGCCAGGCGCACCACCGGCGCCGCCACTTGTCCGGCCAGCATATTGAAGGCGATCAGCTGGCCGACCGACAGATCGCCGCCTATCACCAGCTTGGCCCCCAGCCACAAGGTGGCCACTGTCACCAGCTTCTGGATCAGCTGCACGCCGTTCTGGCCGATATTGGCCAGCCGCGTCACGCGGAAGCCGGCGGCCACGTAGGCGGCCAGCTGCTTGTCCCAGCGCCGGGTCATGTGCGGTTCCACCGCCATCGACTTGATGGTGCCGATGCCGCCCACCGACTCCACCAGGAAGGACTGGTTGTCGGCGCCGCGGGCGAACTTCTCGTCCAGCCGCCGGCGCAGCACCGGCGTCAGCAGCGCCGACCAGGCGGCGTAGCACGGCAAGGAAATCACCACGATCAGCGTCAGCCAGCCGCTGTAATAGAACATCACCGCCAGGAACACGAAGGAGAACAGCAGGTCCAGCACCGTGGTCAGCGCCTGGCCGGTGAGGAAATTGCGGATGCTGTCCAGCTCGCGTACCCGCGCCACCGTGTCGCCGACGCGGCGCGCCTCGTAATAGGCCAGCGGCAGCGCCAGCAGGTGGCGGAACAGCCGCGCGCCCAGCTCCACGTCGATGCGGCTGGTGGTGTGGGCGAACACGTGGCCGCGCAAGGCGGACAACACCACATTGAACACCGACAACAACAGCAGGCCGACGGCGATCACGTCCAGCGTGTTGAAAGCGCGGTTGACCAGCACCTTGTCCATCACCACCTGGAAGAACAGCGGCGTCACCAGCGCGAACAACTGCAGCGCGAAGGACACGCCCAACACCTCCAGCAGCAGCTTGCGGTACTTGACGATGGCCGGCACGAACCAGGTGAAGTCGAACTTGGCCAAGGCGCCGGCCGCCGACGCGCGCGATGCCGCCACCAGCAGCCGGCCGTCGTAGCGCGCCGCCAGTTCGTCCAGGCTCAACACCACGGGACGTCCCTGCTTCAGATCATGGATCAGCGCCTTGTCGCCATCGCAGCGGGCGACGATGAAGTGCTCGCCATTGACCGCCAGCGCGAGCGCCGGCAAGGCCATCAGGCCGATGCGCTCCAGCGGTTGCTTGACGATCTTGGCCTTCAGTTCCAGCTGCTTGGCGGCAAGGAGGAGATCGGTTTCGGAAAAGCGTTCGGCGCTGCGGCCAAACTGGTGGGAGAGCTGCGCGGGGTCGGCGGCGATGCCATGGAACTGGGCCAGCAACACCAGGCCCAGCAAACCCAGATCATGCGGAACAACCTGCTCCGGAACATCCTGAGCGCTTTGGTATTTCATGAAAATTAACAATAATCCAGTTATTTTTCATATTTTTTAACAACTGCGACAAAGCGTCAACGGACAAACCCGGTGCAAAGCCGATTAATTGCGCTTGAAAATTACCAATTCAGAAAAAAAAGGACAAAATAGAACATTAAACGCCACGTCAATGGCAGAAAATAGCCAAAATTCACACAACTCAACGGCGCAGCCGGCCGGTTGCGGCATCCGGCCCGTACAGACTCCATTCGCTGATCAGCAGCATGCCGTCGCTCGCCGCCACCAGCAACTGATCGGCTTGCGAATAAATCAGGCTGCCCGGCGCGAAGCCATGGCTTTCCACCCAGCCTTCGGCGCGGTGGATGAAAATGGTGATGTTGTTGATGGTGGCCGCGCATTCGAAATCGCCGAAGGCGCGCAGCTGGCGCTGCAAGTCGGCCACCGGCCGGGTGAAATCGAGCATGCGCTCCTGTTCGCTCCACAGCGGCCAGTAACTGCCCCCCTCCGCCTGCGGCGCGGCGTCGCGCCATGACGCTTCGAAATTGTGCGCCACCGTCCGGCTCAGCCGGTAAAGCGCGAGTTGCAGCTTGACGTCCAGCGTCTGGTGGCTTTCCGTTTCCGACAATGGAAACCGCTCCTGCGCCAGCACCTCGCCGGTATCGAAATCCGCGGCCACCTTGTGGCAGGTCGCGCCCCATTCGCGGTGCCCTTCCAGCAGGGCCCGCACCTGCGGGTACGGCCCGCGCGCGATGGGCAGCGGCGAAGGATGGAAATTCACCGCGTATTTCAGATAGGGCGTCCAGTCCGGTATGCGCCAGTTGTAGCTGGCCACCAGCAAGGCCTCGCAACCCTGTTCGGCCAGCTCCTGCAAATCCCGCGGCTGCATCGGCGACAGCTGCAGCGGCAGCTTGCGCTGCTCGGCGAAAGCCAGGGAAGCCTTGTGATGGTGCATGCGGTGGTCCACCGGCGTGCAGAACACTTTGACAGGCTGCCAGCCTGCCTGCAGGAAAACATCCAGCACCGGCTTGAAGCGGTCGGACAGGGTAATGGCGAAACGCATGGCATCCATTTCCGGCAAGCGGGGAGAAACGCCCCCGATAGCCTCGTTATACCATCCGCCTTCCGGCCGCCGGCGCCGATGACACGCAAATTAACAGAAGCCCGCGCCGGCGCGCGAAATTCAAGCCTGGGCCGCGTCCAGCCAATCGTCGAAGGCCTGCAGCAACCGCGCGATGCCGGCTTCGGCGGTGCTTGGGCTCATCAACAGCATATTGTGGAACGGCGTGATCAACAGGCCGCGGTTGAGCAGGTGCAGGTGGATGCAGCGCTCAAGCTCTTCGTCCTGCCAGGCGCCGGCCTCGCTGCCGTTGCGCGGCGGCCGCGGCGCGAACTGGAATTCGCAGCGCGCCCCCAGCTGCGTCACGCACCATGGCAGGTCGCGGCGGGCGAACAATTCGCGCAGGCCCTGCGCCAGCCTCCCTGCGCGCTCAAACATGATCCGGTAATTGTCTTCGGTCATCACTTCGGCCAGGTTGGCCCGCATCGCCGCGCAGGCCAACCGGTTGGCGCTCAGCGTGGTGCCGATGCCGGAGTGACCGGGCGGCGCGGCCCGCTTGGCCTGCTGCGCCCTTTGCGCCAGCTCGGCGCTGAAGCCATAGGCGGCGGCCGGCAACCCGCCTGCCAGCGGCTTGCCCAGCACCAGCAGGTCGGGGGCCAAACCGTGCGCGGCGGCATAGCCGCCGGGGCCACAGCTGATGGTATGGGTTTCGTCCAGCAGCAACAGGCTGCCGCGGCGGCGGATGATGGCCTGCGCCTGCTCCCAGTAGCCGGGATCGGGCAGCACCATGCCGATATTGGTCATCGCCGGCTCGGCCAGCACGCAGGCGACGCGGCCATCGGCCAGCGCGGCGTCCAGCGCCGCCAGGTCGTTGAACTCCGCCACCCGGGTATGCTCGGTCAACGGGTAGACCTGTCCCAGCAGGCTGGCGCGCGGCCGCGCCGCGCCGTCGACCAGGTCGACGAACACATCGTCCACCGTGCCGTGGTAGCAGCCGTTGAACACCAGGATCTGGTCGCGGCCGGTCATCGCGCGGGCCCAGCGGATGGCGAAACGGTTAGCGTCGCTGGCCGACAGCGTGAACTGCCACGCCGCCATGCCGAAGCGGCGGGACAATTCCTCCGCCACCCACAACGCGTCCTCGCCGGGCAGCATGGCGGTCAGGCCGCGCGCCGCCTCGCGCGCGATCGCCGCCGCCACCGGCGCCGGCGAGTGGCCGAACATCGCGCCGGTGTCGCCCAGGCAGAAATCCACGTATTCCAAGCCGTCGGCATCGGTCAGCGCGGCGTCGCGCGCTTCGGCGATGAACAGCGAGCACGGCGTCGGCCAATCGTCCATCCAGTGCAGCGGCACGCCGAACAACAAGTGCGCCCTCCCCCGCTCCGACAGCGCCAGCGAGCGCGGGTGCCGCGCCAGGAAGCCGCGTATTTCCCGCTCATGCCACGCGCGTGCCTTGTCCAGATCGATGCCGTGCCGCACTGCCATATCCGCCTCGCCGTCCGCGTTTCACACGCCCCCAGTATGCCAAACCCAGGCGGCGCGCGACAAAAAGCCCGGAGGGGCTGCGCCGCTCCGGGCCAATCACTGCAATGAACAGGTGTTCAGCGCAGGGGCAGGTGCCCCGCCAGCGTGTTCACTTGCCTGATCGCGCGGACAAAGCGCGCGTGGGCGCGGGATACGGTGGATTCGCTGATGTCCATCTGCTGGGCGGCGGAATAACCGGTCATGCCCTCCACTTCCATCAGCCACACCGCCTCGCGCGAGCGCTTTTTCATGCCGATCAGGTCGGCCACCACATTGAAATCGTCGATTTTCATGATGCTCCTCCCAGTGTCGGCGCCGTGCAGCCCTGGACGCCGGCCTTGTCGCGCCACGAAATGCGCGGGTGCCATCCCAGCATAGATGCTTGCAAAAAAAATGCAGGCACGCGCGAGGCCACGCCAAGCCGATTTTTGGAATATTTAAAAATAACAAATCACACAAATACATATTGTGAATATTTTATTTTAAATAAAAACCATTATTTGCAACACTATTCCAATGAATTTTTCCACCCGCCTCGCTCGGCCGGCTCGCCGGCCATTCAACAAAAACACAAGGAAACAATCATGAGCATGGAAAACCAAGCCGCGCCCGACAGCCGCGTCATCAACGTGCGCGACAGCGACAGCCGCACCGAAATCGATACCGACCCCAGCCTGGGCCGCATCGCGGACATCCATTTCCCCGATACGCCCGACTACACCGTGCGCGGCATGGTGCGCCAGGGCGACGACCTGTTGGTCCAGTTCGGCAATAACCAGCAGCTGGCGCTGAAGGGCCACTACCTGGGCGCGGACCATCAATTCGGCAAGATGAGCTTCCAGAGCTATGCCAGCTGGACCTACGAAATGATGACCCAGCGCTTCGGCCTGAGCGTCGAAGGCGCGGGACCGTTCCACTTCACCGACGCCGGCGAAACCATCACCGGCAATGATCAAAACAACGCCCTCTACGGCGAAGGCGGCGACGACGTGCTGCGCGGCGGCGCCGGCAAGGACACGCTGGTGGGCGGCGCGGGCGCCGATGGCTATGCCTTCGCCCCGGGCGACGGCCAGGACATCGTCGATGCCTACAGCGCCGGCGCCGGCCGCCAGGACAGCATCCACATCAGCGCCCCGCTCTCCATCGTCGACAAGCTGACGCGGCAAGGCGACGATCTGACGCTCAGCTACAACCAGACCGACAGCATCACAATCAAGGGTTTCTTCCTGGGCGCGGACCACCAGATCGCCAGCTTCAACTTCTTCGACGCCGGCCAAATCAGCGCCTTGAGCTACGAAGAACTGGCGCAACGCTTCCCGCCGCAGATACTGGGCACCTTGGGCGACGACACCCTGGCCGGCACCGACGGCAACGACCTGCTGCAAGGCGGCCTGGGCGATGATTTGCTCATCGGCGGCAAGGGCGACGACACCCTGGAGGGCGGACCTGGCAAGGACACCCTGATCGGCGGCCGCGGCAACGATCTCTTCGTGCTGCGCGCCGGCGACGGCCGCGACGTCATCGACGCTTTCGACGACTCCGCCGACCGTCTCGACACCCTGCTGTTCCAGGATGTCTCCCCCGACAGCATCCGCAACGTCCGCCGCCAGGGCGACGACCTGGTGTTCGAATACGGCCCGCAGCAGCCGTACCCGGGCCTGGGCAGCCAGCCCGACCAGGTGACGCTGAAGGGGCACTTCCTCGGCGCCGAGCACCAGATCAGCCAGATCGCCTTCAATGACGGCACCCGCTGGAGCTATGAGCAGCTGGCGGCCAAGCTGCCGATCGCCGTGGTCGGCAACGACACCAGCTCGCATTTCACCGACGCCAATGAAACCATCCACGGCAGCGGCGGCGACAACGCCATCTACGGCATGGGCGGCAACGACCTGCTGCTGGGCGGCCTGGGCGACGACTTGCTCGACGGCGGCAAGGGCGACGACACCCTGGAAGGCGGACCTGGCAAGGACACCCTGATCGGCGGCCGCGGCAACGACCTCTTCGTGCTGCGCGCCGGCGACGGCCGCGACGTCATCGACGCTTTCGACGACTCCGCCGACCGCCTCGACACCCTGCTGTTCCAGGATGTCTCCCCCGACAGCATCCGCAACGTCCGCCGCCAGGGCGACGACCTGGTGTTCGAATACGGCCCGCAGCAGCCGTATCCGGGCCTGGGCAGCCAGCCCGACCAGGTGACGCTGAAGGGGCACTTCCTCGGCGCCGAGCACCAGATCAGCCAGATCGCCTTCAACGACGGCACCCGCTGGAGCTATGAGCAGCTGGCGGCCAAGCTGCCGATCGCCGTGGTCGGCAACGACACCGACTCCCGCTTCACCGACGCCAATGAAACCATCCACGGCAGCGCCGGCGACAACGCCATCTACGGCATGGGCGGCAACGACCTGCTGCTCGGCGGCCTGGGCGACGACTTGCTCGACGGCGGCAAAGGCGACGACACCCTGGAGGGCGGACCCGGCAAGGACACCCTGATCGGCGGCCGCGGCAACGACCTCTTCGTGCTGCGCGCCGGCGACGGCCGCGACGTCATCGACGCTTTCGACGACTCCGCCGACCGTCTCGACACCCTGCTGTTCCAGGATGTCTCCCCCGACAGCATCCGCAACGTCCGCCGCCAGGGCGACGACCTGGTGTTCGAATACGGCCCGCAGCAGCCGTATCCGGGCCTGGGCAGCCAACCCGACCAGGTGACGCTGAAGGGGCACTTCCTCGGCGCCGAGCACCAGATCAGCCAGATCGCCTTCAACGACGGCACCCGCTGGAGCGGCGACGAACTCGCCAGCCGCTTCGCCGTGACCATCGAGGGCAAGGGCGGCTCCTACCGCTTCGGCGACGCCAACGACAATGTCGTCGGCAGCGCCGGCAACGACACGATCTACGGCATGGGCGGCGACGACCTGCTGCAGGGCGGCGCCGGCAACGATCTGCTGAATGGCGGCGACGGCGACGACACGCTGGAAGGCGGCCTCGGCCGCGACACCCTGGCCGGCGGCGCCGGCGACGACCTCTACCTGCATCCGCGCGACAGCGGCGACGACCTGATCCGCGACAATCAGGGCAGCAACCACCTGCAACTGGGCGAGATGAGCGACAGCCTGTGGCTGTCGCGCCGCGGCGACAACCTGGAAATCAGCCTGCCCTACGCGCAAGGCAAGGACAAAGTCACCGTGGAAAACTGGTTCCGCGGCGCGGAGCACCAACTGGAGCGGATCTCCAGCGCCGACGGCAAGACCTTGCTGGCCGGCCAGGTGGATGCGCTGGTTTCCGCGATGGCGGCGCTGGGCGGCGACGCTCCGGGCGCCAGCGCCATGACGCAGTCGCTGCAGCAGGAGCCGCTGCACGCGCTGGTGGCCTCCAGCTGGCACTAAGCGCAAACGCGCTCGTCCGGCCCCGCCGCTTAATGCGGCGGGGCTTTTTCATTCCCCCTCCGGCTGCGGCCCCGGTTGGCTCCGCCAACGGGCGAACCCGGCCAGCCCGGGTTCAAGCATGCGCCGAGCCCGCCGCCTTGCGGTAAAGACTGCGCCGCAGCGGATAAAGACAAAGTTTCCAGCCAGAACCAGCCCAGTCCGCCCCCCATCCCTGGAAGCAAGCCGGCATGGGTTTTCCGGCCGTCAAATTAGTTAGTTTGCTAATTAACAAATTGACCGCTACAATCCGTTTACATCACCACTATCGGAACCCGGCCCGCCGGCCGGTACACCCCATGGAAGACATCGATTTATTGCGCCTGAAGCTGACCAGCAGCCTGCGCCCGCTGGGCGTGCTGTGGCGGCATATCGCGCAGGAAGCGCTGACCGCTCACGGCGTTTCGGTATCGGGCGGCTCCGCGCTGCTGTTCATCGGCCGGCTGGGAGAAGGCGTCAGCCACCGCGCGCTGGCAGACGAGCTGGGCATGGAGCCGGCCTCCCTGGTCCGCATCGTCGATCAGCTGAGCCAGGCCGGCTTGCTGCGACGGGAACAGGGTTTGCAAGACCGCCGGGTGAAAACCTTGTGGTTCACCGACGCCGGCCGCGAAGTCACCCGCAAGATAGAAACGGAACTGGTGGCGTTGCGCGCGCGCGTGCTGGCGCCGCTCAGCCAGGCCGACCTGGAAGCCGCGCTGCGGGTATTCCAGGTGCTGGAACAGGCGGCGCAAACCCGCGTCCCCGACGACCCGATGCTGGACCCGCCCCATGATCGCGCTGCCCGCTAAACGCGACTGGCTGTTCTCCGCCCGCACCTTCGCCGCCGCGATGCTGGCGCTGTACATCGCGCTGGCGCTGGGCCTGCCGCGGCCCAGTTGGGCGATGGGCACCGTCTACATCGTGTCCCATCCGCTGATCGGCGCCACCCGTTCCAAGGCGGTGTACCGCGTGTTCGGCACCCTGCTCGGCGCAGCCGCAGCGGTATGGGTGGTGCCGCCGCTGGCAGGCCAGCCCGTGCTGCTGAGCCTGGTGGTCGCGCTGTGGTCCGGCTCCCTGCTCTACCTGTCCATGCTGGACCACACGCCGCGCCACTACCTGCTGCGGCTGCCGGCCTACACCATGCCGCTGATCGCGCTGTCGGCGGTGTACGCGCCGGAAAACGTGTTCGACATCGCCATCGCCCGCAGCGAGGAAATCGCCCTCGGCATCGTCTGCGCCAGCGTGATGGCGGCGCTGGTGCTGCCCACCCGGGTATCCGCCGTGCTAAGCCAGCGCGTGGACGGCTGGCTCAAGGACGCCGCCGCCTGGGCGACCGACACGCTGGGCAGCGCGCCGCAGCCGCCATCCGCCGGCCGCAATCGGCTGGCTGCCGACCTGCTGGCCTTTGACCAATTGCTCACCCACCTCTCCTACGACGCCGCCAGCCGCAACGCCGAGCGCACCGCGGGCGAGCTGCGCGCGCGGATGAGCATGCTGCCGCCGCTGCTGTCCTCGCTGTCCGGCCTGCAGGCCGAATTGCGCAACACGCCGCAAGGGCCGTCGCCGGCACTCGCCCAGTTGATGGAGGCGATGGCCGACTGGCTGGGCTATCCCGTCGACAACCCCTGGTTTCTGAGCCAGGCGCGCGCGCTGCGCCGCCAGCTGGACGACCCGCCGCCTGCCGGCGGCTGGCCGTCTTTGTTGGAAAGCACGGTGCGGATGCGGCTGAAATCGCTGGTCAATCTGTGGCAGGACTGCCTGACGCTGCGCGCGCTGATTTCGCGCGGCGCGCCGCTGTGGGACTGGCGGCCGGCTTACCGCCGCTGGGAAGTGGGCGTGAAGGCCCGCCACTACGATTACGGCCTGCTCGGCTTCGCCGCCGCCAGCGCCGCGCTGGGCATTTTCCTGGGTTGCCTGGCCTGGATCGCGCTGGGCTGGCAGGACGGCGCCAACGCGGTGGTGCTGGGCACGGTCGCCTGCTGCCTGTTCGGCGCGATGGACGAGCCGGCGCCGATGCTGCGCACGCTGTTCGTCGTCAATACCGTCTGCACCATGCTGGCCGGCCTGCTGCTGTTCGCCGTGCTACCGGCCGTGCATGAATTCGAGATGCTGGCGCTGTGCCTGGCTCCGCCCTTCCTCTTGGGCGGCGCGCTGATGAACCAGCCGCGCTTCGGCCCGGTGGCGATGCTGCTGGTGGTGTTCACCGCCAATCTGATCGGCCTGCAGCAAAGCTACAACGCCGACTTCCAGTCCTTCCTCAACAGCAATCTGGCCGGCGCGGCCGGCATCCTGTTCGCGCTGGTCTGGACGCTGGCCACCCGCCCCTTCGGCGCGGAGCTGACGCTGCGCCGCCTGATCCGCGCCAACTGGCGCGACCTGGCGCAAAACGCCGCCGGCCGCCACGGCGGCGACTACGAGCGGCTGACCGCGCTGATGCTGGACCGCCTGTCGTTGCTGGCGCCGCGCCTGGCCGCCGACGGCGCCGACTCGTCCGCCGGCTTCCGCGAACTGCGGGTGGGCTTCAGCGCGCTGGACCTGCAACGCGACGAGCACCGCCTGGCCGGCGCCGCCCACCAGGCGGTGGACGCGGCGCTGCAAGGCGTCAGCGAGCACTTCCGCGCCTGCGCCGAAGCCGACCGCTATCTCGACGCGCCCGGCGCCTTGCTTGGCCGGCTGGACGCCGCCATCGCGCTGACCCTGGCCGATGCCGCGCCCGCCGCGCGCGAAGCCCGCAACGCGCTGGTGGAAATGCGCGTATCGCTATTCCCCGACGCCGCGGGCTGCCAGCCGGCGTCGCCCGTTTCCGGAGCCCAGCCATGATAGGCGAAATCAATTTCTACGGGGTGTACTTCCCCAGCCTGCTGGTGATGATGCTGATCGCCTTCGCCGCCAGCAGCCTGCTGTGCCGCGCGCTGGCCCGCCTGGACCTGTACCGCGCGGTGTGGCACCGCTCCCTTTTCAATTTCGCGCTTTACCTGATCGTGCTGGGCGGCACGATCGCGCTGTTTCACAGGTGACATCATGAACAACCGCATTCGCAAAGCCGGGTCCGTGCTGCTGACCCTGGCCACACTCGCCGTCGCCATCGTGGTGGTGCGGCATATCTGGGTTTATTACACCGACGCGCCGTGGACGCGCGACGGCCATATCGCCGCCGACGTGGTGCAGGTGGCGCCGGACGTGTCCGGGCTGATCACCGAGGTGAAGGTGGCCGACAACCAGCTGGTCAAGAAAGGCCAGGTGCTGTTCGTGGTGGACCGCGCGCATTACGAACTGGCGCTGCGCCAGGCCGAAGCCGCCCTCGCCGCGCAGCGCGCCACGCTGGCCCAGGCCCGCCGCGAAGCCGCGCGCAATCACTCGCTGGCCGACCTGGTGGCCGCCGAGGCCCGCGAAGAGGGCGACGCCAAGGTGCAGCTGGGCGAGGCCACGCTGGCCGCCGCCGAGGCCGCCGTCGGCGTGGCCCGGCTGAATCTGGAGCGCACCGAGGTGAAAAGCCCGGTGGACGGCTACCTGAACGACCGCACGCCGCGCGCCGGCGATTACGCCGCCAACGGCCGCGCGGCGCTGTCCGTCGTCGACTCCCATTCCTTCCACGTCGACGGCTATTTCGAGGAAACCAAGCTGGGCGGCGTAGAGCTGAACCAGGCGGTGGACATCCAGATCATGGGCGAATCGCGCAAGCTGCGCGGCCACGTGCAGAGCATCGCCGCCGGCATCGAAAACCGCGACCGCAGCAACGGCGCCTCGCTGCTGCCCAACGTCAACCCCACCTTCAACTGGGTGCGGCTGGCGCAGCGCATCCCGGTGCGCATCGCGCTGGACGAAGTGCCGGCCAATTTCCGGCTGATCGCCGGCCGCACCGCCACCGTGTCGGTGCGGCAGGGAGGCCGCTCATGAAAGCCGCGCTGAAGCTGAGCGCGCTGAGCCTGGCCGGCGCGCTGGCCGGCTGCGCCGCCGTCGGCCCGGATTACCATCTGCCTTCGCAAGCCGCGCTGGGCAAGCCCGCCGCCAACGCCGCCTTCCAGTCGGCCAACCATGCGGCCTTCGCCCAGCAGCCGGTCCCCGCCGGCTGGTGGCGGCTGTATGACGACGCCAGGCTGGACAGCTTGGTGGAGGAAGCGCTGACAGCCAACGCCGACATCCGCGCCGCCGCGGCCAATCTGCGCAAGGCGATGGCGGTGGAAGCCTCGGTCAACGCCGAGCGCGATCCCCACGCCAGCGTGTCCGCCACCGTCCAGCGCAGCCAGGATTCCGGCGAGGCCTACCTGCTGGAGAAAAAGCTGCCGGTGGCCAATGTCGGCGACGGCGGCCTGCAAATCGGCTACGAGATCGACCTGTTCGGCAAGCTGGCCCGCGCCGAGGAAGCCGCCCGCGCCGGCACCCAGGCCACCGAGGCGGCGATGGATCTGGCGCGGACCACGGTGGCGGCGGAAACCGTGCGCGCCTATGTCCAGGGCTGCGCCGCCGGACACCAGCTGGCGGTGGCCAGGCACGAGCTGGATCTACAGAACCGCGGCGTGGCGGTGGCCAAACGCATGCAATCCGCCGGCCGCGGCCGCGCCACCGATGTGGAGCGCGCCCAGGCCCAGGCCGACATCCAGCGCGCCGCGCTGCCGCGCCTGCAGGCGGAGCAGGACGCCGCCCGCTTCCGCCTGGCCGCGCTGCTGGGCAAGGCCCCGGCCGAGCGGCCCGCCGCCGTCTGCTCGGCCCTGCCCCAGTTGAAGCAGCCGCTGCCGGTCGGCGACGGCGCGGCGCTGTTGAAACGCCGGCCGGACGTGCGCGAGGCGGAGCGCAAGCTCGCCGCCGCCACCGCCCGCATCGGCGTGGCCACCGCCCAGCTCTACCCCAGCGTCAGCCTGGGCGCGTCGGCCGGCTTCACCGGCCTGCTGGAACACGTGGGGGAAGACCGCACCCAGCGCTGGAGCCTGGGGCCGCTGATCAGCTGGACCATCCCCGACAGCGGGGCCCGCGCCCGGGTGAAAGCGGCCGAAGCCGACGCCGACGCGGCGCTCGCCCATTTCGACGGCGTGGTGCTGAACGCGCTGCGCGAGACGGAAACCGCGCTGACCTTCTACGCCAAGGATCTGGAGCGCAACGCCGACCTGCGCTCGGCGCGCGACAACGCCCATGCCGCCGCGCAGGACAACCGCCGGCTGTACGCGGCCGGACGCGCGCCCTACCTGGCCAGCCTGGACGCCGACCGCGCGCTGGCCGGCAATGAATCGGCGCTGGCGGCGTCGGACGCGCAAGTGGCGCTGGATCAGGTCAGCCTGTTCCTGGCGCTGGGCGGCGGCTGGGAGCAGGCGCCGCGCTGAACCTAGCAATCGAACAGAACGACAACAAGATGAAACAGGAAGTGATTTTTCTCAGCGAAGGCCTGGAGCTGGTCGGCCATCTGTACCGTCCCGCCGACTATCAACCGGAGAAGCGCTACCCGGCCATCGTGGTCAGCCATCCGTTCACCGGCGTCAAGGAACAGGTGGCGGGGCGCTATGCCGAGCGGCTGGCGCAGGACGGCTATCTCGCGCTGGCGTTCGACACCGCCTACCAGGGCGAGAGCGAGGGCCTGCCGCGTCATCTGGAAACGCCCCATTCGCGCGCGGAAGGGATCAAGTCGGCGGTCAGCTATCTGTCCAACCTGCCTGATGTCGACCCCGGACGCATCGGCGCGCTGGGCATCGCCGCCGGCGGCGGCTACGCGGTGTTCACCGCCCGCACCGACCCGCGCATCCAGGCCGTGGCCACCGTCAACGCGGTTTGCCAAGGCAGCCTGCTGCGCGACGGGCTGAACGGCAGCCGCTCGTCCGAACAGCTGCAGGGCCTGCTAGCCGCGGCGGCGGAAGACCGCACCGCCCAGGACCGCGGCGAAGCCGCCGCCACCCGCAGCGCTCTGGCGGAAACGGCGCAAGCGGCGGCCGAACAACCGCAGAGCCTGCTGCGCGAGGCCTACGACTACTACCGCACGCCGCGCGGCCATCATCCCAACGCGGAAAACCGCTTCGTGCTGTCCGGGCTGGACGCGCTGGCCGGCTTCGACGCCTTCGCCCGCATCGACATGCTCGCCCAGCGGCCGCTGCTGAT
Source organism: Chromobacterium subtsugae (assembly GCF_001676875.1). GTDB lineage: Bacteria > Pseudomonadota > Gammaproteobacteria > Burkholderiales > Chromobacteriaceae > Chromobacterium > Chromobacterium subtsugae. The sequence goes on along the minus strand of NZ_JYKA01000025.1, from coordinate 55,296 downwards.
GATAGCCGGCGCCGACGCCGACACCCGCTACTTCAGCGAACAGGCCATCGCCGCCGCCACCGAGCCGAAGGAGCTGTGCCTGATCGCCTGGGCCTCGCACTTCGACCTGTACGACCGCGAGCCGTGCGTGGCGGCCGCCGCAGCCAAGCTTCAAGCCTTTTTCGACCTGAGCCTGGCCTAGCCGGCCAGCAGCGGCGCCGCCTCATTGGCCGCCGCCGGCGCTCCCCGCAGCGCCGGCAAGCCGTGGCTGGCGCGCGCCTTCAGGCATTGCGCCGAACCGGCCTCCACTTCGCGGCAGGGACTGGGCCGTAGCGGATACACCCCACAGCCGACGCTGTCGCCCACCTCGCCCTGCAAGGCGGCGCAGCGCGGGCTGGCGGACCAGGTGCCGCGCATGCAGCGGGTCCAGTCGTTGAGCTTTTCGGTGAGATGGCTGGGCACCAAGCCGCCGCCGTCATCGGCTTCGGCCCAATAGAAAGATACGCGGAAGCTGGCGCAGCACGCGCCGCAGGATTGGCAGGGATTGCTTTTTTCACTCATGGCAAGCAAGAAAAACAGGTTGCGGATCGCGCCCGGGATGGGCGAATGAAATGCTATCCGAGTATTCTGTCAGGCCTGCTTGCCGTCCTCAAGTAAAACTATTTTGATGCATGCCGCTCCAGCCAGTCGGCGATGCCCTGCCCAGCCGCACGGCCGCTGGCGAAGCAGGCAGTCAGCAGATAGCCGCCGGTGGGCGCTTCCCAATCCAGCATCTCGCCGGCGCAGAACACGCCGGGCAGCGCGGCCAGCATCTGCCTCTCATCCAGCGCGGCAAAGCTGACGCCGCCGGCGGTGCTGATCGCCTCGTCGATGGGCCGCGCCGCTTTCAGCGTAACAGGCAAACGCTTGATCGCCGCCGCCAGCGCCGCCGGATTCTGGAAGCTGTTCTTGTCCAGGCATTCGCGCAATATGCCGGCGCGCGCGCCCTTCAGGTTCAGCCGGCTTTGCAGATGGCTGGACAAGGAGCGCGAGCCGCGCGGATGCGACACTTCGGCTAGCACCCTGGCCTCGTCCCAGGCCGGGATCAGGTCCAGGTGGCAGGTGGCGGAGCCGGCGCGGGCGATCTCGTCGCGCAGCAGCGCCGAGCAGGCATAGATCAGGCTGCCCTCGATGCCGCTCTTGGTGATCACGCACTCGCCGACGCGCTGGAATGCGCGGCCGTCGCCGCCCTGAAAAGCCAGGCCGACCGACTTCAGCGGCTCGCCGGCGAACTTGTCGGCGAAAAAATCGCTCCAGGCGGCGTCGAAACCGCAATTGGACGGTGCCAGCGGCGCGGTGGCGACGCCCTTTTCCGCCAGCCACGGCAGCCAACGGCCGTCCGAACCCAGCTTCTTCCAACTGCCGCCACCCAGCGCCAGCAGCGTCGCGTCGGCGCGCGCCGCCAGCTCGCCGCCCGGCGTGTCGAACTTCAGGCTGCCGTCGGCGTTCCAGCCCTGCCAGCGATGGCGCACATGAATGCGCACGCCGGCTTCGCGCAGCCGGCTGAGCCAGGCGCGCAGCAACGGCGCGGCCTTCATCTCGCGCGGGAACACCCGGCCGGAGCTGCCGACGAAGGTTTCCACCCCCAGGCCATGCACCCAGGCGCGCAGCGCGTCGGCGTCGAAATCCTTCAGCAGCGGCTCGATCTGCTGAGCGCGGTCGCCGTAGCGGCCGACGAAGGCCGGGTAAGCTTCGGAATGGGTGATATTGAGGCCGCCGATCCCGGCCAGCAGGAATTTGCGGCCGACGGATGGCATCGCGTCGTACACATCCACCGCGCAGCCGCGCGCGGCCAGCACCTCCGCCGCCATCAGGCCCGCCGGGCCGCCGCCGATGATGGCGACGCCGCGCCCTGCCTTTTCACTCATATCCGCTCCCCAAACCGCTGAATTCGTTCCGTTTTCACAATAGCCCTCGCCGCCGCAGCCCGGCGGCGAGGGCGCGATTGTTGCAGAAATCGCCGATAAACCCAAGCGCCGGCCCGCCTTTCACGCGCCAGAGCCGCTTGGCAAGCCTTATCCGCGCATTGTTTGATCCAGGCCAGACGCCTGGCAACCGCCGCCGACTAGAATTCCCACGGCATAGCTCCGCCCGCATGGCGGCGGCGACAAACCAAGGAGACGGGGCCCACCACCCCGGGAAGCGATGAGAAAATTTTCCGATTGGCCGATCTGGCTGCGTCTGACCGGCGCGATCTGGACCTGCCTGGTATTGGCCTGGAGCGGCTTGATCGCCTGGGAAACCCAGGCCAGCCGCCAGATCGCGGTAGAACAGGCCAAAGACCTGGCGCACAGCATGAATGAAATGACGCTGGCCGGCCTCACCGGCATGATGATCACCGGCACCGTCGGCCAACGCGACGTGTTCCTCGATCAGATCCGCGAGCTGTCGGCAGTGCGCGACCTGCGGGTGATACGCGGCGATCCGGTCAACCAGCAGTTCGGCCCCGGCAATGCCGGCGACAAGGCGCGCGCTGGCGATGCCCTGGAGCGCGCTGCCCTGCAAGACGGCAAACCGCGCATCGAGATCGAATCCACGCCGGAACAAGGCGAACAATTGCGCGTGGTGTATCCGGCGCTGGCCTCGCCCAATTATCTGGGCAAGAACTGCATGACCTGCCACCAGGTGGCGGACAAGACCCCGCTGGGCGCGGTCAGCATGCGCATCTCGCTGGAAAAGCCGTATGCCGCGGTGGACAGCTTCCGCACCCAGAGCATCCTGTTCGCGCTGCTGGCCTCGCTACCGCTGCTGGCGGTGGTCTACCTGTTCATCCGCCGCTTCGTCACCCGGCCGCTGCAGGAGATGTCGGCCGGCTTGGCAGAGCTGGCCCAGGGCGAAGGCGACCTCACCCGTCGCCTGCCGGCCGCGCACAGGGACGAAATCGGCACCACCGCCAGCCACTTCAACCGCATGCTGGCCACGGTGGCCGACCTGGTGCGCCAGGTCAGCGATTCGGCCAACGCGGTGGCGCAATCGTCGCGCAGCCTCTCCGGCGGCGCCAATCAGCTGGCCGCCAGCTCCCACCGCCAGAACAGCCAGTCGCTGGCCGCCGCCGAAGCAGTGGAACAGCTGGCCTCGCACATCGGCGAAATCGCCGGCCAGGCGGAGCAGGTCAGCAACGGCGCCGAAGAAAGCCTGCAGCGCTCGGAACAGGGCCGGCAAAGCCTGCGCCAATTGCAGCAGGAAGTGGGCCAGGTGCAAGAAGCGGTGCAGTTGATGGCCCAGGCTGAAAGCGACCTGGCCAACTCCACCGCCATCATCACCACCATGACCCGCGAGGTGCGCGAAATCGCCGAGCAAACCAATCTGCTGGCGCTGAACGCGGCGATAGAAGCCGCCCGCGCCGGCGAGCAGGGCCGCGGCTTCGCGGTGGTGGCCGACGAGGTGAGGAAGCTGGCGGAGAAGTCGGCCAAATCCGCCAGCGAGATCGATACCGTCACCGGCTCGCTCAACAGCAAGACCGACGCGGTGCGCCAGGCGGTGGCCGCCAGCCTGGCGTCGCTGGACGCCAGCCGCCAGTCGGCCGACAGCGTGGCCAGCGTGCTGGCCGCCGGCAACCAGTCGGTGGCGGAAGTGCGCGGCGGCCTCAGGCAGATCGTGGAAGTCACCGAGCAGCAGCGCCGCACCAGCCAGATGGTCAATGAGAGCATAGACGCCATCGCCGACATGGCGCGCACCAACGACGCCGACATCCAGCAGACGGTGGGCGCCGCCGAGGAACTGGAGGCGCTGGCGCAGCGGCTGACCGATTCGGTGTCGCGCTTCAAAGTGTGAGCCTATCCCGGCAGAAACGAGCGCATCTGATACAACTAGATAGGAAGACCCCAGCGCCCGGCTTCGCCGGGCTTTTTTTCACGCGAAATGCGCCGGGCATTTGGCCGCGAGCCTCACTGCTGTTACACTGCCCAGCCTTTAGCCAACCGCGCCAAGTCATTGTGAAACCAGCCGCTTTTTCCACCCTGCCCCTGCCCGCCCCCTTGCTGTCCAACCTGGACAGCCTGGGCTACCACCAGATGACCGCCATCCAGGCCGCCAGCCTGCCCGCCATTCTGGAAGGCCGCGACCTGATCGCCCAGGCCAAGACCGGCAGCGGCAAGACGGCTGCGTTCGGGCTGGGCCTGCTGGCCAGCCTCAATCCGCGCTGGTTCGGCGTGCAGGCGCTGGTGATGTGCCCGACGCGCGAGCTGGCCGACCAGGTGGCGCAGGAAATCCGCCGCCTGGCGCGCGCCATCGACAACATCAAGGTGGTGACGCTGACCGGCGGCTCGCCGATGGGCCCGCAGATCGGCTCGCTGGAGCACGGCGCCCATATCGTGGTGGGCACGCCGGGCCGGCTGCAGGACCACCTGTTCCGCGAAACGCTGAACCTGAGCGGCGTGAAGACGCTGGTGCTGGACGAGGCGGACCGCATGATAGACATGGGCTTCATCGAGGAGATCGTCGGCATCGTCCGCGCCTGTCCGAAAACCCGCCAGACCCTGCTGTTCTCCGCCACCTACCCGGAAGACATCCGCAAGGCCAGCTCGCAGTTCCTGAGAAACCCGGTGGAAGTGAAGGTGGAGTCGCTGCACAACGCCGACCACATCGAACAATGGTTCTACAAGGTGAAGCCGGAAACCCGGCTGGAGACGGTCAGCCGCATCCTGCGCCATCTGCGCCCCACTTCGGCGCTGGCCTTCTGCAACACCCGCGAGCGCTGCAAGGAATTGGTGCGTGAGCTGCAGGAACAGGGCTTCAACGCGCTGACGCTGCACGGAGACCTGGAACAGCGCGAGCGCGACCAGATCCTGCTGCGCTTCGCCAACAAGAGCGCCACCGTGCTGGTGGCGACCGACGTGGCGGCACGCGGCCTGGACATCAAGGAACTGGACGTGGTGATCAACGTCGACGTCACCCATGATCCGGAAGTGCACATCCACCGCATCGGCCGCACCGGCCGCGGCGAGCAGCACGGCCTGGCGCTGACCCTGGCCACCGACAGCGAGGCCAAGCGCCTGGTGCAGATCGAAAACTACCAGCAGGCCGACCTGACCTGGGCCGACGTGGAAGAGCTGACACCTGCGCCCGGCGGCCCGCTGCTGCCGCCGATGGTGACGCTGGAGATCGCCGGCGGCAAACGCGAAAAGCTGCGCCCGGGCGACCTGTTGGGCGCGCTGACCGGCGACGCCGGCTTCGCCGGCAGCCAGATCGGCAAGATCAATATCTTCGAATTCGCGAGCTTCGTCGCGCTGGACCGCGCCATCGCCGAACAAGCGCTGGCCAAGCTGTCGCAATGCAAGATCAAGGGCAAGCAATTCAAGATGCGGCTGGTCGGCTGATCCATTCCGCCATCAAGAAAAAGGCCATCCCGCGGGATGGCCTTTTTTGCTGGCTGGCGCAACGCAAAATCGGCACTTAGTACGGCCGGTCGCCCAGTATCGTCGCCCGGTGCATCACCCGCCGCGCCGGCCGGTAGTCGTCCACCGCGTAGTGGATGGTGCAGCGGTTGTCCCAGAACGCCACATCGCCGGCCTGCCAGCGCCAGCGTATCGAAAACTCCGGCCTGGACTGGTGGGCGAACAGGAACTGCAGCAAGGCCTGGCCCTCGGCTTCCGGCAGGTCGTTGACCGCGACGGTGAAGCCCTCGCTGACGAACAGCGCCCGGCGGCCGCTTTCCGGGTGGATGCGCACCAGCGGGTGGCTGATCGGCGGATGCTTGCGCCGCGTCTCGTCCCAGCGGCGGCGGTCTTCGTCGGTGACGCCGTAGCGCGCCAGCGGGAAGGATTTGGCGAAATCATGCACCGCGCTCAGGCCTTCCAGCCTGGCCTTCAGGCTGGCCGACAACGCTTCGTAGGCGGCGATGCCGCTGGCCCACAGCGTGTCGCCGCCCAGCTCCGGCAGCTCGCGCGCCGCCAGCACTCCGCCCAGCGGCGGGGTTTCGATGAAGGTGACGTCGGTGTGCCAGATCGCGTTGTCCTGCAAATCCACCACATCGGTGTCCAACACCATGATCTCGCGCGCCTCCGGGTGCTGCGGATAGATCGGGTGGGTGTGCAGGTCGCCGAAGCGCACCGCGAAATTGCGCTGCTGCAGCGGGGTGATGTCCTGGCCGCGGAAAAACAGCACCTGGTAGCGCAGCAGCGCCTCGTTCACTGCCCGGCGCTGCTCGTCGTCCAACGGCCGCGCCAGGTCTATCCCCTCCACCACCGCGCCCAGCGCCGGGCTCAGGCGGGTCAATTGCAAACTCATGCGTATCCCCTCTTGTATTTAGTCTTGTTGCCCATGCCAAGGCGCCAGCCGGCGCTGCAAGGCCCGCAGGCCCAGCTCCAGCGCGAAGGCCACCGCGGCGATCACCAGGATGCCCAGCACCACCACATCGGTGACCAGAAACTGCGCCGCCGACTGCACCATGAAACCCAGCCCGCGCGTGGCCGCCACCAGTTCCGCCGCCACCAGCGTGGACCAGCCTGCGCCCAAACCAATGCGGATGCCGGTCAGGATCTGCGGCAGCGCCTCGGGCAGCACCACCAGCCACAGCAACTGCGCGCGGCTGGCGCCCAGGCTTTGCGCGGCGCGCAGCCGGTTGCGGCTGACTTGGGCCACGCCGTGGCGGGTGGCGATGACCACCGGCGCCAGGATGGCCAGGAAAATCAGCAGCACCTTGGACAGCTCGCCTATGCCGAACCAGATCACGATCAATGGCAGGTAGGCGAGCGGCGGCACCGGACGATATGCCTCCAGCATGGGATCAAGCAAGCCCTGTGCCAGCCGGCTGCGCCCCATCAGCGCGCCCAGCGGCACGCCGACCGCCGCCGCCGCCATCAGCGCCAGCGCGATGCGTTGCAGGCTGGCCTCCAGGTGCTGCCACAGCGTGGCGTCCATGAAGCCCTGGCCGGCGACGACAAACAGCTTGTTCAATACCGCCTCCGGCGCGGGCAGAAACAACGCCGGCACCCAGCCGCTGTGCGCCAGCAGCCACCAGCCGCCCAGCAGCAATGCCAGGCTGGCAACGCCCAGCCATAGCCGGGAGGGCTCGCGTTCCCGCCTCGGGCTGCCCTCGATCCGAGAGGAAACGGACAACAACTCCGCCTCCGCCGTGGTTTCAATGCCGCTCATGCCCATGCCTCTTGTCTGCGCTGGGCGAACACGTCGGCCAGCAGTTGTTCTCTCAGCGCGATGAATTCCGGATCGGACTTGATCTCCCGCGCGCTGTCGCCGGCGCGCCAGCGGCGGCTGAACGGCGGGCGCAGCGTCTTGACGATGCGGCCCGGCCCCGGCGACATCAACACCAGCTCGGTGGCAAGGAACAGCGCCTCTTCGATGTCGTGGGTGATCAGAAACACGCTGCCGCCGGACTCCGCCCATACCTTGAGCAGCAGCTCCTGCATCTGCTCGCGGGTGAAGGCGTCCAGCGCGCCGAAAGGCTCGTCCATCAGCAGCGTGCCGGCGCGGCCGGCCAAGGCGCGGGCGATGCCGACGCGCTGCTTCTGCCCGCCGGACAGCTGCCAGGGGTAGCGGGCGCCGGCCTCGGCCAGGTCCACCTGTTCCAGCGCCTTCTGTGCCAGCTCCCGGCGCTCGGCGCGCGGCACGCCGCGCAGACGCAAGCCGAAGGCGACGTTGTCCAGCGCGTTCAGCCACGGCAGCAAGGCGTGCTGCTGGAACACCACCGCGCGCTCCGCGCCCGGCCCGGTTACCGGCGCGCCGCCGAAGCGCACGCTGCCGGAATCGGGAAACTGGAAGCCGGCGAACAGATTGAGCAAGGTGGTCTTGCCGCAGCCCGACGGCCCCAGCGCCACTGCCAGCTCGCCCGGCCCCACGTTCAGCGACACCCCGTCCAGCGCCGGTTGCGCCTGGCCGGGATAACGGACCGACACCCGGTCGGCGATCAGGGCGGCCATGTTTAGCGCGCCGTCTTGACGAAGCGGTTGGTCACGTAGGGGCCGTAATCCGGCTGCAGCGATTCCACCTTGCCCTGCGCCTTCAGAAAGGCCGCGGTCTTGCCCACCGCCGCCACGAACGGCGATTGCAGCAGCGCGGCCTGTTCGTCGCGGCCGAGGAAGCGGTTGCCCTTCAGCCCCGCCACCACGTCCGGCGCGGCGGCGCCGGTCAGCCGGCTGATCTTGGCGATATTGGCGGCGTTGGCGATGAAGGCCTGCGGATTCGCCTGGTAGCCGGCGATGGCGTCCAGCGACACCTTGGCGAAGCGGGAGACGAACTCGGGATGGGCGGCGGCGAAGTCCTTGCGCACCACCCAGATGTCGTAGGTGGGCGCCCCCCACTTGGCCACCTCGGCCGAGCTGGTCAGCACCGCGCCGCCGGGCTTGATCTTGCCCAGCGCCGGGTCCCAAACGTAGGCGGCGTCGATGTCGCCGCGCTGCCAGGCGGCGGCGATCTCGCCGGGGCGCAGATTGAGGATATTCACCTTGGCCGGGTCCACGCCCCAGTGGTGCAGCGCGGCCAGCAAGCTGTAATGGGTGGTGGAGACGAAAGGCACCGCCACCTTCTTGCCGATCAGATCCTGCGGCTTGGCGATGCCGCTGCCCTTGCGCGCCACCAGCGCCTCGGCGGAGCCGATTTCGTCGGCCACCAGGAAGGTTTCGATCGGCAGGCCGCGGCTGGCGGCGGCCGCCAGCGGGCTGGAGCCGATATTGCCGATGGCCACATCGCCTGAAGCCACCGCGGCGATCAGGTCGGCGCCGCTGTCGAACTTGCGCCAGTTGATGCGGCTGCCGGTGGCTTTCTCATAGGCGCCGTCGGCCTGCGGCACCTTGGTGGGGTCGATGCCGGTCTGGTAGCCGACGGTGACGGCATCCGCCGCCGCAGCGACGCCCGAAACGGCCAATGCGGCGGAAAGGATCAGTTTGAGAAATGCGCGCGGTTTCGCCATGGCTTGTCCATTTGGTACGAGTTGGAAATATCGTACCAATCTAACAAGCCTACCTCCATAGGCTAAATGCTGATTTATAAAAAGCTTTACACTTTATTGAATATACTCGATGACCAACCCAATGCTTCACGCCCAGAGCAGCAAAAAATTCGACTTAACCACCCATGTCAATCCGTAGGCTACTCTTACTAGCGCCAATGCCAACTTGTCACTTCAGATGGAAAACGAAATACACCCTACATCACATCACCTGTTTCCTGCTTGCTGCCATCCATTACGAAAATCATGCAAAGCACACAGCCTTTAAAATTACCACCACCAAGGCCTTGACAAAACAAGCCATAGAAAGAAGGTGCCGCACTCAAACTATTTTAAAAAACAACTAACTGGGCATACGCAACGGTATCAAATTATGAACTGCAGCCCGTTCCAACAATTGACTTGTGGTGTTGACATCGAATTTGACATATAATCTATCGCTGATCGCTGTCTGTACCGCCCGAACTGAAATATCTTTCCCATGAAGAACCGACAGTATCCTTGCTATCTCTTTAGGGGATTTATAAATAGATAGATAGTAAATAATTTCACTCTCTCGACTACTCAAACTGATTTGCCGCCTACCTATCCCCTCACTCCTCTGGCTTAACCCGACACGCTGCTCAACGATTGATAGCTTGGTGTGCTGAACTTCATTCATAAACTTGCCAACCAAGTCAGCCAGTTGCAAGTGCAGCTTATCAATACTTCTCTCCCGCTCTATCTCCTGCAATCTCCTTTCAATTGTTACATCCTTACAAAAACCAACAAGCCCTGCAATTTCTCCGTCTTGCACAATCGGATGTTTGATGGTTTCAGACCAAACCACCTCACCATCGCCAGATGGAATCTGTTCCAACCTCGATACTATCTGCCCGGCCTCCAATACTTGTCGATCGTCCCTCTCGAATTGCTCCCAGTTACGAGCCCAAGGCAAGTCAATATCTCGCTTCTCAAGAAGGCTATCAATATTTTCAACATCAACCATATCCAAGAACTTCTGGTTGCAACCCATGAAATATCGTTCAGCGTTCTTCCAAAATGTAGGAACAGGGCTACAATTTATAATCTGAAAGTACTTATCCGTCTTGTCCATACCGTTTTCCAATATCTGCCCTCTTAAGCCAGGCGACAAAATCATTCACTTCGATGCTTCCCTCATCCGGAGCCCAACTAGCAAATGTCCTATCGACCTCCGGCTGGCCATAAACAAACCTGCAATTCCTTATCTCAAGATATGCACAATCAGACAAGGGCACATAACTGTGATACTGATTACGCTGTATCTCCATTATGCGATTACTTCGCTGCCCTATTTTAACTTTATTCAGAATTCTGCCTAAATCATCAAAGATGACAATAAGCATCTCCCCTGACATCCAAGTTACTAGCTCCCATTGATTATCGCTTTCATGCTTATGCGGCTTAATATAAGAGTCCGATGCCATGCAATTTACAAAGCGCTGTGGAATTTCATCATAACTATCGTGAACAAGTATCGGGATACGCTTCCTAGGTACCCCTTTGCTTTCTTCAATAACAGTTTCGATATAGTCATTGCTAATAAGTTTGGACTTTATTGTCTGCACGTTGATTGTTCCTTGTGGAACTATTTGCAAAATGCCGTTATAGTAACACATGCCAAAGACATGTGGAACAGTTGTTATTGCGCCATAAAAAATACTTAGCACATATAAAATTCCACCACCTCCGTCTGTTGGAATTTACCACCATGAATCCCGAAGAATATGCATACAAACACCCTTCCTGTATAGGTTTGCTGTCTTTCAAAAATGTGTTCGCCCAAGTGGTCGCTCAACATGTTTGCTCTTTACCCGATGACGAACTGCTCCAGCTTGAGGCCTGTTCATGGCCACATGGCAAGATAGCCGACATGGTCTGCATAGACGAGGTATCGGTTAGCGACATGTTGGCATCTCCGTTTTATCAACCAAGAGCATCTGTCATCGCTTACATCGACCTCAAACCGGTGCTCTACTACAACGGAGCGGGTATCTACCAATGGAGCGATACGCTGGATAAGCAATGCCTCAGCTACTGGCTTACCCACCCAGAGCTGCCGCCAGGCTGGGAGCTGAACTAATATGGTGATTGATTTTCAGCGGGCGAGAAGTCTTAGACTGGAAAACAAAGACGACTGCCATGACGCCATCGTGCTGCTTGCGGGCTATTTCAGCCCAGCAGAGATCAGCAACGCAGAGATTGAGTGCTACAAGGTTAGCCACGCGGATATAGCCTTGATCCGCGATGCCTTCAAGCGCGCCGCGCCCGGCTAAGTAATTAATCCCGGCTTGCTTATCGCTTTTCCTGCAAAACGTCCGATCCAAAAAAACAGGGCCTTTCGGCCCTGTCCGGTCTTCCCCGACCCTCTCGTTGTCCGTGTTTACACTTGGTACTGCGCCACCGTCTTCTGGATATGGCCGGCCTGCTCTTTCAGCTGCTGCGCCGAACTGGCCGAATCGGACGAGGCTTTGGAATTGGCTTCCGCCATCTGGGCGATCTGCTCCACCTTCTGCGCGATGGTGTTGCTGGCGCTGCCCTGCTCGACGATGCTGTCGGAAATCTCGCCGATCAACAGCGTGCTGTGCTCGGAATTGGTCTTGATCTGCTGGATGGCGTCGCTGGCCCCGCGCGCCTTCTCCGCCTCCTGGTTGACCCGGTCCACCACCTGCTGCATGCCGGTCACCGCCGCCTGGGTGCCTTGCTGCATCTTGTCTATCACCGCGGAAATCTCGGTGGTGGAACTGGCGGTGCGCTCGGCCAGCTTTCTCACCTCGTCCGCCACCACCGCGAAGCCGCGCCCCATCTCGCCGGCGCGGGCCGCTTCGATCGCCGCGTTCAGCGCCAGAAGATTGGTCTGGTCGGCTATGTCCTTGATCACGCCCAGCACCGTGGCGATGGTGACGCTGTCTTCCCGCAGCTTGCCTATCCGGTCGGACGCCTCGCCCACCGATTCGGCCACCGCGCTGATGCCGTCCACCGTGCCCAGCACCACCCGGCTGCCGCGGTCGGCGATCTCGCCGGCCTCGCGCGCCTGGTGGTTGGCCTCGCGGGCACGGTCGGCGACGTGGTTGATGCTGACCGTCACCTGCTCCACCGCCGCCGCCATCGCCGACGCCGATTCGCTCTGCTGCACCGAACTATGGGCGATGTGGCCGGAGGAGTCGGCCATATGGACGATGGCATCCTCCATCGCGGTCACGCTGCCGCGGATCTCCTGGAAGCTCTGCTGCAGCCTGGCCATCAGCTCATTGAAGGCGGTGGCGGTCTTGCCGATCTCGTCCATCCTCGCCACCGGCGCGCGCAGGCGGAAGTCCAGCGAAGTCCGCACCGACTGCATGGTGCTCAGCGTCTGCTCCAGGCTGCTGCGGATGTTGAGGAACAGATGGCCGCTGAGCCAGCCGCATATCACGACGGCCAGGCCGATCAATATCGCCGATTGCCACCACGCGGCGGCATAGGCCGCGTCGTTGTCCTTGCTCAGTTGGTCGGCGAGCTTGTAGTTGAACTCGATGTGGTCGATCAGCGCCTGGTTCAGCGCCTTGGCCTCGTTGGACATGTCGCCGGTCATCAGCTTGTCCGCCTCCGCCACATTACTGCCCTGCAGCAGCTGCAGGTACTTGTCGCGCTGCTGGCGGTAAAGCTTCATGTCGTCGCGGTCCACCTGCAGCAGCTTGCGGTCGTCGTCGTTTGAGATCAGGTCCTTCTCGTACTTGTCCAGCGCCGCGTCAAAACGCTTGTCCAGATCGGCCAGCGCGGCGAACTCCGCCTTCTTGGCCGCCGGATCGGACAGCGCGACGCTGCGCGCCAAGGTCAGCCTCACATCCGCCAGCGCCTCCTTGGCGTCGTCCAGGGTGTGGATGCTGGGAAAAGTGTTGATCTTCATGTAATCGAAGCGGTCGTTCGCCTGCTGCTGTTTCCACAAGCCCTGCACGCCCAGGGCCAGCATCGCCAGCAGGGCCAGCACGGTGGTCAACAGCAGTCTCTTGGTAATCGTCATGTCCAACTCCTTGCAGGCCAAGCGCTTCAGACTCGGTTTACGAGAATTTACTTAGGATATTTATAGCTTTGTTTATCCAACAAACAATAAATCAATGCGCCGAAAATCGCGCATGGCAGTCCGCCAGCGCCTTGATTATTCGAAAGTATTTTCATGTATAGATAAAACAGGGTATGATTTCGCCCCTTGCTTGCGGCATCGGTGCGCGGAAAACCGCGGCGGCGCCAACCGAAACTCACTGGGTTCCCTCACCCCATTCAGCAAAAAGGATGCATCCATGTTCGCCTTCACCGACCGGCAGCGCCTGTCCGCGCTGGTCCAGCTGTCGCTGTTCCATATCGCCATCATCGCTTCCAGCAACTACCTGGTGCAGCTGCCTATCACCGTGTTCGGCTTCCACACCACCTGGGGCGCGTTCACCTTTCCGTTCATCTTCCTGGCCACCGACCTGACCGTGCGCATTTTCGGCGCGCCGCTGGCCCGGCGCATCATCCTGGCGGCGATGGTGCCGGCGCTGCTCATCTCCTACCTGGTGTCCACGCTGTTCTACCAGGGCGGATGGCAGGGCATGGCGGCGCTGGAGCAGTTCAACCTGTTCGTCGCCCGCATCGCCGCCGCCAGCTTCGCCGCCTACGCGCTGGGCCAGATCCTGGACGTGCAGGTGTTCAACCGCCTGCGCCAGCTCAAGGCCTGGTGGGTGGCGCCGGCCGCCGCGATGTTCCTCGGCAACATCAGCGACACGCTGTCCTTCTTCTTCATCGCCTTCTACAAGAGCAGCGACCCGTTCATGGCCGCCAACTGGGTGGAGATCGCCCTGGTGGACTACAGCTTCAAGGTGCTGATCTGCATGCTGTTCTTCCTGCCCATGTACGGCGTGGTGCTGAAAATGATAGTCAAGCGGCTGCTGCGCGCCGGCATCGGCGAACAGCTGCAGCCGGCCTGAGCGTCCCGGCAAAACAAAACGGCCAGCCCCCTGCGGAGCTGGCCGTTGCGCATGGCGCGGCGAGGATCAGCCCCGCATCGCCTCCCACACCTTGGCGCTGTCGACGATCTGTTCGAACTTGACGATCTTGCCGCCCTTCAGCGTGTAGACATGGGCGAAGGACGCGCTGAAGCTTTTGCCGGTAGCGCGATAAGTGCCGTGGTAGAAGCCCTGCGCCACCACGTTGTCGCCGTCGACGAAATAGCGGTCCACCGCCGCGCGGTAGCCGTCCCACTCGCTGCCCAGCCGCTGGAACACGTTTTCGACGATGGCCTGCGGGCCGACATAGGTGCCGGCGTACGGGAAGCCTGCCGCCTCGGTCCACGCCGCGTCCGGCGCCAGCGCCGCCAGCAGGTTGCGGCCGTTGTCCTCCGACTTGCCTTCGTAAGTGGCGCGGACGATGTCGAGATTGCTGCGTTGAGTCATGGGGCTTCCTTCAGGAAAACAAGAATGGTTCTCAAATATAGCCAAGACCGCGCCAATTCAAGCCTGGCCGGCGGCCAAACCGGCATATTCATATTCCATGCCGCCGCAGCCGGCGCGCGGCGCCGGCCGTATACTAGGCGGATCGCGCGCGCCGCGGCGCGCCTGCTCTCTGATAGGCTTCGCACATGATCTCTTCCGCCCCGCGCCTCTCCATGCTGGAGCTGGCCCCCATCGTCGCCGGCGGCGACGCCGCCCAGGCGCTGCAAAACAGCGTGCGGCTGGCGCAGCACGTCGAACAACTGGGCTACACCCGCTTCTGGGTGGCCGAGCATCACAATATGGCCGGCGTAGCCAGCTCCGCCACCGCGGTGCTGCTGGGCCAGATCGCCGCCCACACCCAAAGCATGCGGGTCGGCTCCGGCGGCATCATGCTGCCCAACCACGCGCCCTTGGTGGTGGCCGAGCAATTCGGCACGCTGGCCACGCTGTTCCCCGGCCGCATCGACCTGGGCCTGGGCCGCGCGCCCGGCACTGACCCCCTCACCGCCCGCGCGCTGCGCCGCGACCGCTTCGCCGGCGAAGACTTCCCGCAGCAAGTGGCTGAGCTGCGCGGCTATCTGGCGCCGGCGCAGGCTGGCCAGCAGGTGCGCGCCATTCCCGGCATCGGCACCGAGGTGCCGATATGGATTCTGGGCTCCAGCCTGTTCGGCGCGCAGCTGGCGGCGCAGCTGGGCCTGCCCTTCGCTTTCGCCGCCCACTTCGCCCCGGCCCAGCTGGGCGAGGCGCTGCAACTGTATCGCCACCTGTTCCAGCCATCCGCCGCCCTGGCCAAGCCATACGCGATGGTATGCATCCCGGCGCTGGCGGCCGACAGCGACGAAAAAGCCCGCCGCCTCGCCACCACCCCGTACCAGAAATTCCTCAACCTGATCCGCGGCGACCGCCAGCCGCTGCCCGCGCCGGTGGACAGCATGGACGGCCTGTGGAATCCGCGCGAGGAATTCTCCGTGCGCCACGAATGGCTGGGCGCGGCGGTGTTCGGCGGACCGGCGACGGTGAAGGCCGGGCTGCAAAAACTGCTGGACGAGACCGGCGCCGACGAAATCATGCTGTCGGTCGATTGCCACGATTTCTCCGACCGCCTGCGCTGCTGCGAGATCGTCGCCGACATCCTGCCGCAGCTGAAAACCGCGCAGGCCGCGCCCGCCGCCGCGAATTGAAACCCGAAGCCTGAGCCGACAAAAAAGCCGCGGCCCCTGCCGCGGCTTTTTCCGGTTCGATCCGGGCAGAAAGCCCGGCAGCCGTTAATCGGACTCTCCGGCGATCAGCCGGTACACCCTCGCGCCCAGCACCGCGCCGATAATCGGCGCCAGCCAGAACAGCCACAGCTGCTGCACCGCCCAGCCGCCGACGAACAAGGCCACGCCGGTGCTGCGCGCCGGGTTGACCGAGGTATTGGTGACCGGGATGCTGATCAGGTGGATCAAGGTCAGCGCCAGACCTATCGCCAAAGGCGCGAAGCCCGCCGGCGCGCGCTTGTCGGTGGCGCCCATGATCACCAGCAGGAAAAACAGGGTCATCACCACCTCGCACACCAGCGCGGCCGCCAGCGAGTAGCCGCCCGGCGAGTGCTCGGCGTAGCCGTTGGAAGCGAAGCCCTTGGCCACGTCGAAGCCGGCCGCGCCGCTGGCGATCGCGTACAGCACCGCCGCCGCGGCGATGCCGCCCAGCACCTGCGCCGCGATGTACGGCGCCAGCTGCCCGGCGGGAAAGCGCCCGCCGGCCCACAGGCCGACCGACACCGCCGGGTTCAGATGGCAGCCGGAAATGTGGCCGATCGCGTAGGCCATCGTCACCACTGTCAGGCCGAAAGCCAGCGCCACCCCGGCGAAGCCTATGCCCAGGCCGGGAAACGCCGCCGCCAGCACCGCGCTGCCGCAGCCGCCCAGCACCAGCCAGAAAGTGCCCAGAAACTCCGCGCCATACGATTTCATCGCTTCTCCCCTTCAGGTTTTGAAAACCAGGCCGCCGCGGCGGCGCATGCGGAATGCGCGCTGAATGCCGGGTCGGGTGCCGTTTAACCATAGCAAATGGGAATCAACGGCACGCGCCCGGCGCGGAATTCCGTGGCGCGGCCCTGGTCAAACCGGCTGCCCAGGCGATGCCGCCCCTCTTCAACACGATTGAAAGCCGATACGGATCATGGAAGGAATGCTTGCAGGCCTGCTCGCCGCGCTGGCTTTGCCGAAAGTCGGTTTGCCCGCCATTTTCGCAGTCAGCCTGATCTCCGCCACGCTGCTGCCGCTGGGCTCCGAGCCCGCGGTGTTCGCTTATATCAAGCTCAGGCCAGACATGTTCTGGCAGGTGATGGCCGTCGCCACGCTGGGCAACACCCTGGGCGGCATGATCGACTGGTGGATGGGCTACGGCGCCAAGGTCGGATTGCTGCGCTACCGCCAGCGCCGCAGCCACCACATGCATGGCCATTCCCACGCCAAGCCGGACGGACGGCCGCCGCGCGCGCGCAAGCCCGCGCTGAACCCGCGCTATTTCCGCTGGATGCGCCGCCGCGGCGCGCCCATCCTGCTGCTATCCTGGCTGCCGGGCATCGGCGACCCGCTCTGCACGCTGGCCGGCTGGCTGCGCATCCCGTTCTGGCCCTGCGTCTGCTACATGGCGATCGGCAAATTCCTGCGTTACCTGGCGGCCACCTCCGCCCTGCTGTGGATTCCGGACGATTTCTGGCGCGACCTGGCCCAATGGCTTTGAAGCGAGGCCGCAAGCGGAAAGCATTCCCACAAAAAACAACGACATATTCCAAACAAGACCACATTCTCGACAGGGTGGTGCGGGATTGCGCTCTGCGGTAATCTGCCGGCGAAGCCGCCCGGCCATGCCGGCGGCGCGGCCCGCGCACCTTGGCCCGGCAACCGTTACAATACAAACTAAGAGACGCCTCGCGGCGCCCGACAACAACCCGGACCCGATCCGGGACTTTCCCTTAGAGAAGCACGACCATGGCAATCAGCGTTTTCGACCTGTTCAAAATCGGCATCGGCCCATCCAGCTCCCATACCGTGGGCCCGATGCGCGCCGCCCGCCAATTCATCGCCCGCCTGGAGAAGGATGGCCTGCTGGACGCCGCCACCCGCGTCCAATCCGAGATGTTCGGCTCGCTGGGCGCCACCGGCAAGGGCCACGGCACCGATGTGGCGGTACTGCTGGGCCTGCAGGGCGAACAACCTGACCTGGTCGACACCGACGCCGTGGACGGCATGCTGGCCGCCATCCGCGAGCAGCGCAAGCTGAAGCTGCTGGGCAAGCATGAGATCGACTTCATCGAAGCCGAGCACCTGGTGCTGCACAAGAAGAAAACACTGCCCTATCACCCCAACGGCATGATCTTCGAAGCCTTCGACGCCGCCGGCAACAGCCTGTCCAAGCGCGCCTACTATTCGGTGGGCGGCGGCTTCGTGGTGGACGAGGCGGCCATCGACGCCGGCTTCGTCCCGCCGGGCGTCACCGAGCTGAAGCACCCGTTCAAGAGCGCGGCGGAACTGCTGGCGCTGTGCCAGCGCCACGGCAAGAGCATCAGCCAGATCATGCTGGAAAACGAACTGTCCTGGCGCAGCGAGGAAGAAGTGCGCGCCGGCCTGCTCAACATCTGGAACGTGATGCAGGCCTGCGTGAAGCGCGGCTGCGAGCGCGAAGGCATTCTGCCCGGCGGCATGAAGGTGAAGCGCCGCGCCGCCGACATGCACCGCAAACTGCTGGCGTCGCCGGAAGCCGCGATGCGCGACCCGCTGACGGTGATGGACTGGGTCAACCTGTACGCGCTGGCGGTGAATGAAGAAAACGCCGCCGGCGGCCGCGTGGTGACCGCCCCGACCAACGGCGCCGCCGGCATCATCCCGGCGGTGATGCACTACTACGCCCGCTTCGTGCCGGGCGCCAGCGACGATGGCATCGTCCGCTTCCTGCTGACCGCCGGCGCGATCGGCATCCTGTTCAAGCTGAACGCCTCCATCTCCGGCGCCGAAGTCGGTTGCCAGGGAGAAGTGGGCTCCGCCTGCTCGATGGCGGCCGGCGCCTTGTGCGAAGTGATGGGCGGCACGCCTGAGCAAGTGGAAAACGCCGCCGAGATCGGCATGGAGCATAATCTGGGCCTGACCTGCGACCCGGTGGGCGGCCTGGTGCAAGTGCCCTGCATCGAACGCAACGCGATGGCGTCGGTGAAAGCCATCAACGCGGTGCGGATGGCGCTGCGCGGCGACGGCCAGCATTTCGTGTCGCTGGACCGCGTGATCAAGACCATGCGCGACACCGGCATGGACATGAGCACCAAGTACAAGGAAACCGCGCGCGGCGGCTTGGCGATCAACGTGATCGAAGTGCCGGTCAACATCGTCGAGTGCTGAGCCCACTCCCGTGAAACGACAACAGACGGCCGCGAGCATCCGCGGCCGTCTTTTTTCTTGCTGGCACGCTTGCCGCCCAATCTGGCACACTAGTGCCGATATCAGACGCCATCAGAGCCCCTTCCCGTGCACGCACTTGAAATAGAAACGCCCCGCCTGCGCCTGCGCCCGCTCCTGGAGCGGGACGACGCCTTCATCCTGGAATTGCTGAACGAACCCGCCTTCCTCGCCAATATCGGCGACAAGGACGTGCGCGATCTGGCCGGCGCGCGCAACTACATAGAAAAAGGCCCGCAGGCCAGCTACCAGCAGCACGGCCATGGCCTGCTGCTGGTCGAACTGCAAGCCGGCGCCGTTCCCGTCGGCATCTGCGGCCTGGTCAAGCGCGACAGCCTGCCCCACCCCGACATCGGCTACGCCTTTCTGCAGCGCCACTGGGGCCGCGGCTACGCCAGCGAGGCCGGCGCCGCCTGCCTGGCTCACGGCCGCGAGCGGCTGAACATAGACTACGTGGTGGGCATCACCGCGCCGGGCAATCTGGGCTCCATCCGCGTGCTGGAAAAGCTGGGCCTGCAATACGACCGCACGCTGGCGCTGCCCGGCATCAACGGCCCCAGCCTCTACTACGTTCCCGCCGGCCGCGGCGAGAAACCCGCCTGAGCGCGCCTCCGAGCCGACACCGCGGGCATGAAAAAACCGGGCGCGAGGCCCGGTTTTTTGTCTGCTGCGGAGGCGAGGATCAGACCGACAGGTAGGACGACTGCTTCAGGCCGCGGCAGAACTCGGCGAAGAACTGGCTGCGCTCCTCGGCGCTGAGATCACACTCGCGGGTCTTGGCTTCGTAGCGGTTGAGCAGGTCTTCCGGCGACAGGTGCACGTAGCGCAGCATGTCCTCGATGGTGTCATGCTCTTCCACACCGGAGAACTCCAGCTCGCCGCCTTGGCGCACGTAAACGTTGACCGAATCGGTATCGCCGAACAGATTGTGCATGTCGCCCAGGATTTCCTGGTAGGCGCCCACCAGGAACACCGCGATCAGGTACTCTTCGCCCTGCTTCACCTCATGCACCGACATGCTGTTCTCGATGCTCTGCTGATCGACGTAGTGCTTGAGCTTGCCGTCGGAGTCGCAGGTTAGGTCCTGCAGCACCGCGCGGCGGGTCGGCTGCTCGGCCAGCCGGTGCAGCGGCATGATGGGCAGCACCTGATCGATGGCCCAGGTGTCCGGCAGGCTCTGGAATACCGAGAAGTTGCAGAAGTACTTGTCGGCCAGGCGGTCGGTCAGCTCGTCGTACACCTGGCGCTGCGAACGCTGGCTGGCTTGCAGCTGGGTGTGCAGACGGCGGCACAGCGTGGCGTGGACTTCCTCAGCCAGCGCCTTTTCCTTCAGCGACAACCGGCCTTCCGCGTACATGTCGCTCACTTCCGACACGCAATGGCTGGCGCGGTAGTAGATTTCAGTGACCAGCTCTTCATCGTTGAGGCTGGCCAGCTCCAACAGCTTGCGCAACGGCAGCGACAGCGCTTCCACGTTGTCGATCTTGGACACGGTGTCAGGCAGGCGCTCGACATCGGTGACATTCATCAGCAGCACCGCGTGGTGCGCGGTCATCGCGCGGCCGGATTCGGACAGGATGCGCGGGTGCGGAATGCCGTTCTCGGCGCAGAACTCCGACAGCATGGAGACGATCACGTGAGCGTATTCGTCCATGTCGTAGTTGATCGAGCTGTCGTTGCGCGAGTGGGTGCCGTCGTAGTCGACGCCCAGGCCGCCGCCGACGTCGACATGGTCGACCGGCAGGCCCAGCGCGCGCAGTTCGGCGAAGTAGCGGATGGCTTCGCGGAATCCCAGCCGGTAGTCGGCGATATTGGCGATCTGCGAACCCATGTGGAAGTGCATCAGGCGCACGCAGTCGGCCATGCCGGCCGCGGTCAGCTTGTCCACCGCGGAGATCAGCTGGCCGGCGGACAGGCCGAACTTGCCCTTCTCGCCGCCGGTGTCCGACCATTTGCTGGAGGCCAGCGACGACAGGCGTACGCGCAGGCCCAGATTGGGGCGCACGCCGAGCTTCTTCGACTCCTCGATCACCAGCTCGACTTCGGATTCCTTCTCGATGACGATGAACACCTGGTGGCCCAGGCGCTCGCCGATCAGCGCGAGGCGGATGAATTCGCGGTCCTTGTAGCCGTTGCAGACGATGGTGCAGCCCTTGGGCGCCAGCGCCAGCACCGCCATCAGCTCAGGCTTGGAGCCGGCTTCCAAACCAATGGAAACTTCCTGCGTGGCGATGATGCTCTTGACCACCGCTTCTTGCTGGTTGACCTTGATCGGATAGATGGCGGTGTAGCGGTTGCCATAGCCTTGCTCGGCGATGGCCTTGTCGAACGCGCCGCACAGCCGGCTGACGCGGTCTTGCAGAATGTCGGGGAAACGCACCAGCAGCGGCAGATCCAGTCCCTTGGCGCCCAGCTCGTGCACCAGCCGGTACAGATCGATTTCCTTTTGCTGGCGGACATTGGGACGCACGACGATATTGCCGCTGTCTCCGACGTCGAAATAACCAGCCCCCCAATGCCGGATGCCGTACAGGCTCCGGCTATCAGCCACAGACCAAGCCATGAGTTTTCCTCTCAGAACTTATGATGGATAACCCCGCTCCTTAGTGCACGGCTTTCGGGCTCTACAGCTTTTATGTGGGCCTGGGATGTCGGAGCGAAACAGAATGAATTGTTAGTTGTTGCATAGCGCAAACGAGCGCGGATTGTAACAACATCTCGCTGATTGACAAGTAAAAAAATGTACCCGTTCCGACGCGTCCGATCGAATTCTCCGCCCCTTGCCGCCGCCATGGTTTGCACAGTGAAAATTCATGGCAGTTAAAACAATGAATTGCATGCCAGGCGCGCGCTCCGGCATGACATTCAACAGTGCTTCGCCGCGCTCGCGGTGTGCGCGATTTCCAACAAAAACACCCATCCCGAGCCGGGAGGCGGCGCCGGCCGCGCCAAGCCGGGCATGACGCGGCCATGGCCAAAGATTACAATCGGCCATCCATCACTTCCATCATGCCGCCATGACCCAAGCCAGCCGCTTTCTGCAACACGCGCTCCATCCCGACGCCGGCGCCGACGCGTCCTGGCCGCTGCCTTCCGGCCTGCAGGCGCGCTGGGTTGCCGCCGGCTGCGTCGAAATAGACCCGGGCCTGCCCCAGGCCGATTCGGTATTGCTAAGCTGCGGCGTGCACGGCAACGAAACCGCCCCCATCGAAGTGGCCGACGCCATCCTGGCCGACATCGCCGACGGCACGCTGGCCCTGGATTGCCGGCTGCTGGTGATGTTCGCCAATATCGAAGCCATTCGCGCCGGCGAGCGCTACCTCGGCTATGACATGAACCGGCTGTTCAACGGCGCCCATGCCAAACACGCCGACCTGGCCGAGTCCCGGCGCGCCGCCGAGCTGGAAGTCCTGGCAGGACGCTTCTTCGCCCAGGCCCGGGCCCGCAAGCTGCACTACGACCTGCATACCGCCATCCGCGGTTCGGCGTTCGAGAAATTCGCCATCTACCCGTACTTGCACGAACGCGTCCATAACCGCCAACAGCTGGCCTGGCTGCAGCAAAGCGGGATAGAGGCGGTGCTGCTGCACAGCCAGCCAGCCAACACGTTCAGCTACCATACCAGCCGCCGCTTCGAGGCCGACGCCTTCACTCTGGAGCTGGGCAAGGCGCGGCCATTCGGCCAAAACGATCTGGCGCGCTTCGCCGGCATAGATCAGGCGCTGCGCCGCTTGCTGTCCGCGCCGGCCAGCGGCGTCCCCGCCCTCCAGCCCGACGCGCTGCCGCTGTTCCGCGCCAAGTACGATCTGGTCAAGCGCAGCGAGCATTTCCGCCTGCACCTGGCCGACGACGTGGAGAATTTCACCCGGCTGCCGGACGGCATGCTGATCGCCGAAGATGGCGATACCCGCTATCTGGCGACCGGCGGCGAAGAGCGGATCCTGTTCCCCAATCCCGCGGTCAAGCCCGGCCTGCGCGCCGGCATCGTGGTGGAGCCGGCGCGGCTGGATTGAGCCGGACAAGACAAAGGGCCGCATCCGCGGCCCTTTTCCCACGCCACCTCATCGCCCGTCAGCCGGAAATGTAGTTGAACAGCGACAGCTGCGACACCTGGGCGTAGGTTTTCTGCGTGTACTGCAGCGAGGTCTGAGTCATGGTGAAGGTGGAGATCGCCTGCGCCATGTCCAGGTTCTGCAAATCGCCGATGCTGGTGTTGTATTGCAAGTCCAAGCTGCTGCTCATCCCCTGCAGATTGGCGTTTTCCTGTTCGCGCGCGCCGACCGACGCCAGGCTGGTGGTCATCTGCTGCGTGGCGCTGGTGATCTGGTTGGTGATCGCGTTCAGCTGGGTCTGATAGTTGGCCGGCTTGGGATTCTGCCCCAACAGGTTGTACAGGTTGATCAGGGAGTCGAACGCGCCGGTGGCGCTGCCGCCGGTGCCGGGCGTGCCGAAAATGGCATTGCCCGGATCGGAAATGGTCATGATGCGGGACGCGGCCACCTGCACGCTGCGCTGGCCGCTGTCGCCGTTATAGGTCGCGGTCGGCGGCGACGATGCCATGTTGACGGTGAACGGCACCGTGGTCACCTGGTTGCCGCTGAACAGATAGCTGCCGTTGCCGTCGGTGGCGTTGGCGTAGCCGGTCAGTTCGGAAATCCCCTCTTTCACCGTTTGCTGGATCGCCTGCAGCTGGGTAGGGGACAGAGAGCCGTCGCCAGCGTAGATCGATTGGCTCTTCATCGCGTTCATCAGATTGATCGCGCTGTTGATGGTGGTGTCCGACAAGGACAGCCAGGACTGCACCGACTGGGTATTGGTCTTGTACTGGCTGTTCTGGCCGCTGGAGGTATTCAGCAACTCGATGCGCGCGGATGCCACCGGATCGTCGGCGGGGGTCACCACCCGCTTCTGGTTGTCGATCTGCATATTGACCTGCACCAACTGGGCTTGCAGGTTGGACATATTATCTATGCCGGACTGGTATAAAGTCGCTGAACTGATGCGCATCGCCGCTCTCCTCTCGCGAATATTCAGGACATGATGTTGAGAATGCTGGAAAAGGTGCTCTGCGCAATCTGGATCACCTTGCTGCAGGCCTGATAGGACTGCTGGTATTTGATCAGATTGGCGGCCTCCTGGTCCAGATTGACACCAGTCAAGTTGGAATTGGCCCGGGTAGCCTGTTGCAGCGTGTTCTGCGCCGACGTGTTCTGCAGGCCTACCGCGTAAGTCTGGTTGGCCACCGTGGTGACCGTAGAGGTGAAATAAGTCTGGTACGACTGTCCATTCACCAGCGCGATGTTCTGTTGCGCGGTCAGCTGCAGCAGATTGCTGTTGTCGCCGGACGGCGGCGTGACAGTCCCGACCGCCGGAATCGGCTTCGGCCCCACCGTGAAGGTCTGGCCCGGGTCAGGCGATCCGGACAGCTGGAAGCCTATGCCCACGTCCACCGGCGGTGTCGCCGTGGTTTGCAGCTTGTAGGCGTTGGGCTGGCCGGTGACCGGCACCACGTTGTACGGTCCGCCGCCGTTGGTCCCGGCGATGGTGGCGGTCATCGACACCGGCGCCGCCGACGCGGTGATGGTCATATTGGTCAGGCCGCTGGACGGGTGGCTGGTGGTGGCCGGAAACGACGGCGGCGTGCCATTGATGCTGGTGGCGTAAGTGCCCGGCAGACTGGACCACACCGCGCTCATCGTCACGCCGCTGGGATTGCCGGCGGTGCCGGTGGCAACCAGGTTGGAGGCGGTGGCCAGCAGCTTGGGATCGCCCATCGTCACCTGGAACTGCCCGGCGGCATACTGCGGATTGCTGGCGTAGGCGGACAGGTCCTTGAAGATGGGCCCGCCCGGCTGGCCGTTGTAATCCACTCCCAGCGAATTCTGGTAATTCATCGCCGCGGCGAAATCGATCGCCATGGTGCCCAGCTGGTTCTGCGTCTGCGCCAGCGCCCCGTCGCGGAAGTTCAGCAAGCCGCCCAGCTGCCCGCTGTTGAGGATGGTGTCGGGCAGAATGGTCAGGGTGTTGTTCGGATTGGTGAAGCCCACCTGCAGATTGCTGGGATTGTTCGGGTCGGCCTGGGTGGCCAGCTGGTTCACCGTGCCGCCGGTCACCAGGGTCTGGCCGCTGCCGATGGAAACCGTGTAGGAGCCGTCGCTCTGCACCGAGGCGGTGGCGCCTATCATCTGGTTCAGCTGCAGCAATGCCTGATCGCGCTGATCCAGCAGAGTGTTGGGTTGCGGCGCCTGGGTGTTGCCGCCGGTGGCCGCGCCGATCTGCTTGTTCAGATTGGCGATTTGTTGAGCCAGCGCATTGATGCTTTGCACCGCGGTCTGAACCTGGCCGTTGACGCCTTGCTGCAGCTGCACCAGCTGGCTGTTCAGCGAAGTGATGGAGGCCGCCATCGCCTGCCCCATGCTCAGCACGTTCTGCCGGGTAGGCAGCGACGAAGGCTGCTGCGACAAGGTTTGCATCGCGCCGAAGAAGGACTGGATCGCCGGATTCGGACTCTGGGTGGAGTTGCCGATCATGTTGTTGATCTGGTTCAACTGCTGCAGCTGAGTGGTGTAATAGCTGCTGCCGGTCTGCGCGCTCTGCACTTGGCCGGCCAGATACTGGCTATAGGTGCGCAGCACGTTGGTGACGTCCACGCCCTGCCCCAGGAAGCCGAAGCCGACATTCTGCGGCTGGCGTCCCGCTTGCGTGATGTACTCGACGTTGTAGCCCGGAGTGGACGCGTTGGAGATGTTGTTGCTGGTCACCGACAACGCGTTTTGCGCCGCATTCAGCCCACTCAGGCCTATGCCGAAAATATCAGCTCCGACGATTGCCATGATTACCCTCTACAATTCTTCATCTCTATCGGCCGACTCTGCCAAAACTTGATCAAGTTTTGGCCACTTGTTGCGCCAGGCTGGCGGCGACATCCACCAGTTTGCGCGCGTAGCGCGGATCGGTGGCATAGCCGCCCGACTGCAGGCCCTGCGCGAAACCGTACATGTTCTGCCCCTGGTTCAACACGTTCTTGTAGCGCGACGAGCCTTTGAGCACCTTGGCGTAATCGCTGAACGCATCGGCGTAGGAGTCGTAGGAACGGAAGGTTTCCATCCGCTTTTGCGCTACGCCGCCGCTGTATTCGGTAGTCATGATAGTGGTGGTCTTGCCCTGCCAGTCGGAACCCGCCTTGATGCCGAAAAGATTATGGCTGTCCGAGCCGTCGCTGTTGCGGATGGCGCGCTTGCCCCAGCCGCTTTCCAGCGCCGCATGCGCCACCACGCACTCCGGCGCCACTCCCAGCTGCTGCGCCGCGGCGCGGGCATGCGGCAGCAGGCTGCTGGCGAAGGCGCGGCCGCCGCCGACCGGCGTGGCAGCCGTCGGCGAGTCCGCCACGGCCGCGCCGGATGCGCCCTGGGCGCTGCGGTAAGCTTGCTGCATGCGCTGGCCGATGGGCTGAACCGGCGACCACTGGCCGGCGACCGGGCGGCTGTTCAACGCGTGCGTCTGGCCTTCGTCGGGGCTGAAGCCGGATTGCCTGGCGATCTGGCGGTAAATCATGTCGCCCAGGCCCAGGCCGCCGTTGGCGCTCATCGCCTGCACCATCTGCTGGTCCGCCATGCTGCGATAGGTATCCATGCCGTTCGACTCTTCCGAATCGTCGAACTTGGTCTCGCGCATGGTTTTCAGCATGGTGTTCATCAACAGCGCCTCGAACTGCGACGCGGTTTCGCGCGCCGCGGCTTTGGGGTCGCTGCTGGCCTTGGCCTTCAGGCTGCGCATGTGGCTGGGGTCGATCGCGAGCTGGCGGCTAAGCGCGTCCTGCGGCGCGACGGCTTGGAATTTGGCGGTCATCAATTACTCCTTGAGCCGCAAAAAGCAATAATCATGCCACCACGCCGTAACCCACGCAGGCTCAGATGATTTGCAGGTCCGCCTTCAGCGAGCCGGCCGATTTCATCGCCTGCAGAATGGAAATCAGGTCTTGCGGCGTCGCCCCCAGCGCATTGAGCGCGTTGACCACCTGCGACAGATTGGCGCCCCCCTTCAGGCCCACCACCTTGCCGCCGGTGCTGTTGATCACGATATCCGCCTGATTGGTGACCGTGGTCTTGCCGCCTGAGAGCGAGTTGGGCTGGCTGACTTGCGGCGTGTTGGTGACCGTCACCGACAGGTTGCCGTGCGACACCGCGCAGGACGACAGCGTCACCGCCTGGTTCATCACGATGGAGCCGGTGCGGGCGTTGATGATGACCAGAGGGGAAACATCTGCCGGGTCGACGGCAATATTTTCCATCCGCGACAGGAATTGCACCCGCTGGTTGCTGTCGAACGGCGCCCTCACTTCGATCAGCCGGCCATCCACCGCGCGGGCGGTGTCGGCACCGAAGGTTTTGTTGATCGCCTGCACCGCGCGGTTGGCGGTGGTGAAATCCGCCTCCTGCAGCTCCAGATGGATGAATTCGCCGTCGCCCAGCGCGGTTTGCACCTCGCGCTCCACCGTGGCGCCGGCCGGAATTCGGCCCACGCTCAACTGGTTGATCTGAGTGGAGCTGCCGCCGGCGGACGCGCCCGCGCCGCCGACCACCACATTGCCCTGGGCCATCGCATAGATCTGGCCGTCGGCGCCCTTCAGCGGCGACAACAGCAAAGTGCCGCCGCGCAGGCTCTTGGCGTCGCCTATCGACGACGCCGTCACGTCTATCATCTGCCCGCGCTTGGAGAAGGCCGGCAGCGTGGCGGTCAGCGACACCGCCGCCACGTTCTTCGGGTCTATCTTGGTGCCGGGCGGCACCTGCACGCCAAGCTGATTGAGCATATTGATCATCGCCTGGCCGGTGAACGGCGAGGAAGTGACCTTGTCGCCACTGCCGTCCAGGCCGACCACCAGGCCGTAGCCTATCAACTGGTTGGGCCGCACGCCGCCGATATTGGCGATATCCTTCAAGCGCTGCGCCGACAAGGCCGGCAGGGACGCCAGCAACAGACAGGCCAGCACGATCCATTTCTTCATCATTCCACCCCTATGCCGGGCGCCGATCAGATCGGCAGCAGCGACATGAAAATCTTCGACAACCAACCCGGCTCATTGTATAGGCGGTTGTTGCCCTTGGTCTGCTGTTCGACGCGCGCGTCGGCTATCTTCAGCGAGGACACGGTGCGGTCCGGCGCGATGTCGCGCGGATTGACCACGCCGGACAGGCGGATGGATTCGGTATCGCTGTTGATCCGCACCTGCTTCTCGCCGCTGACCTCCAGATTGCCGTTGGCCAGCACGTCGATCACAGTGACAGTGATGGAGCTGACGAAGCTGGTGGCCACCTGGTTGTTGCCCTTGCCGGTATTGTTGGCCGAGCCGGAGCTGTTGAAGTTGGTGCCGCCCAGGCCGCCGGCCAGGCCGCTTGGCAGGAACGGTATCTTGACGCCGGCGGTGATGTTGGACGTTAGCGCCGAAGTCCGGGTGTCGGTGGTCTGCTCGGACGCCGAAGTCGAGGAGTTTTCCTGGATCATCACCTGCAAGGTGTCACCCACCTGGACCGGCATGCCGTCCTGGAACAGCGGCCGATAGCTGGCCGCCTGGAAAATGGCGCCATTGGCGGGAATGCCCATCGCCCGCGGCTGCGGCTTCGCCGTCGTCGGCGTCTGCACCAGCGGCGGTTCCTGCACCGCACAGCCCGCCAGCGCCAACAGCGCCACGGCCAGCATCACCAGATTGGTTTTCATCGCCATTCCTCCCTTCGGCCCGGCGGCCGCCGGCGCCCATTCATTACATATTGCTCAGTTTCTGCAGCATCTGGTCGGCGGTGGTCACCGCGCGCGAGTTCATTTCGAACGAACGCTGGGCAGTGATCATATTGACCAGTTCTTCAGTCACATTGACGTTGGACGACTCCAGAAAACCGGACTTGATCGCGCCGCGGCTGTCGGTTTGCGGATTGCCGTCCTGCGGATCGCCGGAAGCGGCGGTCTGCAGATACAGGTTGCTGCCCAAGCTTTGCAGGCCCTGCGGATTGATGAAAGTCGTCAGCTGGATGGTGCCGGCGGTCTGCGGCGCGGTGGCGCCGGCCAGCGTGTACTGCACCACCCCGGCGCTGGACACCGTGATCTGCTGCGCGGTGGCCGGGATATTGATGTTGGGATTCAGCGGCAGGCCGTCCGGATTGACCACGTCGCCGTTCGAGTTGCGCTGGAACTGGCCGTTGCGGGTGTAGGCGGTGGTGCCGTCCGGCTGCAGGATGCGGAAGAAACCGTCGCCGTCGATTTCCAGATCCAGCGGCTGGCCGGTTTGCTGCGGACTGCCCTGGCTGAAAATGCGCGACGAAGCCACCGCCGCCGCGCCGGTGCCGATCTGCAGGCCGGTGGGATTGGTATTGCCATTGGCCAGCTGGCCGCCCGGCTGGCGCAGCGTCTGGTAGTACAGATCCTCGAACACGCCGCGGCTGCCCTTGAAGCCTATGGTGTTGACGTTGGCCAGGTTGTTGGACACCACGTCCAGCTGAAACTGGCTGGCGTCCATGCCGGTCTTGGCGATATACAGTGCGCGCATCATGGCGAGTTACCTTGCTTGTTCTATGGCCGCGGTCAGCTGGTGACCGACAACAATTGCGCCGCCTGCTGGTCATCCTGCTGGGCGGTCTGCATCATTTTGATATTGAGTTCGTACTGGCGGCCGTGCGAAATCATCTGCACCAGCGCGTCCACCGAGTTGACGTTGGACGATTCCAGCGTCTCCGGCACCAGCTTCACGTCGGCGCTGGCCGGAGCGGTGCCGCCGCCGTTGACGTGATACAGCCGGTCTTCGCCCTTGTACATGTCTTTGGGGCCAGGATTGATCATCTTGATCTGGCCCACCAGCTGCGGGGTGCGGTTGGTTCCGGACAGCGGAATGGCCAGCACCGAACCGTCCGCGCCCAGCTGCACCTGCGAGCCGGCCGGCACCGTGATCGGGCCGCCGTCGCCCATGATGGGCAGGCCGGTGCGGGTGCGCATCAGGCCGTTGGCGTCCAGCGCATAGCCGCCGTCGCGGGTATAAGCCTCCTGCCCGTCCGGCCCCTGCACCGCGAAAAAGCCGGGCGAGCCCAGCGCGAAATCAGCCGGGTTGCCGGTGTGCTGCAGGCTGCCCTGGCTGGCGTCGAAGCCTATGGTGTTGTCCACCACGTAGGTGCGCGTCGGCGCGCCGTCCCCCACCACCGGCAGCGCCCGGAACGCCGCCAAGTCCGCCTTGAAGGCGTTGGTGTTGACGTTGGCCAGGTTGTTGGCGGTGGTGGCCTGCTGCCACATTTCATGCTTGGCGCCGGTCATGGCCAGAAACAACACTTTATCCATGCTTCAGTCTCTACCTGGATTAGATGTTCAGCAGGGTCTGAATCAGGGTGTCCTGGGTTTTCACGGTCTGCGCGTTGGCCTGGTAGTAGCGCTGCGCGGTGATCATGTTCACCAGTTCGTTGGTCAGATTGACGTTGGAGTCCTCCACCTGGCCGGCCGACAGCGTGCCGGTATTGCCGGAGCCCGGCGCGTTGACGGTGGCCGGACCGGAGGTGCCGGTCTGCGTCCACAGATTGCCGCCGGTGTCTTGCAGGCCCTGCGGATTGATGAAGTTGGCGAGCGCCACCTGACCGATGGTTTTGGTCTGGCTATTGGAGAAGCTAGCCTGGATCAAACCGTTGGCGGAAATATTGATGGTCTGCAGCGTGCCCGGGGCGGAGCCGTCCTGGGTCACCGGGCTGGTGAAGAAGTTCTGCGCGATCTGGGTGGAATGCGCGAAATTCACCGCCACGGTCTGCGGCGCCGCGGAGCCGTTGGCCGAAGGCGGCGTGAAGGTCACATTGAACGGCGTGTTGGTGGTCAGGTTGCCGTTGGTGTCGAAGCTCAGCGTGAAGGTGCTGGGCGCCGTCGCCGCCGCGCCGTCGACATAGGCGTTCACCGTCCAGGTATTGCCCGCGCCGGCCACCGGCGTATTCAGCGAGTAATAGAACGTCATCTGGTGCGAATTGCCCAGGCTGTCATACACCGTCTGGTTATTGGTCCAGTTGTAGGACGACGGCTGCGCCGGATTGTTGATCGGCGCGGTGGTCGGCGGCGTGGACGCGGAATTCAGCAGCACCGCCATATTCATCTTGCTGGTGGCCGTCGGCGGAATGGAGGTATTGGTCAGTTGCAGATTGCCGACCGGCCCCTGCGAGATCGCGCCTTGCGCGTTGGCGGTCCAGCCTTGCAGGTAGTTGCCGGCGGTGCTAACGATGTAGCCCTGGTTGTTCACCTGGAACTGGCCGTTGCGGCTGTAGGCCTGGGTGCCGTTGGGCAGGCCCATGATGAAGAAGCCAGAGTTATTGATAGCCAAGTCCAGGCTGCGGCCGGTAGTCTCCAGATTGCCGCTGCCCATATTCTGCGTCACCGCCGACACCTGAGTGCCGATGCCCGGCGTGGTGGAAGTCATGCCGTACAGGCTGTTGCCGTACAAGTCGGCGAATTCGGTACGCGAACTCTTGAAGCCGACGGTATTGGCGTTGGCGACGTTGTTGCCTATGGTGTCCAGCTGCGTGGACGCTGCGTTCAGACCACTCAAGCCTTGCTGAAAGCCCATTTTTCCTACTCCTTAACTTAAGCTTGTTTTCGGCAGAGTGCTTCAGGACATCTGCGCAACACTGGACAACGGAACCTGCGTATTGCCGGACAGCACCAGCATCGGCGTGCCTTGCGCCCAGGACACGGCCTTCACCTGCTGGTTGCTGTAGGCGGTGGCGGTGGTGGTGCCGCCGGCGCTGGCCTGGGTGACCTTGGCGGTAAAGGTGTAATTGCCGGCCGGCAGCGGGTTCTTATTGGAATCGGTGCCATCCCAGCTGAAAGTGTTCAGCCCGGCGCCCGGATTGGTCAGCGGAACCGAATCCACCACGTTGCCGTTCTTGTCCAGCACGCTGATGGTCACCGACGCGGCCGGGCCGCTCAGCACCACGCCGGCCTGCACGGTCTTGCCCGCCGCCGGCGCGGTGAGGGCGTTGCCCGCCACCATCACGTTCTTGCCTATCATGCTGGAGGCCATCAGCGACTGGGTGGAGTTCTGCGCCGTCACCAGCTGCTGCATGGTCTGGTTCAGCGTCTGCAGGCCCGAGACCTGACTGATCTGGGCCATCTGGCTGGTCAACTGGCTGTTGTCCATCGGATTGAGCGGATCCTGCGCGTTCAACTGCGCGGTCAGCAGGGTGAGGAAGTTGTTCTGCAGGGATTGGGCGCTGGCGGCCGCGGTGCCGCTGCCGGTGGACGAGCCGTTGGCCGCCTGGACGGAAGTGCTGCCCGGAGCGGGCTGGTTGTTCAGCGAGTTGTAGTTGAACGGGGAGGTTGCACTGGTAGCGGAGGCCATGGCCGTCATCCTTGCGATAAAATTTACTGACCCAGCTGCAGGGTTTTCTGCAGCAGACTCTTGGCGGTGTTCATCATTTCGACATTGTTCTGATAGGCCCGCGAAGCGGCGATCATGTCGGCCATCTCTTCCACCGGATTGACGTTGGGCATGGTCACATAGCCGCGCTCGTCCGCCAGCGGGTTGCCCGGCTCGTACTTCAGCCGCGGCGGCGATTGATCCTCAACCACCGAAGTGACTCTCACGCCGGCCACCTGCGGCTGCGCCGCGTCCACCGGCACCGCGGTGAACACCACATGCCTGCCCTTGTAGGGCTGACCGGTGGAGCTGGTGGCGCTTTCCGCGTTGGCGAGGTTGCTGGCCACCACGTTGAGCCGCATCGACTGCGCCGACAGCGCCGAGCCGGAGATATTGAACAGATTCGACAGAGACATCTAACCTTAACTCCCGGAACCTTGAATGGCCGAATTCAGACTGCTGATGCGCTTACCGAGGAAGGTCAGCGTGGTCTGGTACTGCAAGGCGTTGTCGGCGAAGGCGCCGCGCTCGACGTCCATGTCCACCGTGTTGCCGTCCAGGCTGGGCTGCACCGCATTGCGGTACTGCATCGGCACGTTGGCGTTGACGCCGCCGGCCTCGCTGGCGAGGTGGCGCGGATCGGTCACCGCCATGGCCAGTTTGCCCTGTTTGTCCTGCTGCGCCTGCAAGGCTGCCTTGAAATCGAAATCCACCGCCTTGTAGTACGGGGTTTCCGCATTGGCGATGTTGCTGCCTATCACCTCGGCGCGATAGGCCTGCAGATTCAGCGCGCGCTGCTGGAAATCGAAATAGTGGGCAATCTTGTCTAGCATGAACAACCTCCTTGCTGGCCATCGATAAAGCACAAAGCGTGCCAGCCCACGCGACGCGCCCAAATCCTTGTTTTAAAAGCCTCTCGCCAATCCCCGGCAAAAACCCCGCCGCACGCCGCGCCGGCAAGCGGCAAAACTTGCCGCCAAGGCCTTCCGCCCGCGCCAGATCAGCTTTGTTGAGGATTTTGCTTGCCCGATGAGAAAAATCGTGCCAAAACCGTCAATAATGCAATAAAGCGCAATGCAGGAGCAGAGGCATGCTGGCTCTAGAACAATTACTGATCTCCCTGGCCGAGCCCTCGCCGGTCCAGGCCCAGATCATCACCAAGGCGCTGGAGGCGCTGGGCGCCGCCCAGATCGAAATCCACCCGAACGGCGAAGAGTTGATCCAGCAGGCGCGCGAGCGCATGCCCAATCTGGTGATCAGCGCCTACCACCTGCCGGACATGACCGGCAGCCAGCTGGTGCAGACGCTGCGCGACAGCCATGACCTGTACGACGTCCCTTTCATCCTGATCTCCAGCGAAACCAAGCAGGAGCGGCTGGAGTCCATCCGCCAGGCCGGCAGTTTGGCCATCCTGCCCAAACCGTTCAGCGAAGAAGAGCTGCACGCCGCCATGCAATCGGTGATGAGCTTCATCAACTGCGACAGCCTGGGCGCGGAAGTGGACGCCGACATGGCGCTGATGAACGTGCTGATCATCGATGACAGCAGCACCTCGCGCCACCACATCCGCCAGGTGCTGGAGAAGCTGGGCTTCGAACACTTTTGCGAGAGCAGCGGCGGCGAGCGGGCGTTGCAGCTGATAGAGCAGGAGGCGTTCCAGCTGATCATCACCGACTATCACATGCCGCAGATAGACGGCATGGAGCTGGCGCGGCGCATCCGCGCCAGCGGCACGCAGGAAGGCGCGCCCATCCTGATGATCACCAGCGACAGCGAGCATGTCGGACAGGCCGAACTGGAAGACGCCGGCATCGCCGCCTGCTGTAGCAAACCCTTCGACATCGACAAGCTGCGCGAACTGGTCCGCCGGCTGCTCAACGAATATTAGCGCTCAGCGCGGCGCCACCCACACCAGGCGCGAATGGCCCTTGTCGCCGCCCAGCGCCTGCCGGCGCCAGTAACCCTGGCTGGAATAGTCCGCTCCGGCAGCCAGATCCGCCGCCTCGCAGAAAGTGATTTCGCCGAAGCCGGCTTTCAGCAGCTGGCTACGCGCCTTTTGCCGGGTCTTGGCGCAGGTCGGATGCCCGGCGGCGGCCACCCATTCGGCCGGCGCCCCGGCTTCCCAACCCTTCACCCGCTCCAGCTTGGGCTGGGTCATCATCGCCAGGCCATTGAGCACCGCCGCCAACAGGCCATGCCATGTCTCGCCCACCTCGGCCA
The DNA here is from genome assembly GCF_001676875.1 of Chromobacterium subtsugae. GTDB lineage: Bacteria > Pseudomonadota > Gammaproteobacteria > Burkholderiales > Chromobacteriaceae > Chromobacterium > Chromobacterium subtsugae. The sequence continues at coordinate 20,880 of NZ_JYKA01000025.1, read as the reverse complement.
ATTGCGGCGCCAGCTCGCCCGGATACTCCACCCGGACCACCTCCACCTGATCGGCGGCCTGCAGCCAGTTGACGCCGTCCGGCGCGAAACCCATCCGCACCAGGGTCAGCAGCAAGGCGCGCCGCTCCGGCTGGTGCGCGACAAAGGCCCCGCCCTCGCCCGGCACATGCAGGAAGAACGCCTCGGCCGGCAAGGCCAGCGTATCCGGCAGATTGCCCGGCTGCCGGGTCTGCCCCAGCGCCAGCGCCAGCGCGTCCCGCAAATGCGACACCACCCGGCCCTGGCGGACGAAATGCCCCCAGGCCTCGGCCAGCGCCAGCTCGCAGCCTATCGCCGACTGCGGAATCTCGAATACCTGCGCCGCGCGCTCCAGCTCACGCCGGATCACATCCTTCATCTGCGCCCTCGCCTCGGCGACCTGCGCTGCCTGGACATATAGCTGGCCCACCCGCTTGGCCCAAGGCCGGGTGGCCGCGTAGCGCTGCACGGCATACTCCATTCCACTGCTTCCTTACAAACAAAAAAGGGCCGCATTGTAACAAACACGGCCCCGCGCCCCAACCCGCCAGCCCTAGCCGCCGCCCCGGTCCGATGCGCGCCGCCCCGTCGGCGAGCGGCGCTGGGCGTGGCGCCGGTCCTCGACAATGCCGGAATACAGCCACTGGCGAAAATGATTGAGCGTCATCGGCTTGCCGAAATAGAAGCCCTGCAGCAGCTCGAAACCCTTCACGTTCAGATAGCTTTGCTGCCCCTGCGTCTCCACGCCCTTGACGATCACCCGCACGCCCATCTCCTCGGATGACAGCGGCAGCCCGTCCAGCACATTGCCGCGCAGGCACTCCTGCCCCAGCGCCGAAACGAAGCCTTTCTCCACCTTCAGGTAATCGAAGCCCCAGCGCTGCAGATAAGCCTTGTCGGCATAGCCGGCACCGAAATCGTCCAACGCCAGCTTCACGCCCAGCAGGCGCAACTCACGAATCACGTCCAGCGCGCCCGACGCCTCGCGCAGCGGCGTCTGCTCTGACACCTCCAGCACCAGCACCGCCTGCTTTTCGTTCAGCATGTCCAGCATTTCGCGGCAATCGTTGACCAGCTCCGGCATGGACAAGTGCTCGCTGGCGATATTGATGCCCACCATGAAGCCCGGCGGCAGCACCACCTGGCGCAGCTCGCCGGCCACCCGCTTCAGCAGGTAGCGGGTGAGCGGCACGATCAGGCCGGCGTCTATCGCGGTCTGGATGAACAAGTCGGAACGGACATTGCCCTGCACCGGATGACGCCAGCGCGCCAGCATTTCCACCCCGACGCACTCGCCGCTGGCCGCGGTGACGATGGGTTGGTAATGGGCGAAGAACTCCTGGTGGCGTATCCCCTCCAGGATTTCCCAATCGCTGGCATTGCGCACTCCGGCGCCGCGCAACAGCCACGCGGCCAGCATGCCTCCCGCCAGCAGCGACAGCAGCAGCGCCTCCAGGCTCGCCGCCCAGCTGCGGCTGGCGAAGGCCCAGACGTCGACGCTTCCCGCCACCGCCATGTCCGCCGCCAGGTTCGCCACCGGGAACGCCGCCTCGCCGGGATGCCCGCCCGCGGGCACGATGGCGCCGTCGGCGGACAAGCGCCCGCCCTCCAGCCTCACCTGCAGATCCACTCCCGCCTCGCGCGCTTGCGACAGCAGCGCCCGCAGCCAGCCGGTTTCCAGCTCCAGCGCCGCCATGCCGCCGCGCAGCACCAGCGTCGCCGCCCCCGCGCCGGAGCGCGCCCACTCCAGCGGCCGCTCGCCGGACAGCGCGTCGGAGCGGGCCTGGTCCGATCCGCACCAGCGGCCATCGGGCAGGCGGCGGATCGCGTAGCGCGCATGCGGCGTCTGCTGGACCAGCGATGTCAATGCCGCGCGCGCGGACAGGCAGGCGGGCGCATCGATCGCCACCGCGCCCGCTCTCGGCAGCGCCGCGCCGGCCGGCGCCAGCTCTGCCGCCAACTGCCGCGCCAGCCACTGCGCGCGCGCCGACAATTCGGCGTCCGCCGCCCACCACTGCAGCGCCAATAGCGCGGCCATGGCCAGCGCGGCGCTGCCGGCCATCGACAGGCCGTACACGACCGCAGGCCGGGCCTGCGCCGCTCGCCCGGACAACCACCGCACCAGATTTCGCATCATGAATGCCCGCCCCGCCATCGCGGCGAACGCCGCGACACGGCCTGCCTATCCGCGCCGAATGGCCGGCCCATCGCCAGGCCCGCCAGCCCGGTAGCCCGGTAGCCCGGTAGCCTTTATATATGTCCAGTGTAGCGGCCGGCGTCCGAATCGCCAGCGCCAGGCGCACCCTCCGTGGACGGACAATCTTTTTTTAAAAAAACCTCATCGGCAAGCCATAAACAATCAAACACTTACCCAGGCTGATTGCGAAAAATAGTTGCAATCGAGCGAAAATTAGCGTACAGTCCGGCCTCTTGCATTTTCACCGGGCAAATCCAAACCTCACGCCTCTTGCCCGAGTGTGTTTTCATCGTCCCTGACCCTTTCCAGGCTTCGTCCAAGCAATAATGTCGCTTTCGACTGGACCGCTGTTCGCCGCTTGCCAGGTTAGTGCCGATGATTTACGGCCCACAGGCGCCGTATAACCGCCACGAAATCTGGCTATAAGTGACGCCGGCATCATCCGGCCTGAAAGGATATACATGAACTTTTCCGATCTGGGCATCGCCCCGACCATCCTGCGCGCTCTGGAAGCTGCCGGCTACACCTCCCCGACCTCGGTTCAAGCCGAAGCCGTTCCGGCCGCCATCGCTGGCCGCGACCTGCTGGTTTCCGCTCAAACCGGCAGCGGCAAGACCGCCGCCTTCCTGCTGCCCGCGCTGACCAAGCTGTCGGAACGCTCCACCGGCAAGGGCCAAGGCCCGCGCGTGCTGGTGCTGACCCCGACCCGCGAACTGGCGCAGCAAGTTGAGAAGAACGCGCTGGAATATGGCAAGGACCTGCGCTGGATGAAGACCGCCTGCCTGGTGGGCGGCTCCTCCTTCGGCTTCCAGATTCGCGCCCTGTCCCGCCCGATCGATCTGATCGTGGCCACTCCGGGCCGCCTGATGGACCACATGCGCTCTGGCCGCATCGACTTCTCCCGCCTGGAAATGCTGGTGCTGGACGAAGCCGACCGCATGCTGGACATGGGCTTCATCGACGATATCGAAGCCATCGTCAAGGCTACGCCGGAAACCCGTCAAACCGTGCTGTTCTCCGCCACGCTGGACGGCATCGTCGGCCGCATGGCTGAAAAAATGACCCGCGATCCGCAGCGCATCGAGATCGCCCGCACCGAAACCTCGGGCGGCACCATCGAAGAGCACCTGCTGTACGCGGACGACCTGAACCACAAGCATCGCCTGCTGGATCACATCCTGAAGGAATCCGGCTTCGACCAGTGCGTGATCTTCTCCGCCACCAAGGCGTATACCGAAGAGCTGGCCGACAAGCTGGCCGACCAGGGCTATTCCGCCGCCTGCCTGCACGGCGACATGCCGCAAAGCTGGCGCAACCGCACCCTGAACGACCTGCGCCGCGGCCGCATCAAGGTATTGGTTGCCACTGACGTGGCCGCCCGCGGCATCGACGTGCCGACCATCACCCACGTGGTGAACTTCGACCTGCCGAAGCAAGCTGAAGACTACGTGCACCGCATCGGCCGTACCGGCCGCGCCGGCCGCGACGGCACCGCCATCACTCTGGCGGAAGCGAAAGAGTCGCACAAGGTGCGCCGCATCGAGCAATACCTGAAGCGTTCCATCACCGAAGGCGTGATCGAAGGCATGGAGCCGACCCGTCGTCCGTCCAAGGGCGGCCCGCGCCGCAACGGCAAGCCGGGCGGCTACGGCGATCGTCGCAACGGCGGCTACCAAGGCCAGCGTCGCGAAGGCGGCTACCAAGGCCAGCGTCGCGAAGGCGGCTACCAGGGCCAACGCCGCGAAGGCGGCTACCAAGGCAACCGCGGTCCGCGCACCAGCGCGCAGTAATCGCGTCAAGCACGAAAAAGCGGCGGGTCATCCCGCCGCTTTTTTCATTGCAGCCCGCCCCGCCTACTTGGCCGCAGGGCAATCCATCGCCGAGCCGCCCATGAACGAGCCATTGGGCACGCCATTGCTGTAAGTGGTGCCGCCCAGCATCAAGCCCTTGTTCGCATGCGCGCCGCCGGCCGGGAACGGTGCCAGGTAGTTGATGCGCGAATTGGCGTTGGCCACCCCGGCGCTGTTATAGCCGAAGGAAACATTGCCGGCGAACACGATCTTGGCCGTCGTCATCACGCTGCCCGCCCCTTGGCCCGGCAGGTGCGACCAACCGCTGATGTCCATTTCCTTGCCGTTGATCACCAAGCTGGTGATGCCGCCGCCCGGCCAGGCCGCTCCGGCCAGGTTGCCCCAGCTGCCGCTGACGGTGAAGCCCACCAAATCGATGTAGCGGGTCACCTGCATGCCGTTCACATTGCCGGAAATCATCAGCTGATTAGGCGTGCTGGCGCCGATGTAGTTGATCGAGCCATTGGTGCCGCGCATGTCGAAACCGCTGTTGATCACCGCGTAAGTGGTGCCGCAATCGTTTATCCCCGCCGAGGCAGCCATGCTCCAGCCCGCCGCCGCCGCCAGCGCCGCCATTTTCCATCCGTTCATCGCTTCGCTCCATCTGAGTTGCTCTGCTTCATCGAAGCAGGGTTGGAAACATTCCAACCTATGCATATTGCATTTCAATTGATGGCCGCGCCAGCGCGGCGGGCGAAAATCGGCTGCCTCATTGCGCGCCGTCAAACCACTGCCGCAACGCCAGCGCCAGCAACAGCCAGGCGCCGTGCGGCAGCCATTGCTCGCTCCAGCGCCACGATTGGCTGATGTCGGTTTCCTCCGGCAGCAGGAAGGCGATGCCGCCCTCCGCCCCCGGCGCGCCGGTGATGCCGTTGCATACCCCGCCGCAGGCGTTGTAGTAGCCGGGCTCGTAATGCGGGTTGTTGCGGCCATGGCCCTGCAGCATGCAGGTATCGAAAGGATTCATGCCCAGAATCCAGTCCAGCGCTGACTGCGCGTAGCCGTGCAGCCGCGGTGCCAGCTCCGGCCAGCGCCGGCCGCCCGCCCAGGCCGCGGCCGCCAGCGAAGCCAGCCTGGCGTTCTCTCCCTGCCACCAGTAGCCGCTGGCGTTGTCGTGCGGCATGAAGAAGCGCGCCCCCGGCGTCCGGCCCGGCCGCTGCGCCCATTGCCGCAGATAGCCGAAGGGGTTCCCCTCCTGAACGGCGCTGCGCGCCATCTCGCCCTGCATGACCAGCCGCCAGCCCCGTTCCGCCTCCGCCGCGTACAGTCCATCCGGCAGCGTTTCCAGATAACGCGCCAGCGCCAGCGCCGGCAGGCCGGCATCGGACGCGTGGCAATAACTGAACTGGCGCTCGTCGTCCAGCCAAAACCAGCCGTCCTCATGCTGGCGCGCCAGCAGGCAAGCCACTCGCTCGGCCGCCGCGTCGGCGTAATCGCCGTCGCCGGTGGCGGCATGCAGTTCGCACGCGGCCAACAGCGCGCAATAGTCGTCGATCAGGTTTTCCCGGCCATCAGCCAGGTAGGACAAGCCATGCTCCTGCAAATGGACGAAGCCGCGCCTGGCCGCCGCCAGCATCGCCTCGCGCGGCGCGTCGCCGTCGCGCGACAAGCCGGCCGCCGCCGCCAGCGCCGCCACCGCCATGCCGCCGCCCTGGCGCCAGCCGGCTTGGAAGGCGGACGAGCGCAGCCCCTGCTGGGTGGAATAGGCGCACAGGCTGCGCCGGTCTTCGTCTTTGCTCCAGCCATCGAACAATGTCTGGTAGAAAAAGCCCGATTCGTGTTGCATGCGCAGCAGAAAGGCCGCGCCATGCAGCGCCTCGTCCGTCATCCGCTCGTCAAACCACTTGGGCTGCGCCGACAGCGCGCGGCGGGCTCGGACCAGGCTCCAGACCAGCAGCGGCGTCTGTTGCGGATTCAGGTGGTTGGCGTAAGAAAGGTGGCTGAGATATTTCGAGCAGTCGCCGGAGGCGTCGAACCAGCCGCCGCGCGCGTCGCGCCGCTCATCCGTCCCCTCCACCCGCGCCTGGCGGTCGGCCTGGTCGTACAGGCCACTGCAGCGCTGCGATTTGAAGTAGTGCAGCAGATCGGACAGCAACGGCGTGCCGAAGCGCCGATCCGCCACCTCGAACGGCGCCGACAGCAGCGGCGGCGCGCTGCCGTCCAGCCACAGCTGGTAGCGGCCCGGCGCCCGCAGCGCGCTGATATCGGCCTGCCAGTAGTGCCAATCGCGCCAGCCGTCCACGCGCCCCAAAGCATGCAGCGGGCTGCGCAGCACCGGACGCCGCTCGGCGTCCAGCACCGTCACGCTGTCCACCGCCGCGTCGCCCGGCCCCTGCAGCAGCGCGCGCTTGGCGGCGGACGTTTCAAACCCCAGATGATTGAACAGAAACTGCAGCGCCATCACGCCCTCCTCTGCCGGATATCAGGAATGAGCGGCCCGCCCGTTCAGCCGCGGCCGCTTTTCAGCAACACCTCGTACTGCGGATTGAATTCGTCGAAAATCGCCAGGGCGGCGGCGCCCAGCGCCACCACGTCGCGCCCGGCGCTGCCCAGCCGCAGGCGCTCGCCGCCGCGGTGCCGGGTGGACACCGGCAAGGGATCCAGACGCCGTACCAGCGCCTCCATCCAGGCCGGGGGCAGCAGGCCGCCGATCACCACCGCGTCGATGTCCAGCAGGCATTCGAGGATGTTCACCGCCTGCCGCAAGGGAGCGGCCGCGCTTGCCAGCCAGGCCTCGCCGGCCGCGTCCACTTCCCGCCGCGCCAGGTGCTCGGGCGTGGCCAGCGCGCCATCCGCCAGCCCCAGCGCCTCGTACAGCGCCCGCAAGGACACGTAGCGCTCCAGACAGCCCTGGTTGCCGCACTCGCAGGCGCGCCCCCCCGGCACCACGATCATGTGGCCGACCTCTCCCGCGTTGTGGCGGCCGCCCGCGTACAGGCGGCCATCCAGAAACAAGCCCGCGCCGAGGCCGGTGCCGATGAACAGGTAAACGAAGTTTTGCAGCTGGCTGGCCATGCCGTACAGGCGCTCGCCTATCGCCGCCGCGGTGGCATCCTTCTCCAGCAGCACCGGCATGCCCAGCGCCGCGCTCAGCACCGCGGCATCGATGTTTTCCCAGCCGGGCAGCGTGGTCGGCCCCACCGAGGTCATGCCCTCCACGCCGAACGGCCCCGGCATCACCAGGCCCATTCCCAGCAAACGGCTCCAATCCAGGCCAGACTCGCGCCGCAGCCGTTGCGCCGCGTCGGCGATCAAGGGCAGCGCCGCCCCCGGCGACGGCCGCTTCACCGCCAGTTCCACCCTGGCGCGCACCTGGCCGGCCAGATCCACCACCACCGCGATCAGCGATTGGTGATCCAGCTGCACGCCTATCGAATACGCGCCGTCGGGGTTGATGCTCAACGGAATGGCCGGCTGGCCGCGCGCGCCGTCGCGCAGCGGCTCGCCGGCCGACAGCACGCCGGCCTCCAGCAATTCGGCGGCGATGTTCGATACCGTCTGCGGCGTCAGCGCCGTCATTCTGGCGATATCCGCCCGGGTAAGCTGCCGATTGCGGCGTATGGTTTCCAGCACCGCCCGGCGATTGTGCGAACGGGCGTGCTCCAGATTGGTTCCGGACACCATCAGCGGGTCCGGCTTGGCGGCAGGCGATTTCATGAGGCGGGAGTATGGCGCGGCCCACCGCCACCGGCAAGCATTTGTCATTTCAAGGCAATTAAATAAATCAACTTGACGAAATAAATAGCCAATGCTTTACTGCTGAAAATCCAAATGTCATCATTGATGAGGCGGCCGCTAGGCCATACCAAGCATGCACATTCCAGCGAAATTCCTGATCGGCGTCGACGGCGGCGGCACCGGCACACGGACCTGCGTCGCCGCGCCCGACGGCGCGGTGCTGGCGCAAGCGGAAGGCCCGGGATCGGCCTTGTCGCTGGGCGTGGAAAAAGCCTGGCGCACGATACTGTCCACGCTGGACGCGGCTTTCGCGCGCATCGGCGTCGCCAGCCCCAGCTACCGCGACTGCGCGCTGGGCATCGGCCTGTCCGGCGTGCACAACAGCCAATGGGCGCGGCAGTTTCAGGCTCAATCCCCCGGCTTCGCCGCGCTCAAGCTGGCCACCGACGGCTTCACCACCTTGCTGGGCGCGCACGCCGGCAAACCAGGCGTGATCGTGGCGCTGGGCACCGGCAGCATAGGCGAGGCGCTGTACGCCGACGGCAGCCACCGCGAGGTGGGCGGCTGGGGCTATCCCAGCGGCGACGAAGCCAGCGGCGCCTGGCTGGGACAGCGGGCGGCCCAGCTCACCCAGATGGCGCTGGACGGCCGCAGCAGCCACGGCCCGCTGACTCGCTCGGTGCTGGAATTCGTCGGCGGCAGCTGGCAAAGCATGATGGGCTGGAACGGCCGCGCCACGCCGGCGCAGTTCGCCCAGCTGGCGCCGCTGGTGCTGGCCGCGGCCCGCACCGATCCGCAAGCCGACGCGCTGCTGCGGCAGGCGGGCGAGGACGCCTGGGCCATCGCCCGCGCGCTCGATCCGCGCTCGGAGCTGCCGACGGCGCTGTGCGGCGGCCTGGGACAGGCGCTGCGCGACTGGCTGCCGCCCGGTTTCCGCCAGCAACTGGTGCCGCCGCAGGGCGATGCCACCCGCGGCGCGCTGCTGTTGCTGCAACGTTGAAAAACACTAAGGAGAAGACTGCGATGAAACCCCACCGACAGGCGCTGGCCTGCCTCGCCCTGCTGGCCTGCGCCCTCGGCGCGCCGGCCCATGCCGACAAGGTCAAGCTGGAATTCTGGACCGACTCGCTGAAGCCGCGCTTCGACGGCTATTTCGCCGCGGTGAAGAAAACCTACGAAGCACAGCACCCGGATGTGGAAGTGCAGTGGGTGGACGTGTTCAACGACAACTTCGAAACCAAGCTCAACGCCGCCATCGCCGCCGGCAAGCCGCCGGCGCTGGTCAACCACGACGTGCCGCGGCTGTTCAAGTATTCGCAAAAAGGCTCGCTGATCCCGCTGGACAGCGCGCTGGGAGCCGACAAGTCCGCCTACCTGCCCAACGCGCTGGCCGACCTGAGCTTCGGCGGCAAGCTGTACGGCCTGCCCTGGTACAACAACGTCAATGTGCTGACGCTCAACGGCGAGCTGTTCCGCAAGGCCGGCCTGGATCCGCGCCATCCCATCGCCAGCCTGGACGACGAGCTGCGGCTGGCCAAAATCATCAAGGCCAAAACCGGCGTGCCCGGCCTGCTGCCGCAATTGGGCCAGATAGACGGCATCATGCTGGGCCAGGGCCTGCCGCTGATCCAGAACGGCAAGGCGGTGTTCAATAGCCCGGCGCACGCCGCGCTGGTCCGCAAGTTCGCCGACGCCTACCGGGCCGGCGCGCTGGCGCGCGACAGCCTGTTCGCCGACGACAACTATCAGGACAGCGTCAAGCTCTACAACAGCGGCCGGCTGGCGATGATGGAAACCGCGCCCACCGCCGCGCAAAAAGCCCGGGAAGACGCCCGCGGCATCTACGCCGCCACCGTGGTGCAGCCGGCGCCGCTGGGGCCGACCCGCATCGTCCAGGGCGGTTACCTGTTCAGCTGGGCAGTGTCCCGCGGCCTGCCGGCGCGCACCCAGCAGGAGGCGGTGAAGTTCGCCCGCTTCCTGACCAGCGACAGCCAGCAGCTGGCCTTCTCCAAAGTGACCGGCGCCACCTTCCCTTCCACACAGAAGGCGCTCGCCGACAGTTATTTCGTCAAGGCCTCGGCCGACGGCGGCGCGATCGAAAGCTCGCGCATCGAAGGCGCCAAGGTGGCGCGCAATATCCGTACCCTGGTGCTGACCGGCGTCCCCCGGGTCGCCGATCTGAAAAAGAGCCTGGTGGACAATGTGGAAGCCGCCGTCACCGGCAAGAAAGACGCGCAGAAGGCGCTGGACGACGCCGCCGCCTTCTGGAACCGGCACTTGCAGTAGCGACAGGAGCCCAGTCTCTCCTCCTCGCCCCTTCCGGTTAGCCGGAGAGGGGCATTTTTTCAGCGCCCGCGGAAACCCTCCATGAAATCGTCGGAACGCAACGCCTGGCTGTTCCTGGCGCCGGCCCTGCTGCTGCTGGCCGTGTTCACCTTCTGGCCGCTGCTGTTCGGCGGCTTCATCGCCTTCACCCGCTACGACCTGGTGTCGCCGCCGCAATGGGTCGGGCTGGACAACTTCCGCGACCTGCTGGACGACGCGGTGTTCTGGCAGGCGATGGCCAACTCGCTGAAATACCTGCTGGTGGTGCCCGCCATCCAGCTGTCCGGCATCGCGCTGGCGGTGCTGGCCAACCGCAGCCTGCCCGGCATCCGGCTGTTCCGCGCCGCCCTTTACCTGCCGGTGGTCACCACCGTGTCGGTGGTGGGCATCATGTGGAACTGGATGTACGCCGATTACGGCGTGCTCAACAGCGCGCTGCACTGGCTGAAGCTGTTGGCGGCGGAGCGCGACATCGGCTTTCTCAGCGACGACAGCCTGGCGCTGTATTCGGTGATGTTCGTCACCTGGTGGCGCGGCCTGGGCTATTACATGGTGCTGTACCTGGCCGGCCTGCAATCGATACCGGCGGAGATGCAGGAAGCGGCGCGGCTGGACGGCGCCAACGCCTGGCAGCGCTTCTGGCGCATCACCGTGCCCATGCTCAAGCCCACCATTCTGTTTTGCAGCCTGATCTCCACGCTGGACGCGCTGAAGGCTTTCGAAGAGGTGCTGGTGATGACGCGCGGCGCGCCGCTCAACTCCACCTACACCGTGCTGTACTACGCCTTCCACCAGGGCTTCAACCAGCTGGACTTCGGCCGCGGCGCCGCCGCCGGCCTGACGCTGGCCCTGGTCTGCCTGCTGCTGGCCTGGCTGAATTTCAAACTGATCCGCGCCGACCACCGCTGAGGACGCCATGACCGCCATCGCCCTGCTTCGCCCCGCCGCGCGCCGCCGCGCGCTGCGCCGCCTGCCCCATAGCCTGTTGCTGCTGGCGCTGTCCTTCGCCTGCTGCTATCCCTTCATCTGGACGCTGGGCATCGCCTTCGGCAACGGCGAGCAGGTGTTCGACTTCCCGCCCGAGCTGTGGCCGCGCGACGCCGGCTGGCGCCACTTCATCGCGGTGTGGGACGCCATTCCGCTGGGGCGCTTCTTCTGCAACTCGCTGTGGATCTCCGGGCTGACCACCGCCGGCACGCTGGTCGTTTCGGCGCTGGCCGCCTTCCCGCTGGCCAAGCTGCGCTTTCGCGGCCGGCAACTGGTGTTCTACGCCATTCTCGCCACCCTGCTCTTGCCCAGCGAAATCAACTTCATCAGCAACTACGTCACCATTTCGCGGCTGGGGCTGGACGACAGCCGGCTGGGCGTGGTGCTGCCATCCTTGGCCGGCGCCTTCGGCATTTATCTGATGAAGCACGCGTTCGAGGAGATTCCCGATGAAATCGTCGACGCCGCCCGCATGGACGGCGCCGGCGACTGGCAGGTGTTCTGGCGCATCTGCCTGCCGCTCAGCCTGCCTTACCTCGCCACGCTGGGCATCTTCACGCTGGTGTGGTCGTGGAATGTCTATGTCTGGCCCAGCGTGGTGCTGAAAACACCGGAACTCTATCCCTTGTCGGTGGGCGTGCTGTACCTGAAGGGCGCCTTCGCCACCTCCACCCGGATGGTGGCGGCCGGCGCGGTGATCGCCATCGCTCCGGTGCTGCTGGTGTTCCTGTGCTGCCAGCGCTTCTTCATGCGCGGCATGGACGGCGCGGTGAAATAGCCGCCCCCCATCGTATTGTCAGACAGCGGAGGCTCCTTTACTCTGGCTGCAGCGGCCGACATTCCAAAACCATACGGTCCGCTCATAACTAGACCAAGACAAGAGGAGAGCCACCGATGGACAAGCACCCACCCGTTCTGCCTTCCGCCCGCCCGCTGCAACGCCAGGATTACAAGACCCTGAGCCTGGCCGCGCTGGGCGGCGCGCTGGAATTCTACGACTTCATCATTTTCGTGTTCTTCGCCGTGGTGCTGGGCAAGCTGTTCTTCCCCCCCGCCATGCCCGACTGGCTGAGCCAGCTGCAAACCTTCGGCATCTTCGCCGCCGGCTATCTGGCGCGGCCGCTGGGCGGCATCGTGATGGCGCATTTCGGCGACCTGCTGGGCCGCAAGCGGGTGTTCACCCTCAGCATCCTGCTGATGGCGCTGCCGACGCTGGCGATGGGCATGCTGCCCACCTACCACGATATCGGCATCTGGGCGCCGCTGCTGCTGCTGGCGCTGCGCATTCTGCAAGGCGCGGCGATAGGCGGCGAGGTGCCGGGCGCCTGGGTGTTCGTCGCCGAGCACTCCCCCAGCCGCCACACCGGCTTCGCCTGCAGCATGATCACCGCCGGCCTCACCGCCGGCATCCTGCTGGGCTCGCTGATCGCCACCGCCATCAACCTGGCCTTCACCCCGCAGCAGATCGCCGGCTGGGCCTGGCGCCTGCCTTTCCTGATCGGCGGCGTGTTCGGCCTGGTGGCGATGCAGCTGCGTCAATGGCTGCATGAAACCCCGGTATTCGCCGAGCTGAAAGCGCGCAAGGCGCTGTCCGAGGAGCTGCCGCTGAAAACGGTGCTGAAGAAGCACAAGACGGCGGTGGCGCTGTCGATGTTCGCCACCTGGTTCCTGGCCATCGCCATCGTGGTGGCCATCCTGATGGCGCCGGCCTATCTGCAGAAGCAATTCAACATCCTGCCGGTGGACGCGCTGCGCGCCAACAGCCTGGCCATCGTGGCGCTGACCCTGGGCTGCCTGGTCGCCGGCGTGCTCTCCGACCGCATCGGCAGCGGCCTCACCTTCATCGGCGGCAGCCTGCTGCTGGGCGCCAGCAGCTACGCCTTTTACACCGTGCTGGCGGTGGACAGCAGCCAACTCTATCCGCTATACGCACTGCAAGGCTTCTGCGTCGGCATCGTCGGCGCGGTGCCGCTGGTGATGGTGCGCGCCTTCCCGGCGGCGGTGCGCTTCTCCGGGCTGTCGTTTTCCTATAACGTCGCCTACGCCTTCGCCGGCGGCCTCACCCCGGTGATTTTGTCGGTCTGGCTGAAATACGACGCGATGGCGCCGGCCTACTATCTGCTGCTGCAATGCCTGCTGGGCTTGCTGGTCGGCGTTTACCTGCTGGCGCGGCGGCGGGACGCCGGGCTGGCGGCCGGCATTCAGGCCTGAGGCGGGGGCGGGGGCGGCAGCAGGTCGGCCTCCGCCACTTCGGGCAGCCGCGCGGCCGGGTCTTGCCGGTAGAACAGGCTCAGTTGCCGGTACAGTTCCGGGTAATCGCGCCGCTGCAGATGGGGAATCTCGAAAAATGCCTCGCTCTGCACCGCGAAGAACTCCGCCGGGTTCTCGCTGGCGTACGGGTCCAGCCAGCCTTCCAAGCCATGGTCCACCTCGCGGCAGAACTGCCGGTAGGCCTGGTTCCACACCCGGCTCCACAACGCGCGGTCCATGCCTTTGTGCAGCGGCGGCGCGCCGTTGGCCGGGCCATCCAGCATGTCGAACTGATGGGCGATCTCGTGCAGCGCCACGTTCCAGCCATCCAATAGCGGCGACTCGTTGACATCCGGCCAGGACAGCACCAGCGGCCCCTGGTAATGCGCCTGGCCGATCAGCACCTGCTCGCCCTCGTGGGTCAGCCCCATGCCGTCCTGCCAGCGGCTGCGCACCACGAAGGGCGCCGGATACAGCACGACCTCGCGCCAGTTGCCATAGGCCCCGATTCCCAGGTTCATGCCGGGCAACGCCAACTGCAGAACCGCCCGGCAGCGCATGGCGTCGTCCACCTCCATATCCTCCAGCGCGGTGATGGTCTTGGCCATCAGCAGCTCGCCGGCCAACTGCAGCAGGCGGCCGTTTTCCTCGGCGGACAGGCCGGCCAGCAACGGCATCGCCGCGGCTTCTTCCCGCAGTTTTTCCAGCAATGCGGGGGGCGCCCGCTTACCGCCCAGGCGGCGCATCCAGTCTAGCAGCATGAACTCTTGGCCTTGAATCGCGTCAGTCATGAATACCTTTGGGCGCGGCGGCGCAATTCAATGGCTCCCCGCCCTGCATCACAGGAGAAAAACATGACCGTCCCCATCTGGCACGATCTGGCGCTGAACCCGCTGGCGGCGTTCGGCATATTGCTGGCCCTGGGCGTGATAGGCGGCCAGATCGCCGTGCGCGTCGCCCGCTTGCCCGCTATCACCGGCTACATCGTCACCGGCCTGCTCATCGGCCCGTACAGCCTCAATCTGCTGGACCAGCAGCTGCTGAACGAAGCCTCGCTGTTCGTGCAGCTGGCGCTGGGCATCGCGCTGTTCGAGGCCGGCCGCCGCGTCGACCTGCGCTGGCTGCGGCTGGAGAAAACCCTGCTGGCCACCACCCTGCTCTACTGCCTGCTGGTGTTCGCGGCGCTGTACGCGCTATTGAGCGGCAATGGCTTCGGCCCCGCCGCCAGCCTGATGCTGGCCGCGCTGGGCATGGCCACCTCGCCCATCGTAGTGCTGGAGATCGTGCGCGAATCGCGCGCCGACGGCCAGGTGAGCGAACGGCTGCTGACCGCCACCGCGCTGTCCAGCCTGCTGGCGATGATAGGCTTCGCGCTGGCGCTGTCCTACAGCCATTTGTCCGCAAACCACAGCGTGGAGGACGGCATCCTGATGCCGGGCTGGCTGATTCTGGGCTCGGCGGCGCTGGGCCTGGCCGCCGGCCTGGTCACCACCCAGCTCAACCGCTGGCTGGGCGGCCACCAGCGCGACGCGCAGCGGGTGATGCTGTTCGGCCTGATCGCGCTGCTGGTCGGCCTGGCCGACATGCTGCAGCTGCTGGCGCTGCTGGCGCTATTGGTGGCCGGCATGAGTACCCGCAGCCTGCGCCACGGCTACACCGTCAGCGAACCGGGCATCCTGTCGCTCAGCCACGTGTTCACGGTGGCCTTCTTTGTCTCCGCCGGCGCCCACCTGTCGCCGCAGGCGCTGGCCTCGCATTGGCAGCTGGCCTTGCTGTGCCTGATCCTGCGCAGCGGCATCGGCATGCTGGTGTGGTGGCTGGCCGCGCGCGGCAACGGCCTCTCGCGCAAGCAGGGCGCCTGGCTGGGGCTGGCGCTCAGCCCGCTCACCGGCGGCTCGGCGCTGCTGCTGGGCCTGGGCATGGTGTCGCTGGGCGAAGCCGCCACCTCGTTCAGCGCCGCGCTGATGGCCGCCCTGCTGATCAACGAAATCGTCGCCCCCATCCTCACCCGGCTGGCGCTGCGCCTGGCCGGCGAAACCGCAGGAGCCAGCCATGCTTGAATTCAACCAAAGCCAGCCGCTCACCCTGGGCGTGGAGCTGGAGCTGATGATACTGAACCGCCGCGACTACAACCTGACGCGCGGATCCGACGACCTGCTGTTGCAAATCAACCGCAAGCCGCACGGCTTCGACATCAAGCCGGAAATCACCCAGGGCATGATAGAGATCGGCACCGCCATCCACCACGACGTCAACCAGATGCTGGAAGAGCTGCTGGCGATACGCCAATTGCTGGTGGACAGCGCCCACAAGCTCAACCTGGGACTGGCCGGCGGCGGCGCCCACCCGTTCCAGCACTGGGACGACCAGCGCATCTACCCCAAGGAGCGCTACCAACTGGTATCCGAGCTGTACGGCTATCTGGCCAAGCAGTTCACCGTCTACGGCCAGCACATCCACATCGGCTGTCCCGATGGCGACGCCGCGGTGCGACTCAACCACTACCTGGCGCGCTACATTCCGCACTTCATCGCGCTGTCGGCGTCATCGCCGTTCTACCAAGGCGTGGACACCGCCTTCCAGACCTCGCGCCTGACCAGCGTCAACGCCTTCCCGCTGTCCGGCTGCATGCCGGTGGTGGACAGCTGGGACAGTTTCAACCACTACTTCCAGCGCATGGCCTCGCTGGGCATCGTCGCCAGCATGAAGGACTTTTACTGGGACATCCGTCCCAAACCGGAATACGGCACGGTGGAAATCCGCATCTGCGACACCCCGCTGGCGATAGACACCCCGGTGCTGCTGGCCGCCTACGCCCAGATGCTGGCGCGGCGCTGCTTCGCCGAGGACTGGCACGACATCAGCCCCGAGCCCTACCTCACCTACAGCTACAACCGCTTCCAGGCTTGCCGCTTCGGCTTCGACGGCGTGCTGGTGGACGCCCGCTCCAATCGCCAGCAAGGCCTGCAGGAAGACCTGCTGGACAGCCTGAAAGCGCTGGACGAGCACGCCGAGGCGCTGAATTGCCAAGCCCAGCTGGCCCAGCTGCGCCAGCGCGCGCTCAAGCGCCACAGCGACAGCCAGTGGCTGCGCCAGATCCACGACCAGAGCGGCTCGCTCAGCGAAGTGGTGCGCCGGCAAAGCGAACACTGGATGTACGCCGGGCCGGGAGTGGGCGTAAACTGAACGCGTCGAAACATGCCTGAGGCATCATGCCCTTTCAACTTCCGCAACAGCCGGCGCCGGCGCTGCCCGCGCGCTGGTGCGTTTTCGACGGCAGCCAGCTGTGGCTGCTGGACAAGCGCCTCCCCTCCCTGCCGCCGGAAGGCTGCCAGTTGACCGGCACCAGCTTTCTCGGCGTGCACGAAGAGCACAATCTGTTCATGGCCGAACTGGTGGGAAACCGCCCCGAGCAAGGCGAATGGCTGCCGCTGCGGCCGGCCTTGATGGCGCTGCCGGCGGCGCAAATCCAGGCCGCGGCGCGCGCCGCCCAGCTGCGCCAGTTCCGCCACAGCCACCGCTATTGCGGCCATTGCGCGTCACCGCTGCAAACCAGCCGGGACCAGGTCGGCAAACACTGCCCCAGCTGCGGCCAAGTCTACTATCCGCGCATCTCGCCGGCGATGATGGTGCTGGTCAACCGCGGCCGCGAGCTGCTGCTGGCGCGCAGCCCGCACTTCACCCCCGGCATGTACAGCGCGCTGGCCGGCTTCGTCGAACCCGGCGAAACGCTGGAGGAATGCGTGCACCGCGAAACGCTGGAAGAAGTGGGCATCCGGGTCAAGAATCTGCGCTACGCCTTCTCGCAGTCCTGGCCGTTCCCGCACTCGCTGATGCTGGCCTTCACCGCCGAGTACGACGGCGGTGACATCCGCCCGCAGGAAGACGAAATCGAGGACGCCGGCTGGTTCGACATCGACGCGCTGCCGACGCTGCCCAGCCCCATCTCCATCGCCCACCACCTGATCGCGCATGGCCGCGAGCTGATTCTCAAGCAGGAAACTTAAGCTCGGCTGAAAACCTGAAACGGCGGGGTGTTTCGATCCCGCCGCCCCTGCGCCGCATTCGCCCAACCGCCTCAAAAACCAGCCCGACTTCGGCAATATCCCACGTCGGCGTCGGCCAAACCCATCCCCTGTCTTTCATGCATAAAACTCACGCGCAATCCCTCGCGCGCCGCGGCAAAAATTCAAATAGAATATTTGCTCAAAAAGGCGCTGCACAATGCCGCTCGCCTTGCCCACCCCCGGATGAAAGAAGCAATCGTGAAACAGAAAACCCTGCTGAGCCTTGCCCTGACGCTGAGCCTGCCGCTTGCCTGCGCCCACGCGCAGGCTGCCGCCATGACCGTGGACAGCCTGGATGGGCCGGTCACCCGCAATGAAATCCAGTCCTTCGTCGATTACGCCCAGGGCCTGCAGCCAGGCGCGTCCAATGTCGGCAATGAATGGGCGCAGGGCCGCAGCGGCGAAAACCTGAAAGCCATGGCGCTGGTTTACGACATCGCCCCCAGCCAGCCGCTGTTGGACAAGATGGTGTCGTTTTGCGACGCGCTGCTGTCGGAACGCAATGACATCGCGCCCGCCCCTACGGGCCAGCGCGTGATCTGGACCGGCCGCATCGACCCGGTATGGCCGAACACGCCGGACGTCAGTCCGATCCAGACCGGCGGCGAACAAGGCGACCCGGTCGGCCACCTGGCCAGCTGCGCGCGCCAAATCCTGAAAACCAGCGCCATCTACGACCAAAAGGTCGCCGGCGGCGACCCCTTCCTCTTCGGCGCCACTTATTTGCAACGCGCCAAGACTTATCTGCGCGAGGCCGACAAGACGGTCGACCAGCACATTCTGAAATCGCTGCTCAAGCTCAGCGACGGCAAACTGATGTACTTCGCCGCCAACGCGCCCTACAAGGGCGGACAGCCGGTGCCGTGGAACCAGCAGATGATGTTCGGTTACGGCTTTCTCAACCTGGCCCAGGCACATGAGCTGCTGCGAGACAATCCCTCCCTGGTCAAACGCTACGACCAGATCCTGCAGGCCAACCTAGACTGGTTCCTCCAGTCCGGCCTCACCCGCTACACCGACAAAGCCGGCCGCTCCGCCTACGATTGGGGCTACACCCTGCCCGACACCTCCGGCGAGGACAATAGCCATGGCAGCCTGGACACCGCCGGCCTGTACCGGCTGTATCAAAGCGGCCGCTACGGCCTGAAAGCCGCGCAGCTGGCGCCCATCGCCAACACCGTCCTCGACGTGATGCGCCTTGGCGACCGCCACTACGCTGGCCGCCTGAACGGCACCACCGGCGCCGGCAACAGCAAGGACACCAACTACCTGCGCAGCGGCTACCTGTTCACCTCCCTGTTCCAGCCCAGCGCCTACTACACCATGATGAGCGACGCCGGCATCCAGGACGGCAGCACCACCTCCCGCATCGACGCCTTCTCCCGCTTCCTGGCGGTGAAGGCCGCGCGCGCCGCCGGCAAAACACAGCGTTAAGCGCCCACGGGCCTGACCGCAAAAGCAAACCGCACAGACTGGCTGTGCGGTTTTTCATGTGCGCGCCAAAGCGCCAAGCTAGCCGTCCAGCCCCAGCATGATGTGCAGGCCCCACTCCCCGCCATGGAAACGATAGCGCCGCTCCGCCACCAGCAACCGCAGCGGCGGGTCGCCCAGCAAGAAGACATCGCCCTTGGCCGGCGCCGGATATCCATCTGGCAGTTGCTTGATCGGCGGCGGGTCCCCCTTTAAGGCGGCAATGGAAAACGGCGTGTATTCAAAGGTGATTTTCATGCAAAATCCTTTATTCCAAAAGGGTCATGAAATTCAACCATAGCAGGCCCGCCGGCATTTGCCAGATGGCGACGGGCTCCATCCCGCGCCAACAATCATCAAACCCTGCCATCAGCCAAAGCCCTTCCGCCACCGCCATATCCGATACCGCCCACTCGCCACCAACGCCATCGCATCTCGGCATCCCCGCCTGCGCGCGTCGCGCCACGCGAGTCCCTGGCCGCATGCCGAACACATGCTAATATAGGCAAATACGCGACATAACCTTGCTCGTTTTATCCAAACAACATCTCAAGCCAATATGAAACTTATCAAGCTCATCAGTCCCTTGATCGCCATCGGTCTGGCCATGGCCAGTTCCGTGAGCCACGCCGAACCGGAAGACCAGCCCCTGCCGGGCGACTTCCAGGCCGCTCCGGCGGCAAAACCGCTGCACAAATCACGTGCCAGCCAGGCAGCCCCCCGCGCCGCCAGCCACAACAAAGCCGCGCGCGCCAAGCATCACGCCCCCAAGGCCAGCCACGGCAAACTGAAACCCGCCAAAGCCCACGCTCACGCCAAGCACCACCGCCACACCGGCAAAAAACACGCGAAAAAGCCGCATGGCGCGCATCATGCCGCCAAGAAAGCCCACAAGCCGGCCAAAGCACACAAAAACAAACACCATAAAAACAAAAAGCTAGCCAAGAAGCATCACGCCAAGCATAAAAAAACGCAGTGACTAGCTTGTCAATCCAAAGAAAGCTCGGCATAATGCCAATCTCTTCGCCGGTGTAGCTCAGTTGGTAGAGCACCTGACTTGTAATCAGGGGGTCGCGAGTTCGATTCCTGCCGCCGGCACCAAGATTCATTCCCAGAAGCTTCTGGGAATACTGAAAAAGCCCGCAGACATTAGATCTGCGGGCTTTTTCATTTCCAGAGCCGTCCGCAGCCATCTCATGGATTCCAGCGCAAAAGCGGGGTATGTTTCGGGGTATGATCCAGTTTGATTATTGAGATACCCGACAGCCCTTACCGCCCAGACCGTGAAGCACATCCCCTCTTGAAGCAGCGCATCGTTGTCTCCACCAAACTGCGGCGCGATAAGCGCTCCAGCGTTTCCAGATTCGTCGCCCCAAGCGTTTGCACGCCGCAATCGCTGCGTTGCGGACTTCGCGGCCTGCAATTCCACTAGTTGACGCTCTTGCGCGGCGGAGTCACCGGCATAATCCCTCGCCCAAGCAGCGCAGCGTAACAACCCTGCGTGTCATAAGCACCATCCAGCGTCGCCGTAGCTATTGGCTTATCCGCAGGCAACTGCATTAACAACTCAGGCAGTATAGGTGCGTCGCCCACGCCGTTGCCGCTCACTTCGATGGCACGGATTTCCAGCGCTTCGGCATTGATGCCCAGATGTACCTTGCGCCACTGGCGACGATATTCGGCACCGTACTTTTTGCGTTTCCCCTCGCCCTCGTCGTGAAACTGGATGCCGGTGCTATCGACCAGCAGATGCCGCGGGCCGTTGCTGCGACGATAGCTGATCCGGACCCGCAAGGTACGCTGGCGACGGCATGGTGGAGTGATCCGGCACAGGCCAGTCAAACCCAGCCAATTGCAGCAGGCTATGCACCATGCCCAGACTCTTCCGCAACGGTAGACTGAACAGGCATTTGATGCTCAGACATAACTGGATGGCAGCATCGGTATATTTGGCTGGCCAACCGTGTGACCTCCTCCCGCAAAAACGTAGCGGCGAAAAGTAGAGATTTCTGGCAAATTGACCTCCACCCGACTAACC